>NZ_OZ245771.1:0-1200000 GCF_965227715.1 Aestuariivirga sp. | reverse complement strand
CGAGCGCCACTTATCTGGAAGTGACATGACTGATTATGAAGAGATTGTTTCCGCTATCCGTGGCGGCAATCCTGCCCTTGCCCTTATCAAGATTGAGCCGCTCCTCGCTTCGGCGCCGGAGAATGCGGAACTCCTCGCCCTCAAGGGCCTTGCGCTGGCGGTGACCGGTCGCCCAGCAGAGGCGATCGAATGCGTGAGACGGGCCATCGGAAGCGCTTCAACTCCAGCGCAAAAGCTGAAATATGCCGGAAACCTTGCAAGGCTGCTGGCACAAGCGGGCCGCTGGCGGGAACTGGCGGCACTTGCTGGGCCGGGTCTCCCATCGCCTAGCTTGGTCGATGACGTGAATTTTGACGCGGCTTCCTTTGAAAACCTGAGCCTCGCGCTCCTCGGGGCCGGCGAACATGATTATGTCGCCTCCTTTCTCTCACCGGTTCTTGATCGCCCGGGTGCCAGTTGGGAACTTGAGCACATCTGGCTCCGGGCCGCGGACAGGGCTACTTTCTTCGCAGACATCCTGTCTCGTGCGGGATCGCCTTCCTACCGTTGGAGCAACAAGCCTGAAGCCATCGCCTTTGCCTGTGCGGCCGCAATTCACCTGAAAAGAAGGGAAGAAGCAGAACGTCTGTTCGAGCGCTATCTGGAATCCGCACCCGCTTATGTGTCGCGCCGTGAGGATACACAGATCATCTCGATAGCGATGATTTCACCGGACCCCTCGCTGCAGACGCTCACGGAACCGGCCGTGCAGCAGCATTTTTCTGCCAATTTCCCGAGTCAGCTCAAAGCGCTGCGGCCGGATCGCTATCGCTTTCTCTCGGTCTTTGTGGGAAGCCCGCCCCGTTCGCTGGCGGGGGAAATCGGTCCAAATGAAGTGGCGCTCACCCTTAACAATTGCGTGAACGGCGAGAATTTGAAGCGGGGTGACCTGCGCAGAGTGGAAGGGCACGAGATGGCGCTAGGCTTTCCCGTGGTGAACGCGGCTGCAAATGCGGTTCGCTGCACAAGGCAGGAGACGGCGGATCTACTGCGCGGCATAGACAATCTGGTCGTTCCCAAAATCATGCATTTCAAACTCGATCATGCGCTGTTTCCCGCCGTGCGAGCCCATATCAATGATCTGTTTGTCTATCCTGTCATCCTGCGGACAGTCGGTGAACAGGAAGCGACCCACCTTCATCTCGCAACCAACAATGCAGAACTAGGCGCCGCCCTCTCCGAACTGCTGGCGCGTGGGGAGAAAGATATATACGTCATCGACTATATCAAGCTGACACACCGCAAGAACATGCACCGGAGAATGCGTGCGGCATTTGTTGGCGGTGTACCGACGCTGATGCGGGCCGATTACGATTCGTACTGGATCGTGAAGGGCCGCAAGACCGAGAGTATCCAGGCGACCTACAAACAGGACAGGGCGCTTCTTGAACATGCCGATGCTATTCTCCGGCATCCGGAACAACTGGGCGACGGTGTGTGGACAGCCCTGGCAGAAATCGGCAAACGCATTCCACTTGATGTCTTTGGATTGGATTTCGATGTGGATGAGCAAGGCCGTATTGTATTCTTCGAGTCAAACGCAACCATGAATCTTCTTTCCAATGCGCCGCCGGAGATTGATTATCCGGCTGAGGCGCAGCAGGCCTTTCTCGACCGCCTGGATAGCCTGTTGCTAAAGCGCGCAGGCGTTACCTTTCAGTAATCCGCGCGACGGCTTGCGCACTTCACTTCCTGATCATAGCCGTCTTCGTGCGCCTCCGGTTGAGCCACAAGCGTAACAAGACCTCGCAGACCATTAGCGCGAACAACGCAAAGGCCACCATAGCTAGGAGAGGGCGCGCAATATTCCGCGAGAGTTGTTCGCTTGCGAAGAATGCGGTCGACACAAAGTTCACACCCCACGGACTGGCCAGCAAACCTCCTGCCAGCAGGAAGCTTAGCCAGGGCCACCTGCTTATGGTGCTCTTCATCCCGCTGCGCCATCCGCTGTGAACATGCAGTAAGGTTACGGAACGGTACAGCCACAAACAACTCCGGAACAAAACTTAGCCACTTGACGAAGTATTTGCTTGCACCTATCGCGAATTCTGCAATACTTAGCGACATGGCTAAGCATGACACCGGTCTCTCGCACATCTTTCACGCACTCGCCGATCCCACCCGCCGCGCGATACTGACCCGGTTGGCGGAAACGCCCGCGCGGATTACAGATCTGGCCGGCCCCACAGGGCTGCGCCTCCCCACGGTAATGCGGCACCTCTCGGTACTGGAGGGTGCAGGTCTGATAACTTCAACCAAGGACGGGCGGATCCGCACCTGCGCCATCGTGCCCGAAGCTTTGGATCCGGTCCGGGTCTGGGTCGAACAACAGCGCGCCATCTGGGAAAACCGGCTCGACCGGCTGGATAGGCTTGTGATGAATGTGATGAAGGAGCGGAAGATATGACAAGTGATCGCCCCGCAAGCCATCAGGAGCATGCGCCCCCTGATAATTCGGAGGACCGCTTCTTCACGCTTACCTTTGAGCGGAACATGGCGGCCCCGCTGTCTGTTCTATGGGAAGTATGGACGGCTCCTGCTGCGCGGGCCGTCTGGGCAGCGCCATCACCTTCAGTCGTCGTAAATTTTCTGGAGGCGGATACGAAGGTTGGTGGCCGCGAGGTCTCTCTGTGCAAGGTTGAGGGCCAGCCGGACATCTGCTGCGAATGCGGCTGGCTGGCACTTCAGCCGGCACAGTACGCCGTGAACTACGAGGTGGTCTCATCTGAAGGGGTTTCGAAATCCGCCGCCTTGGTAACGGCAGAATTCTCAGGCACTGGGCAGCACAGCCGCCTTGTCGTAACTGTCCAGCTCTCCGCACTGGCAGAGAACATGGAAGCAGGTTACCGCGCAGGCTTCGGTGCGGGACTGGATAATCTCTCCGCCACTGCGGAGCGGACAATGCTGCTCCAGCGGGTCATCATGGCGCCGCGGTCTGTGGTGTGGGCGGCCTGGCTGAACCCTGAGACCCTGCCGCAATGGTGGGGGCCGGACGGCTTCTCCTGCCAAACCAAACGGATCGATTTGCGGTCCGGCGGCGAATGGGTGTTCGACATGATCGCGCCCGACGGCACCGTCTTCCCCAACCATCATACCTATCATGAGGTCCGGCCCGAGGAGAGGATCGGCTACACTCTACACTGGGGCGAAAACGGCCCAAAACATGCGGATGCCTGGGCCTCCTTCGAAGATCACGGCGGTGCAACAATGGTGACGCTGGGCATGATCTTCGATACTGCGGCCGCCTTCCAGGGGGCGAAGGGTTTCGGGGCCGTGGAATTGGGACAGCAGACGCTTGGCAAGCTTGAACGCTTCGTCTTGGCTCGTTAGTGCCCGGCGCCGCCGAACGACAGGCTCATGAATTCGTGAAAGGTGCGGGAGGCAGGGCTCTGAACCCGGGAATGGTTCCAGGCGAGCCCCACGTCCATGGTCGGAATATCCGCCACAACATTGCGCAGTTCGATGCGTTGGCCTTCGAGCGACCATGGGCGGTAGACCATGTCCGACAGCACAGTCACCCCCATGCCATCCGCCACGAGTGACCGCACGGCCTCAACGGAGGATGTTGTGAAAATTGTGCTGGGTCGAAGCCCGGCCGACTTCCAGTAGCGCGCAGCCGTCTGGTTGGCTTCGTCAACGGTCAGCATCACATAGGGTTCGCTGGCAACATCCTCGAGCGTGATGGCTTCAGCCGCGAGCAGACGGTGCTCGACGGGAAGCCACAGGCGACGCCTTGAACGGATCAGGGTCTCGTAGGCCAGCCGCTTCCTGTCTTGCAGGTTTGAGACGAGCATTACAGCCAGGTCGAGTGAGCCGTCCTTCAGGCCGCTTTCGATGGAATTGCGCGGTAATTCATAAAGCTCGGCCTGAATACGCGGGTAGCTCCGTGCAAAGCGTGCAAAGTGCCGGGGCAGGAAATAGCCAGCAACCGTATAGGATACGCCGATCCGTACTGCCCCGCTAATGGCGGTATCCTCGGTCAGTGGCGCGTGCTGCGCAGCGGTGACGGCGGCCATGATATTGCGGGCATGGTTGAGGAAGCGCGCGCCCTCAGCTGTAAGCGTCACTCCCGCCGGCAGACGCCGGAACAGCGCAACCCCCACATCTGCTTCGAGCTGCTTGATGGCGGCAGTCACGGCGGATTGCGAGACATTCAGCTCGATCGCCGCCTGGCTCACCTGGCCGGCATCTGCCGTTGCTATGAAATAGCGCACTTGTTTCAGGGAAAGGGTCATATCTGTTTTTTGGATATCGCAACGCAGTTTTTCTGATTTTACAATAATTCAGTTGTCCAGCAAGCTTCCCTTCAAGATGGCGCTTAAGCGCAATACACAGGGAAGGAGGTTGCACAGGTGACGATCATCAACTGTGACATGGGAGAGGCGTTCGGCCTCTATAAAATGGGTGACGATGTGGGGCTCATGCCCCTGATCGACGTCGCCAATGTGGCCTGCGGCTTCCACGGTTCTGACTTCAATCACATGCGCGCCACGGTTCGGCTCGCCAAGAAGCACGGCGTCAAAGTGGGGGCTCACCCCTCGCTGCCGGATCTCCAGGGCTTCGGCCGCCGCGAGATGAAGATCGGGCGAGAAGAACTTGCCAACTGCATTATATATCAGGTGGGTGCACTCAAAGGCTTCCTTGAAGCCGAGGGCATGGTGTTGAACCATATCAAGCCGCATGGCTCACTCTACGGCATGGCGGCGCGCATGGAAGAGACAGCCCAGGCGGTGGCCGATGCAGCGGACGTCTTCAAGGTGCCGCTGATGGGCATGATCAACACCTTCCACGAGATCGTCTACACGGCGCGCGGCCACAAGCTCATCGCTGAGTTCTACGCCGATCTCGATTACCGTGACGATGGATCCCTCATCATCACCCGCGAGCATGAGGCGAAAGACCCAGTGCATGCCGCCGCGCTCTGCCTGCGCGCCATTCGCGAAAGCAAGGTGAAGGGAGTGGGCGGCGGCGACGTGGAGGTGCGCGCGGATGCGATCTGCGTGCACTCCGATACGCCCAATGCAGTGGCCATCGCTGAAGCCGTGCGGACCGCGGTGAAGCCCTATATCGACGCTGCCTGATCAATTGAACGACGAGGACAGACCATGGCTCAACTACTCTCGCCCCTTCCCGGCACCTTCTACAGGAAGCCCGCACCCGACAAGCCCACCTACAAGAATGACGGCGACATGGTTGCCAAGGGCGAGGTTATCGGCTTGATCGAGGTGATGAAGTCTTTCACTGAGGTAAAGGCCGAAGCGGCGGGCCAGATCACCTTTGTGGCGGAAAACGAAGAGCCGGTGATGGCCGGGCAACCGCTGGCGGAGATTGGCTGAGGATGGCTATCTCCAAGCTCCTCATTGCCAATCGCGGCGAGATCGCAGTGCGCATCATCCGTGCGGCGCGGGAGCTTGGGCTCAAGACGGTGCAGGTGCATTCCGTCGCCGATGCCGAAATGCTGGCGGTGAAGATGGCGGACGAGGCAGTGAACATCGGCCCCCCGCATGCCGCAAAATCCTACCTCAACATCGAGAACATCCTGAAAGCGGCAAAGGATACCGGCGCTGACGCCGTGCACCCCGGCTATGGCTTCCTGGCCGAGAATGCGGGCTTTGCCGATGCGGTGGAGTCCGCTGGCCTGATTTTCGTCGGCCCCAGGGGTGACTCGATCCGCGTCATGGGCGACAAGGTGGCAGCGCGTGTTGCAGCGGAAGCGGCGGGCGTTCCCGTCGTGCCGGGGTCTGACGGGCGCGTGGACGATCCCGAACATGCCAAGACCATTGCGCTGGCCATCGGCTTTCCTATCATGATCAAGGCAGCCGCAGGCGGCGGCGGGCGCGGCATCCGCATCGCCCATGACATGAGCGAATTCGAGACGCTGATGCCGCAGGCCTCAGCCGAAGCCAAGGCCGCCTTCGGCGATGGCGGGCTCTATATCGAGAAGGTGATCAAGAAGGCCCGGCACATCGAGGTGCAGATCTTAGGGGACGGCACGCGCGCCATTCATTGTTTCGAGCGCGAATGCTCGCTGCAGCGCCGCCGCCAGAAGGTGTGGGAGGAGGCACCCTCCGCCGTGCTGCCACAGCATGTGCGCGAGAAACTCTGCACCTCCGCTGTGGCGCTGGCGGAAGCCGTGAACTACCGCGGCGCCGGAACACTCGAATATCTCTATGATGACGAGACGCATCACTTCTACTTCATCGAGATGAACACGCGCATCCAGGTGGAGCATCCGGTGACCGAGATGATCACCGGGATCGACCTGGTGCGCGAGATGATCATGATCGCAGGCGGTGCGCCGTTGTCGATTGCGCAGGCTGACGTGAAGATGCACGGCCACGCCATCGAGGTGCGCATCAATGCCGAGGACCCGGCGAAGAACTTCCAGCCCGCACCCGGCACGGTGACGGACTTGCGCGTTCCCGGCGGCCCCGGCACGCGCTTCGATACGATGCTCTATCAGGGCTACCAGGTTCCGCCCTTCTATGACTCGCTACTAGGCAAGCTGATCGTCTGGGACGAGACGCGCGAGCGGGCGATTGCGCGCATGGCACGCGCCCTTGATGAACTTGACGTTCAGGGCCTCTCGACCACCAAGCCACTGCACCAGCTGCTGGCTCAGGACGAGAGTGTGAAACGGGCAGATTTCCACACGCGCTGGCTCGAGCCCTGGCTCGAGGCCAATGCGCACAGGCTGAGTTGATAAAGGGGAGGATGGCGCAGAGATGAAGACGCGGTATTCCTATGGAGGCGACGAGCACATCTTCGTCGAATGCGACGAGGAAATGTCTCTCGACGCCTTCTTCAAATCGCTGTCCATGGCGGCGGCGATCAAGAAGGCCAAGATCAAGGGCGTGACCGAGATCTGCCCGGCCAACGCCTCGATGCAGGTGAAGTTCGATCCCGACGTGATCAAGCCTTCGGACATGTTGAAGGAGATCAAGGCGATCGAGAAGGCGGCGGCCAAGGCCAAGCCCGTCATCAAGTCGCGCATCATCGAAATTCCGGTGCTCTACAATGATCCGTGGACGCATGAGACGCTGATGCGCTTCCGCGAGCGCCACCAGGACCCGAAGTCGACCGACATCGAGTATACGGCGCGCATCAACAACCTCGATGGCGTCGACGGCTTCATCAAGGCACATTCGGGTGCGCCCTGGTTCGTCTCCATGGTGGGCTTCGTGGCGGGGCTTCCCTTCCTCTACCAGATGGTGGACAGAGAGCGGCAGATCCAGTCGCCAAAATATCTCCGCCCACGGACGGATACGCCCAAGCTCACAGTGGGCCACGGCGGCTGCTTCGGCTGCATCTATTCGGTGCGGGGGGCGGGCGGCTACCAGATGTTCGGCATCACCCCGGTTCCGATCTATGACCCTAACCAGAAGATCAAGCACCTGAAAGACTTCATGTGCCTGTTCCGCCCAGGCGACATCGTCAAATGGAAGCCCATCGACCGCGCGGAATATGACCACACGGTTGCCGCCGTCGAGAAGGGCAAGTTCAACCTCAAGACCAAGGACGTGACCTTCGACCTGGCCGAGTTCAAGAAGGACATGGATGGTTACAACGCCAAGCTGATGGGGGCGCTCAATGGCCGTTAAAGTCATCAAGCCTGGCCTTTCGACCACGGTGCAGGACCTCGGCCGGCCCGGCTATTACAACATCGGCATTCCGCTCTCGGGCGGCATGGACCGGCTGGCCTTGAAGGCCGCAAACCTGCTCGTGGGCAATAAGGAGGGGGCCGCCGTCCTCGAAGCCGTGTTCATGGGCCCTGAACTCACATTCACGGAGGATGCAACCGTGGCGGTCACGGGTGCCGATCTTCCGCCGCGCCTCAATGGCGACCCGCGTGAGACCTGGACCTCCTTCAAGGTGAAGAAGGGCCAGACGCTCTCCTTCGACTTTCTGAAGAAGGGGGCCCGCGCCTATATCGCCATCTCCGGCGGCATTGATGTGCCGGTGGTGCTGGGGTCTCGCTCCACCTACACGTTGGGAGCACTCGGCGGCTTCAAGGGCCGCAAGCTCGAGGCGGGAGACAAGCTTCCTGTCGGCACAGGACGCGCGGCCAGGGAAGGCCGCACAATCCCCGAGAAACTCCGCCGTGCGCCTAGCATGCCAGCCGAACTCCGCATGCTGCCGGGCCTTTACTGGCACCGCATCACGGCTGAGGCGGGCAAGCACTTTTTTGCGGATACGTGGAAAGTGGCGCCCGAGGCGGACCGCATCGGCTACCGCTTCCGTGGTGGCCGCCCGTTGGAATTCGTGCCGCGGGAGCCGCCTTTTGGCGCAGGCTCAGACCCTTCCAACATTGTCGATGCCTGCTATCCTTATGGCTCCATCCAGGTGCCGGGCGGCACGGAGCCCATCGTGCTCCACCGCGACGCGGTATCGGGAGGCGGTTATTTCATGCTCGGCACCGTCATCTCCGCCGACATGGACCTGATTGGGCAATTGCAGCCGCACATGCCGGCGCGCTTTATTGAAGTGACGATGGCGCAGGCGCTGAAGGCCCGCAAGGACCAGGCAAAGCACTATGAAAAACTCAAGACGTCAATCTGAGGAACAGGAACATGAACGGTAATCTTCTTTCAACGGTCTGGCCCAAGTCGCAACTGCTGCACAAGGCCGTGGTTGTGGGCCTCGGCGTGGCGCTGCTGACGCTCGCATCCAAGGTGCAGGTGCCGTTCTGGCCCGTGCCGATGACGCTGCAGGCGCTGGCCGTCCTGATGATCGGCGCCACGGCGGGCATGCGGCTTGGCGGCTCCACGGTTCTGGCCTGGCTGGGCCTCGGTGCCCTTGGTGCGCCGGTCTTCGCCACGGGTGCGGGGCTGGCTTACATGGCGGGCCCCACCGGCGGCTATCTCGCGGGCTTCCTGCTCGCCGCGGTGCTCGTGGGCTACCTGGCCGACAGGGGCTATGGCCGCACGGTTCTCTCCGCACTGGCGATCCTGCTTGTGGGCGAAGTGGCCATCTACGCGCTGGGCCTCGGCTGGCTTGGCATGCTGATCGGTGCGGAAAAGGCGGTGGCCGGTGGCCTCATGCCCTTCATCCCCGCGGAGATCCTGAAAGTGGCGCTGGGCACCGCAATCCTGACGGCCGCCTGGAAGCAAGCCGCGCGCTGAACGTGACAAGCAGGGCAGGCCCCAGGCCTGCCCTGCATTGAGATGTGAGGGACATGATGAAGGCCAGGCGCAACCCCAAACTCGATCCGATCACCCTCTCCGTGGTGCGCGGCGTGCTGGAGACGACGCAGCGCGAGATGACGCTGTCACTTGAGAAGACGGCGCGCTCCTCCGTGTTCAACCTCGCGCATGATTATTCAACAGCCCTCTTCAATGCGAAGCCGGAGATGATCCTGCAGGGGCAGGACATTCCCATCCATCTGGGCTCGCTCATCCCCGCCATGAAGGCGGTGGCCAAATTCTTCGACGGCGACATCCATGATGGCGACTTGATCCTCCACAATGACCCGGCCTTCGGCGGCAGCCATGCGATCGATACCTGCATGTACAAGCCGATTTTCTACAAGAGCAAGCTCGTCTACTGGACGGTGTGCAAGGGCCACCTGACGGATATCGGCGGCCCGGTGCCCGCTGGTTACAATCCCAACGCCAAGGACATTTACGCCGAGTGCCTGCGCATTCCGCCGGTCAAGATCTGGGACAAGGGCAAGCCGCGCAACGACGTGCTCAACATGATCTTCACCAACATGCGCGCGAGGCGTGACCAGGAGGGCGACTTCAACGCGCTGATCGGCGCTTGCCAGGTGGGCGAGCGCAACCTGATCGCCATGCTGGACAAATACGGCCAGAAGACCGTCGACACCTGCATCAACGAATTGCTCGACATGGCAGACCGCCACATGCGCGGCCTCATCAAGACCGTGCCGGATGGCACCTATGAAGGTGTGGCCATTCTGGAAGACGCAGGCCACGGCTTCGGCGATTTCGAGATCCAGGCGACGGTGACGATCAAGGGCGATGGCTGCCACATCGTCATCGCGTCTCCGCCGCAAATTCCCTATTTCATCAATTCCTACGAAGGCAATTCGCATTCGGGCGTTTATCTCGGCCTGATGATGTTCGCGGCCCTACCGCCGCCTTACAATGAAGGCCTCTACCGTTGCGTCTCGGTGGACTTTGGCTCCAAGGGCACCATCTGCAACGCGGCTGAACCCGCACCCCACATGAACTGCACCACGACTCCCATGGAAACCCTCACCGATGCCGTGCGGTTGGCCTTCGAGAAGGCCATGCCGTCGAAGGTCGCGGCAAGCTGGGGCCATGCCAACGGCCTCAACATCGCGGGCTGGGACTCCCGCACCAATGAGGAGTTCGTGACCATGGTGCTCGCCACCATCATCTCCGGCGGCGGCGCAACCCCGCAGCAGGATGGCTGGCATGCGGTCGGCCCCGAGTGCTGCTTCGGCGCGCTGACCAGCGGAGACGTGGAGCTGCTTGAATATTCCTACCCCATCATCATCCATAAATATGCGCTGATGACGGATTCAGGTGGTGCCGGCAAATTCCGCGGCGGCTCCGGCACCGCATGGGAGGTGGAGCCCCTCGACAAAGAAATGCTCTGCATCGGCTTCGGCGAAGGCCGGCGCATTCCAGCCATGGGTGCGGCCGGTGCGAAGTCCACGGACATCGACTCGAAAGTCGGGCGCGTGATGCTGACGCGCGGCGGCAAGCGCGAGGTGAAGCGCACCAACATCATGGAGACGATCCAACCGGGTGACACTGTCACCAACATGAACCCGGGCGGCGGCGGTTATGGCAATGCGTTTGAGCGGCCCATCGAGAAGGTGGTGTGGGACGTGAAGAACGGCCTCGTCTCCATCAAGGGTGCGAAGGATGATTATGGCGTGGTGATTGCCGATCCCAAGACGCTGGATGTCGACCTTGCTGCCACGCGGCAGCTCCGGTCATCCGTGTGATGGGGGAGGGCAGGACCATGCGCACCACCTATCGTCTGGGCATCGATGCCGGCGGCACTTTCACCGATTTCGTCGTCGCCAACCGCGCGACGGGCGATGTGAAGCTCTTCAAGTCACTCTCCACGCCATCAGATCCCACCCGCGCCATCGAGAATGGCCTGAGGCTGATTGCGGATGATTTCGGCATCTCGCCCTCCGGCCTCGTGTCGGATTGCGATCTTTGCATCAATGGCACCACCGTTGGCCTCAACGCGCTCATCACCCATAAGGGCGGCAAGACGGGCCTCATCTGCACGGCGGGCCATGAGGATTCAATCGAGATCCGCAACGGCCACAAGGAAGACGGCTTCCGCTATGACCCCGAATATCCCGCCGCCACCATGCTGGTGCCGCGCTATTTGCGCAAAGGCGTGCGCGAGCGGGTGATTTCGGATGGCTCCGTGCGCACGCCCATGGAAGAGGCGGATGTGCGCGAGGCCTGCGAGCTTTTCGCCAAGGAAGGCGTGGAGACCATCGCCATTTCCTTCGTCTGGTCGGTGCTGAACCCCGCGCATGAGCGGCGCGCGGCGGAGATCGTGCGCAAGATGCTGCCAGATGCCATCCTCACCGTTGGCTCCGATCTCTATCCGCAGATCCGCGAATATACCCGCACCTCCACCTCCGTGGTGAATGCCTATCTCGCCCCCGTCATGCGGAAATATGTGAAGGCGGTGGATGAATATTTCCGCTCGCTGGGTGCCAAGCAGCCGGTGCGCTACTTTCAATCCAATGGCGGGTTGGCGATTGGCCAGGCGATGACGGACCGCTCCGTCTACGCCATCAACTCGGGCCCGGCGTCTGCTCCGCAGGCGGGCCTCTATGTCTCAGCACCGTTCAAGAAGAAGAACGTGATCACGGTGGACATGGGCGGCACCTCCTTCGACATCACGCTGACGAAGGACGGCCAGACCAACCTCAACAAGAACATCGATTTCCTGCGCTACAGGATCGGCGTGCCGATGATCCAGGTGGAAACGCTGGGTGCCGGCGGCGGCTCGATCGGCTGGATCGACTCGCTGGGCCTGATCCAGGTCGGCCCGCAATCGGCGGGCTCGGAGCCGGGGCCAGCGTGTTATGGCCAAGGCGGCACGGAGCCAACGACGTCAGACGCCAATCTCGTCCTTGGTTATCTCAACCCTGAAGGCCTGCTCGGCGGCAAGCTGCCGCTGGACCTCGACAAGGCCAGGAAGGCGATCAAGGCACGCGTGGCGGACAAGATCGGCATCTCGGTCGAGCGCGCGGCCTATGGCATGTACACCATTGTCAACAACAATATGGTGAACGGCATTCGCCGCGTGTCCGTCGAGCGCGGTTATGACCCGCGCGACTTCGTGCTGGTGGGGGCAGGCGGTGCCACCGCCGCGCACATCACGGCACTGGCTCGCGAGATGGGGATCGACACCATCATCCTGCCGAAGCTGGCGTCAGGTCTCTGCGCCTTCGGCCAGATCATCTCGGATGTGAAGTATAATTACATGGCCACCGCCCCGCTGCGGCTGGACAATGCCGCCGCCTACAAGCGCATCGACACGCTTTATGGTGAGATCGAAAGGCAAGGCGTTGCCCATCTGAAGTCTGACGGGTTCAAATCGGGCCAGATCGATGTGAAGCGCAGCCTCGACATGCGCTATGTGGGCCAGGTCCATGAATGCACGGTGGATATCGGCACCTTCCCCATCAACGCCAAGACCATCGAGACGGTGAAGGATGCCTTCCACCGCCGCCATGAGGAACTCTATACTTACAGTGAGCGCCACAATGCGGTGGAGGTGGTCAATATCGAGTCCACCCTCTATGGCCGCATCGACAAGCCCAAGGCGCCGAAGCTCGGGCGGGGCGGCACCCCCGCCAAGGCGTTGAAGGGCTATCGCAAGGCGATCTTCCAGGCATCGGGAAAGTCCACGAAAACACCGATCTATGATGGCGGCGTGCTGGGGGCAGGTGCTTCCATCGCTGGTCCCGCCATCATCGAAGAGGTGACGACCACCATCGTCATCGAACCGGGTTGGACCGCGAAGCTCGATGCCAGCGGCTCCTACGTCATCACGCGCAAGAATAAATAGCGGAGGCGCATGGTCCAGTCACTCTCAGCCGCCGATGTCTCCGTCTCTTTCGAGGGGCTGCGCGCCCTGTCGAATGTGACGCTGGACATCCCGCGCGGGAAGGTGACGGGCCTCATCGGGCCCAATGGCGCGGGCAAGACCACGCTTGTCAACGTCCTCACGGGCTTTCAGTCGCCCACCGGCGGCAGCGTCAGCCTTGATGGTGAATCGATTTCTGGCGTGCCACCGCACAAGATGCGCCAGAAGGGCATTGCGCGCACCTTCCAGTCGGGCCGCCTCTTTGCCGATCTCTCTGTGCTCGACAATCTGGAAGTAACAGGCGTGGGCCTCGGCCTCTCCCGCCGTGTCGCGGCCACCCGGGCAGACGAGATGCTGGAATGGATCGGCATCTCGCATCTGGCGGAGCGGCTGGCGGGCGGTCTTCCTTATACGGATGAACGCCGCGTCGCCATCGGCCGCGCGCTGATGCTGGAGCCCACCTATCTGCTGCTTGATGAGCCTGCCGCCGGCATGTCCGCCGAGGAGGCGGGCGATCTGGCGACGCTCATCCGCCGCATCATCGGGCAAGTGAAATGCGGCGTGCTGCTGATCGAGCACAACATCGGCCTGGTGCTGAACATCTGCGACCATATCCATGTGCTGGATTCAGGCGAGGTGATCGAGGTGGGCCCGCCCGCCGTCATCAAGGCCTCGGAGAAAGTCCGCCACGCCTATATGGGCACGCAGGCCGACGCGGAAGGAGCGGTGCTGTGAGCCTCCTCGCGGTTGAGAATATTTCAGTGCGCTACGGTCAGCTCACAGCCCTGCGCCGCGCCAGCATCACCGTAAATGAGGGCGATACGCTGTTCGTGACCGGCCCCAACGGTGCCGGAAAGTCGACGCTGCTCAAGGCCATTGCCGGGGTGGTCACGCCGCGTGAAGGCTCGATCCAGTTCGCGGGCCAGCAGATAGCGGGCTGGGCGCCAGAAGATATCGCACGCATGGGATTTTCCATGGTGCCGGAGGGCCGCGAAGTGTTTGGAGGCCTCACCATTGCGGAGAATCTGAGCCTCGGCACCGGCATGCGGGCTGACAAGGACCAGGCGGCGCGCGACATGGAGCAGGTCTATGCCGTGTTCCCGATGCTGAAGGAGCGGAAGGACCAGCAGGCGGGCGTTCTCTCCGGCGGCCAGCAACAAATGCTGGTGATCGGCCGCGCGCTGATGGCTGGGCCGAAGCTCATCGCCATCGACGAGCCTTCGCTCGGCCTGGCCCCGAAGGTAATCGATGATGTTTATGCCACCTTGATCCGCCTGCGAGACAGCCGTGGCCTCACCCTCCTGATCGTGGAGCAGAGTGCCACGCGGGCAGGCCTCACTGGCGGGCGCATGGTGTTGATGCGCTCGGGCGAAGTCGCACTCGAAGGTGACGCGCGCGAACTCGTGAAGGGTGACGCGCTGCGCCAGGCCTATTTCGGATATGGAGACCACTGAGATGACGGCAGTGCTCCAGATCCTGTTTGATGCGCTGAGCCTCGGCAGTCTCTATGCGCTGGGCGCACTCGGCATCGCCTTGATCTTCGGCGTCATGCGCCTCGTCAACTTCGCGCATGGCGACTACCTTTCCTTCTGCGTCTTTGCACTGCTGTGGCCATCGATTGATGCGGCGGCGATTGTGTTTGCGGGGCAGCTCCCCACCATCATTCTGGTGCCGCTGATCCTGGCCATCGGCGCTGGGCTGTCGGTGCTGTCTGAAATCCTGGTGTTCCGCCGCTTCCGCAACGCCAATCCCGCTACGATGATGATCGCCTCCTTCGCGCTGGGCTTCGTCATCCGTTATTTCCTGCTGATGCTCTATTCAAGCCGGCCCAAGTCCATCGACCTGTGGTCGAACCTCACCCAGCAGGTGGAAATTTTCGGCGCCCGCATTCCGCCGCTGCAGGTCATCACCATCATCGTCACCATCGTCATCCTCATCGCCTTGACGGCTTTCCTGAAGCGCACGCGCTATGGGCTTGAAATGCGCGCGGCGGCGGAGAATTTCACCATGGCCCGCATGCTGGGGGTGAGGGCCAATCGCGTCATCATGCTGGCCTTCGCAGTCAGCGGCATGCTGGCCGCCGCCATCGGCCTCATCCTCGTCACGCAGACGGGCACGGTTGATATCAACATGGGCGCTAACCTCATGCTGGTGGCCTTCGTCGCCACCGTCATCGGCGGCTTGGGCAGCCTGCCGGGCGCGGTACTGGCGGGCTATCTCATCGGTGCTGCCACCGTCATCATGCAGGTGTTTCTGCCGCCCGATGCGCGGCCCTTCCGCGATGCCTTCGTCTATGCCGCGGTGATTGCCATGCTCATCTGGCGGCCCAATGGCCTGTTCTCGTCCAAAGCCGTAAAGCAGAGGGTCTAGGCATATGGCCAACCGCCCGTCGATCCTTGCGCGCACATGGACCACGCCGATGATCCTGCTGGCCATTCTCGTGGCACTCTTGCTGGCGGCGGCGCTGGCTGGGTCCAGCCCCTTCAACCAGACCATCATCGAAATCTTCATCCGCGTGGTGCTGGTGGTCGGGCTCTATGTGTTTATCGGCAATTCCGGCGTCATCAGCTTCGGCCAGATCGGTTTTACATGCCTCGGCGCCTATATGACGGCCTGGCTCACCATGTTGCCCGCCATCAAAAAGTCGAAGCTGAAAGGCCTTCCGGACATCATCCTCAACGCCAAGCTCCATTATGGCTGGGGCCTCCTGGCCGCCACCATCTTCGGCGGCATTGCTGCCTATATCGTCGGCAGGGTGTTGATGCGCCTTTCTGGCATTGCGGCGTCGATTGCCACCTTCGCGGTGCTGGCCGTCATCATTCAGGTCTATTCCAACTGGGACAGTGTCACGGGTGCGCAAAGCTCGGTTGTCGGCATTCCCATCGTGCGCGTGGTGTGGCCCTATTTCCTCTGCGCGGTCATCGTTGTGCTGGTGGCCTATATGCATGCGATCTCGCGCTCTGGACTGGCGCTCCGCGCCGCGCGCGATGAGGCGACGGCAGCGGCGGCGTCTGGCGTCGATATTCCGCGCGAGCGGGTCATCGCCTTCACCATTTCGGGCGCCATCATGGGCCTGGGTGGCGCCATGTTCGCGCATTCGGTGGGCGTGGTGACGCCCGACACATTCTATCTTGGCCTCACCTTCATCACGCTCTCCATGCTGGTTGTGGGCGGCATGAACTCGCTTTCGGGCGCTGTTCTGGGCGTGGTCATTCTCTCCATCATCATCCAGCTGCTGCGCTGGATGGAGAAGGGCATCGATCTCGGCGGCAGCACCTTCGCCTTGCCGCTGGGCGTGCAGGAAATCGCCATCGGCGTGGTGATGATCGTGATTTTAATGTACCGGCCCTCCGGCCTCACCGGCAACCGTGAGCTCGTCTGGCCATCAAAAAAGCTTTCCGCAGGTGGCCGCACCCCGGCGCCCGTGGATGGGAAGACTTCAGAAACCTAAACAAGGAGGACGTCGTGAAGAGTTACTTGCAATTAGGGTTGGGCGCCGCAATCGGCGCCATGATGCTGGCCGCGCCCATCGCCATGGCCGACGATGACAAGATCGTGGTTGGCTTCGCCACGGCGCAGTCTGGCTTCATGCAGGCTTATGACAAACCGGCGGAAGATGCAGCCCGCATCCGCATTGACGAGATCAACAAGGCCGGCGGCCTCTTGGGCAAGCAGATTGAGATCGTCGCGGCGGATACCAAGACGGACCGTGCCGAAGGTGCAAAGGCTGGCCTCGAAGTGCTCGACAAGGGTGCGGACCTCGTGGTCGTCTCCTGCGATTATGACTTTGGGGCTCCGGCGGCACTTGCTGCGGAAGGCGCGGGCAAGGTCTCCTTCTTCCTCTGCGCCGAGTCGATCAAGGCCGGCATCCAGGGCGTGGGCCCGCACTCCTTCTCGGCCTCAGTGCTCGCAGCCGTTCAGGGAGCGACCATGGCCGAATGGGCCTATACCAAGAAGAACGCGCGCAACTTCTACCGCCTGCTTGATACCTGGACTGAATACAACAAGGGTATCTGTGACGGTTTCGACTACATGCTGCCGAAACTGAAGGATGCGAAGCTTGTGGGCGAAGACACCTTCAAGAACGATGATGCCTCGATCGCAGCACAGATCACCCGCATCAAGAGCTTGCCGCAGGAACCGGACGCCATCATGCTCTGCACCATGATGCCGGGCGGTGTTTCCGCTGTGAAGCAGCTGCGCGCTGCGGGCATCAAGTCGATGATCCTCAACGGCTCCGGCATGTCGGGCAGCTATTGGCTCTCGGCCACGCCTGATCTCACGAACTTCTATGTGCCGGATCAGGGCTCCGTCCATGGCGATGATCCGAACCCCAAGGTCAATGAGTTCAACGCCAAGTACAAGGCGGTGACCGGTGGTGATCCGTCCAGCCAGTATGTCTATCCTGGCTATGTGATGATCGATGTGTGGGCAAAGGCCGTGGAGCGCGCGAAGTCCACGGACGCTGATGCAGTCGTTGCGGAATTGGAGAAGATGAAGGACGAGCCGACGCTCTTCGGCCCCCGCACCTTTACCGCCGAACTTCATCATCAGAATAAGGGCCGCTACCTCATCACCGAGGTAGAGAACGGAAAGGCCCATGTGGTGGATGAGTGGACGATTTCGGAAGCAATCCCGGTCGATTACCTCGCCAGCAAGTAACGCGGACAAACACCATGAAACGGCCACCGCAGAAGGTGGCCGTTTTCTTTCGGCCCTATGCGGGAGTGGGGAGTCGCTCGAAATAGTCCTGATGTTCTCTGGCAACCTTCGCTGCGCGTTCTGCATCGCCCGAGGCAATCGCATCGATGATTGGCTGGTGGCTCTCTGCAATGTGCATGAGGTCGATACCTTCAGCGAGAAGAGTGATCGTGGTGCGCGTTTCAATATGGAGCGACAGCCAGATATTGGTGAGAAGCTGATTGCCGGCAGCCTCCAATATCGCCCGGTGGAAGGCGACGCTATGGTCCGCGATAGCGGCAAGATCGAACCGGAGGGCGGCCTCGCGCATCGCGTCCGTGGCCTCCTGCAGCGCCTGCAAGTCGCATCTGCCATTGGCGGTGGCGAGACGCGTTGCTTGTTCTTCCAGTGCGCCGCGCACGGCATAAATTTCGCGGAGGCCCTTGCGCAAACCTTCAGCCACATAGCTTCCGCGGCGCGGGCGTGTCACAACCAGCCCGGTACTCTCAAGATCACGCAATGCTTCGCGCACCGGCCCCTGGCTCGTGCCGAATTCCTCCGCAATTCGCAGTTCCGTCAGCCGCTCGCCTGGCTTGTAACTGCCACTCAGAATGCGCCGCAGCAGCGCGTCCTTCAGTTTCTGCCGCAATGGCGCGTTGAAGAGCCCAGCTTTCGTTTGGGCTTCTTGCTCACCACCGGTTCGGAGCGGAGCGCCGCCAATCTCAATGTCTTCCATCAGGCCAACTCAGTTGATTCCGCTTCGATTTGTAGAACGCTTTCGCAGCCGCAACATCGATTTTCAAGCTTTACCACTTGACAGAAGGTTTATCAATTATCGATAATCAATAAAAAAAGTGAAGAATGTAGGGATGGGAGATAATGATGCTGCAGGCTGTTGTTTCACCCTCGCGAATATCGGACATCGCGGAAACCGTGGCACGATCACCCAGTCCTCTCGTCATGGGCGGCGGCACCACAGTGATGCCGATGATCAACTCCGGCGATCATGACATCGAAACGCTGGTCAGCCTCAGGCAACTCGCGCTGAATGAGGTCACTGTCAGCAAGAATGGCATCGTCACCATCGGTGCCTGCACGCCCATTTCTGCCCTTGCAAAGCAAGAGAAGCTCTCGTTCCTCAAGGGTGCGATCGATAGTTTCGGATCGCCCGCTATTCGCAACATGGCAACAGTGGGCGGAAACCTCTTCGTGCAAAGGCCCGCAGGTGATCTTGCGGTTTGCCTCGTGGCACTGGACGCGACTGCAACTATTGCCATGGGTGCATCCAAGAGGGTGGAGGCCGTAAACCTTCTGGTGCAGCGCGGCTTAAAGCCGGGTGAAGTCGTCACCGAAGTCTCCTTCGCATTGCCGGAACCTGGATCCTTCAAATATCGCAAGGCGGGCCGGCGCGCGCTCAACACTCCCTCAATCGTGACCGTCGCTGCGGTGGTGCCGATCGTGAATGGGCGGGTGAAGGACTGCCGCATTGCGCTGGGCGCCGTCGTCGCGCGGCCGTCGCGTGCGCCACATGTTGAGCAACTTCTCGAAGGAAGGGAGCTTAACGCCCAATCAGTCATGGCAGCGGCGGAAGCTGCCGCATCCGACATCGAGCCAGTGGACGATGCCGTTGCGAGTGCTTGGTACCGCGCCAGGGTGACGCCGGTTCACATCCGCCGCGCAATCCTGGGCGAATGAGGAGGAACGGACAATGACCATCAATTCACGAGTCTCGATAGAACTCAATGGCCGCTCCCAGGACATGCTGGTGCAGCCCGGAACCACACTCCTCAACGCCCTCAGGGATACGTTGAACTACACTGCAACCAAGCGCGGCTGTGATCAGGGCGGCTGCGGCGCCTGCACTGTTCTGGTGGATGGGCAAGTAGTTCTTTCCTGCATCATCCCCATTGAAACCATCAACGGCGCCAGGGTCGAAACCGTGGAAGGCCTTGCACCGGGCAGCGGCCTTCACCCCTTGCAGCAGGCTTTTCTCGATGGATTTGCCACCCAGTGCGGCTTCTGCACCAGCGGTATGATGATGGCAGTGAAAGGCCTCCTCGACCTGAACCCCGCTCCTTCCCGGGAGGATGTCATTGAAGCCATCTCGGGCAATGTGTGCCGTTGTACCGGTTACACGTCGATCATCGACGCCGCGCTGGATGCTGCCGGCATTCAGTCTGCCTCCTCCAGCAAAGCGGCATAGGGACACGCGATGGAAAAGATCGACAAGCACTATTTTGTCAAAGAGCGTTCGGAGCAGCTCAATGTCGTTGGCACCACCGTCCAGCGCGCTGATGGACGCGGCCATGTGACCGGCCGCACGCAATTCTATGAAGATATGAACCTGCCGGGAATGCTGCACCTGAAGATGGTCCGGTCCACTCGCCATCACGCTCTGATCCGGAAGCTTGACGTTACCCCCGCCATGGCAGTTTCTGGTGTCGTGCGCGTCATCACTAGTAAGGATGTTCCGAACAACTGGTACACGATTCTCAAACTTATTGGCGTCGGTCCTGATGATGAGCCGGTCCTGGCGGAAGACCGCGTGCTCTTCATGGGCGAACAGATCTGCGCTGTGATTGCTGAAACGCCGCAGGCGGCCGCGGAAGGCGCCCGCCGGGTCCAGGTGGATTATGAGGATCTGCCCGCGGTTCTCGATGTCGAGGAGTCGCTCCACACTAAGCATGCGAGTTTCAAGAAGCACGGCACCAACTACTTCGTCTACGAAGGCCATGATTGCCGCCGGATTAGGTTCGGTGATGTCGAGAAAGGCTTTCAGGCCGCGGACCGGATCATCGAGCACTCCTATGAATCCGCCCCGATCGAGCATGCGCCGCTGGAAACCACCGGCTGCATCGCGAAGCCTGAAGGAAACGGCCGTTTTACGATCTATTCCAATACACAGGCACTCTACTTTACCCTGGACAACATGGCTCTCATCCTCGGTGTACCTTTCAATAAGCTCCGCCTCATCGGGGGAACGGTGGGCGGCGGTTTCGGCGGCAAGGTCGACGTGATAGTCGAACCCATTGCAACGCTTGCCGCCATGCTGACGAACCGCCCGGTCAAATATGCCTATACGCGGGCCGAAGAAATGCAGGTGTCCTCACCGCGCGCGGCGGAGCGCATCTATATCAAGGATGGCGTGATGAACGATGGCCGCATCATCGCCCGCCAGATCCGCCTCTATGTGGACGCAGGCGCCTATTGCCGGCACTCGACCTACGGAACAACCAAGGCCGCTGCCCATTTTCCGGGGCCCTATACGATCCCCAATGTCCACGTAGATGCCTATTGTGTCTATACCAATCGCACGCCTTCATCCGCCATGCGGGGTTTCGGTGTCACCATCGGTGATTTCGCCCTGGAGTCGCAGATGGATCAGATTGCCAGCGATCTGGGAATCGACCCTATCGAGCTTCGCCTCCTCAACGCCTATCGCGACGGAGACATGAAGGCCCATCGCAAGATCGTTGAAGGTGCTGCGCTGGTCGAAGTGCTTCAGGCCGCAGCCCACCAGTCCGGCGCTGTACTGCGCCCGGAACTTCAGGCTCTGACATCATTATCGAGAGAGAATGGCAATGGCTAAGCTCAGAGGCCGCGGTGTCGCCGCCGTCAATTATCCCACCGGCATGAACTTGGGCGGAGATCCGTCGCAAGCGCTCATTCACGCCACAACAACGGGCAGCTTCGTGATTACGCTGTCGAGTGTCGACCTGGGTCAGGGCATCAAGACGGTTGCGGCGCAAATCGCGGCGGAGACATTGGGCGTTCCTTACGAGAACGTGATGGTCGATACTGCAGACACCGACACGGGGCCTCACTGCATGGGCACCTTTGCCAGCCGCGGCACCCATCGCATCGGCAATGCGGTGATCATGGCGGCCCGCGAAGCGCGCGAGGTGATGATGTCGGTCGCGGCCACCGAACTGGAGGTCGATGCCGCGGATCTGGTCACCGATGGCAAGGGACGCATTCACGTCAATGGCGCTCCGGATAAGGGCATCGGCATCCCTGATCTCGCGCTGGCGGCTCACTTCAAACACGGTAAGACTATCGCTGGCCGTGGCATCTTCCTCAAGCCCAAGAGCGAACCGGTGCCGGAAACTGGCGCAATGGACCCAGACTCTTGCCAGGCCCACGCTTGCACAATTGCCGATGTGGAGGTTGATGACGAAACCGGCGAGGTGACGGTCATCAAGATGATCAATGCTTACGAGGTGGGCCGCGCCATGAACCCCGCGCTCGCCCATCAGCAGATCGTGGGCGGCGCCTGGATGGGCATCAGCCACGCACTTTATGAGACAACCGAGCCCTATTATCCCGATCGCGCCCACGGCGCCGTCACTTTCGGCGAATATTTGATGCCGGGGCCGGCGGACATTGCCGAAATGGAAAGTGTCATTATCGAGAGGCCTGCATCGAATGGCCCCTATGGCGCGAAGGGAATTGGTGAAATGACAGCCAATGCCCCGATACCGGCCATTGCCAATGCCATCTTCAACGCCTGCGGGGTCCGTGTGCGCTCCATGCCGATTACGCCAGAGAAAGTCCTGCGCGGACTTGACTCCCTGCGCGAGCGACAAAAACAATAACATCACAGAAAAGGAAGACTGACATGATCAAGGTAATGTCGCTTATGAAGCGGAAGGATGGCATGAGCTTCGCGGATTTCAAGAGCTGGATCGAGACTGATCATCCCAAGCTCGCGAAGGGAATTCCGGGCATGCGGAAATATACCGTCAACATCCTCGCCACGGAAAATGCCGATCTTCCCTTCGATGCGGTGAACGAAATGTGGTTTGACAGCGAAGCGGCCATGAGCGAGGCCTTCGGCACAGATGGCGGCAAGGCGGCGGGCGGTGATGCGGCAGCCCACTGCCAGAACCGCGTGCGCATGGTCTGTCTCGAGCACGTGCAGTGGTGACGTGAAGGCGACTCTCACCCAGCAGGGGATTGCCGAGCATCTGTCTGCGCAAGGCTATTTTGCTGATCAGGATCTGACGACCGCGCTCTTCCTCGCTCTCGAACTTGGCAAACCTCTGCTTCTCGAAGGCGCTCCCGGCGTCGGCAAGACGGAGGTTGCCCGCGCCTTGTCACTGGTCCTCGGGCGGAACCTGGTCCGGTTGCAGTGCTATGAAGGGCTCGATTCGACCAAGTCACTCTATGATTGGGATCATGCCCGCCAGCTTTTGCAGGTGCGGGTGGCTGAGCGCCACGGTGACATTGCTCTGTCGGAGCTCTATGGGCCGGAATTCTTGATTGAGATGCCCTTGCTCAAGGCTCTGCGCAAAGCTGGGCAGACTGTCCTGCTGATCGACGAGATCGATCGCGCGGATGCCGCCTTCGAGGCATTTCTGCTGGAGTTCCTGTCCGACTATCAGATGTCGATTCCGGAGCTGGGAACGGTAAAGGCGGCTGAACCGGTCATCACCATCCTGACCTCGAATCGTACCCGTGAATTGCATGATGCGCTCCGCCGCCGCTGCCTCTATCACTGGATCGATTATCCGGATGCCGCGCGTGAGCAGGCCATCATCGAAAGGCATGCCCCTGGCATCGGCACGGAAGCAGCCAAGGCGCTTGTGGAGGCGGTGTCGGGAATTCGCCGTCTGCGACTCTTGAAGAAGCCGGGAATATCCGAAAGTATCGATTGGGCGCGGGCTGCATTGCTCTTGAGTGAACATGGAACGGAGTGGCCGGAAGCGCTGCGAAGATCCTTGGGTCTGCTGATCAAGGATCAGGAAGATCTCGGCGCCGTCACCACTGCTGCCGTGATTTGAGGGCTGCCAGAATGAACGCCGCGGCCATCGAGCGTCTGGCCGGCTTTCCGCGGGCCCTGCGGGAGGCAGGATTGGCAGTTGATCCAGCAAGCGCCACACAGTTCTTAAAGGCCGTTTCATGCGTGGAGTTGCTGTCGTCCCGGGATCTGCGTCGCGCCGGGCGTTTGACGCTTACCTCCAAAGCTGAGGACTTCCCCCTTTTCGACGCCGTCTACGATGCCTGGTTTTCGATGCAGGACGTCGTGTTGGAGATCGAGGCCGAAGGTGAAGAGGATATCCAGAAGCCAGCCCTCAAATCACCAAGCGAACAGTCCTTCGACCTGAAGGAGGGAGATACCCACGGCGAGAACGCATCAGCCGATGAGTTAGTGGCCCAGAAGCTGTTCTCCGGCGTGTCAACAGAGGATCGGGCCGTTCTCGATGCGATACGCCGCATGGTGCTGCCCTCTTCGGCAACGCGCCAATGGCAGGCGGCACCCTCTGGCTCCCGGATAGATATCGCGCGCACGGCGGCAGCGGCGCGGCGCACCTTTGGCGAAACCCTGCGCCTGAGCCTCCTGAACCGTCCCCGCGTGCCGCGAAAGCTGCTGCTTCTGATCGATGTCTCAGGTTCGATGAAGCTACAGTCAGAGATATACATCCGAACCGCCCATGCGTTGACGCAAGGTGGTGCGCGCGTTGAAACTTTCTGCTTCAGCACCAGGCTTACACGGGCAACCTCGGCACTCCGCCATCGCAGTGGAGAGGAGGCGTTGAAGCGGATCTCCGCCGCAGTGACAGGCTTTGATGGCGGAACGCGCATCGGCGACAGCTTGGAGGAGTTCCTGAACGTCTCGCGCCATGCAGCACTGGTGCGCGGCGCCATGACACTGGTCCTGTCGGATGGGCTGGAGTGTGGTTCGCCAGATTCAATCGTCGGAGCAACCAGACGGCTCGCGGCACTCAGTCACCGCCTCGTCTGGCTCACGCCCCTTGCGCGGGATCCGCGTTATATTCCGGCCACCAGAGCGATGTCAGCCATTCTGCCGCATCTCGATGCATTGACGGAGGCGAGCGATCTGCGATCACTTCACCGTAGCCTGCAAAGACTCATGTGGATCGATCTGGGGCCCCGTGGCCGGGCAGCAAGCGAATGGCAGTTGAAGGGGAGGGGAACATGATTCCGATTGTTGACGCTCATCATCACATTTGGCGGCAGAACGACGTGCCGTGGCTTCAGGGGGCCATGGTCCCCCGAATTTTCGGCCCCTATGAGTCAATCCGCCGTGACTATCCCATCGCAGAGTATATGTCGGACATTACAGGCTGCGGTGTGGAGAAATCCGTCTATGTGCAAGTGAACTGGGCGAGGGATCAGGCACTTGCAGAGGCGCGCTGGGTGCAGGACGTGGCGCATGTGCATGGTTGGCCCCATGCCATTGTCGGCTATGCCGATCTCCTGTCGGATGAAGCTCCGGCAACTCTGGCCGCGCTTGCGCAATTCCCGGCGATGCGCGGTGTCCGCATGCAGCTTCACTGGCATGAAAACCCCATGTACCGCTTCGCCTCTGCGCCTGATCTGATGAACGGCACACTGTTCCGGAAGAATTTCGCTTATCTCAAGGACAATGACTTGAGTTTCGATCTGCAGGTGTTCACCCCGCAAATGCCGGATGCAGCATCACTTGCTTCGCAGTTTCACGGCACAACATTCATTTTGCAGCACGCGGGAATGCTGGAGGATACCTCAGCGAGTGGCCGTGCCAGATGGAAGGATGGTATGCGCCGGCTGGCTGATCAGCCGAACATCGTCGCCAAGCTCTCCGGCCTCGGAACCTTCATTCACGGAAATGATCCAGCCCACATTGCGGATGTGGTGGGCGAGACCATCGAAATCTTCGGCTCCGGGCGCTGCCTCTTCGGCTCCAACTTTCCCATTGAGAAGATCTGGACTGATTATCCCGCCCTCGTCTCAGCCTATCGCGCAGCACTGTCTCACGTGTCTGGTCAAGAGCAGGCCGCCATTCTGAATGGCAATGCTACACGGATATACCGGCTGTAAGGGAGGGGTAGAGCCGTATATCTCAGGATGATCTCTTGCTCAGCTGAATGGTCTCACCTTCGTCACCGAAAAGGTTGTGGCTCACGGTTCTGAGATGCGCTCGCATGCTTTCGGCTGCTGCTGAAGCGTTCCGTTCAAAGAGCGCATTGACGATCAAGCCATGCTGTGCGGCATATTCCCTCCGGCGGGTCTCCGAAAAGCTGCGGCGCTTGATGTCGATCCAGGCAGATTGGCCGCGGATGATCTTCAGCACGTCATGAACGCAGGAGAGCAGGTCGTTTCGTGTCGCGGCGAATATCTGCCGGTGGAATTCCGCGTCCAGCCGTTCGAACAGCTCCATCTCAACAGCATCTGACACGGCCAGATGGGTGTTGCGGATCGCCTCGAGGTCGGCGGCTGTCGCGTTGGAGGCTGCACTTTGTGCCGCATAGGGCTCGACCATCAGCCGGACGGCCTGAACATCCAGCGGTCCCGTGCCGGCAATCCGTTCCAGCAGGGCCAGAAGGTCTGAGTCTGTTTCCGCTGTCAGCCGTGCGCTGCCGGAGGGCTCGGTTCTGGTTCTCATCCTAGTCTCCGAAATAGATGCGCTTACGCGTTGCGAGGTGTGTACGCATCGCTGCCGATGCTGCCGCACGGTCGCGGTGGCGCAGCGCATCGATGATCTCCTCGTGTTGCTCGCAATAAATCTGGCGGTTCAACGCATTGAAGCTCCGCCGCCGAAGCTCCTGCATGGCGGTTCGTGACCTGATCACGGACAGAATGCGGTGCAGCGACAGCAGGAAGGAATTCCGTGCGGCTTCATAGATACGGCTGTGTACTTCATTGTCCCAGCGCTCGAAACTGTCATGATCTGGTGCGGCCATCATATTGGTGTTTGCGTCGGCGATGCCCGCGAGATCTTCCGCGCTGCAGCTTATGGCTGCAAGTGCGGTGACTTGTGGCTCAACGATGAGTCTGAGGTTCAGTATGTCGATAGGGGCCGCGCCCGCGATCTTGTCGACCAAGCTCAAAAGTTCGGTGCTGGCGGGCCCCTTCACAATTGTGCCACGCCCGACATGACGCGTGATCAGCCCGTCGCGCTCGAGCAAAGCTAGCGCATTGCGGATCGTGTTGCGCGCCACGCCGTGCTCCTGGGCAAGGCTCCGCTCATTGGGAAGAAGCGTGCCGGCGGGCAGAGCGCCGGCGGTGATCCGCGCGCCGATATCCTGAGCGATCTGCGGGGCGAGATGCCGGGGCATGGTATAGTTGATTCTCCTCTAAAGGAACCAGCCAGCTTAAATGGTTCAGAAAATGAACATATGAAATCATAGTTTATGTGCAGAACTTAGCTTGTCGTGTGGCAAAAGCCATGTTACCGTTTCTCGCATAATAAACCAATCGAAGAGTTGGTATAGTTTAAAGATTATGGGAGGTTGGTATGAAGGTGGCGACATTTGCCATCGGCGGAGAACGGCGCATTGGTGTCGTCAACCAGGAACGCCAGACTGTTGCGCCTTTCGATCTCGCGCAGCAGGCCGCGGACAGGGGCATCCTCGCGCTCATCGGTCTTGCAAAACTTCCGCCGCTGCTCAATCCCATTCCCCTTGGTGAAGTCACGCTTGAGGCGCCGATTCCGCGTCCGGTGAGGAATATTTTCTGCGTCGGAAAGAACTATCACGAACATGCAAAGGAGTTTGCCTCGAGCGGCTTTGATTCGAGCGCTGCTCAAGGCACAGTGCCGCAGCATCCCATCATCTTCTCGAAGCTGCCAGAATGCGTTGTGCCACACCGCGCCCCGGTGTTTCTCGATCCTGGTGTGTCCTCAGCCATCGATTATGAAGCCGAGCTTGCGGTCATCATCGGAAAGGGTGGGCGCCGCATCACGAAGGCCGATGCGCTCGATCATGTGTGGGGCTATACAATCATCAACGACGTGACGGCGCGTGATCTACAGGGCCGGCACAGCCAGTGGCTTATCGGCAAGTCGCAGGACACATTCGGACCCATGGGCCCGTGGGCTGTGACGCGGGACGAGATCGACCTCGCTTCGACGCAGGTGCGCTGCTGGATCAATGGCGAAATCCGCCAGGACCAGAGCACGGCGGCACTGATCTTCGACGTGCCAACATTGATCGCCACGATTTCGGAGGGGATCACTCTCGTTCCCGGTGATATCATCGCCACGGGCACGCCTGCAGGGGTTGGCATCGGCTTCAAGCCACCGCGCTATCTGGTGCCAGGTGATGTGATGCGCGTGGAAATTTCCGGCATCGGAATCCTCGAGAACGAAGTCAGGGAGCGCGCCGCGTGACGTCGGTTGCCACCACATGGCTGAAGGCCGAGGTTGACGGGGAAGGAGCCCCCGTCGTCCTCATCCATGGGCTCGGCGGCACGTCAAACAGCTTTCAAACCCTCATGGGCGGCCTGTCCGGTTTTCGCGTGATCAGGCCGGATCTGCCAGGCTCCGGGCGCTCGCCGCTGCCGCATCAGCCGCTCACCATAGATCTTTTGAGCGAAGCGCTGATCGATGCGATGCGGAGCCTGGGAGCAAACCCTGCCCATCTTGTGGGCCACTCCATGGGCACGATCATCTGCCAGCATATCGCCGCGCAGAAGCCTGATATGGTCCTCAGCCTCGCGCTCTTCGGCCCCATCCACCAGCCCGCAGATGCCGCCCGCCAGCGCATCAGAGACCGCGCCCGTACCGCGCGTGAACAAGGCATGGTTGGCGTGGCGGATGCCTCCGCCATGGCCGGCCTCTCCTCGTCCAGCAAGACGAACAATCCGGTGAGCACCGCCTTCTTGCGCGAGAGCCACATGCGCCAAGATGCAGAAGGATTTGCCGCCACATGCGAAGCACTTGCCTCAGCAACAGCCGCCGATCTCCGCCTTATCCGATGCCCCGCACTGCTGGTGACCGGCAGCGAAGACGCGGTGGCCCCGCCCACCGCCGCGCAGGCAATGTCGGACAAAATCAAATCGTCGAAGCTCAAGGTCCTCGAACAGTGCGGCCACTGGCCGATGATCGAGAAACCCGCTGAAAGCACACGGCTCCTCTCGGATTTCCTGAGGGGCCTTATTCGATAACCGAACCCGCCGGCTGGCGCTCAAGACCACAAAGAGCCGGAGCACAAGGAGGATGACATGGCCGACGATCTGAATGGCAAAGGCCCCGGCAACGTGCTGTTCACCAATGTCCGCATCATCGATGGAACGGGAGATTATCCCTATACGGGTGAAGTGCTGGTGCAGGGAAACCGCATCCGCTCAGTCACCAAGGGGTCTTCCCGCTTCCAGTCCGCGATGGGAACTGGCAGCCAGACGGTGATTGACGGTATGGGAGCTACCCTTATGCCGGGCCTCATTGATGCGCATCTCCATCTCTCCTGGAACAATGCGCCGGGGATCGACCCGATCCAGCGTATGCCGCCAGAGGAACACACGCTCTGGTCTGCGCAAATGGCGAAACTTGTGCTGGACTCCGGTTTCACCGCAGGCCGCGGCGCTGCTGCCGCCAAGCCACGGCTTGACGTGGTGATCCGAAACGCGATCGATTCCGGCATGATCCCCGGCCCCCGCTACAAGGCTGCGGGACCCGAGATCACCACAGTGGGGGGGCTGGGCGATTCGGCTCCGCCCCACATCCCGCATGAGGGACTGAATCTCGGCATTGTGGTCTCGGGTCCGGAGGAGGTGCGCCGCGTCGTCCGGACGCTGATCAAATACGGCGTCGATTCGATCAAGCTCAACCTTTCGGGCGAAGAGATCACTGGTATGAAAGCCGAAGAGACGCCCATGGCCGAGGATGAGGTGGCAATGGCCGTTCAGGAGGCGAAGGCCCGGAACCTGGTGCTGGCGGCACATGCGCGCTCGTCGGGCTCCGTCAAGCAATGCGTCCGCCACGGCATCCAAAACATCTACCACGCTTCCTTCGCCGATGAGGAGGCGCTCGACATGCTGGAGGCGAACAAGGACAAGCATTTCGTGGCCCCCGGTCTCGCCTGGCTCATCCAGACAGCGCGGGCCGCAGGCGACTATGGCATCAAGCCCGGTTCCTCGCTGTCGCTCGCCTATGAGCGCGAACTCGAACATGCGGTCGAAACCTGCCGCAAGATGCACCGCCGCGGCATCCGGGTTCTGATCGGCGGCGACTATGGCTTTGCCTGGACGCCGCAGGGCACCAATGCCAAGGATTTCGAGTATTTCGTCGATCTCCTCGGCTTCTCGCCCATGGAAGCCATCCTTGCCGGCACCAAATATGGTGGTGAGATCATGGGTATGGGCGACGAACTCGGAATGATCAAGCAGGGCTACCTTGCAGACATGATCCTGGTCGACGGCGACCCCATCTCCAACATCCGCGTGCTGCAGGAGAAGAGCCGTCTTCTCGCCATCATGAAAGATGGCCAGTTCCATAAGGCGCCGCGCATGTCTGCCCAAGGGCGCAGGCTCACGGCATGAGTCAGGCCACGGCAGGAAACAATCCCGCATTCACGGCGCGGCAGGGCTGGGGGCTCTTCGGCCTCCTTGCCCTGGCACTCCTGCTGTGGCTGTTCCTGTCTGTTTGGCCCGAATGGCTTGTGGCCGCCATCGGCCCCAAGAAGCCTTTCGTCAACGCGGTGTTCAACGGCGTCACCGTGGCGGGGCTCTATTTCCTCGTGGCCAGCGGCTTCACTCTGGTGTTCGGGCTGATGCGCAATGTGAACCTTGCGCATGGCTCGCTCTATCTGCTGGGTGCCTATATTGGTTACACGGTGGCCCAGGCGACGGGCTACTGGATACTGGGCATCGCCGCGGGAATGCTGTCAATGGCGCTCGCCGGCGTCGCCCTGCAAGTCTTTGTCTTTCGTAGGCTGGAGGGAAATGATCTCCGCCAGACGCTGGTGACCATCGGCATCTCAATCGTCGCAGCAGATCTTATGCTCGCCGTGTGGGGCGGCAACACCTACCAGTTTGCCATTCCGGAATGGCTGGATGGCGCCATTGCAACGCCGATCATCACCGCCGTGAAGTCCAATGGTGACCTCGTCTACATGAAATATCCCTTCTACCGGCTCATGGTCTTCGTGGCCGCCGTGGTGATTGGCGTCGCACTCTGGCTGGTGCTGAACCGCACACGCATCGGCATGATGATCCGCGCCGGCGTGGATGACCGCGGCATGCTGCAGGCCTCGGGCGTCAATGTGCAGCTCGTCTTCGCGGCGGTCTTTGCGATCGGCGCCGGCCTGGCGGGCTTTGCGGGCGTGGTGGGCGGCTCAGTCCTCTCGGTGGCGCCGGGTGAGGATGTGCGATATTTGCTCGCCTCTCTTGTCGTGGTCATTGTCGGCGGCATGGGCTCGGTCACCGGGGCCGCCATCGGAGCGCTGCTCGTGGGCCTCGCAGAGCAGATCGGCCTCGTCTACTTCCCAACCTATGGCGCCGTGCTCACCTTTGTCATCATGGTTGTGGTGCTTGCCGTTCGCCCCCAAGGCCTCATGGGGGCCGCAAGATGAGCCTCGCGGAGAAAGTACCTGCCGGGGAAGCCTGGCTCGAGATGGCGGCCCGTCGCGTGGGCGGCGCGCATGCGCTCCTTGCTGCGGCACTCATCGTCTATCCGCTGGTAGTGCCTCCCTTCTTCGCCTTCCAGATCGGCGGGCAGATATTGATCCTCGGCATGGTGGCGCTGTCGCTGATGGTGCTGGCGGGTTTGGGCGGCATGGTCAGCCTCGCACAGCTTACCGTGGCGGGGATTGCGGGTTATATGGTGGCCATCTTCGGCGTCAACAGCGTCGGCATCATGGGGCTAGGCTGGCCCTGGTGGCTCACCGTGCCGGTGGCGGTGCTGATCGCAGCCCTGTCGTCCGCCCTGATCGGCCTCATCTCCGTGCGGACCTCCGGCATTTACACGATCATGATCACGCTCGCGATCGCCACGGCTTTCTACTATTTCACCAACCAGAACTATGCGCTTTTCAACGGCTTCGCGGGTTTTCGTGGCATTGCGCCGCCAACGCTTTTCGGCCTCTACTGGCGCGATCCGCTGCCTTTCTACTATCTCTGCCTCGGCATTGCGGCATTGTCCTATGCGGCGGTGCTCTATGGCCAGAAAACACCCTTCGGCCTTAGCCTCCAGGCGGTGCGGGACAATCAGCGGCGTATGCGCGCCATCGGCTATGATGTGACGGCGGTCAAGGTCATGGCCTATTTTCTGGCGGGCCTCATCGCCGGCGTGGCGGGCGTCCTTTATGTCTGGTTCAACGGCCGCATCTCGCCCGGCACGATCAGCGTGGCGGAGTCGATCGGCATTCTGGTCATCGCCGTCATCGGCGGTTTGCGCCATCCGATCGGGCCATTTCTGGGTGCCGCACTCTATGTGGTGATGAAGACCTTCGCCATAGACGTCATCGGGGCCGAGCGGTTCAACACGCTCATCGGCCTGGTCTTTCTCGTCATCGTCTTCGTTTCACCGGATGGGATTCTGGGGCTGTGGGAGAGGCTGAAGCCTCACCTGGCGCCAAAATCTCTGCGTTCACCCCTCAACCAACGTGGGCGCGAATGAAAAGCAACATCAATGGGAGGACTGGAATGAAGATACATCGCAGGGCGCTGATTGCCCTGGCGCTCGCAAGCGGCCTCGTCGCCCCTTCGCTCGCCATGGCAGAGGGAACGATCAAGGTTGGCGCACTCGCCACCCTCGAAGGCCCCTTCACGGTTTTGGGCCAGGATGGCATGCGCGGCCTCGAAATGGCGCTGAAAGAGCATGGCGGCACGGCAGGCGGCATGAAGATCGAGATCATCCAGGGCTCGTCCGATGCCTCGCCCGACAGCGCTGTCAAGGCCGCGCGCAAGCTCGTTGAGCAGGATGGCGTGCAGATCCTGATCGGACCGCTCTCGGGTGATGAGGGCCTGGCCGTCAAGGATTATGCCAAGACCCAGCCCAACGTCACTTTCGTCAACGGCACCTCTGCCGCGCAGGACACCACGTTGCGCGATCCCGCACCCAACTTCTTCCGCTTCTCGACCGATGGCGCGCAATGGATGGCAGGTCTCGGCACCTACGCCCACGACGTCAAGGGCTACAAAAAGGTGGCAACCGTCGCGGAAGACTATTCCTTCCCTTATACGCAGGTCTTCGGCTTCATGGCGGAGTTCTGCAAGGCGGGCGGCACCGTGCCATCAAAATCCTGGGTGCCGATCGGCAACAAGGACTACTCCTCCGTCATCGCCGCCATCCCGGAAGATGTGGACGCGATCTATGTGGCCCTCGGCGGTGCCGATGGCGTGAACTTCCTCACCCAATATCAGCAGGCCGGCGGCACCGCACCTCTGATCGGCGGCTCCATCACAGCAGACCAGACGGTGCTTGGCTCCGAAGGCAAGACCAAGGATTTCGTCATCGGCATGCCCTCCGCGGGGCCCATTGCGGATACGAACGATACGCCGGAGTGGAAGCAGTGGGTGGCTGATTATAAGGCACAATTCGCCGATGGCTTCCCCTCGCCATCGCTCTTTGCGCATGGCTACTACGTCAACACCAAGGCGGTGCTTCTGGCGCTTGACGAAGTGAAGGGTGATGTCTCGGGCGATCAGGCCAAGTTCCGTGAGGCGCTGTCAAAGCTCTCCTTTGACACGCCGACGGGCAAGGTCAACCTGGACAAGAACCGTCAGGCCATTGCCGACATCTACCTGACCGAAGTCAGCAAGGGTGATGATGGCAAGCTCTACAATAAAGTCGTCAAGGTCGTTCCGCAGGTTAACCAGACACTGGGAATCGATGAAGCTGACTTCCTGAAGCTCGGCGCTGTTGGGCGCGATAACCCGAGCTGCCCGTAAATCCATGGCACAGCCCACTGCCGCTTCCCGTCTTGCTTCGACCGGCACCTACGCGCTGGACCTCGAAGGCGTGGGGCGGCAGTTCGGCGCCCTCGTGGCGCTTGACGGCATCGCCATGAAGGTGATGGCCGGCGAGCGCCGCGCGGTGTTGGGCTCCAATGGCGCTGGCAAAACCACACTGTTCAACGCCATCACTGGCGATTTTCCACCGACCAGCGGAGCAATCCGCTTCTTCGGTGAGGATGTAACGAGACTTCCCGTGCATGAGCGGATCCGCCGTGGCCTCCGCCGCACCTATCAGATATCGCAGCTGTTCCATGGGCTCAGCGTGCGCGAAAGCGTGTTCCTCGCCTGCCGTGGCGTCTCGCGCGGGCGCTTCTCTCTCGTGCGGCCAGGCCTGCGGGATGAGACCATGGCCCAGGCAGACCGCATCATCCATGCCGTCCATCTTGACCCATTGTCAGAACGCCAGGTGGGCGCCTTGAGCCATGGCGAGCATCGCCAGCTGGAGCTCGCCATGGCGTTAGGCGGCGCGCCGCGCTTCCTGCTGCTGGATGAGCCCGCCGCCGGCCTCTCGCCCACCGAACGGCGTGATCTCGTCGCCATTCTCAATGCTCTGCCATCGCACATCGGTTACATTATCATCGAACATGATCTCGATGTGGCGCTGAAAGTCTCGACCTTCGTCACCATGATGCACAATGGCCGCATCTTCAAGGAAGGCACACCAGACGCGATCGAGAACGATCCGCAGGTGCAGGCGATCTATCTCGGAGGCGGCCATGGCTGAGCCCAAATCCCGGCCGGCGCTGCAGATCAGTGACTTGCACGTCTATTATGGCGAGTCCCATGCCGTGCAGGGCGTTTCCCTCACGCTGGAGCGCGGCATCATCTCGGTCGTCGGCCGGAATGGCATGGGCAAGACCACGCTCTGCAACACCATCACCGGCCTGAAGCAGGCGCGCAGCGGCTCCATCCGGCTGGCTGGCAAGGAAATCTCCCGACTTCCACCGCACCTCATCAACCGTGCTGGTCTCGCCTATGTGCCGCAAGGCCGCCGTGTCTGGCCCAGCCTGACCGTGGATGAAACATTGCGTCTTGCCATGCACGGCACCGAAGGGGGCTGGACGCTGGAGCGCATCTATCAAACCTTCCCGCGCCTGGCCGAGCGCCGCCGAAACGGCGGAGCACAGCTGTCTGGCGGCGAGCAGCAGATGCTGGCCATCTCCCGCGCGCTTTTGTCCAACCCCAGGCTCCTCGTCATGGACGAGCCGACGGAAGGCCTCGCCCCCGTCATTGTCGATCAGGTGCGTGACCTTCTGATCAGGCTCGCCGCTGAAGAAGACGTGTCGATCCTTGTGATCGAGCAGAACATCGGTGTTGCCACTGCGGTCTCGGAGCAGGTGGCCATTATGGTCAACGGCCGCATTCTTCGCATGATGGACGCGCGAGACCTGGCCGCGGACCGAGATCTCCAGCAGCGCCTCTTGGGCGTGGGCCGCCACAGCGAGGATGATGTTCCGCCCTCGGATGAAACGCCGGGGGACACAGCTGCTGACCGCGTGGCGGAAGTGTTCCGCATCGAACGCCATCGTGAAGATGCTTCCGCAGGTGAGCTCCTCCGTGCCACCACCAGTCTTCCCAATCGCTGGGGCGTGGATCTGAGCGCTGCGAGACCGCAGGCCGTAAAGCCACGGGAAGCGGTTGCGGAAGAGGTCTTCGCCATTCCCTTGAGCGAGCGCATCGGCCGCACCGCACTTGTGGCCGGAACCTTTGATACGAAGGGTGTGGAACTGCGCTTCATCCGTGACCGGCTGCGCGCCAAGGGCATCACGGTCAAGACCGTCGATCTGTCGACAAGCGGAAAGCCATCAACCGCGGATGTCAGCCCGCTACAGGTCGCAGCCATGCATCGTGGCGGATCATCGGCGGTCTTCACCAATGATCGCGGCCAGTCGGTTGCCGCGATGTCAGAAGCCTTCGGGCGCTGGGTCGAGCGGGAGCGCGGCATTGGCGGCATCATTTCGGCAGGGGGCTCCGGCGGCACATCACTTGCGACCGCAGGCATGCGCCGTCTGCCCATTGGCATTCCGAAGATCATGGTTTCGACCGTTGCCTCCGGCGATGTCGGCAACTATGTCGGCGCCTCCGATATCCTGATGATGTATTCGGTTTCCGACGTGCAGGGCATCAATGCCATCAGCGAGCAGGTGCTTGGAAATGCCGCCCATGCACTGGCCGGCATGATCGCGGGCCTTCCCGCCGCCGAACAGCGCGAGGCAAGGCGCCGCCATGCCAGGCCCACCGTGGGCATGACCATGTTCGGCGTCACCACGCCCCTGGTCCAGGCTTTGCAGAAGCGGCTAGACGGCGAATATGATTGCCTCGTCTTTCATGCCACAGGCACTGGCGGACGCTCGATGGAGAACCTCGCGGATTCAGGCTTCCTCGCCGCCATGCTGGATGTGACCACCACGGAAGTGGCGGACCTCATTGTGGGCGGCGTCTTTGCCGCCACGGAAGACAGATTTGGAGCAGCGATCCGGTCTAGGCTTCCCTATGTGGGCTCCGTGGGCGCGCTTGACATGGTGAACTTCGGCCCGCGGGACACGGTGCCGGCCAAATTCGCGAGTCGCAAATTCGTTATCCACAACCCCAATGTAACGCTCATGCGCACCACGCGTGACGAGAACCGCCAGATCGGTCAGTGGATTGGCGAGCGCCTCAACCAGATGGAAGGCCCCGTGCGTTTCCTTCTGCCGGAAGGCGGCGTCTCGCTTCTCGATGCGCCGGGCAGGCCCTTCCATGATCCGGAAGCGGACGCCGCACTCTTCGAGGCGATCGAACGCACCATCCGCCAGACGCCGCGCCGCAAGCTGGAACGCGTCAAAGCCAACATCAACGACCCTCTGTTTGTGGACGCAGCCCTCGCTGCTTTCGCAAGCATCATGCCACGCCTTGAAAGGAGAGCCTGAGTGCCGCGCTTCGAACGAACCGCCCTTGTCGAAAAGTTTCAGGATATGAAGCGCCGCCGCATTCCCATCGTCGGTGGTGGTGCCGGCACCGGCCTTTCCGCCAAATGTGAGGAAGCAGGCGGCATAGACCTGATCGTCATTTACAATTCCGGCCGCTACCGCATGGCGGGCCGCGGCTCCCTCTCGGGCCTGCTCGCCTATGGCAATGCCAATGAGATCGTCATGGAAATGGCGCGCGAGGTTCTGCCCGTTGCCCGCAACACGCCTGTGCTCGCGGGCGTCAATGGCACTGATCCTTTCTGCATTTTTGACAAGTTCCTCGATGATCTCAAAGCGGTGGGCTTCTCCGGCATCCAGAACTTCCCCACGGTGGGACTCATCGATGGCGTCTTCCGCGCCAATCTGGAAGAGACCGGACACTCCTACGGCCAAGAGGTGGATCTGATCCGCCTCGCCCGATCGAAAGACATGCTCACGACGCCTTATGTCTTCAACGCAGGCGAAGCCGCAACCATGGCGGAGGCGGGTGCTGACATCATCGTCTGCCATTTGGGTCTCACCACCGGCGGTGCCATTGGTTCTAAGACGGCGCTGAAGCTTGCCGACTGTCCGGCGCTTGTTGACGAATGGTCGGAAGCCGCCCTCAAGGTCAAGCCCGATGCCATCGTGCTCGTCCACGGAGGCCCAGTCTCGATGCCTGAGGATGCGGCCTTCATCCTCAATAACACACGAAATTGCCACGGCTTCTACGGCGCTTCCTCCATGGAGCGGCTGCCGACGGAAGTGGCACTCACCGAACAGACACGGAAATTCAAGGCCATCAGCTTCGGCTGAGGCAGGCTGACAGGAGCAAGTCACATGGCAGCACAGGCGCTCGGAGCATTGATCCTCTGGCTCATCATCGCGGCGATCATCATCGTCATCGCGGTCTATATCCTCCGCTGGCTCTACCAGCGCTCCACCAAAGACACGGCCTTCGTCCGCACCGGATTTGGCGGCGAAAAAGTGGTGGTGAATGGCGGCGCCTTCGTCATCCCCGTGCTGCATGAAACAACGCCCGTCAACATGAATGTGTTGCGGATTGACGTTGCCCGCCGCGAGAGCCACGGCCTCATCACCAAGAACCGCATGCGGGTCGATGTCGAAGCTGAGTTTTTCGTGCGGGTGGGCTCCTCGCGCGAAGCTGTCTCCTCCGCCGCTCAGACACTCAGCCGCCGGACACTCGATCTGGCAGGCATGCGCGAGTTGTTGGAGGGCAAATTCGCAGCAGCACTTCGCACCGTTGCCGCCCAGATGAGCCTTGAAGACATGCATGAGCGCCGCAAGGACTATGCGGAACTCGTGCGCCAGATTGCAGGAGAGGATGTCGCCAGCAATGGCCTCCAGCTCGAAAGCGTGGCGATCGTCGATCTCGATCAGACGAGCCTTGCCTTCTTTGATCCCTCCAATACCTTCGATGCAGAGGGCCTGACGCAGCTCACCGATGCGATCGAAGCGCGCCGCCGCATGCGGAATGAAATCGAGCAGCGCACGCAGGTCGATATCCGTACCCAGAACCTCGACGCGCAGAAGAAGGTACTCGAGATCGACCGTGAGAGCGAATATGCGAGACTGGATCAGGAGCGCGAAATCGAAGTACAGCGCGCCATTCAACGCTCGCAGCTGGTGAAGGAACGCGCTGATCGTGATCGCGAGGCGGAGCAGGCCCAGCTCGCCGCACGGGAGGAGATTGAGAAGTCCAGGCTTTCTCAAGAGCGTGCCATCACCGAGGCCCGCATCCGCAACGAGGAAGATACGCAGCGCCGCGAGATCGCCCGCCGCCGCGCATTGGAAGAGGCCGAACTCAAATCGCGTGAGCTGACCGAGCGTGAGCAGATCGCCCTCGAACTCGAATTGGAGAAGGCCCGCATCGGCCGTGAAGGCGAAGAGCGCGAGCTTGAGGTCCGCCGCCGCCGCACGCTGGAAGTGGCCGAACTCGACCGCCAGATCGTGGTGGCGGGTAAGTCTGTGGAACTCGCCCGGGCTGAAGCCGAGAAGCGCCGCACCGAGATCGCCACCAACCAGGAGGTGGAGACCGCGCGCATTGCCCAGGATCGCGTGCTGGATCAGGTCCGCCTGGAGCGCGAACGCTCGCTGGAATCGCTCCAGATTGCCAAGCGCCAGGCTTTCGAGGAGGCGGAGATCGCCGCGGGCGAAGAGGTGGAGCGCGCGCGCATCGCCACGGAACGTGGCCTTCAGGAAGCCCGCATCATGCGTGACAAGCAGATGCGCCAGCTGGAAGTGGAGCGCGACAAGGATGTCGAGATTGCCGAAATCCAGAAGGCGATTGACCTTGCGCGGAAATCCTCCGAGCGTTCCGCGGCGATTGTAGACGCCGAAGTGGCCCGTGCCCGCGCGGTGGAAGCAGAGGAACGCGCTCTCACCGCGCGCGAGCGTGAGATCGCGGAGCGCCGCAAGCTCACCGAGATTATCAACACTCAGCGCGAAACAGAACGCGATGCGCTGCGGCTCACCTCCAAGGCGGAGTCTGAAAAGCAGGCCGCATCATCCTTTGCCGAAGCCTTGAAGATCACGGCGGAAGGCGAGGCCGAGGCCGAAAAGATCAAGGTAAAGGCCGCAGCCGAAAGGTTTGAGGTTGAGGCCAATGGCCAGCGCCAGATCGCCGAGGCAGAAAACGTCCTTTCAGAGGGCGCCCGTCAATCGCGCTACCGCCACATGCTGCTGGACAAGATGGAAGGTATCGTGCGCGAAAGTGTGCGGCCAATGGAGAAGATCGAAGGGATCCGCATCTTGCATGTGGACGGCGCCAATGGCGGCGGGGGCTCGAACCGCAACGTCACCGACGAGGTGATCGATTCGGCCCTGCGTTACCGCGTCCAAGCGCCCATGATCGACTCGCTGATGAAGGACATCGGCATCGAAGGCGGTGGTTTGGGCCGCATGACGGAGGTGTTGCGGGACGCAAAGGACATCGCAGCCCTCACCAAGGACAAGGCCAATGGCAAGGCAAAGACCTCGCGGCCTGACGACGACGACCGGGACCGCTGATGCCGCAGGTCTTTGTTTCCACAATTGTGGCAGCACCCGCGGGTGCTGTCTGGAGCCTGGTCCGGAATTTCAATGCCCTTCCCGACTGGGCGCCATTCGTGGCCGAAAGCCGCATCGAGCAGAACATGCGGGCGGATCAGGTGGGCTGCATCCGTAATTTTCGGTTGAAGGACGGCGGCGTGATCCGTGAGCGGCTTTTGGCCCTCTCGGATTATGACATGAGCTGCGTCTATGCGATTCTGGAAAGTCCGATGGGGATCGAGAACTACATTGCCACTCTTGCTGTAGCACCCGTTACCGAAGGAGATCAGGCCTTCGTCAGTTGGTCTGCCGAATTCGACTGTCCGCCCGCGCGTGAGGCAGAATTGCTGCGCGCCATTGGGCAGGGGGTGTTTCAGACTGCCCTTTCGGCACTCAAAGCCCGCTTCGCACGGTAAGGCCGGCAATGGTCGAAATCCGCCGGTCAACAGTCATCGACGCCCCTCTCGCACAACTCTGGTCGATCCTGCGCGATTTCAATGGGCATGAGGCGTGGCATCCCACCGTCACCCGCAGCGCAATTGAAGATGGAGCACCCTCGGATATGGTCGGTGCCGTGCGCGATTTCCGCCTGGCGGATGGCGGACGGATAAGGGAGCAACTGCTCGCTCTGTCTGATGAGAACTGCAGCTTCAGCTATTGCATTCTCGAGGCACCTGTACCGCTCATTGGCTACGTCGCGCATGTGCGGCTCCGGCCCGTCACCGACGGTGAGCAGACCTTCTGGGAATGGCGCTCGCGCTTCACCTGTCCGCCGGGCGTGGAGCGTGAAATGCGGCACCTCGTGGCCGAACAGATTTATGCGGCGGGATTCCAGGCCATCGGCAAGAGCCTGCGGGGACTGCCCGTGCGTGCCCCCGCCCGCGCTCCGATTGCAGTCCGGGCGCCCGCTCCGGTCTCACCCCCGCGGCCGGACGAAACACAAGCCGTGGTGATCGAAAGCCACGGCGGCCCCGAGGTTCTTCGCCTGCGGAACATCCCGATTGAACGGCCAGGCCCTGGCGAAGTCCGCATTCGGCAGCGCGCTGTCGGTGTCAATTACATCGATGTCTATACCCGCACAGGTTATTTCGATCTGGTGCGCCCCCCCGGCGTGCCGGGAATGGAAGCCGCGGGCGTTATCGAAAGCACGGGGAAGGGTGTGGTTGATTGGCGCATAGGCGATAGAGTGGCCTATGCCTGTGCGCCGCCTGGCGCCTATGCCGCGCTTCGCGTCATGAAACCTGATCTTCTGGTGCAGCCGCCCGATTTCCTCTCGGATGAGCAGATGGCCGCCTCGCTGCTCAAAGGCATTACGGCAAGCTTCCTGCTGCATGATGTCTATGCACTGCGCGAGGGCGATACGATCCTGGTCCATGCGGCGGCCGGGGGCGTCGGCCTGCTACTGTGCCAATGGGCCAGCGCACTGGGCGCGCGCGTCATCGGAACAACTTCCAATGCGGCCAAGGCCGAACGCGCGGCCGCCGCCGGCTGCGCCCATGTCATCAATTACCGTCAGCAGGATTTCGCCGAAGAAGTCTTGGGCCTCACCAATGGCCGTGGTGTGGATGCAGTCTATGACGCCGTCGGTCGTGACACCTTCGAGAAGTCAATCGAATCCCTGAAAATCCGTGGCACCCTGGTGAGCTTCGGCCAGGCCTCCGGCGATATCGGCCTTTATGAGGTGGGCAGGCTTGCCGGCAAATCTCTGACCCTGTCCCGCCCCAACTACGGCCATTACACGGCGACCCAGGAAGACGTCTCCCGGCAGGCCCGCCGCTTCTTTCAGGCTGTCGCCGACGGTCTGGTCCACATCGGCCAGCCCCGGACTTTCCCTCTTTCTCAGGCGGCAAGCGCCCATGCAGCCCTCGAAGACCGCACCGTCATCGGCTCCGTCGTGTTGCTGCCGTGACGTTGCAAACCCCTGGGGAGCAGCCTTTTACCGCAGCGGGGCCGTATCGAAATATTCGCGCAAGGACACGATGAGGGCGCCTCGCATCTCGACGATGATCGCGAACGGAAAGTCGAAACGGGTATCCTTGTCGATCCTGACGGAGCGGAACAAGCCAGTGATAGCCGCCAGCGGGCCCTGGTCAAGCTCCGTCTCGATGTCGATGTTGACGTCCCGCAGCACTGAAAGGCCCCGCGTGATCGTCGCTTCAATGGTGCTCCGGCCCACCAGCGGTGCGGGATGCAGAGGATTGACGAAAACCCCATCCTCGGCAAACAATCCACCGATCTTGTCCGGGCGCTGCTCTTCCCATGCCGCCAGGAAAGCCCGGCCTGCCACAATTCCGTTCATGTGCAACCACCTGCCTCAGTGCCGTTGGATCTGCTGCTCAAGAAGCTCCGAAGACGCGAGACACCCATAAGGGTTATGCCAGTGTGCCATGGCCCGCCATTTCGCGACACGGGCGCATCGTCATCGGTTTGCAGCGAAAGAGCGTCAACTCGCGAAGGGTCCGGCCTGCAGTGGGCAGGAATCCGCGCCAACTGATTGAGCTAAGAATATATTCAAAAGGCATCCGCCAGCAAGAAACCTCCGGATGCGTTGGCAAGGCGGAACCTCACCTCCTGGGGAATCTCCGGATCATCCGGCTGGTACAGCCGGCAGCGGGCAAGCTCGCCCCTGAAGGTGGCACTGGGCGGCAGCCGCTCATAGACGCTGCGCGTGGCAAAGGGCTGGTGATTGCCGCCGCTCGAGACCGTCAGCATCAGCCCCGTCAAATACTGAAGCTGCTTGCGATGCGACGGAAAAAGCACGGTAAGCGCCGCCAGGTCATTGGAATTCGTCTCGTATTCCAGCAGGTAGATCCGGTCCACGATGTTCTTGAGGATCCCGCGGAACTTCTGCACCACGCGGCTCGACTGCCGGGTGTCCGGAACATAGAGCTTCTGCATGCTCTTGCTGACGATGCTGTCATTTTGCGCAGCGATGACAGTCAGCGAGCGGACAATATGGCCAGACCATACCGGGCTATAGAAGTAGACGGCATACATGCCGCAATATTGTGCAAACGACTTGGGGGAGGAGCCGCCGCCCACGCCAAGCTGAGTGAATGCGAGTTCGAGCAGGCCGAGCGAATTCCGGTTGACCGGCCGTGGCATTACAGTGCGGAGGAAATCGGCATGCGGCATCATGAGTTCATATTCATCGACACCGAAGAAGTCGGACAATTTCCGCAAATTGGCCAGCGAGGGAACGGAGGCTCCGCTCAGATAACGGTTGAACTGCTGACGGTTGATATTGAGCTTGCGGCAAACCCCTGCGATCGACGTGTGGTGCGAGCAGAGGCTGCGGAGATTGGCGGCTAAGGAGTTTTCCGGAGGCGGCGTCATGCAGGCTGGTCCTTTGGGCGGACGCTAACGCGGCTAAGTCTGGCCGCAAAGAAAATTGTGGTTGACGGAAAGCGCAAGCCGAACCTACTCTTTTGGTCGCTCGAGAAGTTCTGCTGACGTCTGAGATGTCCTCTTACATTAAGGATATTGAAGATGTTGCTAGCCGTACTCGATCAATCCCTCGAAAGATCGCCATATTTCGATGCCGCGCACCGGGACGGAGCGTCGTCCTACATAGTTCTGAACCATATGTTCATGCCCTACCGTTACGGCGACCAGACGGCGGAATACTGGTCCCTCGTCAACGACGTGACGCTGTGGGACGTGGCAGCCGAAAAGCAGGTTGAGGTGTCCGGTCCCGATGCCACGGCCTTCATGGATCTCGTCATCCCCCGCAATTTGGATAAATGCCTGCCCGGCCACTGCCGGTATGTGGTGCTGACCGATGCCGATGGGCACGTCATTAACGATCCTGTGCTGATCCGGCTGGAGCAGGAGCGTTACTGGCTTTCCGCCGCGGACAGTGACCTGGCGTTGTGGCTCAAGGGTGTCGCCTGTTTTGCCGGGCTCAACGTCAAGATCAGCGAGCCGGACGTGGCACCCATTCAGTTGCAGGGCAAGAAATCGCGGGACCTGATGGTCAGGCTCTTTGGTGAGCAACTGAACGAGCTCAAATATTACCGCGCCCTTGAAGCGGAGATCGACGGCATGCCGGTGGTGATAACCAGAACAGGCTGGAGCGGTGACCTCGGCTATGAGATCTACCTTCAGGATGTCTCTCGGGGTCTCGAACTCTGGGACAAGGTCAAGGCCGCGGGAGGTGACTTCAACCTGAGGGTCACCGGACCCAACACGATCCGCCGCGTGGAAGCCGGCATCATCGCGATGCGGTCCGACTTCCCGCTGACTGCGAGCCCTTATCACCTCGGGCTGGACCGCATGGTAGACCTGAACAAGCCGGTCGACTTCATCGGCAAGCGTGCACTGGCCAGCTACGCGAAGAATGGCGTCAAATGGAAGCTCGTCTCACTGAAAATCGAAGGATCGGGCTTCTCGAAGGAACCTGCGTATTTTGGCGCAAAGCCGGTGCGTTTCAATGGCAAGGACGCCGGGCGGACAACCGTCATGGTGTTTTCCCCCCGCCTCAACGCCACGATCGGCTATGCGCAGGTCGACGCCGGCGCTTCCGAACTGGGAACGGTTGTCGAGGTCGAGGGCGCGCATGGCGCGGTCAAAGCCACGGTGGTGGAACGGCCCTTCCTCAACGTGGCGGCCGAAGTGCGTGACAGCGCGAAGGTTCCGCAATGAGCACCCCTTCGCTTTCTTTCCTTTACCTGAACAGCAGGGATGTGGAGGCGTCAACGCCCGGCTTTGCCGCGATCTGTGACATCGTGGAGGACGGGCTCAGGGCCCATGGCGCCGGGCAGGTGGTGCTCCCTCCCAAAGGCCACATCCATCTCGACAAGCTCTACAACGGGCACTTCAACATTCTGATGGGCTATGTCGATCCGTTGGAGACGGCCGGTGTCAAGGTCATCGGAGACTACGTCGACAACTACAAACATGACCTTCCTTCCGAAGTGGCGCTGCTGACACTCTATGATCCGCGCACCGGCGTTCCCCTGTGTCTGATGGATGCGACCAACCTCACCTGGCTGAGGACGGGTGCGGTTTCCGGTCTGGGCGCCAAGCACCTGGCTCGCAAATCTTCGCGCATTCTTGCGCATATCGGCGCGCGCGGCACGGCCTTCGCCAATATCAAGGCGATCGCGCAATATTGCCCCATCGAAGAGGTGCGGATCAACAGCTTGCGGGCTGAGACGCGCGAGGAACTCGCCCGCCTGGTTGAAGCTGAACTGGGCATCAAGGCGCGCGCCGTGGAGGATGCCGGTGAGGCGGTCAGCGGTGCAGACATCATCGTGGAGGCGACGCGGCTCGAGCGGCCGCAGAGCCTTATCACGGAGGCCATGCTGAAGCCCGGTGCACTCCTGATCACCTATGGCTGGATCTCGGCGATCGAAGACAGGGTGCCCGAGGAGGCAGACAAGTTCGTCGTCGACGACTGGCGGCAGTGCTGCGAGGGCGGCACGTTCGAGCCGCTCATCCGCAGCGGCCGGCTGACGCGCGATCACCTTCACGCCGAGATCGGGGAGATCGCTGCGGGCATGCGCCCAGGGCGTCAGACCGAGGAAGAGCGCATTGTCTTCTGGCACCGGGGTTTCGCCATCAGCGATATCGCGTTGGGCCGGGCGATCTACGACAACGCCAAAGCAGCAGGCCGCGGCAGCGAGCTTTGGTTGAGATGAAACGCTTTCATTCATCGTGCTTTCGGGCAGGCAACAATTCAAGCGAGGAGGTTACTTCAATGGCATCGGACAGGCTTTCGACGGCAGACGTGTTCAAGGCGCTGAGCGCCGGAAAGATTACCCGGCGTGACGCAGTGATGCTGCTCGCGATGGCGGGGATGGGCGGAAGTGCCCTTACCGGCCTCTCGTCGCCCGTGCGCGCCGCAGCAACACCCAAGTCCGGCGGCCACATGCGCTTCGCGATGGCGCATGGCGAAGTTGCCGACACACTGGATCCCGGTCATGTTAACAATGGCTACACCACTGTCATTGCCTATGCGATGACCAACACGTTGACGGAGGTGGCGACCGACGGTTCTCTTGTCCCGAAACTTGCCGAAAGCTGGGAAGCCTCGGAAGGCGCCAGCAAATGGGTCTTTCGCATCCGCAAGGGTGTTGAGTTTCACAATGGCAAGACGCTGACGGCCAAGGATGTGGTCGCGTCGATCAATCATCACCGCCGGCCAGACTCAACATCTTCCGCCAAACCCATCGTAAGCTCCATCGTGTCGATCGAGCCCGATGGCGGCAACGCCGTCGTGATCAAGCTTGAGAGTGGCGACGCCGACATTCCGTTCAAGTTCAGCACGTTCAGCTTTGGCATCTATCCGGCGAATGAGGATGGGAGCCTGAACTGGCAAGGGATGATCGGCGCCGGTGCCTATAAGCTCACGAAATTCGTGCCGGGGGAGCGGGCTGAGTTCATCAAGAACCCCAATTACTGGCTGACCGACCGTGGCTTCTTCGACAGCGGCGAACTTCTCTCCGTGAAGGATGTGACCGCACGGCAGAATGCCCTGCTGGCCGGCGAAGTTGACGGCATCGACAGGCTCGACCTCAGCACTCTGGGAGAATTCGGAAAATCCCCGGGGATCAAGGTGGACGAGGTGAGCGGCAAGCTGCACTACACCTTCCCGATGTTGACCAACACCGCCCCCTTCAGTGACAATAACGTGCGGCTAGCATTGAAACATGCGATCGACCGTGAGGCGATGCTGGAGGCGATCCTGTTCGGGCATGGTGTTCTCGGAAATGATCAGCCGATCACCTCTGCCTACCCCTTCTTCGCCGCCGACATTGAGCAGCGCACATACGATCTGGACAAGGCGCGCTTCTATCTGAAGCAGGCAGGCATGGAGACGCTTGACGTGAAGCTGAGTGCTGCCAACGCCGCCTTCACGCGGGCCACTGATGCGGCCCTGATCTATCAGCAGAGTGCGGAGAAAGCCGGAATCAAGATAAACGTCGAGCGCGAGCCGGATGATGGATATTGGACGAACATCTGGCAGAAGAAGCCGTGGTGCGCCGCCTATTGGTTTGGCACACCCACGCCGGACGACATCCTGACGCAAGCCTATTCGGGTGGCGCAAGCTGGAATGACACGGCGTGGAACAACGAGCGCTTCAACACCGTGCTGAAGCAGGCGCGCTCCGAACTCGATCAGACGAAGCGGGCGGAGATGTATCGCGAGCTCCAATTGCTCGTCAGAGACGAGGGGGGCGCGGTGATCCCGCTGTTCGCCAATGACGTGTTTGCCACTAGCGACAAGGTTGCGCATGGCAAGCTCGCCAACAACTACGAGGTCGATGGCCGCATGTTCTTTGATCGCTGGTGGTTTGCCTGACCGCGGCATGCGCGTTCTGTGCGTCTTCTGCCATCCCCGCCACGACTCCTTCACCAGCAGCCTCGCCGCGCGCTTCGCGGCGGGGCTGGAGGCTTTGGGCCATGAAGCCGATATTGCGGACCTCTACCGGGAGGGCTTCAACCCGGTTTTGGATGAGCCGGATTTCGCGCAGTTCGACGGCGGGCAAATGCCAGCCGATGTGCTGGCAGAGCAGGAGCGATATGAACGCTGCGATGGACTGGCGCTCATCTTTCCGCTGTGGTGGTACGGGATGCCGGCCCTCCTGAAGGGCTGGCTCGACCGCGTCTTTTCGGCGGGCTGGGCCTACAGGCGCCGGCATGATCCGGTGGGGAGCCTGCTCAAACCGCGCCCCTGCGTGTTCCTGGTCTCCGTCGGGAGTTCACAGCGGGTCATGGACGAGCACCGTTATGATGAGTCCCTCCGGCATTTGTGGAAGGATGGTGTTCTTGGCTATGTGGGCTCAGACCCGATCGGCATCGAACTGTTCCTTGACGCGACGTGGAACGCCGAGGCGCGGGCGCGCCACCTCAATGAGGCTTACCGGCTGGGCAGGGAGTTCGGTCCCGCGCGCTGATGGTCAAGACGGTTGACACGGCCCATCCCTGCGGTCAGGCTCCCATGGCGGCGAATTGAGACATTGAGATATTGAGATCTGCTCATGGCGTCGAGCGACCTGGCCGAACTGATCAGCCATATCGGTATTGGTGACCGGAAGGCCTTCCGGAAGCTCTATGAGCTGACGAGTCCGAAACTTTTTGCAGTCTGCATGCGTGTCTTGCGGGAACAGAGCGAAGCTGAGGACGCTCTGCAAGAGGTTTATGTGAAAATCTGGCACAATGCGCTGAGGTTCAGTGCGGGTGAATACAGCCCGATAAGCTGGCTTGCAGCCATCGCCCGCAATCATGCCATTGATCGTGCGAGATCTCGCAAGCCCCAGGCCATCGAGTTGGATGATAGCGCGGGCGTTGCGGATGAGCTTCCTGATCCAGAACACGCGCTTCTTGCCAAGTCTGAGGGCAAGCGTATCGAACGCTGCCTTGAAGAACTCCAACAGCAGCGTGCGGAAGCCATTCGGGCCGCCTATGTCGAGGGCTATAGCTATCAGGAACTCGCCAGCCGCTACGGCATACCGTTGAATACAATCCGCACCTGGCTCAGGCGAAGCCTCTTGAGCCTCAAGGAATGCCTGCAGCGATGACGAGCGGCACGCGGGAACGCAAGGATGACGAATTCATTGCCGCAGAGTACGTCCTGGGCGTTCTGCCCCATGCGGAACGAACCGAATTTGCGCAACGTCTGCTCGTTGATCAGGAGCTGAAGTCTCGCGTTGACTATTGGGGTGGAAAATTTTCTCCGCTGCTCGATGATGTGGTGCCGGTGGCTCCTCCGGTGTGGCTGCTGAGTTCGCTGGAAAGGCGCTTGTTCCCGGACACTGCACCGGCTCCTGCTCCTTGGCTGGGCCTTCGCTTCTGGCAATCGTTAACCGCCGCGCTGTTCGCCGCTCTCGTCGCACTTACAACCGCCTATTTTGCGGATTGGCGTCCCGGCGGCACGGTGAAGGGCGCCTATGTCGCTGAGTTGAACGGCGATGCGGGACGCATCAAGCTCGTGACCTTCTATGACCCGCGGACCGGCACCCTGCGCTTCAACCGCTTGTCGCCTGATCCGGTGCCTGGCAGGTCATTTGAGCTGTGGCTTCTGGCCGGCAAGAACGCACCGGTTTCGTTAGGTCTCCTGCCTGCTGATGTAAGCGGATCCCTGATCCTTCCAAATGCGCTGAGGAAGGCCGCCGAGGATGCTGTCCTAGCCGTAAGCGATGAACCCTCAGGCGGATCACCGACCGGACAGCCGACGGGCGCCATTCTGGCGGCTGCAAAACTCAATTCGGTCTAGCACCGTAAGCCACGATCACAGCCGTGCACGCATCGCTCACGACTCTGTGTCCAAAATTCTGAAACTCTCTCCGTGCCCATCACGTGACTTGATGCACTGTCGATGATGACAGGCAAAGGGAGATACAATGATGAGCAACTTCAAAGGCGTGCTTCTCGCAGCGTGCACATCCATGGTCCTGGCCTTCAGCACGGGACTGGTCAGTGCAGCGAACCCGAAGGTCGGCGGCGCAGCCATGTTTGAGGACAAGAATATCGTCGAGAATGCGATGAACTCCAAGGATCACACCACGCTGGTTGCGGCGGTTAAGGCTGCAGGTCTTGTGGATACGCTGCAGGGAAAGGGGCCATTCACCGTCTTCGCCCCAACCAATGAAGCTTTCGCGGCGCTTCCCGCCGGCACGGTCGAAAACTTGCTGAAGCCGGATAACAAGGACATGCTGGTCAAGATCCTCACATGTCACGTCGTCGCCGCGGAGGCGCTCTCGGCAGATGTTTCCAAGATGGCCATGGCGGATGGCGGAACGCACGAAGTCACGACGGTCGGTGGCTGCAAGCTTTGGCTCACCGCCAAGGACGGCAAGATCATGATCAAGGATGAAGCAGGTGGAACCGCAATGGTCACGATTGCTGACGTGAAGCAGTCAAACGGCGTGATCCATGTTGTTGACCACGTCCTCCTTCCCAAGATGTAATCTTCAGGCCGCATTGAGAAATCCGGCGCCTGCAGCAGAATGAAGTGCTGCAGGCGGCCCGGGGGGCAACAGATGGAACACCGCCGTGCAGCAGTGAGATGGGCGCTGATCGCGCTCTATGCGTCGGCCGGGGTCCTTCACCTTCTCTTACCGGCGCCGTTCCTGTCCATCATGCCGCATTGGATACCGTTACCGGCCTCTGCGAAATCGCAGGTGCTGCGGGACTGGGGACTAAGAGATGGCGAAGAGGTGCCGGGCTTTGTCTTGCCCTCTATGCCGTCCTGGTGTTTCCAGCGAACATTCAACATGCCATGCAGGACCTCGGCAGCAGCTCCGGCTTGGGCTGGCTCTACCATGTGCCGCGCCTTGCTTTGCAACCGGTGCTCGCGTGGCTGGCGATCTACGCGAGCAGAGCGCCACATCGCACCCCAAGACGTGCTGGCGCCATTTTTCAGCGGGATCATTCTCAAGGGTGAATGTGTTAGCCTAGGTCAATGAATCGGCCGAGGCAGAGAATGATATGATCACGACCACACAGGCGGTGTCTGCCTTGCTTGCAACGCTTGTAGGGACCGGCGCTTCGCTCTGGCTGATGACAGCGAGTGCGGTTGCAGGCCAGCAAGTGCCGTCACTCAAACCCGTGGCCGAAGCGCTGGATCAGATGGGCGATGATTTCTGCAAGTCCTTCAAGCTGAAGTGCCCCGCAAAGCCCAGGCACGCATCACCAGCCGCGAAGAAGCCACAAGCGAAGCCAAAGCCGCAGGCAACTGTACCAGCGCCCAAACCGGTCTTGAAGCCGGGGCAGGTCGCTCCGGCCCAAGTCATCGAAGCACCGCATGAATCATCGGAGGCGCCCATTCCGAAACCGCGGCCGGAACTGCCCCCTGTTCATCAGGCCGAAGCCCCACCCGAAAATCCCGGTGTCCAGCCACCATTGCCCGCCCTTAAGCCCGAGGTGCAAGGCCCGCCGGTGGAGGATTTTGCAAAGCAGCCCTCCGTTTCCACCGAAGCGCCACCTTCCGCCGTCACACCGCCGCCTGTAGCCACACCGCCCACACCTCAGCAAAGGCCGCCTGAAGGTCCTCCCGCCGTTCCAGCTCCCGCAGCAACTGTTGATGCGGGATGTTTATCGCAACTGAAAAATGCCGGCATTGGATTTGAGTCTGCCCAACAGGCCACGGACAAGCCGAACTGCCACATCGGAACGCCGGTTGAACTGTTCTCGGTTGTGTCGGCAGGTGGTAACATCGCGCTTCCGGAGAGGCCGCTGCTCAATTGCAAATTCGCACTGCAATTCTCACTCTGGCTTACAGATGCAGCCGCACCTGGAGTGATCGCCAAGGAAAAATCGAGACTTGCGAAAGTGGCAACGGGTCCCGGTTTTGATTGCCGCGGCCGCAACGGTGATACCACCGCCAAGATCAGTGAGCATGCCTCCGGCAACGCGGTGGATATCACCAGCATCACGCTGGAGGATGGCACCAACATCCAAGTGGCCTCCGCCAGCGACGCCTCGTCGGCATCCTATCAACTCCTGCGCGGCCTGCGAACGACGGCTTGCGGCTATTTCAGTACGGTTCTGGGGCCAGGATCCAACGCCGCTCATGCCACCCATTTCCACTTCGACATGGGCCTTCACGGCAAGAGCGCGAATTACAAGATCTGCGAATGACCCGTTTTGATTCTGCTGCGCCGATGCTGTACACCTCACATACTGTGCCGTGGTGCCAAATCCTCGTGGTGAACAATCCTTGCAAACGGAGCTGCAGGCCTATCTCGACCGGATCGGATACAGGGGCCCGGTTGAGCCAACGCTTCAGTGTCTCGCTGGCATTCATCGAAGCCATGCTCTGACTATTCCCTACGAAAATCTCGATATACAATTCGAAATCCCAATAGACCACGCGATTGACCGGATTTTTGACAAGCTGGTGACCCGCAAGCGGGGCGGCTGGTGCTATGAGATGAACGGCCTGCTTGGCTGGGCCCTTCAGGAAATCGGTTTTGATGTCCTGCGCGCACCTGGGGGCATCCATCGCCGCGAATGTGGTGATCCTGTCTGGAACAATCACTTGGTCCTGCTGATCAAACTCGATCGTTTCTACATTGCTGATCTCGGTCTTGGCGATGGGATGCGCGAACCCCTTCCACTCCAGCCCGGAACCTACCGACAGAGCGAACTGGATTTCCGGGTCGAAGCGTTGGAAGACGATACATGGCGCATCTTCAATCATTCGTTCGGTTATCCAACAGACTACGACCTTCGGATTGAGCCTGCGGATGAGGCCAGATTGAACGCATATGCATCGGAGCTGCAGACGTCGCCAGCGTCGGTCTTTGTGGAAACTCTCGATTGCGAGCTCATGAAAGAGAATTCAATAGCCTGCCTGACAGGTCGCGTGCTGCGCAACAAGACTCGTTCCGGAACGCAGCGGCGCCTGTTGACGTCACCTCAGGACATGCATGACGTGTTGAGGTGCGTTTTCGGCATAGAAGGTGTTGATATTGAACCCATCTGGCCGAAGATCTGCGCACGCCATGCGCATCTCTTCGGTGCAGGGGCGCTTCAAGATGCAGGGGATTGAGGAGCCCTGCCTGCCCCGACTGGTCGGCCACCAGCTTGGTACCGTCCGCCAGGCGGGAGATCTAGCCTCCGATATCATCGGGCGCCGAAGGGCTCCTCGGCAGAAGCACCACGGATCTGATGTTCTCGATCAACGGGCCATCCGCCTCGCTCGAAGCCTTCAAGGCTTTCCAGCCATCGTCGTTCTTGAAATTGTTCCAGCCGCGCGCCATGTCCTCACGGTTCGGCCAGGCGAGGATGTACCAGAGCTCATTGCTGTCCGGCTGGTCCCAGAACTGAATGAGCCTGAAGCCATGCTGCGCGAACAGGGCGAAAGTACCATTGAAGAAGCGCTCCATGAGCGCATCCTTCTTGCTGGGCACGGCGTCATAGTGGCGGAGCTCGTGAATCATCTGTGCGGTTCCATCTGAGGATCAGAGAAGCAGGAAGCTTGAGGGTGGCCGGTTGGCCAGCATTTCTGCGACAATCTGCAGGCCCTGCTGCAACTCGCTTCGGTCCGCGGTCGCTCCCCCCAGGCTGAGGCGCACCGAGTGGGGAGACGTCCCGTGCCCGGTGGCAAAAGCTTCCGCCGGGGTCACCGCAACACCGCGCCGCTTCAGCGAAGCAACGAAACTCTCGGCGCGCCAGGTCTCGGGAAGCTGCAGCCACAGATGCATCGCCGCTGGAAGCGTGCTGAAACGGTGACCTGAGAGAATGCGCTGCGCCAATTCCTGCCGCTTGCGCATTTCTTCCCGCTGCCGGCGCGCGATATCTGCCGCAGCCCCGCTTCCGATAAGGCGGCTCGCAATCTCGGCTGAAAGGGGAGACGTCATCCACGTCGTTGCCGCGAGTCCCGGGATCAGGTCGCTGCCGCGGTCAGATGGTGCCACGATGAAGCCGACGCGCAAACCGGGTGCCACCGTCTTGGACAAGCTATTTATATAGAAGCAGCTCTCCGGCAGCATGCTGGCGAGCGTCGGAAGCGGCTGATCGGAGAGGTGGCCGTAAACATCGTTCTCGATGATCGTGAGCTTGTGCCGCCGCGCGATCTCCGCGATCTCTAACCGCCGTTCAGCGGGCATCACGGCGAGCGTCGGGCTCTGGTGCGTGGGCATGCAGATCAGTGCTGCAATGCGCTCTGTCCGGCAGATCGCTTCGAGCGAGTCCGGTATAATGCCGCCGGCATCCATTGCCACCGAGCGCGTAGTCAGTTGCCGGTTACTCGTCAGGAACCGGATACCGGGGTCGGCCAGCTCCTCGATCGCGACCACGTCTCCCGGCGCGGTCAGCGCGGCGAGAATTGCAGCAGTGCCATGCTGGGCGCCGTTCACCACGACGATATCCTCCGGTGCCATTTCCGGCATGACGGTGGAGAGCCATTGCGCCGCGGCGGCGCGGTGATGCGGCAACCCCAGCCACTGCCGGTGATAGGGCAGGAGCTTGTCCATGCCACCTATGGCCGCTTCCTGCATCGCCTTCGCGACGGCTGCATCCGTTTCAGGGAAAAGCACAGGACAATTGAAACTGAGATCGATGAGATCAGGCTGCGCCCGGTTGGGCTCGGCACGTGACAGGTCCGAAGACCGCGGCGTCACGAATGTACCGCGCCCCACTTCACCTTGAATGAGGCGCCGCCGCTCCGCCAGAGCATAAGCCTTGCTGACGGTGCTGACCGACAATTTGAGGTGCCAGGCAAGTTCGCGATGCGTCGGCAGACGCTCGCCCGGCACGAGGCGTCCCGCGGCAATGTCATCGGCAAGAGCTTCGGCCAAGGCAACGTAGAGGCGGCCCGCGGAACAATCGATCTGAGGTGACCACATAGCTTAATGTATCAGGACAATCATTGAATTGACATGCTGTTTCGCCATCAACATAGTCATTTTTGAATAAATTGTACTGTTTTTCTTGCCGGAAGGATCGTGCCGTGAAATTTGGTTTCTACTTACCCTGTTATCATCCCGACATTACCTTTCCGGTTACTCAACTTTACCGCGACACGATCGAGGAGGCGAAACTCGCGGAGGAGCTTGGCTTCATTTCACTCACCATTCCCGAGCATCATTTCATCAATTATCTCGTGCATCCGAGCCCGCTGTTGACGGCGGTGCGGGTGGCGGCGGAAACCAAGGCCATTCCGCTGATTTCCGCGGTACTCGTCCTGCCGTTTTATGACATCAGGCGCCTCGCCGGCGAAATCGCACAAGCCGACTGCCTGACGGAAGGCCGCCTGCAACTGGGCGTGGGCCGTGGTGCCTTCCGCTATGAATTCGACCGGTTCAACGTGCCGGTGGAGGAGAGCCGCGAACGCTTCGACGATGCGCTGAACCTGCTCATCGCTTTGCTCACGCAAGAGGAGGTGGGCTGGAAGAGCAAGTACTACAATTTCGAACCGCTCACAATCACGCCGCGGCCGGTGCAGAAGCCCTATCCGCCAATCTGGATTGCAGCCCTCGCGGAGGGGGCCATTGCCGGCTCGGTGCGCCGCGGTTTCAACGTGATGACCACGCCACTCCGCGATCCGTTCGAGGCGGCCACGAAGCAGGCCCGGGCATTTATCGAGGCCTTGCCACCCGGCAACCCGAAGAACCAGCGCCATTCGATGCTCCGCATGGGCTTCGTCACCAAGAGCGAGTCCGACACGCGGGAGAAACTGCAGCTTGCGCTGGAAAATCACCAGCGCTTCGTCAACGTCTTTGAAACGCCGGGCAGCGTGAAGAATGGCGCCATCGTCCCTCTCGAGGTGTCGGAAACGCTTGAAGACATCCGCCGCAGCCTCATCATCGGCTCGCCGCAGGAGTGCGTGGACAAGCTCGCCCATTACCAGCGGCTGGGCATCGATGACATCCAGCTGAACATGAACTTCGGTGCCTCCCATCGTGATGTGATGGCCGGCCTCGAACGCTTCGCGGTGGATGTCATGCCGCATTTCCGCGCAGAGGCCGCGGCGCCGGGGCTGGTGGGATGAGCGCCGCCGCGCTCCACGCCGAGGCGCTCCTGATCGACGGGTTGATGTTCAGGAGCGACGGCTCGACCGAACTGCTGCGGCAGGGAAACGTCAGTGCCGTCAACGTCACCGTTTCCGGGCTTCACGCCGATTTCGAGGAGGCTTGTGACGGCATCGCGGAGTGGCTGGTCCGGGTGAATGATCCCGCGTCCGGTTGGCGGCTCGTCACCTCGGTAGCTGACATTCATCAGGCGCGAGCCGATGGCAAGATTGGCCTCATCATGGGCTGGCAGAACATGCGCGCGATTTCCGATCGCATCGAGCGCCTGCAGCTATTTCATCGGCTCGGTGTGCGCGTCATGCAACTCACCTACAATGAGCGAAACTTCATTGGCGACGGATGCCTCGAACCCGCTGACGAAGGCCTGAGCCTGTTTGGACGAAAGGTGGTTCGCGAAATGAACCGCCTCGGCATCGCCATTGACCTCAGTCATGTGGGCGAGAGATCGGCGCGCGAGGCCGCAGCCCTCAGCCAACGGCCCGTCCTTCTCACCCACGCCAATGCGAAGTACATATCAAATGTGCCGCGCAACAAGTCAGACGATCTGATCAGGGCGGTTGCCGGAACGGGCGGACTGATCGGGCTCAGCGTCTATGGACCCATGTGCTGGCCGGGCGATCCAGCGCGGCGTCCGTGCCTTGATGATTTCTACCGTCACCTCGAGCACGTGGTCGGCCTCGTTGGCCCTGATCACGTCAGCCTCGGCACCGATTTTCCTGCTGTGAAGGATCTGTCGCTTGTCGAAACGACAATCCGCATGACGCTGGAACGCTACCCCGCTGCCATATCCACCTATGCCGCCGCCTTCGGCAATGACGTCCGAACCCGCTACCTCTCGGACTGCGGCGCGCCGGCGGAACTTAGCAACGTGACGGCCTATCTGGTGAAGAGGGGATGGTCGGAGGAGCACATCCTCAAATTCCTTGGCGGCAATTATCTGAGGGTCCTGCCGCTCATATGGAACATGCACAGCTTGTAACGCTACAATATAGATATTGAATATTGAATTGGAATGAATATCGTCAATTGTCCTGCACGACACAGTGCGGCCGATGCCAAGAAAACAAGACAAATTGGGAGCGTGACATGCTGAGGAAGAACATGACAATGGGGCCCATTGGCCTCGCTGCCGCCATCGCTCTTTTGGCGACACCGGCCCTCGCCGAGGATACGATCACTATCGCTTCCTGGGGCGGCAATTACCAGGAAGCCTTGTCCAAAGCGATCTGGCAGCCGACGGCGCAGAAGCTGGGCATCAAAATTCTTGAAGATTCGACCAACGGGCTGGCGGACGTGCGCGCCCAGGTCACCTCCAACGGCGTCCTATGGGACATCACCGAGCTCACGATCGATGGCTGCGCCCAGGGCCAGACAGAGGGCCTGTTCGAGCCGCTCGACTACACGCTCATCGATGCCAGCGGCTTCGACAAGGCCGTGGTGCAGCCGAGCTACATAGGCCTCAACTATTATTCCAACGTGATCGGCTGGAGTACCGCCAAGTTCGGTGACAAGGGTCCGCAGAGCTGGAAGGATTTCTGGGACGTCGAAACGTTTCCAGGCCGCCGCTCGCTGCGCAACGATCCCGCCGAGACCCTGGAGGCGGCACTCCTTGCCGATGGCGTCGCGCCGGACAAGCTTTATCCGCTCGATCTCGATCGTGCCTTCAAGAGCCTGGAGAAGATCAAGCCCAACATTGCCGTGTGGTGGAGTTCGGGTGCGCAATCGGCCCAGCTTGTGGCCGACGGCGAGGTGGATATGATTGGGGCATGGAATGGTCGCATCAGCGCGGCTGTAAAGTCCGGTGCGCCCTTCACCTTCACCTTCAACCAGGGCCTGCTCATCGCCGATTGCCTGGTCATTCCCAAGGGCGTCAAAAACAAGGACCTCGCCATGAAGGCGCTCGCCACCGCCGTCTCGGCGGATATGCTGGCCAACCTGCCCCAGTACATCGACTACGGTCCGGCGAACCTCAAGGCCTATGACACCGGCAAGATTTCGCCTGAGATGGCGAAGCAACTCAATACCTCTCCGGAAAATGCCGGCAAGCAGGCGATCGTGCGCGGCGACTGGTGGGGCGAGCACGGAGCTGAGGCGCGTGAGCGTTGGGCTCAGTTCATCAACCAGTGAAGATGTCAGGGAGGGAACGGCTGGCGCATGGCCGTTCCCTCTGTCTCGCCTGCAGTCTGGTTTGCAGAGAAGGTCTCATAGTTCGGTCAGCATGAAGAGCGGTCTCAATCCTCCCAAGGGCGCAGCGGTGCCGATTGGCATCCGGTCGCTGGTCAAGGCCTTTGGCGATGTCACCGTGCTCGATCGTGTGAGCCTCGATATTGCCGCTGGTGAATTCTTGACCCTTCTCGGCCCGTCGGGATCGGGCAAGTCGACACTGCTGATGGCCATCGCCGGCTTCTCGCGGCCTTCCGCCGGCAACATTCACTTCGGCGCGCGTGACGTGACGCTGCTTGAGCCGCGCCACCGCAACATAGGCGTGGTGTTCCAGAACTACGCCCTGTTCCCGCACATGACGGTTGCTGCCAACGTCGGCTACCCGCTCAAACTCCGCAAGGCGGGCAAGACCGAAATTACCAAGCGCGTCGCCTGGGCACTCTCCCTCGTCAAGCTCGATGGTTATGGCGAACGCCGCATCGATCAGTTGTCGGGGGGCCAGCGCCAACGCGTGGCGCTGGCCCGCGCCGTCGTGTTCGAGCCGGACGTGCTGCTGATGGACGAACCACTCTCGGCCCTCGACAAGAAGCTGCGCGAGCATATGCAGATTGAGATCCGGCGCCTTCATGACCAGCTGAAGGTGACCACCATCTACGTAACCCATGACCAGCGCGAAGCGCTCACCATGTCAGACAGGATCGCCGTCATCAACCATGGGCGCTTCGAACAGGTCGGAACGCCGCGCGCGATTTACGAAACTCCGGCGAACAGTTTCGTGGCGGACTTCATCGGCGATGCCGTGGTCCTCCCCCTTGAGGGCGAACGCGGGCGGCGAACGCTTCATGGTATGGTGGTCCAGTCCGAGCGCGAGATAGCGGGGGAGGGCCTTGCCTGCCTCGTCGTCCGGCCGGAGAAGCTTCGGCTCTCGGGCTCTGGCGGTCCGCAGCCTCGTGATGGCTGGAACTATTTTTCCGGCGTGGTCACCGATGCCGTATACCAGGGCGACAGCATATTGCTCGGCGTCATGCTGGAAGGCGGCCAGCAGATCTATCTCCGTCAACGCGACGAAAGTGGAATGGATGGCCCCAATCCCGGCACCGGCTCTGCCGTGGGCGTCGGGCTCCACGCGCGTGACGCGCTCATCGTGCCGCTCAGCGACTTGCCATGAGCGGGGCAGCACCGGAGGCCCCTGACGCGCGGCAACGGCTGCGCCTGGCGCTCCTCGTATCGCCCGCCTTCCTGCTGGTGCTGGTGATCCTGGTGCTGCCGGTGGGCTGGCTCTTCTGGTTGTCCTTCGTGGGGCCAGGTGGGTTCACTCCGGTGAACTATGTTCGGCTCTACGAAAGCGGAGCCTATTTCGCGATCTTCCGCACCACCTTCGCGATGAGCCTGCTGGTCACCTCCCTCGCGGCACTTCTGGGTTATCCCTATGCCTATCTCCTGTCGCAGCTTCCGCCGCGATGGTCGATGATCGGCCTCCTCGTGGTGCTCCTGCCGTTCTGGACCTCGCTGCTCGTCCGCACCTATGCCTGGCTCGTGCTGTTGCAGAGGAAAGGTCTCATCAACACCATGCTGATCAAGCTGCAGCTGATCTCCGAGCCTCTCAATCTCTCCTATAATGTTTTGGGAGTAACGCTCGGAATGCTGCATATCATGCTGCCCTTCATGATCTTGCCGCTGTATGCCGCGATGCGCGCTGTCGACCCTGGCCTGCCGCGCGCCGCCATGAGCCTCGGCGCTTCGCACCGCCAGGCGTTCTTCTCGGTCTTCGTTCCGCTCACCCTGCCGGGGCTGCTCGCCGGCTCGATGCTGGTCTTCATCTATTGCCTCGGCTTCTACATCACCCCTCAGGTGCTTGGCGGTGGCCGCGTCAACCTGGTCTCGATGAAGATTCTGGAGAATGCCACCGTCTATTCCGATTGGGGTGCGGCCTCCTCGCTCGGCGTGGTGCTGCTGCTCGCAACCCTCGTCATCTTCAAGGTGTCCCAAAAACTCCTGCCGGTTGACCGGATGATGGGGCGTGCATGATGGAGGATGCCACGGTCTCCCATCGCAGCCGGCTCTGGCTCTATGGCTATTGCCTGGTGCTGGCAATCTTCCTGCTGGTGCCCGTATTCATTATCGTGCCCATGTCGTTTTCGCCGGGCGAGTTCCTGGAGTTTCCACCGCGTAGCCTGTCGCTCCGCTGGTATGAGAGTTTCTTTGCGAGTGCCGAGTGGATGGACTCCGCGATGCTATCCCTCAAGGTCGCGGTCCTCACCATGCTGATCGCGACACCACTCGGCGTGGCCGCGTCCTACGGTTTGCACCAGTCCACAAACCCGTTCGCCGGCTTCATCCGCTCCGTGCTGATCGTCCCGCTCGTCATCCCGGTGATCATCATCGCCATCGGCGTCTTCTATCTCTATGCGCGCATCGGTCTCATCAACACCATTGCGGGGCTGGTGCTCGCTCACACGGTGCTGGCACTTCCCTTCGTGCTGATTATCACATCGGCCGGCCTCCAGCAGTTCGACATGAACCAGGAGCGCGTGGCAATGTCGCTTGGCGCCACGAGGCTTGGCGCGTTCTTCTCGGTCACCGCGCCGCAGATCAAGGCCTCGCTGACCTCAGCCGCGTTTTTCGCCTTCATCACAAGCTTCGACGAGGTGGTGATCGCGCTCTTTATTTCGCGTGGCGCGTCCTCCACGCTGACGCGCAAGATGTTCACCTCGCTCCGTGACCAGGTGAGCCCCACCATCGCCGCGATTTCCACAATGCTGATCCTGTTGACCGTGGTGCTCGCGGCGCTCACCCTGTGGATCAGTTCCCGCCACCGCGCCACCACCTGAACAGGAGAAAAGCCGCAATGCAGCCTCGCTCATCATCCTTCCCCAAATCGGAGCACCACGCTCGCTTCGTCCGCGCCCGCCGGATGCTGAAGGAAAACGGCTTCGAAGCCTGCGTCATGGTGGCGCCGGAAAATGTCTATTACTTTGGCGGCTATGAGAGCTGGGTCGGGGTCAACAGCCCGCAATTCATGATTTTCGGTGTTGAGGACGGTGAGCCAACGCTAGTGCTCCGCAACGTCGATCTGGCACTGGCCCTCGAAACATCGTGGATCGGCGATATACGGACCTATCACCTGCACACGGATAGCGTGGCCGATCTCGTCACCAGCGTACTGAAGGAGAAGGGCTCGACCGGTGGCCGCATCGCCATTGAAACGCAGTCCTATGCGCTGTCCTTCGCGATGGGGCGGCACCTTGCCGAGGCACTTGCGCCGCGCGAGATCGTGGACGCAACAGAGCTCCTGGGCGATCTCCGCCTCATCAAGTCGCCCGCCGAGCTTGCAAGGATCGAGGAGGCGGCGCGCTTTTCCGCACTTGGTCTCGCCGAGGCACATCGCGTCTGCCGCGCCGGCATGACGGAAATCGAGCTCGCCGCCGCCATCGAAGGTGCAATGCGCCATGCGGGAAGCGACTATTGGGCCATCCCCACGGAGCTCGCCTCGGGCTGGCGCACACCCGGCGGCCACGCCACGCCGCGACCCAAGGTGATCGAGCCTGGTGACCTGCTGCATGTCGAATTCGCCGGTGTGAGCGCACGCTATCACACGACCGTTTTGCAAACGCTCGCTGTGGGCGAGCCAGGCCCCCGCGCGCGTGAACTCTATGACATTGCACTTCTGTCGCTGCGCGCCGGAATGGCGGCGGTGAAGGAGGGCGTGCCCGTTTCGGCGGTGGAGGAGGCATCCCTCGTGCCCCTGCGGCGCGAGGGACTGGAACACACGGCGATGATGCGCTTCGGCTATGGCATCGGCATCGCCTATCCGCCGGTGTGGCTGGAAACCCTTCAGATCAGCCGCGGCTTTGAGCGCCGTCTGGAGAAGGACATGGTTTTCGTGCTGCACTCCTGCATCGAGCTTCCGGAGGAGGGGATCGGCATTGTGCAGGGAGGAACGTATCACCTCGGCGCCTCCGGCCTGCGCATGCTTGCCGGGGCGGGTGACGTCGGCCTTCACATCCTCTGAGGAGCAGCACGCAATGCCGATCACCGTCGATCCTGTCGAGTCAGACCGTGAACTGCCGCAGCGTGCTGACGTGGTCATCGTCGGTGGCGGGATCATCGGCGTCAGCACCGCGTTGTTTCTTGCCGAGCGCGGCATCCGCGTGGTGCTGTGCGAGAAGGGCATGATCGCGGGGGAGCAGTCGGGCCGCAACTGGGGCTGGTGCCGCACCATGGGGCGGGACCCGCGCGAACTGCCGCTCGCCATGAAGAGCCTGGAGCTGTGGAAGGGAATCAACGCCCGCATCGGCCGCGAGACTGGCTTCCGCACCCGCGGAACCTTTTACATCTGTCCGGATGAGGCGTCTTACAAGAAGCGCCAGGCGTGGCTACCCCATGCCCGCAGCGCCGGCCTTGATTGCAGCCTTCTGGATGGCGAAGCCGCGAAGGCGGTTCTGCCCGGTGCCACTGCCAATTGGCGTGGCGGACTTCATACGCCGGGCGATGGCGTGGCCGAGCCGCAGATGGCAGCACCCGCCATTGCCGAAGCGGCACGCCAGCGCGGCGCCACCATCATGACGAACTGCGCCGTTCGCGCGCTCGACACGCGCGGCGGAAAAATCCTGGGCGTGGAAACCGAACGGGGCCCAATCTCTTGCGGGGCCGTCGTCGTTGCCGGCGGCGCATGGTCGAGCCAGTTTCTCCGGCAGGCAGGCATACGTTTCCCGCAACTCAAGGTCATCGCCTCGGTGTTTCGCACCAGTCCTTGCCCGGATGGTCCGGAGACTGCGGCATGGGGCCCCGGCCTCGCGCTGAGGCGGCGCCTCGACGGCGGATACACCGTCTCCGAGGGCATGGTCCTTGCCGAAATCGTGCCGGACAGCTTTCGCTATTTCAGCGACTTCCTGACCGTGTTGCGGATGGAAAGGTCCGGCATCAGATTGCGGCTGAACGGCTCCTTCCTCAGTGAAGCCCGCCGCGGACTGATGAGTTACGAAAAGACCCGCCTGCTTGATCCGCCGGTCTGGCAGCGCAGCATTGCGAATGGCTGGAGCAATCTCACCAGCACCTTTCCAGCCTTCCGCTCCACCTCCATCGTGCAAAGCTGGTCGGGCGCCATCGATGCGACACCCGATCTCCTGCCAGTGATCTCGCACTGTGATGCCGTTGCTGGTCTTTACCTGTCCTCCGGCTACTCCGGTCACGGCTTCGGCATCGGCCTCGGGGCAGGGCACCTCACGGCGGATCTCGTTTCGGGTGGACCGGCGATCGTCGACCCAGAGCCGTTCCGCCTCTCGCGTTTCAGCGATGGCACATCGGTGAAGCCGCTCGCGGGGCTCTAGCCCGAGGCGAGATCAGCCGCCGTGTCAAAGCCGGGCAGGGCTGTCGGAGGAAGTTCCGGCAATTCCGCTTCTCGCGCCCGGTTCCTTGTGCTTTTCTGCCGGTCCGTTGCAAGTCGGGGGAAGAGCTTTGAACAATCTCGTGCCAGTCGGAAAATCGGGTGTTGCCGTCCCCAGGATCGGCTTTGGCGCAACGGCGCTGGCCGACATGCCGGAAACCTACGGTTACAGCGTCGGCGAAGATCGTGCCTTGGCGACGGTCAGGGCCATCCTGGCGCAGCCTCACGGCTTTCTCGATACGTCGCGCAACTATGGCCTTGGAAAGAGCGAGGCGCTGATCGGCAAGGTGGTGCGTGAGCTGGGAGGCTGGCCGGCCGGGCGCATCCTGTCCACCAAGCTGGACAGAGACATGGAGACGTTGATGTTCGACGCGGCGCAAGCCCGCCGCTCCGTGGAGGAGAGTCTTCAAGCCCTGGGCGTGGATCGGATCGACATCCTGCATCTTCATGATCCCGAATATGCCTCCAACCTTGCCGATGTCACCGGGCGCGGCGGCGCGCTGGACGCCCTGATGCGCATGAAGGAGGAAGGGCTGGTGAGGGCGGTGGGGCTTGCTGCAGGCCGTATCGACATCATGATGCCGATTCTTCGGGACTGGGATTTCGACGCCTTGATCACCCACAACCGCTTCACCCTCGTTAATCGCAATGCCGAGCCGATGCTGGAGCTTGCGGCGGCGCGCGGCATTTCTGCCTTCAATGCGGCGCCATACGCCAGCGGGGCGCTGGCCAAGGGGGCCAGCAGCCAAAACCGCTATGTGTACCAGGTCGCCACGGAAGAGGTGCTGCAGCCTATCCGCCGCGTTGAGGAGGTCTGTGCGCGCCATGGTATTCCCATGGGGGCCGCCGCCCTGCAGTTTTCGATGCGCGATCCGCGGATTGCATCCACCATCTGTGGCGTCAGCCGCCCGGAACGGATTGAAGAAACGTTCGCCTGGGCGAACTGGCCGATCAGCGGCGAAGCATGGAACGAGCTCCTCGCCCTTCCTGTCTCAACCGACGACCCGGAGGCCTCCCGGGAGTATTCGCCAGGGTGAAACCTGTGGCCCCACGCGGTTGATGATGGGCAGGAACGCGCGCTCGATGAAGTCGAACGGCGTTGCAATCATATTGTGCATGCCCCCTCCAGCACGAGCGGCGATGGGCCGTCTGCGAGGAGCAGCGGCACGGCCTGTGTGGATGCGCCGCCAAATTGGCGTTTCGCCGGCGCCTGAGGCGATCAGCCGATCTGAGCGAAGTTGGCGTGCGCGGAGATGAGCCAGCGGTCTCCCTCCTTCCGGAAGACCGACAATCGGGGCGAGATGGATTGAACGGGCTGGCCACCGATTGTTTGATCTGTCTTGATGGAGTAGATCGTTACGAGGACGCTGCCATGGCCCGTAACCTTGAGTTCACTTGTCGCCGGACGTTCCTTGTGCTTCGGCAACGCGCCGGGATAGCTTACCTTGTCATTGCTCTTCCCGTCCGAGCGCAGGAGCTGGAATTCGGGCGCCAGAACTTGATCGACCTTGGCCGGATCCCCCGAGAACACGGCCTCGGGAAAGCTGTCGATTGCTGCCTGGGCCTCGGAATCCGAAACCGTCGCTTGCGCTTCTGCCGCCTGTGAAAGGGCTGCAAGCCCAGACATTCCGGCCATGAGTCCAAGAACCAGGTTTCGGCGATCCGTCATAGCATTCCCTCTTTTCTGTTTGGCTGCGCACCGGGCATTCCGGACCTGCCTCTACTCACTCGGGCTCAAATCCGGATCCTTGTCAATGGCATGCGACGGCCCTCGCTTTATGACAGGGTGACCAATGCAGTGACCATATATGGCGCGCCGAGAGAGTGAAGCTGAGAGCAACACTGGACACCCTCAAGCCGTTGAACTGGAGGGCCGTGTGACAAGGCGTCGAAAGAGGCCTCACAGGTGTTCTATGTGTCAATTTATCAGGGGCGCAGCCGGCTCTAGTGGGTGCTAAAAATGAGTCAGCCGGCGCTGACCCATGACAAAAAAGGGATGTTTTCGCCCTCATGGATCAAAGCCGTTTTCAGGTCGCCCGAGGTCTTGGTCGAAAAGATGACATCAAATGTCCTCAATCGGGCCCGTCAAGGTCGTAGACCGGCAGTTTCGGCATCCCATGCGGGAATTCCGTCTGCCAGGGAGGTCAAATATTCGACTAAATGTATGACTTAATACTTGCTCGAAAGTTTAACGGCTTGTATACACCACGACCTAAATACAACTTGTGATTAACATGCTTGCCCATCATAACTACTTTGAATTGTGTAACCGCCAGCGCATCGCTGAATCTACATCTGGTATGGCACGTCAACCCTTTGCGGGCTCCAGAGTCACTCTCCTGACCGATTTGATGAAGAGTATTCCACCGTCCTCGGGGGGTGTGGATGCACGTGAGTGCACTTCACCCGGACTGAGTAAGTCAATCCATTTGGGCTTTCCGCAATCGATTCCTGTGATTGACGGCGTCCAGCAGCCTGAGGCGGCCCAGGAAATCGAGTCGGCAAGATGTTAAGACGCAGAGTCCTGGTCACAGGCGGCGCTGGCTATATCGGTAGCCACACCGCCAAGCTTCTCCACGGGGCAGGCGTTGAGCCTATCGTCTATGACAATCTCTCGACGGGCAATCGCCCGGCGGTCCGCTGGGGCCCTTTCGTTCAGGGAGACATTCTCGACACCGCGCAGCTGACCCGCGCGCTGATAAACCATCGGCCGGAAGCGGTAATTCATTTTGCGGCCTCAGCCTATGTGGGCGAGTCCGTCGAAGATCCCTCCAAATACTACCGCAACAACGTATCAGGCACTGCTTCCCTGCTGGAGGCCTGCCACCTGGCAGGGGTCGACAAGCTGATCTTCTCGTCAAGTTGCGCCGTCTACGGTGTGCCAAACAGCTTGCCGATCAGGGAGACAACGGTCCGGCAACCCATCAATCCGTATGGCCGCACGAAGCTGATAGGCGAGCACATGCTTGAGGACTACGCCACGGCCTACAAAACACGTTATGTGGCGCTGCGCTACTTCAACGCATGCGGCGCAGACCCGGACGGCGAACTGGGCGAATGGCACAGCCCGGAAACGCATCTCATTCCAAAGGCGCTGATGGCCGCTGCGGGACTTGAACCCAGCTTGCGGGTCTTTGGCGACGACTATGATACCGCTGACGGCACCTGCATCCGTGACTTCATCCATGTGGTTGATCTTGCGCGTGCCCATGTCATGGCTCTCGATCATCTGAACCGGGGTGGCGCCAGTCTGGCAGTCAACATCGGAACCGGGACGGGCACGTCGATCCGCGACATTCTGAGCGCCATTGCACGTGTTACGGGCCGGCAGGTTCCGATCGAAATGTGCCCCCGCCGTCCGGGTGACCCGCCATCGCTTTTCGCCGATACGGCACTTGCCCAGCAGATCCTTGGTTTTGAGCCCCGCTACTCCGATCTCGACACGATCGTGCGCACAGCGTCGCGGTTCTTCAGCCCCTCCCAAAAGGCAGCCTAGCAATCTTGACCGACGTCCCAACGCAAACACCGGTCACGACCGGTGAAACCACTCGCGCGCCCGCGCTCGTTCCGCTGATGAGCAAAACGCAGCGCCTCGAATATCTGGCGGGCATGGCCATTTGGCTAGCGGCTCTCCTCTATTTTTGGGTCTGGTGGTTCAATCCAGCCCATTATGCGGGCCTTGCTGGTTACGTGGTTACGACCACGACCCTCGCATGGGTGACGCTGCTACCGGCATATTTCATGGTTGTTTTCTATCGTGCGACAACGCCGAGCGGGCCGCTGCGCCTGCCGAGAGGAAGTCGCGTTGCCATGGTTGTTACAAAGGCGCCATCCGAGCCATTTTCCGTCGTCGTCACCACGCTCAAGGGCATGCTGGCGCAGGATGTGCCACATGACACCTGGCTCGCTGACGAAGACCCATCGCTGGAGACGCTGGAATGGTGCCGGCGTCACGGAGTGTACGTCTCAACGCGCAAGGGACGCGAGGACTATCACCGCAAGACATGGCCCCGCCGCACGCGCTGCAAGGAAGGCAACCTTGCCTTCTTCTACGACCATTATGGCTATGCAAAATACGATTTCGTCGTTCAGCTTGACGCCGACCACGTGCCGGATAAGGTCTATCTTTGGCAGATGCTTCGGCCATTCGGCGACGACAAGGTCGGCTATGTCTCTGCACCCAGCATCTGCGATAGCAATGCAGCGCAAAGCTGGTCTGCGCGCGGCCGGCTCTATGCAGAAGCCAGCATGCACGGCTCTCTACAGGCGGGCTACAATTCGGGTCTGGCACCGCTGTGCATCGGCTCGCACTATGCCGTTCGCACCGCAGCGCTGAAGGAGATCGGCGGCCTCGGGCCAGAATTGGCTGAAGATCATTCGACAACCTTGATGATGAATGCGTTTGGCTGGCGCGGTGTCCATGCACTTGATGCCATCGCGCATGGCGAGGGGCCGCATACCTTCGCTGACCTCGTCACGCAGGAGTTCCAGTGGTCGCGCAGCCTGGTCATGATTTTGATCAAGTACACCCCCGCTTATCTGTCACGCTTGCCTGCAAGACTGAAATTCCAGTTTTTGTTTTCACAGCTGTGGTATCCGCTGTTCGCACTCATGATGGCGGTCATGTTCTTCATACCGGTCCTTGCGCTGCTCACCGGTGAGACCAATGTCAATGTTACCTATCCGCAGTTTGTCCTGCATTTCGCTCCACTTTCGTTCGTTCTGATTGCTCTGTCCTATCGATGGCGGGCGACCCGGTCATACCGGCCGTTCAACGTTCCGGTGCTGAGCTGGGAGCTTGTTTTCTTCCAGTTTGCCCGCTGGCCTTGGGCGCTTGCCGGAACGATAGCCGCGATCCGGGATTGTGTGGCCGGTACAGTGGTGGAGTACCGCATTACGCCCAAAGGACGTTCGGAAGTCGATCCGCTTCCATTTCGTGTGTTGGCGCCCTACGCTTTACTGTCCTTCGTCTCAGCGCTTTCGGTGGTGCTGATCGACAATCCGAATGAAGCGCGCGGTTTCTATATCTTCGCGCTAACCAACGCGGCTCTTTACGCCCTGCTGCTCTTGGTCATCATCGTCCAACATAGTCGCGAGAACGTCGTTCGGCGGACCAATGGGGCCTATCGTGCCGCACTCGCGATGACCTTCGCGGCGGTCATTGTGTTGACGGGCACCGGCACCGCCAAAAATGGCATGGCAGGGGTACAAACTCTTGCCTGGGGTACCGGGCGCGTCAGCCTGTTCAAAGAGACCTACTCCATTGCCGGCGCCGGCTTGGGCGACGGAAGCATTCGCAAGATCCGGTTTGAGCCCCGTTGGCTTCCACCGGACAATGGCGTGCCATATGCAGATCAACAAGAAGGGCACTCATAGCCTGCACAACAATGAATACGACGACCAGAGTTGCAGGCAATTCCGGATTCGTCAGCGGCACCTGCCTTTCTGACTCCAACGACGGAACAGACAACCCATGACACCAGATGCAAGATCGATTTGTTCTTATATCCTGCTGGCTGCTGCGCTTGGTGCAGCACTGCTGAATTTCCCACGCGCAAGCCGGGCCGAAGTTGCCAACCCACCAGCCCAAGCCCGCGCCATGACAGCCGCCGATCTCCATGCGCTATTTGGCGGCAAGTCGTGGCAATGGCAGGATGGAGCAGGCCGGCTGGAAATCAAAGATCGGCAGTTCATCGCATTTTCGGGAACAGGAGAGCAGTCCAGCTGGGCGGAGGGGCGCTGGAGCGTGTCTGACGCTGGCCGGCTTTGCTTGATCGCAGATTGGCATACCACGTCGGGCACCTATCCGGCTCGAACCTGTTTCGTTCACAAGCTCGATGGAGACACCATCTATCAGCGGAAGGAGCCGTCCGGAGAATGGTATGTCTTCAAACATGCCAAGCCCGAGGCTGGCGATGAGTTCAACAAGCTCGTCCGGGATGATTTGGTCTTCGCGGAATTCGCGAAACGGAAAACAAACACACCCTCAAAAAAGAAACCATAAGTGCGAGTATTCGACATGAATCAGATCACGAAAAACCTGATCCGATCGATCCTGATTGCAGGGGCCTCCGCCGCAATGGGTTTTAGCTTGGCACTCGGCAATGCTTCTGACAGTAATCCAGATGAAGGCCACTCTTTCAGCAAACGCCTGGTGGTTACCCAAGACTCGATTAGCTTCGGCGCCTATGATCCCTACGGCGATTTTAGCAGCGCGAGCAAGGCGTCCATAGAACACATCTTTTTGCCGTGGGAGGACGTCGATCTGTCTGATCTGCAGGCTGCGGATGCCTATGCGCTGGCGCGCGGGCGGAAGCTGATGGTCACTGTGGAGCCGTGGTCATGGTCTGCGGACTCGCGCATCCGCCCGGCTGCATTGCTCGATGGAATATTGGCGGGACGCTACGATGCCAATATCACCGCGGTCTGCTCCGCCATTTCCCGCTTGAAGAGCCCCATCAGCATTCGGTGGGGTCAGGAAATGGAAGATCCAAGCACCATTTTCCCATGGTCCCATTGGTCACCGAAGGAGTTCATCGCCGCCTATCAGCGTTTCGTCACTGAGTGCCGAAAACATGCGCCTGATGCCAAATATGTCTGGTCGCCGAAAGGCAACAAGGAACTGGTGGATTACTATCCGGGCGATCAATATGTCGATGAAATTGGCCTGTCGGTCTTCGGCTACCAGCCATATGATGAGATCAATTTTGGTGGCGATAGAACATTCGCCCAGGCGCTCGAGCAGGGCTATCGCCTCGCTGAAGGGTTCGGCAAACCCATTATCGTGGCAGAGCTCGGCTATGAAGGCAGTCCGGACTATGTCACCAGATGGGCGAAGGACGTGACAACACCGCACATCGAGTTTCCGCGACTTGTGGCCGTCGTTTATTTCAATACGCGCGAAACCAACCCATGGCCCCGCAACATGGGCCGTCCGAACTGGCGCATCGGCCCCCCAGCAACTGTGGGCCCGTGAGCCGGATAGCAAGAAATCAAGTCACTTAGACATAGGGGACCTTGGCTGTTTCGGTTTGTGCAAGAGGACAATTGTTGAGTTGTACGGGAGTTAACCTGAGAAGGGCACGAGTTTCCACCGAAGCAGCAGAAATGTCCCGACTGTTCAGGAAGTCGGCCCATACGGCAAGCTGAGCGGCTGAAGGATCCACTGGTGCGGGAGATGGAGGAACTCGTTGGCCAACCGTTGGAACTGGATGAGAAGGAGAAGGACGATTGACGTTGAAATTGTCGTCGCGGGATTTGCGGCGGCAGCAACAATAGCGTGGGTTGCGTGCCCGTTGCTTAATCGCCTCCCGATGCCTTGTTCAGCTATCTCGTTGGACGTCGAACTCGTGCGGGCCTGTCCCGGAACCAGCGTTTTTCCGCTTCGTGGGTGGGGCTGACATTCTTGTCTCGCACGACGCCCCGTCTTTTTGCGCTTCTGGCCTGAGTAACTCCTATCGAATTCTTTGATGAGTTGACGTCACGAGCTTCAATGTGTGTCGCTTGTGTTACTTTCGTGAAAGAAGAACTTGGGAACGTAGCTTATGGCCAACGCAGCCAATATACCGATGACGGTTTCTAGAAAGCGATGAAAAGCATAGGCCCATGGCTCGAAGCTGTGATCCAGCAGGATGATGCCACAGATGTAACCCGCGACGCGTGCTCCTTCTTCTGCCTTGAGTAGCTGCGACGTAAGCATTGCCACGAACACACCGGCGCCGATGGCCCACGAAGTGGACGGAAGAAACTGGGTGAGCAGTGCACCCCAGACGGCACCGATGACAGTAGCAGCTAGACGTCGAATGCCGAGGTTGCGGCTTGTTGCAGGTTGCAGGTCGGTGACCAAGACTGCGGCAATGAAGGCATAGATGGGATAGCGCAGGTCCACCCAGCTCGCCACAAGTAAGGACATGACAGCTGCTATGGTCGCGCGAAACGAGAGCTGAAGGGACGACCATTTCAACATCTTCTAAGCGACGGGAGGTGAAGCCCCCGCAGGAGGCATCTCATGACGGTGACCACATCGTGTGCCGAAGCTTCCCTCGTTATGTGCAAGTCGAGGGTGAGGCCAAGTCTATTGACGGTCAATCGCCTGGCGCGCGAAGAGGCTGTCGCTTGGAGTAAATTACAGGGTTTTACGTGGATTCTTGGCAGCGGAGGGCCATAGAACCAGACGACGAGCGGACTATTAGAACTTCGCTCACTGCAACCATTGCGATTAAATCAACTGTAAAATATTTAGAGAGTTTCATTCAGAGCTGTAGTATATACTTAAGGTATGAGTACGGTAGCAATTGGCAACCCCCACGGTCAGCCCTCTAGCACCACCATCGAACAAGACGGCCGCTTAGAGAATCTTCCGGTCGCGCCGGAATTGATCCTGCAGCAGCTTGAGAAAATTATCGGAAGTACGGGATTTCCGACAACCGATCGTTCGCGCAGGCTCCTGGAATATTTGGTTTCGGAGACTCTTGAGGGGCGGGGTAGCCGTATCAAGGCGTATAGCATCGGGGTTGCCGTTTTCGGCCGTCCCGAGAGCTTCGATTCTCAAAAGGACCCGATTGTCAGGATCGCAGCCGCCCGCCTTCGACGCGAGCTTGAGCACTATTACCTAACTGAAGGGGCCCAGGATCAGATACTCATCCACATCCCTAAGGGCGCATATGTTCCGCGCTTCATAAACAAGGAGGCGCCGCAGTCGAAAGAGGCCGCTGCGGTGGCAGATAGCACCGTGGAGGCGATTGCTGGACGGTGGTGGAGAGGCATTGTTCCTTCATTGTCGATTGTGACAGGCTTCTCGTTGCTTCTTCTCGGTGCGACTGCCTTCACCTTCCTGAATGTGGAACGCCAGACTGAGTCGTCCCCGTCGGTCCAAACCCCGGGCCTGATCGTAAAGCCTTTGACGGACCTTACTCACAGCCGTGAATCGGCGATCTTGGCAAAGGGCCTGACCGAACGGATCATCGAGAAGACGTCGCGCTTCAAGGAACTCGCGGTGATCCCCAGTGAAGGGGAGACGAGCCAGCCTTCGGCGACAGTGGCACGCTATGAGTTCGGTGGCACGCTCCGTGAAAACGGCGGGCAACTTCTCGTTCAAACCCGGCTGGTCGACCGCATGGACGGGCGGGTGATCTGGGCAGATAGTTTCGAGGCGCAGCTCCAGCCGGAGCAGCTTCTCAACGTCGAGTTGACCATCGCCGACGAGCTCGCCTCTCGCCTTGCCTCTCCAAGTGGCATCCTCTTCGAAGCGGAGCGGCGCATGCGCCTTGAATTGCCACCCAAGGGCATCGATGCGTATCTCTGCACGCTAAGCGCCTATGTCTATCGCGCCAGCTTTGCGGCCAGCAAATTTCCGCCCGTTCGTGCCTGCCTGGAAAAGTCCGTGGCCGATCATCCCGATTATTCCACGGCATGGGCGCTGCTTTCTTTGGCCTATGTCGATGAGTATCGCTTCGTCTATCCCCCGCCGCAGGACAACGCCGTCCCGGTCTTGACCCGTGCATATGAGACGGCTCGCCGTGCCACCGAACTGGATCCCACCAACGTTCGCGGCCAACAGGCGCTCATGATGGCACTTTACTTCCGCAAGGACTTCCAGGAGGCAATCCGGATCGGTGCCAAGGCGCTGGCGCTCAACCCCAATGATGTCGAGCTGAAGGGCGATTACGGCTACCGGCTTGCATTAAGCGGAAACTGGACGGAGGGATGCCGGCTCGTGAAGGAGGCGACTGACACAGGTGCCAGCAGAATCGCGTACTTGAATACGGCGCTGGCACTGTGCCACTTCTTTAAAGGCGACCTGCCAGCAGCTGCTGCACTCGTGGCTGAGGCCCGGGCAGATGAAAACCCGGCCTACCACGTGGTAGCGGCAGCCATCCTTGCGGAGGCAGGCGAAAGCGATGCGGCACTGGTGCATCGGCAGTGGCTGGAGCACAACGCGTCTCGGCAGCTTCCCGAATTGCTGGTGGACCTGCCGCAGCGGCTCGTTCAGCCGCTTGATCGGCAGCGTTTCATGGATGCTTTACGAAAAGCAGGTTTCGCTGGCGCGAGTTAATCTTAGCCGCCGAGAACGATGGTAAGTGATACCAGCACACTCCCAAGAAGCACCATCGACAGGGCCGTCCACCACGGCGAAAGCCCCGACGCTCGACCGAAGTAATAGCCAATCAGGGCCAGCATAATCACGGCAACTGCGTTGGACCAGCGCATCGCGCGCGCCAAATCCGCAACGAACACGAAAGGCAACACCACCGGCAGGGTTGAGATCACGACTATCAGGAAGACGCCGAAGGCGCCGCGAAGGTCTTCCACCGTAGGCCGTGGAGAATGCGCGTTCGTGGACAGGGCGGCCACGCGGAGTCGAATGCGCTCGAGGATGTCTAACCTCAGTTCATCCGCCACCACGCGCGGCACACTGCGGCGGATCTCGGCATACGCGTCATAAGGGGTTTTGGCCTTTCCGATTGCTATCATCGTCTGCAATTCAGCTCCGCGTTCGTGCAGGCATGCCATGAGATACATGATGGCATCGATGAGCCCCCATGCGATGTTGCAGCCCAGCGCACCGATGAGCATGACCTTCACCTCGCCCCGGTCAGCCGTTGCCACGCTGAGCGAACCTGTGAAGGTGAGGACCATGATCAGCCCGAACAGGATTTCGGACAACCGCTCGATGGGTTGAAGCACCGCTTTGCGGGTGGGGTTGACCTCGGTGTTCATGACTAGGTTTCAGTGCGCGGGAGGAAGGATGAACAGCGTAGCGCCGAACACGGCGTAGATCATCAGCATCAGCAGTCCGATAAACCAGGCTGAATGACCCGAGGACGTGACCAGCGCCGCCGTCAACGTGGCGATGAAGATCATTGCGATGGCGCCTGGCCAGAATTGCAGCGACATGGGCTCCGGTCCGAGCACATAGCTGAGCAGCACCAGAACAGGTGCTACGAACAGCGCAATCTGCGAGGAACTTCCAAAGGAAATTCCGAGGCTGAGATCAAGGCGGTTCTTGCGCGCAGCACTGAAGGCGGATGTCATCTCGGCCGCGGCTCCAACGATCGCCACCACGATGAATCCAACGAAGGCGGGGGTGAGACCCAGGGAGGAACTCGCCACGGTCAGCGATTCGACGAAGATCTCGCTCACCAGTGCCACGGCAAGGGTCGTGACAAGAAGGACGATGACGGCCGCCGAAACAGGCCACACATGCTCATGCGACTCTTCATGCGCGGCGGAGGAGAAATACTTCTTATGGGTGCCGAGCGTGAACACCAGGCTAAATCCATAAGTGGTCAGCAGTATGATGGCGATCACCACGCTGAGCGAGCCAGGCAGTGCCTGTGAATCCATGTCTGCGAGGGCGGAGGGCACCAGAAGTGCGAAGGCGGCAAGGAACAGCAGGCCCATCTGCAGCTTGGTACTGGCATTGTTGAAGTCCTGCACATGGTACTTGAGGCCGCCGAGCAGGAAGCATGCACCGGTCATGAACAGCGTATTGGTGACGATGGCACCCGCCAGCGAGGCTTTTACCAGAAGATACTCTCCGGCACGCAACGCGGTAAGCCCAATGATGAGTTCCGTGAGATTGCCGAGCGTGGCATTGAGCAGGCCTCCGATGGCATCACCGGTGCGCGCTGCAACTTGCTCCGTGGCGAGGCTGAGGAGTGCGGCAAGCGGGATGATGGCCATCACCGAAAGCACGAAGAGTACGCTCTGCCTTTCATGCAACATCGGCGCCCCGACCAGAAGGATGGGAACGAGTACGAGCAGCCAGAGCAACTTTCGTTCGGCGACTGCACTTATCACGGCCTGCATGGCGTCTCCTTCGGAATTGGGTTGCCGGGTGTGGTCTTGCTCATCCTCCGCTCATTGCCGCCGACCCGATGCTGAAGAACGGCAGAGCGAGAATGCCCTTGGCGACGAAGGCGTTAGCCAGATCGACGAAGAATGAACCGGCCAACGTTATTAGCAGGAAGGCCTTGGGCGACGGGCCGTAGCGGTGGCCTACCTCGTCCATGGTTGCCATGGCGACCGGCATGGAAGAGAGCCCGAAACCCAGGAAGCCACCCGATGTCACTGCCGCGTCATAGTCGCTGCCCAACAGGCGGAAGAGGACGAAGTAGGCAATCGCCACTGTCACCACCACCTGCAAGGCCACATTCAGCGCGAGGGGCAGCAGTATGGCGGCAACCGAGATGAGCGGCGTCGACATCAGGGCCATCACCAGGAACAATTGCAGGGCCAAGGCCCCGCCACGTTCGATGGGGGCAAAGTCTAGCTTGAACTTGAAGGCATCTGCGATGTTGGTAACGGCCACACCGGCGATCATGGCGGACAGGAAGCCCGGCAGGATCACTCCGGCGCTACGGGCGAAATCATTGAGCTTCTCGCCCAGGAGAACGCAGAGCGCCAGAACGAAAACCGTGGAGAGCAGGCTCTCGATCTGGGTGTCTGCTGGTTTGGTCTCTTCCTTGGGTGGCGGCGGGATGAAGGTGAGGTCAGTGGGGCCGCCTTCGCTGCTGTGCAGCTTGTGACGCTTGACGATCCACCCCGTGACAGGACCGGAAACCAGAGCACCCGAGATCACGGCCAGAGTGGCGGCACCAACGGCAACCACCTGGGCATGGACCAGCCCCTGAGCCTCCAGCTCCTTGGCCCAGGCCAAGGCCGTGCCAGGCCCACCCACGAAGGATAGCGAGCCCGCCAGCACGCCATAGGCAGGGTGCGCGCCCCAAAGACTTGCCAGAGCCGCGCCCGAAAGGTTTTGCGCAATGAGAACCAGAACCGTGACGCCACAGAGGATGACCAACGGAACGCCACCCTTCTTAAGGGCAGAGAGTTTTGCGGAGAGGCCGATGGAGGTGAAGAAGATCAGCAACAGTGCATCCTTGGTGCGCGCACCAAAGGCCACGTCGAAGTGCAGGAAGACCTGCATGAGCAAAACGATGACAGCCACCACCATGGCACCCACAACGGCATTTGGCATGTCGATGCGCCGCAGGAGCGGAACCGACTGGCGAATCCACCGCCCAACGAAGAGTGCGATGAGCCCGACCAGAAGGGTGGAGAGTTCATCGAGTTCGAAGCGTTGCATGGCTTCCATGGCGGCTCCTGGGGGTGAAGAGGTCTAAGAGGCCGACCCGGCAGGAGGGGGAGCACCTGCCGGGTCGCTGGTATGTCGCCGGGCTTACTGTCCCAGCAACATTGCGAAGTAGCCGAACACGGTGAGCAGCACGCCCGAGACTGCATAGGCAACGGGGAAGCCGATCCACGGCACGTTGCTCTTGATCTCGACCGCCGCCTCGCGGCAGGGGCCTGAGTGGCTGCGCGCACCTGCAACGCCACCCATCAGCACCGCCGGGTTCATCTTGAACACGTAGAAGCCCAGGGACCAGACGATGAAGGGAGGGATCGAACAGGCGATGAAGCCAACCACGAAGATCTTGACGGCCAGCACACCGGTAAGCTGGGTCAGCAGCGCATTGCCGGAGTTGATGCCGACGATGGCCACGAAGACGACGAGGCCCAGATCCTCCAGGATGTTGCGTGCCGCGTTTGGCGTATTGCCGAAGAAGCGCAACCGCGACACCAGCGACGAGACGATCACACCGGAGACCAGAAGTCCGCCAGCGTTGCCGAGACCCACTGAGGCGCCGAACGCCGGAAACTGGATAGCGCCGATCAGGAAGCCGAGGATCATGCCCAGCGAGAGGGTGAGCAGATCGGTTGCCGCACTCGGTCGCACGACGCGACCGAACATCTCGCCGACACTGGTCACAGCGTCCTTGAGACCAACGACGGTCAATATGTCCATGCGCTGCAGTTTGGTGTTGGTACCGATGGGAATCGGCACGCCGCCACGTTCGAGCTTGGTGACCTGGATCTGATCGGCACCGGGCAGAGCCCGGAGCTCGGCCTGAGACAGCTTCAGTATGTCCTTGTTGGTCACGACGATGTCGGCGCTGTCCAGCGGCACGTCCAGAGCCAGCCTGTCGGAGACTTCAGGCCCGATGAGGCCCATCTTCTCCGTCATCTTCTCGCGGCGGCCGCCCAGCGCGATGATGTCATTGGCGGCAAAGCGCAGCGCGCCATCAGGTTCCAACCGCTCCCCGTTGCGCACCACGTTGACCACCTTGTATTCGGGGTGGCCGCGCAACAGGTCAGACACGGACTTGCCGACCCACTCGCTGTTTTCGAGCCGGTAGGCACGCAACGCGGCAGCCGTCCAACCCGACAGGGTTGGTACGTCGCCGCTGGTGACGCCATACTTGGTTTCATATTCCTTCGCGGCCTGCGCGGCGTCGACACCCCACCACTTCGGAAGATACTTGGTGATGAGAATGATGCCCACGGTCCCCCAGATATAGGTGATGCCGTAGGACAGCGCGATCATCGAGCTGACCTGTTCCTTGGTGGTGCCGTCAGGTAGTGTCACGACACCGGCGTTGACCGCCTCTTCGGCGGAGCCGATGGCAGCCGACATGGTCTGCGAACCTGCGAGGATTCCGCCGGCCGTGCCGGGGGGCAGCTCAAGAAAGCGGACACCGAGCACCACCAGCGTGAGGCCGATGACGCAGCTCACGATCGCCAGAAGGCTGAATTTCAATCCATCGCCGCCGAGACTGTTGACGAAGGAGGGGCCAACGCGCAGGCCCACGCCATACATGAACAGGTAGTAGAACATCGACTTGGTGAAGTTGTTGAGTTCCAGCTTCACGCCATAGGCCGAGCCCCACACCGCGATGCCGCAGCCCACGATAATGGCCGCGGCCACCATGCCGAGCCCATAGCCGCCGACCGTCATGCGCCCCAGCCAGACGGCAAGGCCCACGGTGAGGAACAGCAGGATGAAGGGATTGGAACCTAGAAACTCGAAAAGACCAGCCATGATCATTCTCCCCTTGTTCAGGCCTTGGCAGTCTTGGTGCCGCGCGCGCCCGTGAGCGCGTCCGGCTTGATGAGCTTGAGGCCGCGCGCGGCCTCGTAGCCGTGGATTTCCTTCACATCGAGCTTGCGCATGAAGCCGACCGTCTCCGCCGTCAGCACCTGCCCTGGCACCATGATCGGAAAGCCTGGCGGGTAGGGAATGACGAAATTGGCGGAGACGAGGTCCGGACCATTGGCGAGGCGCTTGTCAATCTCAGGACCGTTGAGCGGCACGTATTCACAGGCGCTTTCGTCATAGGCCATGAAGAAGGCTGTCCGCATGTCACCTTCTGGCGTCAGCTTGCCGGCGTCCTTGCGGAACGCCTCGTGGAAGCGGCTGAAGTTCGGCAGGTCAGGCACATCGTGCATCAGCGCTTTGGTGCGGGCTGCGAAAGCCTTGCGGGCGCTCTCGCCTCCGCTGCGGAGGCCTTCTTCGATCTCGCCGCAGATCTCCAGCAGCACGCGCAGCAGGTGTGCCACGTCACTTCGCGTGTTGTTGATGTTCGACTGCAGCAGAACCGAGTTGCGCGACGTCTTGTTGACCTGAATGTTGAAGCGGCTCGCGAGGATGCCCTTGAACTGCGTGCCGTCAAAGCCGGCATCACCGCAAACCATGGTCATGCGGGTGGGGTCGAGGTAGAACTCGTCCTCGCGCATGGACTTCACCACATCGCCCCAGTCGGTGCCCTCGGCGAGGAAATCCTTGAAGCCGGATTGGCGGTATTGCTCCGGGATCAGCGCGTCCGCCCCCAGGATCTGGAAGTATTTCGAGATGATGGGGTGGCTGTTGACGATCTTGCGGATGCGCAGGGCGATGGAGATGGCGTTCATGACCAGGCCATAGCCTTCGAGTTCCATCTGACGCCTGGCCACATCGAGGCTGGCGATCAGCTGCTGGTTGGGACTCGTGGAGGCATGGGTGAACACCGCTTCGTGGAACTGGCTTTCGACCTTGTTGTAGTCGACGTCCTTGACCAGCACCATCGAGCCCTGGCGAATGGCAGACATGGACTTGTGCGTCGAGTTGGTCTGGTAGACACGCACCCGCACCTTGCGCGGATCGGGAATGAGGCGGGTTTCCAGCATCTTCTCATGGCTGGGCTTGGCGCCAAGCTCCTTCTGCTGCTTCTCATAGGCAGCAACGGAAGCGGGGTCCGCCTGCCACTCTTCAAGGGCGGCGGCAGCGCCCATTGCAGTGCGTGGCCGGAGGAACGGCGACCAATGCGCGAATCCCGACCAGGCCTCATCCCACAGGAAGATCAAGTCAGGCTTGATGGCCAGGCATTCCTGCATCACGCGGAACGTGTTGTACATGTGGCCGTCGAACGTGCAGTTGGTGAGATCGAGCAGGCGCAGGCGATCGAGGCGCCCTTCGTCCTTCAGGTTGAGCAGGGCCTGCTTGATGGCCTTGAGCGGCACGGCGCCATACATGGAATACTGCGTCAGCGGGTAGGCCTCGACATAGATCGGCTGGCCGCCGCCAAGCACCAGTCCGTAGTGGTGCGACTTGTGGCAGTTGCGGTCCACGATCACGATGTCCCCGGGCGCCACCAGGGCCTGGACCACCATTTTATTGCTGGTGGACGTTCCGTTGGTGACGAAGAACACCCGGTCGGCACCAAAGGCCCGCGCCGCCATGTCCTGCGCCCTCTTGATGGTGCCGGTCGGCTCCAACAGGCTGTCGAGACCGCCGGTGGTGGCGCTGCTTTCAGCCAGAAACAGGTTGATCCCGTAGAACTCCCCCATGTCGCGGATCCAGTTCGAACGGAACACCGACTTGCCACGGGCGATGGGCAGCGCATGGAAGGTGCCGATGGGGCGCTGTGCATAAAGCTTGAGATTGTCGAAGAACGGCGTTTCGTAGCGTGCCTGGATGCCCTCTAGGATGGCGAGGTGCATCTCCAGCACCTCCTCCACCGCGTAGAAGATACGCCGGACGCAGGAAGATTGCGGCGAAGCTGCGAGGGCCTCCACGTCCCGGTCGGAGGTGACATAGAGATCGAGCTCCGGCCGGACTTTCTTGATGATCCCCGCCAGGGTGAGGGCCGATGAACTCGGTTCCAACTTGCCCAGTGCACTGTCCAGAATGGTGCGGAGAACCGGCGCATCATGCGCGGAGCGGAAGGCGAAGCCTTCGGCGACGATCACCGCCTGTATGGACGGGTTGACGAGGATGGCGCACAGGGCATCCTCGAAGCTGCCCACGATCACCGGCTCATAGACGAAAAGGTCCTCCGGCCGACGCAGGCGCCGGAACTCGGCCGCCATGGCGCCCCAGCGAGCCTGGGGCTGCGGGGTGACCAGCAGCACCTCGAAATAGGGGCGATGGTGCTCGCGCCCCGAGACGACGCTGGGCAGAACGTCCGGCAGACCGTCATCGCCATCCCCTGTCCCATCGCCGTCAGTCTGTTGTGCATAGGCGCTGGTGAGAATGGCGTCGGCGATTCGGCGGACCATCGAGGCCACGGCATCGGCCTCTCCGGAGGCGATTCTCTCGCGAAGGCGTGCCATAAGGCGCACACCGGGATAGGCGTGGAGTTCCTCAATCACGGCGATATCGGAGAGTTCCGCTTCTACCTTGGCGCGATTTCCGCTGCCGGCTGCCCAATCCTGGGCTGCCGAGAGAACTTCCCGCCACTGGTCGGCGCGGGCTGCATGCATCACCAGGAAGCGGTCGATTCGATCCGTATTTGCCATGAACTATACTCCCATCATGCTGATTGCCGGGCTGTCCGCCCGCTTTGCAGGCAAAAGCCACAAGTGTTTGCGAAGATGGGAAATTACTTACACCCTGGCAGAACCTCGCAGTATGGCGTGCCGTCCTAAGAACGCGTAACTACGTGTAATTTACAGTAAGATTCTTGATGGAACAGCCGCCAGCTGTTGACCCCCGGATACGGCGTGTGAACAGTGCACCCTGCGGCGGGGCCTTGAGTCCGCCGGGTAATGGGGCGACGATGCTCAATCTACATAACTCTCTTATCGTTTCAGCCGCCGTCGCGGTTATGGTGACGATGGCCGAGGCGAAAGCAGCGGACATCGCGCCAGAACCCGCGAGCGAGTTCCAGCGGGCGTTTTACGACGATGCAACTTTCACGTTTCATCTTCGCAGCTATCTTCTGGACCGCTATGACAGCGCAGGTACCGATCCCGCTGCATGGGCGGCAGGAGGCTGGCTGGGCTATCAGACAGACTGGATCGGTGATGTGCTGCAACTCGGGGCAGTGGGTTACACGTCGCTTCCAGTCTGGGCGCCAGCAGACAGAGAAGGCTCCTTGCTGCTGATCGGCAACGAGGGATTTGCAGTTCTTGGTCAAGCCTATGTGGCACTGAAGTACGAGGAGCAGGTGGCCACCTTCTACCGGCAGCTGGTCAACCAGCCGGAGGTCAACCCCCAAGACAATCGCATGGTGCCGAACACCTTTGAGGGCGCAACGGCCACGGGCGATCTTGGTCCCGTCAGCTATTATGCCGGCGTCCTCACGGAAATGAAGAAGCGCGACGCCGACAAGTTCGTCAATATTGCCGATGCAGCAGGCGTTACCCAGAACGAACTCATGTATCTCGGCGGACTCGTGTTCGAACCGAACGACAATTTCGTGGCGCGCACTTCGTTCTATGCTGTGCCGAACCTTCTGCTGTCATCATATAGTGACGGCGGTTGGACGGTGGCGCCCACTGACGATACCAAGCTTAAGCTCTCCGGCCAGTTCATGATCCAATCCGGAATTGGGGATGAACTGCTCACCGGTCCCGACTTCGAAGCGTGGGTAGGTGGCTTGAAAGGCGATTTCACCTACGGTCCCGTCACCCTGACGGCAGGCTACACCTTCAATGGTGAAGACGACAACTGGCGTTCGCCCTATGGCAGCTGGCCGGGCTACACCAGCATGATCGTAAAGGACTTCAACCGTGCTGAAGAACAGGCGGTCTTGCTGGGAGCCACGTTCGACTTCACGAAAGTCGGTCTCGAAGGGCTGGTCTTCACCGCACTTGCCGCCATTGATACGGACGTCGCTCCCGGCCTGCCCATGTGGAATGAATATGACTTCACCGCCGACTATCGGTTCTCCGCCTTTGAGGACCGATGGAACTGGCTTTCGCCGCTTTGGCTCCGCGCTCGCTACGCACTTGTGGAGAGTGACAACGCGGATGGCAGCAACGGTCAGCTCGACGACTTTCGCGTGATCCTGAACTACGACCTGCAGTTCAACGGCAAGGACATCTAGAGTGATCGATCGCGTCGCGAGGAGCTCATGGCCACCACCGAGTCCATGAATCCACTGGCTCCGCACGTTCTTCCGTGGTTCATCACCGCGCCCGGCGGAACAGACGTGCTCTACATCATTACCACCTTGGTCGTGATAGCAATGGTGGTGCTGCTCGGTGTGGGGTTCTTCTGGCTCCATTCCCTGCCGGAGCGCATGGGACACCGGAAACTCCAGTTCGAGGTCGTGGCGGTACTCGGACTGATATCGCTTTTCACGCACATGCACATCTTCTGGATCATCGGGCTCGTTCTCGCGATGATCGACCTGCCGGACTTCATTGGACCGCAGCGCCGCATCGCACGGGCCGTGGAAAAGATCGCCGGCATCCCCTCCGAGCCGGAACAGGGCGATAGCATGGATGCTGCGGCCCATGACGACTCCACCACACCGGAACGTCCTACGGAGCATGCCTGATCATGCTCGAAATCACGCTCTGCTCGCTGCTCACCATTCTTCCTGACTTCCTCATCCGGCATTTCGTCCAGGGCAGAAAGATCACCTTCTTCTCCATATGGTACGAACTGCGCTGGGGTATCACCGGCTGTTTGATTCTCACGACGCTGCTGATTACGACGGTGTTCTTTTTTCATCCGGCAACTTCGAGCGCGACCTCTGTGTTCCGCACCATACCCGTGCTGACCGAGTCGGTTGGCCGCGTCAGCGAAATCTTCGTGAAGACGCGCGAGCAGGTGAAGAAGGGCCAGCTGCTCTTCAAGCTCGACAGCACCGAGCAGCAAGCTGCATTGGAACTGGCCAAGCGCCGCAGCGCCGAGATCGATGCCCAGATCGTGATGGCGAGGGCCGACATCGAGGTTACGGCAGGGCAGGTGCAACTGGCAGAAAATGCCTTGAAGCAGATATCCGACGAACTGGCTGTGAAGCAGGAGCTTTTCGACCGCAAATCCGGAACTGTGTCGACGCGTGAACTCGAGCGGCTTCAAACTGCGCTGACCGGTGCCGAAGGCACGCTGGCATCCGCCAGGGCGACCCAAAGCGCGGCCGAGATCAGGGTCGGCACATTGCTGCCCGCAGAGAAGGCCAGCGCCGAGGCCACGTTGAAGCAGGCCGAAGTCGAACTGGCAAAAAAGACCATCTATGCCGGTGTCGACGGGCAGCTGGAGCAATTTGTGTTGCAGGTGGGTGACATCGTGAATCCCGTACTGCGTCCTGCTGGCATCCTGATCCCCTCAGGCCAGGGGCCGCGGCGTATCCAGGCTGGTTTCAACCAGATTGAAGCCAGCGTTATCACACCGGGGATGGCGGCCGAAGCAACCTGTGTCGCAAAGCCGCTGCAGATCATTCCGCTCGTGGTGATAGGCGTGCAGGATTACATCGCATCGGGCCAGCTACGTGCCGGCGAGCAACTCGTTGACGTGGCGCAGATCGCACAGCCGGGCACCCTGCTCGTCACGCTTGAACCAATCTTTGAGGATGGCCTCGAAGGCATGACGCCTGGCAGCAATTGCATCGTCAACGCGTATACGAGCTTTCATGAAGACTTGAGAAATCCTGATCTTGGCACCTTCCAACGCTTTGGACTGCACGCCATAGATGCCATTGCATTGGTACACGCCATGATCCTGCGCGTGCAGGCGCTGTTCATCCCCATCCAGACACTTGTGCTGAAGGGACATTAAGGCCCATGCGCACCCCAGATAAGGCGTTGATCAGATGAATAGAGGCGCGACTCTGTTTCTCAGTTTTCTGCTGCTGCAGTGTGTGCCCGGATCGGGAAATGCGGCAGAGAGGACAGCAGCTGATCAAGCGCTTCTGAAACGGGCCATAAAGGCGTGCAACGGTCCCCAGTATCCAAGCGGAGCAAGGCCCGTTGTGAACTACCGCCGCGGAACGTTCACTTGCGTTGAACCTGGTTCGACCCGGCGCTGAAAGAGGGGGCTTCGTCTTCTGGTGGTCTACAAAATGAGAAAAATGCTACTTGCACTCGCTCTCGCGGTGCTGGTGTTTCCGACACCTGTACCGGCACTGGCTTCCACGGGACTGCTCATCATGAAGTGTGAGTGGCAACGCAGCACGGATATGCAAACGCACAATACCGTGAATGCGTTTGGAAGTGTCGAGTTTCGGTATGACCCCATCGGCGACTTGATTGGCACTATGATGAAGGAAGGCTTCATCCATCCCTTCATAGCCTCCACAGGGGGAAAATTGATTGAGGGCCGCGCTCAGTATGAAGTCGATGGCGCGCCGGCCGAGCAACGTGTGGAAATAAATCGCTACACCGGAGCAATCACGAACTTTATTATGACCTCGAAAGGCATAGTGGTACTGCAAGGAAAGTGTACGCGGATCAGCGGCCCGGATTTTGGGACCCAACCTGACGCGCAATGAGGCACGTGGCCATAAAACAGCATGGATCTGTAATCCTACTTCCAAGTGGAATACTCGGGGCCAGTGAGATTGTCTCATCGGGTCTCTGAACCGAGTGGGCAAGATCGTTCAGGTCGCTTCCCGGTACTCAATCACCCGCTTGACTGGTTGTGGAAAGAAAGTATTTGGGCCACTCGGCTCGACGCTTGATCACATCAATATCGTCTCAAATCCGGGCCGCAGAGTCTCGCTGCGGTCAGACCGGACGCCTGTTACTGAGCGGTCAACATCGTTGTGGCGTCAGAGATGACATCACCAGCTTCTTTGTCTTTGCCGGCGGCACAAAACTTCTCTGCCTGGGCGACCATATCTTCAATTTGCGCCTTCACGTCGGGTTCGATCTCGTCCCTTTGGAGTTGAGACTTCAGCGCTGGGAGGTCGGTATCGCAGGAGCTGGCGAAGGAGGGAACGGAGAAGTCGATCGAAAAACAACAAGCGAGCAACGCGAATTTCATGAACGAACTCCATTTGAAACTAACTTCGTCTTATAGGGTGTGGCGCCATTTATGCCAACACGTTTGATAGGGTTTTAATGTTTGTCTTTCATCGGACGATCGAGAGTCCGTCGGACGTTTTCTCCTGCAATACTGCCTGTTGTGAATGCGCTCCCTTTGATGCCGACTTCCAAGTTGGGTCCAGCGAGCGCGAGTTGTTCGATCTGCCCATTGCGCAGTAACCAACTTATGTCGCATGTCCTTCGAATGGGCATCATTGCACCTTTTTGCTCTGGTTCCAGCCTGCTGCAGGTCCTGAAGGGACTGGCGGATGACCAGGTGCGGTTCTCTTCGAGTACCGATTTCGAGTCGGCCTGCGTATAACTCACGCAATGGGGCAGGGTGCTAAGTAGTCATCCTCTCGGAACGTAATCGCGCAGATTGGCCAGCTCGCAGATTGCCTCGATCACTGTTGGGGCGGGTTCTGGAGGTAGATCGTGCCCCATGCCCTCGGTGGGCAGATACCTCGCGATCGGGATTGAGAGCCTGTGTGCTGACCACATGCCGGGGGGATAACTGGGTCTGCTGTCCCGTGATTGACACACGCCGGCGCCCTGATCGTAGCCAAGCATCTTCGCCTATCCCCCCTTTGCGGCCATGGCTTCGATCTTGCGCGCCGTACCACGGGGATCATGGCAGCGTTCCAAATCCGGTCTATGCCGGCGACATCCGGCACAAGGAACGGATCGTCCGCAGTCGGCATGAGGAGATCATTGAACGCGACTTGTGGCAGGCCGTGCAGCAAAAGCTCAAAACACAGGCATCGCAGAGAGCCTCGGCGACAGACCACGCGACCGGCAGCCTGCTGGCAGGTTTCCTGTTTGATGAGACCGGTGATCGCCTGACGCCATCGCAAGCTATCAAGGATGGCAGGAGATACCACTGTTACATTTCTCAGCGACTGATGCAGGCGCGGAGGAAGAGTTCCTCCGGCTGGCGGATCCCCGCACATGAACTGGATATGGCAGTCCTTTCGTCGCTGCGCGACACTCTGGAAGATCAGTCTTGGCTCTACCAGCTTCCAAGCTTGGCGACTGCTGGCATCGGACTGATGAAGGAGGTGCAAGGCAATGCAAAGCGATTGGTGCGGATGCTGTCTGCTCCATCACCGGACGCGCGCGCCGAACTCATCAACTTGATGACCCGAATAGACATCGTCCCCAGCGGGATGCGGATCGCATTGTCATCGCTTGGTTTGGAACTGGCGCTCGGCATCGGGGAGGTGGACGGGAAAGGAGAGGACCGGCCATCTACCGAGCGGGCAGTGGTCACGTCAGGAAGGCGCAAGCTCATCCGCCTCAAGCCATTGCCGCCGGGCTGGGCAGATCATCGGCATGCCCTGGGGTTCGATCAGCTCTGATACGGGCTCGTCGCGAGGTCACTCGTAATCACGATTTTGGTACTGATCCGCAGAGACGGCAACGAAAACCACACACTGAGACGGGCCCGGATTTTGCCCGCAGAAGAACCAGAAAGCAGCGTCTCCGGCCCTTAGAGACGATGCGGGCCATTGCCCAAGCTTCGGAAATGTCCCGGCTATTCCGGCAGTAGCCTCAGACGGCATTCTGGGGAGGGACTGAATGGTGGTGGAGCCAGTCCTCTGCGAACCCGTCTCAGTGTAGTTACAGGGAATTAACAGGGAATTTCGCCAGAATTGGCACCTGCGAAGAGTTGATCAGCGCGTATCCTTCCGTGAATTGAATAGTTTACGGTTAAATTCCCTGTTTTCGGGAACAGGGAATGGAATCGCCCTGACCAGGGTTTTGGGCGCAACCGAACAGGGATCCCATCTGGCGCAGTCAGGCAACGCGTCCCCGGGGCCACTGCGGCAGAAACGCCATAGACGTGGTGTTTCTGTTCACAGTTCACACAATCTGTTGCGTACCGCAGCGAGTGCCAGTAGAACAATGCACGAACATCTCCCGAGTCGCCAGGACCGGCTGAGCAGACAACACCTGGCAGGGGGAAGGAGTGAAACGTTGTTAGTAAGGAGTATTGGGCCATGTCCCACGAACTTGAATTGAATACCTGCCCCTCGGGGCATTAAAGCCCTACCCCCGCAATGCGCGCACACATAGCCGCAAGCAGGTCCGGCAGATAGCCAACTCCATCGAGGAGTTCGGCTTCACCAATCCCCTGATCATCGATGGCGGCAACATGATCCTCGCAGGGCACGGGCGGCTCGAAGCCGCCAAGGTTCTGGGGCTGAGCGAAGTACCCTGCGTCCGCCTCGACACTATGACGCCGGCTCAGAAGCGGGCCTACGTCCTTGCCGACAACAAGCTGGCGCTCAATGCCGGATGGGACGAGGAACTGCTGGGCCAGGAACTCAAGGCACTGCTGCTCGAGGATCCTGGCTTCGACATCGATCTCACGGGCTTTGCCATTGGCGATGTCGACGGCCTGATCGACGGACTGGCCGTCGGGGAACCGGCATCTCCCAGAGATGAGGAACTGCCGGCGCTGATGGAAGGACCTCCGGTGACGCGTCCGGGCGATGTTTGGCTGCTGGGGCGACACCGTCTGATTTGTGGGGATTCCCTCTCACCTGAGGTGGTCGCTGACCTGATGGCCGGCGAGAAGGCGCAGATGGTGTTCACCGATCCACCCTACAATGTGCCGATCGAGGGTCATGTCTCAGGGCTCGGACGCGTGAAACACCGCGAGTTCGCCATGGCCTCGGGCGAGATGACCAGGGACCAGTTCACCGGCTTCCTGGCGAGGGCCTTCGGCAATCTCGCCGACCATAGCGTCGACGGTGCCATCCACTTCGTGTGCATGGACTGGCGGCATATCGGCGAAGTGCTGGCCGCCGGAGAGAATGTCTACGCCGAGCTCAAGAACCTGATCGCCTGGGACAAGGGTACGGGCGGCATGGGGAGCTTCTACCGCTCTCGCCATGAGCTGATCTTCGCCTTCAAGAAGGGCTCGGCACCCCACATCAACAGTTTCGAACTCGGCCAGCATGGCCGTTAAGCGAGCAAGAACAGAGAACAGTATTGAAAGTCACTTCTCAGCCCCACAAGGTCAACTGGCCTGCTTGGTAGGTACTAAAACTGGCGTGCTCGAGGACGTGGTAAGTGGGAGTGAAGAGAGCTAACTCACGTTGATTCGGCAGGCGCACTGCGTGACCTGATTATAGATGATCCGAAAAACACATCTTGCGCGGGCTAAAGTGGCTCCCCTTGCCGGGGGGCGTAGACGGGGAGCCACTGCGTCCGGACTCGCGCGCGAGTTCGGACGCCCCCCCAACTTATTCTTAGTTTGGCATTCTACGCAATCGGCTAAGCGTCTGAAAAAGAAGGAATTAAGTGAGGTCAATTCAATCCAGAGTGACTATTTAATTCACCGGTGTGGAGTACTCTCGTTCCGCGCGAGCATTGCGCTCGGCCGCGCCCTCGCGTCGCGGGTGTCGGCAAATGACAATCCGGTGTGCGGTCGGAATTGGAGCCAGCAACATCGCATGGACGGCGGCATAGCAGACTGGCATCTCCCGGAGACGGACATCGCTCCTGCGGAGATGAGATGCTCCTTCACGGCACTCTATGCCGACGAAGTATTGCTTATGGCCAATCGCTAATCGAGAAACCCCAGTGTCCGGGGCTTTCTGTCTGGCACCATCAAAAAGAAGTTAGGTCGCGAAGTGTCTAGTGCGGTGGTGGACGGTGAGCGCCGCTATCGGAACGCAGGTTGAGGGCAGCCTCATGCGCCGACAGCCCCGATGCAATGCGCCACCTGGATGACGCCATCATTGAGCCAATCGTGAGCAACCGCATGGAGGAAGCCCTCGCCGCGCTCCTGATGCCCACGAAATCAGGCAACCTCACCCACGCCATGCAGGCCAAGCTCGACGCGAAGCGCCTACCGCCAAGGATCGCCGTTGCTCTTGTAGCGGCTTGGCTCCGACAAGAAGGAAACAATGTGTCAATCGTGGAGAAAACAGGTAGGTGGAAATGCCCTTACTATCATTTGTAACAATTTGCATTTATCATTTAACATGAAAACGAGAGACATGGCACCGCGCGGGGTTTGCGCAGGTTGTTGACCTAGGCCGCTCACCATCGTTCTGGATCGGATCCCTTCCACTCGAAGTCCGCCACTAGACGATCCATTCAAGTTGTGTTCAATTGACCTTCTACAACTTCCAACAAATCCAGCATTGTGCCTTGCAGCTTCTTAGGGTTCCTAGCGATGAAACTGGAAAGACTCTTACGGGTTACTGCCGCCGTAATTCAAGACGCCGATCAACACATTCCAACAGACATCTATAGGCTAGCGGAAAACGTGCAAGATCAGTTTCCCGATCTCTGTCGAACTGAATTGGTCAGATTAATAGAGCATTCTGTAGCGGCAGTCCGCGGGGCACCTTTGTGAGAAAGACCTCAGTTGAACACGTCTCACGGTTGCTGATCCGGGATTCAAATGGACGAACTCCTAGCACGAGATCAAATCGACTGGGCCGAGCGCTATGTTACAATAGGCGCTCAGCAAATCCAGCAGCAATGAGATTTGATCCTCGTGCAAACCAACTGTGATGAAGCGTTTTGCTTGAAGTTAAGTATGTTGCAGGCGTTAACGGCAATCCAGATAGTGAACATCATCCAACGCGATCGACTGAAATGTGAGATAAGACAAGAAGGCGATCACTTGACTATAGGATCCTGCGAGGACGCTACACAACACCGGGGCAGTGACTGAGTGCAACCTCGAGGACCCGATCCGCCATCGTTGACAAGTGCCGCCCATTCTGGTCCATGCCGATTTCAGGGCTAGTGAAGTATGGGCGTTGCGGCACACCGACGATAGTTTCCGATATTGACGCCTGTGCCAGCACAACGAGGTCGTCTGCGGCGACGAGTTCTGTGAAGCCGTCTAGCACTGAGTCAGCGTGTACCGCCTTGTCGCAAGCCATGAGCATCTTGACGGTTCCTTCACAAACTAATTGTGATATCTCACAATTCGCGCCGGCTTCCGCAGCCGACTTGTCTAGAAGCGACGTGGTTGGCTCCAGGCGCCTGCGGAGTGTAGCGAGAACATCAATTCGACGGGCCAGTTTGACTGAAAGTGCGGCCGTGCCGCGTTCGATGCGGAACAATGGGATCGGCGATCCCGCGCGCAATTCATCATCAACAACTGGCCCCAACGTCGAATAGGTCACCGCTACGGCTCCAGCCCTAGCCTCTGCGGCGACCAGAACCCGGACCCTGGGATCGAGCGACAGCGCTTTGGACATGCCTGCCGGCCTCCAATCCAGCAGGCAATATGAATTACGTCCGCGTTGATTTGGTTTTCCCAAAAAAGATTCACTTCGATCGGATGCAACTCCAGCTGCCTACAGTGTGTCTGGGTCTGTGCCCTGCATCGTCTGCGGGGGAGAAGTTCTCTCCACCCGCATTTCGTCAAGTTGGCTCACTGGGCAAGCAGACGTACCACTGCGATGTTCTTGCTGCCGTCGTTTGCGACAGTGGTGCCGCCTACGACGATCAACTTTTCGCCCTGAAGGGCGACACCCGAGGCCATGTCGTTGCCTTCGCTCAGCGAGATGTTGGCGATCCCGTTCGGGGAGCCGTCGTCCGACGTGGCGAAACCGGTGTCAAGCGCGCCGTCGGGCTTAAAACGCATCACAGCGATATTTGTGCTCGAGCCGTCCTCATGATATCCAACAACTACTGCGTCGCCGTCGTTTTCGAGGACCACGTCGGTGGCATAGTCATTGCCTTTGCCAAGCGAGGTGGAGGTCACACCATTGGGGGTGCCGTCCTCTCCGACCCCGAAGGCCTCGTCGAGCGAGCCATCGGCATTTAGGCGGGCTATAATGACGTTGGTGCTGCCGTCGGATGACTTTGAGTCGCCCGCCAAAACGATCTTGCCATCTGGGGTCAAGGCGACGCCCCGAGCGATATCGCTGCCATCCCCGAGCGACAGGCTGACCACGCCGTTGGGCGTGCCGTCTGCCGCGGTGCCGAAGTCGTCATCAAGCGTGCCATCGGCGTTGAAGCGCACCACAGCCATGTTTGAGTTGCCTTCCTCACCATGGGAGCCGGAGACGACGATCTTGCCATCGGCAGCGATCGCAATGTCATTGGCGATGTCGTTGCCATTGCCGAGCGAGACGGCGGCGAAACCATCGGGCGTGCCGTCCGCTCCGTCCTTGCCGAAGCTAGCATCGGGTGAACCATCGGCTTTGAGACGTGCAACGACGATGTTGGAGCTTCCGTCCTTCGACACAGTGTCACCAGCAAGCACGATCTTGCCATCGGCGGCGAGCGCGATACAGCGAACGATATCGTCGCCGTCGCCGAGGGAGATGTTGACAATTCCGTTCTCGGCTCCGTCATTGGCTTTGCCGAAGCCCTGGTCAAGCGTGCCATCGGTATTGACGCGGAGCGCCACCATATTGGTGCTCTTTCCTTCCTCGTGGTAGCCACCGATGACGATCTTGCCGTCAGGCTGGATGGCAACCGACGTCGCAAAGTCGTCACCATCACCGAGTGAGATGTTGACGACACCGTCCGGCGTGGCGTCTTCCGACTTACCGAAACTCGCATCGAAGCTGCCGTCGGCATTGTAGCGCACGATCACGATGTCATTGCTCTGGCCATTGAAGCGGTTGCCGGCGACGACGATCTTGCCGTCGGTCGTGGTAGCGATGTCGTTGGCAATGTCGTCGCCTTTACCCAGCGAGGTGCTGACGATGCCTGCGGGAGTACCGTCATCCGCTCCCGCACCAAAGGACACATCCAGAGACCCTGGACCCTGCGCATGGGCAGCATTGGAGCCTAAAGCCGCTAAGCTGGTGGTCATAAGAAGGGCAAAGCTGATGCTCAGAAGCTGCGAAGATCGTTTCATTTGTTAAGCCTTCATAGTTCGCGTTTCGGTTGATATCGTGCCAGCACAATCCGGCGGTAAACTTTCTAAGGTTACCATCTACTTTCCTGATGAATGAGCAGGAATATTTCCGTATATTCGATCTCATGCACAGCGACGACTTTACAAAATTTCTAATTGCTTGGCGGCGGAACAACGGGCTGCGCCAATCCGACCTCGCTAAATTGCTAGGTAGGTCACAAGCTGCCATTTCGAGGTGGGAAGCTGGCATCGATCTTCCTGCTGTACGTCAAATGTGTGACGTTCAGGACTTCCTCGTGAATCGAAAGGGACGCGACCCATTCGCACTCGACGTGGCCTTCGTCAAAATGCAGTCAGACTGCCGAGCACTTTTCGAACTGGACGGCGCCGAACTCTTGGCTGTTTCAGAGGGTTTCAAATCAGTCTGGCCCGATTTCGGGCAGTTTATCGGAATGAGAGTGAAGCCTCACATGATTGGGGAGAGTGCGTCGATCTATTTGGAGCGACGGCTGTCCGGCCGCATCCGTTCTGGTGAGATTGGCATCGTTTCAGGGATCAGCGAGCGGCACGTCGACCTTTCCAATGACGCCCCATTCAAGCATCGGTGGATTCTTGCCTTCCGTCGATTTGCAGGTCGCACTGTCGGAGAAATGGTCTATCAGCCGTGCGACGAGGGGAAGAGGCTCGGTATAGAGCGCGTGATTGCACTCTAGCTGACTCTCTGTAGAAAACGAACGTCACAACCGGCCCTAGATACTCACCGCAGGGCAGCAATCGTTTAAGTAAAGAACGGGGTTTCGACTTTTCAGTCTGCTAACCTCAACTGTTCCATTGAAGATCCACAAGAAAGTGCCACTTGAATAACACTTTTCCGTTGGCCAGCGACCTAGGTGTTCAATCGCAAGGCCGCTGCGGCAAGGAGATCTCTCATCTGCGCTTCTTCTAAGAGGTACGATGAGCCGGAAATCCTTCCGTCACCAGGTCGCCCAGATTGCCTCAGACGTGCTGATGGGAAATACTGCCCAACTCTCTCCAATGCTGACAAATGGAATGCGTCATGTCCGCTGCAAGAGGTCAATTTGTAACTTGGCGGAGAAGAGTTCGCTCGATGTAAGCGCGTATCTAAAAATTGTCGCTCTATGCTAGTGAGTTCAGTCATCTCTAAGTTCCTATTGAGACGCCGCATCAGATAGTTCTCACCACTCTGCTAGCTCAGGGATGACAGAGAGCATTTCACAATGCAGATAATGAGAGGTCGTCCAGAGTGTGCGTCTCGTCTCTCATAGTCCGGCCGATCCAGCACCCACTCATCACGCTCGAATTGCTTGACTATACTATTTATAATAATTAGATCCACTAGTGCACTCCCTTCGTGGTTCGATCCACTACTTATTGTTGAGGTCTTTACGCGTGATTGAATTCATTGTGAACGGACGGTTGGCGCAGGTTGACGTGGAACCGGATACCCCTTTGTTGTGGGTCTTGCGTGAACAATTGAACCTCACAGGCACCAAGTACGGTTGTGGAATAGGTGCCTGCGGTGCCTGCACCATACTCTTTGAAGGGGATGCGCTGAGGAGTTGTTCTTTGCCGGTGGGCGACGCCGCAGGAATGAATATCGTAACGATCGAGGGCCTTGAGGATAACGGGCGGTTTTCAAAGGTACAGCAGGCATGGATCGATCATCAGGTGCCTCAGTGCGGGTACTGCCAATCCGGGATGGTCATGGCGACCACTGCGTTGCTGAAGAGGAATCCGCAGCCTTCTGACGCAGAAATCGATGCCGAAGTTAGCAATATCTGCCGCTGTGGTACATTTCAGCAGGTCCGCCAAGCCATTCATGCAATCAGAAATGCTTGAAGGCGTGTGAAATGACTGACGCACGTATCTCTCGTCGACGGTTCATTATCGACTCAACGGCGACTGTCGCCGGCTTGGCCATTGGTTTCGAGTTGCCAAACGTCACACAGCACGCATCTGCTGGAACGCCGAACGACCCCAGCGCACCGCTCGCATCGCCTGAAATCGGTGTTTGGGTTGTGATCGAGCCGAACGAGGATGTGGTTTTCCGAATCGTTAAGTCAGAGATGGGCCAAGGCACCATAACTGGTTTGGCGCAGATGATTGCCGAGGAACTGGAGTGCGATTGGCAGAAAGTTTCATACGAGTACCCAACGCCTGGAGAAAGTAAGAAGCGCAATCATGTCTGGGGAAGCTACTCCACCGGCGGCAGCCACGGGATTCGGCAGTCTGAACGGTATGTGCGCCAAGGTGGTGCGGCTGCTCGCATGATGCTGATTCAGTCGGCCGCTACAAGATGGGGCGTGCCAACGCACGAGTGTTTCGCGCGCAATAGTGTCATTTTCCATAGCGCGAGTGGCCGCAGCACGACTTATGGAGCTGTTTCTTCAGCAGCTTCTAAATTGCCCGTTCCGATTGATGTTGTCTTGAAGGATCCCAAGGATTGGCAACTCATCGGGAAGCCCGTTCACCGCATTGACAACATGCCAGGAAAAGTCACGGGCGGGCAGATTTACGGCATTGATCTCAAGTTGCCTGAAATGTTGATTGCAACGATAAACGAGTGCCCCGTCTTTGGCGGTGCCGTAAGGCGCTTTGACGCCACAGAGGCTATGCAGATCAATGGGGTGAAGAAGGTTGTGAAAGTTGGCGACACCGCGGTGGCGGTGATTGCGGATACGTTCTGGCATGCCAAAACTGCCCTTGAAAAAGTGAAGATCGATTGGGATTTCGGTGCGAACGCAAACGTTGATAGCCCAGCGATCAAAGCGTTTATTGAGGAGGGTTTAGGTTCTCAGTTCGCGTTTGTGCGGACTGAAGCCGGGAATATAAAGTCAGCAATTGCGGGAGCTGCTAAGACGCTTGAGTCTACGTATTTCTTTCCATTTTTGAACCACGCAACGCTGGAGCCCATGAATGCCACCGCTAGATGGACGCCGGAGCGGTGCGAGGCATGGGTACCAACTCAAAACGGCGATAACACGTTGGCAGCGGTCATTCGCGCCTCCGGTCTGCCGGCCGAGCAATGTGATGTTTACAAACTCAACATTGGCGGCGGATTTGGACGGCGGGGATCTCATCAGGATTATACGGTTCAGGCGGTTTTGATTGCAAAGCAATTTCCTGGTTCACCTATAAAGCTGATTTGGACTCGTGAAGAGGATATGACGCAAGGGCGCTATCACCCTGTCATGATGGGCAGACTGACGGGCACGTTCGACGACAGGAAAAACGTGACCGGACTCCACATTCGCCTTTCTGGTCAATCGATCCGGGCCGCCACCCACCCTGCTAAGCTGGCAGAGAATGGCGGCATGGACCCTGAAGTCTTTCAGGGTTTGCATGGCGAAGGCGAAAACGCTTTCGGGTACCAATTTCCCAATCTGCTGATTGATCATGCAATGCGCAACACCCATGTTCCACCCGGATTTTGGCGTGGCGTGAATGTAAATCAGAATGCAGTTTTTCTTGAAACCTTTATCGATGAGATGGCCGATTATGCAGGTGCAGATCCGCTGGCGTTCCGACTGGCGCACTTGTCGAATAGTCCGCGCACCCGGGCTGTGTTAGAAGCTGTTGCTGATCGCATAGGCTGGAGCAAGCAGGCGCCAAGCGATCTGTATCGGGGCATTGCTCAAATGAAATCCTACGGCAGTTTCGCGGCAGCCGCTTGTGAGTTATCCGTCAGCGACGCGAGTCAAGTCAAAATCCACAAGATCGTTGCCGCAATCGATCCTGGGTATGCGGTAAACCCAGCGCAGATCGAACGCCAGGTTTCGGGTTCCATTCTGTACGGACTGTCGGCGCTTTTCCAGGAACAAATCACAATTAGAGAAGGGCGCGTCGAGCAAAGGAATTTCTTCGACTTTGACTCACTCCGCTTGGCTCAAATGCCGAGGGTGGAAACGCTTATCCTGCAAGGTGGCGGCGAAGAGTGGGGTGGCGTTGGTGAGCCAGCGATGGCGGTTGCCTCGCCTGCGGTTCTGAATGCGATTTTTCGGGCGACGGGAAGGAGAATTCGCACGGTGCCTTTGGCAAACAGTGGCTTTGAGCTGGTGTAGCGACATCCCGATAGATCTAGAGCCCCTTCGAAGTTCTTGTGAGTATGATGCCAGGTGAACGGCATGTTTTCGCACTTCTTCCATCCAAAGCGCTGCTATCCGCCGACTGAGGCTCGGCGGTGATGCCTGTTGACATCAGCCGCACTCCTCATTCTCTTCGTCATCCGATGATAATTGGTCTGCAACAGATGATGGTGCGAGTGAGTGAGGAACAGGTATTCGCGCTGAACAGGCAGTTGCCCGTTGTGCTTTCACGACTTGCAGGGCATCTGCTGTCAAGCCTGAAAGATAGGGGAACACGGCCCAGCACATGGCCGTGCAATCGATGGTCTCCATGTGCCTTGCAAATGGCAAGGCCACCCGCAGAAGATTGACCATGCGAGCGATGTCAGCCGAGCGGTTCTCGCCTACTGCGTGGAACAGCGCGGGGCTGAAGAAGATCGCGTGACCCTTTTGGAGGGGCAGTTGCACGTAATGCGCCTCGAAGTATTCGCGGAAGGCTGGAAGCGGCGCCGCCATGTGTCGATCGGCTAAGCGCTGGGAATGCGGCAGGAACTTGGTGGGCCCAATTTCGACCGGCGCATCGCAATGGGCAACACCCCCCTTCAGGATGAGCATCGGACTGAAAAGATGGATGTGCATGGGATATTCGCGATCTGTTCGGCCTTCATGAAGTCGAGGTGATAGTTGCGGTGGGGCAGCTGGGCCTTGCCGCCCGGTCTCACCTGATTGACTTGCGTTGCGATTTGATAGCCGCGCCCCGGCCAACTCCGGCAGGCGAGGTCGATCACCGGGTTCGCCATGTAACGTCATAGCCTTGTGGCGCCCTCAGGCAGAGCTTCTGGAGAGAGTTCCACACCCGATCACCGACGCCGGCCTGGGCAAAGTGATCACCGGCGGATGCACCTGCGGCGCGTTCTTCGGCGATGATCTCCCGGAATAGGGCTGAGGGATCATCGACCGCAGACATATCCTCGAATGCGCCGCGGATAACTAAAACGCCTGCCGCGTTCAGCAGTATGTTGGCCCATTCCGGACCCGTGGCAGGAGTTGCATTGCAACGTTCATAGACGGTGATATTGCGGATGATCTGGCTTGCAGACGGGCAATCAGCTTTGAGAGTTGCGGCTTCCACGTCCCCTGGAAACGCCTCGAAGTCGATGTTCGCCCCAAGATTAATGCCGTCTGCATCGCCGCAAATGAATTGTGACCTCTTTGAATCCGCGGCAAGAATTCCTTCATACCGACGGGGCGCAATCCCCGGATCGGAAGTTTCGAAAGGCCCCATGTCGTTCGCTTGTACAATCATAAGAAACGCCGGTTACCACATTTCTGTTGGTAAGCCGGCGAGTTATGCCAAGCGCGACCAGGGAGGACAACTGCTCGGCGAACGCTTGGGTCAACGTACGTCCGCAGACGTTGGTAGAGGCAAGCATTCACGCGGGTGAGTAGGCCGGGCCGTTCTCGGCCCGACCCCGCGGTTACTTGTAGTTGGCTGCATTGTCCTTGGTTACGAGAACAGTACCCGGATCGACCTTCATCTCGACCTTCTTGCCAGCCTTCATATCGATGAGGGCCTGGATTCCAAGCTCAGCCATCTTCTTGGGAGCTTGGGCAACGGAAGCACGCATCTCACCAGCCAGGATGGAGTTGGCGGCATCGGGATTACCGTCATATCCGACCACCACCACGGTCTGAAGCTTCGCAGCAGCCTTCAACGCTTCGATCGCGCCCAAGGCCATGTTGTCGTTGGATCCGAAAACGCCTTTCAGGCCAGGGTTGCCAGCGAGGATTGATTCAGTGATCGACTGTCCCTTCGCCCTGTCCCATTCCGCCGTCTGGGCTGCCACAACCTTCAGGCCGCATGCTTCCATCGCCTCTTTCGAACCATTGTACCGGTCCGCACCATTTGATGTGGACAGGACGCCCTGCAGGATAGCCACTTCATCACCCGACTTGAGCTGCGAGCACATGAATTCGCCCGCCTTCTTTCCACCGGCGAGATTGTCGGTCCCTACAAACGGCACGTCTGCATTTGAACCTGCTCCGTCGACGAACACGACGGGAATACCGGCCGTCTTCGCGGCATCCACCACCGGGCCAAGCGCGTTAGGATCCGTCGGCGCAAGCGCTATTCCGTCAACCTTCTGAGCAATGGCATCCTCGATTTGGCTGATCTGAGCTTGGACATCGGTTTCCGAGGGTGGAGACATCACGTTCACAGTGACGCCAAACTTCGTTCCCGCCTCTGTCGCACCCTGAGCAAATGTATTCCAATATGGATTACCTGCGGCCGGCCCCTTCATGTTGACGACGTATGTCTCAGCAGACGCCACGCCCGAGAAGGCCAAGATCGCCACACTCGCTACCAGAACTCTCTTCATCGTTTCCTCCATTTTGTTTGTCCCTTTGAGTAGATCCGCAGTGGCCAAGAGACCAATCGCACTGCAGTTGATGCGGTTAGCTTCGTACGGCCGCTCGTCGGCGCAGTACGTCTATGTAGACGGCAATGATGATGACGATGCCAATCAGTATCATTTGCCAGAAGGCGCTGACATTGTTGATGTTGAGGCCGTTTCGCAGCAACCCCATCAGCAGCACTCCGCCCAGCACTCCCAGCACGTTGCCCCTTCCTCCGAAGAAGGACGCACCTCCGATGATGACCGCGGCGATTGCATCGAGCTCGATGCCAATTCCCGCATTCGGAAAACCGCTGTTGGTTCGGCCAGCCAGCAGGAGGCCAGCGAGGCCTGCAAAGAAACCGCACATCATGTAGACGACTACTAACATCCGGCTGACATTGATACCGGACACCTTAGCCGCCTGAGGATTGCCCCCGATCGCGTAGATGTGACGTCCGGCTGAGGTATGGCTCAGGAACCACCACAGGGCCAGTGCGGCGGCTGCTACAACCAGCAGGCTGACGGGAAGACCGGCAGGCGGTGAAAATATGCCAAGGGTCCAGTATTCCGTGCCCAGATACCGAACGGGCGCCTGAAGCCCCGACACCGGCGCTCCGTCGGTTATCAAATAGGTCAGGCCACGAGCGATGTTCAGCGTTCCCAAGGTCATGATGAACGGGTGGGGAAGATTGAGCCAAGTCAGCCCCATCCCGTTGATCCAGCCCGCGCAGAGCCCGATTGCCGGTCCTATGAAGAGACACAACCAGGAGGGAATGCCCGCGTGATCGCCCAAGGCAATGCAGACCATTGAGAGCCCCATCACAGAGCCGACCGAAAGATCGATACCCCCAGTGAGAATCACAACGAACATCCCGAGCGCCAACAGAGCCAGCGACGCATTCTGCTTCAGAATATTTGAAAGGTTCTCTGGTGTCAGAAACACCGCCGGCTTGATGAACGCAAGAGCAACCATCATCAACAGCACCACGAAGAGGATCCCATAGGTCTCGAGGATCCGCGAATACTTCTGATTCACGGGCATCTTATCTCACCCGGTCATGAGCGAGTTGTTCGGAGTGGCCCTTGGTACCCATGATCCACCCGATGACTTCGTTGCGGTTCGTTTGAGAGATGGACGCCTCGGCAAAATTCGTTCCCTGGTACAAAGCCATGACTCTGTCGCAGCAGTAGAAGATGTCGTCCATGCGATGGGAAATGATGATTACGGCGACGCCGTGTTCCTTGAGCGAGCGGATCAAGTCTAGGACCTTGCCCACTTCCTTGATCGCCAGCGCGGCCGTTGGCTCGTCCATGATGACGAGCTTTGCATCGAAGGCTGTTGCGCGGGCTATTGCGACTGCTTGCCGCTGCCCACCTGACAGGTCTTCTGTGTTCTGATCGATCGACTTCACATGAATCCGGAGCCGGTCGAGGTGCCGCTTCGCCATCGTCCTTGCCTGGGCGTGGTCCACCAGCGTCAGACCGGCAATCTTTCGGCCTGGCTCACGTCCAAGAACGATGTTCTCATAGATTGGCAGATTGCCGGCGAGCGCAAAGTCTTGGTAGACCATCTCGATGCCCAAGAGCCTTGCGTCTTTGGGGCTGTTGAAATGGACGGACTTTCCCTCGAAATGCAGCTCGCCCTCACTGGGCTGGTAAAGTCCGGATAGGATCTTCATGAGCGTCGACTTGCCTGCTCCGTTGTCGCCCACAACCCCGAGAACCTCGCCTGCATTAACATGGAAGTTCACACCATGGAGCGCAGTGATTGCTCCGAAATACTTGGCGATTTTCCGGGCCTCCAGTAGAGGCACAGGGCCATGCGGTATGTGCTTTGTCATCGTAGTCGTACTCCAAACTCGCAGCGCTCCATCACTCAGGCGATCAGCAGCCGGGGGGCTACCGGGCGCCGTTGTTCCATGTCGCTGGTAGGGTGCCGCGGCCGCGCAGACGACTTGATGGAGACCGGCTTGCCAGTTCGGGCCGCCTCTTCCACAGCGAAGAGAACCCGCATGTCTGCCAGCCCCTCTTCGCCATCGGGCTCCGGAGGCGTGTGTGACGTGATGCAATCGGAGAAGTAGGCCATGTGCCCACCGAGGTGATCGACCTGGGGGAATGTAATCTTGATCGACTCGCCATTGCGGCGAAGCCGCAGCGTGGTCGGCGTATCGTGCCTGAAGCCAGGTCCCAGTTCCAGGTTACCCGTGCTCCCAACGACGCGATAGGCATCAACTGACGATACACCGAAGCTCGCAACAAACTGGGCTAATCCACCTGAAGGAAAGCGCAACGTCGCCGCAATAGTTGCATCCACCTCCTTGAAGCGATCATCATCGGTTGGTCGATAGGATATTGCCGTTGCTTCGATCGGCTCTTCAGAGAATATGTGCCTTGCGGCGTTGATACAGTAGACCCCAACATCCTGAAGTGGCCCGCCCCAGTGTTCCGCGACCAGCCTGTGATTGTCGGGTTGTGCCTGAAAGCTAAAGATGCTCTGAAATACGAGCGGCTTTCCGATCTCTCCGGAACGGATACGATCCAAAACCGCCAACGTGCCCGGCTCATTGTGCAGCCGATAAGCGGTCATGAGATAGACGCCGCCATCCTTTGCGGCAGCAATCATGGCTTCTGCTTCCGTCTCAGTGTTGGCCAGGGGTTTTTCGACGATGACGTGCTTTCCAGCACGCGCTGCGCGAATGGCGTACTCGGCGTGCAAGGAGTTGGGCAGCGCGACGTAGACCGCATCAATACGATCACTCTGGAGGAGGCTGTCGTATTCGTCGTATGATACGGCGAGCGGTATGTCGTACATCCGGGCGAGCGCCGCAGATTTCTTGGAGTTGCCAGATACGATAGCTTCGACCCGGGAATTCCCCGACTGGGCCACTCCTGGAAGAAAGGCCTCCTGGGTGATCCAACCCGCCCCAACAACGGCATATTTAATCATGTCCATTCCTCGGAAAGTCAGATCCTGTAGAGCTCGGGAGTGGCACCAAAGTCGAGATTGATGGTCGACTTCGAAGGTAGCGCCTCTGCGATTTTTGCCGCGATGCTGGAGGCAATGTAGCCATCCCACGCGCTCGCGCCACACGGTACACTCGAGTATAGTGAGTTAATCCAGGCCTGCATCTGACGTCGATAGGCGACAGCAAATCTCGGCACCCAATTTTGGGCCCAAGAGTGACCATGCCGCCCTTGGGTGTTTTCAGTCGTCAGGGCCGGGGCCGTCATCGCCACCGTGCCGAACCGTCCCACGAGTTCTGCGTGAACATGGTACCCGTACGCAGCGTTCATGAAGATCTCGGTGGAGACAATCTCCTCCCGGTCTGTCCACATCGTGATCAAGAGCGGATCACCGCCCTTAGAGGACACGGCAGTGGTGGCGATCATTTCGGAGCCGAGAAGCCACCGGCTGATGTCGATCTCGTGTACAAAGGAGTTCGTGACCGACATCGACCCGGTGAACCACTCCGGAGCTCGCGCATTGCGGTGCACATTGTGAAGGATGACCGGGGATCCGATCGTGCCGGCAATTCTCGTGGCTCGCATTTCCTCATAGGTTGGGTCGAATCGGCGCATATACCCGACTTGGATTAAGCGCCTACCAAGCTTCAACTCGGCCTCAATTACGCTCCGGGCCTCAGCCTGATCCCCCGCGATTGGTTTTTCGCAAAGCACATGCTTACCCGCCCTCAGGCACTCGAGGACCAGGCCCGCGTGGGTCGAGTCGGGTGATGCAATGACCACAGCCTCTATTTCGGGTGAACGGATGAGATCAACGGCATCAGCGTAAACCCGGACGCCGGGTGCGGCAGCTCGCCCAATGTCGAGGTCATAGACCCCGCCGAGATGCGCCCCGCGCACCTCGTTCTGGAGTATGCGAGCGTGTTCCGCTCCCATGACCCCCAGCCCGACCACACCCACGGAAATGGTCATATGATATGCGTCTCCTCCCTAGAGCTATCAACCTGCCGTCACAACCTGAGGCAGCTTTCCTTGTTCTTGCCGTCCATCATCTCGGACAACCGCGTAGACAAGAAGCGGGCCTATGTTCAAAATGAACAGAGAGGCAGAACTCAGGGATTTTCGAGTGGCTGACGAGCGTAACGATTCGTACAGGCGCGACGCTTCCACTCGGGGGATCACGAATGGCTCTTGAGAGTGTTCAACAGTGGCATCACCTGGTTTTCGATCCGGACCAGTACATCTCTCCTGCTGGCCCCGCCCCAAATTGCATCATGGATGTGGTGACCCACGATACGCATCATCGACGACATGAAGGGAATCGGCGGTCGCGGCCAAGTCTGGAGCTGGCCTAGCCGCTCCATCGACGCCATTGCCTCCATGGCGGGAAGCAAGTTGGGCACCTGCGGATCAGCGGCGACGCTATGCATGAACTTGGCCGGGCTACCATTCAGGATAAGGCTTTTCGTCACCTGCGGAGACACCAGCCATTCGAGCGCCCGCCAGGCATTCCGCTTGCGCTGCGGCGCTATGTTTGATGGGATCGCAAGTACGAACCCCCCCATGGTCGAGACGCCTGTCGCCCTCCCCAACCCTGGATGAAGCAAGTAGCGGGTGTTCCCACTCGCTGGTGAATTCAGATCTCCCTCGATCTCAGCAGTGTGCGTCGACCACGAATAGCACATCGCGACCTCGCCCTTGCGGTAGCTCTCGATGCGCGCCCTCCAGTCCATCTCGGAAATATTGGGCGCCGAGAGAGTGGAGAGCCTGCAGAGGTAGTCCAGCGCAGCATGCCCTGCGTCGTTATTAAAGGTCGGTCTCAGGTCCTCCCAAGGTGTGTCGTTGTCATAGCCAATTCCGTACTTACGGAGGTTCACGGGCGGCGAGCCAAAGGCCCCCATGACCTGGAGAAATGTTTGTCCCATCGGCCAGCCCTTCGCGGCGTTCCACGCGACTCCGTAGCGTCCCTCTTCCGGACGATGAAGCGCCTGTGCTGCCAATATGACCTGGTCAGCGGTGTCAGGCGGGGTCAGTCGGTGCTCTTCGAAGATGTCCTTCCGATAGAGAAACAACTCGGCTGTCGGGGCAAACGGAACCCCCAATTGCCGCCCCATGCATCGTCCCAACTCCCACGCTGCGGCATAGAAATCGAACATATTCAGGGAGCTCTGCTTGAGGAACTCATCGAGTGATTCAAAGGAGTTCGTAAGTGACAGCTCGCCGAGCCAGGGTACGTCCAGCGCTACCAGATCGGCGGACGACAATTCCTCATGGCTGTTCTGGATGACAAGTTGATTGAGGGACTCATAGTCCAGAATCTCGATCTCTAGCTCTGTGTCGAGACAAGCAGACATTTCACCTGACATTCGCTGGAGTGTGAGGAATGTCGGCTCGTCTGCGAGCAAAAGTCGCAGAGGGCCATCCTGGTTCAAAGGAGGCACCAGGTTCTGTGGCGCGCCAATGATCTTTGCCGCGAGATGAGCTCCTCCAAAGACGAAATTGTCTCCTTCTGTGCGGCTCAATCCGAAAGCCCCACCTATGTGCCGCTTCAGAGCAATGCAGTGGTTTTGAAAGTTGAAGAGCAGCTTTTCGGTCGGCTCGATGTAGACGAGTCTCGGATGAGCTGGATCGTCCGCACGCCTCAAGAGGTCGAGAGAAATCATTCGGTCGATGTGACGCAAGGATGTCGTATAGGATGCGCCTGAGGCATCAGCCAGAGAAGAAATCGTAATGCGTTGATTAGAGTAGTATCGACGCAGTAGCGCGATCGTCATCATCCAAACAGGGTCTGGCGTTTCAACGCCGAGAGCGGTCATGCCCGCGGATCGAGAGTTTTCGAGGAATTTGAGTATCGCCAGAATTTCTGAGCGTGTCATGATGAGCGCAATCTGCCTTGCTGGCTTCTGGGCTTTGTTAGACGCTCTCCGCTACAGCCGACCGCAGTTCGCATGGCTCGCCAGCCACCTTGCGCGCGAAGGTTGGGTCCGGGAACTATGCTCAACGTCTTGATTTAACCGCGGCGTTGACGCAAGCAACGTTCTTCGCAAGGCGGTCCTCCATTGACTGCTGTCCCTCCCTGGCGCCGCAGTGCCAGTTGCCGAACCACTTGTCTAAGGGGATGAGGCCGTCCCAGCCGTTATTCACCTCGAAGAATTTATGATGCAGATAGTGGATATAGGCGTGGGTATCGAGCGTGGCGCCCCCAGTCATGAGCTTGTCGAAGCCAATGTGCCCATTCGGTGCTCCAAATCTCGCCAAGCTGAGCCGCAGCAACCTCACCAGCGGATAGGACGGGACGATCAGCTGTCACAGTAAGCCGTTCGTGACTCGGCCGCAAGCGTGACACGCACGGCGAGGCTATCCCCCAAGGGGACGCATCGACACGGCGTGTGTGGATGCGGAGATCGTTAGACTGAAGGGCCTATCGTCGGCGCGGGCAGAGGATGGATCGGATGATCTCGCCGACGTGTTTGGCGCCGACGCGCTGCCGGAATTGATCCCTTCGATCGTGTCCAGCTTACCGAAACGATCTGCGTCTGCCGCAATAGTGGAACAAAAATCTTCGCGCGCCTCAAGCTTGCGGTCGGAAGTCATTCACACCCTGGCGGAATGTGCAGAACCCTCCCGATGATCTGGAGCGAGGCGAACGCCTGACTTGCCAACACTCTCTGGCGCCAGCGCGTGGATGCACCTGTGGCACACTATCAGTTTGGAAAGAGTCGATCGTGAATGAATTATTCTGTCCATTCTAAATCGTTCAAACTTCTAAACTATCTACCTCGTGAACAGTTGAGTTAAGCCTCTGCACCTATTCACCAGGAAAGATATTGTTCCGCTAAAACGCAGACAAAACAATTCAAACTGCGCATTGGTGCCGCTTCCCAAGGCCGACCGCAAAAGAGTGCGACCCTTTGTGGGAGGGATTTCGCCTGAAGTACACCCCGCGCCTCGATTTTGATTTCGTGGCCACCGACAAGACCGGGGCCGCCTTCAATTCCGCCAAGAGACTCCTGGACTCCCGCTTGGCGGGAGACGAAGGGGCCCCAACGCAGTTGGGGGAGGCGAGGGGAACCGAGCGACGGCCGGTCGGCCGCTCCTGTCCCACTCTTACGCCGTCTTCAGCAGCAGTGTCAGCGCCGCTTGCTTGTCATCGGCCGTGAAGCTCACATTCCGCGCCAGCGAGCGCACGATACGGGCTTCCAATTCGCCATCAGCACTGGCGTCCAGAACGTCAGGGTAATCCGGCCCGCCGGTGAAACTCGCGGTCACGTCGCCGTTTCTCTCGGAGTGCGATATCTTCACCACGAGGCCGCCGGCGCCGATGTGCGGGCGGGACAATTCCAGCACCTCCTCCACCGCCAGAAGCAGATTGTGCCGCGCGGTGAAGAACAGTAGGTGCTTGTCGCAGAACATCTCTATCTGTGAATGGATGGCGTAGAGGTCGAAATCCGCCGACCGGATGTGGTGCTCGTAGCTCCGGAGCCTATTGACGAAGGCGATGGTGCGGGGCTTCTGCGGACTGTCGAAAATCTGCTCGGGCGTTCCTTCCTCGTAGATAACGCCCTCGTCCATGTAGAAGACGCGGTTGGAAACATCGCGCGCGAACTCCATTTCGTGGGTGACGATGGCCATCGTCATGCCGTCCTTGGCCAGCCGGCGAATGACCGACAGCACCTCTCCCACCATGGTGGGGTCCAAGGCCGAGGTCGGCTCGTCGAACAGGATGATCTCGGGCTTCATGGCGAGGCAGCGCGCGATCGCCACGCGCTGGCGCTGCCCTCCCGAAAGCTGGTCCGGAAAGTGGTGCCGCTTCTCGGCCAGCCCCACGAGTCGGAGGAGTTCCGTCGCCTCCTCCTCGGCAACGGCGCGCGGCGTTCCCTTGAGGTGAATGGGCGCCAGCGTGAGATTGTCCAGCGCGCTCAGGTGGGCAAACAGGTTGAAGGACTGGAACACCATGTTCATTTTCTGGCGGATCGCCGGCACGTCGGCGTTGCGCGCCAGCGTGTTGATGCCATCGATCGTCACCTTGCCGCCCGTCGGCTTGTCCAGCAGGTTCAGGCAGCGCAGGAAGGTGCTTTTGCCAGTGCCCGATGGCCCGATGATCGAGACCACTTCGCCGGCGCGGATCTCGGCGTTGACGCCGTCCAGCACGGTGTGCGTGCCGAACGTCTTGGTGAGGCCTTCGACGCGGATCATGTTGCGGATACCTTTCGCGTTTTGCGGCGCGGGTCAGTGCGGTGCTCGGCCCAGTCCATCAGCACAATGAGCATGTAGGACATGAGGAAATAGAGAACGGCCACGAGCACCAGTGGGAAGAATGCATCGAAGGTGCGGGCCCGGATGATGTCGCTCGCCTTCGTCAGGTCAAGGACCGCGATGTAGCCGACGATAGACGTCATCTTCACGATGGATATGACCTCGCCCTTGTAGACGGGGAGGATGCGCCGCACCATCTGCGGCAGGATCACCAGGCGGAATGTTTTCTTCCGGCTGAAGCCCATTGCGAGGCCGGCCTCAGTCTGCCCGGTCTCGATGCCCTCGATGCCGGTGCGGAAGATCTCCGCCGCATAGGCCGCAAAGTTGAGCCCGAAGGCGACGACGGCCACCAGCACCGGGCTGATGTTCACCGATGCGAAGACCACGTAGAAGATCAGCATCAGCAGCACCACGACGGGAATGCCGCGCAGCACGGAAATGAAGATCCTCGCCGGCACCTGGAGCAGGGGAGAGCGCGCCATCCGCATGAAGCACACGACGCCCCCGAGTGCGGTGCCGAACAGGGTGGAAAGCACCGAGATGATGAAGGTGACCTTCAGCCCCTCCCACAAGAGCAAGTAGCGGTTCTCCGCCAGAATGTTGCTCTCGATACTCTCCTTCAAGCCATCCCAGAAACCGGGTTCCGCCGCTGCGGGGCCAACACCCGCCGCCCAGTTGCGCACCATCATCACCTGTGAGTTGGCATAGTAGGGTTGGGTGAAATCCACGAACTTGCGGCGCTGGTCGGTGGCCGTCATGCCGGTCACGATCATGTCGATCTTTCCGGACTGAAGTGCAGGAATGAGTGCCAGGAACTTCATGTCGTGGAACTCGACGGGCCGGTTCAGGCGCTGGGCGATGAGGCGCGCCAGGTCTCCGTCATGACCGGAGACGCGGCCGTTCTCATCGACGAAGCTGAAGGGCTCGCGCGTGGCGCTGACGCCGACGCGCAGCGGCGCGCCCGTGTCGGGAAGCGGAACGTCGATCTGCTCATAGGGGCCGGGGCCGGTCTTGAACCAGCGCCGGCTCATCGACTGGAAGGCGCCTTCGGCCTTGAGGTCCGAGATGACCTTGTCCACCGCTGTCAGCAGTTCGGTGTTGCCCTTGTGAACGGCGATTGCCGTATCCTCAATGCTCAGCCTTTCATCGAGAAGGCGGAGGTCCGGGTTCCGGCGCACGAGCAGCAGCGAGGTCGAGTAGGCGGTGATGATCGCATCGAGCTGCCCCGATTTCAGCGCCCCGAAGGCATCGGCGACATTGTCGAAGCTCTGGATATGCGCTTGTGGAAACTGCTGCGTGGCGATTGCCTCGCTGGTCGAGCCCGTCATCACGCCGATGCGGGCGTGCTGCGCGTCCGCCGACTTCTCGATGACGAGAACATCCGTTTGCTTGCAACCCGAGAGGGCGACAAGGCCGAGCGTCACCGCGAAGAGCACGGCCAAGGATTTCAGTCTGTTCATCGGGTTCCCGTCACGGCTAGCTGCGCCGCGGCAGCATTATGGAGGAAGTCGTGATCGGCAAAGGCCAATCAGCGGCAATTCACAATCCATGCTTCCTTTGATGGATTTTATGACCAGGATGAAACCGGGGATTATCCTTTTCTCCGGTATTCACGTTCCGCGCCGATGCGTCGCGCTCTACGTCATCCTCACATGCGCGTGGAGGCGCCGCTTCCGAAGAGTCGGCGGGGGGAGGGGAGGCTCGTTGCGGGAAGGAGCATGATGTGTGCCGCTGCCTAGATGATCGAGCACACCAGCAGCACGTCGGATAGGAGGTGTGGCGCAGCACCATCGCCTGCGTGTGTCGCCGCAAGGAGGCCGGTGATCGCCAACACCATCGCGGGCAGGCGGCCGAGGAGCACGATCTCGCGGTATGGCAGGCTTATCAGCACGCGGCGCCCCGCGCCCGTTCTCGAAGTTCCGTCCGCAACCGCGCTCCCTGCGCGTCTCCATTTCGAATCCGCAAACATGGTGACGGTTAGCCAAACTGCGAACCAGAGGATCATCGTCTCAATGACGCCGGTCACGCTGAGGTTGGTCAACAGCTCGTGGCTGAGCTGCGTAGCCGCAAAAACATAAAACGAGGTCGAAGAGGAGTTCTTCGTATGTGACGAGAGCGTGATGACCATCGCGCAGGCGCAGCAGTGGGTGCGGGGCAGAAGTCATGGGCCGTCGCTACTACCTTATGCGGCGCATATTCACGACGCGGCCATTGCTCGACCGAACAGTGATCTCAAAGCGACGACCTCCACGCCAAGCGCGATAGACGAAGTAACGTCCACGGCAGTCGATGCGGCGGATGTCACGGAAGCCGCGATTGCGCAGAAGGCGTTCACCCTGCACACAGGTGATACCCCGGCCGTTGTTGAGGCTGCTACCAACACTTATGTTGATGGTCGCAGCGTCCACCGGTACCGGCAAGGCGGCGGGCGTCAGCAGCAAGCCAATGGCAATTGCAAGCGAGGCGGCGATGCGACGAATCATGGGGCCTTCCAGCATCGGAATTGTGTTCTGAACAATAGCACAGGCCTGCTGCGGACGCTAAGTGCAAGCGGTCCTCGGTCATGTTATACGTCAAAAGTGCACGGCCCGATGGCAGGCCATGAAGGCGAATGCACCATACTCGGACAGAGGAAATTGCTTTTATTTCAAAGGTTTCAATAGCGACATACCGCATGACCATGTGGATCATGGCTGCCCGTACCGCTAGGGCGTGACCTCGTAGACGAGCATGATTTGGCGCGGTAGGTTTTCGATGTCAATGGAGATGAGTTCGACAACCACTTGGGGCCGCGGGTTACTTTGGGGGAGAGCAAAGTGGTGCAAGCAAAACGTCCGGATCTGGCCGGCAAACTGATGACGACCGGTGGTGGCTTCGAGACATGGATGCAGTATGTCGATGGCTTCAAGCTTCGGCATTTTTGTGGATTCGAGTTGCTGAACGACGCCAGGGGGCTGTCCTGCATGCGGGACTATCACCGCAAGATTGTCGAGGCTGCAGTTGCAAACGGATTTGGTGTGATCAATGAGGGTCTGCATTATCGAGCCAGCCGGGAATGGGGTGAACTCACGGGCTATTCAAGGGAAGCGCTGGAAGAGATAAATATCCGCGGAGTTGAGTTTTATCGGGATTTTGTCCGGGAGTATGCCAGTCCGGAGACGCCGATGTTGATCGGCGGGGCGATCGGCCCGCGGGGTGATGCCTATAATGTCGGTCGCACTCCCGATGTGGCGGAGGCCGAGGACTATCATTCAGAGCAGATACAGACGTTTTGCAAGGCCGGGGTTGATCATGTCACGGCGATGACCTTTTCGAGTGTGGAAGAGACGATCGGTCTGGCCAGGGCCGCGAAGTCTGCCAATATGCCTTTGGTCGTGTCCTTCATCGCCGCGAACCAGGGGAGGCTTCACGGAGGCGAGACGCTTCAAGAGGCGATCGAGTGCGTTGACACGGCCACCGACAATGTGCCGGAATACTACATGGTCAACTGCACCCACCCGACCGAACTTGAACCCGGCCTCACATCGGGCGACTGGACAACGCGGCTTGGCGGCTTCATGCCGAATGCTGTTGCAATGGAGACGTTGGATCTTTGCAAGCTCGGCCACCTCGAAGACGGCGATCCCAAGGAACTGGGTGCCCAGATGGCAAGATTGGCCCTTAGGTTTCCCCACATCAATGTGTGGGGCGGGTGTTGTGGGACCGATGGACGCCACATAGGCGAAATCACAAGACAGGTCGGCAACGCCCGCAGGACGTCACCTCGTCCATGAATCAGTTTGTGGCGTAATGCTGCGAACATGCTTTCAAAATGCGCCCGCTTTCTGCTTTCTGAGGATGAGGCAAAAGGAATCATCGCCGGCATGAAGAAGAACGTGGGCGGCAGTTGGTACGCTACAGCGCGGGCGCAAGGCGTATCCGAGCGAGAATGCGAGTTAATATCCGGCGCGTTTGTCTATGATGGGTTTGACCTTCCCCTGCCGCAGGAAGCTGCCTAAAAGCCGCAGCGGTTCAATCCTCAAATCCGGTTTCAGGCGCAGGACGATCATGGTGTCGGCCGCGGGATCGTAGAAGCCGGGCAGCGGTCCTTCCGCTGGCACGACTTGGACCGAAAGCTGATTCCCGGAAAAATGATACGGCGCCGAATGGACCGCGAGTTCATCCGCGATGCGCTTGAGCGTCTTCAGGCCAATGCCAAACCGCCCGTGCTGATCGGTTCTGTTAGTCTTGGTCGTCACGAATGGCAGCGCCATGCCCAGCACGTGCTGGCAGGCAACCGGCTGACCATTATGCACGATTAATAGCTCGCGGGTGGCATCCGTGTCGCGGAAGGCGAAGCGCACTTCCGAGGCGTGTAGATCATCCGCGTTTTGGATCACTTCCGTCAGCCCCTGAAATGGCTCGACGTTCAAATCCTCGGCAGCGGCGGCCGCGCCGCGCATCATCTTTTTCAAGGCATCAGGCGAGGATGCCTAACCTACTATCAGGGGATGTGGATGGGGGGTGTTGTGCCGCTCGGATACCAGGCCCGCGACAAGAAATTGGTGATTGTGCCGGATGCAGCCGAGATGGTCCGGATGATCTACTCCCGCTATCTTGAGCTGGGGTCGGTTAGAAAGTTGAAGGAGGAACTCGATGACCGGGCGGCAGCGGAGCTCGGGAGCGAGACCGATGCCCACCTTCGCTCATTTTCGCGTGGCCATCTATACTGGCTCCTCTCCAATCCGATCTATGCCGGCGACATCCGGCACAAGGAACGGATCGTCCGCGGTCAACATGAGGCGATCATCTACCGTGACCTTTGGCAGGCCGTGCAGCAGAAACTGAAGACACAGGCATCAAAGAGAGCCTCGGCGACAAACCATGCGTCCGGCAGCCTGCTTGCAGGTATCCTATTTGACGAGACCGGTGATCGCCTAATCCCGTCCCAGGCAATCAAGGATGGCAGGAGATACCGGTATTACGTTTCTCAGCGACTGATGCAGGCGCGGAGGAAGAGTTCCTCCGGCTGGCGGATCCCCGCACATGAACTGGATATGGCAGTCCTTTCGTCGCTGCGAGACACTCTGGAAGATCAGTCTTGGCTCTACCAGCTTCCAAGCTTGGCGACTGCTGGCATCGGACTGATGAAGGAGGTGCAGGACAATGCAAAGCGATTGGTGCGGATGCTGTCTGCTCCATCACCGGACGCGCGCGCCGAACTCATCAACTTGATTACCCGAATAGACATCGTCCCCAGCGGGATACGGATCGCATTGTCATCGCTTGGTTTGGAACTGGCGCTCGGCATCGGAGAGGTGGACGGGAAAGGAGAGGACCGACCATTCTACCGAGCGGGCAGTGGTCACGTCAGGAAGGCAAGCGGCAGGATGCGGCTGATCTCGCCATCGTCGACACGCAAGCTCATCCGCCTCAAGCCACTGCCACCGGGCTGGGCAGATCAGCGGCATGCCCTGGGGTTCGATCAGCTCTGATACGGGCTCGTCGCGAGGCCACTCGTAATCACGATTTCGGTACTGATCCGCGGAGACGGCAACGAAAACCGCCCACTGAGACGGGCCCGGATTTTGCCCGCAGAAGAACCGGAAAGCAGCGTCTCCGACCCTTAGAGACGATGCGGGTTATTGCCCAAGCGGCGGAAATGTCCCGGTTATTCCGGGTGTACTCTCAGACGGCATTCTGGGGAGGGCCTGGATGGTGGGCGATACTGGACTCGAACCAGTGACCCCTGCGATGTGAACACAGTGCTCTACCAACTGAGCTAATCGCCCGTGCCGTGGGGTGGGCTGCGTATAGGCGGAAGGGTTGGGCGAAGTCAAGGATGGTGGGGAGGCATCTTTTGGCGGGGTTCGTGCGTAGTGGTCCCCATGAAGATCATCCTTGGGTTACTGGCCGTGCCCCCGCTGCTGGGGCTTTCGCTGTGGGCCGCCGCTGCGGCCAGCTCTCCGCTTGCTGTTTTCAATGCGCTGGTTCCGGTCGATTCCGGCGTCACTCGCCTGGCGGAAGGCGAGGCCTATGGGCCCGATCCCCGGCAGCGGCTCGATGTCTATGCCCCGAAAGCCCCCACCGGTGCCTCAGGGCCCTTGCCCGTGCTCGTCTTCTGCTATGGCGGCGGCTGGTATGAGGGAGACCGCAGCCTTTATGACTTTGCAGGCCGCGCCTTTGCGGCGGCGGGTTTCCTCACCATCGTGTTTGATTACCGCCTGGTGCCTGAGGTCCGCTTCCCAGATTTTGTGGATGATACGGCAGCGGCCATCGCCTGGGCCAGCCGCAATGCCAATCGCTATGGGGGTGATGGTGCCACGGTCTATCTCGTGGGTCACTCCGCCGGGGCCTATAATGTGGCCATGGCAGCGCTCGATCCGCGCTTTCTCGCCGCCCATGGCCTCAACCGCAGCGTGATTGGCGGTGTGGCAACGCTCGCTGGGCCCTTTGACTTCCTGCCGCTCAGCGGCCGCGCAGCCGTTGGCGCCTTCGGGCAATGGCCGGTTCCCGCCCAGACCCAGCCCATCAACTATGTCTCGCCCGGTGCACCCCCCTTCCTGCTGATAGCGGGTAACAAGGACCGCACAGTCTCTCCGCGCAATTCCCAGCGCCTGGCAGACAGGCTGCGCGCAGTGGGAACGGAGGCGAAGCTGGTGACGCTCGAAGGCCTGGGCCACGCCGACGTGTTGACGGTCATTGCCCGGCCCTTGCGCTGGCGCGCCCCCGTCTTGAGCGAAATCACCGGCTTCTTCCGGTCGCTTCAGGCCAGGGAAAAGAGGTCCTCGATCGCCTCATAGGCCTGGTCGAAATGGGCGATCATCCGGTCCGGCCCAAATTCCTCCACTGGCCGCGGCGTATAGCCGAAGGGCACGGCAATCACCGGCACGCCGGCATTGCGCGCGGTCAGAATATCCGTCTCGCTGTCCCCCACCATCAGGGCCCGCGGCGAATCGAGGTTGAGGCGGCTCACGGCTTCGAAAAAGGGGCGGGGGTCGGGCTTGGCGATGCCAAGCGTGTCCGGCCCGATCACGGAGCCAAAATATTTGGAAAGGTCCAACGCATCTAGCAGCTGCACCGAAAGCCCCTCCAGCTTGTTGGTGCACACGCCAAGGCCGAAGCCCTCCGCCTTCAATCGCTCCAGCAAGGTGACGAGGCCGGGGAAGGCCGTGCTGCCCGCAGCAATATTGCTGGAATAATAGTCCACGAAGCGCTTGTAATCTGCCTCAACGTCATAGGCGTCCGGAAGGCCGCCGGTTGCGGCCAGGCCGCGCGTCAGCAGCGAGCGGGCGCCATGGCCCACGAAGGCGCGCACTTCCTCCATCGCCAGCGGCCTGCGGCCGATCCCTTCCAGCACGTGGTTGGTGGCGCGCATCAGGTCGGGTGCCGTGTCCACCAGCGTGCCGTCAAGGTCGAAAATCACGGCGCGATCGGGCAAGGGAACCTCCGTAAACTGGTGTGTTGGTTTCGGGCGCGGCCCCGTGCTAAGAGGCCGCCACCCGAAGGACAGGAGGTCTCCACATGGATATCCGCAAGACCCAGGCGTTGCGCGACATACTGAAGGACAAGTCGCTGCTCAAGGACAAATGTTACGTGGACGGCAAGTGGGTGGGAGGCACCGCCACCATCGATGTCACGAACCCGGTGGACGAGAGCGTGATCGGAACCGTGCCGAAGCTGGGTGCGGCCGAAACCCGCACCGCCATTGAAGGCGCAAGCCGCGCCCAGAAGGATTGGGCGAAGAAGACCGCCAAGGAACGCGCCACAATCTTACGCAAATGGTTCAACCTGATGATGGAAAACCAGGAAGACCTGGCCCAGATCATGACGGCAGAGCAGGGCAAGCCCTTGGCGGAATCGCGCGGCGAAGTGGCCTATGGCGCCTCCTTCATCGAATTCTTCGCGGAAGAGGGAAAGCGCGTCTATGGCGAGACCATTCCGTCTCCCTGGCCCGCCGCCCGCATGGTCGTCATCAAGCAGCCCGTGGGCGTCGTTGCGGCCATCACGCCGTGGAATTTCCCCAATGCCATGATCACGCGCAAGGCAGGCCCCGCACTGGCCGCCGGCTGCGCCTTCGTCTGCAAGCCCGCCAATGAAACGCCGTTCTCCGCCCTGGCCCTGGCGGAGCTCGCGGAGCGTGCGGGCATTCCTGCCGGCGTCTTCTCCATCATCACCGGCCAGTCGCGTGAGATTGGTGCTGAGATGACATCGAACCCCATCGTCCGTGCGCTGACCTTCACGGGCTCCACCGAAGTGGGCCGTCTCCTCATGGCGCAGTGCGCCCCCACCATCAAGAAGGTGGGGCTTGAGCTCGGCGGCAATGCCCCCTTCATCGTCTTTGATGATGCCGATCTCGATGCCGCGGTCCAGGGCGCGATGATGTCCAAATACAGGAATGCCGGCCAGACCTGCGTCTGTGCCAACCGCATCCTGGTGCAGGAGGGCGTTTATGATGCCTTCGCTGACAAGCTCGCTGAAGCGGTGAAGAAGCTGAAGGTGGGTGACGGCACCGAACAGGGCGTGACGACGGGTCCCCTCATCAACAAGGCTGCGATTGCCAAGGTGCAGGAGCATATTGACGATGCGGTGAAGAAGGGTGCGAAGCTCATGCTTGGCGGCAAGTCGCTGGGCGGCAATTTCTTCGAACCCACGCTGATCCGTGACGTGACGGCGGACATGGCCGTGGCGCGTGAAGAAACCTTCGGCCCCGTGGCCCCGCTCTTCCGCTTCAAGACCGAGGAAGAGGCGATCGCCATGGCCAACAACACCGAGTTCGGCCTCGCCTGCTACTTCTATTCGCGTGACATCGGCCGCGTCTGGCGCGTGGCGGAAGGCCTCGAATACGGCATGGTCGGCATAAACGAGGGCATCATCTCGACGGCCGAGGCGCCGTTTGGGGGCGTCAAGGAATCAGGCCTCGGCCGCGAAGGCTCGCATCATGGCGTCGAGGAATATCTGGAAATGAAATACATGCTGATGGGTGGGCTGAACACGTGACCGCAGAAGACCAGAAGAAGGCCGCAGCAATCGCGGCACTTGAATATGTCCACCCCGGCGCGCGCGTCGGGCTCGGCACCGGCTCGACCGCCAATCACTTCATCACGGCACTCGCTGAAAAGGTGAAGGGCGGACTTGACGTCGAATGCGTGGCAACCTCGCGTGCGAGCTTCCAGCTTGCCTCGCGCTTAGGCCTCAAGATGACCACGCTCGAAAAGCAGCCCCACCTCGACGTGACGGTTGATGGCGCAGATGAGTTCGATGCCAACTTCCAGCTCATCAAGGGCGGCGGCGGCGCACTTCTCGTGGAGAAGATCGTGGCCACCTCGTCCCGCTACATGGTGGTGATCGCGGACCAGTCCAAGAAGGTCGAAACGCTGGGCAAGTTTCCGCTCCCCGTCGAAGTCGTGCCGTTCGGCGTCAACGCCACCGGCTGGAAGATAGACCGTGCACTGAGGATCTGCGATCTCCAGGGCAAGCTCAAGCTGCGGCTGAAGGATGGAAAGCCCTTCGTGACCGACAGCGGCAACGCGATCATTGACGTCTCGATCGGCGCCATTCCCGATCCGCGGCGGCTGGACAACCTGCTTAAGTCCATTCCCGGCGTGATCGATCACGGCCTGTTCATCGACATCTGCGGCGTCGTGCTGATGGGTACGGATGACGGCGTCCAGACGTTCCGCAAGGGATGAGCGGCTTCGACTATGATCTCTTCGTCATCGGCGCGGGCTCGGGCGGCGTCCGGGCCGGCCGCATTGCCGCGCGCTATGGCGCCAAGGTGGCGGTGGCGGAGGAATACCGCGTCGGCGGCACCTGCGTCATCCGCGGCTGCGTTCCCAAGAAGCTCTTCGTCTATGCCTCGAAATTCGCCGAGGAATTCGAAGATGCGGTGGGCTTCGGCTGGACGACGGACAAGGTCACCTTTGACTGGGCAACCCTCGTCGAGAACAAGGACAAGGAGATCGACCGCCTCAACAAGGCCTATCTCCGCAATCTCGAAGGGGCAGGGGCGGAATTGCTCCTCGAGCGCGCCGTGGTGGAGGACGCCAACACCGTCCGCTTGACCTCGGGCCGCAAGATCACCGCGCGCTATATTCTGGTGGCCACCGGCGCAACGCCCTTCCTGCCGCGTCATCTGCCCGGCCATGAGCTGGCAATCACCTCGAACGAAGCCTTCGATCTGAAGCGCTTGCCGGCGCGCATCGTCATTGTCGGCGGCGGCTATATCGCTGTCGAGTTCGCAGGCATTTTCTCCGGCCTCGGGGTGGAGACCATTCTCGTTTACCGCGGCGAGCAGATCCTGCGCGGCTTCGATGATGATATCCGGAACCATCTTGCTGCCGAGATGTCCAAGAAGGGGATCGAGATCCGCACCCAGTCGGATGTCTCCCTGATCGAGCGCTCGGGCGATGGCGTCCGCGTCACCCTGAACAACGGCGCGGTGTATGGCGCCGGCCAGATCATGTTCGCCACCGGCCGCATTCCCAATGTCTTGGGGCTGGGTCTCGATCATGTCGGAGTCGAAATGACCCCCCACATGGCCATCAAGGTCGATGCCTATTCGCAAACCGCAGTCCCCTCGATCTACGCGGTGGGAGACGTTACCAACCGCGTCAACCTCACACCCGTGGCCATCCGGGAGGGCCATGCCTTCGCCGACACGGTGTTTGGCGGCAAGGACGTGAAAGTCGATCATTCGCTGATCCCGACGGCGGTCTTCTCCCAGCCCGAAGTCGGCACCATCGGCCTGACCGAGACCCAGGCCCGCCAGGGCTTTGCCAAGGTCGATATCTACAAGTCGAGCTTCCGCCCAATGAAGCACACATTGTCCGGCCGGGATGAGCGCACGCTGATGAAGCTGGTGGTCGATGGCGAGTCGGACCGGGTCCTGGGCTGCCACATCTGCGGCCCGGATGCCGGCGAAATGGCGCAATTGCTGGGGATCGCCGTGCGGCTGGGCGCCAAGAAATCCGATTTCGACGCCACCATGGCCGTCCACCCCACCGCCTCCGAGGAGCTGGTGACGATGCGCGAGAAATGGACGGGCTGAGGCCTGGAATAAACCGCCGCACCGGGCGTAATCTCTCACAGAAGGGATTGCCATGGATCTTCGCCGCCAGCTTTCAGCCGAACTTCCGGTGCTGCGCCGCTTTGCGCGGGCGCTGACGGGCGATCCCGCCCTGGCGGATGATCTGGTGCAGGATTGCCTTGAGCGCGCCCTCACCAAGAGCCATCTTTATGATGCCTCACGCCCCCTGCGCGCCTGGCTGTTCACCGTCCTCCGCAATATCCATGTGAGCGGGCTCAGGCGCAGCGGAAGGTCGGGCATCGTCAAGACGGTGGACGATCTGGCCGAAGGCGAAGGCGCCATAGCACCTGATCAGGAACACCACATGGCGGCGAGCTCCATCACCGCGGCACTTGAGCGTCTCTCGCCGCAGCACCGGGAGGTGATCGTGCTCGTGGGGCTGGAAGAGATGAGCTACCGGGACGTATCTGAAATTCTGGGTGTGCCTGTGGGCACAGTCATGTCGCGCCTGTCGCGCGCACGCGAACACATGAGGCTGCTGCTCGAAGAGCGCGGCGTTGCAGGCTTGAGGCGGGTGAAATGACCAACGAAGACATCGATGACTGGGCGCTCCACGCCTATACCGACAATGAGCTTTCTCCCGAGCAGCGGGCCGATGTGGAGGCGCTGCTGGCGCGTGACCCGGCCGCCGCCCGCAAGGTTGAAAGCTGGCGCCGCCAGCGCGAGCTGCTCAAAGGCGCTTTTGACGGCCTCCTGACCGAGCCCGCACCTCCCCAGCTTGCAGCCACGCTGCGCAGGCCCACTGTCCGCAGCATGCGCCCCTGGTTTGCCGCCGCGGCTGCACTGCTTCTCCTGTTGATGGGCGGCCTTTCGGGCTGGTTCCTCAAGGGCGAAACCGAACCCGCGGTCATGGCGGGCCTCGCCAGCCAGGCACTAGAGGCCCATGCCGTCTATGCGGTTGAGGTGCGTCATCCGGTGGAAGTAGCCGCCAGCGAGAAGGACCATCTCCAGGCCTGGCTCTCGAAGCGGGTGGGAAACCCTTTCCCGGTGCCCGATCTTTCCTCCGAAGGCTACACGCTCCTCGGCGGCAGGCTTCTGGCTGAGGCGTCAGGCCCATCCGCCATGCTGATGTATGAAGACGCCCATGGCGGGCGCCTCTCCGTCCTGGTCGCCCCCTCCGGCACGGAAGGCGAAACAGCCCTCCATGTGGAAGAACGCGGCAAGCTCATCGCCTGCACCTGGACCGATGGCAAGCTCGCCATCGCCATCGCCGGCGAAATGGCCTATGACCCGATGATGAAGCTTGCCAAGGTGGTCTACGACAAATTCGAGGGCTGATCCCTCGGGCCTACTGATCCAGCACCTCGAAATGCGCTTCCACCGTCACGCCGTTGTTGATCGGCAGCATGTCCTGCGGGCAGGCGGAGAACACGACGATCGCATCCATCTCGGCGCGGAACACCACATAGTCGCCGGGCTTGCACAGGCAGTTGCCCCATTCCAGGCTGCCGTCCTGCTTCCAGGGAATGTTCATGAACAGGTTCAGTGAATCCGGCGTGTACGGAATATAAAGTCCAAGCTGCGCCAGCCCGGCATGCATGTTGTCGCGGCAATTGTCGTGATACTGTGTGCAGCCCAGAAGCCCGTAGCGTTCATTGTCGCAAGGGGCGATCAGCGTGTCATGGCGGCCGGGGCTCCGGTCCTCGGTAAGCGTCAGGATGGGGCGGCGGCGGTTGGTGATCATCTTGTCGCCTTCGACGGGATAAAGCCTCGTCCAGAAGGCGCGGCAATGCTCCATGCCCAGATATTCGCGCAGGTCTCCTGCGTTGAAGGCCCAGAAATCCACCACCTGGTTTCCATGGGTGTTGATCACCTTCACGGACTGGCCCTTGTTCAGGCGAACGGCCTTGCCGCGGCGGGCCGGAATGGTCTCTACTGTGGTGGTCACGCGTTATCCTCCTGCATTTCGCAAAGGTACCCATAATGAAGAAAGACCCGCGCTTCCAGCCTGTCGATGCCGCGGTGACACCGCGATTTGCAGGAATCGCAACCTTCATGCGCACGCAGCGCCATGATGTGTCGCCCGATCTGGACATTGCCCTCGTGGGTGTGCCCTTCGACATCGGCGTCAACTACCGCGCGGGAGCGCGGCAGGGCCCCGCCGCCGTGCGCGAGGCCTCGCGTTTGATCCGCCGCGTGCACAATGTCTCGGGGATCGCCCCCTATGATCTCTGCAATGTGGCCGATGTGGGCGACGCGCCCGTAAACCCGATTGACCTCCACCGCTCGATCCAGCTGATCGAAGAGTTCTTCCAGAAAATCCACGTGGCGGGCACGCTCCCCCTTTCAGTGGGCGGCGATCACACCGTGCCGCTCCCCATCCTCCGCGCCCTCGCCAGGGATCGCCCCGTCGGCATCTTCCACATCGACAGCCATGCCGATACGCTGGACACGCTGGCGGACACGAAGATCAACCACGCCACCACCTTCCGCCGCGGCGTGGAGGAAGGGCTGATCGATCCGAAGCGGACGATCCAGATCGGCCTCCGCGGCTCGCGCTTTTCGCCTGATGATATCAAGTGGGGCGAAGACGCGGGCTTCACCTGCATCACCTTCGAGGATTATGAGCGCATGGGCCGCGCCGCCGTGATTGCGAAGATTGATGAGGTGCTGGGCACCGGCCCCACCTATATGACGATCGACATTGATGGCATCGATCCCGCCTGGGCGCCGGGCACCGGTGTTCCAGAAATCGGCGGCCTCACCCCGCGTGAGGTGCAGGTCATGGTGCGGAGCCTTCAGGGCAAGCATCTGGTCGGTGGTGACATTTGCGAGGTGGCCCCCTGCTTTGATCCCACCGGCATCACGGCGGTCACGGCTGCCAATCTTCTCTGGGAAATGCTCTGCGTGCTGGCGGATTCGAAGGCGGGCCGGGCGGCGTAAGCGGCCTATGCATCGCCCCGGCCCGAAAAAGACCCGGTAAGGACGTTGTCTTTTCCTTTTCATTTTCCTCTCCCCCACCGGGGGGAGAGGGCAGGGTGAGGGGGGGTGCGTCCGCGATGGAGCTGTTTCAATCCCTCTCCAGCCGTCTCCCGCACGGCACCACCCTCTCCCCCTCGGAAAAACAATTTGCGCCCCGGAAGTATGCCCCATCCTATATCCCACCCGAAATGAAGCAGGCGCTGCGCCCGCCCATGCCTGAATGGCTTTATCCCCGCCGAAAACCTGCTAGAAGCCCGCCAAACACTTGATTTGGATCGAGCCGTCCCATGTCAGACGACAAGCCGCAGAAGAATGACCGCTACCGGGACACCGTGTTCCTGCCCAAAACCACCTTTGCCATGAAGGCGGGGCTGCCGCAGCGTGAGCCGGAGCTCTTGAAGCGCTGGGGCGAGATCGACCTCTACAACACCCTCCGCAAGCAATCCGAGGGCCGCCCCAAATACGTGCTGCATGACGGCCCACCCTATGCCAACGGGCACCTCCATATCGGCCATGCCCTCAACAAGATCCTGAAGGACATCGTCACCCGCTCCCGCCAGATGCAGGGCTTCGATTCCAACTATGTTCCCGGCTGGGATTGCCACGGCCTTCCCATCGAATGGAAGATCGAGGAGCAATACCGCGAGAAGGGCTGGAACAAGGACGAAGTGCCGATCAACGACTTCCGCAAGGAATGCCGCGCCTTCGCCGCCCACTGGATCGATGTGCAGCGCGAGGAGTTCAAGCGGTTGGGGGTCACGGGCGATTGGGACAATCCCTATCTCACCATGAATTTCCGCGCCGAAGCGCTGATCGCCAATGAGCTGTTGAAATTCGCAAGCTCCGGCCAGCTCTATCGCGGGTCGAAGCCCGTCATGTGGTCGGTGGTGGAAAGAACCGCGCTGGCCGAGGCGGAAGTCGAGTATCAGGATTACCAGTCGGACACGATCTACGTGAAGTTCCCGGTGCGGGACGGCGCCTCGAACCTGCTCAATGCCAGCATCGTCATCTGGACGACGACGCCCTGGACCATTCCAGGAAACCGCGCCATCAGCTTCTCCTCCAGGATCTCCTACGGCGTTTATGAAGTAACTGCGGCGCCCGAAGGCAATTGGGCCAAAGCGGGGGACAGATATATCCTCGCGGACCGTCTGGCCGAGGAGGTGATGAAGGCCGCCAAGGTCGAGAGCTTCAGCCGCCTGGGAGATGCCGATCTTACGGGCGTCACCTGCGGGCACCCGCTGGCGCATCTGGGTTACGGCTTCGACGTTCCCCTGCTCGATGGTGACCATGTGACGGATGATACCGGCACGGGCTTCGTCCATACTGCACCAAGTCACGGTGCCGATGACTATAACATCTGGACGGCAAGCGAAGCCTATCTGAAGCAAAAGGGCATCGCGACCACCATCCCCTTCACGGTCGATGCTGACGGCTTCTATACCAAGGATGCGCCGGGCTTCACCGGAAAGCGCGTCATCACCGACAAGGGCGAGAAGGGCGACGCGAATGACGCGGTCATCCGTGCACTGACGGAAGCGGGCGCGCTGATCTCGCGCGGCCGCCTCAAGCACCAGTATCCGCACAGCTGGCGCTCCAAGAAGCCGATCATCTTCCGCAACACGCCGCAATGGTTCATCTCCATGTCCAGCCACGGCCTGCGGGAGATCGCGCTCAAGGCCATCGACGAGACGAAGTTTTTCCCCGCCGGGGGCCAGAACCGCCTGCGCGCCATGATCGAGCAGCGCCCGGATTGGGTCATCTCGCGCCAGCGCGCCTGGGGCGTTCCCATCGCCGTTTTCGTCAACCGAGAGACGGGCGCCATCCTGGATGACCCGGAAGTCAATGCCCGCATTGTCGAGGCCTTTTCGGAAGAAGGGGCGGATGCCTGGTTCGCGGAAGGGGCCTCCCAGCGCTTTCTCGGCAATGATTATTCGATCCTCGAATGGGAGCAGGTGCGCGACATTCTGGATGTGTGGTTCGATTCAGGCTCGACCCACGCCTTCGTGCTCGAACAGCGCCCGGACCTGAAGTGGCCGGCCGATATCTATCTGGAAGGTTCGGATCAGCATCGCGGCTGGTTCCATTCTTCGCTCCTCGAAGCCTGCGGCACGCGCGGCCGCGCCCCCTATGATGCGGTGCTCACGCATGGCTTCGTCGTGGCAGAGGATGGCCGCAAGATGTCAAAGTCCTTGGGCAACATCGTCACCCCGCAGGAGGTGATCAAGCAATCGGGTGCGGACATTCTCCGCCTGTGGGTGGCCTCGGCGGATTATGCCGAAGACCTGCGCTTGGGGCCGGAAATCCTCAAGACCAACATCGAGTCCTATCGCAAGCTCCGCAACACCATGCGCTACATACTGGGCGCGGTGGACGATCTGAAGGACTGGGAATTCGTTCCGGCAAAGGACATGCCAGAGCTGGACCGCTACATCCTCCACCGGCTGCATGAGCTGGAGGGCCAGGTCATGGCGGCCTATGAGGTCTTTGACTACAAGCGCCTCTTCGCACTGCTCTCCAATTTCATGACGGTCGATCTCTCGGCCTTCTATTTCGATATCCGCAAGGATTCGCTCTATTGCGATCCCTGGTCGTCCACCCGCCGCCGCGCCTGCCGCACTGTGCTGGATCAGCTGTTCCATTGCCTCACCACCTGGTGGGCTCCGGTCCTGGCCTTCACCATGGATGAAGTCTGGCTCGCCCGCTTCCCTGGCGAAGGCTCCTCCGTCCATCTGATGCAGTTCGCGAAATGCCCGGAGGAATGGGCAGACCCGGCGCTCGCGGCCAAGTGGGACAAGGTGCGCGCCGTCCGCTCCGTGGTGACAGGCGCTCTCGAGATCGAGCGCCAGGTGAAGAAGACCATCGGCTCGGCACTGGAAGCCGCGCCTGACGTCTATGTCTCCGATCCGGAGCTCATCGCAGCACTCGACGGGGTGGACCTGGCTGAAATCTCCATCACCTCGGGCGCCACCCTGATCCCGGGGGAGGGGCCAGCTGAGGCCTTCCGGCTTGAGGGCGTGAAGGGTGTTGCCGTCGTCTTCAAGCCAGCCGAGGGCGCCAAGTGCGCGAGGTCCTGGAAGATCACGCCGGAGGTGGGAACCGATCCTGAATTCCCCGACATCACCCCCCGGGATGCGGACGCGGTGCGGGAGTGGCAGACCCGTTTCGGCAAGACCGTCTGATGCGGGGGAGGCTCTGGGGGCCGCTCGCGCCGCTCACGCTGGCTATGGCGGCCCTGGTTTTCGGCTTCGACCAGTTGCACAAATACTGGATGCTGGATGTCTACGGCATCTCCGAAAAAGCACCGATTCGCATCACGTCCTTCTTCGATTTGGTCATGGTTTGGAACCGTGGAATCTCCTACGGGCTGTTCAGTACACACACCCAGGAACTGCTGATTTTGGTCAGCGTGTGCATCGCTTTTCTGCTCTGGATATGGGCTTGTGGCGTTCGCAACGCCCTGAGTGCCGCAGCCCTCGGAATGGTCATCGGTGGGGCCCTGGGAAATGCCCTGGACCGCTTCGCACGCGGTGCGGTAGCGGATTTCTTTCATTTTCATTATCAACAGTTTAGCTGGTATGTTTTCAACATCGCGGATGTTGCGATCGTTGCTGGCGTCGCGTTGCTGATGTATGAGTCGCTCTTCCCCCGGGAGCGAGGTAGCCGCCGTGAAAAGGCCTGATTTCGGCGGCACTAGCTTGGCTCCTAAGGCCAAGAAGGGTATTTCGATGAAGTCCGCCGGTCCGGTTGTGCTGCTCTGCCTCGCAACCCTCAGCCTATCAGGCTGCGGCAGCACCATGCGCGGCTACCTTGAGAAGGATACGCCGACGGAACAGGTCGCCGTTCGCCAGGACTTGACCATGCCGCCGGACCTGCGCCTGCCGCCGCCGGGAACCACCGCAGCTGCACCTGATCCAGGCGCTCTCAGCACCCAGAATTCACTCTCTGCAGCACCGCCCGCGGCCCCTTTGACCGTCATCCCCGGCAATACGCCGGCAGCGGCTCCCAGGGCTGTGACGCCCGCTCCGGTGACGACGGCTACAACCACCGCCGCCGCAAGCGGGCCTGATGCGATTTACGTAAATGCCGGAATCTCGGTAACTAACCCTGACGGCACCCGCAAGTCGGATCAACAGCTCCGCGCGGAACTGCAGGCCTATTACATCGCTCAGAAAAAGGCCAAAAACCCGAACTACGGTAGCGTCTTTAACATGGGTAATATCTTCAAGGACGAATAGCGCTTCCAGCCGCAGCGATTGGCGCGGCTTCACGCACAGCGAGAGAAACGAATGAGCTTGTTCAAGCGAGTGCTTCCTGTTGCCTTCATCATGCTTGCCGCCGCAAGTTCCGCCCGCGCGCTGGACATCGACGTGAGCTCTTTCACGCTTCCCAATGGCATGCAGGTGGTGGTGATCCCGGACCATCGCGCCCCGGTCGTCACCCACATGGTGTGGTACAAGGTTGGCGCGGCGGATGAGCCGCAGGGCAAGGCGGGCATCGCCCATCTCCTCGAGCACTTGATGTTCAAGGGAACGCCGAAGCACCCGGATGGCGCCTTCAGCCGCATCGTGCGGGCAAATGGCGGAGACGAGAACGCCTTCACCACGCAGGATTACACGGCCTATTTCCAAAAAGTAATGAAAGACCGCCTGCCGCTGGTGATGGAGCTTGAGGCGGACCGCATGCAGAACCTCGAGCTCACTGATGAAACTGTGCTGCCGGAGCGCGCAGTGGTCCTCGAGGAGCGCCGCCAGCGCACCGACAATGAGCCCACGGGCCTGCTGTCCGAGCAGCTCGATGCCGCGCTCTACACCGCCCACCCCTATGGCAAGCCAGTGATCGGCTGGATGCCGGAAGTCTCGCAGCTGACACGCCAGGATGCGATGGACTTTTATGCCCAGCATTACGAGCCCGAAAACGCCATCCTCATCGTCGCCGGCGATGTGACGCCAGCTGAGGTCAAGACATTGGCAGAGCGGTATTATGGCCCGCTCAAGAACAAGCGTCCGCCGGTTGAGCGAAAGCGGTCCATCGAGCCGCCGCCCAATGCCGAACGCCGCGTGACCATGCGCGATGCCCGGGCAAGCACGCCCACCTGGCAGCGGCAGTATCTCACGTCATCGGCCCGCCAGCTTCCCCAGCGCGAGGAACTCGCTCTCTCGCTGCTGGCCGAGATCATCGGTGGCGGCAATCAGAGCCGCCTCTACCAAACCTTGACGGTCGACAAGAAGGTGGCGGCCTATGCCGGGTCCTGGTTCTCGGCTGACCAGCTCGATTCCGGTACCTTCGGCTTCTATGCCGCGCCCAACCCCGGCGTGAGCGTCGATGACGTCGAGAAGGGCGTGGATGCGATCCTGGATGAGATTGCCGCCAAGGGGGTTACACAGCAAGAGCTGGACGCCAGCCGCAACCACATGATTGCCAGTGCCGTCTATCTGCTCGACTCGCAGGATGCGCTGGCGCGCATGTTCGGCACCGCGCTCGCCACGGGTCAAACCGTCGAGGATGTGAAGAACTGGGAGCGCGATCTGGGGCAGGTCACCGTCGAGGACGTCAACAAGGCCGCGCGCACCGTTCTGGATAGGCGTGCCTCCGTCACGGGCGTCCTTCTGCCCGAGGTAAAGAGCCAATGAGATATATCATGAACCTCAATATTCTCGGCACGCTGCTTGCCGCTGCCTTCTTTGCCTGGGCAGGCGCTTCGGGTGCCAATGCCTTCACCATCCAGGAGGTGACGAGCCCCGGCGGCATCAAGGCCTGGCTCGTCGAGGAGCACGCGATCCCGCTCCTGGCGATGAACTATTCGTTCCGGAACGGCAGCGCCAATGACCCAGCGGGCAAGGAAGGTGTGTCCGAGTTCCTGACCGGCATGATGGACGAAGGTGCAGGCGACATGCTCTCGGACGCGTTCCAGAGAAAGCGCGAAGAGCTCGCCTTCCGCATGACTTTTGATTCGGGAAATGACTTTTTCGAAGGGAGCTTCCAGACCCTCAGCCGCAATCGTGAGGAATCGACTGACCTCCTGAAGCTTGCCATCACCTCTCCGCGTTTCGATGCCGAGCCGCTTGAGCGCGTTCGCAGGCAGTTCCTCTTGAATGTGAAGGAGAAGGAACAGGACCCGCAAAGCATCGCGTGGCAGGCGTGGATGGATAATATTCTTCCTGGCGACCCCTATGCGCGGCGGGACGAAGGGACCGAGGCAACCATGGGCGCCATGACCGCGGACGATTTGCGCGCCGCACACCGCCGCATCTTCAACCGGGACACGCTGCAGATCGCTGTTGTGGGCGACATCACCGCCAAGGAGCTGGGCCCGCTGCTCGACAAGGTGTTTGGCGGCTTGCCTGAAAAATCTCCCGAAGCGGCAGAGCTACCACCCGCCAAGCCTGCACAGGGTCCGAAGCTCCAGATCATCGAGCGGGACATGCCGCAGAGCGTCATCGCCTTCGGTACGGAAGGCATCCTGCGCAGCGATCCTGATTTCATTCCTGCTTATGTGATGTCCGAGATTTTCGGCGGCGGTGGCCTCTCGTCCGTTCTGACGGATGAGATCCGCGAGAAGCGCGGCCTCACCTATGGTGTGAGCTACGGTCTCTCGCCGTCGAACCGGATCGGGCTCTATGCCGGCGGATTGCAGACCAAGAACGAAACAGCAGGTGAAGCGCTGGACACGGCACGGTCCCTGATGGCGAAATTCGCGGAGAACGGTCCCACCCAAGCCGAGTTGGACGAGGCCAAGACGTTCCTCACCGGCTCTTACGGGTTGCGCTTTTCGAGCAACTCCGCAATTGCCAACCAGCTCCTTGGCCTCCAGCAGCAGAACCTCGGCATCGACTATATCCAGAAGCGCAACGCCCTGGTGGAAGCCGTTACGCTGGACCAGGTGAAAACCCAGGCCAAGCGCCTGCTCCACCCGGACAGGCTGATCGTCACGGTGGTCGGCAAACCCCAGGGGATCAAGTAACCGGGCTAAGCCGCCCGGCGGAAACCGACCTTCCCGTGGCAACATGTCGTCTGCCGCGCTAAGTTGCCAACATGCGAATCCGCCGTCTCTCCGAAGGAACTGTCAACCGCATTGCAGCGGGCGAGGTAATCGAGCGCCCCGCCAGCGTGGTGAAGGAACTCGTCGAGAACGCCATTGACGCGGGCGCTGCGCAGATCGACGTTGCCTTTCGTGGCGGCGGCAAGAACCTGATTCGAGTTTCTGATGATGGTATTGGTATGGGGCCGGAGGACTTGGCACTTGCCGTTGAACGGCACGCCACCTCGAAGCTCTCAGAGGATGATCTGGTCGATATCCGCTTCTTCGGTTTCCGTGGGGAGGCGCTGCCGTCCATCGGCTCGGTGAGCCGCCTCGCCATCACCTCCCGCCCGCGCAGCGGCGGCACTGCGCATGTGATTGCGGTGGAAGGTGGCCTGCTCTCACCGCCCCGGCCAGCCGCCCTGGGGCAGGGGACGGAGATCGACGTTAAGGACTTGTTCTATGCCACGCCCGCTCGCCTCAAGTTCCTGAAAGCGGATCGCACGGAAACCGCGGAGGCAGCGGAGGTCGTCCGGCGCATGGCGCTCGCCCACCCGGAGATCGGCTTTTCTTTCGTGACGGAGGAGCGCCGGCTGGTGGATGTTCCCAAGGGTGAAGCAGAGGAGGCCCGTGTTCGCCGCATCCTCGGGCCTGAGTTCATGGAGAATGCGATTCCCTTCGAAATGGAGCGGGAAAGCGTGCTGGTGCGGGGCTATGCCGGCCTTCCCACCTGGTCCCGCAACACCGGCGCGCAGCAATATATGTTCGTCAACGGCCGCAGCGTGCGGGACAAGCTGCTGTCAGGCGCCATCCGTGGCGCCTATGCGGATGTGCTCCCGTCAGGCCGTTTTCCGGCGCTCGTCCTTTTTCTGTCCTGCCTGCCAGAGCGCGTCGACGTCAACGTCCACCCCGCCAAGGCGGAGGTGCGCTTTAGGGACGGCGGCCAGGTGCGCGGCCTCATCGTCAGCGCCATCCGGGATGGGCTGGGGCGAAAGCGCACGGCGGATACAGGCCTCTCGCGCCAGACGGCCTCAAGCTTCAAATCCGTCATGCCGCGGCCCTTCGTGCACCGCGGCTTCGATGAGGAGGAAAAGCAAGCAGCCCTCGCCATGAACATGCCGCCCGCCACGGCGCCGGTGGCGGAAGCCGCGGCAGTTCAGCCGGACTATCCCCTCGGCCAGGCCCGCACGCAGATCCATGACAATTACATCGTGTCGCAAACCAGGGATGGTTTCATCCTGATTGATCAGCACGCCGCGCATGAGCGCCTGGTCTATGAGCGGCTGAAGCGTGAGCGCGCAGAGCGCGGCATTGAGACCCAGCCGCTGCTGGTTCCGGAGGTGGTCGATCTCGACCCCGTTCAGGTGGAGCGCCTTGCCGCTGCTGCGGAGTTGCTGGCCCAGGGCGGCCTCGTCCTCGAGGCTTTCGGAGACGGCGCCGTGATCATCCGTGAGGTTCCCGCCGCCATCGGCAAGGCGGATGTTCCGGGGATTGTGCGCGATGTGGCGGATGAACTTTCGGAGCTCGGCGTCTCGACCAGCCTTGAACAGCGCATCAACCACGTGCTGGCCACCATGGCCTGCCACAACTCCGTCCGCTCGGGACGAAAGCTCCGGCCCGAAGAAATGAACGCCCTGCTGCGCGAAATGGAGGCCACGCCCAATTCTGGCCAGTGCAACCATGGCCGGCCGACATTTATCGAACTGAAGCTGAGCGAGATCGAGAAGCTGTTCGGGCGGAGGTGAAGGCGGAGTGGGGCAAGCTGCAGGCCAGAATTTCTGTTGACTTTATTCCTGTCATATGCTAGAAAGCCTACATCGTGCTTTCTGCTGATTGACATTGTGAATCTGTTTGGTGGCCTGTTGCCATCCTCTCCGGACGCCAAGGAGGGGGATCGCCGGATCAAGTCCGGGCGATGACGGGCTTGAGGTCTAACCCGCCTCGCTCGCCTTGTATTGCGCGCGGTCGAGCCAGGCGGGGTTTATCTCGACGCCCCATCCGGGCTGATCCGTGACCTCCGCCCTGCCATCGGAGATCCGGTAGGGCTCGCCCAGGAAGAGGTCATATTGCCAGGGATAGTAATCCTCTTCCTCGATGGAGAATTCGAGATACTTGCCCGCATTGGGGATCGCCCGCAGCAAATGCATGGTGCACATGGTGACGAGGGAGAGATTGGCGGCATGCGGCGTCACCGGCAGCCCCGCCTCTTCCGCCATCTTCGCCACCCGCAAGCTGCGCAGCATGCCGCCCAGATACATGACGTCCGGCTGCACCACGTCCACCGCGCGCATGCCGATCATGGTGCCCCAGGTGGTGAATTCGCAATCCTGTTCGCCGCCCGTTACATCGATTGAAAGCGTATCGGTGACTTGCTTGGTCTGGGCGAATTCCCAATAGGGGCAGGGCTCCTCGAAATGGCCGATGCCTTCAGCCTCCAGAAGGCGGCCAACCTCGATGGCGCGCCTGGGCGAATAGCAGGAATTGGCATCGACGAGCTTCGCCACGCCGTCTCCCAGCGCGCGGGACACGGTGGGTACGATCGCCTCCGTGCGGCCTGGCCACTCGTCCTTGTCACGCCCGCATTCCGAGCCGACACGCCATTTGAAGGCGTCGAAGCCTTTCTCGTCGCGAAGCTTACACAGCCGCCTTGCCTCATCTTCTGGGGTGATGTCCCGCTTCATGGAAGAGGCATAGGCGCGAAGCTTGCCCGGCGTTCCGCCGAAGAGCGCGGTGACGGGCTTTCCCTCCAGCTTGCTCCTGAGGTCGAGCAATGCGGTATCAAGCCCGGTCATGGCGCGGCGCAAATAGGAGCCCGGATATTTGTGCTCGCGCTCGCTGATGATCTCCAGCGTATCCGCGAAATCAAGAGCATCGGTGCCCAGCGCATGGCGCGCCACCTGGCGGTGGAAGATCTCGCAGGTGATATCCGAATTATAGGTCGAGACCTGGCCCCAGCCCTGGTCGCCCGTGTCTGACGTGACCCGGACGAAGCCGACGAACTCATTGCAGAATGTCTCAAGCTTGCGAATTTTCATGACTGTCCCTGCCGGTAGAATCGGATCGTTGTCGCACCATAATCGCGCTCGTCGATCAGCGTGAGGCCATCGACGGGTGCTATGGCGGAGGCCTCGGATTCTTCAAGAACGACGATGGCGCCCGGGTTCAGCCACTCCCCCGCGACGAGTGCCGCAAGGGCCTGTTCGCCCAGTCCCTTGCCGTAAGGCGGGTCGGCGAAGACCAGGTCGAACTTTGGCTGCGGTGCGCATGGGCCGAGGCGTGTTGCATCGCGCCGCCAGATTTTGGCAAGTCCGATCACGCCCAGCGCGTCGGCATTCTTGCGAATGAGCCCGCGTGCCTCGCTGCTGTCTTCCACGAACTGGCAGAAGCGGGCGCCGCGTGACAGGGCTTCGAGGCCCATGGCGCCAGTGCCTGCAAACAGGTCAAGCGCACGGGCGCCCTCAAGCTCAAGCCCGTGGATGCCATGTGCGAGTATGTTGAAAACGGACTCACGGACACGGTCGCTGGTTGGCCGCGTGGCAGAGCCATGCGGCGGCGCAATGCTATGGCCTTTGAATTTTCCACCGACGATGCGCATCGTTTTCCTTCTTGAAGAATTTCTCGCCAACGCTTGCCTTCATGGCGCGTGTGGGCACTTCCTCAATGCCGCCGCGGGCAAGCTCACCCAGCTGGAAGGGCCCGAAGGCGGTGCGGATCAGGCGGTTCACCTGCAGGCCCAGATGCTCGCAGATGCGTTTGACCTCCCGATTCTTGCCTTCGGTGATGGCGATGGTGAGCCAGCTGTTATCGCCCTGCACCCGCTCGATCCTGGCTTCCACAGGGCCATAGCGCACGCCTTCGATCTCCACGCCTTTTTCGATCTTCTTCAGCGCCGCTTCCTCGACGTGGCCGAAGGCCCGCACCCGGTAGCGCCTGATCCAGCCGGTGGCGGGAAGTTCGAGAAAGCGCGCCAGCTCGCCGTCATTGGTGAGCAGCAGCAGACCTTCGGTGTTGATGTCCAGCCGGCCGATGGACAGAACCCGTGGCAATTGCTCACGGAGCTTCTCGAAAACGGTGGGGCGCCCCTGCGGGTCATGGTTGGACACGACGAGACCCGCCGGCTTGTGGTAACGCCACAGCCGTGTTTCGTCTTTCTGAGGGAGCGGCAGATTGTCGACCTGGATCACGTCCTTGGCCGTCACATTTGTGGCAGCGGAGGTGAGCAGCTTGCCGTTCATCTTGACCCGGCCTTCCGCGATCAAACGCTCCGCATCGCGCCTGGAGCAGAGGCCCGCCCTGGCGATCACCTTGGCGATGCGTTCACCCTCGAATTCGCTCATCTTGACCAGGCACCCATGATCGCTTCATGTGGCACGATGCGCTTGAAACTGCCAGCCCCAATGCAGGCCGCCTTCCTTGAAGCCGAGGCCGCCGCCGCCCGTGGGGAGGTGCCCGTGGGGGCAGCTGTGGTGGACGGCTCAGGCGCCATTATCGCCCGCGCCGGCAATCGGACGCTGGAGCGGAAGGACCCGACGGCGCATGCCGAGATGCTGGCAATCCGTAAGGCAGCAGAGCTGCTGGGGTCTGAGCGCCTGACCGGCTGCGACCTCTATGTGACGCTCGAGCCCTGCGCCATGTGCGCGGGGGCCATTTCCTTTGCCCGGATCCGCCGGCTGTATTTTGGCGCGGGTGATGAGAAGATGGGGGCGGTCGAGCATGGCGGCCGGTTTTTCTCACAGCCCACCTGCCATCACGCGCCGGATGTCTACAGCGGTATTGGCGAAGTTCAGGCGAAGGACATGCTGCGGGCGTTCTTCCGGGCCAGACGCTAGAGCATCGAGCGATCATTCTCAGTGCCGTGACGGAAAAAGAGGCGGGTGAATTGCGGTTTGATCTCAACTGACAGCGCTAGGCGATTGCCAGAATACGCGCTTCCAACTCGCGTTTCAGCTGGTCCTTGGCAGGGCCTGCCTGGACCATCACATCCTTGATGCGGAAGAAATCGCCTCCGGAGAAGCCATCCAGGGCAGGGCGGATATAAATGTCAGGCGGGTTGATCGCGCGCCTGAGCCCTGCCACCTGGTGGAACAGGATGAACAGCGAACCCACGGCCAGTTCCATGTTGCCGCGATGCGCGCCCGTGGCAGGCCGGGGCCGGCCGGTCACGTCCACGGCCACCACGATGTCCATGCCTTGCCGGGCATGGTCGAAGGGCACCGGATTGGTGATGCAGCCATCGACATATGCATGCCCATCATATTTGGGGCCGAGGATCACGCCGGGAATGGCGATGGAGGCGCCCACCGCCGTCACCAGCGGCCCCTCTTGAAGGACGATCTCCGCCATGGTGTCGAAGTCCGTGGCGATGACCTTGAAGGGGATGGCCAAGTCTTCGATCAACTTCGGCAAGGTTCCTGGCAGCACGAGGCCTGCCAGTGCCTCGCCCTGAAGGTGCAGCGATCCGAGGCCCTTCAGCGCCAGGAGGTCGAACGGGTTGACGCGCTTCTCGCCAAAGGCATAGCGAAGTGCGCTGAGCCGGTTGGACAGCAGCCTTTCGGCCCACTCGCGAATGTCACGGGCGCTCATTCCGCCCGCATAGGCTGCTCCCACCAGCGCCCCGATGGAGCAGCCTGCGATGACGGAAGGCTTGATGCCCAGCTCGTCAAAGACTTCAAGCATCGGAATATGTGCAAGCCCGCGGGCGCTGCCGCCACCCAGTGCAAGGCCGATCCTGGGGCCACTCATGCCCCCGCCTCCCTGGCAAAGCGCCAGGCCGTTTGGGCGAGGGGCCGCACCTGCTGCGCCATGGCAGCGGCTTCCGCATTGGCGGCTGTGCCGTCCCGCACGCGGCCCAAAATGCCCTGCAGGATCGCCGCGAGACGGAAGAAATTATAGGCCATGTAGACCGGAAGCTCGGGAATGCCGGCCCGCCCAGTTCGCCTGCAATAGCGGGTGATATAGTCTGAGATTTGCGGCACGCCTGGGTCTTCCTCATGCCCCAGCAGCGATCCCACTCCCGCTCCCGTTTCCGAAACCGGCATCGACCATTGCATGAGGTGGTAGGTGAAATCCGCCAGCGGGTCTCCGATGGTGGAAAGTTCCCAGTCGAGAACGGCGATGATGCGCGGCTCATGAGGATCGATGATGCAATTGTCGAGACGGAAATCGCCATGGACGATGGCAGCACCGGAATCGGCCGGGCTGGCGCCGGGCAGCCATTCGATCAATCTGTCCATTTCGGGGATCGTCTCGGTTTCGGAGGCGCGGTACTGCTCGCTCCAGCGCTTGATCTGGCGTGCGACATAGCCGGCGGGCCGTCCGAAATCCTCAAGGCCCAGTGTTGCGGGATCGAACGTGTGCAGCTTGGCGATTGTCGTGTTGAGAGAGTCAAACAGCGCTGCACGATCATCATGGGATAGTCCGGGCGCATGCGGTTCCCAGAACACCCGGCCCTCGGCATGCTCCATGACGTAAAAGGGCGCTCCAATGACAGCTTGATCCGTGCACAGATGAAGCGGCCGGGCCACCGGGAAGTCAGCCGACGCAAGCGCCGCGGTCACCCGGTATTCCCGTTCGATGGCGTGGGCAGAGGGCAACAGCTTGCCGAAGGGCTTTCGCCGCAGCACATAGGATTTGGCGGGTGTTGTGAGCTTGTAGGTGGGATTGGACTGGCCGCCCTTGAAGCGCGTGATCGTCAGGGGGCCTGAGAACCCCCGAATATGTTGCTCCAGCCAGGCTTCGAGAGCTTCGCTGCTCACATCAGATGCACTGGTTCCCGAAAAGGCGGCCTGGCGGTCAATGCGCATGGCGGGTCAGGAACGGCAGAAGTGCTGCCAGTGCCGCCTTCGGATTTTCTTCGGCAACAAAATGGCCGGAATCGATGCCCTGGCCTTCGACGTGGCTGCACCATTCCCGCCAGGTTTCGAGGGGACCGTCCGTTTCGCTGGGAATGCCGGCCTTTCCCCACAGGGCCAGAGTCGGACAGGCGATCTTTGCGCCGCGCGCACGGTCCTGTTCGTCGGCGGCGAGGTCACTGGTGGCGCCGGCGCGATAGTCATTGCAAGTCGCGTGGATGTGTTCGGGGGTGGCGTAATGCAGGCGGTAGGCCGCAAGGGCGTCTTCGCTGAAGGCAGAGAGGTCCTTGCTTTTGGTCCAGCTCGCGATCGTGTAGTCAAGATAACCGACCGGGTTCTGCTCGATCAGCATTTCGGGCAGCGGATGCGGCTGGGCCAGGAAGAGCCAGTGATAGGTCTTCATGGCCAGCTTCACGGTGAAGTTATGCCACATCGCATATGTCGGCACGATGTCGAGCACGGTGAGGCTGGCCACCGCCGCCGGATGGTCAAGCGCCATGCGATAGGCAACGCGTGCGCCGCGGTCATGGCCCACTACGGCAAAGCGCTCATGGCCTAGCGCACGCATCAGGGCAATCAGATCACTGGCCATGGCCCGCTTTGAATAGGCTTCGTTCTGCGGGTCGTTGGGCGGGCATTCTGAATAGCCATAGCCCCGCAAGTCCGGCATCACGCAGGTGAACTGCGCCATGAGATCAGGCGCAAGCTTGTGCCACATGGCATGCGTCTGCGGAAAGCCGTGGATCAGCAGCAGTGGCGGACCCGATCCGCCGATCCTTGCAAAGATCTCGATGCCAGCAATCTTCTGGCGGTGTTCATGCGTGCCGGGGAACAGCGTGCTCATGGAGGGAAGGTTACACCCAGTGCAGGCCTTGCGCCAAGCCTCAGGCGTTGTCGTCCCGGGCCAAGGCGCGCCAGCCAATGTCACGGCGGTAGAAGCCTTCCGGCCAGTCGATGCGGTCCACCGCGGCATAGGCGCGGCTCCGGGCCTCAGCAACCGTTGCGCCGCGCGCGGTGATGTTCAGCACGCGCCCGCCATTGGCCAGAATCTTTCCCTCGCTCGCCGCGGTGCCGGCATGGAAAATTTCAACGCCCTCCATGGCAGCTGCGCCCTCGAGGCCCCGGATCTCGGTTCCCTTCAGCGGTTCGTCCGGATAACCCTTGGCGCACATCACGACCGTCAGGGCCACATCATCGAACCACCGCGCCGAAACCTTGTCGAGCGTGCCATCGCAGCAGGCGAGGAGCAGGGTGACGAGATCATCCTTCAGCCGCAACATCAGCACCTGGCACTCGGGGTCTCCGAAGCGGCAATTATACTCAATAAGCTTCGGCCCGTCCTTCGTCAGGATCAGGCCTGCGTAAAGCACGCCTACATAGGGGTGCCCCATCTCGGAGAGTGCGCGGATCGTGGGCTTCACGATCGTCTCCAGCGCCTCCTCGCACAGTGCGGGCGTCATGCATGGGGCAGGGGAATAGGCGCCCATGCCGCCGGTGTTGGGGCCTGTATCCCCGTCGCCCACGCGCTTGTGATCTTGTGCGGTGGCAAGCGGCAGGGCGTTCTTCCCGTCCGTCAGCACGAAGAAACTCGCTTCCTCGCCACTGAGAAACGCCTCGATCACACATTCCGCCCCGCCGAACTTGCCCGAGAAAATATCCTCGATTGCGGTACGGGCTGTTTCCATGTCCATGGCGACCGTAACACCCTTGCCGGCGGCAAGCCCGTCAGCCTTGATGACGATGGGGGCACCTTGCGCCTCAAGATAGGCTAGGGCCGGAGCCTTCTCCGTAAACCGGCCATAGGCTGCGGTGGGAATGCCGTATCTGGCGCAGATATCCTTGGTGAAGCCCTTGGAGCCCTCAAGCTGCGCTGCAAATTTCTTCGGCCCAAAGCACTTGATGCCGGCGCCGGCGAGATCATCCGCGAGCCCTTCAACCAGGGGCGCTTCCGGCCCAACCACGACGAGGCCGATGTTTTCCGCCCGGCAGAACGCGATGACGGCTGCGTGGTCAGCCGCTTTCACGTCCACATTGCGGGCGATCTGGTCCGTTCCCGGGTTTCCGGGCGCCACGAACAGCCTGTCACACAAGGGGCTTGCGGCAATGGACCAGGCCAGCGCGTGTTCTCGTCCGCCCGATCCGATGAGGAGAATGTTCATGGCGCAAAACCTTCGGTCCAAACCTTGCTTTCGCCCGCTTTCTCGCATTTGATGCCGCGGAATCAAAGCGCGGAATTCCTCATGTCCACTATCTGGGATCATGACCCGGAAACGGGCGAAATCATTGAAGATCCAAAATCCAACACGGGCGAATATTCGGTCTCCGAAATCGCCAACGCGCTGAAGCGCACGCTGGAGGATACGTTCGGCTATGTCCGCGTGCGGGGCGAGATTTCGGGCTTCAAGGGCCCTTCGGCCTCCGGCCACTGCTACTTCAGCATCAAGGACGAGGCCGCCAAGCTGGACGCCGTCATCTGGCGCGGCAGCTTCAGCAGGCTGCGCGCGAAGATGCAGGAGGGGCTTGAGGTGATCGCCACCGGCAAGATCACCTCTTACCCGATGAAGTCAAACTACCAGATCGTCATCGAGAACATCGAGCCTGCCGGTGTGGGCGCGCTGATGGCCCTGCTGGAGGAGCGCAAGAAGACGCTTGCCGCGGAAGGCCTTTTCGACAGCGGGCGCAAAAGGCCCATTCCCTATCTGCCGAAGGTGATTGGCGTCGTCACCTCACCGACGGGTGCCGTCATCCGCGATATACTCCATCGCCTCAATGACCGTTTCCCCCGCCATGTGCTGGTCTGGCCGGTGCGCGTGCAGGGGGAGAGCTGTGCGGCCGAAGTGGCGGCCGCCATCGCCGGTTTCAACGCCATGGCCCGGAGGCCGGATGTTATCATCGTGGCGCGGGGCGGGGGCTCGCTCGAGGACCTGTGGGGCTTCAACGAAGAGATCGTGGTGCGCGCGACTGCGGCCAGTGCCATTCCCGTCATCTCCGCCGTGGGCCATGAGACGGACACGACCCTCATCGACTTTGCCTCCGACCTTCGCGCACCGACGCCCACTGCGGCGGCTGAAATGGCCGTTCCGGTGAGAGCCAACCTCATTGCCGATCTCGCCAAGCACCATGCCCGCATGCAGGGCGGACTACGTCGCGGGATGGACGACCGCCGGACCCGCGTCATATCCGCGGCGCGCGCCTTGCCCCGGCCGGATGAACTCCTCGCACTGGTCCGCCAGCGTTTCGACTCGGCCTCTGGCCGTCTCGTTCAGGCGCTCAAGGCCAACACGCGAGAACATGGAGCGCGGCTCAACCGTGTGGCTCCGCGCCTGTCTCTCGCGCCGCTGCGCACAATAATCCTCTCGGAACGGCGTTCTCTTGAGTTATCTGGCCGCCGTGCCAGCCAGGCACTCTCACGGCTCGTCGCCTTCCAGCGCCAGCGGTTTGATGGCGTGGCAAAGCTTGCTGAGTCGCTCTCTTACAAATCAGTGCTCAGGCGGGGCTTTGCCGTGGTGCGGACGGAGAAGGGAAAGCCTGTGCATTCCGCCGGCGAAATCAAGCAGTGGCAACCCCTGCGGCTTGAGTTCGCCGATGGCGAAATCAATGTGCGGGAGGACAGCTCCAAGCAAGGCCGGCTTCTCTAGCCGGTCAAATCGCCCACTCGCCGTTGCGCATCAGTGGTTCTGCGGTGTCGTCCGCGAGAATGCCATCAACATTCAGTTCAGCCGATCCGATCATCCAGTCCACATGGACGAGGCTGGAATTCGCACCCAGTGCGGCAAGTTCTTCCTTCGAACGCTTTGATCCGTCCCGGATGTTTTCGGTATAGGACTGTCCAACCGCAATGTGGCTTGCGGCATTCTCGTCGAACAGCGTGTTGTTGAAGATGATACCGCTCTTCGAGATGGGGGATGAATGCGGCACCAGCGCAACTTCACCCAGCCGCGCTGCGCCCTCATCGGTCGAGATCAAGTCGCGGAAGGCGTCCGCTCCCTTATCGGCCGTCATCTCCACAATCCTGCCGCGCTCAAAGCGCACGCGAATGCCTTCGATGAGCGAGCCCTGGTAGGAGAGTGGCTTCGAAGAGCACACCGTGCCGTCGACCATCTCCCGGTGAGGAGCGGTGAACACTTCTTCAGTGGGAATGTTGGCATTGCAGAAGACGCCGTTGAGCGCCTTGCCACCGCCGCCCTTCCAGCTGTGCTCTTCCGCCAGCCCCAGCATGAGGTCCGTTCCGGGGCCGCTATATTTGAGAGCCCTGTAGCGGCGCTGGTTGAGGAACTCGGTCCGCCTGAGCAGCTCCGCATTATGGTGTTTCCAGGCCGCAATCGGGTCTGGCAGGTCAGCCTTGCTGCAGGCAAAAATCGCCTGCCACAGCCGGTCCAGGGCTTCGGTCTCCGGAACACCCGGAAACACCGATTTGGCCCAGGCAGGCGTCGCCGATGCGATGACGCACCAGTTGATCGCAAAACCGGTGATGAGTTCTAATGCCGGGCGGTAGGCCTGTGACCGCGCCTTGTTGGCACGCGACAGTTTCCCTGGGTCCTGCCCCGCGAGCAGGGCAGGATTTTCACCCGTTATTGCAAGCCGCGCCGCGCCACCGCGAAACGCGTCCGCCATGCCCTTGAACAGCCAGTCTGCTGCTGTGTCAAAAGCTGCATCTGGCGCATACCGGTATCGGGCGAGTGTCGTTTCATCATCCGCGTAAATGGTGGTGACAAGGCTCGCCCCTGCCTTGTAAGCGTGCTCGGTAATGCGGCGCACCAGGGTGACGGCATCGAGCGGCGCAGTGATGAGGAGTTGCTGGCCGGCTTGTATGTTGAGGCCAGTCCGCACAGCGAGTTCGGCGTAGGAATCGAGTAGCTTTTCATGTGTCATGGACGGGAATTTACACGCAATCGCAGCGCCAAGTCCAAAGTTTCGGCGCCATCAAAAAGGCATGGAGGGATCCTATTGCGTCATGATGAACTTTCTTGACCCTAACGAACCACATCGCCGCGAGGCGAAAGTGAAATACCTCGATGCTGACTTTCAGGTGCTTCGGGAAGGGGATTTCGTGCACTGTGCGGCGACAGGCGATGTCATACCGCTCGCCCGGCTTCGTTACTGGGATGTGGCACGCCAGATCGCCTTCGGCTCCGCCAAGGCGGCCTTCCAGGAGCGCCTCGGCTTACCACGCCATAGAGCGGAACCAGACCTCAATTTCCCGCTGGAGCAGGACAACGAGATTGGCCGCCAGAAAAACAAGCTGCGTTAGAAGTAGAAAAATGCCGCTCAATGGCTCTGCATCGGCAGCTCTCCGGACGGCGAAGAACAGCACGAACATCGCATTGACCGCCAATAGCTGTGCAAACACAGGCGGGCTGCCGGACATCAGGAACTCGTAGGCTTGGCCCCATCGGGCCTGGGTGATGAAGTTCAGCATGCCGTCCGATCAGGTTCGGTTGGGCTGGAATCCTAGCTGCAAGCCGTGTATAGGCCAAGCCGATTTAACATAAGGTAAGGGGCTTGTCCCCCGCTGGAGTACTTCGATGACGACGAACTGGACACCTGACAGCTGGCGCCATTTCCCGGTCGTGCAGGTGCCGGACTATGAAGACAAGGCAAAGCTCCAGTCGGTTGAGGGGCAGCTTGCAGGCTATCCGCCGCTGGTTTTTGCCGGTGAAGCCCGGAAGCTGAAGCGGAAGCTCGCCCGCGTGGCTGAGGGAAAAGGATTTCTTCTGCAGGGCGGCGACTGCGCCGAAAGCTTTGCCGAGCATTCAGCCGATAACATCCGCGACTTTTTCCGCGTGTTCCTGCAGATGTCCGTCGTGCTGACCTTTGCCGGCGGTCAGCCTGTCGTGAAGGTCGGCCGGATTGCCGGACAATTCGCCAAGCCCCGCTCCTCACCCACGGAGACGATCGACGGCGTCGAGTTACCCATCTACCGGGGTGACATCGTTAACGGGGCTGAGGCGACGCTTGAGTCCCGCAGGCCCGATCCCGAGCGCCAGATCATGGCCTATCGGCAGTCGGCTGCGACGCTCAACCTGCTGCGCGCCTTCGCGCAGGGCGGCTATGCGAATCTGGAGCACGTCCATAAGTGGACGCTCGACTTCCTCAAGGATTCGCCGGCCTATGAGCGCTACCAGGAGTTGTCCGACCGGATCACCGAGGCAGTTGGCTTCATGCGGGCTTGCGGCATCAATGCCGATACGGCCCCCCAACTTCGGACCACCGATTTCTTCACCAGCCATGAGGCGCTTCTGCTCGGCTATGAGCAGGCGCTGACCCGGGTCGATTCGACCTCCGGAGACTGGTACGCCACGTCCGGACACATGCTGTGGATCGGGGACCGTACCCGTCAGGCGGACCATGCCCATGTCGAGTTCATGCGGGGGGTGAAGAACCCGATCGGCCTCAAATGCGGCCCCTCGCTGAAGGCGGATGATCTCGTCCGGCTGATCGACACGCTGAACCCCGAGAATGAGCCCGGCCGCCTGACACTCATTGCGCGCTTCGGTGCGGACAAGGTGGAAAAGCACCTGCCAGACCTGATCCGCGCGGTGAAGCGCGAAGGCAAGGTCGTCGTCTGGTCCTGTGACCCGATGCATGGCAACACCATCAAGTCCACCTCTGGCTACAAGACGCGGCCGTTCGAGGCCGTGCTTTCCGAGGTTCGCCGCTTCATGAGCGTGCACCAAGCAGAAGGCACCCACGCCGGCGGCATCCATGTGGAAATGACAGGCAAGGATGTGACCGAATGCACGGGCGGCCTGCGCGCCCTGCGTGACGAGGACCTGAACGACCGCTACCACACCTTCTGCGACCCCCGCCTCAACGCAGCCCAGGCCCTTGAGCTGGCGTTCCTCGTGGCGGAAGAAATCAAGAAGGAAATGGCATCGCGCCCAAAGCCCGACGATGAGGACATCGTCGAAGCAGCGGAATAGGCTTTTCCAGAGCAGGGCGGGGCTTGTATCGAAGCTCCGCCCGGCTTAACTGTGACATCCACTGTTACGGAAAGAGCCTTCCATGATCGAGCTTTACCACTGGCCCACCCCCAACGGGCACAAGATCACGATTTTCCTGGAGGAGGCGGGGGTCGCCTATAACCTCCACCCCGTCGACATCGGCAAGGGCGCGCAGTTCGAGCCGGAGTTTCTGGCGATCTCTCCCAACAACCGCATCCCGGCCATCATCGACACCTCGCCGGCGGATGGCGGAAAGCCCGTATCGCTTTTCGAATCTGGCGCCATTCTGCTCTATCTTGCCGAGAAGACAGGGCTGTTCCTGCCGAAAGACCTGCGCGGCCGCGCCGAAGTGCTGCAATGGCTGTTCTGGCAGATGGGGGGCCTGGGCCCCATGTCAGGCCAGGCCGGGCACTTCGCCATCTATGCCGCAGACAAGATTCCCTATGCGATCGAGCGCTATATCAAGGAAGTGAACCGGCTCTACGGCGTCATGAACAAGCGCCTTGCGGACCGGGACTTCCTGGCGGGCGACTATTCGATTGCCGATATCGCGTCCTACCCCTGGGTCGTTCCCTATGAGCGCTACGAACAGAACCTTGATGACTTCCCCCATCTCAAGCGCTGGTTCGAGGCCATCAAGGCGCGCCCCGCGGTTGCGAAGGTCTATGGCGCCGTCAACCCTTCCTATTCGAAGCCCATGACGGACGAGGAAAAGAAAATCCTGTTCGGCCAGACGGCCAAGCGCTAGGGCACGGCAATCGGCATGGCCATCGCAGCAGGCCTTCGCCGGAATTCCGAAATGATGTGCATGAGCAGGGCGGTGAGCACGATGCCGCCGCCCGCAAGCGTCTGCAGGGATGGCGTTTCACCGAGGAACAGGAACACCCACAAGGGCGTGAAGGGCACTTCGAGGGCCGCCAGCAATGTGGCCTCCGCTGCTGGAATGCGTTTCGACCCGAAGGTGTAAAGCGCCAGCCCGGCTGCGTTCTGGACGATGCCGAAGGCCGCACAGAGCAGGAAATCATGCGTGGTGATGGACAGCGGATTGGCGAACCAGAAGCAGGCCAGCGAGCAGATCCAGGCTGAGGCCGCCATGGCCGGCAGCATGGGAACATCCCGGTGCTTGCGCATGATGGTGGTGAAGCCCGCCATGGACAGCGTCATCAGAACCGCCAGGAACTGCCCGAAGAGGCTCCCCCCGATTTCGCCCCCCCACAGCATGACGCCCACACCCAGCAGCGCGAATGAGCTGCCAATGAGCGTCGAGCGCGATGGCCGCTCGCCGATGGCGACAAAGGCCAGCGCCGCGGTCACGAAGGGCACGGTGGCGTATATCACCATTGCATCTGCCACCGTCGTGAACCGAAGCGCGCCGATGCCCGTCACCATGCCGGCCGCAGAGAGGAGGGCAACACCCAGCGCCGGCCAGCGAAGCGACCTCAGGATGCCCAGGCTGCGCCCACGCTCCATCATCAGAAACAGCACGAAGACCGCGGAGCCGGAGAAGATGCCGCGCCAGAACAGCATGGTCATCAGATCCGCATGAATGTTGCGGACGAAGAGGCCAGCAGAGGACCACGCCAGTGCAGCGCCCGCTGCCAGCAGCAGGCCGATCCGGTGCTGCCGGTGTTCACCGCTCGTCATGCCCTGGTCGCTTTCACGATATTGATGGTATTGGCCGCAAGGATGAGTGCGCCGCCAACCATCGACCAGGCGTCTATTCCTTCAGCATAGATGAGATAGCCCGCAAGCGCGCTGAGCGGCAGGCGCAGGAAATCCATCGGCATCACCACTGTTGCATCCGCCAGCGAAATCGCCTTGGAAAGGCAATAGTGGGAAGAGGTGCCGGCAAGCGCCACCACCGCCACCCATGGCCAATTGTGTGGCGAAGGCCAAACCCATGTCAGCCATGCCGGAACGGCACCCATGACGGACTGCATGGTGAACATGAAGAAGATCACCGTCAGCGCCGAGTCACGCCTGGTGATATATTTGGTGAGCGTCACCGACACGGCGAAAAGCACGGCTGCCGCCAGCGCCACCATGTGGCCTACGTTCAGCGTGAGCCCCGGTCTCACGATCATCAGAACGCCGCCGAAACCGACGATGAGGGCTGCAACCTTATAGCCGTAAAGCCGCTCACCCAGAAAGGCGGTGGCGAGGATCGCGATCCACAGCGGCATGGTGAATTCGATGGCGATCACCTCCGCCAGGGGGATCAGGAGGAGCGCGGAGAACCAGGCGTATTGCCCGACATAGTGCACACTGTTGCGAATGAGATGCAGCTTCAGCTGGGACAGCCTGCCGCGCAATCCGCCGTTCAGCATGACGATGGGAATGAGGATCAGCGAGGCAATGCCGCTTCGCAGCAGCATCACCTCGAACACCGAGACCTCCTGGGCAAGCTGCCGCCCGGCAATGGTCATGCCCAGCGTGGCCGTCAGCCAGCCCGCCATCCACACTGCCGCCTGGCCGACTTTCTGCTGCGCCACGCCTTGCCCCGATTCCGCCCGCAGCATTAACCAAGCGCGGGCAAAGCGGATAGGCCCGAAACGGCATGGCACGCCTGCCCGGCGCCCAAACCCTTGACCTTGGGCAATGCCTGACGCATGGTGCGGCCCAACATGACCTGCCGCCCCGCCACAGCCGCCATTTGCGGCATTATTATCTGCAGCTAGCACACATCCGCTGGCAGGGCGCCGCTTGACTTAAAATCCAAGATAAAGCGTTCCCGGGCCGGCAAGCCTGAGGAAAGACATGACGCTCCGCCTCTACAACACGCTGACCCGCACCAAGGAAGAGTTCACCCCGCTCGATCCTTCGAACGTGCGCATGTATGTCTGCGGCCCCACGGTTTACGACTTTGCCCATATCGGCAATGCGCGGCCGGTCATCGTCTTCGACGTTTTGTTCAGGCTCCTGCGCCAGCTCTATGGCAAGGAACACGTGACCTATGTCCGCAACATCACGGACGTCGATGACAAGATAAACGCCAGGGCCCGGGAGGAGGGCGTTTCGATCCGCGAGGTGACGGAGCGGACGACGCGGCAGTTCCATGCCGATATCTCGGCGCTGGGTGTGCTGCCGCCCACGGTGGAGCCGCGCGCCACGGAACATATCGCGGAGATGGTCACCATCATCGAGCGCCTCATCGCCTCCGGCCACGCCTATGCGGCCGACGGGCACGTGCTTTTCGATGTGCCCTCGATGAAGGATTATGGCCAGCTCTCCCGCCGCTCGCTGGATGAGATGCTGGCGGGCGCGCGCGTCGACGTGGCGCCTTACAAGCGCGGCGAGATGGACTTCGTGCTATGGAAGCCTTCAGACGACAACACGCCCGGCTGGGAGAGCCCCTGGGGCCGTGGCCGCCCCGGCTGGCACATCGAATGCTCGGCCATGAGCTGGAAGCATCTGGGCGAGGTCTTCGACATCCATGGCGGCGGCATCGACCTCGTCTTTCCGCATCACGAAAATGAAATTGCCCAGACACGCTGCGCCTTCGGCCATGGTGTGATGGCCAATGTCTGGATGCACAACGGCTTCCTGCAGGTCGAAGGCCAGAAGATGTCCAAAAGTCTCGGCAATTTCTTTACCATCAACGAGCTTCTGGCTGACTGGCCAGGTGACGTGCTGCGCTTCAACATGCTCAGAACACACTATCGCCAGCCCATCGACTGGACCTTGAAGAGCCTGGAAGAAAGCTGGCGCATTCTCGAAGGCTTCTTCGCCACTGCGGGTTCGGCCGGTGCAGAGCAAGGAACGATCGGGGACTCCGTGCTTGAAGCGCTGAAGGACGATTTGAACACGCCGAAAGCCATCGCGGAGCTGCACGCGCTCGATAAGCCCGGCCACCAGAAGGAGCTGGGGGAGACGCTGAAGGCTTTGGGCTTCACCGGCAATCTCGCGTCACCCAAGGCAGCGGCGGGCGTTGATGCAGCAGCCGTCAATGCCCTCATCACGGCCCGTCTCGAGGCCCGCAATGCCAAGAACTGGGCCGAGAGTGACCGCATTCGTGATGCGCTTGCCGCCATGGGCATTGCCATCAAGGACAACAAGAATGGCACCACCAGTTGGGAGGTGAAGCGATGAGCGCGCATGTCTCCAAGGCCGCAAGGCCAGCGCCGCGCGGCCTGCCGCTCTCTGATTGTGAAGGTGTCGCTTGATGTCCCGTGAACGCCTCTATCTCTTCGACACCACTCTGCGTGACGGCCAGCAGACGCCAGGCATCGACTTTTCGCTTGAAGACAAGCTGATCGTCATGGAGCTGCTGGATAAGCTGGGCATCGACTATATTGAGGGCGGCTACCCCGGCGGCAACCCCACGGACACGGCACTCTTCGCGGAGGAGCGGAACACCAGGGCCACCTTCACCGCATTTGGCATGACCAAGCGGGCAGGGCGTTCAGTCTCAAATGATACCGGGCTGCAGCAGCTGCTGCAGGCGAAGACCACCGCCACCTGTTTCGTCGCCAAGTCCTGGGACTATCACGTCCGCGTGGCGCTGGGCTGCACCAATGATGAAAATCTGGACTCGATCCGGCTGACGGTTGAAGCCGCAAAGGCAGCTGGCAAGGAAGTGCTGATCGATTGCGAGCACTTCTTTGATGGTTACAAGGCAAACCCTGCCTATGCACTTGCTTGCGCGGAAGTGGCTTACAAGGCTGGGGCGCGCTGGGTGGTCCTGTGTGACACCAATGGCGGCACGCTGCCGGGGGAGGTGGCCGCGATCGTGCGCGCCGTCATCACGAGTGTGCCGGGAAGCCACCTCGGCATTCACGCCCACAATGATACGGAGCAGGCGGTTGCCAATTCGCTTGCCGCCGTTGATGCCGGTGTCCGCCAGATCCAGGGCACGCTGAATGGCATCGGCGAGCGCTGCGGCAATGCCAACCTCGTGTCCATCATCCCGACGCTCGTTCTCAAGAAGCATTACGCGGACCGTTTCGAAACGGGCGTCGATGCGGACCGGCTTTCGCAGCTGACGCACATCTCCCGTGCCTTTGAGGAGCTGCTCAACCGCTCGCCCGACAAGCAGGCGCCCTATGTGGGCAAGAGCGCGTTTGCCACCAAGGCGGGGATTCACGCCTCGGCCCTGATGAAGGAGCCCGAAACCTATGAGCATGTGCCGCCGGAATCGGTCGGCAACCGCCGCAATGTTCTGGTGTCCGACCAGGCCGGAAAGTCCAACCTGATCGCGGCGCTGCAGCGCATGGGCGTTGCGGTGGCCAAGGACGACCCGCGGCTCGACGGCCTGTTGCGGGATGTGAAAGACCGGGAGGCGCAGGGCTATGCCTATGACGGAGCGGATGCCTCTTTTGAGCTTCTCGCCAGGCGGGCGCTTGGCGGTGTTCCCAAATATTTTGACGTGATTTCCTTCCGCGTCATCGTCGAGCAGCGTGACGATGAAATGATTTCCGAAGCCGTGGTCAAGGTGAAGGTGGATGACCAGGTCTACCTCAACGCAGGCGAAGGGAACGGTCCCGTCAACGCACTGGACGTGGCGCTGCGCAAGGATCTCGGCAAATATCAGCGCTACATCGATGACATGGAGCTCTCGGACTTCAAGGTCCGTATCCTCAACGGTGGCACGGGTGCGACCACCCGCGTGCTGATCGAAAGCCGGGACGGGAAGGGCAACCGCTGGTTCACCGTGGGCGTCTCCCCCAATATCGTGGATGCCTCTTTCCAGGCACTCTCGGACGCGCTGGTCTACAAGCTGGTGCGGGAGGGAGTTTCGGCGACCGATTGACAGCGAACGGCATGCGCAAGGGGCATGCGACCATGCCGGGCCGCCGTTTGCCTGCGGGGGTCCTGACCGCTAAACGCCCTGACGATGGCCATGGCCCACGAAAAACCCCTTTCCCGTTCGCTGACCAGTGCCGAAATCGGCGTGCTGCTGGCTGTTGCCGCGCATCTCGTCTGGGGTGGCATGGCTGTCTATTTCGGCCTCATCCGCTATATTTCCCCTGTCGAGATTGCGGTCAATCGCGGGGTTTGGGCGCTTCCGATCGCTGCTGCGATCGTGACCGCCTTCGGCCAGTGGCCGGACGTGCGGCGGGCCGTCATGAACCCAAAGCACCTGGCCATTCTTGCCCTCACATCCTGCCTCATCGTGTTCAACTGGGGCTTCTATGTCTGGTCTATCGAGGTGGGCCGCACTCTGGAATCGAGCCTGGGTTATTTCATCAATCCCTTGCTCAATGTGGTGATGGGCTATCTCTTCCTGGGTGAACGTTTCACCATGCCTCAGAAGGTGGCCCTTGGCCTCGCCACCATCGCTGTGCTGATCCAGACTTGGGCGCTTGGCCATGTGCCGTGGCTCGGGCTGATGCTGGCCTCGACTTTCTGCCTCTATGGCTTCCTGCGGAAGACCATTCCCGTGGGACCGACGCAGGGCTTCCTGATCGAGGTGGCCTTGGTGACGCCGCCACTGCTGGTGGCGCAGGGGTGGCTGATGTCAAAGGGGGAGGCGCATTTCGGCACCAACACATTCGATACGCTGATGCTGATGGGCTGCGGTGCCATGACGGCGGCGGCGCTGCTTCTGTTCACCGCCTCCATCCGCCGCATCCGCTATTCGACGGCGGGAATCCTGCAGTACATCTCGCCGTCCCTGGTGTTTCTCACAGCCGTGTTCATCTTTGGCGAGCCGATGAGCCCGCTGAAGCTGTTCTCCTTCATCATCATCTGGGTGGCGCTCGCCATTTTCTCGGCAGCGGCACTTCGCGAGGACTGGACGCGCCGGCAGGCCGGCTGAGGCGCGCCTACATCTTGTTGAGCAGCGGCTGCTCTGGCACCAGTTCGGGGGTGAGCTTCGCCCGGTGTTCGAAAGCGGGCACCACGTCTTCAGCGCGAGTCACCACGTCCATCCCGAACTCCAGCCCCTCGCGGATGAAGCGCTCGGCTCGCATGTGGTCGAACAGGGTCACCAGCGGGTCCCAGTAGCCTTCCACATTGCAGAGGATGATGGGCTTCTGATGCTGGCCCAGCTGCGCCCAGGTCGAGATCTCGGCCAGCTCTTCCAGTGTGCCAAGGCCGCCCGGAAGCGCCACGAAACCGGAGGCGCGGGCGAACATGGTCATCTTCCGCTCATGCATGTCGGCCGTCACCACGAGCTCGTTCACATCCGTCAGCATCCGCTCCCGGTTGGCGAGAAATTCGGGGATGATGCCCGTGACGTGGCCGCTGTTGTCCAGCACGGCCCGGGCCACCTCGCCCATCAGCCCGAGGCTGCCGCCGCCGTAGACCAGGCCAATCCCCGCCTGCGCCATGGCGGTTCCCAACGTGCGCGCCGCCGCCATGTAGGCGGGGTTACGGCCGTTGCCGGATCCGCAGTAAACGCAGAGTTTTCGGGCTGGGCTCATGGACGAACTCCTCAAAAACATCGAATCGCGACGATTCAACCCGCCGCAGGCTGTAAAAACCCTTCGCAAATCTTTGCCTAAATTGGAACAGCAGCTTATGAAGGGCCAAGATCTTTCGCCGCCTTGGGGTTTTGACCCGGGGTGGAGGCTATTGGGAACGGCAAAAACATGCAAAACAAGACCCCGATTTTGGTGCTGACCGGGCTCGCAATCGTTGCCGCGGCTGGCGTTGCCGGGCTGACGCGAGACCGCTGGATGGCTCCGGCTCCGCAAGTTGTCGCAACCGCACCCGTGGCCCCCGCGCCCGCGGAACAGCCCCCGGCACCTCCCGCGGCGACAACCGCGCCGGCTGAAACGCCAGCGCCGGCCACCTCCACCGAGACCACGGCCAACCCGCCAGCGGCACCTGCCGCGCCCGTGGCGCCGGAACAACCCGCACCTGCCACAGAAGCTGCAGCACCCGCCGCAGAAACGCCGGCCCCTGCTGCTCCTGAAAGCCAGACCACACAACAGGCAGCCGTTGCGCCAGCAGAACCGCCAGCATCTTCCAATGTCAGCCCGAAGCCGATGGTTCCCGCCTTTGACACCGTACGCGTGGAAAAGACCGGGGAAGCCGTTATCGCCGGAACAGCGCCTGCCGGGTCTGACGTCATCGTGAAGCTGGACGGGAAGGCAATTGGCCAGACCACCGCCAACAGCAGCGGTGCCTTTGTTCTGGTGCCCGAACAGCCTCTTCCCCCCGGAAGCGGCGCCCTGACCCTTGAGGCGAAGGGCAAGAGTGATGCAGCCCCCGTTGCTTCCGAGCAGAGCGTCGCCGTGATCGTGCCCGCCGCCGACCAGCCGCAGGAAGCTCTCGTGGCCGTGGTCAGCCCTGACCAGCCCACCAAGGTTCTGCAGAAGCCCACCGTGGCAGAGCCGCCAGCCGCGCCCGCCGCAACGGCAGCGGCCGGCACGGAAGCAGCGTCCAAAACGGATACCGAGGCCACCACGGCCGCGACAGCGGAAAAGCCCGCCAAGATGGTGAGCATCGATGCAGTGGATTATGACCCGAGTGGCAACATCGTGTTCTCGGGCCAGGGTGAGCCGGGGAACATCGCCAGGCTCTATATTGACAACAGCATCGTGGGCGATGCCACCGTTACAGCGGACGGCCGCTGGAACTTCTCAGGCACCGCCGACGTGTCTCAGGGCGTTCACACGCTCCGGGTCGACGGGCTCGATTCGGCAGGAAAAGTCCTGAACCGGATCGAAGTGCCGTTCTTCCGCGAGCAGCAGAGCAAGGTGGCGCTCTCCGCCCCCGCCACATCGCAGCCCGTGCAGGCAGCAGCGGAGCCGGCCGCTGCTGCTCCCGCGGCGTCCGCTCCCGCCGCTCCCGCCGCTCCCGCCGCAGCCGAGCCGGCCCAGACCGATGCCGCCACCACGCCAGATACTGGCGCCGCCCCTGCAGTGCCGGCAGCGGCTTCACCACCCGCTCCTGAGGCCGCTGCACCAGAAGCACCGGCCACCGCCCCGGCGCCTGAGGCGTCAGATGCGGCGGCTCCCCCCGCGGCGAGCCCTGCCGCAGCGCCGGCGTTGCCCAAGGATGGCCGGATCGTCATTCAGCCGGGCAACAACCTCTGGCGTATCTCGCGCGTGCTCTATGGCAATGGTGCGAAGTTCACCACGCTCTATGAGGCCAACAAGGACCAGATTCGCAATCCGAACCTCATCTATCCTGGCCAGGTCTTCAAAACGCCGGAAGTGGCGCCGAAAGTCGAGACCGTGGACCCCAAGCGCCGGGATCAGCTGCTGCCCGATGAAAACGCCGCAACAGGCCAGTAAATTCTGCTTTTTTTGAGCCTCGGGGCTTCCTATATGCTTGATTCATGAGCCGTAGGACGCCCCCCAGCACAGACAGTCAGATCGTGGCGGATGGAGACGAATGGTCCATCCTCCGCGACATGCTGCCCTATCTCTGGCCTGCAGGGCACCCGGGCCTGAAGGTCCGGGTGGTTCTGGCCATGGTGGCCCTGGTTCTCTCCAAGGTCGTCACGGTTTCGACCCCCTATGCCTTCAAATATGCAACGGATGCCCTGACGGGCAAGGCCGATGTCGCGACGACGGCTGTAACCGTGATCGTCTTCCTGGTGCTCGCCTATGGCGTTGGGCGAATCATGATGGTTGTGCTGGCCCAGATCCGCGACGCGATCTTCGCCAAGGTCAGCCAGAGGGCCGTTCGCGAACTCGCGGTGCGGACATTCCGCCATCTCCATGCGCTGTCCCTCAAATTTCATCTTGAGCGGCGCACCGGAGGCCTCTCGCGCATTGTTTCGCGCGGAACCATGGGCATCGACACGGTTCTCCGGTTCTCGCTGTTCAACACCTTTCCCACAGTGCTCGAAATTGCCTTTGTGGCGGGAATCCTCGCCTGGTCCTATGGCTGGGCTTATGCTGCGGTGATCCTGGCTACCGTTGTGGCCTATGTCTGGTTCACCTACGCCGCCACCGAATGGCGCATCAACATCCGGCGGGACATGAACGCCGCCGATACGGATGCCAATACCAAGGCGGTGGACAGCCTGCTTAACTTCGAAACCGTGAAGTACTTCGGCAACGAAGAGCATGAGGTGAGGCGTTACGCCCGTTCGATGGACAGCTATGAGGTGGCGGCCGTCAAGACCTGGGTGTCGCTCTCCGTCCTGAACTCGGGGCAGGCCGTGGTCTATTCGATTGGCCTCACCGCGGTGATGATCATGTCCGCCTTGTCGGTTAAGTCCGGCGCCAGCAGCGTGGGCGATTTTGTCATGATCAATGCGTTGATGATCCAGCTTTACATGCCTTTGAATTTCATCGGATCTTCCTACCGCGAGATCAAGCAGGGTCTGATCGACGTGGAACAGATGTTCACGCTTCTGAAAGTGAACGCCGAGATCGCGGACAAGCCCGGTGCAAAGCCACTGAGTGTTGGCCCGGCCGAAGTTGTGTTCGAGAACGTCAGCTTCGCATATGATCCCGAGCGCCAGATCCTCAAGAACCTGTCACTGCGTGTTCCCCCCGGAAAAACAGTGGCAATCGTCGGCCCGTCGGGTGCTGGAAAATCGACGATCTCGCGTCTGCTCTACCGTTTCTATGATGTGAATGGCGGCCGCGTGCTGATCGACGGCCAGGACATTTCGGATGTAACGCAGAAATCGCTGCGCGCTGCCATCGGCATGGTGCCGCAGGACACTGTGCTGTTCAATGACACGATCCGCTACAACATCCGCTATGGCCGGCCCGATGCCACGGATGCCGAAGTGGAGGACGCCGCCCGCATGGCACAAATCCATGATTTCGTGATGAGCCTGCCCAAGGGCTATGACTCGCTCGTGGGCGAGAGGGGCCTCAAACTTTCCGGCGGCGAAAAACAGCGCGTCTCGATAGCCCGCACCATTCTCAAAGGACCTCCGATCCTGATCCTGGACGAAGCGACATCGGCACTGGACAGCTTTACGGAACATCAGATCCAGGCAGCGCTCAAGAAAGTGTCGGAGAACCGTACCACACTCGTCATCGCCCACCGGCTTTCGACAGTGGTCGACGCCGACGAAATCATCGTTCTCGAGCGGGGCCAGGTGGCGGAACGCGGTACCCATGCCGAGCTTCTGGGCGACAATGGCATCTATGCCGCAATGTGGAATCGCCAGCGCCAGGCTGAGGAGGCGCTGGAAAAGCTCAAAGAGGTGGAAGAAGATGCCGATGCTGTCATTGGTCTGCGTGACCACACCGCCCGCCAGCGCGAGACGAGCTTCACCGCATGAGGCGCTTTCCAAACCCCAAGTGAGAAGCTAGAGCAGCCATCATGTCGATCAGCAAATCCGTTTCCGAAGTGCTCGTTCCCATCCACCGCGAAGGCTACCGCTTCATCGCGATCTTTGCCGCGGTCACACTCGTGCTGTTCTGGCTCCATGCGGGGCCCCTGGCTTGGGTGGGCGTCATCCTTACCCTTTGGTGTGCCTATTTCTTCCGGGACCCTGAGCGTGTGACCCCGCTGCGGGATGGGCTGGTGATCTCCCCCGCCGATGGCCGCATCAGCGCCATCGAGGAGGTGATCCCTCCGGTCGAACTTGATTTGCCGCGTGAGCCGGTCACGCGCATTTCCGTGTTCATGAATGTCTTTGACGTTCATGTGAACCGCTCGCCGCTGGACGCTGCCATCCGCCGGATCACTTACGTCCCCGGCCTCTTCGTCAATGCCGATCTGGACAAGGCCTCGCTGGACAATGAGCGCCAGGCGCTGACGCTGGAGCGGCCGAACGGTCAGAAGATCGGTGTCGTCCAGATCGCCGGCCTCGTTGCCCGCCGCATCGTGAAATTCGTCAACGAGGGCGAACACCTTGTTGCAGGCCAGCGTTTCGGTCTCATTCGCTTCGGGAGCCGTGTGGATGTCTATCTGCCGAAGGGTGTCGGTACGCTGGCCTGCATCGGGCAGCGCGCGGTGGCAGGGGAAACCGTACTCGCGGATCTCGATGCCCTGGAATCCTCCCGGCAGGGGCGCACCAGCTGATGGATAACGACGAACCAGGCAGTCTCGATCGCGGCATCGCCCAGGATGACCGGCAACGCCGGTTCCGCATGGTTCCGGTCCGCTATCTCCTGCCGAACATGATCACGTTGCTGGCCTTGTGCAGCGGCGTCACCGCAATCCGCCTCGCGGTGGAGGGGCGGTATGAGCTGGGCGTTGCCTGCGTGATGCTGGCGGTCGTTCTCGATGCCGTGGATGGCCGCCTTGCACGCCTTCTCAAGGGAACGTCGCGTTTTGGCGCGGAGTTGGATTCGCTGGCTGATTTCGTGAACTTCGGAGTGGCTCCCGCCATTCTCCTTTACACGTGGTCGCTCAATGGCCTGCGTACAGCGGGCTGGGTCATCGCCCTGATGCTGGCGATCTGTTGCGCCTTGCGGCTGGCGCGTTTCAACGTGGCGCTCGATGACCCGAACAAGCCGGCCTGGGCCAATCAGTTCTTTACCGGCGCTCCGGCCCCGGCGGGGGCAGGGCTCGCCCTGCTGCCGCTCTACTTGGGATTCCTTGGGGTAATAGATGACGGCCACGGCTGGGCGCTGGCCATTGGGCTTTATGTTGCTATGATTGCTCTTTTGATGGTCAGCCGCGTTCCGACCTTTTCCGGCAAGCACATGGGACGCATCCGCGGAGACATGGTGCTGCCTGTGCTGGTCTTTGCGGTTTTTGCCGCCATTTTGCTCATCGCCTATCCGTGGCAGTTCCTGACCGTTGTGAGCATCCTCTATCTGGCACTCATCCCCATTAGCATCCGCTCCTACCGCAGGCATGCCGCTGCAGACGCTCTCGCTGCAGACGTGGGGCCCGCCAGTAGCTGAGGCAACGGACGATTGATGGAAACCTTCAAGAGCGAAGCAGCTTCTGGTCAGCTTTCCGGACATTGAGCGCGGCCCGCGGGTTTGTCTAAGCGTCCGGCGCCCGCGCGCCGTCTAAATGCCCGGCCACAAGGGCCGGGCACTGATTGGTATCCCTCTCGTCACTGCGCCATGAAACCAGCGCTTTCCGCACCTTGCCGGGGAGTGAAGGTGGCCGTTACCTGTCTTGCCTCATTCATTCGAACGATGCAGCGCGATTTTCTGTTGCGGCAGGCACCGGACCACCCTTCGAAAGTAGACTCGTCATCAGGCGAAGCCTGAAGCACGACGCGCGTTCCCTCTTCAAAGCGCGGGTTGCATCCGGCAGCACAAGAGGTGCCCTGCGGCAGGGGCGTGATCGAGACCGAACCACTACCTGTTCCCGCCGGAACATAGCTCAGCTGGTAGATCGCCTTGGCACGGAAGATCGCCGTCACCTGCGCACCAGACTTCATTTTGAGCACGCAAGTCTTCTTGCTGCTCTTGCAGATGCCGGACCAGCCCACAAAGACGGATCCCGGTGCCGCTTCAGCGGTCATCCGCATTCTCAAGCCTGGTTCTGCGCCCACCAGGCAGCTGTTGCTGCAGCTTGTGACATCCGCGCCCGGCGAAAACCTGACCGTGCCTTCGCCGTTGCCACCCTTGGTATAGGCCATGTGATTTCCGTCCGCCCCGGGCTGAGGCTTTGCAACGAAGGTTGCGGTGACAGAGGAAGCCTGGTTGACGACAACGGTGCAGCGCGCTCCATCAATGCTGGCGCAATTACCGCTCCAACCGGAGAACGATGAACCTTCCCGCGCGCTGGCATCTACAGTCAATCTAGTACCTTCCCTCACGGTCACCTGCTTGCAGTTTGTGCCGCAGTCGCTCACCGTCTGGTTGGACGGCAGCCCGCCGAGCTGAGTGTCTCCGGCTCCGCTGCCCGTCGTCAGAACTTGCAGGGTCCACGACTTGGGAATGGCGGTGAAGGTCGCGGCTGCGTTTCTCGCACGGTCCATTGCGACCGAACAGGATGAGCCAGCCGTGCCCGCGCAATCGCCCGTCCAGCTGCTGAATTCATAGCCACTTTCAGGAATAGCCTGAAGGATCACCGTGTCCGTTTCCTTATAGCTGTTGGAGCAGGAACTGGAGCAGTCACCATAAGCGCCTGCAATGTTTGGCCGGACGAAGCCTCCTCCATTGCTGCCATAGGTGAGGCTGTGAACCCTCACAAAGCTGGCGGAGATGGTCCGGTTGCTGTTTAACTTCAGCTGGCAGTACCCGTTGCCGGTGATCGAGTCACAACCACCAGTCCAGCCGCCGAATGCATATTCGCCAGATGCGCGGTATGACAGCGTTACGTCTGTGCCGGCAGCAGCAACAACAGGCGAGCACTGCTGTTCTGAGCATTCCTGGGTTACTTGACCGTAGTCTGCAATGATCGTTCCTCCAATGCTGACCCCGAGAGCAAGTGAGTACGTCGGCACGAATTGTGCGGTGACCGTACGGTCGCCGTCCATGTTGATGATGCATTCGGGCACTTTGACACCTTCGCAGGCCTCACCCCAGCCGGTGAAGGTGGAGCCATCCGCCTGGGAGGCGGTGAGGGTGACGGAGGTGCCCGCGGTAAAGCTCTTGGTGCAGCTTTCCCCGCAGGCTTCGCCGTTGATGGTGACACTGCCGGTGCCGGCTCCGGCCTTGGTATAGGTCAGGTCATAGGTGGCGGGTGCGGCGGTGAAGGTGGCGGTGACGGCTTTGGCGGCATCCATGGTGACGGTGCAGCTTGCGGCGCCGGTGCAGGCCCCGCTCCAGCCGGTGAAGGAGCCTCCGTTCAGAGCTGTTGCGGTGAGGGTCACCTGAGTAGCGGCGGTAAAGCTCTTGGTGCAGCTTGTCCCGCAGGCTGCGCCGTTGATGGTGACACTGCCGGTGCCGGTTCCGGCCTTGGTATAGGTCAGGTCATAGGTGGCGGGTGCGGCGGTGAAGGTGGCGGTGACGGCTTTGGCGGCATCCATGGTGACGGTGCAGCTTGCGGCGCCGGTGCAGGCCCCGCTCCAGCCAGTGAAGGAGCCTCCGTTCAGAGCTGTTGCGGTGAGGGTCACCTGAGTAGCGGCGGTAAAGCTCTTGGTGCAGCTTGTCCCGCAGGCTGCGCCGTTGATGGTGACACTGCCGGAGCCGGTTCCGGCCTTGGTATAGGTCAGGTCATAAATGGCGGGTGCGGCGGTGAAGGTGGCGGTGACGGCTTTGGCGGCATCCATGGTGACGGTGCAGCTTGCGGCGCCGGTGCAGGCCCCGCTCCAGCCGGTGAAGGTGGAGCCATCCGCCTGGGAGGCGGTGAGGGTCACCTGAGTAGCGGCGGTAAAGCTCTTGGTGCAGCTTGTCCCGCAGGCTTCGCCGTTGATGGTGACACTGCCGGTGCCGGTTCCGGCCTTGGTATAGGTCAGGTCATAAATGGCGGGTGCGGCGGTGAAGGTGGCGGTGACGGCTTTGGCGGCATCCATGGTGACGGTGCAGCCTGCGGCGCCGGTGCAGGCCCCGCTCCAGCCGGTGAAGGTGGAGCCATCCGCCTGGGAGGCGGTGAGGGTGACGGAGGTGCCCGCGGTAAATCTCTTGGTGCAGCTTTCCCCGCAGGCTTCGCCGTTGATGGTGACACTGCCGGTGCCGGTTCCGCCCTTGGTATAGGTCAGGTCATAGGTGGCGGGTGCGGCGGTGAAGGTGGCGGTGACGGCTTTGGCGGCATCCATGGTGACGGTGCAGCTTGCGGCGCCGGTGCAGGCCCCGCTCCAGCCGGTGAAGGTGGAGCCATCCGCCTGGGAGGCGGTGAGGGTCACCTGAGTAGCGGCGGTAAAGCTCTTGGTGCAGCTTGTCCCGCAGGCTGCGCCGTTGATGGTGACACTGCCGGTGCCGGTTCCGGCCTTGGTATAGGTCAGGTCATAGGTGGCGGGTGCGGCGGTGAAGGTGGCGGTGACGGCTTTGGCGGCATCCATGGTGACGGTGCAGCTTGCGGCGCCGGTGCAGGCCCCGCTCCAGCCGGTGAAGGAGCCTCCGTTCAGAGCTGTTGCGGTGAGGGTCACCTGAGTAGCGGCGGTAAAGCTCTTGGTGCAGCTTGTCCCGCAGGCTGCGCCGTTGATGGTGACACTGCCGGTGCCGGTTCCGGCCTTGGTATAGGTCAGGTCATAGGTGGCGGGTGCGGCGGTGAAGGTGGCGGTGACGGCTTTGGCGGCATCCATGGTGACGGTGCAGCCTGCGGCGCCGGTGCAGGCCCCGCTCCAGCCAGTGAAGGAGCCTCCGTTCAGAGCTGTTGCGGTGAGGGTCACCTGAGTAGCGGCGGTAAAGCTCTTGGTGCAGCTTGTCCCGCAGGCTGCGCCGTTGATGGTGACACTGCCGGTGCCGGTTCCGGCCTTGGTATAGGTCAGGTCATAGGTGGCGGGTGCGGCGGTGAAGGTGGCGGTGACGGCTTTGGCGGCATCCATGGTGACGGTGCAGCTTGCGGCGCCGGTGCAGGCCCCGCTCCAGCCGGTGAAGGTGGAGCCATCCGCCTGGGAGGCGGTGAGGGTCACCTGAGTAGCGGCGGTAAAGCTCTTGGTGCAGCTTGTCCCGCAGGCTTCGCCGTTGATGGTGACACTGCCGGTGCCGGTTCCGGCCTTGGTATAGGTCAGGTCATAAATGGCGGGTGCGGCGGTGAAGGTGGCGGTGACGGCTTTGGCGGCATCCATGGTGACGGTGCAGCCTGCGGCGCCGGTGCAGGCCCCGCTCCAGCCGGTGAAGGTGGAGCCATCCGCCTGGGAGGCGGTGAGGGTGACGGAGGTGCCCGCGGTAAATCTCTTGGTGCAGCTTTCCCCGCAGGCTTCGCCGTTGATGGTGACACTGCCGGTGCCGGTTCCGCCCTTGGTATAGGTCAGGTCATAGGTGGCGGGTGCGGCGGTGAAGGTGGCGGTGACGGCTTTGGCGGCATCCATGGTGACGGTGCAGCTTGCGGCGCCGGTGCAGGCCCCGCTCCAGCCGGTGAAGGTGGAGCCATCCGCCTGGGAGGCGGTGAGGGTCACCTGAGTAGCGGCGGTAAAGCTCTTGGTGCAGCTTGTCCCGCAGGCTGCGCCGTTGATGGTGACACTGCCGGTGCCGGTTCCGGCCTTGGTATAGGTCAGGTCATAGGTGGCGGGTGCGGCGGTGAAGGTGGCGGTGACGGCTTTGGCGGCATCCATGGTGACGGTGCAGCTTGCGGCGCCGGTGCAGGCCCCGCTCCAGCCGGTGAAGGAGCCTCCGTTCAGAGCTGTTGCGGTGAGGGTCACCTGAGTAGCGGCGGTAAAGCTCTTGGTGCAGCTTGTCCCGCAGGCTGCGCCGTTGATGGTGACACTGCCGGTGCCGGTTCCGGCCTTGGTATAGGTCAGGTCATAGGTGGCGGGTGCGGCGGTGAAGGTGGCGGTGACGGCTTTGGCGGCATCCATGGTGACGGTGCAGCCTGCGGCGCCGGTGCAGGCCCCGCTCCAGCCAGTGAAGGAGCCTCCGTTCAGAGCTGTTGCGGTGAGGGTCACCTGAGTAGCGGCGGTAAAGCTCTTGGTGCAGCTTGTCCCGCAGGCTGCGCCGTTGATGGTGACACTGCCGGTGCCGGTTCCGGCCTTGGTATAGGTCAGGTCATAGGTGGCGGGTGCGGCGGTGAAGGTGGCGGTGACGGCTTTGGCGGCATCCATGGTGACGGTGCAGCTTGCGGCGCCGGTGCAGGCCCCGCTCCAGCCGGTGAAGGAGCCTCCGTTCAGAGCTGTTGCGGTGAGGGTCACCTGAGTAGCGGCGGTAAAGCTCTTGGTGCAGCTTTCCCCGCAGGCTGCGCCGTTGATGGTGACACTGCCGGTGCCGGTTCCGCCCTTGGTATAGGTCAGGTCATAGGTGGCGGGTGCGGCGGTGAAGGTGGCGGTGACGGCTTTGGCGGCATCCATGGTGACGGTGCAGCTTGCGGCGCCGGTGCAGGCCCCGCTCCAGCCGGTGAAGGAGCCTCCGTTCAGAGCTGTTGCGGTGAGGGTCACCTGAGTAGCGGCGGTAAAGCTCTTGGTGCAGCTTGTCCCGCAGGCTGCGCCGTTGATGGTGACACTGCCGGTGCCGGTTCCGGCCTTGGTATAGGTCAGGTCATAGGTGGCGGGTGCGGCGGTGAAGGTGGCGGTGACGGCTTTGGCGGCATCCATGGTGACGGTGCAGCCTGCGGCGCCGGTGCAGGCCCCGCTCCAGCCGGTGAAGGTGGAGCCATCCGCCTGGGAGGCGGTGAGGGTGACGGAGGTGCCCGCGGTAAAGCTCTTGGTGCAGCTTTCCCCGCAGGCTTCGCCGTTGATGGTGACACTGCCGGTGCCGGTTCCGGCCTTGGTATAGGTCAGGTCATAGGTGGCGGGTGCGGCGGTGAAGGTGGCGGTGACGGCTTTGGCGGCATCCATGGTGACGGTGCAGCTTGCGGCGCCGGTGCAGGCCCCGCTCCAGCCGGTGAAGGAGCCTCCGTTCAGAGCTGTTGCGGTGAGGGTCACCTGAGTAGCGGCGGTAAAGCTCTTGGTGCAGCTTGTCCCGCAGGCTGCGCCGTTGATGGTGACACTGCCGGTGCCGGTTCCGGCCTTGGTATAGGTCAGGTCATAGGTGGCGGGTGCGGCGGTGAAGGTGGCGGTGACGGCTTTGGCGGCATCCATGGTGACGGTGCAGCTTGCGGCGCCGGTGCAGGCCCCGCTCCAGCCAGTGAAGGAGCCTCCGTTCAGAGCTGTTGCGGTGAGGGTCACCTGAGTAGCGGCGGTAAAGCTCTTGGTGCAGCTTGTCCCGCAGGCTGCGCCGTTGATGGTGACACTGCCGGTGCCGGTTCCGGCCTTGGTATAGGTCAGGTCATAGGTGGCGGGTGCGGCGGTGAAGGTGGCGGTGACGGCTTTGGCGGCATCCATGGTGACGGTGCAGCTTGCGGCGCCGGTGCAGGCCCCGCTCCAGCCGGTGAAGGAGCCTCCGTTCAGAGCTGTTGCGGTGAGGGTCACCTGAGTAGCGGCGGTAAAGCTCTTGGTGCAGCTTTCCCCGCAGGCTGCGCCGTTGATGGTGACACTGCCGGTGCCGGTTCCGCCCTTGGTATAGGTCAGGTCATAGGTGGCGGGTGCGGCGGTGAAGGTGGCGGTGACGGCTTTGGCGGCATCCATGGTGACGGTGCAGCTTGCGGCGCCGGTGCAGGCCCCGCTCCAGCCGGTGAAGGAGCCTCCGTTCAGAGCTGTTGCGGTGAGGGTCACCTGAGTAGCGGCGGTAAAGCTCTTGGTGCAGCTTTCCCCGCAGGCTTCGCCGTTGATGGTGACACTGCCGGTGCCGGTTCCGCCCTTGGTATAGGTCAGGTCATAGGTGGCGGGTGCGGCGGTGAAGGTGGCGGTGACGGCTTTGGCGGCATCCATGGTGACGGTGCAGCTTGCGGCGCCGGTGCAGGCCCCGCTCCAGCCGGTGAAGGTGGAGCCATCCGCCTGGGAGGCGGTGAGGGTCACCTGAGTAGCGGCGGTAAAGCTCTTGGTGCAGCTTGTCCCGCAGGCTGCGCCGTTGATGGTGACACTGCCGGTGCCGGTTCCGGCCTTGGTATAGGTCAGGTCATAGGTGGCGGGTGCGGCGGTGAAGGTGGCGGTCGTTCTCGCGTCGGCCGACGCGATGAAACTGCACGTCGTGCTGGTTCCGGTGCAGGCGCCGGACCACGATACATTGCCGGAACCGATGGTAGCAGCGCTGAGGACAATCAGAGTACCGTCATCCACCGTTACTTCGCGGCAATTGTCAGCACATCTACGGGAAACGAGGCTGTTGGGAGAGGTGATGCTAACTCTGCCTGGCCCGGCTGTGGAAAACGTAACAGTGCGGGTGACGGCAGGGGGTGGTGCAAATTCAACTCTGACGTTGCTTTCTTTCGTGATTTCCAGAAGGCAGCTCCAAGCCGAGCCGCTACACTCTCCAGACCAGGTGACGACGTTGTTGCCAGTGGGGCGTACATCGATACTAACCGTTGTACCGACCGGATATCTGGCCGAGCAAACACCGCCATTGCACGTTACGGTACCACCGCTTGTCTTGACGATATTGAGGGCATAGTCGGACGGGAGGAAGTTGACATCTATGAGTTCACCAGCTGTGACGGCAATTTTGCAGATTTTGCCGGTAGTGTCGCAACTGACCTGAGAACCTGACCAGACGGCCCGCTCTGTTCTCCCAGGCGCGGCAATAATAGTAACTTCAGTTCCATTACTTACCGTCACTTGCCGGCAGTTGGTACCGCATGACGTGGGAACGAGGTTGGAAGGCAAGGAGAAGCTGACGCTGCCTGGACCAGTTGTCCTGACCTGCAGGGTTCTGGCAGTTGAATCTGCAACGAATGTGGCGGTGACGGATCTCTCACCGCTCATTGCCACTTTGCAGACGTTATCTGCCGAAACGCTGGTGCAGTTCGTCCACCGGCTGAACCGCCACCCTATCTGTGGAACAGCGTTCAGTTCGACAATGTCGCCTCGGTTCGCAGTCATGCTTCGGCATCCGTCGCCGCAAGAGACAGTGGCTGTCGGGAAATTCACTGTACCGAGGCCAGACGTGGTCACCTGCAGCTGGTGCAACAACGTAAAGTTGGCACCAACGGCCTGGTTAGAACGCATGTCCACGACGCAGGTTCCAGTGCCGGAGCAGGCTCCGGTCCAAGCGAGGCTGGCGCCGGTCTGAGGATTGGCTGCAATGGTCACGCGTGTTCCATCATTCACCGTTACTTGCTGGCAGTTGGTGGGATTGAGGCCAGGTGGCGAGGTAAAGCTAATGCTGCCGGGCCCTGAAGTCGTCACTTGCAGAGTCCGGGGCTCTGTATCGGACGTGAAAGTGGCGGTGACAGTGCGGGCTGCATTCGTCAAGGTAGAGCAGTCATTCGTTCCACTCACCACAGAGCAACCAATCCAGCCTGAGAGATGCCATCCACTGGCGGGGACGGCTGTGAGAGTAACCGGCGTGTCTGCGACTGTCGCCGCCTGACTGCAACCAACTGCTGACGGATTGCATTCTCCCACTGGAATGCCTTGAGGCGACTTTACTGTGATATGACCAGAACCGACCGTCCTGAGTTGAAGCGGTTGGGCGACCAAGTTAGACGGAGAGAAGTTAGCTGTCACATTATAGGTGAATGCGGACAGATAGAGTTCGCAGTAGTTGCCCGATGCACTGGCTGCGCAATCCCCTCCCCAGCTCGAAAAAGTCCATCCTGTCTTGCGCGGGGCCACGAAGACAACAACTTGATCGGGATCGTACTGTACCTGGCAACTACCTTCGCAGTTCGTAGTGCCGATACGGTTTGTACCGGCTTGGATACTGCCTTGGCCATTGACCTGCAGCTTCACCACAGCGGATTGCAAGAAAGATTTCGAAAATTCTCTAGTCGTGGAGCTGACTCTGAATGCGCAGCTACGGCTATTTTCGCCGGAAGGAAAGGAGCATGGACCCTGCCAGCGGCCCTGGCTCGAACCGTCATTTGGCGTCGCTATGATTGCTGCGTCCGTACCGGCCGGGAACCCGACCTCAAGGCAGTTTTCGCCGCACGGGGTAGGACCTTGAAGTGGTGGTGGCGTGAACTGAATGGTGCCGGAGCCCGGGCCGTTCGTTCCCACCCTGACGGTGACGATAGGGTACGGCCTAAAGACCGCCTTGACCGTCTTCGGCCCGGACATGGTGACGCGGCATAATCTTGCATCAACTGGATCGGGTGTGCACCCTTCCCAGGTCCCGCCGAAAGACCAGCCGCTGTCAGGTGAGGCAGTAACAAACACAACACTGCCAGGCGGGTGGGGGCCTGCGCAATCGACGTTGCACGTTATGTTACCATAGCCTGACTTCTCCACGGTGAGGCCATAGGCCGGGGGTGCGAATGTTGCTGTGACGGTTGCGGGCGAGGACAGGACAACAATGCACTCGTTGGGTGCTTCGCTGCTGCGCGCGCAACCGTCCCAGCTGGCAAAGTGTTCTTCTGGTGTCGCCGCCAGAGTCACTGGCGTGCCGGCGGGGTAAGCTTCTTGGCAAGGACCTCCGTTGCATCTGATATCACCCGTTCCTCGAACGGCGATGTCAAGATCAACAGTCTTGGGGACAAATGTGGCAGTGACGTTCTTTACCTCGGTCATGACTAGGGTGCAGATGGGCCCCGTCTGTCCGGCGCAATCCCCCGACCATCCATCAAAACGGGAGTCTTCCGCAGCCGCCGCCTCCAGCGTGACGCTGGTGCCAATAAGATAAGCGTCCTTGAATGCGCCATCGCTGGCAATGGGACTACGCTGTGCCGTGGAGCGAGTGACCTTGCCATTTGCCGGCCCGGTTTTCGCGTAGGAAAGTGCGTTGAAGCGATCGAGTGCTGCGGTGAGGTTGATCCTCGGCGTTATACGGTCTGGCAGGCGCCAGTCGACAACCGGAGTTCCGCTATCTCTCAGAGCGTTCAAGACTTCTGGAATAGTGGCGGTAGGCGCCTTTTGCTTGATTACGGCCCACGCGCCCGCCACGTGCGGTGCGGCCATGGACGTTCCCGACATCCGCTTATATCTATTGTGATCTGCGGTGTCGGCAACGGAGGAAAGAATATTTACACCGGGTGCCAGAAGCGACAGAGTCTCCGAAGAGTTTGAGAAACATGCAACACTGTCGGGTGCTCTCAGTCTGGGGTCACGCTCGCAAGTTTCAGGATCGCCAGACCCGGAATCGCGGACCGCGCCCACGCTTATGGAGTCAGAGCGGCACGCGGGCCAGGTAAGCTCAAAGACGTCGTAATAGTTGCCGCTGGCGGCAATGAGGGGAATTCCGGATGCGCGCAATTGCCGAAGGGCAGCTGCCGAAGAGCGTGAATAATCGTCGCATTCCTCATAGCCTGGAGTCCACGCTTTCTGCACGCCCACGCTGAAGTTCACGGCGGCTATTTCGATACCTTGTTCGACCTTGAGGCGGTTGATCAAGTCAAACGCCGCCGCAAAATCACTGAGGCGGCCATTGCCCTGATTATTCAGCACCCTTATCGAAATGACATTGGCGCCTGGCGCCACACCCGACCCTCCGCCAGCGATAGAACCTGCCACGATACCCGCGACATGCATGCCGTGTTCGCCGCACGTTCCATTCAGGCAAGGGTTGGAGGCGCCAGACCCTTCATAGAGTGGTGCGGGACCCCCGATACAATCTCTGAAACAATACTCCTTGACGATTTTGCCACGCAGAAAGTCATGGTCCCTATCAACGCCCTGGTCCAGGACAACCACGGTTTGCCCGGTGCCAGTGTAAGGCGCACCAGCCGGCTGATCGGCATTGATAAGCGTCAGATTTCCAGAATGCTCCCGCGGAAATTCCGCTGCACCGCCCGAGTCAAGCTGAGCCTTAACCTCTTCATCGGCCTCAACTGTGACAACCAGTGGATCCGCTGCCAGCCTGTCAACTTCCTGAGCCGTAACCCGCAAGGTCACATAGGGAAGAAACTCCAAGCTTCTGTATTCATCGGGATTCCGGCGGAATGCTGCATCGTAGCTCGCCCGGAACAGGGCAGATACGGAGGCGATGTCTGCCCGTTGCTGTGTGACTTCCGATGGCGTCAGTTCCCCTTCCGGGGCGAAGGGGACGCGAAGTCCGACGATGACCGGCACCGTGCCATCGGCTTGTGCACTGGCCTTGAGCGCCCGCAAGGCTGGGCTGAGGGTGTTGGATCCTGTGGCAGAGGTGGAACCTGCTGTAGGGGAAGCGGTTCCGTTCGAGAGACGGGTCATCGCTCCCGCGTGCCGATTGTCACGATCGAGTACCCGTTGACCCGCCCATGCTCCTGCGACGGAGAAGAACAGCGAACAGGCTAGAACACCTGCCACCAGCTTCCGCATAGCACTACCCCCAAGGTTGTATATTGGGAGAAGTGCTATATCTCAATCAGATGTTAATCAATACTCAAAGTTGAACATGGTTGATGAAAATCCGAATTTGGGAACTGTATAATCTCACAAGTTGTCGATTTCATACGCCGGATCGATTGCAACAGGGGTAAACAATCGCAGTTAGCGTTACCGCTCGGATCCTGATTAAAGCGATCGCCCGAGATCAGCGATCAAATCACAGCTGCTTTCGATCCCTACGGAGAGCCTGAATACCCCGTCGCCGGCAAAATTCCGGTAACGCCGAAGTTGGTCACCGCTGTGCCGGAACGTCGAAGCCTGGATGTCGTCTGTGCCGATCCAGTAGATAAGGCTGCGGTGGTGGCCCAGGGACACAGCGTAGTGGATGATTTCCAGACGCTCCACCATGCGTTGGGCGACGGCCAGACCACTTTCCTTTGTCTGGAAGGTCAACATGCCGGAGAAGTTCCGCATTTGCCTGCGGGCCAGCTCATGCTGCGGATGGGAAGGCAGTCCGGGATAGAAAACGCGGCTAACGGCAGGGTGCCCCTCCAGGAATTGAGCCACCTCCAGGGCCGCTTTTTCATGCGCCCGCATGCGGATCGGAAGCGTGGCGGCGCCTCGAAGGATGAGCCAGGCATTGAAGGGAGACAGCACACCCCCGAAATGCACCGTGGCCTCTAGATTGAGCGCTTCAAGGTCGCTGCTGCGTCCAATGACGGCGCCCCCCATCGCGTCACCATGTCCGCCTATGTATTTGGTCAGCGAATGGATGACGAAATCGGCCCCCAGATCGAGAGGCCGGGTGGAGATGGGCGAGGCATAGGTGGAATCGACCGCCACGTCCCTCACGCCGCGCTCATGCGCCAACCGTGACAGAAGAGCGATATCGCAGAGCTTCATGGTGGGGTTTGCGGGCGTTTCGAGCCACAGCATGCGCGTGGTGGGGCGGATTGCGGCCTCCACCTCTTCCGGGAGCGACGTGTCCACATAGGACACCTCAATGCCGAAGCGTGGCAGCGTGTCACGCGCCAGTTCGGCAATTCCCACGTAATTTGCATCCGGAATGATCAGATGGTCGCCGCGGCTCAGACGGCCGCAAATCAGAGCATGGGCGGCCGCAACGCCAGAGGCGTAGCAGAGCGCCGCTTCCGCGCCTTCCAACGCTGCAAGCTTGGCCTGGAGCTGGGCCACTGTCGGGCTTCCAACCCGGCCGTAAATGAAGCCCTCGTAACCCTGTTCATCGCGCGCGGAAAAGCCGGTCAGGCGCTCCGGTGCGAAGGTCACGGACATCACCAGATTGGGGGAAGAAGCACGCGTGGCGGGATCGACGAATTCTCCGGCGTGGACGGCCTTGGTCTCCATTTGCCAATCGCTGTTGCCGCCTGGTTTACCGGCCATGATGCTGTTTTTCCTTTCCGCTGAAACTGGCCTATGATGCGGCCCGCCTTACGAATCTGCAACTGCTGGCCCAGGGGACCTTTCAAAGCACACCATGACGTGGGACCAGCCCCATTGGAGCGGCAAGCTTAAGTCGAGCGCCGGGCCACGGCAGAAGCTGCGGCCGAATGCCTTTGCGCGGCTGGCGCGCTTCTGCGCGGCTTACCGTATGGTTGTGGTCGTGATGGCGATCGTCATTGCGGTGGGTCTTGCGCTGTTTGCGGCCAGCCGCCTGACGATCGATCCTGACCAGCAGCCTCGCATTGCGCTTGATGAAACAACTGCAAAACGGCAGGCCACCCTCAGCCGCCAATTTCCCGGCGTGGAACAGACGTTCCTGGCCGTGGTTTCAAGCCAGGACCCGGAAACCGCCCGGCAGCAGGCAACCGCCCTTGCCACAATGTTGCGTCAGCGATCCGATGTCTTCCTCTCGGCCTTCGTGCCCGGAACCGGTGATTTCTATCTGACCAATGCGCTGCTGTACCGGAATCTGGACGACGTGCGCTTCCGCGTCGATGTGCTGCTGCAGATGGAGCCACTCTACCATGCCATGGCCGCCGCACCGGACATCATGGGCTTCACGGCGCTGGTCTCCGAAATCGGCAAGGCGGTGGAGCAGGGCCGCTCTCCCCCCGGACTTGAAGCAATGCTCCTGGCGGCATCCGCTACCATCGAAGCCCAGGTGAAGGGCAAGCCCCGCCCATTGAACTGGGCGGCATTGGCAGGGCTCGATGGCGAAGTGAATTCCAGGCGCTGGTACGTGCTGGCCACGCCCGTGCCGGGCGCAGAGCCACTGGCTGCAGCGGTTGCGCGGCAAGCGTCGAACGGCATGCAAGGGGTGAGTTGGCTTTGGCCACGCCGGGCGCTTGCCGCCAGCCCCAGCCAGCTCCGTGATTTCGTGGTGCCGGCCTCGCTCTCAATCTTCCTCACGCTGGTGTTGCTTGTAGCGGCTTTGGGCTCGCTGCGCCAGGCGCTTTCAATCATGCTGAGTGGCGCGGTGACGCTGTCCGCCGCGGCTGCTGCAGCAGCGGCACTCGGGCGGCCGCTGGATGGCGCCACCTGGTCCTTTGCTCTCACCGTGCTGGCACCTGTCATTGTTGCCGGTGGGGTGCTGACGATTGCCTATGGTCAAGGGCGGAGCCGGGGGCTTGCACCCTTGCAGGCCATCATGCTGGCCGCCCACCGCCAGGGCGGGTTCATTACCGCCGTCATACTGCTGTTCGTTGCGGTCTGGCTTTCCTGGCTGGTGCGCCAGCTGCCTTCGCTCAACCATTTTGCCGTTATCGCCCTTGTGGGGTGTGCTGCTGCGTGGATCGTGACATTGACGGTGCTGCCCGCCGCGCTGGCCCTGACTGCAGCAAGGCAGGCGGAGGAAGAGCCGCATTGGCTTGACGATGCCTTGGGCGAAAATGGCAAACCGCCCGGGAGAGGCGTGCTTGACGTTGCTGCGATGGTCCTCTTGGCGGCTGCAGTTTTCTCCGCGGTCTTCTTGCCGGCCATGCGCTTTGGCGAACGCCAGCTCCCCTCATTTCCGCCGCCTCTTCTTGAAACGCCCGATGCTCGCGGGGCCATCCATATTCTTTCACCTCCAGCCCAGGTGCCGGGCCTCGTTGCGCGCCTTTCGGCCTTGCCAGAAGTGGGCGCCATCCGCACGGCTCAACAGTTTTTGCCACCTGATGCCGCACCGAAGATTGCCGAATTGAACCGGCTTCAGGCACTTACCCCATTCGATCCCGTGTTTCGCGACCGGCCGGATGATGCAACGCTGCGCGAAAGCTTTGATGACTTGCAGCAACAGCTGAATAGCATCGCCAATGGGCCAGCCTCGTCGCCCGAATTGCGCGACGCTGCCACGCGCCTGCGCCGCGCCGTTGCCCTTTTCATCGCGCCTGATGCACCGGACGAGCAGCGCGTGGCGGCACTCGAGAAGGCGATGTTCGGAGGGTTGGGCGCGGTTTCGCAGCTGGCCCAGAAACTCGCCGTGCTGCGGCCGCCGGGTCCGAGCGATCTGGAACCGGAACTGCGCCGCCGCTTCCTGTCAGAAGATGGCACGTGGCGGATCGAGGTCATGCCGCGGAGCGGCACGGGCGAACTCTCCTTTGCGGCCTCCATCCGGCGCGCGGTCCCGCAGGCGGCGGGGGAGCCCATCGTGTCGCTGGTGCGCAATGAGATGATCCACCACGAGGCGATACTGGCGCTCGCCACCGCACTGGTCGCGGCTTCGGTTCTGGTGCTCGCGGCATTGCGCAGCTTGCGGGGGCTCGTTCTCTCAATCGCCCCTGCGGTAGCCTTCATCACATTGACGGCAGCGGTGACTGTCATGCTCGAGATCAGCATCAACGCCGCCATGCTCGCCGGGATCAGTGCAGCTGTCGCGGTGCTCGTCGCCTGTTCCATGCTGGTGGCGCGAAGGCTCGCCGCCACCGGGGCGGCAGTCTCGGCCCACACGCTGCCGCTGCGGGCGGTGCTTCTGCCGCCGTTGACGCTGGCGGGCGCCGCCGCGCCGCTTGTCATTTCCTCCCGCCCCGCTGTGGCGGAGCTTGGCGCGGCACTGGCCATGCTGATGCTCATTTCGGCCATGCTCGTTCTGTTGCTGGTGCCGGTCATGGCCCGCTGGCTGGATGCGCTATCAGAGCCCGTGCCGCAGCCGGCCGCCCGGGATTGAACGACCCCCCGCGACAAATGATCTTTCAGGTGGTAATCTCCCCCTCAAGTGTCCCAGTGGACACAGTTTAAGAAAACAGGGAGTAAACACATGAGAATTCAGATCGGTATCAAATCATGGCTTGTGGGCTGCACCATGCTGGCCATGACGGCATCGGGCGCCCTCGCTGAGGTGGTTTTCAACCGTGGCAACTCCGCCGACCCCGAATCCCTCGATCCCCACAAGACCTCCACCATTTATGAGGCAAATATCCTGCGCGACTTGTTCATGGGACTCATGATTCAGGACGCGAAAGCCCAAGTGCAACCGGGTGCGGCTGAAAGTTTCACCGTTTCGGAGGACGGGAAGACCTACAGTTTCAAGCTTCGCCAGGGTGCTCTGTGGTCCGACGGGACCCCGGTGACGGCAGACGATTTTGTCTTCTCATGGCGCCGCCTGGTGGATCCGGCCACGGCCTCTGAATATGCCTATATGCTGGCCCCCGTCATCAACGCCGAAGCCATCACCAAGGGCGACAAGAAACCGGAAGAACTCGGCGTCAAGGCAGTTGATCCCGGCACCTTTGAAGTGACGCTCAACGCACCCACACCTTACTTTCTTGAGATGCTCACCCACCAAGCCACCTATCCTGTGAACAAGGCGAGTGTGGAGAAGCTCGGCGCCGATTTCGTCAAGCCCGGCAATCTCGTCTCCAACGGCGCCTATGTGCTGAAGGAATTCGTGCCGAACGATCACATCAAGGCCGTAAAGAACGACAAGTTCTATGATGCGGCCAACGTCAAGATCGATGTCGTCAACTTCATCCCCACGGAAGACCGCTCCACCGCCATGAAGCGCTTCGAAGCGGGCGAGCTCGACTCAAATGACGACATCCCGACTGAGCAGCTCGCAGATCTCAAGGCGAAGTTCAGTGACCAGATCCATATCGGCCCCTATCTCGGCACCTATTACTATGTGTTCAAAACCGACAAGGCACCCTGGGACAATGTGAAACTCCGCCAGGCTGTGTCGGAAGCGATTGATCGTGATTATCTGGCGGAAAAAGTCTGGCAGAACACCATGCTGCCGGCCTATTCCTTCGTGCCCCCTGGCATCACCGGCTATGAGACGCGCACCACGGATTATGCTGAGAAATCCCAGCTTGACCGCGAGGACGAGGCCAAGAAGGTGCTGGCCGAACTGGGTTACGGGCCGGACAAGCCGCTGAAGCTGGAAATCCGCTTCAACACATCCGAGAACCACAAGAACACGGCCGTGGCCATTCAGGAGCAGTTGAAGCCGCTTGGCATCGACGTGACGCTTCTCAACACCGACACCAAGACTCATTATGCGCATCTCGAGCAGCATGGCGATTTCGATGTCGCGCGGGCCGGCTGGATTGCCGACTACAAGGACCCAGAGAACTTCCTGGCCCTTTGCAAGACCGGCACGGGCAACAACTACGCCGTCTACTCCAACAAGGAGTATGATGACCTGATGGCCCAAGCCGCTGCCGCGCCGACGCCTGAGGAGCGCATGAAGAAGCTTTCGGATGCCGAAGGCCTGGGCGTGGCGCGTGATTTGTGCGTGATGCCGCTCCTCTATTACAGCTACCACAACCTCGTTTCCTCCAAGATCAAGGGCTGGGAAGAGAACGTCATGGACGTTCACCCGACCCGCTTCCTCGCCAAGGACTAGTCCGCAATCGTGGAAAGCCGCTGCAGCAAATTTGCTGCGGTGGCCTTCCACCCTTTAGTTTGAGTTGCGGACATGCTGCGTTACGTTCTGAGGCGTTTTCTCACCGCGATCCCGACATTGTTCGTGATCGTTACCATGTCTTTTTTCCTGATGCGGGTGGCGCCCGGCGGACCTTTCAATCAGGAAAAAGGACTTAACCCCGTCATCAAGGCCAATCTGGAGCGGGTCTTCCACCTCGATCAGCCGCTCTGGAAGCAATACCTGCTCTATCTGAACAACCTTCTCCACGGCGATTTCGGCCCAAGCTATAATCTTCCCGATTTCACAGTGGCCGAACTCTTTGCGGACGGCCTGCCGATCTCGATCCAACTCGGCGGCTCCGCGCTGATCCTGGCGCTGTTCTTCGGCGGTATTCTGGGCATCATAGCTGCGCTGCACCAGAACAAGGGAGCGGATTACGCTGTGATCGCCACGGCCACGGCAGGCTCCACCATTCCAACCTTCGTGATCGCGCCGCTGTTCCAGCTCTTCTTCGCGCTGACCCTCAAATGGTTTCCCGTTGGCGGCTGGGGAGATGGCGCGCTCGTCAACAAGGTGGGGCCGGTGCTGACGTTGATGCTGCCGCAACTTGCGATCGTCGCCCGGCTCATGCGGGGCTCGATGATTGAATCCCTTCGGTCCCACCATATCCGCACGGCGCGCGCCATGGGTCTCTCCGATTATTCCGTTGTCATCAAACACGCGCTCAGGGGCGCGCTGCTGCCGATCGTCTCCTATGCGGGTCCCGCCGCGGCTGCCTTGCTCACGGGCTCGATCATCGTCGAAACGATCTTTTCCATCCCGGGCGTGGGCCGATACTTCGTGGATGCGGCCCTGAACCGTGATTACACCCTGGTCATGGGAACAGTCGTGGTCATTGCGCTTTTCACCATCGTGTTCAACCTTGCTGTCGACATCCTCTACGCCGTGGTCGATCCCCGTGTGCGCTATGACTGATGTAACGCTTCCCGCCGCTGCTCCTGGCCGTTCTCTGTGGCGCGATGCCTGGAACCGGCTCAAGGCCAACAGGGCGGCCATGGTGAGCTTGTATTATCTGGTCTTCATGACCGCACTGTGCATCGTGGGGCCGTGGTTCACCCCCCATGAGTTCACCACAATCTACCAGGACTACACCCGTGTTCCCCCCAGCCTCACCGCCTATCCCCGGCCGGAAGCGATCGATCTTGCGGTGAAGGACGCCGTGAAACGCTCGCGCCTCGAACTTGCGGGTTGGGAAGAGAAGGGCGGCAAGGTGCTGATTACCTTCACCTCGGCAAAGCCCATTGATGAGCGCGTGACGCGCTACATCGACCGCTCTGACGTTTTCAAGAATGCACAGGTCGCCGGGACATCGCCAGACGGTCTCAAGCTCACCGTGAGTGCCGACATCGAGAAGGAGTATTTCTTCTTCGGAACAGACAATACCGGCCGGGATCTCCTGACCCGTACGCTGGTTGCGGGCCGCGTCTCGCTCGCTATCGGGCTTCTGGCGGGCTTTGTCGCGGTTGTCATCGGCGTGCTCTATGGCGCAACCTCGGGCTTCGCAGGCGGCAAGACAGATGAGATCATGATGCGCATTGTCGATGTGCTCTATTCGCTGCCCTTCATTTTCTTTGTCATCATGCTGGTGGTCTTCTTTGGGCGAAATTTTGTGCTGATGTTCCTCGCGGTTGGCGCCGTGCTGTGGCTGGACATGGCGCGAATCGTGCGGGGGCAGGCCTTGTCCATCAAGCGCCAGGAATATGTGCAGGCGGCAGAGGCGCTTGGCGTCTCGCCCGCCGGCATCCTGCTCCGCCATGTGGTGCCGAACCTGCTGGGACCGGTCGTCATCTACATGACGCTTCTTGTGCCGCAGGTCATCATTCTCGAAAGCTTCCTGTCGTTCCTGGGGCTCGGTGTGCAGGAGCCGATGTCGAGCTGGGGCGTGCTGATTTCTCAAGGTGCGAAAAACATTCCGGGAGCCACTTGGCTTCTCGTCTTTCCCTCGATCTTCCTCACCACCACGCTTTTTGCGCTCAACTTCATTGGCGATGGCCTGCGAGACGCGCTTGACCCGAAGGATCGCTGATATGGTGGAGCGCATTCTCAACCTCAGTGATGTGAAGGTGGAGTTCGCCACGCTGGATGGAACAGTCGAAGCTGTGAAGGGCGTCAGCCTGCATGTTGCAGCTGGGGAGACTGTGGCAATCGTTGGTGAATCGGGTTCCGGCAAGAGCCAGCTGATGATGGCGGCCATGGGCCTCCTGGCGTCGAACGGCAGGGCCACGGGTGATGTGGATTACCGCGGCACCAATCTGCTGACGATTTCGAAGTCCGAGCTCAACACCATCCGTGGCGCCAAGATCACCATGATCTTCCAGGAGCCGATGACCTCGCTCGACCCGCTCTATACGATTGGCGAGCAGCTGATGGAACCGATCCTGCAGCACAGGAAAATCGGGAAGGCGGAGGCCCAGCAACGCGCCGTTGAGATGCTGCGCCTCGTGCATATTCCGGAACCCGAACGGCGCATGCGGTCTTACCCGCATGAAATGTCCGGCGGCCAGCGCCAGCGGGTGATGATCGCCATGGCGCTCGCCAATGACCCGGATTTGTTGATCGCGGATGAGCCAACAACGGCGCTTGACGTGACGATCCAGGCTGAGATCCTGGAACTGATGGCAAGCCTCCAGCAGCGGCTCGGAATGGGCATGGTCTTCATCACCCATGACCTCAACATCGTGAAGCGCATCGCCCATCGCGTCTATGTCATGCGCCGCGGTGAGGTGGTGGAGGAGGGCCAAACGGCAGAGCTCTTCGCCCATCCCAGGCATCCCTATACGAAGGCCCTGCTCGAAGCAGAACCATCTGGCCGGAAGGCTCCAGTGCCGCCGAACGCACCGAAGATGATCGACGCGACGGATGTGCGGGTCACTTTCCGCATCGGTGGCGGATTTCTGGCAGGTCCGCCCATCGAGTTGCGCGCGGTTGACCGCGTGTCGATGACGCTGCGCCGTGGCCAGACCATTGGCATTGTGGGGGAGTCCGGCTCGGGCAAATCCACCTTCGCACGCGCGCTGCTGCGCCTCCTGCCAAGCGAAGGTGCCATCACTTTTGAAAACCGCTCGATCCAGAACCTCACACGTGAGGAGATGCGCCCTTTGCGGCGTGAACTTCAAGTCGTCCTGCAGGACCCATTCGGGTCCTTGAGCCCACGAATGACGGCGGGCCAGATCGTAACGGAGGGGCTTCTGGTGCATGAGCCTTCGATCACGCGGGCCGAGCGTGACCGGCGGGCCGTGCAGGCACTCGAAGAGGTGCAACTCGACCCGTCGCTGCGCAACCGCTATCCGCATGAATTCTCCGGCGGTCAGCGCCAGCGCATTGCGATCGCGCGGGCGATCATCCTGAAGCCCCGCGTGGTTGTCTTGGACGAGCCCACATCCGCGCTGGACCGGCAGGTTCAGAAGCAGATCGTGGAACTGCTGCGTGATCTGCAGCAGGCAAACAACCTGTCTTATCTCTTCATCAGCCATGACTTGGCGGTGGTGCGCGCCATGGCAGACCACATTATGGTGATGAAGGATGGCCGCATGGTGGAGCAGGGGACGCCCGATGAAGTGCTGGACAATCCGCGCGAAGATTATACCCGCCGGCTGATGGCCGCCGCTTTCGCGCCCTAAATATCCAAAGCCTCGATATTCATGAAGGCCGTCCGAAGCGCCTTGGACCATTCGCTGGAAAGCATCTTGAAGTAGGGATCATCAAGGCCAATGCGCTTCGTGTGCTCAATCTTCAGCGTGTCCCGCTCATAGGTGAGAAGATCGATGGGCAGCCCGACGCTTAGGTTGGAGCGGAGGGTCGAGTCGAAGGACAGCAGCACCATTTTTGCGGCATCGCCCAGCTTCATGTCGTTGCGCGCGACCCGGTCCAGAATGGGTTTGCCGTATTTGTGCTCACCGATCTGGAAGAAGGGCGTGTCGACTGTTGCTTCGATGAAGTTGCCGGCCGAATAGATGTTGAACAGCCTCGGACGTTCCTTTCCGATCTGGCCGCCGAAGATGAAGCTGGCCGCGAAGGACTCGCCATTGGAGTGCAGGAATTCGCCGTCCACCGCCTTTACATCCCGCACCGCCTTGCCGATCATGCGGGCGGCCTGAAACATGGTCTTGGCGGTGAACAGATTGTCGGCGCCGTCCTTCGTCTTGTGCCTGCCTTGCGAACCCTCTGTCAGCATGCTCACCACCGCCTGGGTGATTGCGAGGTTGCCTGCCGTCAACAATACGAACACGGCCTGGCCCGGCCGTTCCCAGCTGTAGAGCTTCTTGAACTTGCCGACGTTGTCCACACCCGCGTTGGTGCGGGTGTCGGCGGCCATGACAAGGCCATCGTCGAGCAGCATTCCCACGCAATAGGTCATTCCGACTCGTCCAGCAGTTCCAGTCACTTGTTATTGTTGGGCGATCTCAACGCGGACTTCAACCCTCATCCGTTCCGCATCCCCACCCCGGCGCGATCCGCGAATGGGGGCAACCCCCGCAGCGTCAAGGCCCGCCGCCACCCGCACATAATTGTCTGTCGGGCATTTGGCATTGGCGGGGTCGAAGCCAACCCATCCCAGATCCGGAACCAGCGCCTCGGCCCAGGCGTGGGCAGCGGTGGAAGATGCGCCCTGACCCGTTACCAGATAGCCTGTCACATAGCGCGCGGGAATTCCTGCCGAACGGCAAGCGGCGATGAAGATGTGCGCGTGGTCCTGGCAAACGCCGCGACCGTCCGCGAAGGCCTCCGCTGCTGTCGTATGGGCGTGAGTCGAGCCCAGCTCATAGGCAACCTTGGCGTGGATCTCAGCCATCAGCGCGTGGAGGCCGTCGAGCACGCCGCGGTTCGCAAACTGCTTCTCACCCAGGCTTCTCAAGGCGGAATTGGCCATGGTGGGTTTGGTCTGGCGCAGGAAGACGGCCTCCGGCGCAGCGCAGGACAGACCGCGCACAAGGCCAGCGGCGTCGGTGACGTCCACAATCCCCTTTGCCACGATGCTGACCGGACCCGTGATGTTACCGAAGGTGATCATGTGAACGCGATTGCCGAAACCGTCTGAATAGCTCAGCGCATTATCGAATCCCGGCGCGGTGATCGACCAGGAAAGGACCCTCTGCGATGCGAAGTCCACCGGCCACAGATGCAGCCGCTGTGCCGAATAGGCCAACGGCGTATCGTAATCATAATGAGTCTCGTGGCGGACGGCGAGTTGCATGATCAGGGGAAATTATAATTGGCGGAGATTGACTGCGCGAGCCGGGAATTCCCGGTGATGAAGCCCTGCAGGAATTCATGCAGGCCGGACTGGAAGATCTGCTCCATGTTTCCCCCTTTCAGCCGGTCGTATGTTTCACGTGCCTGGTCGTGGCAGTCATATGACCTGCCGTAGAGATTGGCGAGGCCCGCCAGCCCGCGGTTGATCCAGTTATAGGAGAAGATCAGCGAGCGCGGCATCTCCTCCCGCAGGATCAGGAATTCGGAGATGAGCCACGGGCGGTAATTCGAGTCGCGGTAGAACCATCGGTAAGAGCGGTGGCCCGATACGGACCGCAGAATTTGCGCCCATTGCTGCATGTCGAGATCGCTTCCAACGTCTGTCGCCTTGGGCAGAAGAATGAAATATTTGACGTCCAGGATGCGAGCGGTGTTATCCGCCCGCTCGAGGAAATTACCGATCTGGCTGAAGCAATAGGTATCGTTGCGCAGCATGGTGCCGAGAAGTGCCCCACGGAAGGACATCACCCTCTGCTTTACCCATTCGAGGAAGACCGGCAGCCGGTCAGCGGTCATGGAGGAGGGCTTGACCTGTGCGAGTTCGTTCCAGGTTGTGTTGATGCTCTCCCACACATCGCGCGTCAAAGCGGTGCGCACCGCGCGGCCATTGTTGCGCGCTGTCTTGATTGACGCGCGGATCGAGGAGGGGTTGTCCTCGTCGAAAATCAGGAAATCGATGACCCGCGCCGAGGTGATGTCCTGGTGCTTCTTCTCATAGGCGAGGTCGCAGGCACAGGATTGCAGCGTCGAGCGCCACTCGTCGCGGTGTCCCTCCACAGCACCGGGCATCAGCGAGATGCGGTAACCCACCTCAAGAAGCCGCGCCATGTTCTCCGCGCGCTCCATATACCGTGACATCCAATAGAGGGAGGAGGCAGTGCGTCCGAGCATCAGTCCTCCAAGACCCAGGTATCCTTCGTGCCGCCACCCTGGCTCGAATTGACGACGAGGGAACCCTTCTTCAGGGCCACGCGCGTTAACCCACCCGGCGTGATGCGCACCTTGTCTCCGGACAGCACAAAGGGCCGGAGGTCCACATGGCGGGGTGCCACACCGGATTTGGTGAATGTCGGCACGGCAGAAAGCGCAAGGGTCGGCTGTGCTATGTAGTTTTTGGGTCTCGCTTTCAGCCTGCCGCGAAACTCTTCGATCTCTCGCTTTGACGAGGTGGGGCCAACGAGCATGCCATAGCCCCCTGAGCCGTGAACTTCCTTGACCACGAGTTCCGGCAGATGATCGAGCACGTAGGCGAGATGCTTCGGGTCGCTGCAGCGCCATGTTGGCACGTTCTTCAGCAGCGGCTTTTCGCCCGTATAGAATTCGATGACTTCGGGAATATAAGTATAGATTGACTTATCGTCGGCGATGCCTGTTCCAGGTGCGTTGACGAGCGAAACACGGCCGGCACGATAAACATCGAAGAGGCCGGGAACGCCAAGCGCCGTGTCGGGGCGAAAGGTGAGGGGATCCAGAAAGGCATCATCGATGCGGCGGTACACGACGTCCACCCGTTTCGGCTCCTGCGTGGTGCGCATGTAGACGTATCCGCCGTCCACGAACAGGTCACCGCCTTCGCACAGTTCAACGCCCATTTCGTCAGCGAGAAAGGCATGTTCGAAGAACGCCGAATTGTGGATGCCGGGCGTCAAAATCACGACAGTCGGTTCACCACTGCAGGATTGCGGCGCCACGCTTTCGAGCGTCTGGCGCAGCATGGCGGGATAATTCTCGACGGGCGCCACGCGCTGCTGCGCAAACAGTTCCGGGAAGAGATACATCATCGCCTCACGGTCTTCGAGCATATAGGAAACGCCCGATGGCGTCCGGCAATTGTCCTCGAGCACGTAGAATTCATTCTCCGCCACGCGCACGATATCGATGCCGATGATATGGGCGTATATGCCGCGAGCCGGCATCACCCCAACCATTTCCGGAACAAAGGCCTCGTTCTGGATAATGAATTCCGGCGGAATGCGGCCGGCGCGGAGAATTTCCTGGCGGTGATAGAGATCATGGATGAAAGCATTGAGCGCCCGCACCCTCTGCTCGATACCAGCGGACAGCCTGCGCCATTCGGCGGCGGCGAAGATACGCGGAATGATATCGAATGGGATAAGGCGTTCAGAGGCCTCGTCGTCGCCATAGACTGCAAATGTGATGCCCTGGCGCCGGAATATCGCTTCTGCTTCCTTCAGCGCCCGCTCAACATCGCTGCGCGAGAGGGTTTTCAGCCACTCCGCGGTGCGGCCATAGGGTTCGCGGGGCATGCCGCCGCCGCCGTCCATTTCATTGAAAATCGTCGTCATCCGCTGCCTTTAGTGCATTGCAGTATGCTGACAGGTCGGGCAGCGGCGCAAGAAAAACATGCCGCCCGAAACCGGGCTGCCTAATTTTCAGCTTGGTTGCCCCAGCCTTGGGCTCAACCGCTTCATTCGGAGCGGCAAATACATGAGCTTGTTGCGAAGCCCGGCCGCAAATGCCATAAGAAAACATGTGTTTTCACGCCACAATGTCCGGGGCCATTTTGCCCGTTTGGTCAAAAACTGCGTATGATGAAGTGATGCTTCATTGCGCCCGTATCGGATTCAAGCCTTAAGAAACGCTCTGCTGTCTGATCCCCGTCGCTTGCGGTCCCGCTTGCGCTGGTTGGCCTTCCAATACTTCAGTCCGGAGTTTTCATCATGAACGCGCTCAATAAGAACATCGACATTGCCGAAGTCGTGCGTAACGACATCGAGCATCATTTCCACCCTTTCACGGATCACAAGGCCTTCCACGCCGAGGGTGGCCCACGGGTTATGACGCAGGCAGACGGCGTGTGGATTTGGGACGGGAATGGCAACAAGCTGCTGGACGGCATGTCCGGCCTGTGGTGCGTGAATGTGGGCTATGGCCGCAAAGAACTGGCTGAAGCCGCCTATAAGCAGATGCTCGATCTGCCTTATTACAATACCTTCTTCAAGACGACGACCGTTCCGACGGCGGAGCTGGCGGCGAAGATATCCTCCGTCATGCCGGAGCGCTTCAAGCATATCTTCTTCACCAATTCTGGCTCAGAATCGAACGACACGATCGTCCGCTTCGTGCGTCACTATTGGAAGCTCAAGGGCAAGCCTTACCGCCAGCATTTCATTGCACGCACCCGCGGCTATCATGGCTCGACCATGGTTGCCGCCAATCTCGGCGGGTTCCAGGGCATGCACGACCAGGTGGGAACGGAATTTCCCGGCTTTCACCACGTGCAGCAGCCCTATTGGTATGATTTCGGGGGCGACAAGACGCCTGAGGAATTCGGCCTCGAAGCCGCCGCCGCCGTGGAAAAGAAGATTCTCGAAGTCGGTCCCGAGAATGTCGCGGCATTCATCGGCGAGCCGATACAGGGCGCTGCCGGCGTTCTGATTCCACCGTCGACTTACTGGCCGGAAGTGCAGCGCATCTGCCGGAAATATGGCGTGCTGATCATTTCGGACGAAGTGATCTGCGGCTTTGGCCGCACCGGCAACTGGTGGGGCTTTGAATCATTCGGGTTTGAGCCGGATATCGTGCCGATGGCCAAGGGCCTGTCATCGGGCTATTTGCCGATTGGCGCTGTCGCCTTCGCCGAACACCTGCTCAAGGATTTCTTCGAGCTGGGGGGTGAATTCTACCATGGCATGACCTATGCGGGGCATCCCGTGGCCTGTGCGGTGGCGCTGCGCAACATCGAAATCATCGAGCAGGAGAAGCTGGTTGAGCGCACCCGGGAAATCGGCCCCTATTTCGCACAGGCGCTGGCATCGCTGCGCGACCATCCTATCGTAGGGGAAACCCGGTCACTGGGTCTGATCGGCGCGATTGAGCTCAGCAACGACAAGGCCAAGCGCGGCCGCTTTGCGAGCCCCGGACGGGTAGGAACCCTGTGCCGTGACAATTCCTTCAAGAGCGGACTGATCATGCGGGCCTGCTGGGACACAATGGTCCTGGCCCCGCCGTTGGTTATTACCCGCCAGGAGATCGATAAGCTTGTACAACTGGCGCGTGTCGCGCTGGACGCCACCCACGAGGCTGTCCGTACGGAAGTTGCCTGACACTACAAAAGGTTAAACAAATTGAGGTTGTTAAAAACCAGTGGTACGTTAGTGTTGCTTCACCAGAATAAACCGCAAATGGCGCCGTGCGGTTTGCGTACGGCGCCGCCAATCAGGGAAAATGACGATGCCGACCTTCCGTCCGCGTTTCCGCCCCAGCCGCCGTTCGGTGCTGCAGGGCACAGGCGCCCTCTTTGCAGGGCTCACCTTCCTGCCGCGCTTCTCCATGGCCGAGGAAGAGAAGAAGCTGAACTTCTACAATTGGGATACTTACATCGGTGAGAACACTTTGGCCGACTTCACCGATGCCACCGGCATCGAGGTGAAGATGGACCTTTATGCCGACAATGATGAGCTTTTTGCCAAACTCAAGGGGGGCAATCCCGGCTATGACGTGATCGTGCCAACCAATGATTATCTCGAGCGCCTCATCAAGGCGGACATGGTGATCCCGATCGATCATTCCAAAATCCCCAATATGGCCAATATCGATCCGCGCTTCCAGGATGCAGCGTTCGATCCGGGCCGGAAATTCTCAATTCCCTATATGTGGGGGACCGTCGGCATCGGCTACCGCAAGTCGGCCGTGAAAGGCACGCCGGACAGCTGGAAACCGCTCCTCGACTCCGATGAATATGCAGGCGCCATCTCGCTTCTGGGCGACCAGCAGAATGTGCTGGGCATTGGCCTCAAATATCTCGGCTTCTCCTGGAACTCGACAGATGCGGGTGAACTCAAGCAGGTCGAAGAACTGCTGATGAAGCAGAAGAAGAACATCAAGGTTTTCGCACCTGACAACGGCCAGGACTTGCTGGCCGCCGGCGAAGTGAAGCTCTGCGAAGAGTGGAATGGCGACATCAAGCAAGTGATGACCGAAGACGATGATCTGAACTACATCGTTCCCAAGGAGGGCTCTCTCATTTGGCAGGACACGCTGGCCATCCCCAAGGGCGCTCCGCACCCTGAAAATGCCAATCTCTTCCTCAATTTCGTGCTCGATGCCAAGGAAGGTGCTGGCATCGCCCAGACCATCCAGTATGCCACCACCAACAAGGCGGCACGGGAGCTTATGCCGGCTGAGTATCAGAACAACCCCGTGATCTTCCCGCCTGATGATGTGCTGGCGAAATGTGAGCCCGCACTTTACCTCGGCGAGGAAGCCATCAAGGTGCGTGACGAAATCTGGACGCGCATCCGGGCCTCCTAAGGTTTTCACCTTCCGGGGCGGCATCCTAAAGATGCCGCCCTTCTTCTTTCCCTGTCCGCAAAGGCCTCATGCTCAAATCTCTCACTCCGCCAGCACTGCCGCTTGAGGTGTTGCAGTCTTTTGCCGCCAGCACCTATGGCCTGGCCGGCGTCTGGACGAAGCTCGAAGGCGAGCGTGATCAGAATTACAAGGTTACCGCTGCAGATGGCAGCGGCGCCGTTTTCAAGCTGTGTCAGCCGGTGGAAGGTGAGGCAATCCTCGTCTGCCAGGCGGAAGCGCTGGAGCATATCGCCGCCGTCGACCCCAGCTTTCCGGTCCCGAGGCTTGTGCGCACGCGGGACGGGGACTTGCTCGGGTGGCTCTTCCACGGCGGCGTAAGCTATCCGGTTACGGTGCTGTCATGGCTCGACGGTGCAGTGCTGGGCGACGGGAGACTGAGCCCGCAACGACTTTATGAGCTGGGCCGGGCGCTGGCCCGTCTCGGCCGAGCATTGCGAGGCCTTATCAATGGCGCACCGGCTGCGCGGGACCTGGTGTGGGATACCCGCCACGTGCTGCGCCTCGCACCCCAGGTGTCAAACCTCGCCGAGAACGACCGTGGGATTGCAGCGGATATCCTTGCCCGCCACGCCCGTGTGACTGAGCCGGCTCTTCGCGCCATGCGCAGCCAGATCATTCACGGTGACGTTCACCCTTACAATGTCCTAGTCAATGACGCGGGCGTGCTAAGTGGCGTCATCGATTTCGGAGACATCGTTCACGGCCCGCTCGTTCTCGATCTTGCCAATGCGGCTGGCGATTTCCTCAGCCCTGCCGGAGATGCGGCGGACACCATATTCCAGCTCACCCGAGGCTATGCCAGCCTAACGCCGCTGGAAGAGACCGAGGCCGATATCCTTGTTGATCTGATTGAGGTCCGCCTTCTCCTCACACCGCTGATAGATGCGCTGAAAGTCGAGAACGGCATAGAGCCGCAGGGCTATTTCGAGGCTTTTAACAGCCGAAGCATGCCGATGATCCGCGAATTGCGGCGCATCGGGCATGACAGGCTGAAAGGCCTGGTTCGGCGTGCCGCCGCATTTCCGGCAGCTGCCCCGGTGCACGCTGCTGACTCTCAGGAAGCAATCGGTCGCCGCCGCAAGGTGATGGGTGAGAAGCTTTATGTCTTCTACGAGAAGCCGCTCCACATTGTTAAGGGCGAGGGGTTGTGGCTCACGGCCTCCGACGGGCGGCGTTACCTCGATTGTTACAACAACGTGCCCCATGTGGGGCATTGCCATCCCTACGTTACAGAGGCCATCACGCGCCAAGCGCGGACGCTCAACACCAACACGCGCTACATCACGGATCAACCTATCGAATATGCAGAAAGGCTGGTAGCGCTGGCCTCCGAAGGGCTGAGTTCCGTCGTCTTTGTCAATTCGGGCAGCGAAGCCAATGACCTCGCCTGGCGCATGGCCAAGGCGTTCACCGGCCATACGGGTGGGCTTGCGATGGAATTCGCCTACCATGGCGTCAGCGAGGCGATAGATGCTTTCTCGCCCTCCAACGCGCCCGACCATTGGCAAGCTCCTCACATCCGGCTCCTTACCCCTCCGGACGTCTATCGCGGGCCTTATGGCGCAGCGGAGGAAAATCTTGGGGAGCGCTATGCGGCTCTGGCCGAGTTACCGATCTCTGAACTCCAGGCAGCCGGCTTCGGCGTTGCCGCGTTGATGGTCGATTCCGCCTTTATGTCGAACGGCATCCTCGATGCGCCGCAATCCTATCTTCAGGGCGTGGTGAATCGGGTCCACGCCGCGGGCGGTCTGTTCATCGCCGATGAAGTGCAATCGGGCTTCGGCCGGATGGGCCCTGCCTTCTGGGGACACAACCACCATGGCGTCAGGCCGGATTTCATTACCATCGGCAAGCCTGCAGGCAATGGCCACCCCCTTGGGGCGGTGATCACGAGGCCCGAGATTTTGTCGCATTTCCTCGAATTCGGACCATTCTTTTCGACGTTCGGCGGTAACAACGTGGCCTGCGCGGCCGGGATTGCTGTGCTCGACGTGATCCGGGACGAAGACCTCGCCGTCAAGGCGGGCAGCACCGGCGCCTGGTTCCGGCAAGGGCTGGTGCGCCTGATGGCGCGGCATCAGATCATTGGCGACGTACGAGGCGTAGGGCTCGCGACCGGCGTCGAACTCGTGCGGGACCGTGCCACGAAGGAGCCTGCAACTGCGGAAACCAGCCGTCTCCTGGGGCTTTTGCGTGAGGAGGGGGTCCTGATCGGCAGCGAAGGGAAGTTAGGCAATGTACTGAAGATCCGGCCGCCACTCGCCTTTACTCGCGAACATGCGGACATTGCCCTATCGGCAATGGACCGGGCGCTGGCAAGGCTCTAAGCCAGGGTTGCCGTGCAGTGCCGTGCTGAGCTAGTTTCGACCAACAAGAACGCAGGGGGAGTGACGGCATCTTGGAGAACTGGAAACAGAACCCGCGGGTCTTCTGGACCCTGGGACTTCCGCCCACCATTTGGCTCCTCGCCTTCTTTCTCATTCCGCTCGGCTTTCTCTTCGTCATGTCGTTCAGTGACAAGGCGATGGTTGACGGCCAGGTCGCCATCAACGGATATGACTACCTCACGGGCATCGCCAACTACATCCGCGCTTTTGATCCCCTCTATCTCGGCATCATGTGGAAGTCGGTTTGGATCAGCGCGCTGGCAACCGCCCTTTGCCTGCTCACCGCCTATCCCATCGCCTTCGGTATCTGTTTTGCCAAGGACAAGTGGAAACCACTTCTGTTGCTGCTTGTGGTGCTACCCTTCTGGATCAACCTGCTGATCCGCACCTATGCGCTCATCGCGGTGTTCCGTACCCAGGGCTATGTGAACTTCGCACTCTATTACGTGGGGCTGGGCCCCTACGAAATGCTCTACAACAACTTCGCAGTCGTCTTCGGCCTGGTTTATGTCTACATGCCCTTTATGGTGCTGCCGCTGTATGCCACCATCGAGCGGCTGGACAAATCCTACCTTGAGGCCAGCCTCGATCTCGGTGGCTCACAATTCCAGACATTTCTGCGAGTCACAGTGCCGCTCACCATGCCCGGCATCATCTCCGGCATCATTCTTGTCTTCATCCCGTGCCTGGGTTCCTTCCTCACACCCGATCTGCTGGGCGGCGCCAATGCGCTGATGATTGGAAACGTGATCGAGCGCCAGTTCAAGGCGGCAAATGACTGGCCGTTCGGTTCGGCCCTGTCCTTCCTGCTGATGTATGCAACATTCGGGGCGCTGGCGCTGCGCTATCTCTTCACGCTCCGCAGCAAGGGAGTGGACGTCTGATGGCTGCGAAACTGAAGCCCGGGCAGAGCCCGCTTGATTATGGCAGCCGCCCCTGGCTGAAAATTCTTTTCACCGTCATTTTCTTCCTACTCTATGCGCCGATCATCACGCTCGTCGCATTCTCCTTCAATACGGACAAGCGCGGCGTCATCTGGCGCGGCTTCACGCTCGATAACTATGTGAAGGCGTGGCACAATGCTTCTCTCATTGAGGCGCTTACCAACTCGCTGGTGATCGCGCTAATTGCAACGGTCTTCGCAACTGTCCTTGGCGCCTTGACGGCGCTGCTCATGTGGCGCTTCCGCTTCCCTTTCAGGGGCGCTTATGAGGGATTCATGGCGTTGCCCATCGTGATCCCCGAAATCTGCATGGGTGTTGCGCTGCTGTTGTTCTTTGCAAGTTCGGGGCTGATGGAGTTCTTCGTCCATATGCCATGGCCGCTGAATCTGTCGAACATCGTTTTCGCGCATGTGTCCTTCTGTTTTCCGTTTGTTGCAGTCGTCGTGCGCTCGAGGCTCGTGGGGTTCAACCGCCAGCTTGAGGAGGCATCGAAGGATCTGGGCGCAAGCGAGTGGCAGACCTTCTGGTCCATCATCGTGCCCTTCATGAAGCCGGGCCTCATCGCCGGCGCACTCCTGGCCTTCACGCTGTCTCTCGACGATTTTGTCATCACCTTCTTCACCTCGGGGCCGGAGACGGTCACTTTCCCGGTGAAGGTCTATTCACTGGTGCGCCGCGGCGTTTCGCCGGAAATCAATGCGGCTTCCACCGTTCTCATCGTCATTACCGTCATTGCCACCATTCTTGCCATGAAACTCCAGGCACCGCCCAAGGCGGATAAGGGCTGATCAACATGTCAGACGCGATCGTCGCAATCCGCAACGTCACCAAAGCCTTTCCAGGCGGAGTCACTGCCGTGGACAATGTCTCCCTCGATTTTGCGCAGAACGAGTTCTTCGCGCTGCTGGGGCCATCCGGCTGCGGGAAAACCACGCTGCTCCGCATGATTTCGGGGCTCGAAACGCCAACCTCTGGCCAAATCATCATCGGTGGCGAGGATATGGCATATACGCCGCCCAACAAGCGGCCGACAAACATGGTGTTCCAGTCCTACGCCGTGTTCCCGCACATGACGGTGGAACAGAATGTCGGCTATGGGCTGAAAGTCACCGGCGTTGCGGCGGACGAGATCAGGCGCCGCGTCGGCGAAGCGCTGGAGATGGTGAAACTCACCGCCCTTGCTAAGCGAAAGCCCGATCAGATGTCGGGTGGTCAGCGCCAGCGGGTGGCACTGGCGCGCGCGCTCGTCAAGCGCCCCAAGGTGCTGCTGCTGGATGAACCTCTCTCAGCACTTGATGCCAAGCTCCGCGACGACATGCGCATGGAATTGACCAGGCTTCAGGAAACGGTGGGCATTACATTCATCATCGTCACGCATGACCAGGATGAGGCTCTTTCCATGGCAAGCCGCATTGCGGTTATGGACCGTGGTGCCGTTCAGCAGGTGGCCACGCCCGCAGAACTTTATGAGCAGCCGCGCAACCGCTTCGTTGCGGATTTCATCGGCAAGGTGAACCTGATCGATGCCCGGGTACACCGCCAGATTGGCCGCAAGGTGGATTGCGAGTTGCGCGGCCTCGGACGGATGGAGCTATCAAGTGATGGTCTCGTTGGCGCTCAAGTCTCCGTCGCGGTGCGGCCTGAAAAGCTGAAGATAACCATTGCTGAACCCGCGGCCGCCGTCCGGATCCGGGGCAGGGTGCGCGATGTCGCCTACTACGGCGACACCAGCCATGTGGTGATCGAGGCGGCTGACGGGCTCGATCTTTCAGTCAACGTGCAAAATGATAAGCGCCTTGGCGGTTCTGGTGTGGAGCGTGGCCAAGATGTGTGGGTGCATTGGGCGCCCGAAGATTCAATTGTCCTTTCGGAGTAGCGCCATGTCGCTTGAAATGAATGCCAATGGCCCCTTTCCGGGCGACAGCGCTTTCCGCCGTGACTCCCTGAAGGGCACACAGTGGGAGCCAACCTATGCCGGTGCACTCTCCTTCATGCGCCGAAAGTACACACGCGATCTTGCAGGCGCCGATATTGCGATCACCGGCATTCCCTTTGATCAAGCGGTCTCCCATCGCTCGGGCACCAGGCTCGGTCCGGAAGGCATTCGCAAGGCCTCAGCGGAAAACGCCTGGGGTCCGTTCTGGCCATGGAATTTTGACCCCTTCGATACGCTCGGTGTCATCGACTATGGTGATTGCTTCTTCGATTGGGGCCGCAAGGAGAACTTTCCGCAGCGGTTGGAAGACCATGCCACTGAAATCATTTCCACTGGCACTGAGATGATTTCTCTTGGCGGCGACCATTACGTCACCTATCCGCTGCTGAAGGCGCATGCGAAGAAGCATGGGCCCTTGTCGCTCGTTCATTTCGACGCCCACCGCGACGTTGAACCCGATGATGGCGGCCGTATCGATCACGGCACCATGTTCGGCTACGCGGTCCGTGAAGGTCTCATCGATCCGCGCAAATCGGTTCAGATCGGCCTCCGCACAGTCTTCGCTGGCGAGCGCACTTTCGGTTTCCGCCTGATATATGCTGATGAGGTTCATGAATCCTCAGCTGCCCATGTGGCGGAGATCATCCGGCACGTGGTTGGCACCAACAAGGCGTACCTCACCTTCGATATTGATTGCTTGGATCCATCCGTGGCACCCGGAACCGGGACACCCATCCCCGGTGGTCTCAGCTATCATCAGGCTGCTTCGATCATCCGAAAGCTGACGGATATCAATTTCGTCGCGATGGATGTGGTCGAAGTCTCGCCACCCTATGACCATGCCGAAATCACCTCGCTTGCAGCATCATCCCTCATCATGGAATATCTTTGCCTCAGAGCCTGGCAAAAAGGTGCGCGCGCCACACCCTTGAGCGAGTAGGAGAACGGGTGCTTCACATTTGTGTTGTGCTCAGCTCTTAATCACGGCTGAAAGATACCCAGCGCCCTGTCCTTATTGCGCACGGCATAGCCCGCCTGCGGGGGCCAGTTGCCATAGCTGTCGCCTTGAACCAGTTCGCGCATGGCGTGGAGCGGCCAATTTGGATCATCCAGCGCCTGCCTGGCGAGTGCGATCAGATCGGCCTGGCCGCGCTGCAAGATCTGCTCAGCATCTGTTGGCTTCGTGATCAGGCCGACAGCAGCTGTGGGTACACCGGCACCGTTGCGCACGGCTTCTGATAGGGGCACCTGGTAAAGCGGGCCTACTGGGATTTGCGCTCCCGCAAAGCCGCTGGACGTGCAATGAACGACATCATAGCCGATCTCCTTCAACTCCCTGGCATATGTGACGCTTTCAGCCACCGTAACCCCGCCTTCAATCCAGTCTGTCACTGAGATCCTTACAAAGGCGGGCTTCTCTACGGGCCAGGCCGCCCGCACGGCCCGCGCCACTTCGAGCGGGAATCGCATGCGGTTCTCGAGGCAGCCGCCATAGGCGTCCTCGCGCATGTTGGCGATGGGGGAGAGAAATTGGTTGAGAAGGTATCCATGTGCCGCGTGAAGCTCGATCATGTCAAAGCCTGCAGCCTCTGCCCGCTTCGTGGCAGCGACCCATTGTTCGCGTACGAGTGCCATGCCCGCAAGATCCAGCATGGCTGGCATAGGAGATGAGGGCGTCTGACGTTCCGCTGACGGCGCAACGGGTGTCCAAGACTCGAAGCCAAACTCCGCCTTCTCGGCATCCGTTTCATTGAAACTCCCTCGCCATGGCAAGGGTGATGAAGCCTTTCGGCCAGCATGGGCCAGCTGAATGCCTGCAGCGGCTCCGTTCTTGTGCAGAAATTCCGTAATGCGCTTCAGGGGTGGAATCTGGGCGTCCTCCCACAGCCCCAAGCAGCCATAGGAAATGCGGCCCTCTGGGCTTACCCCCGTCGCCTCCGCTATCACCAGGCTGAAGCCACCAAGCGCGAAACGTCCGAGGTGAACGAGGTGCCAATCGTTGGCAAAGCCATGGCGCGCCGAATATTGGCACATCGGAGCAACGATCACCCGGTTCTTCAAGGTGAGGCCGCGAAAGGTTATCGGTGTGAACAGCTTGGTCATCAACTCAAAGCATCCTTTAGCCGGTAAAACAACATTGCGGCGGCGAGCAGGGGCACACGCACAGGGCCGCCCGGGAAGGGCAGGTGCCGCACGCGGGAGAGAAGGTCGAAGCGTTCGGCAGTGCCGCGCACAGCTTCGGCCATCAGCTTGCCGTAGAGGCCCGCCAGTGCCACACCTTGGCCTGAATAGCCATGCGCATAGTAGGCGGTGGGGCTCAGCCTACCGCAATCCGGAATGCGGTTATGGGTAATGGCGATGTAGCCGCCCCAGGCGAAATCAATCCGGGCGTCTTTGAGCTGCGGAAAGATATTGGTCATCCGCGGCTTCATGAAGGCGCCGAGGTCTGGCGGGTCCAGCGTCGTATAGCTCGCGGCACCCCCGAAGAGCATGCGGGTGTCTTCCGTCATCCGGAAGTAATCGACGATGAAATTCGTGTCCGCCACTGCCTCGCCATCGCGGATCAGGGCGCGTGCGCGATCTTCACCCAAAGGTTCGGTGGTGATGATGTAGCTCGTCACCGGCAGCACCTTGCCATAGAGCTTCGGCACCAGCCGGCCCAAATAGGCATTGCAGGCGATCAAAATGAAGCGTGCGTTCACCTTTGCTTTCGCTGTCCGCACAAAAGGGCGGGAGCTGGTGTCGACCTCAACTGCGGGCGAGAACTCGTGGATCACCGCGCCTGCCATGGTTGCGGCCCGCGCCAGGCCCAGGCAATAATTCAAGGCGTGGAAATGTCCCGCACCCCCTTCGCGCAGCGCGCCTTGATAGGCAGTGGTGCCCAGTTTGTCTGCGAGTTCTGATTTCGTGATGAGCTGTGTGTCGGTGTAGCCCAGCTCGTCCCATTCGTCCTTCCATTCACGAAGGCCGTCCATCCGATTGGGCTTGGGAAGGACATGGAGATAACCCCATCGCAAGCCACAGTCGATATCGTAGCGGGCGATTCGGTCCTTTAGGAGCCGCTTTGATTCTTCCGCTAGGGCAAAGCATTTGCGGGCATCGTCTTTGCCGAGCTGCGCGATGATCTTGTCCTGACCGGAGGAAAACCCGGTGCAAATCTGCCCGCCATTCCGGCCAGAGGCACCATGGCCCACGGTTTGAGCCTCCAGTACGACCACCTTGTGGCCTGCCTCCGCCAGTTCAATTGCCGCGGAAAGACCAGTATATCCCGCCCCCACGATGCAGACATCGGCAGAAATATCGTCGTTGAGCGGGGGGTGACGCGGTGACGGGGTGGCGGTTGCCAGATAATAGCTTGGAGCATTAATCGATTTTGACATGATCAAAAGGGTTTAGCTGCCCCCCTTTTGTTCGGTCAAGCTTCCGGGCTACATTGGGTTGTTTCAACATTACCGGACAATCATGACCCAGTCGCGCTTTGAGGAATGGCTGCACCAACACAAGATCAGCGAGGTGGAATGCCTCGTGGCGGATATGAACGGCACCGCCCGCGGCAAAATTCTCCCGCCAAAGAAGTTTCTCTCCGGAAACCGCTCCCGCGGATTGCGCGTGCCGGAAGAGGTGTTCACGCTGACGATTAATGGCCGTTACGTGCAGGATACGCGCGCCGTCAGCGACAGCGCCATCGACATTTATATGAAACCCGATCCGGATACGATACGCTTTGTGCCCTGGTATGCGGAGCCAACTGCGCAAGTGATCTGCGATGCCTTCCATCTTGATGATGCACCTGTTGAGATTTCTCCCCGGCATGTGCTGAAGCGGGTGCTCGAAGCTTACCGGCTGAAGGGTTGGCGCCCGATCATTGCGCCCGAACTTGAGTTCTATCTGGTCAAGAAGAACCTAGACCCAGACTATCCGCTCGATGCTGCAGTGGGGCGCTCTGGCCGCAAGGAGCCAGGCGGCCAGGCCTATGGCATCGATGCCGCCAATGACTTTGACCCTATCGTCGAGGACATCTATGATTATTGCGAAGCACAGGAGCTTGATGTCGACACGCTGAGCCATGAAAGCGGCCCAGCGCAGCTCGAAATCAACTTCAACCATGGCGACCCTCTGGAATTGGCGGACCAGGTGTTCCTGTTCAAGCGCACCGTGCGCCAAGCGGCGCTGAAGCATGACATGTATGCGACTTTCATGGCCAAGCCACATGAGAATGAGCCTGGCTCCTCCATGCACATCCACCAATCGGTGATGGACATCAAGACAGGCAAGAACATCTTTGCCAGCAAGGATGGGGCACAGTCCAAGCTGTTCCTCAACCATATTGGCGGGCTTCAGCGCTACCTCGCGGCCGCGCTCTCCCTCTGTGCGCCGAACGTGAATTCCTACCGCCGCCTCGTGCCCGACTCGGATGCGCCGACCAATGTGCATTGGGCGGTCGACAACCGAACTGTCTCGTTGCGCGTGCCATCCTCCGATGCGGCAAACACCCGCGTCGAAAACCGCGTGCCAGGGGCTGATGCAAACCCATACCTCGCATTCGCAGCCTCGCTTGCCTGCGGTTATCTTGGCATGGTGGAGCGGATCAAGCCATCGGACCCTGTTTCAGGTTCCGCTTACCGCTACGCTCATACGCTACCGATAAGCCTTGACGAAAGCCTGGACAAGTTGAACTACACCAAGGCGCTGAAGCAGGTGCTGGGCGAAAAATTTTGCGAAGCCTACAATGACGTGAAATACGAAGAAATGCAGCACTATCGCCGCGTGATCAGTTCCTGGGAACGCGAATACCTGCTCCTGAATGTTTAAAGGTCAAGACATGCGGACGGTGACAAAACTATTCTTTGCACTCATTCTCTTGGCGGGCCTAAGTGGGGCCGCCAGTGCCCAGATCACGAAGGCTGCACCGCCCGCGTCCGAGGTGGAGGCAGCCATTGAGGTGATTCTCGATGGAACTGAACGCCTGCCGCTTCCACTGGAGAGAATAAGGCCCGCTCTGATCGCACATTATATCAGGGACCAAGGGCCAGTGTACTGGGTGGGAACTGGCCGCATGAATACGTTCCTGCAGCGCTTGGCGGACGCAGCGGACGATGGCCTGAACCCGGCTGACTACCCGATCGATGCGCTCATCGAGTTGCGTGACACGGTGGAGCCAGGCGATGCTGAAGATGCCGCCGCCGCGGAACTCTTCTTCACGGCATTCTATGTTAATTATGCTACGGATCTGAAGATCGGCCGCCTCACGCCGCAGAAAGTGGATCCGCGCCTCTACCGCAGCCGCAAGACCGTTGATATCCTCAGTATACTGACGGAATTTCCCAAGCAGAACGACCCTAATGCCTTCCTCGCGGCATTCGAATCGCACAATCCGCATTACCAGGCGCTGAAGAAGATGCTGGCGCTTTACCGCGCCATGGCGGAATCAGTAAAGTGGCCTGCGATCGATCCGGGCGGTAACGTTAATCCAGGTGAAAGCGATCCGCGCATTCCCGCCATCCGCCAGCGCCTGATATTGACGGGAGATCATCCCGGCGGCGGTGAGGGAGATGAATATGATTCAACCACCGTGCTCGCGGTCAGAAGCTTCCAGCTCCGCCACGGGCTTGAGGCCAAGGGCATCATCGGCAAGCAGACGGTGATCGCACTCAATATTCCGCCGGCAGATCGTGCCCGCCAGATTACGCTCAACATGGAACGTTGGCGTTGGATGCCGGAGAACCTCGGAGAGCACCATTTCATGGTCAATCTCGCTGCTTTTGAGCTTCAGGAAGTCGAGAAGCAAGAGATGGTGGAGCGGATGGATGTAGTGGTTGGCGCCGTCGCCACCCAGACGCCCGAATTCTCAGATGACATGGAATATGTGGAGATAAACCCAACTTGGACCGTACCCTATTCCATTGCCACCAAGGAGATGCTGCCGAAGCTCCGCCGCAGTTCTTCTGCCTATGCGGGAGATTTTGAAGTCTTCATGAACGGAAAGCTCGCTTCGTGGGGCGGCATCAACTGGAATGCCTATGGGCCGGGCAACTTTCCATTCACCTTCCGCCAGAAGCCGGGACCCAAAAATGCGCTGGGCAAGGTCAAATTTATGCTACCAAACCCTTACAATATTTATCTTCACGACACACCGTCCAAAGATAAATTCCTGGCGACAACGCGCGCCTTCAGCCACGGCTGCATAAGGCTTTCGCGTCCGATGGATCTTGCCTATCACTTGGTCGGTGAAGTTGCCGGCTGGCCAAAGTCTAAAATCGATGCGACTTTCGCCAGCGGCAAGACCACGAGGGTTAGCCTGCCGCAGCATATCCCTGTCCATCTGATTTATGCCACGGCCTTTGAGGGCGATGGCGGCAGCCTTGAATTCCGGCCGGACATCTATGGCCGGGATCGCAAACTGGATGCTGCGCTGGGCGGCAGGCCGTCCAGCTGATCAAGGCTTGAGTTGCAGTCTAATGATGGCTTCCGCTGCATCTTCATTCCCGGCGGAGGCGGCGCGCTGGTACCATTGTAGCGCCAGCGTCTTGTCAGGATCGACGTTCTTGAGCGTAAGAGACCCAAGCACAACCGGGTCATAGCTTCGTGCAAGCCCATATGCGGCAGCACCTGAGCCGTCCGTACCCCAAGCACGCTCGAAGTTGTTGCGCGCTGCGCGCACATCGCCCGTCCGCATGAGTGACGAGCCCTCCGAGATGAGCTGCTGCACGCCGGCCGAACTTTCAGGCTGCGCCAATGCCACCTTGATGCTCTGGGGCGGCGGAATTGCTGTGGGCAGAGCAGATGATATACCCGTAGCGCCAGGAAGCGTTGCTTTTGATGCGCTGCTCTCAATTTGGCCCGGAGGCGGCGCCGATGTCGGCTGTACAACGACGTCGTTCAATTCCACCGTCATGGTTTTGACGGGCGCCGCCAACTCGCCCGTCTTTGGCTCGAAGGCGGCGACAGCCAAATCAAATTGTGGCTGATTCGCCTTCGGCACAACCAATTTCAAATCTTTGAGGTCAGCCAAGGATAGGGACCAGATCTGATCGTTCTCACGATGGCCGGTGGTAAGATAGGCACCTTCGGGAATACCGGATATTTTGAGCAGCATGTCCTCATTGAGGCCTGCGGGCTCCGCGTGAAGTGCAAGCGGAATATAACTGTTGGTTACACCCTCAGCATCCGCCACGTCGAGTGTCGCCGTCGCAACCGGCTTCTTGTCAACAGTCGTTGAGCGCTCTGCTGCCGCTTCCACGGGCTGCAGTTGCCGGAGGGTTTGGGCAGCGGGGGCTGCATCTGCAAGGGGAGGGGCAGCAAGCGCTTCGACCGGCGCAGAAGCCTGCTGCGTGCTAGACAGCCGCGCGCTTATGAGGCTGGCACCTCCGCCTGCGAGCAACGCCACGCCCGCAGCAATGGCGAGGGTCTGGCCTAAGGTGAAGCTCCTGGCGGACCGTGGCGCGGACTTGAGCTCCTCGGGTTCTACCGGCTGACGCTCGACGAACCGGGCAGCGGGTCGCGGCTCGGACATAATCTTGTCGCGGTACCCAGGGGGCGGCACGGGCCTTCCCGTCTGCTCAAAAGGATCGTCCGGCAATGCGCGCTGACGGCGGTACCGCGCCAGAAGTTCCTCGCGCGTCAGCTGTTGTCCTGTGTGACTTAGTATCCAGCTCGGCGCTGCCTTTTGCATTGGGATTGGTGCCGCGGTTCCTTCGGCCTCTTCCCCGCCACCACTTTCTGGTTCCTGCACGGGTGGCGTATCAGATGGTTCAATTCGCTTGGTCATGACCTGCTCCTGAAGAGCGGCGGCGCGATATGTCCCCTGCCAGCTCCGGTTTTGCGGCCCCCCGCGCCATGTTAATCCCCAAGGGCACATGGCTGAAGCTTGTAATTTGGCAGCGGAATGTGGCGATGAGCAGGCAGGAATGTGGATTTCGTCACTTCAGCGTTGAGAAATGATGCGATAGGGACGGGCGCTGGGTCCGTCATACAGCGTCAGTGGACGGATCAATATGTTGTTCTGCAGCTGCTCCAAGCACTGCACAGTCCAGCCCGGCATGCGGCCGACCGCAAAGATCGGTACGAAGAGATCCGGGGGGATGCCGTTGAGATAGTAGATCGCACCTGAGTAAAAATCGACATTCACGTTCACACCGAAGCGGGCATATGGCTTCATCGACTCAACTACTGCCTGTAGTATCGCAAACCAACGGGGCTCTCCCATTTCGCGCGAAAGTTGTTCAACTCCTTCTCGCATGTGGCGTGCGCGGGGGTCCTCTGTTCGGTAAACGCGGTGGCCAAAGCCCGTCACTGCATCTCCTGCTGCACGCTTGGCCTTAACATAGGCTGCGGCATTTTCGGGCGCACCAATTTCTTGTGCCATGCGCATCACGTCTTCCGCAGCGCCCCCATGAGCAGGACCTGAGAGTGCTGCAATCGCAGCAGTGATCGCCGCATGCAGATTGGCTTCTGTGCCGATCACCACGCGCGCAGTGAAGGAGGATGCGTTGCTGCCATGCTCGGCATGTAGAATGAGATCACGGTCCATCAGCTGGGCAGACGTCTCCGATGGCACCCGTCCGGTGATCATCCAAAGAAAATTCGCCGCATGTGAGAGCATGGGATCAGGCACAGGCGCGCTGCGCCCATTGCGAATGCTCTCATGTGCAGCAACAATCATCGGCACCTGCGATGCCAGGCGAATGCCTTTTTCCCGCATCGCTTCGGGTGACATGTCCAAGCTGTCCGGACCGAAGCTTGATAGCGCAGAAACGGCCGTTCGCAGGACGTCCATCGGATGTCCGTGCTTGAGGGTGGAAATGATCGAAAGAACTTCATCAGGGAGCTGGCGCGCCTCCTTCAGTTTTTCATCGAATGCCGAAAGTTCCGCAACAGTTGGCAGTTCGCCATATAGCAGCAGATAGGCCGTCTCCTCGAAGCTCGAGTGTTGCGCGAGATCATGGATCGAATAGCCGCGATAGCGAAGCTCCCCCGCCTTCCCGTCAATGAAGGTCGTGGCCGAGCGCTCGAAGTAGACGCCTTTCAGGCCACGGTGGATTTCGATCTTTTCTTCTGCTGACATGTCCACCATCCGGAGAGGAATCCCTATGAGCGTGATTGACGAAGCGAAGGCCAAAATCAAGGACAGAGGCCTTAAACTTGTGATGCCAGAAGGAGACGACGCCCGCATTCTGGCAGCTGCCGTGCGTTTTCGCGAGCAGGGCTTGGCAGAACCGATCGTCTTTGGGCCGGATGACGTTCCGGAGGCGTCACCCGCGCACATCAGGATCCTAACAGCTCGGCGCGCTAAAATGAACGATGTAATGGCCGCCCGCCTCTTGAGGAAACCACTGTACCGTGCAGGCGCTGCCGTGGCCCTTGGTGAAGCCGATGCCATGCTGGCCGGTGCTGCAAACCCCACTTCGCGCGTTATTGAAGCGGCACTGATGACGGTGGGCCCCGCACCGGGAATCGCAACGCCCTCAAGTTTTTTCCTGATGGAATGGCCTGACCGCCGCCTGGTCTTTGCCGATTGTGGCGTCAACATTCAGCCCAATGCTGCGGAATTGGCGGACATCGCCATTGCCTCCGCGCAAAGTGCTTCGCTGTTCCTGGGTGAGGAGCCCCGTGTTGCGCTCCTCTCCTTTTCCACCAAGGGCAGTGGCAGCCATCCTGATTCGGACAAAGTGATAGAGGCACTGAAAATCGCGCATCAAAAGGTCCCTGCACTCAAGATCGATGGCGAGCTACAGGGCGACGCTGCTCTCTCACCTGTCGTCGCCGCCAAAAAAATGAAGGAAGCAGGAGAGGTCGCAGGCCGCGCCAACGTGCTCATCTTCCCCGATCTCGACGCGGGCAACATCGCCTATAAACTCACACAGTATCTGTCAGGGGCTCAGGCCATGGGCCCAGTGCTGCAGGGCTTTGCAAGGCCCATTTCTGATCTCTCGCGGGGTGCAACCGTGGACGATATCGTCGCCACCGGCTCCCTGCTTCTGGCCATGAGCCTCGGTCCCACGCGCTAAGAGTAAGTTTTCTTTCAAGCACGAGCATTTGCTAGACCAGGGCTCTCACGTCTCGCGCGATCGTCAATTCCTCATTCGCGGGGACCACGTGCACATTCTCCGGCGGAATGCCCAGCCACTTGAGGTGGGAAAGTATCCGCGCCCGTACTGGCCCCGCGTTTTCGCCCACGCCCCCGGTGAACACCATCGCATCGGCACCCCCCAATGCGGGCACGAGCGAGGCGGCGTGGCGTGCTGCCGAGTAGCAATAATAGTCGATAGCCTCCACGGCCTCTGTCCTGTCGCTCCCCAGCAGCACGCGCATGTCACCTGAAATGCCGGAAAGTCCCAGAAGTCCGCTCCTGCGGTACAGCAGATCTTCGAGCTGATCGAGACTAAGATGCTCATCGCGCATCAGCGCCACCAGAACACCAGGGTCGATCGATCCCGTTCGGGTGGACATCACGAGCCCGTCAGCGGTTGAAAACCCCATCGTCGTTGCAACGCTTTTGCCGTCAAAGATAGCACACATGGAGGCCCCCGATCCCAGATGCGCGGCGAGCAGGCGGCGCGGCAGCACGCGGCCAGTAAGCCGCGGAAGAGCGTCCACCACATGCTGGTAATTCAGTCCGTGGAAGCCGTAGCGCCGGTAGCCGCGATCGAAGTAGTGCCGTGGCAACGGAAGCCTCGTGGCGAGTTCCGGCTGCGTAGCGTGAAACGCTGTGTCGAAGCATGCGATGTTCGGTACTTCGGGAGCGACCTGCCGCATCTCACGCAGCACGCCAAGCCCAAAAGGCAAGTGCAGCGGCGCCAGTGCCCGCAATGCCTCTAGGTCGTGCTGAATGTCGTCATTAACTAAAACCGGCGTTACATATTGTGTGCCGCCATGGACGATACGGTGGCCGATACCGTTGAAACTGTCCGGCTCATGACCGTTGCCGGATAGCCACTCGGCAACCACGAGCAGCCCCTCGGTTGGGGCCGTCACATGCGGAACCTCCCGTGCGGCGTGCCCTTCAACCTCCAACCGCGGCTTCGATCCGATGCCTGAAACTTGTCCCTTGAGTGTGAGGTTCAGCTCGCCGCCGAACACCGCAAACTTAAGCGAGGACGAGCCGGCATTGAGAACGAGAATCTTCATGCGCGGCAGAATAGCGGGGCAGGGGTCAATATGTCTTCACCCCACTTCGGCTCAAGTTGAAACCGTGCCCGCCATTGTTGCAGCGCAGGCCAGCCTTGGTTGAGGCGCAGGAGAAGGGGCCCTGCCGCCAACTCGTGCCATAGGGAAAATAATGTTCCGCTCCGCAGCAGGATGCGTCACCCACATCGCGGTAGACCTTTGGCTTTCCATTCTCGAATAACCGCACCCGCACATAGGAAGGCTCCACCCGGTCGCATTGCAAGACCAGGCCGGAGCCTTCCTCGTCATTGTAAATGCACCCCACATTGCCGGACGGCATGGTGAATTCGATGTAACCGCCATTGCTGGGCGCAAAGTCCACGGCGAGCGCCGGTCCCGCCAGGCCAAGAGCGGCAAGAACCCCGAAGCACAGGCGCCTCATTTCAATTCAATCTCGATGAAGGCATATTCCGTTTCATTGGCACTGATCACATCATGTTCCACGCCTGCCTTCCGGAAATAGGGAACGCCCTTCTTCATTTCGGCTTCCGCAGGGCCTGTGGGCGTTTCCAGCCGCACCTTGCCATCCATCAGCGGCACCACCACATAATCATGACCATGCCGATGCCAGCCCGTATTATCTCCGGGTGCAAAGCGATATTCCGTAACGATTACCGGTCATTGTCGATGATGACGGTAGCCTTGGCCGTGCCGGACATGTGGGGACTCCCTGAAAAAAGCTTGGTCATGGTGTATGGAACTGGAAATTGCCGCAAGCACGTTATATTATAACGTCATGACCTTCCCTGAACCACACCACAACCATGCCCAATGCACAGCAGATTTGTTGTCCCGGGCAGAACGCACATGCGCCAAAAGCGGCTCCAAGCTCACCGGGCAGCGGCGGGACGTGCTGGATTGCGTGGCCCAGAGTCATTCTGCCGTTGGGGCCTACGACATTATCGAGCGCATGGCCGGCCGGGGGCCGAGGCCCGCGCCAATCACTGTCTACCGCGCGCTGGATTTTCTCGCAGCGCATGGCCTTGTTCACAAGATCGAGAGCCGCAACGCCTTCGTCGCCTGCACCCACCCGCATGACGGAACGCCAGCGGCCATGCTGGTATGTGAACACTGTGGACTGGTGGCGGAATTGGATGTTCCCGACGTGTTTAAGTCGCTTGAGACATCTGCCGGCGCGCAGAATTTCGTGGTCCACCGCAGCGTGGTTGAACTCACCGGCCTCTGTGCTGCGTGCGGTGGAGCAGCGTGAGATGCTGAAGGTTACCAACGCAATCTTAAGTGCCCGGGACGTCACCCTTCAGATCGCTGGCCGTATGATCCTCGACAAGGTGAACCTCGATGTTCGTCCAAATGAAATCGTCACCGTCATTGGTCCCAATGGCGCAGGTAAGTCGACCCTCGTGCGCTGTCTTCTTGGTCTGCAGCCCATTACCTCTGGCCAGGTCATCAAGGAAAAGAACTTGCGCGTGGGCTATGTGCCCCAACGCTTCCCGCAGCTTCCCAATGTGCCGCTCGACGTGCGCCGTCTTCTCTCCCTCACCTTGAAGCCCACAGAGGATGAGATTGACGAAGCTCTCGCGGAAACCGGCATCGCTCATCTAAAGACGGCTTCCGTCTCGCGCCTTTCTGGGGGAGAGTTGCAGCGGGCATTGCTCGCGCGCGCGCTATTGCGAAAGCCCGAGCTTCTGGTGCTGGACGAGCCGGTGCAGGCGGTCGATTTCATGGGTGAGGCGCGGATGTACGAACTGATCTCGTCTGTCCGAAAGCGCCATGGCTGCGGCATCCTTATGGTGAGCCATGATCTTCACATGGTGATGGCGGAGAGTGATCACGTCGTCTGCCTGAATGGACATGTTTGTTGCGAGGGCGGCCCCGTAAAGGTGCAGCAGGATCCTGAATTCGCGAAGCTTTTCGGACCGTCCGCCGCCCGCATGATCGCAGCCTATGCGCATCATCATGATCATGACCACGAGAGTCATGATCATCATCACGAACACCGGCATTGACCGCAGTGCTGGACATGCTGTCGCAACCCTTCTTCCAGCGCGCATTGCTGGCGGGACTGGCGATCGCCTCTGTTGCAGGTCCTGTCGGCTGCTTTATCGTGTGGCGCCGAATGGCCTATTTCGGTGAGACGCTGGCGCATTCCGGCCTGTTCGGTGTGGGGCTCGGCCTGCTCTTAGGCTTCAGCCTTACATTGGGTGCGGTGGCAACGGGCGTTGCCGTAGCTCTTCTCCTGATGTTGCTCAAGAGCCAACGCGTGCTGGCAACGGATACACTGCTCGGAATCCTCTCGCACGGCTCACTGGCCTTAGGGATTGTGACTGTGGGACTCGTTACAGGGGCGGCGGGCGATCACATGGATCTCCTCTTCGGCGATATTCTGACTGTAAGCTGGCAGGATGTGTCCGTTGTGTGGGTCGGCGGCGCCGTCGTTCTGTTGGTCCTAGGACTCCTCTGGCGCGATCTGATCGCGATGTCCGTCCATGAGGATCTGGCCCAGGCCGAAGGCATCAACGTCAAGCGTGTGGAACTGGGTTTTGTGCTCCTGATTGCCATCATGACGGCAATCTCGATGAAAATCGTGGGTCTGCTCCTGATCACAGCACTTCTCGTCATCCCCGCTGCCGCTGCGCGCCGCCTCTCTGCCACGCCGGAATCAATGGCGATTGTCGCGGCTGTGATCGCTTGCGTGGCGGTGGTCATGGGCCTCGCCCTGTCGGCCTTCGCAAACGCTATCACCGGCCCCGCCATCGTCCTGTGCGCAGGCCTTCTCTTCGTCTTGACCTTGTTGCGTCCGCAGGCCAACTAAGTCCCATGAGCTATTCCGCCATCAGCAGTCGCAGGGCCTCCGTCACCGTCAAAGTGGGCAACGTCATCGTGGGCGGCGGCGCCCCCGTGGCCGTCCAATCCATGACCAATACCGACACGGCAGACGCAGAGGGAACAGCCATCCAAACCGCCGCGCTGGCAAGAGCCGGCTCCGAACTTGTCCGCATTACGGTGGACCGGGATGAATCGGCCCGTGCCGTGCCATTCATCCGTGAGAAACTGGATCGCATGGGCGTTAACGTGCCGCTGGTGGGTGACTTCCACTACAATGGTCACACTCTACTGAACGATCATCCGGCCTGCGCCGAAGCACTGGCGAAATACCGTATCAACCCAGGCAACGTCGGCTTCAAGGAGAAGAAGGATCGCAATTTCTCCATGATGATTGAGACGGCACTCAAGTTTGATAGACCGGTGCGTATTGGCGTCAACTGGGGTTCGCTCGACAATGCGCTGCTGACCGATCTGATGGATCAGAACGCCAGATCCGCCGATCCGCAGGACGTACGCGAAGTGATGCACGAAGCTGTGGTGCAGTCAGGCCTTCTCTCCGCCGAACGCGCCATGGACCTGGGGTTGCCAAAAAATAAGATCATCATTTCCGCGAAATGCTCGGAAGTCCAAGACCTGATCGCCGTCTACCGTTCACTCAGCCGCCGCTGCGATTTCGCGTTGCATCTGGGCCTCACCGAGGCCGGCTTGGGTTCCAAGGGCATCGTCGCCTCAACTGCGGCGCTGGCCGTACTCCTGCAGGAGGGAATCGGCGATACAATCCGCATCTCGCTCACGCCCGAACCCGGTGGCGATCGCACACGAGAGGTGATCGTCGCGCAGGAAATCCTGCAGACCATGGGCCTCCGCAATTTCGCGCCCATGGTGATTGCCTGTCCTGGCTGCGGCCGCACGACCTCAACGACCTTCCAGGAACTGGCGCAGGACATCCAGTCTTATGTCCGCACCCGCATGCCTGATTGGCGCCGGGATTACCCGGGTTTCGAAACCCTGCAGCTCGCGGTCATGGGCTGCATTGTCAATGGACCTGGCGAGTCAAAACATGCCGACATCGGCATTTCACTCCCCGGCACCGGAGAACTTCCGGCCGCCCCCATCTTTATCGACGGCAAGAAGGCCATGACTCTGCGCGGTGAAAACCTGTCAGACCAGTTCAAGGGCGTCGTGGAAGATTACGTAAAGGGACGGTGGGGGGCGTAGCCTTTCTGCAATGCCCCATCCAAGACTCGCTCATACTGCGGCTGGACAGTGGCAACTTTCGGCCCGAGTAAATCTCGGTCACCGCAACGAATACCCGCGGCATAAGGAGGCGCGCAGATCTAATTATGGCGCTTCACGATGAACCGTGCCGCATCGGCCAACACCGCCGCTCTTTGGCCGTAAGCGGAAAGGCTGTCGATTGCCTCGCCTACGAGCGCTGCGGCCCGCGCTTTGGCGTCTTCGAGCCCGAATAGGTCGACGAAGGTGGCCTTGCCCATCGCCTTGTCCTTCTGCGTCGCCTTTCCCAGCGCCTCAGGCGTTGATTCCACATCCAGAATGTCATCTGCAATCTGGAAGGCGAGGCCAATCTTCTGGGCATAGCGGACGAGAGGTGCTGCTTCGGCCTGCCCCAGAATGGCGCCTGCTTCACAGGCATAACGAAAGAGTGCCCCCGTCTTCAGCGACTGGATGAGTTCAATCTGCGGCAGCGCTGTTTCGAATCGTGTTTCAGCTTCAATGTCCAGCATCTGACCGCCCACCATGCCGGCAACACCGGCGGCCCGGGCTAGGCGAGAGACCAGCTTTAACCGCACGCCGGGGTCTGGGTGAGTTTCTTCATCCGAAAGCATTTCAAAGGCAAAGGTCAGCAGCGCGTCACCTGCGAGAATGGCGGTCGCTTCATCAAAGGCCCTGTGGGCGGTGGGTTTGCCCCGCCGAAGGTCGTCGTCGTCCATCGCCGGCAAATCATCATGCACCAGCGAATAGCAATGCACGCATTCCAGCGCCGCAGCTGTGTGCAAGGCGCGTGCGCGCGGCACATCGAAAAGGGCAGCCGATTCGACCACCAAAAAGGGCCTCAGCCGCTTGCCCGGGCCGAGGGCTGCATAGCGCATTGCTTGCGCGACCCGGGGTGCAGGAAAGCTGTCTGGCGGCAATAGCCGGTCTAGCAAGGCATCGGTTTCGGCAGCGCAGCGCGCAAGGGCATCCTGAAAGGACAAGGCAGCAATCCTGTGGTATGGCCGTTTCTGATTAAGGTCATGAGAAGCGAAACTCAACCAGCAGCCATTCTTGATGAGGAGCGGATCCCGCCGGATCTGGAGCCGCTTTCCCCCGCTGCACCCAAAGCGCAGGCTCCGCTTCATCACCGTATCATGCGCTGGGGCCTTTTTGTTGTGGGTTTTCTCGTGGCGTGGCCCATCGTTATGACGTTGGTCTATGCGGTCATTCCACCACCCGTTTCCAACATCATGATTCTCCGCGCGCTCACTGGAAACGGACTCGAAAAGCAATGGGTCAGCCTTGAGGATATATCCCCCTGGCTGCCCCGCGCCGTTATCTCCTCGGAAGACGCCCGATTCTGCGGACATGCGGGAGTGGACTGGATCGAGTTTCAGGGTGTGATCGACAGCGCTTTGGACAAGGACGAGGCGCCGACCCGCGGCGCCTCGACGATTCCCATGCAGACCGCCAAGAACCTGTTTCTGTGGGATGGCCGCTTCGCCATCCGCAAGCTGATCGAGGTGCCACTGGCCATGTGGATGGATTTCGTCTGGTCCAAGCGCCGCATGATCGAGATCTATCTGAACATCGTGGAATGGGCGCCCGGCATTTACGGGGCGGAGGCTGCTGCCCAGCATCATTTCCATAAACCCGCGAAAAGCTTGACGAAAAAGGAATCGGCACTCCTTGCCGCCGCGCTCCCAAACCCGGCAAAGCGCAATGCAGGAAAGCCGTCCAGGGGGGTGCGGGGCGTGGCCAACCGGATTCTCTTTCGCATGGCCGGCATGGGGCCCTATCTGACTTGCCTTCAGCCCTAGTCTGGGTTAAGAGCCAGCCCAACTGAAGGGCGCAGGGCCGTTCCCCGCGCTGCTTTTCTATGGAGTTTCAAAGATGGCCGTTCCACGCAAGAAAATGTCAAGAAGCCGCATCGGCATGCGCCGTTCCGGCCACCAGGAGCAGACCGTAACCTGGGTTGAAGACAAGAAGTCCGGCGAACTCCGCCGCCCGCACCACATTGATCTCAAGACCGGCCTATACAAGGGCCGACAGGTTTTGACGGTCAAGACGGAAGGCTGATTGGCCCCTTAGGCCGTCCGCGTTGAGAGCCAGCCCTGGGGCTGGCTTTTTACGTTGAAATCTCCATGTTCTAAAACAAAACGCCCGGCATTCACCGGGCGTTTTGCATCATCCGGAAACCAGCCTTAAGCGGCGATGACCTTCTCTGCCGGTACATAGGCATAGCCCAGATCGTCGGCGACTGCCTTGTAGGTCACCTTGCCATCCGCCACGTTAAGGCCGTTGCGGAGGTGAGCATCGTCAGACAGCGCCTTTTTCCAACCCTTGTCGGCAATCGCCAGTGCGAAGGGCAGGGTCACATTGTTCAGTGCATAGGTGGAGGTGCGGGCGACGCCGCCCGGCATGTTGGCCACGCAATAGTGGATAACACCGTCGACCACGTAGGTCGGGTCCGCATGCGTTGTTGCCTTTGACGTTTCAGCGCAGCCACCCTGGTCAATGGCGACGTCGACCAGAACAGAGCCTGGCTTCCAGTCTTTCATCATCGCGCGCGTCACGAGCTTTGGCGCCGCCGCACCGGGGATCAGCACCCCCCCAATCACCAGGTCGGCACTTGCGCATTCGTCTTCAACGGCACCCTGCGTCGAATAGATGGTCTTGATGCCGGTTCCGAAGCGCGCGACGAGTTCTTCCATGCGGTCGGTGTTCTTCTCGAGTATCGTCACATCCGCACCCATTCCGAGGGCAACAACAGCCGCATTGGTGCCGACGACGCCGCCGCCGAGGATGACAACCTTGCCTGGCGCCACGCCCGGAACGCCGCCCAGCAGCACGCCACGCCCGCCCTGGGCCTTCTCAAGGCAATGCGCGCCAGACTGAACGGACATGCGGCCCGCCACCTGGCTCATTGGCGCCAGCAGTGGCAGCCCTCCGCGGTGCGAAGTCACAGTTTCATAGGCAATGCACACCGCTCCCGACGCAACGAGATCTTTCGTCTGCTCCGGATCGGGCGCAAGATGGAGGTAAGTATAAAGGATCTGACCGGGGCGCAGCATCTTGCGCTCGACAGCCTGCGGTTCCTTGACCTTCACAATCATATCGGCCTTTGCGAAGATCTCCGCCGCGGTAGGGACGATCCTGGCGCCAGCCTGCACATAATCGGCGTCGGCGGTGCCAATACCGGCACCAGCATTGGCCTCCACCCAGACCTGGTGACCGTGGCGCACCGCCTCCTTCACCGAGGTGGGCGTCATGCCCACGCGATACTCGTGGTTCTTGATCTCTTTCGGAACACCGATCAGCATTGAAAAGTCCTCCCTGAATGTTGTGCGCAAGCTATCAAATCTGCCTTGAAATGAATTTCCGAAGAGGCTTTTGGAGCACTGCAGCATTGAAATGGAATTCGAATGAATGCTATAAGAGTAGAATGAAATCTCATTTACTGGACAAGACGGACAAGATCATCCTGTCCGAACTTCAGAAGAACGCCCAGCGCGCCATCGCCGATCTGGCGCAGAAGGCGGGTCTTTCCCCGTCCTCATGCCATCGCCGGGTGAAGCTGCTGGAGGCAGCCGGCATTATCCAGAGCTACACAGCAAACCTTGATCGTACGGCGCTGGGGCTGGCGAATGAATTCTTCGTTGAAGTCTCGCTCTCCGCCCAAACGGAAGAAGCGTTTGAAAAATTTGAAAAGGCCGTGCAGCGCGTGCCGGAAATCCTCGAATGCCACTTAATGAGTGGCCAGTTCGACTATCTACTGCGCGTTGCTGCCACCGATGCGTCGGACTATGAACGCATTCACCGCTCACGTATCTCCCGCCTCCCTGGAGTCCAGAGAATTCAATCCTCTCTTGCGCTCCGCACGGTGAAGGGCTGGGCCGGCTATCCAATCTAGGGCGATTTTCATGCTGAACACACTTCCCGTCCATATGCTCTGGGTCTCGGGTGAACTCTCCCGAATCGCGCGGCTATCTCTCGCGAGTTTTCGGATGAACGGTTATCGTGTCACACTGTGGAGTTACGATCCGGTTCGCCTATCCGCCGAGGCATCTGATGTGCGTGACGCCGCTGAGCTTCTCCCAGCGGCGCACGCTGATTTCGCCAACTTGTCCTACCTCACAAGCCTGTTCCGCTACCGTCTCTTGGCGGGACTGGGCGGTATCTGGGCTGATATGGATGTGGTGGCGCTGAGCAGAGAGCCCAGGATTGAGGCCCGCCCGCTCATCGCTTCCGAGAAGCGCCGCCCCTTTCGCCATGCGGAGCCAACAGCAACTGGCGAGAGTCTGACCCAGGTCACCAACTGCTTCATGGCCAATCCTGAGCCAAAGTCGGGGGACCTCTGGCACCGCGCGGTAGACCGTGTCGCGGCCCTGAACCCCGAAGAACGCAGCTGGGAAAATGTCGGGCCCCACATGATCTCGAGTCTCATGCTGCGCGCGCCCGATGAAGATATCGACATCCTGCCGCCAGAAGCCGTCGATCCCGTCGCGTGGTGGAATGTGCCTGCCTTCTTCTTGGAGGAGCGAGACCCGCCGCGATCACCATTCATGCACATGTACGCAACGATCTGGACGCGCCGGGGCGTTGATGCCGAAGCGCCGTTTCCCACCCGCTCCCTGGCGGGGCGCCTTTGGCAGGGCTTCGGCCTCTGAGGGGCATTTGAGAGCTGCCACTAAGGCAAACGCCTCAGAACGGCGCTGACGCAGTGCATTTCTCACCGCACAGAACGATCCAATGTCCGGTCGCGGAAGATCATCATGATTCCTGCGATCACTACGATGGCCGCACCGATCCAGGTGAATGCATCGGGGAAATCCCCGAACAGGATGAGGCCATAGAACACCGCCCAGATCATTGCGGAATATTCGAAGGGCGCAACGAAATTGGTCTCGGCTAGCCGGTAGGCATTGATGAACAAGATCATCGCGCAAGCCGCCAAAATGCCGTGGCCAAGCAGCAGCGTTGCATCAAAGGGCCCCGGCCAAACCCACGGGCGGGACAGGAAGATGAGGCTCGGATGGTGAAACGTACCGAAGTCCACGGTGTTGAACAGAATGCCGGTCAATGCTGCCATGCTAGCGTAAACGATGTTCTGCCATGTGGCGATGACAATGGGTGAAATTTGTTGCGAAAGCGGGCGACCCAACATTTGCCCGACCGCATAGCCGAACGCAGAACCGAGTGCCAGAAGCGATGCGGGTTCGAACACACCCATCCCCGGCCGTACCATAATCAGAACACCCATGAAGCCCGCGATGATTGCCATCCAGCGGTGAAGCCGCACCCGCTCATGCAACATGGGCCCTGCGAGACCAGCCACGAAGAAGGGCATGGTGAAATAGATCGCCACCACATTGGCGATCGGCATCGCAGCGATTGAAAGAACGAAGGCGAGATATGCAGCCGCAAGAATCAGACCCCGAAACAAAACGCGCGGCAGAAGCGGTGTTGCAATGGACCAGCTACCTGTCCGCCAAAGCATGAACACAATGACGGGCACGCTGCCAACGCAGCGGAACAGAAGCGTCTCATAGGCGGGATAGCCCGAGGACATGTATTTGACCACCGCATCCTGCGCCGAGGCAAGGCCCACGGCGGCCAGCACGCAGACGGTCGCAAGCGCTCGATTGTCGGTGTTGAGGCGCATGCCTCTAGCGCTGTACGAGGTCTGATAGAATGCGGATGCCGGGCTCAATCTTCGCTTCGGCAATTGATGAGAATGCAAGACGGTAGAAATTGCGCGGACCGCCTGCCGCGCCGAAGTTAACGCGCCCGGGCTCGATCAGTACGCCCTTTGTGGCTGCGGCCTTTGCCAGCTCTCCGCTGTCCAGCCCGTCCGGCCCCTTAACCCAGAAGCTTGTGCCGCCGAAGCCCGGAACCTGGCTCGAATCCGGCAGATGTGTCTTGAGGGCTTCGCCCATAATCTCCCAACGCGTCCGGTAAGCCCGGTGCAGGCGGCGAATCAACGTGTCGTGATGGCCGAGTGAGAGAAACAGCGCTGCCGTGCGCTGGTTGTTGTTTGGTGCATGCCGCACCATCAGGCGGCGCAAGGCGCGGGCCTGCTCCACCACATTTTTTGGCGCCACCAGAAACCCCAGCCTCAAACCTGGGAACAGCGTTTTGGAAAGTGAGCCCACGTAGATCACCCGGCCGTCATCATCCAAGGATTTTAAGGCAGGGCAGGGCTCATTCACATAGTTGGTTTCAAATTCATAATCGTCCTCAATAATGAGGACATCATGACTCGCCGCACGCTTCAGCAGTTCCATCCTCCGCTCCAGCGGCATGGTCACCGTCGTGGGGAACTGATGGCTGGGTGTGGTAAAGACGAGGTCACATGCATCGAAGGCTTCTGATGGTACCAGTCCCTTGCCGTCCACTGGCAGGAGTGAGACATGCGGCGTGCTGAGCGAGAAGATATTGCGCACATCCGGGTAGCCCGGCTCTTCCATCCCCACCCGGGTCTTCGCGCTCACGAGTAAAGTGGTCAACAGATAGAGTGCATTCTGCGCGCCGAGCGTCACAAGGATTTCGTCGTCGCTTGCCATAATGCCACGCCGCGGCAGAATGCGGCGGCGAATCTGCTCCACCAGCAACGGGTCGTCATTGGCCCAGGTATCGTTGGTCCATGTGCCCAGCCACTTCTTGCCCAATGCCTGCCTTGCACAGTCGCGCCACTCGGCGAGCGGGAACAGCGTGTGGTCCACCTGTCCATAAATGAAGGGGTACGGATAGGTCTGCCAATCCATCGGTTTTGAGACATTGGCCTGTGCGGCGGGTTCCATAGTGAAGCGCGCTGCCCAGTTAATGCTGCTTCCCGCGCTCACAGGCTTTGGCGCCATGTTTGGTTGAAGGGCACCTTCCAGCGCCTTTTCGGACACGTAATAGCCAGAGCGTTCTTTCGCCACCAGATAGCCATCGTCTAGCAGCCCTTGATAGGCGAGAACGACCGTGTTTCGTGAAACACCCAAGCTTTTCGCCATCTTCCGGGTGGACGGAATGGGCTCATCGCGCGCAAGCTGCCCGTCGAGAATGGCGGAGACCAGCGCTTCGCGAATCTGCGTCTGCAGACTTGCATGTTCGTTTCGTCGGATATGGACGAGCCAGTCGCGCAATTTTGGTCCCTGTGTACGGTCCCTCTGGACCTATCATAGGTCCAAGAGAGCCGGTAGAATAGAAAAAATTGGACACTTAGGCTGCATGCGCATGACAGAGCCCGCCCTTAACCCCTCCCCCAAGACCTGGGACGAGGTCAAGACAACCACATGCTACATGTGTGCATGCCGTTGCGGCATCCGCGTCCACCTCAAGGACGGGCGGGTCACTTACATTGATGGGAATCCGGCGCACCCCGTTAACAAGGGCGTGATCTGCGGCAAAGGTGCCGCTGGTATCATGCAGCATTATTCGCCCGCACGCCTCACCAAGCCCCTGATGCGCGTCGGAGAGCGTGGCTCTGGCGAGTTCCGGGAAATCGAATGGGAGGAGGCACTGTCCACCGCCACGGGCTGGCTCTCGGCCGTGCGCGCAAGCGACCCGAAAAAGCTCGCCTTTTTTACCGGAAGAGATCAAAGCCAAGGCCTCACCGGCTGGTGGGCCGCCCAGTTTGGGACTCCTAACTATGCTGCCCACGGCGGATTCTGCTCCGTCAATATGGCAGCCGCAGGGCTTTACACTTTTGGCGGCTCCTTCTGGGAGTTTGGCGAGCCAGACTGGAAACATACGAAATATTTCATGCTGTTTGGAGTCGCGGAAGATCACGCCTCCAACCCGATTAAGAAGGCGCTTGGCCAATTGAAGGCAAGGGGCGCCAAGATTGTCTCCATCAACCCGATTCGGACCGGCTACTCAGCGATTGCGGATGAATGGATCGGCATCCGGCCCGGTACGGACGGCCTCTTCGTTGGCGCACTGATCCATGAGTTGTTGACCGCACAGAAGATCGACGGCGACTATATACTTCGCTATACCAACTCTCCCTGGCTGATCATCGAGAATGAGGGCGGTGGCGATGACGGCCTCTTCGCCCGCAACGCAACAGGATCGGCACTCGTGTGGGACAGCCATTCCAACACGCCCATGCCCGCCCTTTCGCCTGATGCGGCCCCCAAACTCATGGGGCGCTTCAAACTCCCTGATGGCCGCCGTGCCGTCACTGCCTTCACGCTCATCGCCGAGCGGTTCCTCGATATTCAATGGTCAGCGGAGAATGTCTCAGCGCGCTGTGGCGTTCCTGTCGAAACGATCCGGCGCATTGCCGCCGAACTTGCCCGCACCGCTTTCGAGGACGAAATAGCACTCGACGTTCCGTGGACCGATCATCTGGGCCGCTACCATGAGAAAATGGTGGGCCGCCCTGTCTCCATGCATGCGATGCGCGGCATCTCCGCCCATGCCAATGGGTTCCAGACCTGCCGCACTATACATCTTTTACAGATTTTGCTTGGCACCATCGATGTGCCCGGTGGCTTCCGCTACAAGCCGCCATTTCCGAAGCCACCCCCTCCCGGGGTAAAACCCGCAGGCAAGCCTGGCCAGGTGAAACCCAACACACCGCTACCTGGCCCCCCATTGGGCTTCGTGACATCGCCTGAAGATCTGCTCGTGGATTCAGAGGGAACCCCCCAGCGTCTCGACAAGGCCTATAGCTGGGATGCACCCTTGGCCGCGCACGGCATGATGCACATGGTCATCACAAATGCTGCCAAGAAGGATCCTTACGGGATCGACGTCCTGTTCATGTACATGGCCAACATGAGCTGGAATTCGGCCATGAACGTGCCAGACACGATTAAGTATCTGACTCAGAAAGAGCCGGACGGCAGCTACACCATCCCCAAAATCATCTATTCGGATGCATACGCCTCCGAGATGGTGCAATACGCAGACCTGATCTTGCCAGACACCACTTATCTGGAGCGCTGGGACTGCATCTCAATGCTGGACCGCCCGATCTCGGAAGCCGATGGCCCAGCCGATTCCATTCGCCAGCCCGTCGTCGAGCCGGACCGTGATGTCCGCCCGTTCCAGACCGTGCTGTTGGACTTGGGCACAAGGCTAGGCCTCCCAGGCATGACGCGCACCGATGGTTCGCCCCGCTACCCCGGCGGCTATCCGGATTACATTGTCAACCATGAGCGCGCGCCCGGCATCGGTCCGCTTGCTGGCTTTCGTGGCCCCAATGGCCGTGCGCAAGGCCGCGGCACGCCCAATCCGGAGCAGCTCCAGCACTATATCGACAATGGCTGCTACTGGTATTACGAACTGCCCGAGCACATGCGTTACTACCGCCATGTGAACTGGGCCTATCTCGACTGGGCCACCTTCTTCGGCTTCATCGGCAAGCCGGAGCCGGTTATCCACCAACTCTATTGCGAGCCCCTACAGAAGTTTCGCCTCGCAGCCAAAGGGCACGGCAAAATCGTTCCGCCTGCGGGTCATCGCCAGCGCATTGCCACCTATTTCGATCCCATACCCTTTTGGTATGCGCCGTTTGAGGGCGAGATGGTGTCGGAGAGCGAATTCCCAATGCATGCTGTCACCCAACGGCCCATGGCCATGTATCACTCCTGGGGATCACAGAATGCTTGGCTCCGCCAAATCCTTGGCCGCAACTGGCTCTATATGGCGCGCGAAATGGCGGCGAAGCTCATGATCACCGATGGTGATTGGGTTACCGTCACCTCGCACCACGGAAAGATCAAGGGTCAGGCCAAGCTGATGGATGGAGTTAACCCCGAAACCGTCTGGACTTGGAACGCCATCGGTAAGCGCAAGGGTGCCTGGAACCTCGATCCTGAAGCCAATGAAGCGAAGAAGGGCTTCCTCTTGAACCATCTTATCTCCGAACTTCTACCTGAGCGCGAGGGCGGGTACCGCTATTCCAACAGCGATCCCGTCACGGGCCAGGCTGCCTGGTATGACCTCCGCGTCCGTATTGAGAAGGCCGCGGAGCAGGGGGCAATGAGTGAGCCGCAATTCGCCACGCTCAAGACGCTCGAGAGGCCCGAATGACGTCGCTCCCCCCACCATCAGCCAAGAAGCTCGGCCTTGTCATCGACCTTGATACCTGTGTCGGCTGCCAGGCCTGTGCCACGTCCTGCAAGGAGTGGAACACCCAAGGCTATTCCGCGCCTCTTACCGACGAAAATCCCTATGGTCCCGAGGCCAGCGGGGTCTGGCTCAATCGCATTCACGGCTATGAGGTGAAGGAGGAAGGACAGCGGCAATCGCGCATCGTCCACTTCCCGCGCTCCTGCCTCCATTGCGAGGAACCCGCTTGCGTCACAGTTTGCCCCACAGGGGCGAGCTATAAGCGCGCAGAAGATGGCATCGTGCTGGTGAACCCTGAGACCTGCATCGGCTGCAAGCTTTGCTCCTGGGCCTGCCCCTATGGGGCGCGCGAATACGACCAGTCCCACGGTGTCATGAAGAAATGCACGCTGTGTGTGGACCGCATTTACAATGAGAACTTTGAGCCTGAGGACCGCCAGCCCGCCTGTGTGAAGGCCTGTCCCACCGGTGCGCGCCATTTCGGTGATCTGGGCGATGCCAATTCCAAGGTCTCGCAACTGGTAGCCGAGCGCGGCGGCTATGATCTGCTGCCGGAAATTGGCTACAAGCCCGTCAACAAGTACCTTCCCCCCCGTGCCCGCCGCGATGCAACGACCACCGCGCCAGTGTCCCTTCCCAAGCCAGACGGCTCTGCTTTCGACCGTCTTTTCCAATGGGCAGACAAGGTGCTCTCACCGCGCAAGATGACCCCACGCGCAAATGAGGTCGATCATTCCGGAAAGCTCGAAGGCTAGCCCATGCATCCCGCCTATTCCGTCATCCTCTTCACCACCGCTTCTGGCGCGGGCTATGGACTTCTAGCCTTGTTGGGCCTGGTAGGCCTCAGCCATGGCGAGGCATCGAGTCTGGTGTTTGGCCTTACCGCCATGGTCATCGCCCTGGGCCTCGTCACCACTGGACTGCTGGCCTCCACTTTCCACCTCGGACATCCGGAGCGCGCGTGGCGGGCGTTTTCGCAATGGCGCTCTTCCTGGCTCTCGCGTGAAGGTGTAGCGGCGGTGTTCACCTACCTGCCTGCTGTCCTCTTCGGCGCCGTGTGGTCCGGCCTGCTCGAAGCGCCCGCCTTCATCGCACCGCTTGCGGTTTTCACATCCGTGATGGCGATGGTCACCGTGGTTTGCACGGGCAAGATCTATTCCACCCTGGTAACCATCCGCGCCTGGAACAACCGCCTCACCGTCCCAGTCTATCTTGCCTTTGCGCTTTCGACTGGAGCCACGGTCTTGGCCGCACTCACCTCCATCTTCGGCAATTTCCCCGCCTTCCTGGTGTTTTTCTCGTCCGCCTTGCTGCTGCTTACCATCATCGTCAAGCTCGTTTACTGGCACAGCATTGACAAGGCCCCGCCCGAGCACACGATGGAGAATGCCACCGGCCTCGGCCGCATTGGCAGCGTCAGTCAATGGGAGGTGCCGCACACTTCCGCCAATTATATTCAGAAGGAAATGGGCTACGCTGTGGCCAGAAAACACGCCCAGAAGCTCCGCCGCCTCGCAATTTTCGCGCTCATCCTGGCCATCCTGCTGATGCTTGCAGCGCTGGCATTTCCCCTTGCCGCGCTTCTCGCTGCAGCAGCAGCCCTGTTCGCCACCGCGGTGGAGCGGTGGCTGTTCTTTGCGGAAGCCCAGCACGTCTCGATGCTCTATTACGGCGAGAAGACGGCCTGACGTTTCGGCCTTGGCAAAACCGCGAATGAGGATATAAAGACTTCTTTATATCGTTTCCGGAGGCCTACATGACCAGCCCGTCCTTCACCGAAGCCCTTGCCACTCGTCCGTGGCTTCTGGCCGATGGCGCCACTGGCACCAATTACTTCCAGATGGGCCTCGAATCGGGTGATGCGCCTGAGATGTGGAACTTTGACCATCCGGAACGAGTCCGTTCGCTTCACCGCCGCTTTATTGAAGCAGGGGCGGATATCGTCCTCACAAACTCGTTTGGGGGCAACCGCCACCGCCTCAAGCTCCACAATGCGCAAGGTCAGGTGCGTGAGATCAACGTCGCCGCTGCCCAAAATGCCCGGGCCGAGGCCGATGCCGCCGGCCGTCCCGTCTATGTGGGTGGATCCGTCGGCCCCACAGGCGAAATCATGGAACCAGTCGGCGCCCTCTCGCATGAGGAGGCCGTCAAGGCCTTCGCCGAACAGGCCCACGCCCTCAAGGAGGGTGGCGCGGACGTGATCTGGATCGAGACCATGTCGTCGGAGGAGGAGCTCAAAGCAGCTGTCGAAGGCTGCGCCGAGGCGGGCCTGCCAATCGTTACCACCATGAGCTTTGACACCAACGGACGCACCATGATGGGTATCACGCCCAAGGCGTTTGGCGCCCTCACGGCAGCGCTTGCCACCCAGCCCGTGGCGATCGGCGCCAACTGCGGCGTCGGAGCGTCTGAACTCGTGGCCACTGTCCTCGGCATCTCGGAGGCGCGGCCGGATGCAGCCGTTGTCGCCAAGGGCAATTGCGGTATTCCGCAATATGTGGACGGTCACATCCACTATACCGGCACGCCGGAGCTGATGGCGGACTATGCCCGCATCGCGCTTGATGCAGGGGCCAAAATCATCGGCGGGTGCTGCGGCACGAGTCCGGAGCATCTGGCCGCCATGCGCGCTTCTCTCGAGCATTATAGCAAGGGGGAGCGGCCGAGCGTCGAACTGATCGAGGAAAAGCTGGGCCCCGTCTCACAGCTCGCCAAGGGTGTAGATACGGCCGCCGCCGGTGCGGCGCGCCGGGAACGCCGCCGCGGAAATTGATTCCCGTCAATGAACCTTGAGGGATGTCGCGGCATTGTCGCGTCATGTTCGATACCGTCTTCCTCAAGGGAGAGACATGGGGCTTTCCCGGACAGCCCGTGAAGCAGGTGGAAACCCACGCGGCACATGTGTTCCTAGTGGGGGACAGTGCTTTCAAGATCAAAAAACCGGTGAAGCTCCCCTATCTGGATTTCTCCAGCGTGGAGAAGCGCAGGGCGGTGCTTGGCAATGAACTCGAGATCAACCGCATTTTCGCGCCGGATCTCTATCTGCGCGTAGAGGAGGTGAGAGGAGAGCCCGTCCTGGTCATGCGCCGCTTCGCTGATCAAGCGCTCTTGTCCTGGAAAATGGCCCATGGCGCCGTGGATGTGAAGCTTGCCGGCAGGCTCGCGGCCATGGCGGCGCATGCCCACGCCAGCGCCCCCCGGCGCGATGTGAAGGGGTCTGACATCATGATGGGCCTTGGCGCCCAGCTTTCGTCCGCCTTCATCGATTCGCCCGATATATTTCGTCCGGCCGATACCTTGGAGTTCCACGCCCTCTATGAGGCAGCTCTGCGCTGCGACCGGCAACTCCTCACCGATCGTGGTGAACAGGGCCTGGTGCGCCGCTGCCACGGAGACATGCATGCCGGGAACATCATCGTGGAGGAGGGGGAGCCCAAACTCTTCGATGCCATCGAGTTCAGTGAGAAGATTGCCACCATCGATGTGCTCTATGATCTGGCCTTCCTGCTCATGGACCTGTGGACCAGCGGCGAATTGCGCGCTGCCAATCACGTTCTCAACCGCTATCTTCATATCCGCCGTGCCCAGGAAGATCTCTCGGGTCTCTCGCTGCTGCCGCTCTTCCTGTCGACGAGGGCAGGCGTGCGTGCGCTGGTCACGGCTGATCTCGCGCATGAGCTGGCGTCGAACAAATCGATGAAAGAGCGCGGCCAGGCACTGGATTGGTTCCGTGCCGCTATTGCTTATCTCAAGGTGTCGCCGCCCATTCTCACCTGCATCGGTGGGTTTTCGGGCACGGGCAAGTCGACGGCCGCGGCGGGCCTTGCACCAATGCTGGGCGCACCGCCCGGCGCCTTGGTCGTGCGTAGTGATGTGGAGCGCAAGGTGCTGGCGGGGGTTGATGAAACTGATCGCCTGCCGCTCGAAAGCTATTCGCGGCAGTCCTCGGCGGACGTCTATGCTGCCTGCCTTGCCCGGGCAGAGCGCGCGCTGGCGGCCGGTCATTCGGTGGTGCTCGATGCCGTCTTCGCGCACCAAGCGGAGCGCCAGGCCGCGGAAGAGATTGCCCGCAGAACCCGCGCCCTTTTCCGCGGCTTCTGGCTTGAAGCCCCCGCCGCAATCCTCACCGCCCGCGTCGCCGCCCGCACGGCAGATGCCTCCGACGCAACGCCTGCCGTTGTCTCGCGCCAATTGCACTATGACCTCGGCAGCCTCAACTGGCCCCGCATAAATGCGGCCGGAACCCCCGCCGAAACACTGGCCCTGCTCAGAGGAACGCCTCCGTCTCCGTCCGCCGCCCCATCATGAAGCAATCCGAGACGAGCTGCAGTGGCGCGCCATCCACATGCGAACGCCCGGACGTCAGCAGCTCTGCAAAGTGGACGTAGATCGCCCCATACTCCGCCATGGGTGCGGATTTGACGGCAATGCCACCGAGGAACAGTTCCGTTCCACCGTTACGCAGTTCGAGTTTGAGGCCATCGGCTGTCTCGACGTCGATGTTCCAGCTCTGCTCACCCGTCTGCCGCCAGTCGAGATCGGCGGTGAGCTCCGCTGGACCTTCCCAGCTGGGTTTGAAGGTGATCTGCGCCCCGATGGGTGTTGCCTTGTTGCGGGGGGTCTCCAGCATGGCCGACTTTACGAAAATCGGCTGGGGCAAGATTTTCGTCACGATGGAAAAGGCGTTGATGCCCGGGTCGAACACGCCGAAGCCGCCGGGCTCCCAGATCCAGTCTTGGCCCGGGTGCCAGTGGCGCACATCTTCCTTCCAGCTCACGTGAAGCCTGGTCACGCGCTTGCCCGCAAGCAGCCGTTTCGCCTCATCAACTGCTGCGTTATATTGAGAATGCCATGTGGTGAAGAGAACGCGGTGCGTCTTCTTCGCATGTTCGGCGATGGCATTGAGTTCGCCCACGGTCGGCGTGGGTGGCTTTTCCATCAGCACATGAAGCCCCGCGTCCAGCGCATCGCGCGCAATGGCAAAGCGCGGCTCGGGCGGCATGCACAGCGCCACCGCGTCGAGCTTCAACCCGCTGCGGAAAAGTTCCGCCGGGGTGCGGAAGGCCGGAACATCGCCATATCCCCCGCGTGAGGAGACCACGGCGGCCAGTTCGAAATCCTTGTTCTTCTGCACCACGGGCAGGTGCTGGTCCTGCGCGATCTTTCCCAGTCCGATTATGCCGAGCTTGAATGCCATGGTCTAAGCGCTCCTGATCTGGCGGGTGAGGGATGAGAGAAGCGCATCCACTTCCGCCTCCGTGTTGTAATGGGCAAGTCCCACGCGCAGCACGCCGCCCTTCTCCATCAGCCCCATGCGCGAGACGGGCTCGATTGCATAATTATGCCCGGACCAGACGAAGATATTGTCCTTCGCGAAATCCTTGGCCAGGCCCTCCGGATGGTGCCCGTCGAGCGTGAAGGAAACGGTCGGCACACGCCGGTGCAGGGCATTGGCGGAGGTGATGCCGCGGATCGTCAAGCCCTTGAAGCTTCGGAGGCCGTCGATCAGTTTCTGCGTGATGGCATGCTCGTAAGCAGCGAGCGTGCCCCAGGCGGAGGCCACGCGCTGCACCCGATTAGCACCTGTGCCGAACTGCTCGAGATAGTCGATCGCTCCAAGCGTGCCGGCCATGCCTTCATGGGATAGCGTGCCGGTCTCGAATTTATGCGGCAGCTCTTCGCCCGCGGGCCGCACCTTGTAACCGAAGGTGTCTTTCAGCAGCGCCTCGCGGCCCCAGAGAATGCCCTGGTGGGGCCCGAACCACTTGTAGGCAGATGACACCACGAAATCCGCACCGAGGTCCTGCACGTCGATTGCATAGTGGGGCGCAAATTGCACGGCATCGAGATAGACGATGGCGCCCGCTGCCTTGGCCTGGGCGGCAAAGCGCTTTGCGTCATTGACGGTGCCGGTGCAGTTGGACGCCATGCCCATGGCGAGGAGCTTGGTCTTCTCGCTCAGCACCTTGGAGAGGGCGTCATCCGGGAACTCGTAAGTCTCGGTGTCGAAATCCATCCAGCGCACGGTCAGCTCCAAGTCTTCGGCGAGGAGAAGCCAGGGGGCAACATTTGCGTCATGATCCATGCGCGAGAGCACGATCTCGTCGCCAGGCTTGAAGCGCTTGCCCAGGCAGCGGGACATGTGGAGCGTGAGGCTGGTCATGTTCTGCCCGAACACGATCTCGGCGGCAGAACCCGCATTGTAGAAATCGGCACAGGCCTGGTGGGCCTCGTCCACCAGCTGGCCTGCCTCGACCGTGGTCTTGAAATAGCCGCCCAGATTAGCGTTCCGCGCCGTCAGGCAGTCGACCGTGCGATCGATCACCTGCTGGGGCACCTGAGTTCCTGCCGGGTTGTCGAAGTAGATTCGGGCCTTGCCCTGATCGGCGATAGACAGGGCGGGAAACTGGCTGCGGCAGGAGGTGACGTCAAAGGCGGCTGACATGCTGAAAAACCCGGCTCCATCAAAAGGGGCCTCATCCTTAGACGGCCTTTCCCCTTGCCTCAACCGTCGCTTTCCGGCATGTGGACGTCGCCCGCTGGCGGCGCTTCGCCGAGGCGCGGGACTATTGTGATCCTTCATGAATTTCCGTCCGGAGACAGCCGATGAGCGATGATGGCGAACTTGACCTGAACTCCCTCAGTGACGAGGATCTCGTTCAGCAGGTCCATGACGACCTGTATGACGGCCTGAAGGAAGAGGTCGAGGCCGCAGTGCACATTCTGCTCGGCCGCGGCTGGACGCCCTACAAGGTGCTGACCGAAGCCTTGGTCGAGGGCATGCGCATCGTTGGCGTCGACTTCCGTGACGGCATCCTGTTCGTGCCGGAAGTGCTGCTTGCCGCCAACTCGATGAAGGCCGGCATGTTCATCCTCCGCCCGCTGCTGATTGCCACCGGCGCACCGCGCCAGGGCAAGATGGTGATCGGCACGGTCAAGGGCGACATTCACGACATCGGCAAGAATCTGGTCGGCATGATGATGGAAGGTGCCGGCTTCGAGGTGATCGACTTGGGGATCAACAACCCCGTCGAGAAATATCTCGCCGCCATGGAAGAGCACAAGCCGGACATTCTCGGCATGTCTGCGCTGCTCACCACGACGATGCCCTACATGAAGGTCGTGATCGACACCATGAAGGAAAAGGGCATGCGCGACGATTATGTGGTGCTCGTCGGCGGTGCACCTCTGAACGAGGAATTCGCCAAGGCCATTGGTGCCGATGCCTATTGCCGCGATGCGGCAGTGGCCGTCGAAACCGCCAAGAGCTACATGGCGCGCAAGCACAACCAGCTCGCGGCGAGCTGATTTTCGGAGGGTCGGATGACCCTTGTCAATCTCAAGCCATCTGACGAATATGAGTTCAAGCCAGGCCAGGGGAAGGTTCTTCTCCTGGCCTGCGGTGCCTTGGGCCGCGAGATTGTGGACCTGATCGAGCGCAACCGCTGGACGGCCTTCGATCTCCAGTGCCTTCCCGCCAAATGGCACAATACGCCAGACAAGATCGTGCCCGCACTTCGCGCCAAGATCCGGGAGGCCAAACCCCGCTACGAGTCGATCTTCGTGCTTTATGGCGATTGCGGCACCGGCGGCATGCTGGACCAGCTGCTGGCGGAGGAGGGGGTGGAACGCCTCGAAGGCCCGCATTGCTACGCCTTCTTTTCCGGCAATGAAGACTTCGCCAAAACGGCCGATGAGGACGTGACTGCCTTCTTCCTCACGGATTATCTCGCGCGCCATTTCGACAAGCTGATCTGGGAGGGGCTGGGGATCGACCGGCATCCGGAATTGCTGCCGCTCTATTTCGGCAATTATACCAAGATCGTGTTCCTCGCGCAGACGCACAATGAGGACCTGGCCAAGAAGGCCATGGCGGCTGCAAAGCGCCTGAACCTTGCCTATGAATATCGCTACACAGGCTATGGTGAGCTGGAGCGCGACCTGAAGGCCAGGGCCTGAGGGCGCAAAGCGAAGAGAAGCGGCCATGGATCATCCTTGGTGAGGGTGGCATTTGTCCCCCGGAGGCAGAAAAGGGAGGCGCGGGCGCTGCCCGGCGCAGTGTGCTGATCCGGTGAAGGACCAGCGGTAGGAGCGCTGGGCAGCGCCCGCGATCCGGCAGGTTTTTAGGCTTTGGGGAGGAAGCTTACCCGGCAGTCCCTCGGACGGCCCGGCGTGCCTCTCGGCGCGGAGGTCTTAATGCCTCCGGGTCCCTCCTTCAGCCCCCGGGAGTGTGGCACACGTTACGCCGCACCCGCAGGCCTGCCCTCCACCCCGCCCGAGCTCACCGTCATGAGCAGGACCCCGACTGGGGGGAGTGGGAGTTTGGTAGCATAGGGTAGGAATAAAGTCAAGCAGAATTCCTGGTGTTTTTCCCTTCTCCCGTCAGCGCAGCCAATGGGAGACGGTGGCGCGCAGCGACGGATGAGGGCCGCTTTCGGCATCGGGACTCGTGGAGAGAGGCCCTCATCCGCCCTTCGGGCACCTTCTCCCATCGCGGTGCGACGGGAGAAGGGAAAACACATCTGACGACCGCGCCTGTGGGGGTGCCGCGGGAGAGATGCTTTTGTGGGGGCTGGTGCCTACCACTCTTCCTTGCGGTAGGCGCCGCCGGTGATGGCGTAGTAGTCGCCTGCACTTTCACAATAGATGTGGCCTTCGAGATAAGTGCCCGTTGGGCCGTCGATGCTGCCGGCGGTGATGGAGATGTCCGTGCTGCCGTCACGCTTCCAGAACAGCACCGAGCCGCACGCCTCACAGAAGCCGCGCTGGGCGATGCCGCTGGAGCGGTACCATTTAAGACCGTCTGCCTTCGTGAAGGTGAGCTCGCTGTCGGCGCAGGCGGTGGCTGACATGTAGTTGCCCGTTTGCTTGCGGCACTGGATGCAGTGGCAGGCGAGAACGGGGCGGAGGGCGCCGTTCACTTCGAAGGAGACGGCGCCGCAAAGGCAGGATCCGGTTTTCATGCGTGAAAGGCCTTTGAAAGAGCTGTGATGTGATCCGGCCCCAGGCCGCAGCAGCCGCCGAAGGCAGTGACGCCCTTCGACTTCCATGTCCTGGAACGCGCAACGAGTTCCTCAGGCGGGATGATGTCCACGAAGGTCCAGTCGGGCATGGTGAAATAGCCGCTCTCAGGGTAAGCGCCGATCGGGCCCTTCCAGTATTTGCGCAGAATGTCGATCGCCTCATCCGTGTCATTGGGTGAGGTGTGCATGATGCTGATCGCATCCGGCTTCAGGGCCGAGAGCACGCGCGCCACGTTCTCGAAGTCCTGATCCTCGCGGCCGAAGCCGGTGAGCTTGCCGCCATGGCGTTCAACCGAAATGCCGATCCACACGGGAAGGCCCGTGGCTTGCGCGGTCTCCGTGGCCCAGACGGAATAATCGGCATCGCGCATCATCTCCATCATGATGAGGTCAACGCCGGCGGCGGCGAAATTATCCGCCTTGCGCTTGAACAGCGCGCGGGCTTCCGCCTCGGGCCATTCCCGCTGCTTCTCCGTGCGGTCGCTGCCCGCCACCACGGGACGCATGGTGGACATGGACCCCGCCACGGCGACGGGGTGGCCGGAGGCTGCCTCCTGCGCGAGCTTCACCGCGGCACGGTCAATCTCCAGAAGCTCGTCATCGCGGCCCAGGGCATTGAACAGCAGGGGAGAGGTTGCAAAGGTGTTGGCGATGATGAGATCCGCACCGGCGCGGATGTAATCGGCATGCACTTCACGCACCACATCGGGGTGGCTCACATTTGCTTCGGCACACCAGGTGGACGAACTCATCGGCACGCCGCGGCGCTGAATGTCGGTTCCCGTGCCGCCATCGAGAATGATCGTCTCGCCGCGCGCGAGCTTCTGCCGGATGTGATCGTACATGTTTCAAGCCTCTTGCCGTGCTGCGAGGAACGCCCGCATGTGAAACTGAGCCTGGGCCGGAGCATAGGCAAAGCCTTGTCCCACAGGGCAGGCATGGCGCGCAAGACAGCCGCCCGCCACGCAGAGCTGGCCTTCCGCCGTTGCAAGATGCGCCGCACAGGCCGGAACATTGTAGGATGCGCCGTCAAAAGCCTGAACGGGGCAGGCGCTCAAGCAGGGTTTCCCAACGCAGCGCTCACACGGATGAGGCCCCGCATCCTGGACCGGAAGATCGAGCACCACGGGAAACAGCAGCGCCGCACGATAGGCGTGCCAGAGACCGTAAGCCGGGTGAATGTTGAGCCCCAGCGGTGAGGAAAAACCGGCTCCAGCCCGTCTCGCCCAGGTGAGGAAGGGCCAGGGCGGCTCCAGATCGAAGGGGTAGGCCGCCTTGGCATCAAGGTCCCGCCCCAGTGCCTGGACCGTGTCGCGCGTCCAGTCATTCATCTTGTCCCGCGAAGGGTCACGCTCGCGCGCGAAACGGCGGAACATCTCCGGCCCGGCATTCCCGATCAGGATGATGAAGCGCGCATCTTCCGGCGCCCTGTCTTCCGGCCCCGGCTCGAACCAGCCGAGGGGCGTGAAGCCCGCCCGGCGGATTGCTGTCAGGATCGGGTGTTCCACAGGATTACGCCCAGCGCGGATCGCCCGGCTCCATCACGCTGCGCGGCAGCTTGATGTCATGCTTGGCGCGGATCTGCTCATCGATGTGGCGCGGAATGTATTCCGGATAGTAAGTTGACAGGATCTCGCGCTTCCGGGCGGCGGCGCGTTCGACGATGTCAGGCTTTCCAGCCTCGTTCCATTCCTTGGGGCTCATGCGGTTGGCCACTTGCGGATAGACATAGTCTTTCTGCATCAGCTGCAGCGTCTGCTCATTGCCCAGATAATGGCCGGGGCCTTCGATGCAGACATTGGCGATCACCTCAAGCGACAGCGTGTCTTCATTGACCTCGATGCCGCGGACGTTGCGGTTGATCGAGCCCAGCATGTCATTGTCGATCAGCAGGCTCTCGAGGCAGAAGCCCAGGAGCGAAGCGTGCATTCCGGCGGACTCATAGAGCATGTTGATGCCCGTCATGGCGGAGATGCCCGCCGTCACGCCCTTCTCGTAGCCCGCCTGCATGTCCGGCAGTTTGGAATCGCACATGCCGGCGGCAGAACCGACGGTCAGATTGTAGAAATGCCCCATCTGGGCGCAGCCCGAGGTGATGAGCGCCTGTTCGCCCGAGCCACCCGACATGGCGCCGGTGCGCAAGTCAGACACGAAGGGCCACGGGCCCCAGATGGCAATGGCCCCCGGCACCACGCAGTTGATGTAAACGAGGCCCGCAAGACATTCCGACACGGCCTGAACCACGGTTCCGGCCAGCGCGGCAGGAGACGTGGCCCCCGCCTGCGCGGCGGAGAGCAGCAGCACCGGCATTCGGCCGCGTGCGGCCGTTTCCAGGCAGCGGCAGGCATCTTCCGCGAATTTCATCGGCGGCACGACGAAACAGTTGGACTGCGAGACGAAGGGCCGCTCGCGCCACTTGTCTTCACCGCCGGCCAACACATGGAGAATCTGCAGGCATTCATCGACATGGGCAGGATCCACCATGGAGGTACCCACATGCTTCTGCGTGCCGGCGAGGCAAGCATACATGGTGTTGATGTCCAGGTCGTGGCCGGTGATCATGTCACGCGCGGTGACCGGGCGCTGGTAGAAATGGATGTGCTCGCAATTGTCCACGATGCGGCCGGCGTCATAGAGATCGACCAGCAGGGATTCGCGGTATGACCGGGTCTCGGGCTCGACGATGTGGACGGCGGCACCGGCGGTGCCGAAATAGACCTTGTTGCCCGAAGGCTCCATGTCATGCTTCGTATCGCGGGCGTGGAGCACGAAGTTCCGGGCGCAGCTTGCCAGCGTATCCTCAACGAGGGCGCGGGGGATGCACAGGCGGCCATGTTCATTGAGCCAGCAGCCACGCGCCGTCATGGCCTCAACGCAGGTGGGAATGGCCTGCGCGAGGCCCACGGTTTCAAGAAGCGTCAAGGCCGTTTCATGGATGCGCTGCATGTCGCGCTCGGTGAGCGGCTTGTACTGCCCGCCTTCCATGCCGGGGCGAACTGCGGCCTCGGCCTGCGGAATGGGGCGCGAACGCAGCGCACGGCGGGCTTCACGGCCACCGCGGCGGCGGGACAGGTCTTCAACAGCACTCATGAATGGGCCTCCTCGTATGGGCCCTATATCCTCTGGATCGGGGCGCAGTTTCAATGGCCTATCTTTTGCGAGTAGGCGTTAGTTTTTTTCACCTCTGGACGGCGATTTTCCGAAACTCTCCCCTTAACCATCTGAATTCGGTGATGTTAGAAGATGACATCGTTTCAGTGGTGAGGAATCTTGGCCAGACGCGACCTGCCGCCCCTGCGTGCCCTGACCGCTTTCGAGGCGGCCGCCCGGCTCGGCAGTTTCCGCCTCGCCGCAGGTGAGTTGGGGATCACACGATCCGCCGTGAGCCACCAGGTGAAGGCGCTGGAGCAGCGCCTGGGCGTGCAGCTGTTCCGCCGCGATGCCCGCCGCGCCGAATTGACCCAGGCCGGCCACACTTATTTCGCCCCCGTCCGCGAGGCCTTCGACCTGATCGAGGCGCAGACCCGCGCGCTGAAGCCCTCTGCCTCCGACAATGAGCTGACGGTGCAGGTCTATGTGACGGTCGCCCTCAAATGGCTGATCCCGCGGCTTCATGATTTCGAGAAGCGCTTCCCCGATATGAAGGTGCGGCTCTCGACCTCCTATTTCGACTGGGACTTTGACGAGAAGAATGTCGATGCCGGCTTCATCCTGGCGCGCAACCGCTCGCCCGACCATTTTTACCGCACGCTCTTCACCTCGCTGCTGACGCCGATCTGTTCACCGGAGCTTCTCAAAGGTCCCAATGGGCTGAAGACGCCGGAGGACCTGAAGAAGCACAAGCTTCTCTATGTCTATACGGCGGAGGAGGACTGGCACCTCTGGCTTGAGGCGGCCGGCGTGACGGGCATCAAGCTTTCGGACCGGTTGGCCTTTGACAGCTATATTCTGGCACAGGAGGCTGCAATCGAAGGCAGGGGCATCGCCATGACGATCGGCCCCTTCGCCACCGAAGAGATCAAAACGGGCCGCCTGGTGCAGCCCTTTCCGCTGAAGGTTCCGCACCGCCACAACTGGCTGTTCGCCTGCAATGCGGAGCATCGCATGAAGCCCAAGATCAAGCGCTTCGAGGATTGGCTGGCAAAGCAGATCGCCGCCGACCCCTCGCTCGAATCCTACCGCGAAAAAGGAACTGAGACGTGACGAATACCGACAGCGAGACGCCCCGCCGCAGCCGCCGCGAAGGTGGAGGACGAAAGGCCGGGAGCAGCGACGGACGAACCCCCGTGCCGCAGCTGGCGCGCCGCAAGCTCAAGCGCTTCTTCCCGCCGATGGAGATCGTCTCCGCCGATGAGCTGGAATCGATCCACCTGGCGTCGCTGAAGGTGCTCTCCGAAATCGGCATGGACTTCACGTTGCCGGAAGCGCGCGACATGCTGAAGGCCGCGGGCGCCAGCGTCGAAGGCGAGCGCGTCCGCTTCGACCCCGCGATGATCGAGGAGCTGATTTCTTCCGCACCTTCCGAATTCACCTTCCATGCGCGAAACCCGGAGAACAGCCAGCGGATCGGCGGCAACGCCATCACCTTCGGCACGGTGGCGAGCCCGCCCAACAGCTCCGACATGGATGGCGGCCGCCGCACCGGCAATTACCAGGATTACCGCAACTTCGTGAAGCTTGCGCAATACTTCAACTGCATCGGATTCCTCTCCGGATATCCGGTGGAGCCGATCGACATTCACGCCTCGGTGCGCCACCTCGAAGCGCTGCGCGATGCCGTGCTGCTGACCGACAAGCCCTTCCACGCCTATTCGCTGGGTGCCGAGCGCATTCGGGACGGGATCGAGATCGCCCGCATCGGCCGCGGCATCAGCCATGAGCAGCTGGAGCGTGAGCCTTCGCTCTTCACCATCATCAACACCAATTCGCCGCTGAAGCTCGATACTCCGATGCTGCGCGGCATTCTTGAAATGTCATCCCGCAACCAGATCGTCTGCGTCACACCCTTTACGCTGGCGGGCGCCATGGCGCCGGTGACGGTGGCAGGAGCGCTTGTGGAACAGAATGCCGAGGCCTTGGCCGGCATCGCCTTCACCCAGCTGGTGCGCAAGGGAGCGCCCGTCATCTATGGCGGCTTCACCTCCAACGTCGACATGAAATCCGGCGCACCGGCTTTCGGCACGCCGGAATACATGAAGGCGACCATCGTCGGCGGCCAGTTGGCGCGGCGCTATAAGGTGCCGTTCCGCACCTCCAACACTTGCGCGGCCAATACGGTCGATGCCCAGGCGGCCTATGAAAGCGTGTTCTCGCTCTGGGGCCTGACCATGGGCGGCGGCAATCTGATCATGCATGGCGCAGGCTGGCTCGAGGGCGGGCTGGTGGCGAGCTTCGAGAAATTCATTCTGGACTGTGACCTGATCCAGATGGTGAGCGAGTTCATGCAGCCGCTCGAAACCACGGAAGATGCGCTGGGCGTCGAGGCGATCCGTGAGGTGGGCCCCGGCGGACATTTCTTCGGCGCGCAGCATACGCTGCAGCGCTACACCAACGCTTTTTATGCGCCCATCGTCTCCGACTGGCGCAACAACCAGCAGTGGCTGGCGGCGGGCAAGCCCGAGGCCTGGCAGAAGGCCAATGCCGTGTGGAAGCAGGCGCTGGCGGACTATCAGCAGCCCCCGATCGACGATGCCGTGCGCGACGAGCTGAATGCCTTTGTCGACAAGCGCAAGGCGGAGGGCGGTGCACCCACCGATTTCTGATGCCGAAGGTCGTCGTCATCGGTGGTGCGAATGTGGACATCAAGGGCCGCGCGAAGGGGCCCTATGTTGCAGGCACTTCGAACCCGGGTGAAGTGACCCATGCTGCGGGCGGCGTTGGCCGCAACATTGCCGATAATCTGGCGCGGCTCGGCATCACCGTCTCCCTGGTGACGGCGCTGGGCCAAGATGCCAGTGGCGCGTTCCTGCGCCACGCCTGTGAACAGGCGGGGGTTGACCTGACGCAGTCCCTGGCGGTCGAGGGACCTTCCGGAACGTATCTCGCCATTCTTGACGAATGGGGAGAGCTGGTCAGCGCCGTCAACGATATGCGGGCGATGGATCATATCCTGCCCTCGCACCTCGAAGACAAGGCCGCGCATCTGCGCCGGGCAGAGATGCTGGTTGCGGACTGCAATCTTTCTGCCGCCTGCCTCTCCTGGCTTGCCGGTTTCTGCGCGCGCGAAGGCATCAGACTTCTGATTGAGCCGGTCTCCGTTGCCAAGTCACAGAAGCTCCTTCAGTTTGAGCGGGCTCAGCCGGTTTTCGCCATCACGCCCAATGCACAACAGCTCGTGGCGCTGACGGGTGCAAGCGGAGAGGAGGGGCTAGTGAGGCTTCACGAACTTGGCTTCTCCAACATCGTCCTGCACTTGGGGAACCAAGGTGCGCTGGCATCTGATGGACGTGTGAAGATCAAGGTGGAACCCTTGCGCGACACGGTGATCGCGGATGTCACGGGTGCTGGCGATGCGGCCGTGGCGGGGCTGGTCTTCGGCTTGCTGGAAGGGCATTCGCTGGCGGAAGCGGCACGGCTGGGGCAATGCGCAGCGGCAATCAAGCTTTCTTCGGCGGAATCGGTGGCGCAGGGTTTGAGCCGTGATAGGCTCCTGCGCATGACTTTGAATATATAGAGACTGACCCTTGGCCATTGAACCTCACCTCACCGACGAAATTCGCGATGCGCTTGCGCAGGGCAAGCCCGTGGTGGCGCTTGAATCCACCATCATCGCCCATGGCATGCCCTATCCGCAGAATGTGGACACGGCGCGCGAGGTGGAAGCCATCGTGCGCGCCAATGGCGCCGTGCCTGCGACGATTGCCATTCTGGGGGGTGTTCTGAAGATTGGGCTCTCCGCAGAGGAGCTCGACCGCTTCGGCCGCGAAGGGCGCTCCATTGCCAAGGTGTCCGTGCGGGACTTGCCCTTCATCGTGGCGCAAGGCCTCGATGGTGCAACAACGGTTGCCTCCACCATGCGCATTGCCGCGATGGTGGGGATCCGCGTCTTCGCCACGGGGGGCATCGGCGGTGTTCATCGCGGGGCGGAACGGAGCTTCGATATTTCCGCCGACATGACGGAGTTCGCGACGAGCGATGTGGCGGTGGTGACGGCGGGTGCCAAGGCCATTCTCGACCTCGCCCTCACGCTCGAAACACTCGAAACGCTTGGCGTGCCGGTGATCGGCCTCGCCACGGCGGAGTTCCCTGCCTTCTATTCCCGCCGGAGCGGGCATGCGGTGCCAATGAGCTGCGAAAGCCCTGCGGAGATTGCGCGCGTGATGCATGCCAAGTGGGACATGGGTTTGAAGGGCGGCATTGTGGTTGCCAATCCCATTCCGACGGAGTTTGAAATCCCTTCGGACGAGATTTCGCCCGTGATCGAGGCTGCGGTGAAGAAGGCTGCCATCCAGGGCATTTCAGGAAAGGAACTGACACCCTTTTTGCTGGCTGAAATCGCCGGCGTGACGGCAGGCCGGTCGCTTGCCGCCAATATTGCTCTCGTCAGGCACAATGCCAGAATTGCCGCGGAGATCGCGGTTGCTTTTGCGGAGACTGCAGCATGAACGTTCAGCGCCGAGGCCGCCGTGCTGATGCCGCACATTCTCCGATCCAGCAGCTGCCGTGGAAGCAGCCCCAGCACACGCTGGAATTCTCCCGCATCATATCGGATGACCAGATTGAAGCGATCCACCGGCAGTCCCTTCGCGTGCTGGAAGAGATCGGCATGGATGTGCTGCTGCCCGAGGCCCGCGACATTCTGCAGAAGGCAGGTGCACGCATTTCGGGTGAGCGCGTGCGCATTGGGCGCGACATCATCGAGGAGGCACTGAAGACGCCGCCTTCGGAGTTCACGTTTCATGCGCGGAACCCTGCCCACAACATTCGCATCGGCGGCAAGTGGATTGCTTTCGCACCCGTGGGAGGCCCGCCCAATTGTTCGGACCTCGACAAGGGCAGACGTCCTGGCACGCTGGAGGATGCGGGCAACTTCGTGAAGCTGGCGCAGTTCTTCAACACGGTGCACACGGCGGGCGGCGCATCCGTGGATGCGCTCGACGTTCATGCCTCCGTGCGGCATCTGCACATCACCCGCAACAAGATGGTCTATTCTGACAAGGTGCCCTTCATCTATGCGACGGGGCGCGCACGGCTGTTTGACGGGCTGGAGATTATCCGCCTGGCGCGTGGCGTGAGCCACGAGCAACTGCTGACTGAGCCATCGGCCTATACGGTGATCAACACCAATTCGCCGCTGAAGCTCGATGCGCCGATGGCGATGGGCATTATCGAAATGGCGAAGCTGAATCAGATTGTAGTGGTGACACCCTTCACACTGCTCGGCGCCATGGCACCGGTGACGCTGGCCGGTGGCCTTGTGGAGCAAAATGCGGAGGCGCTGGCGGGGCTGGCGCTTTCGCAGCTCACGAACCCTGGCGCCCCCTTCGTCTATGGCGGCTTCACCTCCAACGTGGACATGAAGTCCGGCGCCCCGGCCTTCGGCACGCCGGAATACATGAAGGCCTGCATCATGGGCGGGCAGCTGGCCCGGCGCTACAAGCTGCCCTACCGCACCTCGAGCACCAATGCGGCGAACAGCGTGGATGCGCAGGCGGCCTATGAAACCGTCTTCTCCCTGTGGGGCGCCATCATGGGCGGGGGAAATGTGATCCAGCATGCGGCGGGCTGGATGGAGGGCGGCCTCGTTGCCTCCTACGAGAAGTTCGCGCTCGATGTCGATCTGCTGCAGATGGTGCAGGAATTCCTGAAACCCGTTGTGGTGGATGAGGCGGCCATGGCGCTCTCCGCCATGGAGGAGGTGGGGCCGGGCGGGCATTTCTTCGGCGCGCAACATACGTTGGAACGCTATTCAACCGCCTTCTACCAGCCGCTCATTTCGGACTGGCGGAACTTCCCCAATTGGGAGGCTGCGGGTTCGCCGACGGCGGAACGTAAGGCCAATCTCTTGTGGAAGCAGGCGCTGGCCGAGTACCGGCCACCAGAGCTTGACCCGGCCCGGCTGGAGCAGATTGACGCCTTCGTGGCCAGGCGCGTGGCGGAAGGTGGCGAGAAGACGGATTTTTAAGGGAGCGGGCGTTCAAAATTGATGCATTCGGCAGTCGAAGGGAAAGCCGCTTTTTCTTCAAGGCTTGATATCTCTCGATGTCGCCATGCCAGCCTTCGCTGGCATGGCGGCGATATGTTGGGAAATGAAGTCCAGTCAAACGCTTGATGTTCTAATCCCGGGAGTAAACAAGGCGGAGACGCGGCGGGGCGGCATCTTCGTCACCGAGTGCGGCTTCGTAGGATAGGCGCAGCGCCTCTCCCTGGTCTGTCCGCGACAGGCCGGAGAGGAAGGATGAAAGTGCGGCCTCGAAGGTGCGCGCGAGATCGCGGAAGCCTTCACGCGAGGCCTCGTCCGCCACCATGGCGCCCATGCAGTAGAGCTTGACCGGAACAGTCAGCTCCGGCTGGATGCGCTGGTCACGTTCGGAACCCTTCACGTTTCGTCTCCGCTCGAAGTGGATTTCGTCGCCAATGAAATTCGTCCAATCCACTGATTTCAGCAATATGGTATGATTGCCAGCGCAGTTTACTTAGGGTGATGTTGCTAGTGGGCTTGACCGCCGCGGGAGCTGTTGCTCAATGGATCAGATGACGCCTGTTTTCTTTTACCATCTCGAGCGCCAGCCGCTCGACTCCGTGCTGCCGAAGCTTCTCGCAACGAGTCTCGAGCGCGGCTGGCGCGTGGTTGTGCAGGCAGGCTCGGAAGAGCGCTCGGAAGCGCTAGCGTCACAGCTTTGGGCCTTTGATGACGAAAGCTTCCTGCCGCATGGCACCAAGGCCGACGGTTTCCCCGATCTGCAGCCGATCTGGCTGACGGCCACACCGGAGAACCCCAATAATGCAAACATCCGCTTCTTCGTGGATGGCGCGGAGGTGGGTGACATCACAGGGTTAACGCGCGCCGTGATCCTGTTTGACGGGAATGATCAGCAGGCCGTTGATTCTGCACGTGAGGGCTGGAAACGCTTCAAGGCCCAAGGCCATGAGGTGAGTTACTGGCAACAGGATGAGCAGGGCCGCTGGCAAAACCGCGCGGCGACCAAGTAGACTGCTCTCTTCCTAGTTCAGCTGCGCCTCAAGCCACTGGTTTTCGAGATCGCTCAGTTCCGCTGCAAGTTTCGATCTGAGCTTGCTGAAGTCTGCCGCTTTCTTCGCTTCCTTGGAAAAGAGTTCAGGGTCTGACAACGCCTTGTCCAGGATGTCGATCTTGGAGCGCAGGTCGCTCATCTTGCGGTCTAGCTTGTCCACGGCCTTCTGGGTGGAGGCGGGCGTTGGCCTCGGCGCGGCTTCCACCTGGACAGGCTTGGGCGCCCGCAGGGCGCGGCGCGACTCACGGGCGCGGTCCAGAACCAGGCGGGTGTAATCCTCCATGTCGCCATCGAAGCGCTTCACGGTGCCGTCATAAACCAGCCAGAGCTCATCCACACAGGTTTCGATAATGTGCCGGTCGTGGCTGATCAGAATGACAGCACCTTCATATTCATTGATTGCCATGATGAGCGCTTCTCGGCTGTCAACGTCCAGATGGTTCGTCGGCTCGTCCAGTACCAGGATGTGGGGCGCGTGGAAGGCTGCGAGCGCAAAGAGCAGGCGGGCTTTTTCGCCGCCTGACAGCGTTTCGCAGCGCGAGTCAGCGAGTGCGGCGCCAAACCCATAGGCGCCCAACTTGGCGCGGCGTTTCGACTCGGGCTCATCCGGCATCAGCTCGGCGAAATAGGAATAGGGCGTGCGATCGGGCGAGACTTCATCCAGCTGGTGTTGGGCGAAATAGCCCACCGTGAGCCGTGCGGGCGATGCCATTTCGCCGGACATGGCGGCAAGCTTGCCGCAGAGCAGCTTGGCGAAAGTGGACTTGCCATTGCCGTTCGAGCCCAGGAGCGCGATCCGGTCCTCAGGATCGAGCCTGAGCGTGATGTTGCGCAAGACCGGCTGGTTCTCGGCATAGCCGACGCTCACCTTGTCCCATTTGACGAGTGGAGGCGCGATCGCCCGTTCGGGATTTGGAAAGAAAAAGGGTGCGACGTGGTCGTTCACCAGCTCGGCGATGGGCTCGAGCTTCGACAGTGCTTTGAGGCGGCTTTGCGCCTGGCGGGCCTTGGACGCCTTGTAGCGGAAGCGGTCCACGAACTCCATCATGTGCGCGCGCTGCTCTTCCTGCTTCTTCTTGAGCTTCACGGTGAGCGCCTGCTTCTCGCGGCGCTGGCGCTCGAAGCTGTCATAATTGCCCTGGTAGAGCGTGAGCTTGCCGCGCTCCAGATGGAGGATGTCATCCACCGCTTCGTTCAGCAGGTCACGGTCATGGCTGATCAGCACGATGGTGTGCGGATAATCGCGGATGAATGTCTTGAGCCAGATCGAGCCTTCGAGATCGAGATAGTTGGTGGGCTCGTCAAGCAGCAGCACATCGGGTTTCGCGAACAGCGCTGCCGCAAGCGCAACGCGCATGCGCCAGCCGCCCGAGAGGGCGGAGCACGGGCCCTGCTGGCGCTCTTCCGAGAAGCCGAGGCCAGTGAGCAGGATGGCGGCGCGCGCCTCCGCACTGTGGGCATCGATGTCCGCCAGGCGGATCTGGATTTCGGCAATCCGGTGCGGATCGGTTGCCGTTTCGGCTTCGGCCAGAAGCGACGAGAGCTCCGCATCGCCCGCCATGACGGTGGCAATGAGACTCTCAGGCCCGCCGGGCGCCTCCTGGGCGACGGTTCCAATCCGGGCATTGCGCGGCAGCGTCGCGGTGCCGGACTCCGACGGGATCTCGCCCAGGATCAGGCGGAACAGGGTGGATTTGCCCACGCCATTGCGCCCGACGATCCCCACCTTGTGGCCCTCGGGCACGGCAACCGAGGCGTCATCGAGCAGAAGGCGTCCGCCGATCCTGTATGTCAGTCCATTGATATGCAACATGGCGGGGGCTTGTAGCGGGCGCCGCCCGCGCTGTCATGTACCTAAGGCCAGTGACCCCAAAACGGTATTGACTCGCACTCTGCTGCACCGCACAAGTTCTGAGGGGAACTGAGGAGCGCACATCAGGTGTCGAACGTAACCATCGCCAGGGCGGCGGCATCGGGTCCGGTGGACAGCGCCTATCTCGACGAAATCACCATGATGCTGCGGGATCTGCTGCGCCAGGTGATCAAATTGCGCGAGCCGCGTGTATTGGCCGTCATTGACGAGCCCGCAAACGCCTCAAGCCTCAGCCCGGATTTGATCGAACACGCGCTCCAGGTGATTGGAATCTGGCTGCAGCTCCTCAACATTGCCGAGGAAAATGCTGCAATGCGCAACCGGCGCCAGATGGAGACCCGCAGCGGGCCGGACCAAGTGCCCGGCTCCTTCTCCCACGCCTTCGCGACGGTGGCCGCTGCCAATGTCTCGCCCGAGGATGTGCAGACTGCGCTGGACACGATCAATGTGCAGCCCACCATCACCGCGCACCCGACGGAGGCCAAGCGGGTGACGGTGCTGGAGATACACCGCCGCATTTACCTGAAGCTCTATGAGCTCGAGAGTCCGCGCTGGACGCCGCGCGAGCGGGTGCAGCTGCTGAAGGCGCTGCGGAACGAGATCGACCTCCTGTGGCTCACCGGAGAGATCAGGCTCGAGAAGCCGACGGTGGAGCAGGAGATCCACTGGGGCCTTCACTTTTTCCGCGAGACCCTGTTCGACCGCACGGTGAGCCTGTGCGACCTGCTGGAGGCCGCACTCCAGCGCCACTACCCGGAAACCCCATCCCGCGTTCGGCCACCCTTGCGCTATTCCTCCTGGATCGGCGGTGACCGGGACGGCAATCCCTTCGTCACCGTCGATGTGACGCGCTATGCGCTGAAGGAGAACCGCAGCGCCATTGTCGCCCGGCTCGAACAGCGGCTGAATGATCTGGCGCAGCTCGTCTCCCTTTCCTCCCAGGAAATCGCCTTCCCGGCTGCCTTTTTGGACCGCGTGGCGCGGCAGATCGAGCGCTCGGGCGATGGGGGCGCCATCAGCACCCGGAACGCCCATGAGCCGTTTCGCCAGTTCTTCACAGCACTAAAATTGCGCCTCGCCTTGACCTTCTCAGATGCGCCGCGGGGCGCGGGCTTCCAGCCCCTCGACACGGACGAGCTGATTGCGGAACTGCTGGCGGCTGAAGAGGCGCTGGCCCAGATGCAGGCGGTTTCCATTGCGTCCTCCATGGTGCGGCCGGTGCGCTGGGAGGTGGAGACCTTCGGTTTCCGAACGGTGAGTCTCGATATTCGCCAGAACACCACTGTGATCAATCGCGTGCTGCAGGAAATCTGGCGCAAGCTCAATCCGCTCGAAGAAGGCGAAGGCCCGCAGTCCGGTTCAGCCGAGTGGCAGGCCTGGATCGAGGCGGAGCTGGCGAAGCCTCTGGGCTTCCTGCCGCGGTTCCGCGGCATGTCCGACGAGGCGCGGGAATTGCTGAGCCTGCTGGACCTCGTCCGTGATACGATCGACGGGCCCGACCCACAGGCGATTGGTGCCTTCATCCTGTCAATGACACAGAGTGCCGCTGACGTACTGGGCCTCTACCTTCTCGCCAAGTTCAGCGGTCTGTTCTCGGACGAGACGGCGCGCGAGACCTGCCGCATCCGCGTGGTGCCGCTGTTCGAAACCATCGATGACCTGCGCGCAGCGCCGCAGATCATGACGGAGCTACTGGCGCACCCGATGGTGAAGAGTTCAATCGCGTCCCATGGCGGCCGCCAGGAGGTGATGCTCGGCTATTCGGATTCCAACAAGGATGGTGGCTTCTTCTGCGCCAGCTTCGAGCTGTTCGAGGCGCAGCGGAGGTTGATCCGCATTGGCCGGGATGCCGGCGTCTCGATCAGCTTCTTCCATGGCCGCGGCGGCTCGGTGAGCCGCGGGGGTGCGCCGACGGGCCGGGCCATTGCGGCGCAGCCCGCAGGCACCATCGACGGACATATGCGGGTCACGGAGCAGGGCGAGGTCGTCTCCTCAAAATTCGCCAACCGCGGAACCGCGCAGCACAATCTCGAAATCCTCGCGGCGTCGGTCTTCGTCCATAGCCTCAAATCCATCGACGAGCCTGAGCTGAAGGTGAACCCCGAACACCAGAGTGCGGTCGAATGGATCGCGCAGGCCTCCTTCCGGCATTACCGCAAGCTTGCGGAAGACAAGTCCCTGCTCGATTACTTCCACCAGGCCTCGCCCGTGGAAGAACTCGCCAATCTCAAGCTGGGCTCAAGACCCGCGCGGCGTTTCGGGGCCAAGGGCATTGGCGATCTGCGCGCCATTCCCTGGGTCTTCGCCTGGAGCCAGAACCGCCATCTGCTCACCGGCTGGTATGGGCTTGGCTATGCGCTCGACGATTTCCTTGTGCCGCGTGGCGGAGACGGAATGCGGCTTCTGCGTGATATGTATGCCAAGTCCCGCGGCTTCCGGCTGGCGGTGGATGAGGTCGAGAAGTCCCTCTACCTGGCGGACATGAATGTGGCGGAGCAATATGCTGCACTGGTCACGGACCGCACGGCGGCCGAGCGGCTGTTCGCGCTGATCCGCCATGAACACGGGCGCACCGCGCGCACGATCCTTGAACTCACCGGCGAGAAGCGCCTGTGCGAGCGTTTTGAAGGCCTGCAGCGCCGTTTCGAGCGTGTGCGGCCCATGGTCGACCAGGCAAACCGCTGGCAGGTGCAGCTCCTTCAGGATACGCGCCGCGGGCAGGGTGGCGAGAAACTGATGATGCCGCTGCTGATGACCATGAATTGCGTGGCGGCGGGCTTGGGCTGGACTGGCTGATCAGCCCTCAGGCTTTTCGATTGCAAGCCCATGGCCCAGGCCTTCGCGTTCGTCAAAGACGAAGCATGAGCCCTGCCACAGGCTTTGTTCGCGCGGGATGGTTTCGAGATATTTGAGAATGCCGCCCTTGAGGTGGTAGACCTTCGAGAAGCCTTGCGCGCGGAGATAGCTCGTTGCCTTTTCGCAGCGGATGCCGCCGGTGCAGAACATGGCAATGGGGCGATCCTTCTCGGAGTGAAGCGTGCGCGCAACATAGGCTGGAAACTCGCCAAAGCTGTTCGTGCCGGGGTCCACGGCGTTGGTGAAGGTCCCCGCCTGGAATTCGAAGCTGTTGCGCGTGTCGATCACCAGAACGTCTTGGTTGGAGATGAGCGCATTCCAGTCTTTGGGCTCCACATACGCCCCGGCCATCTCTGCCGGGCGCAGGCCCGGAACGCCCATGGTCACAATCTCCTTCTTGAGCCGCACCTTCAGGCGCTTGAAGGGCATCTGCTCCGCATGAGACTCTTTGCTTTCGAGATCGCCGAGGCCGGTCAGGCTGCGGAGGAAGCCCATCATCTGGGCAAGTGCGTGGGCTTCACCAGCAATCGTGCCGTTGATGCCCTCTGGCGCCAGCAGGATCGTTCCGCGAATTCCATGGGCCTGCGCTGCGGCAAGCAGAGCAGGGCGCAGTGCGGCGAAATCCGGCAGCTCCACGAATTTGTAGAAGGCGCTGACGGCAATCCGGCTCATGCAGCCCAGCGCTCCATTTCATCCGAACCCGCAATGAGGGCGAGCCCCTTGGCGATCGAAAGCAATTGCTCGCCCGCGTCGATCCGGTCTGTTGGAAACCGTTTCTCGAACAGCTGGCGCACTGCGGGGACGAAGGACGTTCCCCCGGTGAGGAACACCCGGTCAATGTCACCCAGACCGAGGCCTGCCTTCGACAGCGCCTCATCAGCCTTGGTGCCGATCCTTTCGAGGTCCGGCGCGATCCAGCTTTCGAAATCGCTGCGCTGAATTGTGGTGTCGATGCTCACGCCAGACATGTTGAAGTTGAAGGGCACTTGGGGCTGCAAGGTGAGCGCTGCCTTGGCGCGGGAGACCGCGCGGTAAAGCTCATAGCTCACACCGCCTTCAATCAGGTCGACAAGGCTTAAAAGCTGATCGCGCGACGAACTGGTGCGGGCAAGCTCCCGCAATTCGCGCAGCACATCCGGCCGCTGCATGAGGCACAGCTCGTTCCAGCGCGAGAAGCTGGCAAAGTAATGCTTCGGCACCGGCAGGGTTTTCCCCCAGCTCACATAGCTTGCATTCTTGCCGAGGCGGGGGGAGACCACATGATCGATGATCCGGAAATCGAAATTGTCGCCGGCAACGCCGATGCCGGTGTGGGAGAGCGCTTCTGCCGAGCCGCCTCCGGCCCTGAAGCGCAGGACCGAGAAATCGCTGGTGCCGCCACCCAGATCGGCAACCAGGATGACCGCGTCCCGCGTGAGCCGCTGGGCATAGAAATGGGCCGCCGCGACCGGCTCCAGAACATAAGTGACCTGTTCAAAGCCGAGGGAAGAAAGAGCGGCGGCATATCTTCGCTGCGCCAGCGCATCATCCGGGCTCTGCCCGGCAAATGTCACCGGGCGGCCGATCGCAAGCCGCCTCGGGAATCGCTCGATCGCGCCATGCTCCTTCAGCCTGCCGAGATAGGACGCCATCAGACCCTCAAAGCGATAGCGGGTGGTGAAAACCGCAGTATCCGTGAAAGAGGCGCTGGCGGCGAAGGACTTGAAAGACTGGAGAAAGCGCGTCTCTTCCGGCTGTTCCGTGAAATCCTGGATAGCCCAGGGCCCTGCTTCCGCCACGGGCCTGCCGCCGGAAATCGGGTTGCGGCGGAACGAGAGCGTGGTGCGCAGCGCTTCCAACACCTCGCCATCACGGGTGAACCCATGAACGCGCGCCCCGCCCTTGCCCTCAGGGAAGGCGAAGACCGTGTTGGTCGTGCCAAAATCGATGCCAATCGCATCCATGCTTGTAATCCGGTCTGAAATGAGAGGCGGGGCTTTACTTAATTTTATGTCCCGTGTCTTGGCCTAAATGCCTTGCCTCTTGCTCTCGGGGGCGTTTTCCCGTCTATTTGTTCCAGGCGTAAAATAATCAGGGAGCAAGCAACATGGTTTTATCTAAACGCATTCTGCTGGCAGCCGCCGCTTTGCTGGCGTTCAGCCTTCCGGCCTCTGCCGCCAACATGATCGGCAATTGCGAAGTGACCGGCGAGAAGGGGTCGATCCCCATCGCCAGCCCGGCGAAGGCCGGCCAACTCACGGTGGAAGTTTCGCTGCCGGCACCCATCTGGTGGAATGGCGACACGCCGGAAGCCATCAAGGACGGCATGGAATATTGTATGGCCGCCGAGATCGCCTGGCGCGCGGGTTACGACAAGCTCGAGGTCGTGAATGTGGGCTGGGACGCATTGATCGCCGGACAGACCGATGGCTTCGATCTCGCCATGTCCGAAATCTCGATCACCGACGAGCGCAAGAAGATTCACGACTTCTCCGTACCCTATTTCAGCTCCGACATCGGCGTGCTGACGCGCAAGGATGCGCCGGTTGACGAAAAGTCGATCAAGACCGCCAAGATCGGCGTGCAGCAGGCAACGACGGGTGCGGCCTTCGTGCAGGACAAGCTCGGCATCACTGACGTTCAGGTCTACCCAGACCAGGGCGATATGTTCGCGGCCCTGCGCGCCGGCCAGACCGATGTGGCGATCACTGACACCTCGATCGTGCTCGCCGAAGTCGTCGCCAATCCGGAGAAGGTGGACGTCGTCGGTCAATACAAGACAGGCGAATCCTATGGCGCCATCTACCCGAAGGGAAATCCCAACAACGCCACGCTCGACAAGATCATTCAATCGATGATCGATGACGGGACGATCACGAAGCTGGGTGCCAAGTACCTTGCCGCTGCCTGGGGCAGGGACCCGGCTGCCGTTCCCTATTTCAACCCCTGACGATCACGTCCCCGCCAGTGACTGGCGGGGACAATTCCCCCTGACGTGAAAAAACACAGTTCCCACCCCTTGCCGCAGCGTGCCGACGGCCTTGCTCTGGCAGCCTTGCTGTTTGCAGGCTTGTGCACCATAGCGGCCTACAGCGCGACGCATCTGATCCGGTCTTCGCTCGAATATCTGGGCGTGATGCGGGATTTTTGGCAGTGGGTGTTCTGGATCACCATCGCCGCCACGGCGCTGCTGTTCCTGCCCGCTTTCCGTTCCTTTTCCCAGTCGCGCAAGGCCAGCGCCGCGCTAGCCTCCGGCGACATCGTGGAAGCCCGCATCCAGACTGCGGCTTCGCGCGAGAACGGCTGGGTGACGTTCGGATGGGGCGCCTTCGCCCTCATCGCCCTGGGCTTCGGCGTCTTCGTGATGATGAATGACGTGGCCGTGGGCAAGACCTTCTTCTACCTGCCGCTGATGGAGCAAAAATGGTGGCAGGTCACCAAGCAGTTCATTCTCAACAATATCTTCATTTTCGTGGTGGCAGAGGCGCTGGTGCTGGTGTGGGGCCTCGTCGTGGCGCTCGCACGCCTCATGCCGGGGAAGGCCGGCCAGCCCATCCGCGCCCTCGCCATTGTCTATTGTGACGTCTTCCGTGGGCTTCCAGCCATCGTGACGCTCTACCTGATCGGCTTCGGCATCCCCACCTCAGGTCTGCCCGATCTCATCGTGCCGCATATCGTGGGGCAGTTCGTTGACCTGTCTTCGATGTCGGTTGCCGAGCAGCGCTCGCTGACCCGGATCCCCGTCACCTGGTGGTGCATTCTGGCGCTGACCCTCACCTATGGCGCCTATGTGGCGGAGGTCTACCGCTCCGGCATCGAGTCGATCCACTGGAGCCAGGTTTCGGCCGCGCGCTCCCTCGGTCTCTCCTACATGCAGACCATGCGCTACGTGGTCGTGCCGCAGGCGGTGCGCCGCATCATGGCGCCGCTCCTCAATGATTTCATCGGCTTGCAGAAGGACACGGCCCTCGTGCAGGTGGTGGGCGTGATCGATGCCTTCAACCAGTCACGCATCATTGCGGCCAATGCCTTCAATCTCTCGGCCGTCACCATCGTGGCCATTCTCTTCGTCGTCATCACCATTCCCCAGGCCCGTTTCGTCGACCGCCTGATCGAGCGCGACAATGCGCGCATGCGGGCGGGAGGCTGAACCCTATGTCTTTCCTCGAGATCCGCAACGTCGAGAAGGAATTCGGTCCCATCAAGGTGCTGCGCGGCGTGAACCTGACGGTGAACGAGCACCAGGTGGTGTGCCTCATCGGCGCGTCCGGCTGCGGCAAGTCCACGCTGCTCCGCTGCATCAACGGGCTGGAGAAGATCCAGGGCGGCGAGATCCGGCTGATGAATGACCGCGTTTCGGGCCCCGGCGTGGATGTGAATAATCTCCGCCGCAACGTCGGCATCGTGTTCCAGAGTTTCAACCTGTTTCCGCATATGAGCGTGCTGGAGAACGTGACGCTGGCGCCCCTCAAGGTTCAGAAGGTGGACCGCGCGGAGGCCGAGGCAAAGGCCATGGCGCTGCTGAAGCGCATCGGCCTCGAGGCCAAGGCGAAGGAATATCCCGACCGGCTCTCGGGCGGCCAGCAGCAGCGCGTGGCAATTGTGCGGGCACTTGCCATGGAACCCAAGGTGATGCTGCTGGACGAGATCACCTCCGCCCTTGACCCCGAACTTGTGTCCGAGGTGCTGAACATCGTCCGCGATCTGGCGGGGCAGGGCATGACCATGCTGCTGGCCACCCATGAAATGGGCTTTGCCCGGGAAGTGGCCTCCAAGGTGTGCTTTCTCTCCGAGGGCGTGGTCCATGAGGAGGGCCCCCCGGCGCAGATCTTCGGCGACCCGCGCGAAGAGCGCACAAGGGCCTTTCTGAAGCGCATCATCGAGGCTGGCAGGCTTTAACGGTCTTGTTCATCGGGCGTTCAGTCTTGTGGCGAGGTGATCGCAATGCCCCCTCATTTCCGACATCCGCACATCCGATCATTGGAACATTGACCGGCGGTTGCACGTTTCGTGCTTTCGCCATATCCAGCGGAGTGTAGGAATGAAATTTTCTCCCGTCCACGCGAGCCTTCTGGCTCTGGGACTGTTTGCAGCCGCGAGTTCGGCACAGGCCGGCGTTACTGAACGTCCCGTTCTGCTGGCCCAGGCGGAGACTGACCCTGCAGCGCCGCCCGAGGTGGTGATCCCGCCCGCGCCGGTGCCCGAGCAGGTGAACCCCGAGCCGAAGCTCGAGGAGCCGCCGCTGCCGCCGGCAGAGGCCGAAGCACCCGCCCAGCCGCAGGCCGAAGAGGCTGCGCCGCAGCCGACGAAGCGGCGGAAGAAACAGACGGAGCAGCAGGCGGAGCCCCCGCCGCCGCAGCCGGAACCCGAGCAGCAGGCAGCGCCTCCGCCTCCGCCCAAGCCCCAGCCCGAGCAGCAGGCCGCACCCGAACCCGCGCCCGCCCCGGCGCCTGCAGCGCCCGCTCAGGCCCAATCTGATGAGGTTGCGGCCTTCCTCGCCTCCGTTCGCCCGGCTGACCAGCTGTCGCCCGCTGAACTCCAGCAGCAGATGCAGCGGGCAACGCAGCTGGCGGCCACCGAAGGCCTGCCGCCGGATCAGCGCCGGGCGCTCAGGAATGTGATCCGCGATGCCCGCGCCGCCCTGAAGGCTCAGCCCAGTGACCAGCAGCAGGTGCAGCAGCCGCCGCCCAAGCCTGAACCGCAGCTCGGTGTCACCCCGCAGCCGCCCGTGCCGCAGACCGGTGCCGCCCAGCCGCCACCTCCCCCGCAGCCGCAGCCTGGACAGCCGCCCGAGCAGGCCAGCAAGGTGAACCCGGCGCTGGAGCAGCAGGCGCAGGCCCTCCTCAATGACACTGTGGATGTGCGCAGCATGAAGCGCAGGGAGCTGCGCCAGCGCCTGTCGCGCATCCGCGATCTTCTCGGCTCCAACGCGCTTACCCCTGCAACGAGCGAGGCGCTGCGCAACAAGCTGGCGCAGGAGCGGAACGTGCTCCGCAACGACGTGGCCGTGGACGAGGGTGCTCCCCCCATGCCGCCACCGGGCCAGCAGGCCCAGCAGCCGCCGCAGCCGGGCAGTGGCGGCAAGCCGCCGCGCCCCAACAACGGCAATGGGAACGGCAACGGCAATGGCAATGGAATGGGCGGTGGCAACACCAACGTCGATATCCGCGTGATCCTGGGTGATCGCCGCCCGCCGCGCGAGCTCGATGACCGGCAGCTCGTCCGCCGCATTGACGTCTACCGTGATGTGGTGGGCGATGACCGTTACAGCATGGAAGAGCGCGAGATGTGGCGCCGCCAGATGGAGGATGACCGCCGCTACCTGCGCCGCCAGATGATCGAAGAGCGCGGCCAGCGCGAGGCCCGGCTCCGCTCCGGCGAGATGCAGTATAACTATGACATCGACGTGGAGGATGACTATGACCCGGGGCGCGAGATCCCGGACGACGTGTTCGCCGCGGAGGTGGAGGATAACGAGATCGCCGATGTGCTTTCCGCGCCGCCGCGCCGCAAGATCGAGCGCCGCTACACGCTGGATGAGATCGAGCAATCGCCCGATGCGCGCAACGCCGTGGCGCGGATCGAGATCGACACGGTGCATTTCGGCTTCGGCGAAGGCTTCCTGCGCGAGGAGGAGATCGACAAGCTGGACCGCATCGCCCAGGTGCTGGAGCAGATCCTGGCCAAGCACCCCGAAGAGGTCTTCCTGATCGAAGGCCACACCGATGCGGTGGGTTCCGATGCCGCGAACCTCAAGCTCTCCCGGGAGCGGGCGCTGGCGGTGAAGGAAGCGCTCGTCACCTATTATGTGATCCCGGCCGACAACCTCAAGACCGTGGGCCTGGGCGAGCGGTATCTCAAGATCCCGACCAGCCAGCCGGAGGCGGAGAACCGCCGCGTGTCGCTCGCGCGCATCACCTCCCTGGTGGGCCAGGTGAACTGACGCCTGAGCCGGAGCTTGCAACTGTGATGGGCCGCCGCTATACGGCGGCCCATCCGTTTCACGTTCCAGAACACGAGGATTTTCATGGCCATCGAACGCACCTTCTCGATCATCAAGCCGGACGCGACCCGCCGCAACCTGACGGGCGCCATCAACGCCAAGATCGAGGGCGCGGGACTGCGCATCGTCGCGCAGAAGCGCGTCAAGTGGGGGAAGGCTGAAGCTGAAGCCTTCTACGGCGTTCACAAGGAGCGCCCTTTCTTTAACGATCTCGTGAGCTTCATGATCTCCGGCCCCGTCGTCGTGCAGGTGCTCGAGGGCGAGAACGCGGTTGCCAAGTACCGCGAAGTGATGGGCGCCACCAACCCCGCCAACGCCGCCGCGGGAACCATCCGCAAGGAATTCGCCGAGTCGATCGAGGCCAATTCGGTGCATGGCTCGGACTCGGCCGAGAATGCAAAGATCGAGATCTCTCAGGTGTTCAAGCCTGAGGAAATCACAGGCTAAGCACCTCTCATGTGGGTCGTCTTCTACGTCGCTTCGATCGTGGCCGTGAACTGGATGTTCACGGCCATCGCACCGTGGCACACGCCGATGGGCGACCTCTATCTTGCCAATGTGGTGGTCGGTTTCATCTTCGTGCTGCGCGACTATGCGCAGCGCGAGGTGGGCCACTACATCCTCTTCGCCACGGCCGCCGCGGGCGTTCTCACCTGGTTCATGGTGGACCCGGCGATTGCGGTGGCCTCGATCACCGCCTTCATCCTGTCCGAGACGGCGGATTGGGGTGTCTACTCCTTCCTGCGCCGGCCGCTTTCGCAGCGCATCCTGATCTCGAGCCTGTTCGCAATCCCGCTCGATACGCTGGCCTTCCAATATCTTGCGGGTTACTTGACACCGGCTGCCTTCACCACGGAGCTGGCCAGCAAGGCCGTGGGCGTGCTGATCGTGTGGTATATTCTGCGCGCGCGCGACCAGCGCTTTGCCATCGGCGTGTGAACTTCTGGGCATAGCGGCCGTTGACCTGTGAACGGCGCTGAAGGCGTTTCCTGTGCGGAACCATTGCGGACCAACCGCATTCCTTCCTCAGGCACGCAAGGGCTGCCGTCAAACACAGGGAATCAAACCGATGAACAAGCACGTTCTCGCGCTGAGCACAGCGCTGTCTCTCCTCGTCTTCACGCCGGCTTTCGCACAGGACGCCACGACCACCACAGGCGCCAGCGGCATTGATTGTACGCAGCAGGCCAATATGAACGATCCGGCCTGCTCCGGCGTCAACAAGACAACGGGCGCTGGCACCGCAACCACCACCGATTCCACAGCTGCCGCGGGCACCTCCACAACGCCCATGACCGCGAGCGAGCTGATCGTTCCGGCAGACCGCCTGAACGGCTCTCAGGTGATGAGCGCCAATGATTACATCGGCAAGACGGTTTACGACCAGGCCGGCAACAACATCGGCGATGTGAATGACCTGATCCTCGCCAATGACGGCGAGATCCAGGCCGTGATCCTGGGCGTCGGCGGCTTCCTCGGCATCGGCGAGAAGGACGTGGCGGTGAACACCCGCGCCGTCCAGATGGTGCAGGATGGCGATGCGATGCGCCTGGTGGTGCAGACCAGCAAGGAAGCGCTGAACAATGCGCCGAGCTATGACCGCGCCAACCGCCGCTATGCCAACGGCACCACCACCACCACCGGCGCCGGCTCCACCATGGACACGACCGGCTCCGCCACGGGCACCGGCACCACGGGTACGGGCACCGATGCGACGGGCTCCACCACCGCGCCCGCCACGGGCACCGGCGCCACGACCGGCACCGGCACGACCACTGGCACGGGAACGGGCACCGCACCGGCCGCCAATTCCGGCGGCACGGAAGGCTCCGTTGACTGCAGCCTGCCCGCCAACTCCACCAACGCCGCCTGCGCTGGCCAGACCCAGCAACAGTAAGCAGCGGAGCTGAGCCGTCCCTTCGGGGGCGGCTCCTCTGCCGTGATGCCTGAGGCCCGTGCCGCGCCCACTCCCCCGGGTTCGGTGCGGGCCTTTGTGCATCAGGTGGCCGCGGCCTGTGCGCCGCCGCGGGCGGGGCGGCGCTTGGGCTTCGCGCGTGGGGGTTTTTGAGGGGCGGGTGCCGCCGGGGTGGCGGATCCCTTCAGGCGGCGCTCTTCCATCAGCCTGGCGGAATTCGCCTCATCCGCCGCGCGGATCCCGTCATACATCCGCTTGAGGCGGCGGTTGAATTCCGGCGTGCCCTCTTCCGCGTGGTGCCGGTTGTGGGGGTTCTCGGCGATGATTTCGGCGGCCAGCCGCGCGATCTTGTCAGCCAGCGCATTGCGGGCGGCGTCCTTGGTTTCATGGGTGCGGCGGCAGGGCGTGGGCGACTCCTGATGGGAGCAGGTGCCGCTGCGGCGGCAGGAGTTCAGCGGGCAGCGCGCCAGCGGCGCCTCGCGCTCGATCCAGGCGGGGTGAAGAAACATGTGATCCTCTGTGTCGTCGTTGCTGTGTTGGGAAAAGAGTCATGGCGGGCCGCGCCCGCGGATATCCCCGCGGGCGCGGCGTGCTGCCGGAGAAGGGGAATGCCGGAGCCGGGGCTCACGCAATGCAATTGCAAGAAAATTGGCGCGAGGCGCCCGTCTCACCGGAGTTTCGGAACGGAGGGCCGGAAGGGCCCCCTGGTTCGGGAAAGCCCCGGCCCGCTTGCGCGGCGGCGCGGCGTTTGTCGCTCGGGGAAGGCGCTTACCCGATGTTCCCTCGGAACACCCGGCATGCCTCTCGGCGCGGAGGTCATAGTGCCCCCGGGTCCCGCCCTTTGCGCCCGGGGCAGAGTGTTGCGTATCCACCCTGCCGCAGGTGCCGCCGGCCATTCCGCAATTTCGAGACGCTGTCGACATCGTCCCCTCCTCATGGACTGGCCTGAGGAGGAGTATTAGCGGAAGTTAGGAAGAAAGTCAAGCGTGGAATGTTGAGAAGCTGAGTCAGAGTACTCACGGATTGAGTCCGTCTTGAAGTTCCTCGCAAAGCAAGGAGAGACGTTTGGGCTCGATGGAGTGACGGAACGGATAGGGTGCAAAACGGCGCGCGTTCAACGGCGATCAGGTTCAACCTCGCCCGTCATGCCAGCGAAGGCTGGCATCCCGCTTTGGTGGCCGCACCTGCTGACAGAAAGCGGGACCCCAGCCTTCGCTGGGGTGACGGAACGGTCGGCTGGTTTATCGGACGGTCGATGGCACGCTGCAGATTGCGCAGTGCCGGTATCATTATTAGAGCGGCGCGCGTTCAGCTGAGATCGGCTTACAGCTCGCCCGTCATGCCAGCGAAGGCTGGCATCCCGCTTTGGTGGCGGCACCTGCTGACAGAAAGCGGGACCCCAGCCTTCGCTGGGGTGACGGAACGGTCGGCTGGTTTATCGGACGGTCGATGGCACGCTGCAGATTGCGCAGTGCCGGTATCAATATTAGAGCGGCGCGCGTTCAGCTGAGATCGGCTTACAGCTCGCCCGTCATGCCAGCGAAGGCTGGCATCCCGCTTGGTTGCGGCACGTGCTGACATAAAGCGCGACCCCAGCCTTTGCTGGGGTCACGGACGTCCAAGAAGAAGCAACCGCTTGCAATATTGTACGTGAATGGGTACATATCTGTCTATGCGCACCACATCCTATTCCGAGCTCCGAAAGAATCTCGCATCCGCCCTCGACAGGGTGGTGGAGGACAGGGAACCCGTAATCATCACGCGGGATCGGGGGAAGCCTGCTGCGGTTTTGATGTCGCTGGAGGAATTCACCTCATGGGAGGAGACGCTGCATTTGCTGCGGAGCCCGGCCAATGCGGTCCGGCTGAAGCAGGCCGTCGATTCACTCGATGAGGGCAGCGGGACGGAGCGCATGCTCTTCGAATGAAGCTGTTGTTCTCCGGGCAAGGCTGGGAGGATTACCTGTTCTGGCAGGCCAATGACCGCACGACGCTGGAGCGGATCAACGCCTTGATCAAGGATGCAAGCCGGAACCCATTCCAGGGGATCGGCAAGCCGGAACCGCTTCGGGGGGAGCTTTCCGGATGGTGGTCGCGCCGGATCACGCAGGAGCACCGGCTGGTTTATCGGGCGGTCGATGGCACGCTGCAGATTGCGCAGTGCCGGTATCATTATTAGAGCGGCGCGCGTTCAACTGAGATCGACTTACAGCTCGCCCGTTGTGCCAGCGAAGGCTGGCATCCCGCTTTGGTGGCCACACAGGCTGACATGAAGCGGGACCCCAGCCTTCGCTGGGGTGACGGAACGGATGGAGTGCAAAACGGCGCGCTTTCAACGGAGATCAGGTTCAACCTCGCCCGTCTTGCCAGCGAAGGCTGGCATCCCGATTTGGTTGCCGCAGGTGCTGACATGAAGCGGGGCCCCAGCCTTCGCTGGGGTGGTGGAACGGTTGACGTGCAAATCTGCCAGCGATCTCTTTTGATCGCTCGGTGCTCTCGTCTCAGGCCTTCACGCTGCGGGTGAGGAAGGCCGGCATGGTTTGTTCGGTGAAGCCGCGGTGGTCTGGCGCGTCCGAGACGTCACGCTGGGGGTGGCGGTCCTGGCGGGGTTCGCGCCTTGGCTTTTCAGGGCGGGGTGCCGGGGCAGGGGGCGTGGCGGCGGCTGTGGGCTTCTGCGGCTTGGGGGCGGCTGCGGCGGCCGGGGCTTCGGTGCGTTCGGCGGGCTGGGTGGCGGCTTCCGACCGGGGCTCGCGCGGGGGGCGGCGGTCTTCGCGGTCGCCACGGTTGCGGCCACGGCGCTCACCGCCACGGGTTTCGCGGCGCGGGCGGTCCGGTTCGGCACCGCGGGTTTCGATTGCCGCCTGCGCGTCACCACTCAGCTCGAAGAAGGGCACGTCCTTCTTGATCAGGACTTCGATGCCTTTCCAGTATTTCACTTCTTCCTTCGAGAGCAGCGTGAAGGCCTGGCCCTCGCGCCCCGCTCTGCCGGTGCGGCCGATGCGGTGGACGTAGTCTTCCGCATGGGTGGGCACATCGAAGTTGAAGACGTGGGAGACTTCCGGAATGTCGAGGCCGCGGGCCGCGACGTCTGACGCGATCAGGAAGGTGATTTCATTGTTGCGGAAGGCCTGCAGCGTCTTGAGGCGGGCCGACTGGTCCATGTCGCCATGAAGGGCGCCGACGCTGAAGCCGTGAACGGCGAGGGACTTCTCGAGCAGCGCCACGGTGGTCTTGCGGTTGGCGAAGATGATGCCGTTCTTGACGTTCGTCTGGGTACGGAGCAATTGCCGCAGCGCCTCGCGCTTGGCCTTCGCCTCATGCGGGACCTTGACCAGCATCTGGGTGATGGTCTCGGCAGTCGACGAATGGCGCGAGACTTCAACGCGCACCGGATTGTGCAGGAAGGCGGTGGTGAGGCGCTGGATCTCGGGGGGCATGGTGGCGGAGAAGAACATCGTCTGCCGGGTGAAGGGCAGGAGCTTGCAGATCCGCTCAATATCCGGAATGAAGCCCATGTCCAGCATGCGGTCCGCCTCGTCGATCACCAGCATGTCAATGCCGTTCAACAGAAGCTTGCCGCGCTCGAAATGATCGAGAAGGCGGCCGGGCGTGGCGATGACGACGTCCGCACCGCGGTCAATCTTCAGGGCCTGGGGTTCGAAGGCGACGCCGCCGATCAGCAGCGCCACGGAGAGATTGTGCATCTTGCCGAGGGTCTCGAAGGCTTCGCGCACCTGATCCGCCAGCTCACGCGTGGGCTCCAGGATGAGGGTGCGGGGCATGCGGGCCCTTGCGCGGCCCTTCTCGAGAAGGGAGAGCATGGGAAGAACGAAGGCAGCCGTCTTGCCCGAGCCCGTCTGGGCGAGGCCCATGACGTCCCGGCGCTGTAGGGCGGGCGGGATTGCTTCCGCCTGAATGGGGGTGGGGGTCGTGTAACCCGCGGCAGTCACCGCTTCGAGGGTTCTGGGGCTCAGTCCGAGCTCGGAGAAATTCATGTGTCGTGAAAGACCGTTCTGGCGGCTTTGGTTTCAAGTGGGATACGCCACGGGCTGGTGCGCCAATAAGGGCCCGGGCGCCGAATTACGCCCGCACATAGGGATTCCAGTGGGGAAAGTCAATTCAACGCTGCCCGGAAGCTTGCGGAATTGTACACGAATCGACAATCTTGCCGCGCGCCGGGGTGTATTCCGCTTCTGGCGTGAAGATTCGCGCCACAAAGGCGCAAACATTGAGGGGGACTTCCTATGAAAGCTTACTTTGCCGAGTTCTTCGGCACATTCTGGCTGGTGCTCGGCGGCTGTGGCTCCGCCGTGCTGGCCGCGGCCTTTCCGGAGCTTGGAATTGGCTTCGCAGGCGTGGCCTTGGCGTTCGGCCTCACAGTGCTGACCATGGCCTATGCCGTGGGCCACATCTCCGGCGCGCATTTCAACCCGGCCGTGACGGTGGGTCTTGCAACCGCGGGCCGCGTCAAATGGAACATCGTGCCGGGCTATATCGCGGCCCAGGTGATCGGCGGCGCGGTGGGTGCGGGCGTCCTCTTCATGATCGCCAGCGGCAAGCCTGACTTCGTGGCCGGCGGCTTCGCGGCCAATGGCTTCGGCGAGCATTCGCCGGGCGGCTACAGCATGCTCTCCGCCATCATCTGCGAAGTGGTGATGACGGCCATGTTCCTGGTGGTGATCCTGGGCGTCACCCACAAGAACGCGCCCGCGGGCTTTGCACCCTTGGCGATCGGCCTGGCGCTGACGCTGATCCACCTGATCTCCATCCCCGTGACCAACACCTCGGTCAACCCGGCGCGCGCCACGGCGGCGGCGATCTTCTCCGAGCCCTGGGCCTTCCAGCAACTCTGGGTGTTCTGGCTGGCGCCGATTGCCGGCGGCATCCTTGGCGCTCTCTGCCACCAGCTGATTTCCAAGGACTGACATGAAAAAGGGGCGGACCTTGAGAACAAGGCCCGCCCCAGTCTGCTACGCCACGGGAGGTCACGAGGAAATCCGACTCAGTGTGGATCATCTTATGCCAATGATTTTCACATGCAAGTTTTACCATTCGTAAGATTGGCTGACCCAAAGCTTTACTTGACCTCCGCCCGCATCGCGCGCACAGTTTCAAGCATCAGAACACGAGAGGTCTCGAACACTGATGCCCCCTAAGCACGCAGACGCCGCATAAACAAAGCCCCCAAGCGGGAGCTTTCGCGGCACATCATCATCATCGCTGATCGAACCCGCCGCTTTTTGCGCGGCAATCGCGAACCCATTGGAAAGGGTCAAGTGCAAGTTGCACGGGACGGGCCCCGTGAGGCTGATTGCCTCCGGGGCCTTCTCTGCGTGAACTTAGTTGCCCGAGCCGGGTGCGGCGGTTTTGGCATGGCGGCTGGCGAGAAGTCCTGCGGGTGTGATGTTCGCAATCGCCGTCTGCAGCTTGTTGTGCCAGCCGGAGACCACATCGCCCTGGCCTTTCATCATGGCATCATAGCCCGCACGGGCCACGTCCTTCGGGTCATCCTTCTTCGATTGGCCGACCTCGGTATCGAGCAGGTCGGCCCGCGCGAAGAACTCAGTCTCGGTTGCCCCCGGCATCAGACAGGTGACGGTGACGCCCGTCTCCGCCAGCTCCGCCCGCAAGGCGAAGGAGAAGCTGTCCAGAAAGGCCTTCGAGGCGTTGTACACCGCCTGATACGCACCCGGAATGAAGCCGGCGATGGAGCCTGTGATCAAGATGCGGCCCGAGCCCCTGTCGCGCATCTGCTGGCCCACCCTGTGGAGCAGGAGGACGGTGCCCGTGATGTTGGTGTCGATCACATGCAGGATGTCATCGAAATCCTGATCGAGGAAACCGTGGCCGAGGCCATGGCCCGCATTGGCCATCAGCACGTCCACGGGCCGGTCGCCGATGGCCTCAAGGAGTTCCTCCACACCTTCTTCCTGCGCGAGGTCGCATTCGACCCAGGCGACCTGCACATCATGCTTTTCGAGCTGCTGGGCGGCATCCTGGATTTGCGCCTCATCGGCCGCGATGATCAGGTCGAACCCGTTCCCGGCGCAGAGTTCGGCGAGTTCATAGCCGATGCCGGAGGATGCACCGGTGATGACGGCAAGCGGGCGATGGGCCATGGCTTGGTCTCCTTCAGGTCAAGGGTTGATGACGACTTTGATGCAATTGTCCTGCTTGGCGTTGAACACCTCATAGAGACCCGGCGCGTCTTCAAGGCTGGCCTTGTGGGTGATGACGAAGGAGGGATCGATCAGCCCATCCTCGATCAGGCCCAAAAGCTTCGGCATGTAGGCCTGAACCGGTGTCTGGGCCATGCGGAAGGTGAGGCCGCGGTTGATGGCGGAGCCGAAGGGGATCTTGTCCAGATAGCCGCCATAGACACCCACGATCGATACCGTGCCGAAGTTGCGGCAGCAATGGATCGCCTGGCGCAGAACATGCGGCCGGTCGGTGCCGAGGAAGGTTGCCACCTTGATCCGGTCGATCATCGCATCCGCGCCGGACGTCGCAAAGGGCTCGGTGCCAACGGCATCGATGCAGGCATCCGCCCCGCGCCCGCGGGTGTGCTGCTGGATCGCCTCGTAAATATCCTGCTTGGAGAAATCGAGCGTTTCGGCACCCGCGGCCCGGGCCATCTCAAGGCGCTCCGGAATGGTATCGATGGCGATCACGCGTTCTGCTCCCATCAGCAGCGCACTGCGGATGGCGAACTGCCCGACGGGGCCGCAGCCCCAGATGGCGATGGTCTCACCGCCTTTGATGTTGCAGAATTCCGCCGCCATATAGCCCGTGGGGAAGATGTCCGAGAGGAACAGCGCCATATCGTCCGGCATGCCGCCGGGCACTTTGAGGGCGCCGGTATCGGCAAAGGGAACGCGCAGATATTCGGCCTGGCCGCCGGCATAGCCGCCGAGGAGATGCGAATAGCCAAAGAGCCCGGCCGGGGAATGGCCCCAGAGTTTCGCGGCCTTCTCGGCATCGGGGTGCGAGCGCTCGCAGGCGGAGTACCAGCCGTTTTGACAGAAGTAGCATTCGCCGCAGGAAATGGTGAAGGGGATGACGACCCGGTCCCCCACCTTCAGGTTCTTGCAATCGGGCCCCACCTCCACCACTTCGCCCATGGTTTCATGGCCCACCACATCGCCCGCATGCATGTCGGGGATGACGCCATTGTACATGTGCAGGTCAGAGCCGCAGATGGCGCAGGAGGTGACCTTGATGATGCAATCGCGCCCGTGCTCGATCCGGGGGTCCGGCACGTGCTCGCAGCGCATGTCATGTTTGCCGTGCCAGGTAATCGCCTTCATCGGGGCCTCCATCGGATACCGGAGCTAAATGGCGGCTCCCCCCGATGGTTCCCTTGATGGCTTCCGCCAGTCAGCGCCGGCGGTAGATCTGGTACTTGTCGACCGTCTTCTCCAGCACATAGGTCTTCCAGAAGACGTCATACGCCCTATTGCGGCTGAGAAGGCTGAGCACATCCCGCGATATCTGGCCCCGGGCTGCTTTCGGACTGACGGGCACGATGATGATCTCGGGCTTGCGCGCCAGTTCGGATAGGGCCTGTTCCAGCGACAGGCGCATGGCCTCGCTGGGGTCGCCCGGGATTTCGCCGGCGTCCATCCGCTTCACCGTTTTCAGATAGATGGGGTAGAAGGATTTTCCCACATACTCCGAGCGGGTGTAGAGCGCCGCGGGGAAGGCCGGAAGCGACGAGAAGGACAGCGCCAGGAAACTGGAAGAGGTGTCCAGTTCCTTCAGCAGCAATCGGACGGACACTGCAGTTGTGTCCTTTTCATAGAACCAGCCCGACGAGATCCACCCGAAAAGTGCGGCATTCCCCAGCAGGAACAGAGATGCGACCACGGCCGTGAACAGCCGCGCGTTGAACAGGCGCGCCACCAGGAAGAGGGTCAAGAAACCCCAGGCCGGAATGAAATGATAGGTGAAGCCCTTGTTCTGGATGATGACGGCAAGGGTGAAGCCGATGGCCGCCATGAGATAGCCGCGTGCGGCGGGTTGCGGTGCGCCGCCGATGGCCTGAGGCAGGACGGACATGGCGATGATCGCAGAGAGCCACACGACCTGATCATTCGACTCGTAAACCGCGCCATAGCTTGGAACCGCATAGGGCAGGAACTCGAACAGATAAGGCTGGAAGAAGATCAGGATCACAGCCGCATAGACTGCGCCTGTTGCGGCAATCGCGATCTCTTCAGCGCGGATCTTGCGGCGCGTGGCAAAGACCAGAACAAGCGCGATGAGAAAATGGGGCTTTATTGCAAATCCTACCCCCGCCATCACGCCGCTCAGAACAGCCCAGCCGCGCCGCGGGCTGTTGCCGGCCACATAGGGCGCGCAGAGGAGAAAGGCGAAGAATTCCCGCTGGCCAAACGCTGCCGGAAATCCCAGCAGGAAGAACAGAGACAGCATGAGCGCCACGGCCATGCGCAGCGATCGCCCGGCCGTGTTCCAGACGCATGCGATTGAAAGGCCCGCCAGCAACGAGATCCAGAGTTTGATCGCAAGATCGAAGCCGAGCACGGGCGCCACAAAGGCGGCAGGCGAATAGAGCATGAAGGCGAGGGGCGGGTTCACCTCGTAGATGTCCACGCCAAACACCGCGGGGCCCATCACCTGCCGCGCCGTCCAGGCCAGGAATGCGGCATCTGAATTGATCAGGCTCCGCCACTGCAGCGCCATGCTCGCAACCACGGTGATGGCAATCAGCACCAGACAGTTGCGGTCCCGCTCCCCCAGCGTTGTAAGCTTCGCAGTGAAGGCCCGGAACAGCTGTGCCGCACGTGCGCGGACTTGCACGATGGCCTCGCGGTCGGTCACTGTGGGCGCGCGCATCTCGGAACTCTCATTGGCAGAGGTGGGAACAGGCCTCGCTCAGACCGGCAATCTCTCGCCAGGCCGCTGCAACTCTACGGAATCGCACGTCTCTGTTAAGATTAGCCTGATCTGCCTGTGCTGGCAAAAAAACGAATGAAAAGCATTTCAATAAAATTGTGACAAATTGAGTCACTGTCGGGAAACGAAATCGCTGGTGCTCGCCCGGAACTTGGGCACAGCCATGTGGCCGTTGCAGCGGCAACGGATCGGATCACGGAGGAACGAAGCCGTGCGCCGTCTACTCCAGCCTTGCAGGGAACCCGGGCGCGCGGAGATCCGTGTTCAGCAGATCCTCCAGAAGCTTGGCGATTTGCGTCGATTGGGCGCTGCCGCCGTAAGCGGCCTTGCCCTTCATGAAGGTTTGCTGGGTGAGGGAGGCCAGGTCCAGCGGCACGCCGAATTCCTTGCCGAAATTCATGGCGAATCCCAAATCCTTCAGCGCGAGGTCCATCGAGAAGGCAATGTCATAGCTGCCATTGAGGATGAGCTGGCCTTCGGTTTCGTGAACGAAGCTGGTGCCGGAGGAGGCGGTGATGGCGGCCCAGGCCTGCGCGAGGTCAAGCCCGCCGCGCTTCGCCAGCATCAGCGCTTCGGCATCTGCCACGAGGTGGATGAAGGCCAGCATGTTGGTGATGACCTTGATGACGGCGGCAGAGCCGATGGGCCCCATGTGGAAGATTTTCCGGCCGATGGTTTCGAGCGCCGGCCGGTGCAGCTCGAACAGCGCCTTGTCGCCGCCCACCAGCACGGTGATCTCACCACGCGCCGCCAGATGGACGCCGCCGGTGACGGGAGCTTCGAGCACCATGATACCCTTGGCTTCGGCGAGGCCTGCAAGGCGGATCATCTCATCACGGCCATTGGTGGAATTCTCGATCCATGTCGCGCCGGGCTTCAGCGTGGTGAGAATCTGAGTGAGCACTTTTTCCGAGACGGTGGGGGAGGGGAGGCAGGTGAAGACGGCATCGACCTTGCCCGCGAGTTCGGCGGGCGACGCGGCCCAGGAAGCACCATCCTTGATGTGACGCTCGGCGAGTTTTGGGTCCAGGTCATATACCGTGACCTGATAGCCCTTCTTCACCAGCGAATGCGCGATGTGGCCGCCCAGATTTCCGAGGCCGATGTAACCGTAATGCATGAGACTATTCTTCCTTGCGGAGCGGGCGGTTGGTCATTTCAAGGTGCAGGTTGGTGCCGGTGTAGGGGTTGGCCTCGCACACCTCTTCATTGAGCTCGATGCCGAGGCCCGGTTCCGTGGGGGGTATCACATAGCCGTCCTGCCAGAGGATGGGCTTCTTCAGCAGCTCGGCGTGAAAGCCCGTCCATTCCTCAATCGACTCGAGGATCAGGAAGTTGGGAAGGGACGCAGCATAATGAATGTTTGCCGCACCTTCCACGGGGCCCGCATAAAGATGCGGTGCGATCTGCGCATAGAAGGTTTCCGCCATGCCGGCGATCTTCTTCGCCTCCATCAATCCGCCGACGCGGCCCAGCGCCATCTGCAGGATCGAAGCGGCGCGGTTCTCGAGCACGCGGCCGAACTCATATTTGGTGGTGAGGCGCTCTCCGGTGGCGATGGGGATCGACGTGCCGCGGGCAACGAGTGCCATCTCCTCCGGCTTGTCCGGAGGGGTGGGCTCCTCGAACCACAAGGGATCATAGGGCTCGATCTTCTTGGCGAAACGGATGGCGCCGGAGGCTGTGAACTGGCCATGGGTGCCGAACAGCAAATCCGCCTTCGTGCCCACCGCTTCACGGATCAGTTTGCAGAATTTCACGCAGAGCTCGATCGATTCGAGTGACGGCTGGCGCGGGTCGAAGGCGGAGTAGGGGGCGGCGGGATCGAACTTGATGCCGGTGAAGCCGCGCTCCACGTAATAGGCCGCGCGTTCGGCGGACTGTTCGGCGTTCCAGAAGATCGATGCGTCCTGGCCCTTGGCGGGATCGGGGTAAATGTAGGTGTAGGAGCGCAGCTTCTCATGAACACGCCCGCCCAGGAGTTCATAGACCGGCTTGTTGAGGGCCTTGCCCTTGATGTCCCACAGCGCGATTTCGAGGCCGGAGAGAACGCCCATCAGCGAGATGTCCGGGCGCATGGAGAAGCCCGAGCCATAGACCTTGCGCCACATGGCTTCGAGGTGGAACGGGTCCATGCCTTCGATGTAGCGGGAGAAGGTGTCTTCGATCATGGCCGTCATGGCCTTGGGGCCGAAGGTGTCGCAATAGCATTCGCCGATGCCGGTGATGCCATTATCGGTCGTGAGCTTCACGAAGATGAAGTAGCGCCCGCCCCAGGACGGCGGCGGATTGCCGACGATGAAGACTTTGAGGTCTTTGACTTTCATGGAAACACCCCTCCGGAATGCCCCGCTTCTAGCAGGTCGCGCGCCGTCCACACGATGAAAATTTCTAACCACTCGTGAAGCAGAAACACTTGTTTTGATTGCCCGAACGGGCGCAGAAAGCGGGCGGTATTCACCAGCGGCGGATGACTGTGGCAGAGATTTTCGATTATATCATCGTGGGCGCGGGCTCAGCGGGCTGCGTTCTGGCGGACAGGCTTTCTGCCAGCGGACAGCACCGCGTCCTGCTGCTGGAAGCGGGCGGCACCGACCGCCGTTTCTATGTGCAGATGCCGCTCGGATACGGCAAGACCTTCTATGACAGGTCGGTCAACTGGATGTATCAGGCAGAGCCTGACCCTGGCCTCAACGGCCAGCGCGATTTCTATCCGCGCGGCAAAATTTTGGGTGGTTCATCCTCCATCAACGCCATGGTCTATATCCGCGGCCACCACCAGGATTATGAGGATTGGCGCGCGGCCGGCAATGTGGGCTGGGGCTGGGACGAGGTGCTCTCGGCCTATCTGAAGCTCGAGGATTATGCCGATGGCGACCCCGCACTGCGCGGCCGCGGCGGGCCATTGACCATCACCGATCTGGGCGCCCAGCAGCATCCGCTTTGCGCGCCTTACCTGAAGGCGGCGGAGGCTGCGGGCCTGCCCTTCACGCCGGATTTCAACGGTACGGAGCAGGAGGGCGTGGGGCTTTACCAATACACGATCAAGGGCGGCATCCGGAATTCGGCCGCGCGCGCCTTTCTGCGCCCGGCGATGCGGCGGAAGAACCTGCGGGTTGAAACTGAGGCCCAGGCCACGCGCATTCTGTTCGAGGGGCGCCGCGCCGTGGGTGTGGCCTATGCGCAGCGCGGGCAGACGCGTGAAGCGCGCGCGCATGAGGTGATCGTGGCGGGGGGCGCCATCAACGCGCCGCAGCTGCTGCAGCTCTCAGGCGTGGGGCCGGGGGCGCTGCTGCAGTCGCTGGGCATTCCCGTGTTGCAGGACAACCCGAATGTGGGCGCCCGCATGCAGGACCACCACGGCATCAACTACACCTGGCGCATGCATGTGCCGACGCTGAACGATGCGCTGCGCCCCTGGTGGGGCAAGCTCAGGGCCGGGCTGCAATACATCCTGACGCGCAAAGGGCCGCTCTCCCTCAGCATCAACCAGGGTGGCGGCTTCTTCCGCACACATGCGCACATGTCCAGGCCCAACATGCAGCTCTACATGCAGGCCTTCTCGACGCTGATCCCCAAGGCCGGCGAACGGCCGATCCTGAGCCCCGACCCGTTCTCAGGCCTGTCGCTCGGACTGTCCAACTGCCGGCCGACGAGTACCGGGGAGGTGATGATCACCTCCCCCGACCCGTTTGCGCACCCCAGGATCTCGTTCAATGCCTTCTCGACGGCAGGCGACGTGGAAGAGATGCTGGCGGCGGTCAAGTTCCTCCGCCGGATTGCCGCAGAGGAGCCGCTCAAAGGGTTGATGGCGGAGGAATTGCGGCCCGGCCCCACGGTTCAGTCCGATGACGCGCTGATCGATGATTTCCGGCAGCGGAGCGGCACCGTCTACCACCATTCCTGCACCTGCCGCATGGGGCCGGACCCGGCGAACTCGGTGGTCGATTCACGGCTTCGCGTGCATGGTGTTGAGGGCTTGCGGGTGTGCGATGCCTCCGTCTTCCCCAATCTGATTGCCGGCAACACCAATGCCCCCGCCATGATGATGGGCTGGCGCGGCGCTCAGATCATCCTCGAGGATGCCACGCGCTGAGGGGGTTGGCGCCTAATGCCTCACCCCGGCGGGGCGGGTGTAGTTATGGAACAGCCGGTAGGCCTCCAGCGCCACGAGTGGCAGAACCGTGGCCCAGAGCACGCGGTGGTCCAGCCTGATCCAGTACCAGTGAAGTGCGGCGGCGATGACGGAGACATAGGCCAGGCGCTGCAGCGGCTTCCACCAGAGGCCCAGCCGGTGCACGCTCGCATCATTGCTGGTAAGGGCCAGCGCGAAGAGTGTGACGAAGGCGAGCCAGCCCATGATGAATTCAATGTACTGCATGTCAAACAGCACGACATGCAGATTGGACTGGCGGATGAGATAGACGCAGAGATGCGCTGCGGCATAGAGGAAGGTTGCCAGGCCAAGGTCCCGCCTGCGCTTGAACAGCCACATGGGCCAGTGAGGCCCAAGGCCCAGCTGCTTCATGAGAAGCCGCAGCGGCGTTATCGCGAGTGTGAGGACCAGCAGGCGCATGGCCCATTGGCCTGACTGATCGAGCAGCAGGCCGAAGCTTCTCAGGTGGAAGAAGAACTGCCAGGCCGTCCACAGGGCAGGAAGCGCAAGCAGGAGCCTGAAGGCCAGATGCGAGTCGATGAGGCGCTTCAGCACCTCAGATCACCTTGCCGGGGTTGAGAATGCCCTTGGGGTCAAGCGCCTGCTTGAGGCTGCGCATCAGCGCCAGCTCCTCGGGCGAACGCGAGAGGTGCAGATAGGGCCGCTTCAGCGTGCCGATGCCGTGCTCGGCCGAAATGGAGCCGTGATAGTTTCCGAGTACGCGATAGACGATCTCGTCCACGTCATGCATGTCTTCGCCCGGTCCATAATGCGTGCCCACACAGATGTGCACATTGCTGTCGCCCACATGGCCATAGAAGGACACATGCGCCTGAGGCCAGCGCGCGAGAAGTGCTGCCGTGCAGGCTTCGGCATAACCCCCGATCTGGCCGATGGGCAGGCTCACATCGAAGTTCAGGAGATTGGGCAGCACCTCGATGGGGTGGCCCTCGCGCACTGACCACATCTCGCGGGCCTGCGCATGCGAGCGTGCAACGAGTGCATCCTGGATCAATTGATCCTCCAGGCAAGCGGCGAGGAAGGTTTCGATGTCATCCACCGGCATGGTGCTTTCGAGGATGACGCAGAAAGGGTGGCTCCCCTCAAAGACGCGAAGCTTCAGCGCCTGCGTGTTGAAGGCGAAATAGTCCCGCCACATGGCCTCGAAGGCGAGGATGCCGCCAAGGACGGACTGGGCGCGCCGGAGCAGGGCAACCACGTCCTCATAGCGCTGAACGGCGCAGAGCACCGTGGTGATCTCGCCCGGCGGCGGGTGCAGCCGCAGCACGGCGCGGGTGATGATGCCGAGGGTTCCTTCGGAGCCGATGAAGAGATGCTTCAGATCATAGCCCGCATTGTTCTTGAGCATGCGGTTCATGGACGACAGAATGGTGCCATCCGCCAGCACAACCTCAAGGCCCAGCACCTGCTCCCGTGCCATGCCATAGCGGATGACCCGGATGCCGCCCGCATTGGTGGAGAGATTGCCGCCGATCTGGCAGGAGCCGCGCGAGCCCAGATCGAGTGCCAGGAACAGGCCATTCTCCACCGCAGCCCGCTGGCAGTCTTCGAGCGGCGTTCCGGCTTTCACCACCATGGTGGCGGAGGCTTGGTCCACTTCTTCGATGCCGCGCAGAAGCTCAAGGCTGACGGAGAACGCATTCCCCGCCGCATTGGCGCCACCGGCAAGCCCGGTGAGGCCGCCCTGCGGAATGACGGGAGCCCCCGCTGCATGGCAGAGCTTCATGATGGCGGAGAGCTGCGCGGTGCTCCGTGGGCGGAGCACCGCGCGCGGCAGTGATGTGCCGGTGCCGCTCATGTCTGACGTGGTGCGGGCGGCCAGAGTTTCGCCTTCGATCACACCGCCCTCACCAAGCGCGCTGCGCAGATCCTCCAGCAGGCTCATAGCGATTTCGTGACCCCGCCATCGATGCGGATCATCTGGCCGGTGACGTAGGAGGCCTTGGGGCTCGCGAGGAAGGCGGCAACGGCCGCGAATTCCGCAGGTTCGCCATAGCGGCCAACCGGAATGTCCCCGGATGAGTCCGAAACGATCTGTGACACGGGAACGCCGCGCGCTTCCGCCTCGGCTGCGTTGAGCTTGTCGATCCGCTCCGTGGCAAAGCTGCCGGGGAGCAGCATGTTGACGGTGACGCCATCTGGCGCCACCTGGCCCGCCAGCGTCTTCATCCAGCCCGCCAGGGCGGCACGGAGCGAATTCGAAATGGCGAGGCTGGCAAAGGGCTCCACGATCGAGGTGGAGGCAACCGAGAGGATGCGGCCGAAGCCTTGCGCGCGCATGTGGGGCAGCACCAACTCCGTCAGCCGCATCTGGTTCAGCACCATGATCTCGAACTGGCGCCGCCACAGATCGGGCTCGACCTTGGTGACGTCCACGGGCGGCGGACCGCCGGAATTGTTGATCAGAATGTCCGGCATTCCGAAGGCTGATACAGCAGCTTCGATCTGGCTCCAGTCACCCATGTTAGCGGGAAGGGCCATGGCGTTCATGCCTTGCGCGCCCCAATCCGTTACAAGCCTGTTGAGCTTATCCGCATTGCGGGCGAGGAGCCCGACCTTGCAGCCTTCACGCGCCAAGGCTTCCGCAATGGCAGCGCCCAGGCCCTGGCTTGCGCCGCAGACGAGGGCCGTCTTGTTTTTGAGATCGAGATCCATGGGCTGGAGTTCATCCGCTTTTCAGCTGTGACGCAAGATGACGGGCGGCCCACACGGCCGTCGAGAAGCAGGCCTGCAGCAAATAGCCACCGGTGGGGGCCTCCCAATCCAGCATTTCGCCCACGCAATAGGTGAGCGGCGCCTTGTTGAGCTGGAAATGCGCGTCGAGCTCCTCCAGGGCAACGCCGCCGGCGGATGAAATGGCGCGGGTGATGCCCGCCGGGCGTTCCAGCTTCAGTGGCATGGCCTTGATGCCCTTGGCATCCGGCGTGGTGCCGGTTTCACGCAGCAGGTTGATGGCGACGGGTGAGAGGGCTGCGGCCTTGCGCAGATAATTCGAAAGCGAATCCTTGCCGCGCGGCTTTGCGAGGCGCTGGGCCAGAACCTCCTCCGTCAGGTCAGGGCGGAAGTCGATCACCAGCGGATGGCCGGGTTTTTCGCGCAGGCCCTTGGAGACGGCATAGATGGCGCCGCCCTCGATCCCCTCCTGCGAGATCATCAGCTCGCCGCGCACGCGCTTTCCGGCATAGGTGAGTGCGATGTTCTTGACCGGGGTGCCAGCGAATTTCTGGCGGAACACCGGTGACCAGTGGACGAGGAAGCGGCTGTTCGCGGGCTTGAACGGGTGAACGGCGATGCCCTTCTCCGCGAAATGCGGCAGCCAGCGCGCATCCGAGCCCAGCTGCGGCCAGCTGGCGCCGCCTAAGGCGAGGATGGTGGGCGTGCCGTCGAAGCCCTGCCATTCCGAGCGGGTGACGAGCTTCACGCCCAGCTGCTCCAGCCGCCGGAGCCAGGCACGCAGCAGCGGCGAGGCCTTCATCTGCTTGGGGAACACGCGCCCCGAGGAGCCCACGAAGGTTTCGATGCCGAGCCCATGGGCCCAGGCGATGAGCGCATCGGGCGGGAAGGCCCGGATCGCAGGTTCGAGAAAGCCCTGGGCCTCGCCATAGCGTTCGAGGAAAGCATCCAGCGGTTCGGAGTGCGTGAGGTTCAGCCCGCCGCGGCCTGCGAGCAGGAATTTGCGGGCGGGGGCCGGCATGTGGTCATAGATGGTGACGCTGTGCCCCGCGGTGGCCAGAATTTCAGCCGCCATGAGGCCTGAAGGACCCGCTCCGATGATCTTGACCTCTGCCACTGTGCTTCTCCCGCTTAAGCACGGCTTTTGCCGGGATGGAGAGGCGATGCAAGGGGTTTCTCCGCGGGGGTAGACGATGAGGGTCTCTCACCCCGAGTCCCGATGCCGAAGCGGCCCTCATCCGCCGCTTCGCGCCACCTTCTCCCATCCTTCGGACGGGAGAAGGCAAAATAGGAAGGTCTTCACAATTATATACTTGACAAAAGTGTCGGTGGAGGCGATATGTAGGTCATCAACGGAGAGGCGCACATGTTTGATCCACCCGGACACCCAACAGCAGGCTTCCTAAGCTTCGCCATCCTGACCGAACTGATCGACACACTTGTTGAAGCTGGGATCATCATTCCCGCCGACAGGACAGCCCTCTACAAGCGGGTCGCTGAAAAAATCGGCCAGCTTCCTCGCGCTGACAGCGAGATCGCTCAAAAGTTCATCCGGGATAGGATGATCCAGAATAAATAGCTCGAACACAGAAGTTTTTTCCATGACTGACCTCCAAAATCCCATCTTCACCGATCTGGATAAAGCCCGCGAAGCACTTGAGGCTGTGCGCTGGCCGAACGGTCCCTATTGCCCCCATTGCGGCAACTCCGACCCCGAACTCATTGCCAAGATCGAAGGCAAGAAGAAGTCACATCGCCCCGGCCTGTACTACTGCAACGAGTGCAAGGGGCAGTTTACCGTCACCGTGGGCACCGTCTTTGAGCGTTCCAAGGTGCCGCTCACCAAGTGGTGGCTGGCAACTCATCTCATGTCGTCCAGCAAGAAGGGTATTAGCGCCCACCAGCTGCACCGCATGCTTGGCGTCACCTACAAGACCGCTTGGTTCATGGCTCACCGTATCCGTGAGGCTATGGGCGACATGAACCCTCCCACGATGGGCGGCCCCGGCAAAGTAATCGAAGCAGACGAGACCTATTACGGTAAGCTGGAAACGCCGCGCCCTCGTAACAAGTATTCTCCCAAGCCCACGAAGGGCGGAACGTTCGGCAGCGCCAATAAGCGCACCATCTTCGGTCTGGTTGAGCGCGGAGGGGAGGTTCGCACCTTCCACATGCACCGCGCCACCAAAGAAAGCATCCGTGAGATCGTCGTCAAGAACGTTTCTCGCAAGTCTGACCTACACACCGACGAAAGCCGCCTCTACACCGAACTCGGCAAGGAATTCACCGCACACAGGACGGTCAACCATCGTTCTGGCGAATACACGAGGGGCACCGTCCACACGAATACGGTTGAGAACGTCTGGTCAGTGTTCAAGCGTGGCATGCGCGGCATCTATCAGCATTGTGGCGAAGCCCATCTTCACCGCTACCTTGCCGAATTCACCTTCCGCTATAACAACCGCGCTGCCCGCAAGGTCTCAGACCGTGAGCGTACCGAGAAGATCATGGAAGGCATCTTTGGCAAGCGCCTGACCTATCGGCGGATTGGTGAAACCCAAAACGCCTAAGCAATTGGCTAGGCGCTTGTGGTGGATGAGGCGAAAGAAAGACTCCAATTCCCCTTAACCTTGGGTAATATATACCCCGCCGACGAACTCACCTTTCTGTCCGCTCTGTGGCTGTAAGCAGGGCCTCAGCCCGAAAGGGGGTGATTAGTATGGCTCGTACAACAAAGATTGGTCGCAACGCGGGAAATGGGCAGTTCACGACGGTGAAAACTGCTCGCGAAAAGCCCAAAACCCATATCGTTGAGACCATCAAGTACGAAGACGAGAAGGACAACTAGTCCTTAGCGTCGGAGCGGCGGGGCTTCTTGACCGGAGACCCGCCGTCTTTCTTCTCACCATCAACTGGTGATTTGTCAATGTGCGGCTTGTGAGGCATTGCGGCCAGACGAGCCATCACTTTTGCAGCTTCCTGCAATTCTTCCTTGGGGGTTCTTGCCATGACAATTTCATACCACGAGGAACGACAAATCTTCTATTACGAACTGGGGCTTGCGATTACCCAGTGGGCGCACGTCGAACACGCGCTTCAGCATTTGTTTACATCATCTTTCGCAGCGTACGATCCAGTAGTCGGAATGACGTTCAACGAGATTGAGAACTTCCGTTCCAAACAGACCGTGGCGGACTGCGCCATAAAAATGAACATCAAGTCAAAACATCACGATGAATGGGCAGATTTGCTGGATCGCCTCAAGCAGAAGGGCAGCACTAGGAACCGAATTGCTCACAACTACGTCAAACTGTATCCCGACAACAAACCTGGACGCCGGTTGCTTTTGCCCCACGGCAATGGATTGGGGATTAGAGACATAGCCTTATACCGATACGAGTTTTACGCGCTGAGCACTGATCTGCTCAACTTCGCGAATAAGGTCACCGGCAAGAAAGTGCCGCCACTATCACTCGACGAACCACCAAAGAGTCCGCTGAGCTTGAAGTTTCTATTAAACCAGATGCGCGCAAGCACTGAACCCCCGCATCGACCATTGCGGGGGTAATCTCGATAGCGTCGGCCTGTCGGGTAGTAGGTTTGTCAGATTTCATCACTTTTGTCACGTATATAATTGTGAAGGTCTTCCCTTCTCCTGTTGCGAAGCAATGGGAGAAGGTGGCCGAAGGGCGGATGAGGGCTTCTCTCCACACGTCCCGATGTCGAAGGGACGTAAGTGAAGAACCCGACTTAAGCGGCTTCGCGGGTGAGCGGCTGGCACATGCAGTGGACGCCGCCGCCGGCTTGCAGGAACATGGTCATGTCCGGGTCATAGACGGTGAAGCCCGCGGCGCGCATCTTCGCGTTGAGGTCCTTGGCACTCTCGGTCGAGAGAACGCGGTCCCCGCCCAGCGTCACCACATTGCAGCCAAGGGCCATCGTCTCCTTGAAGGTGGCGGGGATGATTTCGATCTTCTTGGACTTGAGCCAGGCAATCACGTCATCCTCCGTGGTCTCGAGGCAGACGGCGGCGCAGTGCTCGTTCAGCATGCAGACCATCAGGTCGATGTGGACGTAGAACTGGTCGATGGGGGCATATTTGATTTCCCAGCCTTCCTTGGCGAACCAGTCCGCCGCCTGGCGTGCCGCCACCTCTTCCGAGCGGTGATCGGTGTAGCCCACCAGCGCCAGCCCATCGCGGATGATGTTGAAGTCGCCGCCTTCGAAATTGCCGGCGGATATCATGTCATAAATCGGAATGTTGTTTTCGAGATAGAAGCGCAGGACAGCGGCATATTCGCCGCGGCGGCGCGGGTTGGCGAGCTGGCAGACAACCGCGCCATAGGGTGACATGAAGGAGGAATCCCGCGCATAGACCTGATAGGGGTTGGTCATGTCCAGCGGCAGGAAATGGGTGGTGACACCGGCCTGGTTGTAGGCATCCACCATCTCGCGGTGCTGGCGCATGGCCACCTGCTTGTCGAACTTGTAGCCCTTGCGCATCGTGTCCCTGACGAGGGAAGACCATTGGGCGTTTTCAAGGCCCATCCAGCGGAAGCTTTCGGCAGGCCCCAGGAGAACGTCCTTCAGAATGCCGGTTTCGGACTTGATCTGGAAACGGCCCGTCATCTTGGGCGTTCCGCCTTCTTCGCGGCGGGCACGCAGTGGCATGGTGGCGTTCGTCATGATGTTTCTCTCCCTGATGATTGAGGAGACTAGGGCAGGGCCACGGCCCCCGCCATACCGCAACAGGGTTAGCCGCGGCTGCCCAGGAACCAGCGGAAGAGTTCCCCCTGGGAGGAGACGCCGAGCTTCTCATAGATGTTGCGGCGGTGGACGCGCACGGTTTCGTTCGAAATCTTCAAGGCGGCACCAATGGCGCGGGCCGAATGGCCTTCGAGCATGAGATTGACCACTTGCGCCTCGCGCTGGGTGAGGCCCGATGCAATGGGCTTGCATGCACTGGTGGACGCCGCCGCCGCGATGTGGCGGCTGGCCATGGGACCGGCAATCTCACAGTGGCGGGTGACGCAGGCTTGGAACAGTTCGGTTGAGACGTGGAGCGCCTTCCCATCCCGCGCGGAGAAACGCGGGCGGCTGGTGCTGCGCGAGAAGGACATGAACACGGTCTCGCTGCCGCTCGCCGGAATGAGAAGGCCGATCATGTCCTCAACCCCGATCAGCGCGAAATAGCGCCGGTGATATTCGCTCTGCGCGAAGCCCTTGGGGGCGATGTCCCTGACCCGCGCCACCAGCGGTTCTTTCAGCTTCTGTGCGGCGCGGTAGAAGGGGCTCAGCACATAGACGCCCGACAGATAGTCGCCATAGAGCCAGGCGCGTTCGGCGGGCTTCAGCCGGTCCACCAGAACGGCTGGGGGTGCGGCCGGATGGAAGACCATGAGGGCCGCTGCATCATGGGCGAGGCATTGACCGGCGGCATCCAGCAGCGCATCGGCAAAGCGCGGCGTGCCGAGGGCCAGCACCAGCCGGGCTTTGGCACCTGTCTGCTCCATTGAGGCCTCAACCTTCCGCCTGCTGCCCGTCCCGGTTGATCTATGCCGGGCGAGCGCCTAACCGTAGGACAGGCCGGATGATGGCGCAGCCACTGCCGGGCCACAAGACAAGGGGTATGACGTTTGCGCGCTTTTCTTCTCGTCCTGTTGTCCGTCCTCACCCTGTGCGTCAGTCCGCCGTCCGAGGCGCGGCCGAAGAGCTCGGACAGCGGAACACCTTCGGCTTCTCTGAAGCCCGGAACGCTGGTGAGCTACACGCGCATCGGCCTGCCCCGCCTCTACCGCGCCATCGCCTGGCGCATTCTCTATGTGACGCGCGACTATCAGATGCGGCCCATTCTCTCGACCGGTGTTGTGGTGCTGCCCGACAATGCGCCGCGCGTGCCCATGGACCGCAAATTCATCGCCTGGGCCCACCCGACGACGGGCATCGCGCGGAAATGCGCGCCATCGCTCAGGGCCGCGCCGACGAAGGCGATCGGCGCCCTCAACGACATCGTGGCCAATGGGCTTGTCGTCGCCGCCACGGATTATCCGGGCCTCGGCACCGATGGCCCGATCGGCTATCTCGTGGGCAAGGGCCAGGCCTATGCGACGATTGATTCCGTCAGGGCCGCCAAGCAGATCCCCGGCGTGGGCGGCGGCAAGGATTTCGGGCTCTGGGGCTATTCGCAGGGCGGCCATGCGGTGCTGTTTGCGGCACAGCTCGCCCAGCAATACGTGCCAGAACTCTCGCTCAAGGGCGTTGCCGCCATTGCGCCGCCGACCGATCTCGCCACGCTGCTGAGCGCCAATCAGGGCTCGGTTGCGGGCCGCATTCTCGCCTCCTTCACGCTCTCCTCCTGGCACAACAAATATGGTGCGCCGCTGAGCATGATTCTGGACAGCCAGGATCAAACGCTGATCGACGAGGTGGGGCGGAGCTGCATTGATGATCTGGGCGGCAAGCTTGATGCGCTGGCGGCACAGAAGAACCTGACGCAGAAGTTTCTGAGAACCAATCCCGCGCAGATCATTCCGTGGTCGGACCTGATGGTGCAGAACTCTCTCTTCGGCCTCAACGGGCGGGTGCCGGCCCTCATCATTCAGGGCGGTGCTGACGAGATCGTGCGCCCGGCCGTCACCACGCAATTCGTGCGCGCCGCCTGCCGCGCCGGCGCCAAGGTGGAATATGTGACGCTGAACGGCAAGGGCCACGGCGGTGCCATGGACGCGGGCAGCACGCGCGCGGTTCTCTGGCTCGCGGGACGGATGAACGGAACACCGGCGCGGAGCAATTGCCGGTAGTGGGGAGAGGAAATCTGTTCCCTTCTCATATCGGCTGCGCCGACGGGAGAAGGGAATGAATACTCAGTAGCTCAGATCGAAATAATCGCTTTCGGACATGGCGTAGAATTCAACCACGCCGCTCTTGCCCGGTGTTGTCGGATAGTCCGGGTGAGACTTGAGGTGGCGCATGCCGATGCGGCGGGCGAGCTTGGCGGAGGCCTGGTTGCCGCCCATCACCTTGCACCAGATGTTTTCGGCCTTGAGACGCTCGAAGGCGATGCTGACCAAGGCACGGCCGATTTCGGTGCCGAGCCCCATGCGCCACATGGCGGGGTGGAGGCCCCAGCCGATTTCCACTGTCTTCGGCCGCTGCATGATAAGAAACCCATCGCCGATGGCTTCGCCCGAGAGTTTTTCTTCCGCCGCGAGGTGGAAGATCGAGCGCCGGTCATCGCCCTGCCGGGCGACGGCACGGGTGACGAAGGACCGGATGTCCCGCTCGTCCTTCAGCCGGACGGCGATATGGCGCTGGTAGTTTTCCTGCATCATGAAATTGCAGAATGCAGCCGTGTCCCTCAGTTCGATCTCGCGCAACACGAGCGAGGGCGACTCCACGGCGGAAAGCTTCGTGATGATCGTCATGCTGCTGCCTCCTCAGGACCCGGCATCACTATCCATGAAACCATGACGCAACTGCGGCACCGAATTCGGGTCCATCTGCTTATGTCTCTACTTTTGGCAAGCCGCGTCAAGGAATTCTGCACAAATTGGTGCCATAATCGGGAAATAGACAATTGCTGCTCGAAACTGGTTGAGCCGTCATGCCCCGCGCTGCCCTCTTGTTTCTGCCCGCCATCGCCGTTCTGGCCGCCGCCGGACCGACGGCCGTTGAAGCCCGCAGCAAGTCCTTCTGCCGGGAATGGGCGGAGGATGTGGCAAACCGCAACAGCCCCCAAGATCAGGCAAATGGCCAGATCATGGGCGCCGCCCTGCAAAGCCAGGGCGAACCGTCCGGGAGCGATCTCTTCCCTCAATCCGGAAACCACGCCGCGGCAGGCGCCAGCGAGGCGGATGGCGAATGGCAGCTAGTTTTCCGCCGCGCCTATGCGGAGTGCCGCGCCTCCTGAGGGCTCAAGCCCTGTGGCGGCGCAGGAAGTCCAGCACGGGCGGGGCCACCTGGTCCGCTGCCTCCAGCAGGATGGCGTGGCGCAGCACCGGCAGGATCACCAGTTCGGACTGGGGCAGCGCATCCGCAATCAGCCGGTTGAGGCGCGGGTTGCAGCCGCCGTCATTCTCGCCCGTCAGCACCAGGCTGGGGTGGCTCACCTCGTGAAGCCAGGGTGACATCTCGGTTTCGGCATAGATGTCAAACACCGAGAGGAAGACTTGAGGGTCCGTATCGATCACCTGCTGCATGCGCCTGGTGATCACATCCGGCTTTCGCTCTGCGAATTCCGGCGTGAACCAGCGGTCCTTCAGCGTCTCGAGCACCTGGGGAATGCCCTTCGTCCGCATCGCTGCAACCACGCCCTTGACCTTGGCGCTGTCATCCGCGGTGCGGAAAGCGGCTGTGGAATAAAGCCCCAGGGTCAAGACATGCTGCGGATATTTCCGGGCATAGGCAGGGCCGATCATGCCGCCCAGCGAATGGCCGGCGAAATGGGCCTTCTCGATTCCGAGTTCCTTCCGGAGGGCCTCGAGATCCTCCACCAGATCATCGAGCGTGTAGGGTGCTTCAGGCTTGGGTGAGGCGCCGTGGCCGCGCAGATCATAGGAGATGCAGCGGTATTCGGGTTTGAGGAACGGCACCAGCCCCGCGAACGAGGCGCGTGAAGCGCCAATGCCATGAATGAGGAAGATCGGTTCCCCCTCGCCTTCGACAGAGAAGGCGGATCTGATGGGAGAGGCCATCACGTCTTGTCCGGATATTTTTCGCTCATCATCTCATGGCCCTTGGCCCAATCCTGCTTGTCGACATCGGTGAAGATGATGTCGAAGGCTTCGGGCTTGCCGCCCCCGGCGCCGCGGATGAATCCGTCGACCAGCTCCCTGGCAATCGCCTTCTTCTGTTCGGGCGTGCGGCCCTTGAACATTTCAACCCTTATGATGGGCATTGCGTATCGTCCTTCCCTTGAAACTCAGGCCGCCTGCCTGTGGCGGCGGAAATTCGGCATCACCTCTTCGGCGAAACGGCTCATCATGTCGAGGGTGAGCTGCTCGTCCTGGCCGAAGTTGGAGGTGGTGAGGATCTCATCAATGCCGAGATCGGAATATATTGAGATGCGCTCGATCATTTCCTCCTTGCCACAGAGCAGGAGATTGGCGGCGAGCTCATCAACGCTCTGGCTGCGCGGCAGCGGGCGGATGATGCCCTTGTCCACAATGCCTTCGCCGCCGAAGACATTGTCGAAGCTCTGGTAATAGGCCCAGGCCTTCTCCGCGATCTGCCGCTTCTCCTTCTCGCTGGAAACGAGAAACATGCCGCGCTGCAGGCTGAGCCGCGTATCGAGCGGGCGGCCGGCCGCAGCCTTGCCGCGGGCGAAGGCGGTCACCTGGTCGATCAGCTGCTGGTGGCTGCCGCCAAGGGGCGTGGTTTGCACGTGATATCCGGCCTTGGCCGCAGCTTCGATGCCGATCGGGTTCATCACTGCCACCATGAGCGGGATCGGGTCTTCCGGGCGCGGCATGATGGTAAGGGGTGCGAAGGCATAGCGCGGGCTGTTCCAGGAGACTTCCTCCTGCGTCAGGAGGGCCTCCAGGAGCTTCAGGTCCTCTTCGAACATGGGCTTCGTCTGCTCGATGGACACATCGAAGCGGGAGGTCTCGAAGCCGAAGGCGCCCTTGCCGACGCCCAGCATCAGCCGCCCGTCGCACAGGGCCTGGGCCTGCACCACTTCACCGGCGAAGATCCGCATGTCACGGATCGGCAATTGGCAGACGGAGGTGACGAGCTTCACATGCCGCGTGTGCGCGGCGATCTTCACCGCCATCTGGAGCGGTGCGGGGACCAGCAGGATATTGATCAGGTGATGCTCGGGGATGCCTACGCCGCGGTAGCCCACGGCCTCCGCATGAACGGCCTGCGCGACCACATTCTTGTAGAGGCGCTTGCCGCCAAGCGACGGGTCCAGCATGTGGCTTGACAGGAAGTGGACGAAATCCATGTGGCGAACCCTCTGGTGAAGCCCAGACAGTGGCATAGAGGTTTCGATTTGAAAATCGAAATGTTTTGGCCATTATGTTCGGAATCTTCGAACTGGATGACCCATGAACCTCGATGAGCTGCGCACCTTCCTGGCGGTGGTGGAAACCGGAAGCCTGGTGGCTGCGGCGAGGCGGCTGAATGTGACGCCCTCCACCGTGACGGCGCGCATCAACGGGCTGGAGGAGGAGATCGGGCAGAAGCTTCTCCACCGCAACAAGTCCGGTGCTGACCTCACGTCCCCCGGCTTCAAGTTCCGGCGCTATGCCGAATTGATGGTGCAGCTCTGGGGGCAGGCGCGCGCCGAAGTCTCGCTGCCGCGCGGCTTCGAAGGCGTGTGCAATGTGGGGCTCGACTTCGACCTGTGGAACGGCCCCGGCCGCCGCTTCCTGGACCATGTGCGCGCGAACAGCCCGGGCGTGGCGCTCGCCCTCTGGCCCGGCGAGCAGACGATGATCGACCGCTGGCTGGCGATCGGCCTGGTCGACATCGCCTTCTGCCATGCCCCGCAGGAGGGGGAGCGATTCGTGAGCCGGGCGCTGTTCGATGACGAGCTGATCCTGGTCTCGCGTGAGGCGATGGCGGCCCCGCAGCTCGATTCGCACTATGTCTATGTCGATCATGGAGACGAGTTCCGGCGCCAGCATGCGGCGGCCTTCCCGGGGGACGTGACCTCGGCCCTTGTGATCGCCTCCTCGGACTGGGCGCTCGATCATCTGCTGCGGAACGGGGGCTCGGGCTATTTGCCGAAGGGCCATGCGCAGGCAGCGCTCGACGCGGGCACCTTGCAGCGCGTGGGGGCGGCCCCCGCCTTCACCCGGCGGGTTTATGTGGTGGAGAATGCCCAGACCGTCAGGCCATGGAGCTGGTACGCTTCCGCTCTCGCTGCCGCCGCCAGTCATTGAGGATGTGCAGGAACAGGGCCAGAAAGACGATGGCCCCGCCCAGAACCGTGCGCGCCACGGGCACTTCCCCATGAATGAGCCAGACCCAGACGGGCCCCAGAACTGGCTCCAACGTGCCCACAAGGGCGGCAAGGGCAGCCGGAATGAGGCGCGCGCCGGTCACGAACATGGCAAGCCCGGCACCCAGATTGACCGCGCCGAACAGGAACAGCCAGCCCAGATCCGGCGCGCTGACGCTGAGCGGCCCGGACAACAGGAAGGCCGCCACGCAGGCCATGGCGGTGCCCAAGCAGACCGCCGGCATCATGCGCACCTCCGGATGATGGCGGGTGATGACGATGGCGGAGGAGAACATCACGGTGATCACCAGTGCCAGCCCATCGCCCAGCGGCGACACCTGGCCGGAGAAGGACGCGGACACCATGATGGCCACACCGCAAATGACGGCGGCAATCGCAGCCCATGTGGGCCCGTTGATTCTCTCGCCAAACACCATCCACGCAAGGAGGCCCGCAAATAGCGGTGCGGCGGCCTGGGTGAGCAGAATATTGGCGACCGTCGTATATTGCAGCGCCACCACGAAACAGGAGGAGGCAACCCCGAAGCAGATGGCAACGCCCAGGCCCGGAAGCCCCATGTTGCGGAACATGGCGAGCGTGGCCCTGGGCCCCTCACGCCACAGCATGAATAGCAGAAGGAAGGAGGAGGCGAAGAGCGCGCGCCAGAACACCACCGTCCAGCTGTCCGCCACATGGATGAAGCGCGCGATGGTGCCACCGAAGCTCCAGGTGATGGCGGACCCGGCGACAAGCAGCACGCCGAGCCGGAAATCACTCGCCGCCGAACGGGTGCTGATCGCGTGGGTGGTGGTCATGATGAGGACGGATTAGCCCATCGCGGCGTAAGAAGAAATCACACTCTTGCTTTGCGTCATCCCGGCGCAGGCCGGTATCCCGCTGTCCCAGTGGCTGCCGCCGGAAGCTGGACCCCGGCCTGCGCCGGGATGACGGGCTTTTGGGTTTGATTTGCCGTGTATTCACAAAGAAGAAGGCCCCGGCATTTCTGCCGGGGCCTTGTGGTTCAGTTCGCTAGCTGAAATTAGAAGCGGAACTTGGCGGTGGCGCGGACGACGCTGAATGCGTAGTCAGCCGAGCCCTTGATGCCGTAATCGTGGAAGGTGTTGCCGTCGTGGTTGTCCTTCCAGTTGCCGTCGCCCAGATCGACGTAGAGATACTCGAGGCCGAGGCTCCAGTTGTCGATGCCGTATTCCATGCCGCCACCGACGGTCCAACCCCAGTTGGTTTCGTCGTTGGAGTTGCTCCACGAGTCGATCTTGTCACCCTCGACGGACACTGAGAACTTCGAGTCTGCGTTCACGTGGCCGTAAGCGAGACCGCCGGTGCCGTACAGCAGGACGTTGTCGATGGCGAAGCCAAGGCGGCCGCGGATGGTGCCGAACCAATCAACGTCAACCGAGGCGCGGCTGGAATAGTTGATGTCCAGATCATGCGCCGTGAAGTCAACGTTGCGCTTGTTGCTGTCGCCGAAGCCGAGATAGTTGAAATCGGCTTCCGCACCCAGGACGATCTTGTCGATCTGGTAGTTATAGCCGACGATGCCACCACCGGTAAATACGGTCTGGTCGCCATCGATCTTGTTGCCAATGTCGCTGTCGCGAAATCCGTCTTGATAGCCATTGGCGTTGAGGCTGGAGTTGTTCCATGCCACGCCGGCGTTGGCGCCGAGGTAGAAGCCCGTCCAGTCATAAGCCGGAGCGACGGCGATATCAGCTGCCTGGGCAGCGCTGGCGATCGTGAGAGCCGCGATCATCGCGGAACCAGCCAAAAGTACTTTCTTCATGTCTTCCCATCCTCTGCAACAATCTGAGTTTTGCCCAGATTTGATTGAAAACGATTACCACAGAATTCGTGAATGCAAACTAACGCTCATGTGATCGAGGAGGAATCCAGGCCACTGTTGCAAACAGGACACGCTCTGAGGGTAGGAATCCACAATCTTTGATTTCTCTAAAACCCGAAATGAAAAAGGCCTCGGTGTTTCCACCGAGGCCCTTTTTACCGTCGCCGTCCCGAATCCGGGGATCAGCAGGAGTAGTACATGTCGAATTCGACCGGATGGGGCGTCATCCGGTAGCGGTCCTGCTCTTCCTGCTTGAGGTCGAGGTAGCTTTCGATCTGATCCTTCGAGAACACGCCGCCCTTGAGCAGGAAGTCGTGGTCGGCGCGGAGCGAATCGATGGCTTCCTGCAGGGAGCCGCAAACCGTCGGGACCTGGGCCAGTTCAGCGGGCGGCAGGTCATAGAGGTTCTTGTCCATCGCGGGACCCGGGTGGATCTTGTTCACGATGCCGTCGAGGCCGGCCATGATGATCGCCGAGAAGCAGAAATAGGGGTTGGCGGTCGGGTCGGGGAAGCGCACTTCCACGCGCTTGGCCTTGGGGTTTGCCGTGAAGGGAATGCGGCAGGAGGCCGAGCGGTTGCGCGAGGAGTAGGCGAGAAGCACCGGGGCTTCATAACCCGGCACCAAGCGCTTGTAGGAGTTGGTTGACGGATTGGTGAAGGCATTGAGCGCCTTCGCATGCTTGATGACGCCGCCAATGAAATAGAGCGTCGTCTCCGAGAGGTCGGCGTACTGGTTGCCGGCCATCTGGGTCTTGCCGTCCTTCCAGATCGAGAAATGGCAGTGCATGCCCGAGCCATTGTCACCGAAGATCGGCTTCGGCATGAAGGTGGCCGTCTTGCCATAGGCATGCGCCACATTGTGGATCACATACTTGTAAATCTGCATGTGGTCCGCCGCCGTCACCAGGGACTGGAAGCGGGTGCCGAGCTCATGCTGGGAGGAGGCGACCTCATGATGGTGCTTTTCGACGATCAGCCCCATGTCACCCATGGTGGAGAGCATCTCGGAGCGCATGTCCTGAGCCGAATCCATCGGGTTCACCGGGAAGTACCCCCCCTTGGTGCGCATCCGGTGGCCCATGTTGCCGGTCTCATAGTCGCGGTCCGAATTGGAGGGGAGCTCGACTGAGTCCAGCTTGAAGCCGGTGTTGTAGGGGGTGACGGCGAACTTCACGTCGTCGAAGATGAAGAATTCGGCCTCGGGGCCCACGAACACCGTGTCACCGATGCCGGTGGACTTCAGATAGGCTTCGGTGCGCTTGGCGATCATGCGCGGGTCACGCGCATAGCCTTCGCCCGTGCCGGGATCCAGAATGTCACAGAACACGGCAAGCGTGGTCTGGGCATAGAACGGGTCCATGTGGGCGGATGAAGCATCCGGCATCAGAACCATGTCCGACTCGTTGATGGCCTTCCAGCCCGAGATCGACGAGCCGTCGAACATCAGCCCTTCGGCCCATGCGTCTTCGCCCATCTGCGAAATGTCCATGGTCAGATGCTGCATCTTGCCGCGCGGATCGGTGAAGCGCAGGTCGACGTACTTGACGTCCTTTTCCTTGATCAGATTGAGGACGCCTGGAACGTCCAGTGGCTTGCTCATGGTTTTTTCCTCTTGTCGTGAGCGGTGGTTTGGGGGTGTTGGTCAGAGCGCGTCCGGACCGGACTCGCCGGTGCGGATCCGGATGGCTTGCTCGATGTTGGAAATGAAGATCTTGCCGTCGCCGATGCGCCCGGTGCGCGCGGCGTTCTGGATGGCTTCCACGGCGCGGTCGACGAACTCATCCGCCAGCACCACTTCGATCTTCACCTTGGGCAGGAAGTCGACGACATATTCCGCGCCGCGATAGAGCTCAGTATGGCCCTTCTGGCGGCCGAAGCCCTTGGCCTCGGTTACGGTGATGCCCTGGAGCCCCACCTCCTGGAGCGCCTCCTTCACTTCATCGAGCTTGAAGGGCTTGATGATCGCCTCGATCTTTTTCATGTCAGCTGACAGCCTCGCGCGTTGTTGCGGGTTTGATTGCACGCCCCGTGCCAGATTTCGCCTTGTGCTGAATCAAGGGCTTGCCATGGCTGATGCTTTTTTGTGCAGAACTAACTGCTAAAATATCGGGCAATACTGATGAAAATTAGGGCAGTCGTTGGCTAGCCTCAATGGAGCGGATCAGCTCCTTGAGGTCTTTCTGGCGGAGTTCATCCATCTTCTCGTGCAGCGCCATGATCTCGATTTCTGCCTTCAGGTTCACTTCATAATCATGGCCGGCCTGCAGCCTGTCCTTCGCGGCCTGCCGGTTCTGGGACATCATGATGACCGGCGCCTGGAGGGCGGCCACCATGGACAGGAACAGGTTGAGGAGGATGAAGGGGTAGGGGTCGAAGGGGCCCGATCCCCAGCGGTAGAGCAGCACGCTGTTGACGATTATCCACAGAAGGACGGCCAGTCCGAACAGCATGATGAAGGTCCAGGACCCGCCGAAGGAGGCGATGCGGTCCGCCAGCCTTTCGCCGAAGCTGCGGTTTTCCTCGAAGCTGGCATTCACGTCCCGCGAGACGGCGAGCCGCCGCGCCACCCGCTCCAGCACATGGCGCTCGCGCGCGGGCAGGTCTTCATAGCCGGTGTCGAGAATGCGCTTGGCGAGAAGCTTCACCGCATCGGGCGGGGCGTCGATCATGGGCTTTGCTCTCCGGTCAGGACCTGACCGGAGAGTCTCTTGCTTCAACCGATTGTGCAAGCTGGTGAATTGACGCTCAGACGCGGCTGTGGGGCAGGCGGTCCCGGTGGTTGTCGGTGATCGGCTTGAACAGCGAGAGGCCTTAGAGCGCGGCAATACCGACGATCACATAAACGATGCGCGACAGGGTGGTGCGGGTGCCCACCTCGCCGCCGAAAATGGCCGCGACCAGATCGAAGGAGAACAGGCCGACAAGCAGCCAGTTCAGCCCGCCGATGACGAGCAGCGCCATGGCGATGATATTCAAGGTTCGCATGAAACGGAAATCTCCGGTTGAGGGTTGTGACGCCCTGTCGAACGCCGGTTTCGCGGAACAGTTCCGCCGCGCCTGCGGATGCGATAGCCTCCTTCGCATGACACATGAATTGGTGACGCCTGAGCAGATGTACCGGGCCGACGCGCTGGCCGTGGAGCGAGGCCGTCCCAGCCTCGGGCTCATGGAACGGGCAGGGCGCGCCGTGGCGGAGGAGATCCTCCGGCGCTATGGCGCAAGGCCCGTGCTGGTGCTGTGCGGGCCGGGGAATAATGGCGGTGATGGCTTCGTGGCCGCGCGCTTTCTGAAGCGCTGGGGCTGGCCGGTGCGGCTCGGACTTCTGGGTGAGCGGGGGAAGCTGGCGGGGGACGCCGCAGCCATGGCCGCGCTGTGGGACGGACCGGTGGAGGCGGGCGTAAACGTGACGGGAGCTGGCCTCATCATCGACGCGCTGTTCGGTGCGGGACTCTCGCGCGATTTCCCGCAAGAGATGGCCGCAGCGATCAATGGCGCGGGCTGCCCGGTGCTTGCCGTGGATGTGCCCTCGGGCCTTGACGGGCGGACGGGGCGGCCGCGCGGCGGCTGCGTCACCGCCGATGTGACCGTCACCTTCTTCCGCCGCAAGCCCGGCCACGTCCTGCTGCCAGGGCGCCTGCTTTGCGGCGAGGTGGTGGTGGCGGATATCGGGATTCCTGATTCAGTTTTGGAGGAAATTCTCCCAAGCTATTCAATCAACGAGGAAATATCGGTTCCAGCTCTGTCACCCGCTGGACATAAATATAGCCGGGGCCATGCCGTCGTGGTGTCCGGCCCGCCGCTCCACACAGGCGCCTCCCGCCTGGCGGCACAGGCGGCGCTGCGCTGTGGCGCGGGGCTGGTGACGATTGCGGGGACACCCGCAGCGCTGGCCGTTCATGCGGCGCAATTGTCCGCCGTGATGCTGTCCGATGCCGATCTGGGCACGATTCTTTCAGACCGCCGCAAGAATGCCGTGTGCATCGGCCCGGCCACGGGCCTTGGCGTTGAAACCAGGGACATGGTGGAAACCGTGCTCATGAGTGGGGCCGCCGCCGTGCTCGACGCCGATGCGATCAGTTCCTTCGCGGGCGAAAGCGAGAGGCTGTTCCGGCTGATTGGCATGAACCATGAGCGGCCCGTGGTGATGACGCCGCATGAAGGCGAATTCTCTCGCTTATTCAAGGATCTGGACGATCAATCGGACTCAAAGTGTGAGCGGGCCGTGAAGGCCGCCCGGCGGTCTGGCGCCGTGGTGATTTTGAAAGGTGCCGACACGGTGATCGCCGCACCCGATGGCCGCGCACGCGTCAACGTCAATGCCCCGCCGTCGCTCGCGACGGCAGGTTCGGGCGATGTGCTGGCGGGGATCGTCACCGCGCTTCTGGCACAGGGCATGGACGCGTTCACGGCAGCCTCGGCAGCCGTCTGGCTGCATGGCGATGCCGCCAGCCGCCATGGCGCCCGCGGGCTGACCGCCGAGACGCTGCTCGCCAGCCTATGAACCGGCCGCTCGCGCTGCTGCTGATCACCGGCCTCGCCTTCGGCTGCAATTTTCCATTGGGCAAGCTTGCCGCCGCCGCCGGGGTGAACCCGGCACTCTGGGCAGCGGTGATCTGCTCAGGCGCCGGCCTCTCGGTTCTGGCCGCATCCGTGATCTTCGAGGAACGGCATGCGGTGCCCGGGCTTTACCGTTATGCGGCGATATCTTCCGTCATCTCCAATGTGATTCCCCTGGTGCTGACCTTCGCGGCGATCCCCCACATCGGCAGCGGCCTGGCGGCCATCCTGGTGGCAACCTCGCCTGTCGCAACCGCACTCCTCTCCATGCTGCTGCGGGTGCGTCCGCCGGGTGTCCTGGGCTTGCTGGGAATAGGCTTGGGGCTGACCGGTGCCGTCACCATCATCCTGGCGCGCAATACCAGCCTGGGGGCGGCTGAGCAGCACTGGCTGCTTCTGGCTTCCCTCATTCCGCTCTGCCTGGGGGTTGGGAACGTCTACCGCACCATGGGCTGGCCCAAGGGCGCGGAGCCGATGCGGCTTGGCGCGCTCATCAACCTCTCCGCCGTTCTGCCCCTCATCCTGCTGGCCTGGATCTGGGGCGGGCTGGACCTCTCTCCGCTGGCGCCCGTGCCCTGGCTTGTGGCCGGACAGCTTGTGGCCTCCACCATCATGTATCTCACTTTCTTCCGCCTGCAGGCAGTGGGGGGACCCACTTACCTCTCCCAGATCGGCTATGTGGCGGCGGCCGTGGGCGTTGGTGTGGGGGTGAGTTTTCTGGGCGAGCGCTATCCGCCAATGGTGTGGGCGGGGATTGCCATCGTGGCCGCGGGAATAGCCCTCACCACCTGGGCACAAGCGCGGATGCTGCACCGCAGCTGACGGGGCCTTTGCCGGCTGGCGCTTTCTTCACTGGCATACCGAAAACCCCTCTGCTATAGACCGCGCCCATTGCAGCGGCCCGGCCTTTGGCTCGTGCGCGGGCGTGGTGAAATTGGCAGACACGCAGGATTTAGGTTCCTGTGGGGAAACCCGTGGGGGTTCAAGTCCCTCCGCCCGCACCATGCACGAGCTCAAATCCATGCCGGGCCAAATGGCCCATTGATTAGACGGAAGCAGGAACGAGATGCAGGTTACCGAGACGCTCAGCGCTGGCCTCAAGCGCGAATACAAGGTGGTGGTCAACCAGGCCGAGCTCGACCAGGAACTGAACGCCAAGCTCGCGGACCTCTCGAAGCGCGCCAACATCAAGGGCTTCCGCCCCGGCAAGGTGCCGGTCTCGCATCTGCGCCGCGTGTTCGGCAAATCCGCCATGGCGGAAGTGGTGCAGAACACCATCGACGCGAAGTCGAAGGCGTTGCTCGAGGAAAAGAACCTGAAGCCCGCCTACCAGCCGGAAGTGAAGCTCTCCGAGAGCGAGGAAGAGGTTCAGGCCGTCATGGACGGCAAGGGCGATCTCTCCTTCTCCGTGGTGCTCGAGGTTATCCCCGATTTCGAGGTGAAGGACCATGCGGGCCTCAGCCTCACCCGCCATGTGGTCGAGGTGTCTGAAGACGAAATCGCCGAGACGCTGACGCGCCTCGCCTCCCAGTCCAAGAATTTCGAAGACAAGGAAGGCGCGGCCGAAAAGGGTGACCGCGTCACCATCAACTTCGTCGGCACCGTCGATGGCACCGCATTCGAAGGCGGCACGGCGGATGATGTGGCCCTCGAGATCGGATCTGGCCAGTTCATCCCCGGCTTCGAGGACCAGCTGATCGGCGCCAAGGCCGGTGACGACGTGACCGTGAAGGTGACATTCCCCGCGGAATATGGCGTGGCCGATCTCGCCGGCAAGGACGCCGAATTCGCCACCAAGGTGACGAAGGTCGAGGCGGCGAAGGAAACCGCCATCGACGAAGAGTTCGCCAAGAAGATGGGCTTCGAGGACCTCGCCAAGCTCAAGGACATGATCAAGGAGCGCATGGGCTCAGAATTCGCCCAGATGACGGCGATGAAGCTGAAGCGCGACGTGCTCGATGCGCTCGACAAGGAATATTCCTTCGATCTGCCGGAGAAGCTGGTGGACGCCGAGTTCAACGGCATCTGGACCGCGCTCCAGGGCGAGATGAACCGCTCGGGCAAGAGCTTCGCGGACGAGAACACGACCGAAGAAGACGCCCGCAAGGAATACCGCGCCATTGCCGAACGCCGCGTGAGGCTGGGCCTGGTGCTCGGCACCATGGGCGAAAAGGAGCAGGTGCAGGTGACGGAGCAGGAGTTGCAGAACGCGCTCATGAACCGCATGCGCCAGTTCCCCGGCCAGGAAAAGATGGTGATCGATTATTACCGCAAGAACCCCGGCGCCATGATGGAGCTCCGCGGCCCCATCTTCGAGCAGAAGGTGGTGGACTCGATCGTCTCCAAGGCCACCGTGGCCGACAAGACCGTGAGCAAGGACGAACTCCAGGCCATGGTGCAGGACGAGGAAGAGGCGCCGATTTCGGCCGCCTGATTTCGACCCGGATGAAAGACATAGACGGCCGGACCTTGGGGTCCGGCCGTTTTCTATATGACCGCAAGCGGAATATAATCCTTGACAGCGCGCGCTCTCCGGAGTAGAAAGCGCCATTCCCCGCATTCGCGTTTTGCTCCGCCGGAGGCTTCGCTGAAGTCCGCGGCGCCGGCAGAGCGCGTCAGGCCAGCCAGCGCCTCACCTGATCCTCGGTGAGGTTGCTGCCGCAGATGACCGTGGCCACGCTGCGGCCGCGGAAGCGGTCCTGATAGGCCACAATGGCAGCCACACCCGCTGCACCCGATGGTTCGGCCAGGAGGCCCGCAGTTTTGAAAAGGAGTTGCATGGCGGATATGATCTGGGCGTCCTCCACCAGCAGGACATCGTCGACGATGCCTTTCATGTCTTCGACCGCCTCGGCGATGGGAACGCGCACGCCGATGCCGTCTGCGATGGTGGCGACGGCGGGCGGAAAGACGAGCTGGCCGGAGCGCCAGGATTTTTCCATGGCGTCCGCCCCCGAGGCCTGAACGCCAATCACCTCGATGCCGGGGTGGGCGGCCTTGGCCCAGCGGGCCATGCCGGTGAGGAGGGCGCCATTGCCCAGGGGAATGACCAGGACGTCCGGCCTCTCGGGACTGGCCAGGAGCTCGATCGCGATGGTGGCGGCGCCTTCTGCGGCTTCCGGGTCGAGGCCGTCCGCCACCCACAGCGCGCCCGCCGCCTTGGCATGGGCCTCGCCCGCCTGTTTGGCGGCATCGAAATCATGGCCGGTCAGCACCATATCGGCGCCGAGCGCTCTCATGCGGGCGACTTTCAGGGGATTGGCGGTGGTGGCAGCAAAAAGGGTGAGCGGGATCTGATGGCTCCGGCAGGCATAGGCCAGCGCCTGGCCCCAGTTGCCGGCACTGGCGCCGATGATCCGCCGTCCGTGAAGCCCGCCATCACGCGCGCGGCTGGCGATGAGGAAGCCCGCGCCACGGCCCTTGAAGGAGCGGATGGGATTTGCGGTTTCGAGCTTCAGGGTCAGATGGCAGCCCAGCGCCTCATCCAGGGGCTCACAGTTGAACTGGGGGGAATTGAGAAACTCAGGTGCAATGAGGGTTGCGGCAAGAACTATATTTTCGAGCTTTAACCTGTGCTTGGGCAGGGGATCCGGCGGCAGGGCGGCTGGGAGATGGTTCATCGGATCCTTCATTGCCAGGGGGCGTTCGAGGGGCTTCGGCTTCGCAAGACGTTGCAAACTCTCGGGATCCTTTCAACCCCCGATTAACGCTCCGGGGGATGCCCCTTCCATCCTCCCGCAGGGTCTCCTATCTAAGAGACAACACAGCAACCGATTCACACCAAAGGTCCTTCATGCGCGATCCCGTCGACTTCCTCACCACTGGCGCCTTCTGGCCCTCCGTCATCCAGCAGGAAAGCCGGGGCGAACGCGTATATGACTTGCCATCCAGGCTGCTGCGCGAGCGCATCATCTTTATCACCGGCCCGATCGACGACAATGTCGCGGCCTCGATCTGCATGCAGCTCCTGTTCCTCGAAGCGGAGAACCCCAAGAAGGAAATCTCCATGTATATCAACAGCCCGGGTGGTGTCGTCACCTCCGGCCTGTCGATTTATGACACCATGCAGTTCATCCGCTGCCCGGTGTCCACCACGGTCATGGGGCAGGCGGCCTCCATGGGCTCCCTCCTGCTGACGGCCGGGGCCAAGGACATGCGCTTCGCCCTTCCCAACGCCCGCATCATGGTGCACCAGCCCTCGGGCGGCTATCAGGGCCAGGTGACCGACATTCTGATCCACGCCAAGGAAGTGGAAAGCCTGAAGCGCCGGCTCAATGAAATCTACGTCCATCATACCGGGCGTGACTACAAGACCATCGAGGAAGCCCTCGAGCGCGACAATTTCTTCACCTCCGAGGCGGCGCTGGCCTTCGGCCTGATCGACAAGGTCATCGAGAAGCGCGCCCAGCCGGTGGAGGGGAAGTGAGTGCAGCCAGTTTCCACCGGATGTTGCACCGGTGGGGTGGTGTGGGTAATCAATTCTTGATTAACCATGTCTGCCCATGCTGAACTGCTGATTTGGAATCCGGAGTGCCGGATCACGTTGGGCGGAACTGCGGCAATGGCGGTGAAGTCTCGTTAAAGTCCGCAAGCGTATGATGCGGCAAAGGTCCGAGGAGAGCTTATGAGTAAGGCAACCGGAAGCGACAGCAAGAACACCTTGTACTGTTCCTTCTGCGGCAAGAGCCAGCATGAAGTCCGCAAGCTGATTGCGGGCCCCACCGTGTTCATCTGCGATGAATGCGTTGAATTGTGCATGGACATCATCCGCGAGGAGAACAAGACCTCGCTGGCGAAATCCAAGGACGGTGTTCCCACGCCGCATGAAATCCGCAAGGTGCTGGATGATTACGTCATCGGCCAGGAGCACGCCAAGAAGGTGCTCTCGGTTGCTGTCCACAATCATTACAAGCGGCTGAACCACGCCCAGAAGAACAATGACGTGGAACTGGCGAAGTCCAACATCCTGCTGGTGGGCCCCACGGGCTCCGGCAAGACGCTGCTGGCCCAGACGCTGGCCCGCATTCTGGATGTGCCCTTCACCATGGCCGACGCCACCACGCTGACCGAAGCCGGTTACGTGGGCGAGGATGTGGAAAACATCATCCTGAAGCTGCTGCAGGCGGCCGACTACAACGTTGAACGCGCCCAGCGCGGCATCGTCTATATTGACGAGGTCGACAAGATCAGCCGCAAGTCCGACAATCCTTCGATCACCAGGGACGTCTCGGGCGAAGGCGTGCAGCAGGCACTGCTGAAGATCATGGAAGGCACGGTTGCCTCCGTGCCGCCGCAGGGCGGCCGCAAGCATCCGCAGCAGGAATTCCTGCAGGTGGATACGACCAACATCCTGTTCATCTGCGGCGGCGCCTTTGCCGGCCTCGAGCGCATCATCAACCAGCGCTCCAAGGGGTCTGGCCTGGGCTTCGGCGCGGAAATCCGCTCGAACGAGGACCGCCGCACGGGTGCGATTCTGCGCGAGCTGGAGCCTGAGGATTTGCTGAAGTTCGGCCTGATCCCCGAGTTCGTCGGCCGCCTGCCGGTGGTCGCAACCCTCGAGGACCTGGACGAGACAGCACTTGTGCAGATCCTGATCGAGCCCAAGAACGCCATCGTGAAGCAGTATCAGCGGCTCTTCGAGATGGAGGGCGTGAAGCTCACCTTCCCGGAAGAGGCCATGTCAGCGATTGCCCGCCGCGCCATCGAGCGCAAGACGGGCGCCCGGGGCTTGCGCTCCATCATGGAGTCGATCCTGCTGGAGACCATGTTCGACCTTCCCGCCATGACCGGCGTGGAGGAGGTGGTGATCTCCAAGGAAGTGGTGGAAGGAACCGCCAAGCCGTTGCTGATCTATGCCGACAAGCAAAGCGGCAAGGCCACCGCCACGGCCTGATTTGGCTCTGGAACGATTGTGGATGGCCGGGCTCTCCAGGGTCCGGCCATTTTGCTTTACCCCGCCCCCCTTGTGGGGAGGGTGATCAAATGGGACGAGACAGGCTCCATTGAAATCTCTTTATCCCCTCTCCACATCTCTCTCCGACGCTGAGGCTGCGCTTTTGGGGATTTCTGCGTAAACTGCATGTGATTCACTGATTTGCGGCCGATGAGACCAAGAACCGGGCGCCCCTGTCTGACGGCATTTTCCGCGCCAGACGCCGAGGCGGCCCATGAAAGGAAGTAGAATGAGCAACACCGCCACCCCCGCTGGCAGCCTGGAAACCATCCCGGTTCTGCCGCTCCGCGACATCGTCGTCTTCCCGCACATGATCGTGCCGCTCTTCGTGGGGCGCGAGAAGTCCATCAAGGCGCTGGAAGAGGTGATGCGTGAAGACAAGCGCATCCTGCTCGTGGCCCAGAAGAACCCCGCCGATGACGATCCGGCCTCGGACGCCGTCTATGAGGTGGGAACGCTCGCACAGGTTCTGCAGCTTCTGAAACTGCCGGACGGCACCGTGAAGGTGCTGGTCGAAGGCTCTGACCGTGCCCGCGTGCACGGCTTCTCGGCGCGCACTGATTTCTTCGAGGCCGAAGTCGAGGTGCTGGCCGCCGACGCCGGCACGTCTGCTGAAACGGAAGCGCTGGCCCGCACGGCGGTCTCGCAGTTCGACAGCTATGTGAAGCTGAACAAGAAGGTTCCGCAGGAAGTGCTGGCCTCGGTCTCTCAGATCACGGACCCTTCGAAGCTCGCGGACACGATTGCAGCCCACCTCGCCATCAAGATCGCCGAGAAGCAGGAGCTTCTCGAGATGAGCTCCGTCGCGCAGCGGCTGGAGAAGGTCTATGCGCTGATGGAAGGCGAGATCTCGGTCCTGCAGGTCGAGAAGCGCATCCGCTCGCGCGTCAAGCGCCAGATGGAGAAGACCCAGCGCGAATATTATCTGAATGAGCAGATGAAGGCCATTCAGAAGGAGTTGGGCGACGGCGACGAAAAGAACGAGATCGACGAGCTCGAAGGCCGCATCAAGAAGACCAAGCTCTCCAAGGAAGCACGCGAGCGTGCCGACGCCGAGATCAAGAAGCTTCGCCAGATGAGCCCGATGAGTGCTGAAGCAACGGTCGTGCGCAACTATCTCGACTGGCTGCTTGGCATTCCCTGGGGCCAGAAGAGCAAGGTGAAGAACGACCTGGGCTTTGCCGAGGAAGTGCTCGACGCCGATCACTTCGGCCTCGACAAGGTGAAGGAGCGCATCCTCGAATATCTCGCGGTGCAGAGCCGGACCAACAAGCTGCGTGGCCCCATCCTGTGCCTCGTCGGACCTCCGGGTGTCGGCAAGACCTCGCTTGGCAAGTCGATCGCCAAGGCCACGGGGCGTGAGTTCATCCGCATGTCGCTAGGCGGCGTGCGCGATGAGGCCGAAATCCGCGGTCATAGGCGGACCTACATTGGCTCGATGCCCGGCAAGGTCATCCAGTCGATGAAGAAGGCGAAGAAGTCCAACCCGCTCTTCCTGCTCGACGAGATCGACAAGATGGGCATGGACTTCCGTGGCGATCCGTCTGCGGCTTTGCTCGAGGTTCTCGACCCTGAGCAGAACGCGACCTTCATGGACCACTATCTCGAGGTCGAATATGACCTTTCGAATGTGATGTTCGTGACGACGTCCAACACGCTGAACATTCCGCCGGCCCTTCTCGACCGTATGGAGATCATCCGGATTGCGGGGTACACGGAGGAAGAGAAGCTGGAGATCGCCAAGCGCCACTTGCTGCCGAAGTCCATGGAGCACCATGGGCTGATGCCCAAGGAGTTCGAGGTGACGGAGGAGGCCATGTATGAGGTGATCCGCCGCTACACCCGCGAAGCCGGCGTTCGTAATCTGGAGCGTGAAGTGAATTCGCTCGCCCGCAAGGCGGTGAAGGAACTGATGACCACGAAGTCGAAGAAGAAGATCACCGTGACACCGGAGATCGTTCACCAGTATCTGGGCGTGCCCAAGTTCCGCCATGGCGAAGCTGAGCGCGAGGATCAGGTTGGTGTGGTCACCGGTCTTGCCTGGACGGAAGTCGGCGGCGAGATCCTGACGATCGAAGCCCTGATGATGCCCGGCAAGGGCAAGATGACGGTGACGGGCAATTTGCGTGACGTGATGAAGGAGTCGATCTCGGCTGCATCATCCTACGTGCGCTCGCGGGCCGCGACCATCGGCGTCAAGCCGCCGGTGTTCGACAAGCGCGACATCCACGTGCATGTGCCGGAAGGTGCAACGCCCAAGGATGGTCCGTCCGCCGGCATCGCGATGGTGACGGCGATTGTCTCGGTGATGACGGGCATTCCGGTGAGGCGTGACGTGGCGATGACGGGCGAGATCACGCTCCGTGGCCGCGTGCTGCCGATCGGCGGCTTGAAGGAGAAGCTGCTCGCCGCGCTGCGCGCCGGGATCAAGACGGTGATGATCCCGGACGAGAACGTGAAGGACCTGACGGAGATTCCGGAGAACGTGATCAGCGGTCTCGAGATCATCCCCGTCTCGCGGATGGACGATGTGCTGAAGCATGCGCTGACCCGCATGCCGGAGCCCATTGAGTGGAACGAGGAGGCGGAAGAAGCCGCAGCCGCTGCCCGCGCCGCCGCCGGCAAGCCCGGCGAAAGCACCGCCCGCGCCCACTGATCTGTGCCACAGCAAACGAATGAAGGCCGCCCCCGGGGCGGCCTTTTTGCTATGTACGAAAGGATACAGTTCGTCCGTATGCGGAAGAATTCGGATTCCCCAGGGGAACTCTTACCCTACGGGAATCGTTCAACCTAAGGATTCCAGAAATTCCTTCTGGTTTCATTTCTCGTTGAACGGAGAAAACATATGCGCCTCAATAAGATACTGACATCTGCGGCGTTGGTTACTTTGATGACGGCCGCACTTTCCACACAATCTCCCGCCGGAGACCTTCTCTCTGGCGTCTCCTCAACCCTCGGCGGAACCGGTGCCGGTGTTGGCAAGGGCAGTGTTGCCTCTGCCCATGTTGACGCAAACGTCGGCGGCATTTCGGCCAAAGCCGATGCCAAGGTGGGAACCCCTTCAGGCAAATTGCTTGATGCGAATGTGAAGGCGAATGTTGGCACCGCGCCGCAATCGCTGAATGCGAAGGCAAAGGCCGAGATCGGCCGGAAGATCGAGGCCAGGGCTGCCGTGCTCAGCAACAAGCGCCTGCTCGCACTGTGTGTCAACGTGGGCGCCAACGGATGCGGCCATGCCACCCGTACACGCCAGCTTGCCCTGATCAAGGCCAAGGTGAATGGCCTCTCCGGCCAGCGGCTGGCGACCGCTTGCGTCGCCATTGGCGGCGGCTGCGGCGGCACTCTGGCCAGCGGCGGCGGCGGTAATGGTGGTGGCGGCAATGGCGGCGGCGGCACGGGCGGTGGCGGTAACGGCGGCGGCTCCGGCAATGGCGGCGGCACGGGCAACATGCTGGCCAGCGCCGGCAGCGACAAGGACCGCGACGTGCAGATCACCTGCCGCAGCGTGCTGAGCAACCCCGTGCGCTATGAGCTCGGCATGGTGAAGCTGTGCCGGAAACTGACGCAGTGAAGCAGTGCCCTGCAAAGGCTTGAAATAATCGTCGAATCACCGACACATAGACCCTGTAATGCGTTTCTGGCGGGTCAACGGCATCGGGGAGACGGCGATCACAGAGAGCTAGCTTCTGGCACCACTCAAACTACATTCGCCCCGTGCGCCCTCAGAAATCGCACGGGGTTTTTGTTGTCTTGATTGTCCCGCCCCCGGGCGCTAAGCACCTCCCCGAGGCGGGCGATTAGCTCAGTTGGTAGAGCGCTTCGTTTACACCGAAGATGTCGGGAGTTCGAGTCTCTCATCGCCCACCACTTTTAGTTAATGATTTCAACGGGTTAAATAAACTCTTCCCCGAAATGTATCACGGTCTTGTATCACGGTTGTGTATCACGGTGAGAGATCAAAGCTGATGAAATTCCCCGCCGTCTGGGAAATCGGTCTTTTGATCCTGGGATTGATCGCGCTTGCTATTCCGCTCAGGGTAAGCACTTGGACCCCAAATGAATGGGGAGCGATCCTCGCCGGTGTCGGTTCGCTGCTCCAAGCGGTGGCAATAGGCTCCGCCGCGTATGTCGGGCATGTTGGATTTGAACAATGGCGTCGACAAAGGATCGAGGAGCGACGGATTGCTACGGCAGAGAGAATTTTGTCAGTCGCGTATCGTGTCCAAGACGCATTCGACACGATTCGAGCACCCTTCATTTCGAATGAAGAATTTCAAGCAGCAGAAGACGACCTGAGACGGCGCGAGACAATTGATTCATCCACTCCATCGGACGCAGTCAGAGCCCAGGTTAGGGCCCAAGGAGCTATGAATCGGGTAAACCGCTTTGCAGAAGTTTGGAGCACGTTGCATGAAACCGTCCCGGTAGCGAGAGCTGTATTCGGTTCTGGGGTTGAAACCCTACTGCGCGACCTGTTGCGGCAGCGAAACAAGTTAGTGAGCAGTGTCAGAATCTACGCGAAAACCGGAGATCCTAAGGTGCGTGCTATTTTCTGGCTAGGTCAAAGCTTGTTAAGTGATGATATGGATGATCAGTTCGAGAACGAAGTTGATGATGCTGTGAAAAAGTTGGAGACGCAGCTCCAACCTATTCTGACGATCAAACAGAAGATGCTATAGCTTCCTTGATGTTCGCGGAGCCAGACGGTGCCCTTCATGTACACATTGGATGGTGTGAAAGGGGAGGCGCAAAGCCTCCCCTCATTTCTGTCACATGTTGGTCACGTCATCTTCAGCAACCAAACGGACGTAGGACACCTCGCTGATCACGAAGCACTGTTGGAGACCACTCCGCACCAACAGGTAGTCGCCGAGTGTATCATTGCGACCGAAGACGACAGTATTAGCCGCAATCGTAGGTGCATCCGGAGAGGCCACCATAGGATCGATCTCCAGGGCCTCCTCCAGGGTAACAATTTCGAAGTGAAGGATGCCGCGGACCTGCTCCGAAGCCGTGTGAGTAGTCATTATTTTCCCTTTCTATGAAGCATCTCAATTGATGCCGGTGGGTTTGTCGGAAAGGTATTCCGCCACTTCCTCAAGAGTGGCGTCGAAGTGATCACCCATCACAACGATGTTGTTCTCGCACAGCATGTAGTGACCGCGATTGTTGCAGTGCTCCTGCTGGCGGGATTTGAAGACGCGATATCCCCGACTGAGGGCGCGCTTCCGGATTGCAGTTTCAGAAAGTTCAGTTGGAAGGTTCATAACATTCTCCTGTTGGGTTGGTCGAAGTCAGCCGCGCCTGCGGGAACCCTCGAAGATCGAGCGAACCTTGCAACGCGTTGGGATAGAATTAGGCAAATGCTAGAGTGCTGAAATGCACATAGTCAGCAGGCCTTAAGCTCAGCGATACATAATCGGCTTGGCTGCTATGCCGCTTTAGCAACACCGATTGTTGCGTCTATTTCAGCTCTAGACATTTCATACATTCTAGAATTCGCATGATATCCGGATTTGACGAGAGTTTCTGCCAATGCCGTTATGGAGCCCCAGTTGTGCAACACCACATCGTATGCGGTTTCCATGAGGCAATTCATGCTAGGGCGAACACCCAGAGCGCTCAGGTGCTGACCTATAGCAGCCACCTTCTGAAAATCTCCTCCCTGCTGACTTTGAATGAATAGCAAGTCTGTAGCCTCGTGAATCACCTTGGGCTTGTTCTGAACGCCGTACACATGGGCAGCTTCCGCAACCACTCCGCACAGAACCATTACTAGATCACCTTCCATCTCAAGGCGCTTGGTTGAGCGGTCGTCGTCGGAGAAGCCTTCAAAGTCGAATGAGTTGGCAACCGAGTAAGAGCCGGTCTTCTGATCTAGTTCTAGATCATAGAGCCTTCCGCCATCGATAGCGCCCGAGACCATGTCGGGAATCATGTCGTCAGTCACTTCGTCATCCTCTTCGTAGGATGGTTCGACTTCCACGTACATCCATCGAACGGGTTCATTATTGTGTGCGACGAACCCTAGCGCGTGTCCGGCCTCGTGAAAGGCAGCACGTAAAACCTGAGCATCCAATGCGGACTTATTAATCATTCTTTTTTCTCCGTTTCGGTGGCGAAGACTCAATTGGCCTTCGTGTCCCCGGCTTGATAGAAACGGGCCATATGTCTCCAATTTCACCCAATGCAATTTTTGCATTGTTGACCTGGTCGAGTGGATCGAACCGGCCGTCGAAGAATGCCGTCACTAGAGCTGCGTACTTATCGTTAGGTAGATAGCGGGGACGGCTGGGGGCTCCTGATTTTTCTTTCTGGTCCGCTCGCCACCTGCGAACGCGTTCCTTTTCATTCTGCTTTCGCTGTTCGTCAGTGAGGGTCCGAGGTCTAGCCATTCTAGTGCTCCTGCTTGTTTGTTATTCGTAACATGATGAACGAATAATGCAAGAGATATTTTGATAGCGAGTGACTTGGAGACTTCCTGCGCAGCGGACCAGTGACCTTTTTTGTCTGCCGCTGGCGTTAGGCGGCAGCTAGAAATAGCAACTCTTTCCAGCGCTCTCTCCTGGCTATCCCGTGAGTTGCAGCCACAACCCAACCTATGATCTTCTCAAAGTCTGCAAGTTCCGGTATATATGATTTTTTGCATTATCGGGGGATCGGATGCAGAATCTTAGAAGCTCCATCGCCACGGCCATCGCCGGTCAAAAGCTCGGGGCCGCCGTTGACGTGCGACGGCTCGCACACAACCTGGCGATCTTGTTCCCGCAACATTCGGTTGACTTGATTGTCCGGTCTATCGGGACCGAGGTCGTCAAGCAAAATGCTTCCGCATTCTGGGATCGTGAAGCGGTAGTCCGGAGATCGTCAGACTCACAGCCGGGACCGCTGGCGGGCGTGGTCGTGCCCGAGGTCTGAGGGACGCGCGAAAGGGACGAACGCCTTCCACGGGCTTCCCTGAGTCATGGCGGGGCATTGTGCTGCCACTGCTCTGTTCATTGGCAGGGTATCCAACTATAGGTTCCACAACCGAACTTGTGGGAATCACATGGACAATATCAAGAACACCATCACCTTTGCCGTCGGTCACCATATTCCTCCCGATCCGAAGGCAGTTCGGAGACTCGCGCTCAATCTGTCGCTCATTTTCCGTGGTTTCGATATCGACGTGATCGAAAGCGCCATTCAAGACGAGATTAAAAAGCGTTCTCGGGCCTCCTGACGGGGTAACAGCCGACTTACGCCTGGCCAATGCCTTCGCCTTCCGTTTCGCCACATCAAGGGAGTGGTGGACCTGGGCCGCGTCGCGCAGGGCCGGGGAGATATAGGGCGCGCGCGCGAGGGTGCCGTCCTTCAGCATGTAGTCGGCCCAGCAATAGCTCACCTGGTCGTCGAACTTGAACTGAAACTGTCTGCCGGAAACATTCCAAGCGCCACACGCTTTCCGAAGCGCTTTGCTGACGGCCGGACGCATATCGGGTGAAACGTCCAGTACGCCGTGGAAGTGGAAGCCCGGACGATTGCGGTTCGGCTCCGCCACGACGGTGAGTAGCACGTTGCCCTTGCCGAAGACCTTTTCGAGGGCGCGGGTGATGCGGCGCCGAGCCCAATCGACCGGGTCCTGATGCTTGGCGGCTTCCGCGAGAACGTCTTCGGAGAACTGGATGGTGATGGCCGTGGGGTGAGCCATGGCCTCCATCGTCCGCTTGAGACGGTCGAGGGTGGTGAGACGCCCCCACACGACGGCACGGACAGGGCGGCAGATTGCGATCCGGCGCTTCATCGCCTTCGTCAGGAGCTTGGGCTTGGGGAGTCGGATGGGGGTTTTGGTGTTGGTGTTGAGATCAGAGGGGACTGAGTCACAGAGAGTTGGAGAGAAGGAAGGGAAGGGGGAAGTAACTAAAGACCTCTGCTTGCCGGCATTGGGCCTCTGGTTGCGAAAACCCTTACGGTTCGGGCCTTCATTAGCCGCCGCGATGGTCGAAATCAGCACTCCGGATTTTACGAAACCCGACACTCCCACGCCAGCCGAGCCCGGCCGCTTGTCGTCGGCCGGGTTCTCTGGATTGGCGCGGGTGGAAGTCACTGGAGCTGGTCCTGAGGTCAGCCGAGGTCCTTGATCATGGCGTCCACGTCGACGATCTTGGGCCGGGCCTTCCGCTCGGCGTCAGCCTGTTCGATCTGTGCCTGCACCAGGCTCGCGCACGCGCGAAGCTGACGGGCGAGATCGCGGGCGATGGACTGAGACATGATCACGCTCTCCTGCGACCTGCTGGAGGAGAGCACGACGGCCGAGCCCTTTCCGAACACGCGCAGTCTGTCCCAGCCAATCACGTTCGGATTTTCGATGAAGCCGCTCAGCACTCTATGCCGCTCGGGATCTACTAGGACGTCCGCCAAACGCAAGGCGACGTCGGGCGACATGCGAGACAGGAAGGCCTGGCCGATGGGCATGACGATCTTGGGCGTCCCAGTGCCAGGCTCTCGACCAGCACGGACTTCTACGCCGGGAGTGACATCCGCAATCTCACCGGCCGCGATGGCCTCATTTATAAAATCACCGATTGTATCCGCCATCGACATTCCCCGCTTCTCCGCAAGTTCCTTGAGCTGCAAGTGCCGAGGAACGGGAAGGGCAATCATACTGACATTCTGCTTGTAGGTCATAATCATATCCTATAATTCAATTGGTTAAATGTTTCACCGACTATATTAGCATGTTGACTGCGAGGCGCAACAGGTTTATCGTCATGTCCAGGAGGCGTATGCCGCCTCCCCTCTGTGTGTGCAGCCCCGCCGCCCGGCAAGAGCCAGGTCGCGGGGCTTTTTTGCGAGGCGCATATCAAAATTTGCGGAACGAAAACCAGACAACGGCGTTGAACATGCAGGCGTTCTAAAACACACTCTTAAGATGCGGGAACCACTGGTTTGGCTGGAGCGGATGAGGAGAGCTATCTCTTGCGGATAGCGCGCGCGAAGGCTGAGGAGTGCCGGGAGAAGGCCAACTCGGTTCCAGATGATGAAGCAGCACGTTGGCGGGACCAAGCTGCGGAATGGGAAAGCATCTCCCGGGATTTGGAGACGCAGGGCGGCGGGGATGTTGCACCGCTGCGGCCGGTGCCGCCGAAGCGGCGCTTCAGCTTCTAGCGGGAGAGAACGTTCCCCGGCCTCATTTGAGATCTCATCTCTTTAAAAACGATACCGCGGATCGAACCCTCGACTTCCTTTGCGACCTTTTTTGCCAGCAAATTGTCGGCCTTCGGATCGCCGTTGCCTGAGCCATTGACGGTGACGTTCGTCGTCACGTTCATGCCTCCGCCACCCGGAGCATGCGCCAGGGCAGGTGCACCAACGTGGCCTCCCGATGCGAATGCGGGAAGCCTGCCGCTGTTGATCGCTTCCAGCAAGGCGCGGTGCTTTGACGTGGCCGCTGCCGTGACGATGAACTCGCCATTGGAGACCATGGCCGGGATCGAGTCACTGGTGCCACTGCCAGGCCCGCTGATGTGTCCGCCGCGGGCGTAGCGACGTGCACCAGGAGTGCGCACAATGCCGCCTTCTGCGAAGCCGAGAAGCGGACCGATCATGCCCATCTTGCCGCTGCCGCCAAGTCCGCCGAAGAGATTGTTCAACGCCAGGCTCAGCACCTGGTCCGCCAGGTTCGAGAGCGCACTCGAAAGCGCCTCCGTCGCACTTACGCCATGCGAAAGATCGCTGAGAAATCCCTTGGCCGCGCCGCTGAAGGCCTGCCCGAATTGCGCGGCGGACTGTTCCGCGCGCTGCTGTGCGGCGACAAGTTCTTCGGCGGTCCTGGCGCTGCGCTCCTGGGCAAGACGGGAAGCTTCCATCGCCTGCTGGCCACGTCCGTATTCGACCGCAAGGGCTGAGATGGAGGCGCGCACTTCGTCGGTGATGTTGATACCGTTACGGCTGGCTGACGCGAGGAGCTCAGCCTCCTTTCGCATGCGAGCGGCCTCGAAGACGGACAGCCCCATGCTGCGGGCTTCGACCTGGAGGCTCTCATTCTCCGCCTGCTGTGCATCTGTGAGGCGTTTGAGTGCATCGGCTTCACTGTGGATCACCTTCGTCCGGCTCGCGCGACCTGCGGAGCTGCCGCCGCTGCCGAGGTCAGGGATCACTGTGATCGGTGCTGCACCAGAGTTCCGGCCGGTGTTCTCCCAAGATGGACCGGTAGTGTTCGAGGGCCGAAGTCCTTTGAGACGCGTCTCTACATCGCCGAGCTGCTTCAGGATGGTGCGGAGGCGCTCGCCATATTCTTCGAGCTCCACGGGCGGGCGGCCGTCGCTCGTCGCCTGGTGGATCTGCGTCTCAAGCTCCAGGCGCTTCGCCTGAAGATCATTGCGCTGCTGTTCGAGGACGTTGATCTCCGTCAGCTTCGAGCCTTCGCGGGAGAGCGCCGGGATGATGGTTCCAAGGGCGTCAAGCTCGCCATCGCTCAGGCCCGGAAGTCCGTTGCCGTTCGCGCGGAGAGCTTCACGCGTGACGTTCCACTTCTGCAAGAACTGATCGAGGCGGCCGAAGGCGTTCTCCAAGCCGGTCATCACTTCGAGGATTGCACCCTTGCCCTTCGCCTTCCACACGTCCCATGCCGCCGTCCATTTGTCGTCGAAGTCGGCGGCTGCCTGGACGAGCTGCTCGTCAATGACGGCACCACTGTCGCGCGCTGCCTGTTCGCCTTCCCGCAGCGCCTGGGCACCTTGCCGGAGAAAGGGCAGGGCATCGCCAGCGCCACGGCCGAAAGCCGCTGTAGCGATGACCATGGCCTCCTGTGCCGTCTTCGCCCTGGAGACGAGGGTCACCAGCTCATAGAAGAGTTCCTTCGTGCTCCGGAGCTTGCCGTTGCTGTCGGTTAGGGACACGCCATTCGCGTCCAGGATTTTCTTGAGATCGCCGCCCTTGATCGCGGCCTCGCCGATCTCGCGATTGAAGATCTGAAGAATGTTCTCCAGCTTGTCCGTCTCGACTCCCGCTTGATGGGCGGCAAAGCTGAGCGTTTGAAAATCTTCGACCGGCACATTGACACGAGCCGCCTGGTCCGCCAAGTCGGCAACGGACTTCACGGCATTGCCAATAGCCTGGAGGCCTTCCGCTGAGATCAGGCCCGCGATGCCGCCTGCGAGGAAGCCGGGGCCGATGCTGCCGAGAGAGCCCTTGATGGCTCCGCCCAGGTTGCCGAAGACCCCTTCCATCTTGCGCGCGGACTGCAGTGCCCGGCGTTCAATGGCACCGAACTCTTTGCCAGCGGTGCCGCTGGCCTTAGCCATGTTGCGCTCGAAGTCGCGGATGCGGGCTTCGAGGGTGACGACGAGCTGTTCGGTTTCATTGGCCATTTGTATTCCCTTCAATCGAATGTGAGCAGGCCATCGGGCCTTTGAGTCACATTGGTGTAAATTGACTTGGTGGTCTCGCCGGATGCCGCGCGACCGAGTGCCATCGCACAAGCAACTGCACCGTCGATCCGGTCGCGGGAGCGGCCCTTGTGGAAGCTGCGGTTCCCCGCTTTGTCGGTCTCGACCGCGATGTTGGCGAAGTTCCAGCGGAGAACAGGATTGCCGTCGTGCTCGAAGGTGCCGCCAACGATGGCGTGTTCGAGGGCTTTGATTGCCGGGCTCATGCTTATCCAGCCCTGGCGATGTTCAACAGCAGGGAGTCCGTCGTCGGCAAGATTGCTCAACATCACGCGGCCCATATGCGGATCGAAGTTGATCTCTTGCACGTTGAAGAGGTCGCAGAGTTCACGGATCTTGTCTTCGACCGTTCTGAAGTCGACGACGTTGCCAGGCGTTGGCGTGATGTGACCCTCGTCGGACCAAGCGACATAGGGAACGCCGTCGATCTCACTACGTCGGCGAAGGTTGTCGGCCGGGCAGAAAAACCAGGCACGGACGGTGTAGCGATCATCGTCATGGCGCCAGCAAGCAACGATGGCGGTCAAGTCGGTGTTGCTGCTCAGGTCGACGCCAAGCCAAACCGGGAGTCCTTCGAGTTCCTGCTCGTCAATGTCGGCACGACAATTGTCGTAGATCGCCATGTCGACAAAGGGATCATGGCTATGATCGAGCCACACATTCAGGTGCAGTTGGCGGAAAGCGTCTCGGTCTGCCGGACGATTCTCTGCTTCGCGGGCGAGCTGGCGAAGTCCCTCAAGATCGGGGAAGCCATCGACGAGGCCGGGATTGACCAGGTGCCAGAGTTCCTCGTCGCGCCAGTCCGCATCCTTCGGCGTCTCGAACAGCACGGGCAGGGTGCCTTCGTCCTCAATGTCACCGCGCGCCACCTTGCGGGCGTAGTCGTAAAGGTCCCAGGCGACGTTCGCCTGGCCACGGCCAGCGGTGCTGATGATGCACATCAGCGAGCCCGGCACCTTGACCAGGCCGGTTCGCACGACGTCGTAAAGCTCGCGTTTCTTCCAGGCATGAAGTTCGTCGACCAGGGCGAAACCTGGCGTTCGGCCATGCTGTGTGGCGGCGTCGGCAGAGATCGCCTCAAGCACGTTGGCCGACTTGTCGTGAACAAGACGGTTTTTATAATCGAGGGCCCGGACCTTTCCGGAAATCTTCCGGTCCGCACGCAGTATGCCCAAGGCTTCCTCATAGCCAATGCGCGCCTGCTTGCGGTCGGCTGCGGCGAAGAGACTTTGGCCACCTGGGATGCGTTCGGGTCCGAAGGAGTGGAGGAGGGCGAGGCCCGCTCCGAGCGAAGTCTTGCGACCACCACGGGGAAGGAGCGCCAGGACATTGCGCACCTTGCGGCGGCCGTCCGGATGGCACGGGCCATAGATGCGTCGAACCAAGCGTTCCTGCCAGGGCGTGAGCTGGAAGGCCTGTCCAGGTGCGCGGCTCTTGGGGTGCTTCAGCGAGTGCAGGAACCGGATGGCCCGCTCGCCATGACCTAGGGGGTCATCAATAGGGCTGCAGTCGAACAGCCAGGCCGGGTAGGTGTCCGGGACCTTCATAGGTCGAACTCATTGTCGGACTGGTCGTCGTCGCGGATCGTCGGGCGGGACCGACTGACAGGCGTCAGGCCAAGCTCGGCAGCGATCTGCCGGGCGGTTTGCAACGCCTGATTCTGAACACGCCAAAGCTTTGGATCCAGCATGTCACCGGAGCGCATCAGATCTTCCACCTCACGGACGCGGCTTGTCGCGATGCAAAATCCCTCAACCATGGCGAGATCGGCATCGGTGAGGATGCGGCGCTCCACCAGGTGCGGCATGATCCGGCGCCATTCGGCGCGGGCGTGCTGAGACAACCAGGCGGGAGGCCTGGGGGTTCGGGCAATCGCCTTCGCGTCGACGCGGATCTGAGGTTTGGTGCCTTTCAACCTAAGGCCTCCGCACGGCCTTCAGCTCCAGAAAGGCTCGGCGTCCAAGCTCCTGGACTTCGATGATTTCATAGCGGCAGCTGTTCATCGTCAGAGATGATCCGGGCATGACTCCCGGAATGAAGCGAAGCCGGACGGTGATCAGTCCTTCGATTGTCGAACCCGCTGCCTCCGAGATCGTGGTGCTGACGACATGCACACGGACGACACGGGAGGGGGTGTCATGGTGATCGATCTCCCCGAATTCATTGGGCACGGTCTCACGGCACAGGCGAATGCCTGCCAGCTGATCGAACTTGGATGCTATCATCGGGGCTGCACCAACTCTTGCAAGAGGGCGGTCACAGTGAGAACGCCGTGCGAGTGCTTGCCATCGGGATCACGCATATAGCGCCCGGACTCTATGCGGAGGTTCGCACAGGTGTGTCCGTCGATCTGCCAGGGGCCACGGAACAGCACCTCGCGCACCTTGCCCGCGATCTTCTTCACGGATGCCACGCCATCGGTGTCGGTCCAGATATGAAGATCGGTATGCACGGCGGTCACAAAGCTGTCGGCATAGTCAGGCCAGACGACGTGAGCCTCTCCGACAATGATCGAGGGGAAGCAGGTGGGAAGGCCGCCCTTGTCCAGGGTCTGGACGTCGATGATGAGCGAGTCGTTGAGCCGGGCGACAATCGACTTCTGGAGCGCGAGGGAGGGGTCGATCACTTACTCCAGCCTTTCTTGACGGCCTGGGAGACGGCGCGCTTCAACCGGTTCGAGATTCGCTTGTTGAGCAGCCGATATGCAGGCCAGAAAAAGGGGTGCGCTGGATTTTGGGCACTGCCGAATTCTTGCAAATGGGCGTAGCGAACTTCCTCGCTGCCCACGGTGATGGCAACGGCATTTTCGGGCACGGCAAAGCTGCCGCCCGGCTGACTGTAAGGCGGCGTCACTTGTCCGCCTGGGGTGACGGTGATCGACTCTTTAAGCGCGCCGGTATCCTCCGGAGCAAGCTGCCGCATGAGGTCTTGGAGCTCTTCGCCGGACTTTTGCAGGGCCGGTTGCACGGCCTGTCTCACCTCAACAGGGATGGCTGCGAGGCGTTTCTGGAGCCGTTTGATCTGCTCGCTCATGTCAGAAACTCCACGCGCGGTAGGGTGCCAGGAGGTCGAACACGCCAAGGGGTGCTGCTGACGGGGTGTTTTCCTCGAAATGCTGGCCTTCCCGATACGTGAAAAGGTGCGCCGCGAACTGAAGAACACCTTCTTTCAGCGGTGCCGGAGCATTACTTTCAACTTCAGGCGTCGTGACTTCATCGGTTTCGAGGTCGATTTCTTCCGGAAGCCAGGGCGTGAAGGCGATAGAAAAGTTCAGGCCCGTGAAGTTCTCGACGGCAACATGGGCGGCTTCGAGCTTCCGTTCGAGCAGCTTGTCGTCATGCTCACCCGTGATATTGAGGTGCGCCCTGAGGGCGTCCAGGGAAACGATCATTCGGTGGATTCCTTTTGATGTGAAATTTCCAATTCGGGAAAATCGTGCGCGGTGCTCCCCCCGCCGGTCCCCGTGTCCTTCTCAAAGTCGGACCTACCCCCCGCCCTCCTGAGCATTGCCGAGGTGTTCATCGGGTGACGCCAGTGTAGACGTGGATTTCGCCGCACAAGAGTGTGCTCCGAGATCCATCCAAGTTGAACTGGAGCATGTCGAAGACGTATGGTTCGTCTTCCTCCGCACCTTCATCGATCAGCGGCGATGGTCTCAGAGTGTTCGCGGGAATGAAGAGGGTGAACTTGTTGGCCATCAGGGGGTCAATCACGATGCGCCCGTTGGCTGTGGACAGTTCAAGTGCAACGGCCGCGTCTTTGATCCGACGTTTGATCTGCATCATGAGCGGAGTGTCCGCCAGCGAGATGGGAGTGCCTTTGCTGTCCTCCCACTCGAACGTGTGGAGAAAGCTAGAGTTGTCCGACATTGTGAATGTTACTCTGAACATGGATCGACCTCTACGGGATCGGTGTTAGAGTGCCGCGCTGCTCGCCCACGTTCTGCGACAGGAATCGGCCGGGTTGAGAGGGCTTCCTCAACGGTCCAGCCCTTGCGAAGGCGCGCCGTGATCGTCCCGTATCCGAGTTTGAGTTCTCTCGACCATTCAGAGAGAGACTGAGATTTGCCACGGAAGGTGAAGAGTCTCTTAGTAGACGGCTTGGGCGTGCTGGAGGAACGAAGGGGTTCTGAGAGCACCTTGTCAGCAGTCCAACCCGCGCGCATGCGATAGGCAATGACGTGGCAGGGAAGGCCGGTCACTTCTGCCCACTGTCTGATGGAGAGCGTCCTTCCACAGAAGGTGAGTTTGATGCGGGCGTGTTCCGCGCTTGCAGGTGCATTGTTGTCCGTGGTCATGGCGTGCTGCGCTCCTGGGACTGCTTCCAGGTGCTGTGGCAGCCCGTGCACAGGCTCTGCCAATTGCCACGGTTCCAGAAGAGCTTCTGGTTGCCCTTGTGGGGCTGAATATGGTCGACTAGGGAAGCGGGGTTGCCGCACCTGGTGCATGCCGGATTATTCCGGAGATAGATTTTCGACTCGCGTGACCACTGGCGATCATAACCACGCGCCGATGCGCTGGGCCTGGTCCTGTCGAAGCGTGCCTTGCGGACCTGGTCGCGCTTCACCTGGCAGGGGCAACGCGTGCCGGAGGGGATCTTGTGACCGCAGTCGCAGATACGGGGTGCAGCAAAGGGCATTAGAGCCTCCCCAGTGACTTGAGGCTGTCGAGGCCATCACGGTCGAGCTTGGCATCTAGATCGGGCTTGAAGTTGCCGTCCTGGTCATCGCTGCCTGGGGCACCGAAGATCGCCTGTAGAAGCTCAGTGCGGCCCCGGTAGGCTTCCACAATCTCAGTAGGCGTGGAGTGCCAGGTGTCGGCAGGGGTCCAGCCGAGCCAGCCCGTGCCGATCCGGTAGAGCTTGGCATAGAACTCTGCCAGGGGCAGGGGCCTGTGACTGGAAGGACTGGCGTCATCATCTGGCGCGTCGTCGTCGCCTCCGCACATGGTGAAGATGAATGCCAGGAGCTGGCCCGAAATATAATCGAGGTGGCGAAGATTGCAGGCGAGAGCGGCCTCGATCATGTGGCGGTCAAGATCGTCGTCGACCGAGGCCTCAATGATCATGTCTGTCATGACAGTGAGATTGCCGTCAGCAATGGCGCGAGCCAGGGGCTCGAAACCATAGCGACGTTCAAGGCGACATGCGCAACGGAGTGACGGGCGAAGCTGGAGCTTAACTCCGCCCATTTCCCAACCAAAAGTGTCCTCTGCGCTGCGCATGTCATTCCTCTGTCCGATGGGCGGACGGTTACGTTGAACACTTGAAGCGGACCAGGCGATCCGGGTGAGTGATTGCGGCGGCAACACGCTTGCGGGCGTAGAAGCGCACGAGACCGTTGGCTGCCTGGCTGTAGGGGTCGCGGAGCATCGCAAAGCCGAGGCGGTCCATGATGCGGAAGCCGCTCATGTCGCCGAACACGATGGGGTTCGTATTCGCACCGACGTCCGGCATGTCGACGGCTTCAAGTACCGGCCGTCCGAGGATCGTCCAGGTCGGACCATTGGCCAGGCCCGACGGCATCAGGAGATAGTTGCCGGTCGAGTCCTTGATCTTGCGCAGGCGCTTCAGGATGTTGCGGTTGAGCACCCACGTGCCGTTCTGGCTGTGCATGGTCGGAATGGCATGGAACAGGTCGAAGAGCTTGTCCGCGATACCGGAATCGGTGCCCGGCAGATCAGCAGCGACGCCGGTCTTGACTTCGTTCGTGATCGCACCAGATGCGAGGAAGCCGGTGGGCATGGTGGTGCCCGTGCCAGAGACGAAAGCAGTGCCTTCCGCGATGGCAAAGGATTCTGCGAGGTCGGAGGCGAGCTCAGCTTCAAGATTGTAGACGTTGTCTTCGAGGAGCTGGTTGCTCACGTCGACGTGCGTCCGGAGTTCGAAGGGCGCGAAGATCAGCTGCTCATAAGAGGGCTGCGAGCCGGTCGAGGCGACGTTTTCCGCCGTCCAGACGGCTGCGGTGCTGCCAGTGCGGCGCGGGATTTTCACCTCCGAGGAGCCGATGGTCTGCACCTTGGCCACCTGGCGGATGGGCGAGAACTGGCGCGTGAGCTTAATGATCTCGCTGCTGAACACTTCCGGGGCCAAATAACCGGCGGTGGCGTCGACGGCGACCACGAGCGCCTTGCGCTCGATCTCGGTCATATGTTCGGTGCCCTTGCGAGCATAGGAGATGAACGCCTTCTTTTCGGCGTCCTCCTCCGGCTTCTCGTCAGTGTGGACGGCCGGGCGGTTCATTTTGGCTTCAAGATGATCGAGGCGCTCGGTCATCTTCTTTTCGAGGAGTTCGAGTTCGGGTTCCATGGGAGTTCCTTTGGACTGGGGGAGGGTTTCGGCCTTTGCCGAGGTGATGCGTGCGCCAGGATGAGCGGGCACACTGACGACCGACACTTCGAGTAGATCGAGGGCCGTGATCGTCCGCCCGCCGCCGCGCCGGGGCGTGGCCTTGGTCGTGACGAATCCGATTGAGAGGCCGGAGAGAGCCTTCTCTTGAATGAGGGAATGGATTTCGCGGGCGCGGGCAACGGTCTCGATCATGAGACGGCCGCGCACTTCGAGGCCCTGGTCTGTCTCGGTGACGCTGTCCCAGACGCCGATGGGCTGGGCCTGGTCGTGACCGAAAAGCATTGGAAGAGTATGTGAGACCTTGAACGCTTTCGGCTCGATCACGTCGCCCACACGGTCCGGCGTGCCGAAGGGCCAGGCGATACCGGTGAGCTCGCCGGTCTCGGTGGTGGTGAACTGGGCCTTGATCTCGATCTTATTCATTGAACGGCCTTTCCGAAGCCATGGCGAAGTCAAGGACGGCTTCCAGCGTCTCGCAGACAACACTGAGCTGGGAGTCGGAGAGGAACTCAGGCAGACGCGTGAGGTGACTCTGGACCTCCTCATGGTGCACATGCCACTGGCGCTCCCATTCGAGATACTGTTCGAGATACTCACTCACGGAGCGTCCTCCTGGGGTTTGTCGACGCCGAAGAACGTCGCCTGGAGAATCTCCAGTGCGAGCGGGATCGAGGCGGCGAGGGGTGCGGGATGGACGTAGGTTTCGGTGAGCTGCATCGCGCGTTCCGGCGTGGTGCCGCCGCCGATGAGTCCGAGCCGGATGAGTTCCGAGACTTCCCCGGCGCGGTAATCCTGAGCGAAGAGGCGTTTCGAGATTGCTCCGATGCCGTAGCCGGTGAGGCGCTCCAGCTCAGCGATGAGCGGGAACGAAAGCTGGAACTTGTGCTTGCCGTCGCCGAAGAACGCGACGAGCTCGGTGGTGGGGTGAGCGGTGGTCATTGATTGGCTTCCGGAGGAGCGTCGGTGCTGTTGGAGGTGGTGAAGGGCGAACTGAGGGAGTCGCCATCGGGAAGCGCCGGAAGGTTCTCCAGGCGGCGGATTTCGTTGGCGGTCATCACGCCGGCGGACCGGAACGCCTGATAGGCGGAGGCGCGCGCGGCGGTGTCGGCGCGAAGGAAGTCGTCGACGATGAACTCGATTGAGTATTCCTTCCGGTCGTCGGGCGAAAGCAAGACGCGCCGATAGGCTGCTTCGAAGGTGCGGAGCCAGGGAAGCACGCTGTATTGCAAGAATGCCGTGTTCATCTGCTCGGCGTTGCTCCAGGTGGCACGCGAGAAGTCCATGACGAACTGCGGTTGGACGCGGAAGGCGCGGCAGATTTCGATGATTTGGAAGCTCCGCATTTCTGCGAATTGCGCGTCGACGGAACTGAATGTGATGGGTTCGAACTTGCCGCCTTGTTCGAGGACGGCTGTCTTACCGGAGTTTTCTCCACCATGTGCAGCGTGCCAGCTCTCTGAGATGCGCTTCGCGGTGTCCGCGTCGAGTTTGTTCTCGAAGCTGAGAACGCCGGACGGCCTAGCGCCACGTCCGAACAGGCGCGCGGCGTGCTGTTCGAGCACCATGGCGACGGCAATCGCTTCACGCGCCAGGTGGACGGGGGCAATGCCGGTCAGGCCATCCGAGGCGATCATCTGGGCAGGGATATGCAGAACGTCACGGAATGAGAGAATCCGCGAGCCGCGTCCTTGCCCGATCTTGAAAGAAGGTTCACCGGACGCGGCGTCGACCTGGGGCGTCACAGTGGTGGGGTCGAGACGGATAAGCTCCTGGACCTTGCCGTTGACGCGGTTGCAGAATGCAAACCCATTGCCGTAGAGCAATGCGTCGGCTGTGAGCTGCTGGCGCAACTGTCCGGCGCTCGTCCAGCCGTTCGCCTCGTCATGAATCAGGTGAAAGGACGGGTGATCGGTGGCGGGTTCTTTGCCGCCTTCGGGAAGCTTCCGGAAGACTTTGACGGGGAGGGTTCCGGCCGTTGCTGAGAGCAATCCCACGGCAGCGGCGACGGCAGGAACCGTCAGGGCGGTCGCCGGAGTGACGGACGCGCCCGATATAGTGGGGGTGGCACCGAAGAGCGCCAGGAAGGCGGCATCAGGTGCCGCGAGCGAGCTCTTGGTGTCGAGTGGCGCTTCGGGAGCGCCTAGGAAGAATTCTTTTGCTGTGTGTGCAATGCCCTTAAAGGGCACCGGCACTCATTCGAAAATGTTTCATAAGTAATAGTATCATATTACTTTACGGCAAGTATATGTATAAATTGTGATTCGACCTAGAAAGTTGCCTATAGCGCTATTTTATTTTCATGATGCTGGGAAATTTCTGCATTTCAGCTGCAAGCGCCGGAAGCATTGCGTTCGATTTCCCATATAGGTCGTCACTCGTGCCGCTCGAACGGCCCGCGATATAGAGCGCCGCGCCGTGATCGAGCTTCATCCGACGAAGGTCTTCCCAAAGGTGCCGGAAGCCATGTGCTGGAGCCGGAGCATCTTTCACGCCTTTCATCGGCCCCTTCCGCGAAATCCAGTCGCGGACGTTTTGATCGATGCGCAGTTCGGGGAAAAGCTTGCCGCTGGTGATAGTCTCGACATAGGTGATGAAACCCTCGTCAATGAGATCGGGGTGCACCGGCACCTTCCGTCCCTTGTTCCCCTTCGTCGTGCGGCCCTGGCGCGTCAAGTCGCCGTCGTGGTCGTCGGGGCGAATGTGGATGAACCAATCCTCACCGACTTGGAACACGTCCTGGCGCTCTAGCGGCGTGATTTCGTTGATGCGCGCGCCGCTGTAACACAATAGCCACGGAATCCATCTGAGATACCCGAGCTTCTGCTTCCTGGCGGCGCGGAGCACCTTCTGAGCCTGCGCAATCGTATAGGCCTTGCCGTCCGTCGTGACCTCCGGCTTGGCAGGGAGCTCCAGGAGGTCCAGGGGGAAGCCCTTGGGGAAGAGCCCGCCCTTCGATTGCCTGTGTCCCCATGACAGCACCGTCCGGACGATGGCCACATAGTCGCGAACGGACTTTTGGGCCTTGGACGTGAACAGCACGTCACGCCACTGTTCCAGCTCCTGGACGGTCACGGTCGCAGCGCGGGCGCTGCCGCGCCAGGTGGCGAAGCTCTGCATCACCGTCTTGTATTTTTTGATCGTCGACGCGGACTTCTTGCGGCCCCCGATGCCGTTGGCGTTCCTTTCGACCTGCCGGTCGATGATGGTGTCGAACGTGGTGCTGTCCCGTGGTGCTCCTGAGACATTGGAGAGGATGGGGTCTGTCGGGGTGCCGGTGAAATCTCCCTTGTCCCGTTCCAGGGTGCGCTTCAGAGCGTCGATCTCCGCCCTGGCAATCCGATGGGCAAGCTCGCGATAGTCGCGGGTGTCCGGCTGAACAGTTAGCTTGTGGTGTGCGATGTAGGCATCCGTCGCTGCCTTAATAAGCACTGTCTCGCCATCGGCTGTCTGCTGCTGGAGCACCTTGAGCAGGATCGCGCGGCGATCCCGGTCATATGCCGCCGGTGCTAGCAACACGGGATAGTCCAGGCTGGCATTCAAGACGGATAGCGGATCGTTGCTGATCTCGCCACTCGTGACCCGCGCCGCAATGTCCTGGAGTGCCGTCTCACGGTCCCAGGCTCCTGGCAACCGGCTTCGATTGTTCTGGTCGACTTCCAGGGCCTTCCGCCAATGCTCAGCCGCCGCCGCTTCGAGATCACCATCCGTCATTTCACGCCGGGCACGGAGGTCTTGAAACTTCGCCTCCCACTCCGTCACCACGGCACGTGCCAGTTTTTTCGCAGCAGCCAGGTCCGAGGTCTTCAGGCTCGCGCGCATGTGCGGCTTGCCGATGATCGGCACCAAGTCCGCCGGGACCCGTAGCTGAACCTGGTAGTTGGATGTGTCCTTACGCTTGGTAAGATGCCCGGATCGTGCCATAGGTAGAAACCCCGTGTATCACGGTCATGTATCACGGTCGTGTATCACGGTCTAGAAGCTTAAAAACGGCCGAAAACATTGGGGATTTTCGCTGTTTTTGAAATCTATGTATCACGGTGCCTTCGAGTCTCTCATCGCCCACCACGACAACAGAACATATTGAAATTACAGAAATTAATGCATTCCCGCACCTGCGGCAATGAGCAGCTGGACCTTGCTCTATGCCGGCAGAAAGGCCAAGGACGGCATGCATTCGCCGATGGCACTGCTCCGCGTTCCGGCACGACGTGTTCGAAGCCCGGAAGTCCAAGATGCCGCGTTCGCGGGAAAGGCTGTTCATCGGGCGGCGCGCACGTGAATGTTGCCGGGCGCTTTTGCCAGCCTCCCACAGACCGGCTCGGGACGCAGTTCTGGACCTAGATTGCCAGTTTTTATGCTGGGCTTATCTGGCGGGGTTCACTTCCGCATGGAAAGCTTACTGCCGCTTCTTCTATCCTAGAAGTCGAAACGGAGTGCATTCCATGTTCGATCTACTGTTCATCTCGCTCGGAGCCGGGCTGTTCGCGCTCGCGGCGGGTTATGTCGACTTCTGCGGGAGGCTGTGATGCAGGAAGCCTCGTTTGGATTGTTGATCGCGCTGGGTCTGGCAGCCTATCTCGTGCATGCCCTCCTTCATCCCGAGCGCTACTGAGGGAGATGGCGATGACGCTTGTTGGCTGGTTCCAGATCATCCTCATCCTCGGCGTGACCACCGCGGCGGCATGGGGCCTCGGCGTCTACATGGCGCGGGTCTATTCGGGGGAGCGGACTTTCCTCACGCCCGTCCTGTCTCCCGTCGAGGGCATCCTGCGCCGCATATCCGGCTATGACACTCGCGAGCAAGGGTGGCGCCACTACACGCTTTCCATGCTCGCCTTCAACGCCGCGGGTTTCATGCTGCTTTATGTTTTGTTGCGGCTGCAGGGGCTGTTGCCCCTCAACCCGCAGGGCTTTGGCGCTGTGCCGTCCGATCTCTCCTTCAACACGGCCATGAGCTTCGTCACCAACACCAACTGGCAGGCCTATGCCGGCGAGGCGACGATGAGCAACGCCATCCAGATGGCCGGGCTGACGGTGCAGAACTTCCTCTCGGCAGCTACCGGCATCGCGCTCGCCGTTGCCTTCACCCGAGCCTTCTCGAGAAGCAACGCTCAGACGCTTGGCAATTTCTGGGACGATCTCGTGAAGACGACGCTCTACGTGCTGTTGCCCGGCGCCGTCCTCCTCGCAATTGCCTTCGTGGCGCTCGGCATGCCGCAGACGCTGGCCGCCCACGTCGATGCAACGACGCTCGAGGGTGCGAACCAGGCGATTGCACTTGGTCCGGTGGCGAGCCAGGAAGCGATCAAGCAGTTCGGCACCAATGGCGGCGGCTTCTTCAACGCCAACGCCGCGCACCCTTTCGAGAACCCCTCGCAATGGTCGAACATGCTGTCGATCTTTGCCATGCTGCTGATTTCAGCCGCCATGCCGTTCATGTTCGGCAGGATGGTGGGGGACGGGCGGCAGGGCAGGGCGCTGTTCATCGCGATGCTCGTTTTCATGCTTGCGGGTGTTGCCATCGTCTACTGGGCGGAGACGGCAGGAAACCCGCTCATGACGGCACTGGGCGTTGATCCCGCCATGGGCAACATGGAAGGCAAGGAGGTGCGCTTTGGGCAGGCGCTGACGGCGCTCTTCGTGGTGGTGACCACGGGCCTCTCCTGCGGCGCCGTAAATGCCATGCACGCCTCGCTGACGCCGCTGGGAGGGTTCGTTCCGCTGGCGCTGATCCAGCTTGGTGAAGTGGCGCCGGGCGGCGTCGGTTCCGGGCTCTACGGCATGCTCATCATGGCCGTGCTCACCGTGTTCATCGCCGGGCTGATGGTTGGCCGCACGCCGGACTATCTCGGCAAGAAGATCGAGGCGCGAGAGATGAAGCTCGTCATGCTGGCGCTGCTGATCCTGCCGCTCGTGATCCTCGGCTTCAGCGCGGTCTCGGCGATTACGCCTCCTGGAATCTCGAGCCTCGCCAACGCTGGCCCCCACGGTCTGAGCGAGATTCTCTACGCCTACTCGTCAGGCGCCGGCAACAATGGTTCTGCCTTCGCCGGGCTCAATGCCAACACGCTCTGGTATAACACGACCCTCGGCATCACCATGTTCCTGGGGCGCTTTGCTTTCATCGTTCCGATGATGGCGGTGGCCGGCTCACTGGGTGCGAAGACGCGTGTGCCCTCGAGCAAGGGGAGCTTCCCAACCCATGGCGTGCTGTTCGTGACCCTGCTGGTGGCCGTGATCCTCATCGTGACCGGGCTCGAGTATTTTCCCGCACTGGCCCTCGGCCCCATCGTCGAGCAGTTCCTGATGCTCGCCGGCAAGACCTTCTGAGCGGAGTGACGCCAATGTCCAAGACCCCCAATGCGAACACCTTCGACCCTGCGCTGATGCTGACGGCCGCGCGCGACGCCATCCTCAAGCTTAACCCCGTCGGGCTGTCGAGGAACCCGGTGATTTTCGTGACCGAGGTGGTGGCGGCCTTCGTGACCCTCCTTTGGGTCCGCGACCTCGCGCTGTCAGCCGGTGAGCCCCTGTTCTCGGGGCAGATCGCCGCGTGGCTGTGGTTCACGGTGATCTTCGCCAACTTTGCCGAGGCCATTGCCGAGGGCCGCGGCAAGGCCCAGGCGGAAGCCCTGCGACGCACCCGCACCGATACCCTGGCCAAGCGCCTGATCCTGCCGGAAACCCACGAACGGCTCTACAGCAAGGTGCCGGCCTTGCAACTCGTGCCGGGTGACCTGGTGCTAGTCGAGGCTGGCGACCTGATCCCCGCCGATGGCGAAGTGGTGGAGGGCATCGCGTCGGTCAACGAGTCGGCGATAACGGGTGAATCCGCGCCGGTGATCCGCGAATCGGGCGGCGACCGCTCGGCGGTGACCGGCGGCACGACGGTGCTGTCCGACTGGCTCCGGGTAAAGATAACGGCGGAACCCGGCAGCACCTTCATTGATCGCATGATCGCGCTGGTCGAAGGAGCCGAACGCAAGAAGACGCCGAATGAGCTCGCACTCTCGATCCTGCTCACCGGGCTCACGCTGATCTTCCTCGTTGCCGTTGTCACGCTGTGGGGGCTGGCAGGCTACTCTGGCACCGTGCTGCAGTCGGTGGTGCTGGCGGCACTTCTCGTCACCCTGATCCCCACCACCATCGGCGGGCTGCTCTCGGCCATAGGTATCGCGGGAATGGACCGGCTCATCCGCTTCAACGTGGTGGCGACCTCTGGCCGTGCCGTGGAGGCCGCGGGTGACGTCGATACGCTGCTTCTCGACAAGACCGGTACCATCACCTTCGGCAATCGCCTGGCGACGGCACTGCTTCCTGCTGGTGGAACCAGCGAGCGTGAGCTTGCCGAGGCGTCCTTCCTGGCCTCCCTTGCAGACGAGACGCCCGAGGGCCGCTCCATCGTTGCGCTGTGCAGGGGGAGCTATGGCCTCTCGGACGCGGAGGTAACCGCACCGGATATGACGCCAGTGCCGTTCTCCGCCACCACCCGTATCTCTGGCGTCGACTTCTCAGGGCGGCGCCTGCGCAAGGGCGCTGTCGATGCCATCCTGAAGCACTTGGGTGCACAGGCTGCAGTGCCGGCCCAGTTCCGCGAGGCCGTTGACAGGATTTCGCGGAGTGGCGGCACGCCGCTGGGGGTGGCCGACGGGGACCGGCTGCTGGGCGTTATTCACCTCAAGGACGTCGTGAAGCCGGAGATCAAGCAGCGCTTCGCAGCACTCCGCGAGATGGGCATCCGTACCGTGATGGTGACGGGCGACAACCCCGTCACCGCCGCGGCGATTGCCTCCGAGGCGGGTGTCGATGACTTCATCGCCGAGGCCACACCGGAGGATAAGCTCAACTACATTCGCGGTGAGCAGCGGGAAGGCCGCATGATCGCCATGTGCGGAGACGGAACCAACGATGCCCCCGCGCTCGCCCAGGCCGATGTCGGCGTGGCGATGCAGACGGGCACGCAGGCGGCACGCGAGGCGGGCAACATGGTCGATCTCGATTCCAACCCGACGAAGCTCATCGAGATCGTGGAGATCGGCAAGCAACTGCTGATGACCAGGGGCTCGCTGACGACCTTCTCGATCGCCAATGACGTGGCCAAATACTTCGCCATCATCCCGGCACTGTTCATCGCAACCTATCCCGAACTCGGCGTGCTGAACCTGATGCACCTTGCCTCGCCCGAGAGCGCCATTCTCTCCGCCGTCATCTTCAACGCGCTGATCATCATCGCGCTGATCCCGCTCGCGCTGAAGGGTGTCGCTTACCGGGCGGTGGGCGCCTCGGCACTGCTGCGCCGCAACCTGCTGGTCTACGGGCTGGGCGGGCTGGTGGTGCCGTTCATCGGCATCAAGCTCGTCGATCTCGTCGTCTCTGCACTCCATCTCGCGTGAGGACCTTACCATGCTCGCTCAACTTCGCCCGGCAATCATCCTCGTCATCCTGCTCACGGCACTGACAGGCATCGCCTATCCGCTTGCCATCACCGGCGTCGCCCAGATCACTCTTCCCCATGCTGCCAATGGCAGCCTCGCCGTTGCCGGCGGCCAGGTGATCGGCTCGGAGCTCATCGGGCAGAACTGGACGTCGGACCGATATTTCCACGGTCGTCCTTCGGCCGCCGGCAGCGGCTACGATGCGATGGCCTCGTCGGGATCCAACCTCGGCCCAACCTCCGCCAAGCTCCTGGCGAGGGTAAAGCAGGACGTGGACACCTTGCGCGCCGGCGGCGCCACGGCCATTCCGGCAGATGCCGTGACGGCCTCGGGCAGCGGCCTCGACCCTGATATCTCACCCGCCTTCGCGCTCCTCCAGGTGCCGCGTGTGGCCAAGGCACGCGGTATGGATGAGGCAGCGCTGACAGACGCGGTGGCAAGGGCGATCGCCGATGGCGCGGTTGGCGAACCCCGCGTCAATGTTCTGCTCCTCAACATCAGCCTGGATCGGCTAAGCTCCGGAGGCAATGGATGAGATGACCGACAGGCGTCCGTCCCCCGACGCACTCCTCGGCCTGGCGCAGCGGGAGAGAAGGGGCCGGCTGAAGATCTTCCTCGGCGCCGCGCCGGGCGTGGGGAAGACTTACGCCATGCTGCAGGGGGCGCGCCGCGTGAAGGAGGAGGGCCGCGACGTGGTGATCGGCATCGCCGAGACCCATGGCCGGCCGGAAACTGCTGCCCTTCTCGATGGCCTCGAGGTTCTGCCCCGGCGTGAATGGCTCTATCGCGGACACCAGCTGCGCGATTTCGACATCGATGCGGCACTGGCCCGGAGGCCGGAGCTGATCGTCATCGACGAACTGCCCCATTCAAATCCTCCCGAAGCCCGCCATCCCAAGCGCTACCAGGACGTCGAGGAGCTGATCGCGGCCGGCATTGACGTCTGGAGCGCCCTCAACATCCAGCACATCGAAAGCCTGGCTGACGTCGTCTCGGCGATCACCGGCGTCAAGGTGCGCGAGCTGGTGCCGGACATCGTCGTCGAGAGAGCGGACGACGTGGTGCTTGTTGACATCACGCCGGATGAACTCATCCAGCGGCTGAAGGCAGGCAAGGTCTATCTCGGCGACAACGCACGGCGCGCGGGAGACAATTTTCTCCAGCCCGGCAACCTCACCGCACTTCGCGAGCTGGCGCTTCGGCGGACGGCGCAGCGCGTGGATGACCAGATGATCGACTACCTTCGCCAGAAGGCCATCGAAGGGCCGTGGCCGACGGCGGAGCGCATCCTCGTCTGCGTCGGTGCAGATGTGCTGGCGGAGCAGGTTGTGCGGGCTGCGGCGCGGCTTGCCAATGGCCTCAACGCCACGTGGATTGCCGTGCATGTGAACCGCCCGACACAGCAGCCAGGCCCCGAGGAGCTGAAGGCCGTGGATGCCGCACTTGCTCTTGCCGAACGCTTGGGAGCTGAGGTGAAGCGGCAGAGCTCGAGCGATATCGCAGAGGACGTGCTGCACCTCGCCCGCCGCCAGAACATTACGCAAATCATCGTTGGCCGCTCGAAGGCAGGTGCGCTGATGCGCCTACTCGGACGCTCGTTTCCGGACCAGTTGCTGCGGCAAGCGAATGGCATTGCCATTCACGTTCTCGCTGGCGCCGATGGTGGATCGGCCCATCGCTGGAAATGGCCCACCGTGCAGCGTTCAGGGGTGCTTGCAGCGGCCCTGGCCGTGGCGGTGGCGACTGTCGCCAGCCTCAGCCTAACCCAGGTGCTGCGGCTTCCCAATCTATCAATGATCTTCCTTGCGGCCGTGCTGTTCTGCGCCGTCACGCAGGGGAGACGCAGCGCCGTCGCCGCGGCGTTCTTCTCCTTTCTCGCCTACAACTTCTTCTTCATCGAGCCACGCTTCACGCTCACCGTGGCCAGTGCGCAGGAACTCCTGTCGCTTTTCATTTTCCTCCTGGTCGCAGTTCTGACGGGGGGTCTTGCGGGACGGGTGCGCGAACAAACGGTCGCGGCGCTTGCCAGCGTGAAGCGCACCCAATCTTTGCTGGACCTTTCGAGCAAGCTCTCCGGCGCCCTGCTTCAGGATGATGTGCTGTGGGTCCTAGTCACCCATGCTGCCGCGGCGGTCGGCGGCCAATCCATTGTCCTGCTGCGCCATGGCGATGACTTGCCGATCGTGGCGTCGATGCCACCGGAGGACTCGCTTGGAACGGCGGACCATGCCGCCGCCCGCTGGGCGGCAGAGCGAGGCGAGGAGGCAGGCTGGCGCACCGGAACGCTGCCCAGCGCGGGCTTCCTGTTCCTGCCCCTTCGCACGCCGCAGGGCGTGATCGGTGCTCTCGGTGTGAAGCCAAACGCAGAGAACCTGTCAAACGAGAACCGCCGCATGATCGAGGCCATCGTCAACCAGGCGTCGCTTGCGCTCGAACGCACGCGGCTGGCGGGCGAGGCGGCTGACGCGCGCGCCACGGCGGAAGGCGAGAAACTTCGCTCCGCCCTTTTGTCCTCGGTGTCGCATGACTTGCGCACTCCTCTCTCCTCGATCGTTGGATCGGTGACGGCCCTGCGCACGCTAGGCGGCAGGATGCAGCCGGCGGAGCGTGACGACCTGCTGCTCAACATCGAGGAGGAGGCGACCCGGCTGTCCCGCTTCGTGACGAACCTGCTGGACATGACGAAACTGGAGTCAGGCGGCGTCAACATCCGGCGCAGCAATTCCGACATCAGGGAACTCGCTGCCGCTGCCGTGGGCAGGGCTCGTGCCATGATGGCGGGGCAGGAGATCGCGCTTGAATTGCCTGAGGTGCCGGTGCTTGCCGCCGTCGATCCTGCCTTGATCGAGCAAATGGTTTTCAATCTGCTGGACAACGCCCATAAATATGGTGGCGGAGCGCCAATCCGCGTCCGGGTGGACGGCCGGGACGGCCGGACAGTCCTCATCGTGGAGGATCAAGGTCCCGGCATCGCGAAGGGGGATCTGGAGAAGGTGTTCGAGAAGTTCTACCGGGTACGCGACGGCGACGGCCGTCCTGCGGGAACCGGCCTCGGCCTCGCCATCTGCCGCGCGATCGCCGAGGCGATGGGCGGCACCATCAGGGCCGAGAGCCCCGCCGCGATGGGGCAGGGCGCGCGCTTCGTCGTAGAACTGCCGGGCGTCGTTTCTGGAGACGCTCCATGACCGGCCTGCGCATTCTCGTTGTCGATGACGAGCCCCAGATCATCCGCTTCCTGAAGCCGGCACTGGGTGCTGCCGGCTATGACGTGGTGACAGCGGCGAGCGCTGCCGAAGCCATCCGCCTGTCGGCGACCCAGTCACCGGACGCCATACTGCTGGACCTCGGGTTGCCCGACAAGGACGGCAAGGAGGTGATCCGCGAGGTCCGCGCCTTCTCGCAGGTGCCCATAATCGTTCTCTCGGCAAGGGACCGGGAAATCGATAAGGTCAACGCTCTCGACCTAGGCGCAGATGACTACGTCAACAAACCTTTCGGTATCGGCGAGCTCCTGGCTCGGATCAGGGCCGTCACCAGGAGCCGGAACCAGGGCAAGCCGATCGAGACCGTTTTCCGCACAGGCGGACTGGTGGTCGACACCGAGCGCCACCAGGTGGAACTCGACGGCCTGCCTGTGAAGCTAACGCCGAAAGAGTTCGACCTGCTCCTCCTCCTCGTGCGCAATGCAGGCCGGGTGCTAACCCACAAGCAGATACTCAATACTGTCTGGGGCCCCGCCCATTCCGAAGACGTCCAGTATCTCCGCGTCCTCGTCGGCCAGCTTCGCCAGAAGATCGAGACGGTGCCTGCAGAGCCCACTCTCGTGCTGACAGAGCCCGGAATCGGATACCGGCTCAGCGATGCACCGGGCGGCTGAACCCGGGCAGTTACAGGTGCGGGGTAGACGAAAAATCACCTAACGCCGTCAATGGTGCATCAGAGCCAGGTGCTGGAGCGTAAGGGTTTGATGTAAAGGGAAACTGCTTCTCTCTCATTGCCCACCAGCCACATCACGAACATTTCCGTAATATCGAGTGGTTAAGCCTCACCACCATTCCGCACGAGATCCTGAAGTGCGGCAGGGTCCAAGATGCGGATGGTCTTGTAGGCGAGTTCGATGTGGCCCCGCTTCTGAAGGTCGCGCAGGAGGAGGCCGGCGGCATTGCGCGACAGGTTGGAGAGATAGGCCAGTTCTTCCTGGGTGACATCAACCTCGGACAGGGGCGGCGTCAGGCCGGCGGTATTGCGCAAGCCGGCAAGCCTGAGGAGCGTGGCAATGCAGCGGCGGGACGTATCACGGATCAGCAGGTCGTCGGCGGCATTCATGGAGATGCTGGCGTTCATCAGGGCCATCGCGGTGAAAAAGCGCCACGAGGCCGGGTTTTCGGCCACCAGCGCGTCGAACTCTGCCATGGGCAAGAGCAGCAGGATGGAGGCGCGCGTTGCCGTCGCGCCGACGACGCGTGACTGCTTGTACACCGCTGCCGCCAGCCCGAACCAGCTTCCAGGCCCCATCAGATGTCCGAAATAGGGGCCGCGTTCCTGCGGCGCCAGGCTCATCGAAACGCTGCCGGAGGCTACGCCATAGATGCCGCCCGGCGGATCATCAAGGCCATAGACCCGTTTGCCACCCTCCACCTTCTGTAGGCGGCAGCGGCCGAGAAGATTGTGGCGGAATGGCTCGGGCAGCTGGGCCAGCCAACCGATCCGCTGGAGCTGCGCCTTGGCATCGGCTTCGGTCTTGATCACGGGCGCAAGGGCCGGGAGGGTTTCAATTGCCATGGGTTCTCACTCGGTCACTCGCGACGGCCGCAACCAGGACAGCGTTGCTCCGGCGCGAATACTGTTCCGAAGTGACCATACGTTGTCAAATCGGGTCTGTCTCCACCGTTAGTATGTGTCCCGTTGAAACGGCAATGAAGCCCAGGTGGCGACCGCTTCCACAGGTAGAATTGCGAGATGCGGGTGGAGTATCAAAGTTGAGGGTCACTCGCCTTTGACGCCGGGTGCCCACATGATCGTCATGTACTGGCTCATCGAACGCTTGACCGCCATTGTGGTCTGAGCCCCGGGAAATAGGAGGAGGCGGGAGGCCCTCTCAGTGTCTGAGGCCTCGCTCGTACCAGGGCTTTGAGCTGTTCACGATCCACACCACGGAGAGCATGACCGGAACCTCGATCAGCACGCCGACGACAGTTGCAAGTGCGGCTCCGGAATGGAGGCCGAACAGGCTGATCGCGGCGGCAACAGCGAGCTCGAAGAAGTTCGACGCGCCGATCAGCGCTGAGGGACCTGCCACGCAATGCTGCTCGCCGGACCAGCGATTGAGAAGATAGGCAAGCCCCGCATTGAAATAGACCTGGATCAGGATCGGAACCGCGAGCAGGGCAATGACCGATGGCTGGTCCAGAATCTGCTGACCCTGAAAGCCGAAGAGCAGCACGAGCGTAGCCAGCAGTGCGGCGAGCGAGGCGGGCTGCAGCCGCTTGAGCAGGCGCTGGAGCGCGGGCTCGCCCCCCGATGCGAGAGTCATCCGGCGGATGATCTGCGCTGCGGCCACCGGCACGACAATGTAAAGGCCGACGGAGAGCAGCAGTGTCTGCCAAGGCACCGTGATGGATGAGAGGCCGAGCAGCAGGGCGACCAGAGGTGCGAAGGCGACGATCATGATCGCGTCGTTCAAGGCCACCTGGCTCAGGGTGAAGTGCGGTTCGCCGCGCGTCAGGCTGCTCCACACGAAGACCATGGCGGTGCAGGGAGCGGCAGCAAGAAGGATCAGGCCTGCAATGTAGCTGTCGATCTGGTCTGCGGGAAGCAGCGGACGAAAGAGATAGCCGATGAAGAGCCAGCCAAGCAGCGCCATCGAGAACGGCTTCACACCCCAGTTGATGAACAGCGTGACACCGATGCCCCGCCAGTGCTTCGTCACCCCGCCGAGCGCCGCAAAGTCAATCTTCACCAGCATGGGAACGATCATCAGCCAGATCAACACGGCGACCGGCAGGTTCACCTGCGCCACTTCCACGGCGCTGATGGCGCCGAACAGGCCGGGGAGCAGATGGCCAAGCACAATGCCGGCCAGGATGCAGAGAAAGACCCAGAGCGTGAGATAGCGTTCAAAAAGTGTCATCGCCGGTCTGGTCCTCCGTCACATCTTCCCGATGGCATCGAGTTTCGACTTGAGGCTCAGCCGGTCGAGGGAGGAGACGGGCAGGCTGGTGAAGGCGGCAATCCGGTTGTTGAGCATGCGGTAGGCCTCCGCGAAGGCCAGACGCCTTTCGGCCTCCGTGCCAATGGCAGCAGCAGGGTCGCGGATACCCCAATGAGCCGACATGGGCTGGCCCGGCCAGATGGGGCAAACCTCATTGGCGGCATCGTCGCAGACGGTGATCACGAAATCGAGTTGCGGGGCATCGGCCCCAGCAAACTCCTCCCAGCTTTTCGAGCGGAAGCTCCCCACGGGGTAGTCAAGCTTCTCAAGCAGATCACGGGCATAGGGATGAATCTCGCCGCGCGGGTGGCTGCCCGCACTCCAGGCTCTGAAGCGGCCTTGTCCGGCACGGCCGAGTATGGCCTCGCCCAGGATCGACCTGGCGGAATTGCCGGTGCACAGGAACAGGACATTGTAGATGCGTTCAGCCACAGCAGGCCCCCGGTGTTGAACAGGCGTTGGTGATATCGTCGATCAAGGGCGCGCAGAGTTCTGGCTTGCCGTTGCAGCAATCCTGGAGAAGGAACAGCACAAGCTGGCGCACCGCCGTGAGCTCCACGCGGTAAATCATGCTGCGGCTGTTTCGCTCAACGCTCAGGAGGCCGGCCCGCGCGAGGGTCGCCAGATGGGTGGACAAGGTATTGTGGGGGACGTCCAGCCTCCGGGCGATCTCGCCCGCAGGAAGGCCGTCAGGCGCGTGCCTCACCAGAAGGCGGAAGGCCTCAAGCCGGGTTGGCTGCGCGAGGGCCGCGAATGCGTCTATGGCAAGGTCCTGTTTCATGTGTCGAGAAGTATCGACGGGTTCTGTGACGGTCAAGTGACGATGAACTGGACTGCCCTACAGTCTTGCATTCCGGTTTCGATATTGTTAAAGGGGAATAACGCTTAGGAACGCCTGTTTGGAAAACTCAGTTCCTGGGCGGTGTCGCCTCCGGGTCTCTGATTGCCAAAGATGGGCTCGATGGTCAGGGGTCCGCGCCACGCGCGCGGACCCTTCCTCCCGTGCCCATGGCATGGACCTGGGAGCGCGGGCGCGAAGCTCAGCTCAGGACATAGTTGCGCGGCTTCGGTGCCAAGGGCACGCTGCTTATGCCAAGCATCTCCGACACGCTGATTTCGACGGAGACCGCGACCGCGGTCAGGGGCAGGGCGTTGTCGCCCGTGCCGAAGGGGGCTGCCAGCTCGTCCCCCAGGGCATCAAGCCCCAGGAAGGTATAGGCGACGATGGCGCAGAGGATCGGCGTCCACAGGCCGGCGGACGGCGCAAGTCCGAAGGGAAGCAGCACACAGAACATGTAGACCGTTCGGTGCAAGAGCAGCGAATAGGCATAGGGCAGCGGCGTGTGCTTGATGCGCTCGGCACCGGCCAGTACCCCAGAGAGGCCTGTGACCTGCTCCTCCAGCGCCTGCGCCATGGGCGCGGAAAGCTGATTTGAGGAGAGCGCTTCTGCAATGTCCCGGCTCATCAATGTGAGGATGGCATCGGGCGCATTGCGGGTCTCTGATACGGTGTTCCCGGCCAGATGGCGGATGACGTCCGCGCCCATCACCTGGCCACGCAGGTGGTGAGCGAGCGCGTGAGCGAAGGCGATCGCCAGCCCCGCCAGTTTCGCACCCCGTCCGTCACCCAGATAGGCGAGCGCCAGCCGCGACAGGCTGCGGCAGTTGATGACCAGCTGGCCAATCAGCTTCCGGCCCTCCCACCAGCGCTCATAGCTGGCGGAGTTGCGGAAGCCGGAGAAGATCGAGAGCGCAATGCCGATGAGCGAGAAGGGCAGGGGCGAGATCACCGGAAACGCAATGCGCCCGGAGAGATCCAGCCATGTCACCAGGGCGGACAGGACGATGATGAAGGCGAGCTGCGGCCAAATGGCGGGAATGATGGAGCCGCGCAGGATGAACAGCAGTTCCCAAGGCTTGGGCGGATCTCGGACGATCATGGCGTTCTCTGGCTTTCGTTCAGGGCCCCCGGAACCGCTTTAAGGCTTAAGCAGAGCGGTGCCGCTGGTCAAACGGACAGACAGCGCGGCAGGCCTGCCATGCTTGACCAGCTCTTGCCTATCGTTATATCAAGTTGAATATAACGATATCAATCACCCGGACATGAAGAGGAGCGAATCGATGAACAATCTCGAATTCTACATTGACGGCCGCTGGGTGGCGCCAGACGTTCCGAGGACGCTGGGTGTCGTGAACCCCTCGAGTGAGGAGGTCTTCGCCACCATCTCCGTGGGCTCCGCGGCGGATGTCGACAGGGCAGTGGCTGCGGCCCGCAAGGCTTTCCCGTCCTTTTCCACGGTGAGCCGCGAAGGCCGCCTCGCGCTGCTCGATGCCATCATCGCGCAATACCAGCGCCGTGCCGAGGACCTCGCCCAGGCGATTTCTGCCGAAATGGGAGCACCCATCGATTTTGCCCGCAACGAACAGGTCGCCTCCGGCGCGGCGCATCTGCAGCGCATCCGGGAGGTGCTGGAGAGCTATGAATTTGAGCACCAGAAGGGCGCATCCCTGGTGGTGCGAGAGCCGATTGGCGTCATCGGCATGATCACGCCGTGGAACTGGCCCTTGAACCAGATCACCTGCAAGGTGGGCCCGGCCATCGCAGCAGGTTGCACCATGGTGCTGAAGCCCAGTGAGATTGCGCCCCTCAATGCCATCATCTTTGCGGAGATCATGCATGACGCAGGCGTGCCGCATGGCGTGTTCAATCTCGTCAATGGCGATGGCCCGACGGTTGGTGATGCCATGTCACGCCACCCCGGCATTGACATGATGTCTTTCACCGGCTCGACCAGGGCCGGCATTCTCGTCGCCAAGTCGGCGGCAGACACGGTGAAGCGCGTCTCCCAGGAACTGGGCGGCAAGAGCGCCAACATCCTGTTCCCCGATGTCGATCTCGCCGTTGCCGTGACCAAGGGCGTCAACAAATGCTTCGGCAACAGCGGACAGTCCTGCAATGCCCCCACGCGCATGCTGGTGCAGCGCGGCCAGATGCCGGATGCGATCCGGCACGCCAAGGCCGCCGCCGAGGCATTTAGAGTGGCGCCCGCCTCCCAGCAGGGCCCGCATTTGGGGCCTGTCGTGAGCGAGCTGCAGTTCAACAAGATCCAGGACTTGATTGAGAGCGGCATCAAACAAGGCGCCGAACTGGTGACAGGCGGTCTGGGCCGGCCCGAGGGCCTCAACCGCGGCTACTATGTGAAGCCCACCATTTTCGCGAATGTGGCGCCCGATATGCGCATCGCCAAGGAGGAGATCTTCGGACCCGTCCTCTCCATCATTGCGTATGACACGCTTGAGGATGCGGTGACGGAGGCCAACAACACGGTTTATGGTCTGGCGTCCTACCTTCAGACGAAGGATCTTGCCAAGGGGCGCGAAATCGCCCGCAAGCTGCGCTCCGGCTGCGTTTATATCAATTATCCCGCATGGGACACGGGCCTTCCCTTCGGCGGTTACAAGCAATCCGGCAACGGCCGCGAATATGCCGAATTCGGGCTTGAGGACGTGACTGAGATCAAGGGCATCGGCGGTTACGAGGCGGCCTGATCACTCACGGGAGCAACCATGTATCATAATCTCAAATTCTACATCGACGGCCAGTGGGTGGAGCCACTGACCAGCCGAACCCTCGATGTCATCAACCCGGCCACGGAGGAAGCCTTCACACGGATCGCATTGGGCTCTGCCGAGGACGCCGACCGGGCCGTGAAGGCTGCCGCTGCCGCCTTTCCGCAGTGGAGCCAGTCAAGCCGCGACGCGCGCCTGTTGCTGCTCCGCCGCATCCTGGAGATCTATAATTCGCGCTGGGACGAGATTGCAGAGGCCGTGTCCATGGAGATGGGTGCGCCGCTGTCTTTTGCGAAGAGCGCGCAGGTGTGGGCGGGCCAGGTGCATCTCGAGGCCACCATCAAGGCCCTCGAGGACTTTCCGTTCATCGAGCAGCGTGGCACATCGCGCATCGTGCGGGAGGCAATCGGCACGGTGGGCCTCATCACCCCGTGGAACTGGCCGCTCAATCAGATCGTCTGCAAGGTGGCTCCTGCCATTGCGGCGGGATGCACCATGGTGCTGAAGCCCAGCGAGATCGCGCCTGTCTCGGGTCTCATCTTCACCGAGATCATGGCCCAGGCCGGAACGCCCCAGGGCGTGTTCAACCTGGTGAACGGCGATGGACCCGGTGTGGGGGCTGCCCTGTCTTCCCATCCGCTGATCGACATGATGTCCTTCACCGGCTCGACCCGGGCAGGCATACTCGTGGCCAAGGCCGCTGCCGACACGGTGAAGCGCGTGGCGCAGGAACTGGGAGGCAAGTCGCCCAACCTCATTCTGGCCGATGCGGACTTTGAGGCGGCGGTCACCACCGGCACAAACTTGTGCTTTGCCAATACCGGGCAGTCCTGCGATGCGCCCACCCGCATGTTCGTGCCGAGGACACGCCATGACGAGGCCCTCGACATCGCGCGCCGCGCGGCGGAGACCAACAAGGCCGGCGACCCGCGCGACCCCGCCACCGTGCTGGGCCCGCTGGTGAGCCAGGCGCAGTTCGACAAGGTGCAGCGGCTAATCCAGAGCGGCATCGAGGAGGGGGCGACACTGGTGTGCGGCGGGCTGGGGCGCCCCGACGGCCTCAACCGTGGCTACTATGTGCGCCCCACCGTGTTCGGCAATGTGAGGCACGAGATGACGATCTCGCGCGAGGAGATCTTCGGCCCCGTGCTGTCCATCCTCCCCTACGACAGCGAGGAGGACGCGATCCGCATGGCCAATGATACGGTTTATGGTCTCGCCGCCTATGTCAGCTCGCTAGACATAGACCACGCCCGCCGCGTGGCCTCCCGCCTACGGGCGGGAACTGTGAACATCAACTATCCGGATTGGGACACGCATGCGCCGTTTGGTGGCTACAAACAGTCCGGCAACGGCCGCGAATATGCCGACTGGGGCATCCATGATTTCCTTGAGACCAAGGGCATCGTGGGTTACGGCGCGGCCTGACGCGGCACGCCCATGGTCGGGCGTGTTGCGTGTCAGCAGAAGCCGACGCCGCAGCGCCGGACGGAGCGGCGGGCGACGCCGGCAACGCTGACGGGGGTGAGCGGCATGCCGACGATCGCCTGTGCGGGCGACACAATGCCCAGCTTGCCGGGGGCGAGGGCCTGGCCGCCCAGTTCGATGGCAAAGCCGAGGGCGAGGCTGGTGAAGGCGAGAAGGCCCAGATGTTTCAGCATGGTGATCCTCAAAGACTCAGTTCTTGGGAGAAAGATGCGACGGGAGTTCGTCCATGTTGGTGAGGCCCGCGGGCTCGACCCGGGTGGCGCCCGCAGGCGGCGTGAAGCTGAAGTCCGCCGTGCTCGCCGCTGTGCTGGACTTCCAGTTCCAGATATCGACGGTGTACTGCGGATCCCCCGGCACGCTGCGGCTGGTGAGGGTGTAGCGGCAAGGATAGGGCTTGTCGCCCTGGGCGATCCACAATTGCAGGTCAAGCTCGCCCGCGCGCATCGCGACATGCTCACACATCTGGCCGAGGATGACGCCGGGGCCAAGATACATCACCTCTTTGGCCTCTGAGGTGAGCTGCTTGTAGACGTCACCCGTGAGGAGGTCGGCGGCCGGCAGAGGGCTGCCGAGCTTGTCACGCAAGGTATCGACAAGCTGGTCGAGAGTGCCCGGCGTCTCGATCTGGGCATAGACATTCTGGTTCTTGCCGAGAAGGCTTAGCGTCTTGCCGTCGAATACGGCAGCAACATCCGCAAAGCCACCCTTGCGCTCCGCACGGATCTTGTCCGGGCGGCTCAGTTCGACGGCACCGGTGCTTGCGAGCGTGAGCCGCTGACCATCCGTGGTCATCACGTCAAGGCTGGTCTCCATATCGAAGGAGATGGCCTGCTGCGTGGCAACGAAATCCGCCATGCTCTTCACCAGCGCCCGGACCGGAGCATCATCGGCCTGTGCGGCTGCTGAGGTCCAGAGCAGGGCCATGGCCGCTGCCGCAATCGCAGCCGCCGATCGCGCCCGCTTCACTGTTGCTGTCTTCATGGCAATCTCCCGCTCAGCTTCCCGTATTTCCTGTTGCCGTCACGAACTCCGCGGCACTTTCAACCTAGTACATCTGAAACGGGTGGATTATCCTTTTGACGACAAATTGGCCACCCGCAGACGGTCCCCACACAGGAAAGACGTTCATGGAAATCGTTCCCGGATCGATAGACCAGCTCTCGCAGATCATTTCGCAGGTGGTGGCGCCCGCCTTTCTGCTGGGGGCGGTTGCGAGTTTCGTGTCCATCCTCGCCTCGCGCATGAATGGCGTGATCGAACGCATGCGCTTCGTCAATGATCTGCCGCAGGAAGGCCACGCCAAGTCCCGGCTCAAGGCCGATCTGCCGCGGCTGAGACGCCGCGTCGTGCTGCTGCAGCGCTCGCTGCTCTTCGCGATTGCGAGCGGTTTCGCGGGCGCGGTGCTGATCGTCGTGGCCTTCGGTGCGGCATTGCTGCAGCGCAATCACGTGTGGGGGACGGCCTTACTGTTCTCCCTTTCGATGGTGATGCTGTGCATTTCCCTCGGGCTGCTCGCCGCAGAGGTGCGGATCGGCCTGAACGAGTTTGACCAGGAATAGAAGAACTTCGAAGCCGGTCGGGGCCCTGTTCAAACATGCGCGAGGATGTGCGCGTGGAGTTTGGCATTGGTGGTACTGCGTTCACGGTCAACCGCTTCGTCGAGGACGGCCGTTCCCTGCCTGAGGACGATGACGCGGCCTGCGAGTGCCAGCGCCTCGTTGACGTCATGGGTGATCAAGAGCGTCGTGAAGCGGCGTTCCCGCCAAATGCGCAGGAGAAGATCGTGCATTTCCCGGCGGGTGAGAGCATCCAGAGCGCCGAAAGGTTCATCGAGCAGGAGAACGCGCGGGTCGCTGACCAGCGCGCGCGCCAGTGCCACGCGCTGGCGCTGGCCGCCGCTCAGCTGTGCCGGCCAATCGCCGCCGCGGTCCCCAAGCCCCACGTCCTGAAGGGCCCGGGCAGCGCGAGCCTTCCAGCCGGCTTCGCGCGCAATGCCGACGTTGCCGAGAACCGTCTGCCACGGCAGGAGCCGCGCCTCCTGAAAGAGGAGCCGGACATCGGAATGAAGCCCGGACACCTGCCGTCCGCCGACCTCGATCGTGCCCGCGCTGATCCGTTCGAGCCCGGCCAGCAGGCGCAGCAGCGTGGTCTTGCCGCAGCCGGAGCGGCCGATCACCGCAACGAATTCGCCGGGTGCGATATCGAGCGTAAGGCCGTCGAGCACCACTCTCTGGCCGAAGCTCTTGGCGATGCGGTGGAGCCGGATGCGGTCTCCGCCTTGTGGCAATCCCGGTGCCTCTCGTGCAGGCGTTGGCTTGATCGTCACCGGCGCATTCATCCGGCGGCACCTGCAGCCTGATAGGCGGGATGCCAGGCGAGTGCCCGGGTCTCGACCATGCGGGTAAGCACATCCGCAAGCTTGCCGAGGAGCGCATAGACGATGATGCCGAGCAACATCACATCAGTCTGCAGGAATTCGCGCGCATTCATGGTCATGTAGCCGATGCCGGCATTGGCTGAGATCGTCTCCGCCACGATCAGCGTGAGCCACATGATGCCGAGCGCATAGCGAAGGCCCACAAGGATCGAGGGCAGGGCGCCGGGCAGGATCACCCGCAGGAACACGGACAGTCTGGACAGGCCATAGACCCGCGCCATCTCGACCAGGCCGGGGTCGACACCCCGCACGCCATGGAAGGTGTTGAGATAGACGGGAAACAGAACGCCAATCGCCACGAGGAATATCTTCGATTCTTCGGCAATGCCGAACCACAAGATGACGAGCGGAATGATCGCAAGATGGGGAACGTTGCGCAGCATCTGCAGGCTCGAATCGAGGAGCACCTCAGCTGGCCGCCACAACCCGTTGACGATCCCCAGCAGGAAGCCGATGGAGCCGCCGATTGCCAGGCCCTGAAGCGCGCGAACGGTGCTGACCCAGGTATTTTCGACCAGCGTGCCATCACGCAGCGTTTGCCAGAAGGCGGCCGCGACGGCGCTGGGGGCTGGCAGCAGGCGCGGGCTCAGCCATTGCGCGCGCGCCGCGATCTCCCACAGGAGGAGCAGGGCGACGGGCAGCGCCCATGAGAGCGCTGCCTGCTTTGCACCTTGCGCAAGCGCGCGTGCCCTCATGACTGGGCGGCACGCAGCTGATGTGGCCTCGCAGTGTTGGCAATCGTCTCGCCGAAGGGACCCATGTTGGCAACCCCCGCCGCGCGGGGCGTGTCGTGGGCGAGAGGCAGCAGCGGCATGACGAGTTCGGCGAAGCGATAGGCTTCCTCCAAATGGGGGTAGCCAGACAGGATGAAGCTGTCGATGCCGATATCCATGTATTCCCGCATGCGCTGGGCCACGGTTTCGGGGTCGCCCACAAGGGCCGTACCGGCGCCACCGCGCACCAGGCCCACGCCGGCCCAGAGATTGGGGCTCACCTCCAGCTTGTCGCGCTGGCCGCCATGGAGCTGGCTCATCCGCGATTGCCCGACCGAATCCATGCGCGAGAAGACGCTCTGCGCGGCGGCAATGGTCTTGTCATCAATCTTGCTGATCAGCCTGTCGGCAGCCTTCCAGGCCGCCTCCGCTGTCTCACGGACGATGACGTGAAGCCTGATGCCGAAGGTGAGCGTGCGGCCATATTTGGCCGCCGCGGCCTTGACCGTCGCGATCTTCTCCGCGACCTGCGCCGGGGGCTCGCCCCAGGTTAGATATTTGTCGATGAGGCGGGCGGCCACATCGATTCCGGCATCGGAAGAACCGCCGAAATAGAAGGGCGGATGCGGCTTCTGCGCCGGTTCATAAAGGATCTGGCCGCCCTCGACCTGGAGGTACTGGCCATCATAATTGACCGTCTCGCCCTCGAGCAGGCGCTTGTAGATCTCCATGAACTCGCGCGTCACGTCATAGCGCTCGCCATGGGACAGGAAGATGCCGTCACCCTTGTTCTCGACCGGGTCTCCGCCGGTCACCACATTGATGAGCAGCCGGCCCCTGGAGAGGCGGTCGAGCGTGGCCGTCATGCGGGCGGCGACAGTCGGCTGCTGCAGCCCGGGCCGCACCGCGACCAGGAAACGAAGCCGCTCCGTCTGCGGTGCGAGGGCCGAGGCAACGACCCAGGAGTCCTCGCAGCTCTTCCCCGTTGGGAGAAGCGCTCCATAATAGCCGAGCGTATCGGCCGCCTGTGCCACCTGCTTCAGATAGCTGATATCGACCGGGCGCCCGCCATCAGCTGTGCCGAGGAAATGGCCATCTCCATGGGTGGGGATGAACCAGAAGACATTGGCTTTCCCCACGGCGCTCATGCGGACACCTTGCGCACGGCATCTGCAACGCTGATGGATTTCGGGATCAGCCCCAGCGCCAGGAAGCTGTCCGCGATCTTCTGCTGTTGGGCGACGACCTCATCCGACAGCGGCTTTACGCCGAAGGCCTGGCGCTCGAGCGCCACCTTGAGGATGGGCGCCGGGATCTTCACGCTGGCCGAAAGCTGCTCCGCGACCTGATCGGTGTTGCCATTGGCCCAGGCGCCCAGTTCGGCAATCTGGGCCACGACCGCATCGATGACCTGCGGATTGGCATCCACAAACGGCTTGGCGCCGAGATAGAACTGATGATTGGCAACGAGACCTTCACCATTGGTGAGCGTCCGCGCGCCAGTTGCGGCCTCCGCCGCGGCCTGGAAGGGATCCCAGATTGCCCAGGCATCGACAGAGCCTTGCTCGAAGGCGGCGCGGGCATCTGCCGGGGGCAGAAATACGGGTGTGATGTCCTGATAGGCCACGCCGGCCTTCTCCAGCGCCTTCACCAGCAGGTAATGGACGTTCGAACCCTTGTTGAGCGCAATCTTCTTACCCTTCAGCTGGTCAAGCGAGGTGATCGGGCTGTCTGGCTTGACCAGAATTGCCTCACCCTTGGGGGCTGGTGGCTCATGCGCGACATAGACCAGGGGAGCGCCTGCGGCCTGAGCGAAAATCGGCGGTGCTTCGCCGGTCGATCCGAAGTCGATGGCGCCCACATTGAGGCCTTCGAGAAGCTGCGGACCCGCCGGGAACTCCGTCCACTCGACGGTGAAGCCCAGCGGCTCAAGCGCCTTTTCGAGTGTGCCCTTGCCCTTGAGCAGGATGAGCGTTCCGTATTTCTGATAGCCGATGCGGAGCACATTGCCTGCCTGCGCCGCCCGGGTGGTGCCAAGGCCAAATGCAGCAAGCAGTGCAGTTCCTGATTGCAGAATAACGCGGCGCGATATCGATAGGGGCATTGCTCTCTCCTTTAAGTCTACCGGATAAGTAGACAAAACTCAAGGGAGCGGGTCAACCTCAATAAAACTAAGCTGTCGTTTAACAATCATCCTCAGCGGAAAGGGTAAAGAGGGGAGGGCTCAGCCCTTATCCGCGTGTTGCTTGTCCAAGCCAGCGCGGGGCAGATCCGGCCGATTCATGAATTCGCTGGTGAACTCTCCACGCGCCCGGTCATCCAGGGCTCTGGAGGCCGCATCCCCGAAGGCAGTGTCAAGCCGGCGGGTCCAGCTGACCTGGAGGTCCTTGCAAGATTTCAGAAAGAACTGCGCCAGCGCCATGTCTACATTGCCCACTTTATCGATAGACATTGTTAGCATCGCGATGTGCAGCTGGCAAGCACCAAGCGGAACGCGTCACGCGTGCGTTGGAAAGCGGGTGGTGGAAAAGGACTTGACCTTGCGCCGGGCTGGCTTTCAAGCGCCGTCAGGCCGCGCGTCCTCAGAACACGTCGAAAGCGAATTCGTAGGTGATTCCGGCGCCGCCGTAGAACTGGTTCTCGCTGCCTTCCTTGACGATCGGGCTATCCCCGGCGTCGCCGATCAGCCGGTCCCAGCCGGCCAGCAGGTGAAGCTTCCACTTGTCGGTGAGATCATAGCGGGCGTTGGCCGCGATACCGACGCTGTTGAACCCGGCGTCGGCATTATAAGACTTGTTGTAGTTCGGGCTGTTGGCCGCTTCCTTGTTGGTAATCCCGAAATAGGTTTCCATGTAGCCGTCAGAGCCCCAGCTGGCGCGGGGGCCGATCAGAAGCTCAAGATCCTCTGTGGGATTGGCGATGAAATCCACGCCGAACTGTGCAACCTGGCCTGAATAACCGTTAAAGCCCTGGCGGACTTCAACGAAACCGCGGATCCAGTCATAGCGGTAGGCGACACCGAGGCCGGCCTCGATCGACCAGTCCACGTCTTCCATGCCCTTCAGCTCATTCGAGTCCGAATGGTCCCGTTTGGCGATGAAATTGAAGGAGGGGTAGACGGTGAGGCGGCGGACGTTGTTCTTCTCGTCGAATTCACCAACACCCGGCACAAAGAAGCGCCCCACTGCGAACAGAGGATAGGGCACAAAAATCGTCTCGTCCGAGCCCGGATAGCGGGGCTGCGCCATGAGGCCTGCGCCGAGATCCATCACATATTGCTTCTGATTGGCCTCCTGCGCGGAAGCCGCCGAAGGCACGGCAAGGAGTGCAACAAGTGCGGAGCTAAAGGCAAATCTTGAAAGCTGCATATCAATCCCACGGCAAATCACGTCTGCTCTTAGCAATATTCCACGCGCCCGTCACCTGTGAAGGAGATGAAATCTCATGCCTTTCGCACCAGCGCTCCGGGCAGTATGAGGGTCTCACTGCTGCGAGGACCTCAACACGTGCCCTTTCTTACCCTTCGAACCACATGACGTTCCCGCCCGGATTGCAGCAGGCTGTGGCCGGTTGGCTGGAACGGCAGAATGCAGGCGCTGAACGGCGGGCGCAGAGTGCTGCACTTTCGGCCACCTACCGCCAGGGCGGGAGCTCACGTTCAATCGATCTCGGCGCCTATCTGGTGGCCAGGCTTCCCGCCACCTTTGCAGCTGTCTCCCGCGTGCTGGCCGAACTCCAGCAGCTGCGGCCGGACCTGGCACCCGCAAGCCTGCTCGATGTAGGTTCTGGCCCCGGCACGGCCTCCTGGGCGGCGGCCGGGTGCTGGCCAGGCCTGCAGCATGTGACCTTCCTCGATAATTCGCCAGGCTTCCTGGAGCTTGCCACAGAGCTGGCAGGCCACGGATCTGCTCCGCTGCGGGACTCACAGGCGATCCGCGCCAGCTTTGAGGCATTGCCGGACGGCCTGTCGGCCGATCTGGTGATCGCCGCCTATGCGCTGGCCGAAATTCCCGTTGCCAAGGCCGCCGCCGCGGCAACGGGCCTGTGGCGGGCCAGCCGCTCCGCCCTCGTGCTGGTGGAACCCGGAACACCCCAGGGCTTCGCCCGCATCAGGGCGGCAAGGGTGGCGTTGCTGGACCAGGGCGCCGTGCCCGTGGCGCCGTGTACCCATGCATTGGCCTGTCCGATTGCCGGGGACGACTGGTGCCATTTCAGCATCCGCCTGGCGCGCAGCCGCGCACACATGCATGCCAAGGGCGCGCGCGTGCCCTTTGAGGATGAGCGCTTCTCCTACCTCGTTCTGGCCCGCGATGGGGAGCCTTCGCGCGGTGCCCGCATCCTCTCGCCGCCGGTCCACGGCAAGCCCGGCACGGCATTGAGGCTCTGCACGCAGGGCAGCATCGAGCCACGCCACATTGCGAGGCGCGACGCGGCAGCTTACAAGCTGGTGAAGAAGATGGGCTGGGGTGACCTGATCCACCCCCAATCAGACGAGGAGAAGGCGCCATGACCCGCAGGCAGATTTCATCGGGATCCAAGTTCGAAGCCGAGATCGGCTACTCGCGCGCCATTGTCGACGGCGACATGATCTGGGTCTCCGGCACGACGGGTTTCAACTATGAAACCATGACCATTTCGGATGACGTCATCGAACAGACCGAACAGACCTTCCGCAACATCAAGGCGGCGATGGAAAAGGCCGGCTTCTCGCTCGAGGATGTGGTGAGCGCCACCTACATCTTTCCGCGCGCAGAGGATTTCGAGCCATGCTGGCCCGTGTTCCGCAAATATTTCGGCGAAATCAGGCCCGCATCCATGGCGCTTGTCACCAATCTGATCGATCCGCGCATGAAGGTCGAGATTCAGGTCACGGGCAAAAAACGTTGAGGGCTCGCTTGACAGGGGGAGGGGGTTCCTCTATCAGGCGGCACACTGAATTGCGGGTGTAGCTCAGTTGGTTAGAGCGTCGGCCTGTCACGCCGAAGGTCGCGGGTTCGAGCCCCGTCACTCGCGCCAGTCTTATGAATAAGTGAATAAGATGGCACTCCCCGCAATTCAACTTTCAGACATATTGCAGCCGACGCTTCAGACTTTTGTTGCTTTAGTTTTCCGTGCAGTGATCTGGGGGCGGGAGTAGCTGAGAAGCTGCTTACAATTAGCTGCGGGGCAAGATGAGTTCAAAGTATCGGTGACTGGTTTCCTTGCTCGAGCTTTGGCCAACCATCGTGCCCCGGGGAAGTGGCCGGACTACCATTTCGAGACTTATCCAGATTAATCTTGAACCCTATAACAACGACGAAGCGTAGGGCTGGGTATTGCCAGACGGACAGATCACTTTCGATCGGGCGCAGGCACCCCGTGTGCACAACATCATCTACATTTCGGACGTTGCCGACCCAAAGGATCGCCCGGCCTTTCTGTTCGTCCGCGGTCTCCCTAACGATAGTCCGCCCCGCTGGCTCAATGTTGCACTTCGAACAATTGTTCAGGCTACCCCTAAGAACCCGACCGATGTGCCAGCCAAGTCCGCACACTTCGTCATTTCTAAGTATCCCTATCAAAACAGGTAGGCCAGACTGTGCATCGTGCTGGTTTCGAAAGGCTCGAAGGGGTTTCAACACATCACGAGCAAAATCTTTCGAGTTCGTGCACCATAAGATCGACACGAACGGCAAAAAGTTTGTTGTTCCGCTCTATGGCGGGCTGGGCATTGCCGCTCATCCCCGCTGCATTGAAGTGGACTGCAGTCATCTGCTCCATCCTCTAAACGTAAGTGCCGCCACCCAAGGATTGGCATCCCAAGCATCAGGGCCATGAATGGAATTCCAGAACGCGCAGAAGCTCGCCGCCGGATCAAAGTAGCTATCGGCAGCGCGGGGAACTCCCAAAAGCGGCGACGGCCATGTCATCCCCTCCGCCATCGCATCCTCCTTGTTGATATCCTGCAGCCTTTGGACCCGAACGTCGGTCACCTCAAGTTTGATTCGGCAAGCCCAACGAGGCATTTGGATCGCGGGAACACCGATAGAGCAGTTTTTCGCTTTTGCGGCTCGATCCCACATGCGGAAATATGTTGGCAGCTCTTCCTTTGGAATATCCCCAGAGGTGGGATGGAGTTCCCGAATTGCTCCATCCAGATATTGAATTTCACAGTAATGTCCGGTCGCGAACACCTGCGAAGAAAAGGTGAAATCCTCCTGGATCCACAGGCGGTCTCCCACAGAGTAGCCAACTTCGCGCTGTCGCCATTCATCATTGATGGGATCGAGAACGGAGCTATCGTCCCCATCTCCACTAAACAAACCGCCATGCTGATTGCTCTTGATGATCTGACGAGTTTGGGTCTTCCTGCCGTTGATCATTTCATCGACCAAGATGTCGGTAAGGATGATTGGCCGTTCAACTATGGTGTTCTGGTCTACCATGTGGCTCTCGTGGCAATCCGGCATCTCTTGTTTCAGGATGCGGCCGCCGGGCAGATCTTGAGTCCGGTGGGCCTGAGCGGAGCAGAAAACCTCTGCTATTCCGGGCCTGCGCAAATCGCCGGAACTGGCAGGCCCATGGATATCAAGCACTGATTGCCGAGCGTGGCGAGCAGCTTCGTTCGCGCTCCTTCCTGTGCCATGCCCATGCGGTCGAGATGATATGGTCGATCGCGCTGTGCTGTGCCCACCAGTTGAGGACTTTGTTTGCCCGCCCCGGAGCGGCAACCAGCTCGGCTGGATCGCCCATGCGCCGCGGTGAAATGCGGTGCGGCACGGGAAGGCCGGTCACCCGCTCCGTGGCCTCGATGATGTCACGCACGCTGATGCCTTGTCCTGTCCCAAGGTTGAGGGACTGTGGTTCGCCGCCCTCCATGAGGTGCAGGGCCGCCGCCATGTGCGCTGATGCAAGATCGCTGACGTGAATGTAATCCCGAATGCAAGTACCATCGGGTGTACCGTAATCGCCGCCGAACACCTCAAGCATGGCGATGTCGCCATCGGCGGCCATCAAGGCGCGGGGAATGAGATGCGGCTCCGGATCGTGGCGTTCGCCCGTCTCGCCATCGGGATCGCAGCCGCAGGCATTGAAATAGCGCAGCGCCATGGAACGCAATCCGTGCGCCTTGCCGAAGTCTGCACAGACTTGCTCCATCATCAGTTTCGACTGGCCATAGGGGTTGAGGGGGCGCTGAACCGTGTCTTCGGTGATGGGCATGCTCTCCGGCTGGCCGTAGGTCGCGCAGGTTGAAGACACGATCAGATTGTCTGCTCCTGCAGAGGTCATGGCCTGCAGGAGGGACAGCGTGCCGGCAACATTGTTCTCGTAATAAAGCCCCGGCTGCGCAACGGACTCGCCGACATAGGCAAAGGCGGCGAAATGAATGACGGCGTCCGGCCGGAAGCTGCGGAGCGCCTCGCGCAGCCGGTCTGTATCCCGGATGTCGCCAGCGATCAGCGGTCCCCACCGGACGAGGTCACGGTGGCCGCGGCTGAGATTGTCGTAGACCATCACCTCATGACCAGCTTCAGCGAGGTGCTTTGCCGCATGGCTCCCAATATACCCTGCACCTCCAGTAATCAGAAATCTGCTCATCTGCTCAACCTGCTCAAGTGATTTTTAGGGAAGTAAGCATGAGCGGGGCAGGACTGTCACCCTCCGCCAGTTCGGCGATTTCGCAAAAGAACCCGTAAATTCCGTTGAGCTGGATGGCCGCATGTCCATCTTGGTCTTCACCGGCCCGACGCGCGCAGGGTGGAGGATGCCGGAGGTGGATTGGTCGATGTCTGTGCCAGTCACATCGCAATCGATATCGTTAAGCTCCGTGAATGCAGTCGAGGGGTGCTAAGGCAGGTAAAGGGTGGTTTCGGGCCTTAACTAAACTGGAGGTAGGGGTGGACCGTTGTTTGTTAGCAGCGTAATCTATGCAACCCTGGGATCTCGCGCAAGCAGGCAAATGCTGCCAGTTAAACTTAAAATTGTAATGAGGTGACGTTGCGCATTGTTTGTGCAACACTTGTCGCAGCGCATTCACAACTGTGCCGAATAACTTGCGGGGGCGGGGGCGGTGCGCTACCAAGCGGCGGATTCTTGTCCGTCACCCCGGCGGACTGAGAGGCGAGAGCACATGCCTGAACTGTTGAGAGAATATCTGCCTGTCGTCATCTTTCTCGGGGTGGCGCTGGGCTTCTCCCTGATCCTGATGATCACGCCGATTCTGATCACGATCCGCAATCCGGACCCTGAAAAGCTGTCGGCCTATGAGTGCGGCTTCAATGCCTTCGATGACGCACGCATGAAGTTCGACGTGAGATTCTACCTGGTATCCATCCTCTTCATCATCTTCGACCTTGAAGTGGCCTTCCTGTTCCCCTGGGCGATATCGCTCAAGGAAGTTGGCGTGTTTGGCTTCTGGTCCATGATGATCTTCTTGGGGGTTCTGACGATCGGCTTTATCTATGAGTGGAGAAAAGGAGCTCTCGAATGGGATTGATCGATAAGGCGACCCCCGAGCAGCGCGAGTTCTTCACAACCGTCAATGCTGAGCTGGCCGACAAGGGATTCCTCGTCACCGCCTCCGATGACCTCATCAACTGGGCCCGCACGGGCTCTCTCATGTGGATGACATTCGGGCTTGCCTGCTGCGCGGTCGAAATGATGCAGGCGTCCATGCCGCGCTGGGATCTGGAGCGCTTCGGCTTTGCGCCGCGCGCCTCGCCGCGCCAGTCGGACGTGATGATCGTGGCCGGAACGCTGACCAACAAGATGGCGCCCGCATTGCGCAAGGTTTATGACCAGATGCCGGAGCCGCGCTACGTCATCTCCATGGGCTCTTGCGCCAATGGCGGCGGTTACTATCACTATTCCTATTCCGTGGTGCGCGGCTGCGACCGCATCGTGCCGGTGGACATCTATGTGCCGGGCTGCCCGCCCACGGCGGAAGCCCTGATTTACGGCGTGCTGCAGCTGCAGAAGAAGATTCGCCGCACCGGAACGATCGAGCGCTGACATGGCTGAGACCTTGCAAGACCTGGGCGACTACGCGGCTTCCAAACTTGGCAGCGCCATCACCGGCATGACGCTCCAATTCGGCGAATTGACGCTGGAGGCAGAGGCCGCAGAGATCATCCGCGTGCTGAGCTTCCTGCGGGATGACGAGACCTGCGGCTTTATCTGCTTCATTGATATTTGCGGGGTTGATTACCCCGATCGTGAGCAGCGCTTCGATGTCGTCTATCACCTGCTGGCGCCTTACAAGAACCGCCGCATCCGGGTGAAGGTGCGGACTGATGAGGAGACGGCCGTGCCGTCCGTCATCTCCGTCTTCCCCGCCGCCAATTGGTTCGAGCGCGAGGCCTTCGACCTCTATGGCATCCTGTTCTCCGGCCACCCCGACCTGCGCCGGATTCTCACCGACTATGGCTTTGCCGGCCACCCGCTGCGAAAGGATTTCCCGCTCACCGGCTATGTTGAGGTGCGCTGGGACGATCAGGCCAAGCGCGTGGTCTATGAGCCGGTGAAGCTCACCCAGGAATTCCGCGCATTCGATTATTTGAGCCCGTGGGAGGGACCTGACTACCTTCTCCCCGGCGATGAAAAGGCGAAGCCGTGACCGATACCTCCTCCGTCCGCAACTTCTCCATCAACTTCGGGCCGCAGCACCCTGCTGCCCACGGCGTGCTGCGCCTGGTGCTTGAACTCGATGGCGAGGTCTGCACCCGTGTCGACCCGCATATCGGGTTGCTTCACCGTGGCACCGAGAAGCTGATCGAATACAAGACTTATCTGCAGGCCGTTCCCTATTTCGACCGTCTCGACTATGTGGCGCCGATGAACCAGGAACATGCCTGGTGCCTGGCAATCGAACGGCTGCTGGAGCTTGAGGTGCCGAAGCGCGGGCAGCTGATCCGCGTGCTTTATTCCGAGATCGGCCGGTTGCTCTCGCATCTCCTGAACGTCACCACCCAGGCGATGGACGTGGGCGCCTTGACGCCGCCGCTGTGGGGCTTTGAAGAGCGCGAGAAACTGATGGTGTTCTATGAGCGGGCCTCCGGTTCGCGCATGCATGCGGCCTATTTCCGGCCGGGCGGCGTGCACCAGGATCTGCCGCCGGAGCTGATCGAGGATATTGGCGTCTTCTGCGACCACCACAACAAGGTGCTGGACGATATTGAAGGCCTGCTCACCGATAACCGGATCTTCAAGCAGCGCAACGTCGACATCGGCGTCGTCTCGTTGAAGGAATGTTTCGAGTGGGGTTTCTCGGGCGTCATGGTGAGAGGCTCCGGTGCCGCATGGGACCTTCGCAAGGCCCAGCCCTACGAATGCTATAACGAGATGGACTTCGACATTCCCATCGGCAAGAACGGCGATTGCTATGACCGTTACCTGATCCGCATGCAGGAAATGCGGGAGTCGGTAAAGATCATGAAGCAATGCGTAAACCGGCTGCTTGGAACCGAACGCACCGGGCCTGTTTCCAATAAGGATGGCAAGGTCGTCCCGCCGAAACGCGGTGAGATGAAGCGGTCCATGGAATCGCTGATCCACCACTTCAAGCTCTATACCGAAGGCTTCCACACGCCGCCGGGCGAGGTCTATGCCGCGGTTGAAGCGCCCAAGGGTGAGTTCGGCGTCTATCTTGTGAGCGATGGCACCAACAAGGCCTATCGCTGCAAGCTGCGCGCACCCGGCTTTGCGCATCTCCAGGCAATGGATCACATCTGCCGCGGCCACATGCTGGCGGATGTGTCCGCCGTGCTCGGCTCTCTCGACATTGTTTTTGGTGAGGTGGACCGGTGAGCGTCCGTCGTCTTCATGCCATCCAGCCCGACAGCTTCGCCTTCACTGCGGAGAACCTTGCCTGGGCCAAGCAGACCGTTGCGAAATTCCCCGCGGGCAAACAGGCTTCCGCGGTGATCCCGCTGCTCTGGCGCGCCCAGGAGCAGAATGACAATTGGGTCTCGAAGCCGGTGATCGAATATGTCGCGAACATGCTCGACATGGCCTATATCCGCGTGCTCGAGGTCGCTACCTTCTACACGATGTTCCAGCTGCAGCCGGTGGGGAAGGTCGCTCACATTCAGGTTTGCGGCACCACGCCCTGCATGCTGCGCGGTGCGGAGGAGCTGAAGTCGGTTTGTCAGAATCGTATCCACCACGAGCAGCACCACATCTCCGATGACGGCAAATTCTCCTGGGAAGAGGTCGAGTGTCTCGGCGCCTGCGTGAATGCTCCCATGGTCCAGATCTTCAAGGACACCTATGAGGACCTGACACCGGCGACGCTCGAGAAGCTGATCGACGACCTCGCCGCAGGCCGCAAGTTGAAGGCCGGCCCGCAGATTGACCGCCACATGGCAGCGCCATTCGGAGGGCCGACGACGCTCACCGATACATTGCTGTATGACGGCAACCGGGTGTTCACCCGCGTCGAAGCTCCGCCACCGCCGCCACCGGCACCCTCTGCTGCTGCGGGCACCCCTTCAGGCGTTACGCCGCCCGCCGGCACGCCATCTCCCGCACCGGCGGCGCCCAAGTCTGAAGAGATCCGCCCGCCTACGCCCGCGTCCGCCGCCACCGATGCCCAGAAGGCGGCAGCCGAGAAGAAGGAGCAGGCCGCAGGCGCGGTGATGGACTCCAAGGCCAAGACCGAAACCAACATCATCCGTGCAACGCCAGACGGCGTGAAGGAGACGTCTTCGATCTCCTCCGCCAATGACGCCAACAAGCCGAAGAAGTGAGGCAGAGCAATGCTCGCTGACAAGGACCGCATCTTCACCAATATCTACGGCTTCCATGACTGGGGCCTCGAAGGTGCGAAAAAGCGTGGCTGCTGGAGCGGCACCAAAGGCTTCATCGCCAATGGCCGCGACTGGATGATCAACGAGATCAAGGCCTCGGGCCTCCGCGGCCGTGGTGGCGCGGGCTTCCCCACGGGTCTCAAATGGTCCTTCATGCCGAAGGTGATTGGCGAGCGCCCGCATTACCTGGTCGTCAATGCCGATGAATCTGAGCCGGGCACCTGCAAGGACCGCGAAATCCTCCGCCATGAGCCGCATCTCCTGGTCGAGGGCAGCCTCTTGGCCGGTGCGGCGATGGGCTGCCACACGGCGGTGATCTATGTGCGCGGCGAGTTCATCCGTGAGCGCGAACACCTTCAGGCCGCGGTGGATCAGGCCTATGAGGCGCGATTGATCGGCAAAAACAACCTCAATGGCTGGGACTTTGACATCATCGTCCACCATGGCGCGGGCGCCTATATCTGCGGCGAAGAGACGGCCATGCTCGAATCGATCGAGGGCAAGAAGGGCCAGCCGCGCATGAAGCCGCCATTCCCAGCGAATGTGGGCCTCTATGGCGCGCCGACCACGGTGAACAATGTGGAGTCGATTGCGGTTGCCGGCACCATCATGCGGCGCGGCGCCACCTGGTTCAATTCCATCGGGCGCCCGAACAATGCGGGCACCAAGCTCTTCTGCATCTCAGGGCATGTGAACCGGCCTTGCGTGGTGGAAGAAGAACTTGGCATTCCCTTCCGCGAATTGATCGAACGCCACGCCGGTGGCGTGCGCGGCGGCTTCGAAAACCTGCTTGCCGTCATCCCCGGGGGCTCCTCGGTGCGCATGGTGCCTGCCGAACAGATCATGGACACGCCGATGGATTTCGACTCGCTGTCGAAGCTGCGCTCGGGCCTGGGCACGGCAGCGGTGATCGTGATGGACAAGTCGACCGACCTCATCAAGGCGATCGCCCGGCTTGCTTATTTTTACAAGCACGAGAGCTGCGGCCAGTGCACGCCCTGCCGCGAAGGCACAGGCTGGATGTGGCGGGTAATGACGCGCATGGCCGAGGGCCGCGCCGAAAAGCGCGAAATCGACATGCTGCTGGACGTGACCAAGCAGATCGAGGGCCATACGATCTGTGCGCTCGGAGATGCTGCAGCCTGGCCAATCCAGGGTCTGATTGCTCATTTCCGCCATGTGATCGAAGAGCGCATTGACCAATATGCGGCCAACCCGGACCATGACGGCGCGGTGCGCCGTATCGCGGCGGAGTAGGAGCCAGAGATGAAGCTGCACAGCGTAACCGAGCTGCTTGATGTGAACGACGCCAATCTGTCGGGATCGAAATTCGTCGATGCCAATCTGTCTGGCTCGGATCTCAAGCAGATCAACTTCGCGGGCGCTTCATTCGATGATTGCAATCTCTCGGGATGGCGCATCAACGACGTCAACCTGGCTGGAACGAAGGTGGACGCTTCCAATCTCTCCGCTGTGGCGTTCAACAATTGCCGCTGGACGGGCGCAACCATCAATGGCATCGCGGTACAAGACTTGCTCGATGCATACGAGGCCAGGAATGCATCTCGCTGAACTGAACATCGGCAGGTTCAAGCACCCGGTCAGCGATCCGCGCATGGCCGAGTTCATGGACAATCTGGACCGCGTGAACGCCATTGCCGAACGCTCGCCCGGCTTCGTCTGGCGCCTGAAAGGTGACAACAACAACGCCACCGAATTCCGGGTTGGCGAAGACATGGCCGTGAACCTCTCCGTCTGGGCGGACGCCAAGTCGCTTGAGACCTATGTGTTCAAAACCGTGCACGTGCAGTTCTACAAGAAGCGCGAAGCTTGGTTCGATCTGATGGAGAAGCCGCATTTCGTGCTGTGGTGGGTGCCCGAGGGCCATCGCCCTTCGCTCGACGAGGCCTATTCGCGCCTGCAGAGATTTGAGTCGGAAGGCCCCTCGGAAGAGGCCTTCGGCTGGACAGAAATAATGGATGAACAACGCATGCGGACGCTCCGCTGTGCGTGAGGAATAGACAGATGCCAAAAATCAAGATCGACGGCACAGAGATCGAAGTCGAGAACGGGCTGACCCTGCTGCAGGCCTGCGAGCAAGCGGGCGCCGAGGTGCCGCGTTTCTGCTATCACGAGCGCCTGTCGATTGCCGGCAACTGCCGCATGTGCCTCGTTGAAGTGAAGGGCGGGCCGCCGAAGCCGCAAGCGTCTTGCGCCATGTCCGTCAACGACCTGCGCCCCGGCCCCAATGGCGAGCCGCCGGAGGTTTTCACCAAGACGCCGATGGTGAAGAAGGCGCGCGAAGGCGTGATGGAATTCCTGCTCATCAACCACCCGCTCGATTGCCCGATCTGCGACCAGGGCGGCGAATGCGACCTGCAGGACCAGGCGATGGCCTATGGCATCGACAAGAACCGCTTCCATGAAAACAAGCGGGCCGTCGAAGACAAATATCTGGGCCCGCTCGTCTCCACCCACATGAACCGCTGCATCCAGTGCACGCGCTGTGTGCGCTTCACGACCGAAGTCGCCGGCATCGAGCAGATGGGTGCCACGGGCCGCGGCGAGGACATGGAGATCACCACCTATCTGAATCGCGCCATTTCCTCCGAGCTTCAGGGAAACATCATTGATCTGTGCCCGGTGGGCGCTCTGGTGTCTGCCCCTTACGAATTCAAGGCCAGGCCCTGGGAGCTGCGGAAGACCGAAACCATCGACGCGATGGACGCGGTGGGCTCCAGCATCCGCGTGGATGCCCGCGGCCGTGAGGTGATGCGCATTCTTCCCCGCACCCATGAAGACGTGAATGAGGAGTGGATCTCGGACAAGACGCGCTTCGTCTGGGACGGGCTGAAGGCGCAGCGGCTGGACCGGCCTTATGTGCGCGAAATCGGCAAGCTCCGGCCCGCGAACTGGCCTGAAGCCTTCCTCCGCATCGCCCAGCGCATGAAGGGCACGAGCCCTGACCGCATTGGCATCATCCTGGGCGATCTCGTCGCGGCAGAAGAAGCCTTCTCGTTGCGCCAGTTCGCCGATCAGTTCGGCATCAAGAACATTGATTGCCGTCAGGATGGTTCGCCCCTGGGCGAAAGCGGTGGCCGCGCCGGTTATCTCTTCAACAGCGGCATCGCCGGCATTGACGAGGCTGACTCGATCCTCCTCATCGGCACCAATCCGCGCCTTGAGGCTCCGGTTCTCAATGCGCGCATCCGCAAGCGGCTGCTCAAGGGCGGCTGCACCATCAGCGTGATCGGCGAGCGTGCGGATCTGACCTATCCCTACAGCTATCTGGGCGCAGGCCCTGAGACGCTCTCCCACTTCCTCGCCTCGGACCAGGCAGCCGTGGCGAAGCCCCTGGTGATCGTGGGGCAGGGGGCCGTTGCCCGGGCCGATGGCCCCGAGGTTCTCGCAGCGGCCTATCGCGCGGCGGAGAAGCTCGGCGCGATCAAGGATGGCTGGAATGGCTTCAACGTCCTGCATACGGCGGCGGGCCGCGTCGGTGCGCTCGATGTCTGTGCACTTCCCGGCAACGATGGTGGCAAGACCACCCGCGAAATGCTGGAAGCCGCCAGGACGGGCGGCCTCGACATTCTGTTTCTGATCGGGGCTGACGAGATCGACACGCAGGAGCTGGGTTCGGCCTTCGTGGTCTATGCCGGAACCCACGGCGATGCCGGCGCCCACCGTGCGGATGTGATCCTCGCGGGCGCGGCTTACGTCGAAAAGCACGTGACTTACGTCAACACCGAAGGCCGCCCGCAGATGACGCAGCGCGCGTCCTTCCCGCCGGGTGACGCCCGCGAGGACTGGGCGATCTTCCGGGCGCTGTCGGAGTCTCTCGGCAATGCTCTCCCGTGGAATAATCTCGAAGAGCTGCGCGCCCAGATGTACAAGGTGGCTCCGCAGCTGATGCGGATCGACCAGCTGACAGCAGCTCCCACCGCGGAACTGGCAGACCTCGGCAAGGCGGAAGGAGCCATGTCGGCGGAGCCTTTCCGCTCGCCCGTCACCGATTTCTACATGACCAACCCGATCGCCCGCGCCTCGAAGACCATGGCCGAATGCTCGGCTCTCAAGAATGTGCGCAATCTGGAGGCCGCGGAGTAACAAGATGACCGAGGCGCTTCTCACCCTTCTGTTCTTTGCCGCCGTGAGCTTCGGCTTCATGGCAGCGCTGCTGTTCATCGTCGCTTATCTGCTCTGGGCCGACCGCAAGATATGGGCGGCGGTGCAGATGCGCCGTGGCCCTAACGTCGTCGGTCCCTGGGGTCTGTTCCAGTCCTTTGCGGACCTGATCAAATTTGCCTTGAAGGAAGTGGTGATCCCCGATGGCGCCAACAAGGGCGTCTTCATCATTGCACCGCTGGTCACTGCCACGCTGGCGCTTGCCGCCTGGGCCGTGGTGCCCGTCTCCGAAGGCTCGTTCTTCGGGCTGGTTGAGGGCAAGTGGGTAGTGTCCGACATCAATGTCGGCATTCTTTATCTCTTCGCGTTGTCATCCCTGGGCGTCTATGGCGTCATCATGGGCGGCTGGGCGTCAAACTCGAAATATCCCTTCCTCTCGGCACTTCGTTCGGCGGCACAGATGGTGTCTTACGAAGTCTCGATCGGCTTTGTGATCGTCACCGTCCTGCTCTGTGCGGGCTCGATGAACTTGACCGAGATCGTGCGTTCGCAGCACACGGGCCTCGGCACCATGCTGGGTCTGCCCGGTTCCTTCCTGGATTGGTATTTCATCCCGCTCTTCCCGATGTTCATCATCTTCTTCATTTCCGCCCTGGCGGAAACGAACCGCCCGCCCTTTGATTTGGTGGAAGCGGAATCGGAACTCGTGGCGGGCTTCATGGTGGAATATTCCTCCACGCCCTATCTCCTGTTCATGCTCGGCGAATATGTGGCCATCGTGCTGATGTGCGCGATGACGACCATCCTGTTCCTGGGGGGCTGGCTCCCGCCAATCGATGTGCCGCCGCTCAACTGGGTGCCGGGCATCATCTGGTTCTTCCTCAAGCTGGTCTTCGTTTTCTTCATGTTCGCCATGGTGAAGGCCATCGTGCCGCGTTACCGTTATGACCAGCTGATGCGGCTGGGCTGGAAAGTGTTCCTGCCCATTTCGCTGTTCTGGGTGGCACTCACGGCCGGTGTGCTCGTGACGTTCGGATGGGCGCCATGAGCTTGGCTGGCATCATTGGTGCGCTCATTTTCCTCGGGCTGGGCATGGCGGAGCTGGTGCTGGTGAAGCAATCGGCCTACCCCGCGCTGCGCTGGCGCTATGAGAAGGCCAAGACCACGCAAAGCCAGGGGCTGAGCCCATCCACCATCATGGCGGTGGTGCAGTTCCAATGTCTCATACTCATGCCGGTCCTGGGCTATCTCCTGGGCAACCGCATGACATCAATGTTCGGGTGAAGCCAAAATGAGAGTCGCACAAGCCGCACGCTCGCTGTTCCTGAAGGAATTCGTCACCGCCACGGTGCTGGCGATGCGCTATTTCTTTGCGCCCAAGGCGACCATCAACTACCCGAACGAGAAGGGTCCGCTGTCACCGCGCTTCCGGGGGGAGCATGCGCTTCGCCGGTATCCGAGCGGGGAAGAGCGCTGCATCGCCTGCAAGCTGTGCGAGGCCGTATGCCCCGCCGTCTGCATCACCATCGAGGCAGGCCCCCGCCGCAATGACGGCACGAGGCGCACCACCCGCTATGACATTGACATGGTGAAGTGCATCTATTGCGGCTATTGCCAGGAAGCCTGCCCGGTTGATGCGATCGTGCTCGGCCCCAATTTCGAATTCGCCACCGAGACCCGAGAAGAGCTGCTCTATGACAAGGAGAAGCTCTTGGCCAACGGCGACCGCTGGGAACGCGAGATCGCGCGGAACATCGCGATCGACGCGCCCTATCGCTGAAGGAGCCAACATGGTCACCGCACTGTTCTTCTACCTCTTCTCCGCCATCGCGGTCGCCTCCGCGGTGATGGTGATTTCATCCAGAAACCCGGTCCACTCCGTGCTGTTCCTCATCCTGTGCTTCTTCAACGCGGCGGGCCTCTTCGTGCTGCTGGGGGCGGAGTTCCTGGCGATGATCCTGGTCGTCGTCTATGTGGGCGCTGTGGCGGTTCTGTTCCTCTTCGTCGTCATGATGCTGGATGTGGACTTCGTCGAGCTGCGCCAGGGCATGCTGAACTATCTGCCCATCGGGGCGGTGATCGGCCTCATCGTGCTGGTGGAACTGGCACTTGCAGTGGGCGGCTGGGTGATTGCCCCCGCCAGCCTGCAGACGCGCGCCGCGCCGATGCCTTCCGGCATCACCAACACGGAAGCACTGGGCCGCGTTCTGTACACGGACTTCCTCTTCTACTTCCAGGTGGCCGGCCTCGTGCTGCTGGTCGCCATGGTGGGCGCCATCGTCCTCACGCTTCGCCACAAGGTGGGCGTCAAGCGCCAGAACATCTCGGAACAGGTGGCCCGTTCGCCCGCCACCGCCGTCGAGATCATCAAGGTAAAGCCGGGGCAGGGGATCTGAGCCATGGAAATCGGCCTTTCGCAATACCTGACCGTTGCCGCCATCCTCTTCACCGTCGGCATCTTCGGCATCTTCCTGAACCGCAAGAACGTGATCGTCATCCTGATGTCGATCGAGCTGATCCTGCTCGCCGTCAATATCAACCTCGTCGCCTTTTCCGTATTCCTGGGTGACCTTGTGGGCCAGGTCTTTGCACTTCTGGTGCTCACGGTTGCCGCCGGCGAAGCGGCAATCGGTCTTGCCATTCTCGTCACCTACTTCCGCAACCGCGGCACCATCGCGGTTGAAGACATCAATCTCATGAAGGGCTGACGGAAACCATGCACGCCGTCTTAACCGCCATCGTCTTCCTGCCGCTCGTCGGAGCACTTCTCGCGGGCCTTCTCGGTACCAAGGTCTTCAAGGGCCTCGGGTCTGACGCCGATGTCTATGGCGCGCACCACCACGATTCCCATAGTGCGCACGCCCATGACGACCACGGCCATGACGACCACGGCCATGGCGGACATTACCATGGCCCGATGTGGCCCATGTATCTGACAACGGCGCTGCTCTGCCTCGGCGCCATTCTCTCCTGGTATGTCTTCATCGGCTTCCTGCACGAGGCTGAGGTGGTGAAGATCCCCGTGCTTGCCTGGATCAATTCGGGCGCGCTGCAGGCCAATTGGGTGATCCGCGTCGACACGCTCACCGCCGTGATGCTGGTGGTGGTGAACACTGTTTCCGCACTCGTCCACATTTACTCGCTTGGCTATATGAGCCACGACGAGCATCAGCCGCGCTTCTTCGCCTATCTCTCGCTCTTCACCTTCGCCATGCTGATGCTGGTGACGGCGGATAATCTGGTCCAGATGTTCTTCGGCTGGGAAGGTGTGGGCCTTGCCTCCTATCTGCTGATCGGCTTCTGGTACACGCGCGACACGGCCAATGCCGCGGCCATGAAGGCCTTCATCGTCAACCGCGTAGGCGACTTCGGCTTTGCGCTTGGCATCTTCGGCTGCTTCCTGGTTTTCCAAACGGTCGATTTCGATACGATATTTGCGGCTGCACCCGGCGTTGCCGGCAAGACCATGCATTTCCTGTCCTGGGAGCCTGATACACTGACGGTGCTCTGCCTCCTCCTCTTCATGGGGGCGATGGGCAAGTCGGCACAGTTCCTGCTGCACACCTGGTTGCCGGACGCGATGGAAGGCCCGACGCCCGTGTCCGCCCTCATCCACGCCGCCACCATGGTGACGGCCGGCGTCTTCATGGTGGCCAGGCTCTCGCCCATGTTCGAGCTCGCTCCTTACGCCAAGGATTTCGTGGTCATCATCGGGGCGATCACGGCCGTCTTTGCGGCCTCCGTGGGCCTCGTCCAGAACGACATCAAGCGCGTCATCGCCTATTCTACCTGTTCGCAGCTTGGCTATATGTTCGTGGCACTTGGGGTTGGTGCCTATGGTGCGGGCGTGTTCCACCTCTTCACCCATGCCTTCTTCAAGGCGCTGCTGTTTTTGGGTTCGGGCTCCGTCATCCACGCCATGTCGGGCGAACAGGACATGCGCAAGATGGGGGGCTTGGGCCCCATGATCCGCATCACCTTCCTGATGATGATTATCGGCAATCTGGCGCTCACCGGCTTCCCGCTCACCTCCGGCTTCTATTCCAAGGACGCGATACTGGAAGCAGCCTGGGTTTCCGGCTGGGGCTTTGCCTTCTGGATGCTGCTGCTGGCGGCGCTTGGCACCTCCTTCTATTCCTGGCGCCTTGCCTTCATGACCTTCTCAGGGCCCTCGCACGCAAACCGCGAGACTCTCGAACACGTGCATGAAAGCCCCAATGTCATGCTGATCCCGCTTTATGTGCTTGCGATTGGCGCGCTGGCGGCGGGCTTCGTGTTCAAGGACTACTTTATCGGCCACGACTATGTGGCCTTCTGGGGCAAGTCGCTCGCCAATGGCGAGGTGATGCATGCCATGCATGAGGAGGGGGCCGTTCCCGAAATCGTGGCCTGGTCGCCCTTCATCGCCATGGTGCTGGGCTTCGTCATCGCCTGGGTGTTCTACATCCGCGACACCTCGCTTCCGAAGAAGCTTGCTGCGCAGAATGAACCCCTCTACCGCTTCCTGCTCAACAAATGGTATTTCGACGAAATCTATGATGCGATCTTCGTCCGCCCCGCCATGTGGCTCGGCCGCTTCCTGTGGAAGAAGGGCGATGGCTTCCTGATTGATGGTTTCGGGCCGGATGGTGTGACAGCCGTCGTGGGGGACGTCACGCGCGGCGTGGTCAGGTTGCAAACCGGCTACCTCTATCACTATGCCTTCGCCATGCTGATTGGTGTCGCCGCATTGATTTCCTGGTTCCTGTTCGGGGGCGCACACTGATGAGCTGGCCCATCCTTTCCGTCGTCACCTTCCTGCCGCTTCTTGGCGTGCTCTTCATCCTGATGGTGAAGGGCGAGGATGAGACGGCCTTGCGCAACATCCGCTGGGGCGCCTTCTGGACCACGGCCGTCACCTTCCTCCTGTCGCTCCTGATCTGGACGGGCTTCGATTTCAATGCCCAGGGTTTCCAGTTCGTGGAGCAACATTCATGGCTGGGTAGCGCCGCGACCTACCGCATGGGTGTCGATGGCATCTCCATGCCTTTCGTCATCCTCACCACCTTCCTCATGCCGATCTGCATTCTCGCCTCCTGGTTCGTGACCAAGCGGGTGAAGGAATACATGATCGCCTTCCTGGTGCTCGAGACGCTGATGATCGGCGTATTCTGCTCGCTGGACATCGTCTTGTTCTACCTGTTCTTCGAGGCAGGCCTGATCCCGATGTTCCTGATCATCGGCATCTGGGGCGGCCCGCGCCGGGTCTATGCCAGCTTCAAGTTCTTCCTCTACACGCTGCTCGGCTCCGTGCTCATGCTGCTCGCCATCATCTATATGTACTGGACGAGCGGCACGACGGACATTGCCCAGCTTCTCGCCAACCCCGGCTTCACGCCGGAAGCGCAGAAATGGCTGTGGCTCGCCTTCTTCGCCTCCTTCGCCGTGAAGATGCCGATGTGGCCGGTGCACACCTGGCTGCCGGACGCGCATGTGGAAGCACCGACCGCTGGCTCCGTCATCCTTGCCGCCATCCTGCTGAAGATGGGCGGCTACGGCTTCCTGCGCTTCTCGCTGCCCATGTTCCCGGACGCGAGCGTCTACTTCCAGGACTTCGTTTTCGCGCTCTCGGCGATTGCCATCGTATACACCTCGCTGGTGGCATTGATGCAGGAGGACATGAAGAAGCTCATCGCCTATTCCTCCGTCGCCCACATGGGCTTCGTGACCATGGGCATCTTCTCCCTGAACCGCCAGGGCATCGATGGCGCGATGTTCCAGATGATCAGCCATGGCCTCGTCTCCGGCGCGCTGTTCCTCTGTGTGGGCGTTGTCTATGACCGCATGCACACGCGTGAGATTGCGGCCTATGGCGGGCTCGTGAGCAACATGCCGCTCTATGCCTTCATCTTCATGGTCTTCACCATGGCCAATGTGGGCCTGCCCGGCACCAGCGGCTTCGTGGGCGAATTCCTCTCGCTCATGGGAGCGTTCAAGGCGAACACCTGGGTGGCCTTCGTCGCCACCTCAGGCGTCATCCTCTCGGCGGCTTATGCGCTCTGGCTCTACCGCCGCGTGGTCTTCGGCAAGCTGACCAAGCCCGCGCTGATGCATTTGCCCGATATCACCCCGCGTGAGCTTGCAACGCTTCTGCCGCTCATTCTGCTCACCGTGTTCTTCGGCGCCTATCCCGCGCCGATCCTGAACATTTTCGGCCCCTCGGTCGAATCCATCATCAAGCCGTTGAACGAGGCCGCCGCCGCCGCAGCACATGCGCTGGCGACTGCCTCGCTGCAGTAAGGACCAGCTCTCCATGTGGCTTCTCCAACAGGCCGATGCCGTTGCCGCGCTTCCCGAAGTGGTGCTGGCGATCTTGAGCCTTGCGCTCCTGATGCTCGGCGTCTTCCGCAAACAGGATGCATCCGACATCGTCACCATCGGTGCGCTGGTGGCGCTTGCCGTCACCGCACTCCTGGTGATCGCCGGCGGACCTGCCGAGGCCGAGGCCTTCCACGGCGCACTGCTGGTGGATACCTTCGCCCGAGTGATGAAGGTGCTGGCCCTGTTTGGCTCCGCCGCAGCACTGGTTCTCTCGGTGAGCTTCATGAAGCGGGATGGCTCGCAGCGCTTCGAATATCCGGTGCTCATTTTGCTCGCCACCATCGGCATGATGCTGATGATCTCGGCCAGCAATCTGATCGCGCTCTACATGGGCCTCGAGCTGCAGTCCCTGGCGCTCTATGTGCTGGCCGCCATCAACCGGGACTCGGCGCGGGCTTCCGAAGCGGGCCTCAAATATTTCGTCCTGGGCGCACTTTCTTCCGGCATGCTGCTTTATGGCGCCTCGCTGGTCTATGGCTTCACCGGCACCACCGCCTTCCCGGAAATCGCCAATTACCTCACCAACAATGGCGCCTCGATCGGCCTCATCTTCGGCCTCGTCTTCATCATCGCAGGCCTCGCCTTCAAGATTTCCGCCGTTCCCTTCCACATGTGGACGCCGGACGTCTATGAAGGGGCACCAACACCCGTCACCGCCTTCTTTGCCGCTGCACCCAAGGTGGCGGCGATGGCGCTCATTACCCGCACCATGATGGAGCCCTTCGGCGCCATCATGCCGGACTGGCAGCAGATCATCATTTTCGTCTCAATCGCGTCCATGGCCTTGGGTGCCTTTGCGGCGATTGGCCAGAGCAACATCAAACGCCTGCTGGCCTATTCTTCGATTGGCAACATGGGTTACGCGCTCGTAGGACTCGCGGCCGGAACCGAGCAGGGCGTTCAGGGTGTCGTCGTCTACATGATCATCTATATGATCATGACGCTCGGCTCCTTCGCCTGCGTGATCTCGATGCGCCGCAAGGGCTATATGGTGGAAGAGATCAGCGATCTCGCAGGGCTTGCCCGCAACAACAAGGCGCTCGCCTTCGTCTTCGCCATGCTCATGTTCTCGCTTGCCGGCATTCCGCCGCTCGCGGGCTTCTTCGCCAAGTATTTCGTATTCCTCGCCGCGGTGAAGGCGGGCCTCTATACGCTGGCGGTCATCGGCGTCGTCACCTCCGTGGTGGGCGCATATTATTATCTCCGCATCGTCAAGATCATGTATTTCGATGAGCCGAAGGAAGCCTTCGATGCAATGGACGGTGAGGTGAAACTCATCGCCTATGCGTCAGGCGCCTTCACGCTGCTCTTCGTCCTGCCATGGGTTGCCGCACCGGTGATCGAGGTTGCGGCCGCCGCGGCCAAGTCGCTCTATTGATCCTCGAGACGGGTCATCCGGTCCGGCATTTCGACCGGATCGATTCCACCAATCTCGAGGCGCGCAGGCTGTCGGAAGCCGGGGAATCAGGTCCCTTGTGGCTCTGGGCGGATGAGCAGACGCTGGGCCGCGGGCGGCTGGGCCGGAACTGGGTCAGTGCGCCCGGCAATCTCTATGCGACCTTCCTCTTTTCAATTGGCGCGGGTGCGGAGGCAGCAGCCCAGGTCAGCTTCGTTGCCGCGCTGGCCGTCCATGACACTGTGATGGCGCTGCGCCCGGCACTTGCGCCGCAAATCAAATGGCCCAATGACGTGCTGATCGGCGGCGCCAAATTCTGCGGCGTTCTGCCGGAAGTCGTCGGCAACATGCCGCTGAGGATCGCAATTGGCTGCGGTCTCAACATCGGCCATGCGCCTGAAGGCACGCCCTATCCCGTCACGGCCCTGGGCCAAGACCTCGCGATTGATAGGGTGTTGGCCGAGCTTGACCGCGCACTGTCCCTCCGCATCGCCCAATGGGATGAGGGCAGGGGCTTCGCCGCGATCCGCAGCGCCTGGTCCTCTCGCGCGCTGGGCGTGGGAGGCTCTGCCTCCGCAACCTTGGGAACAAGGCAACTGACTGGCATTTTCAGAGGATTGGCGGATGATGGCGCATTGGTCCTTGAACAGGCCGACGGCACACTGTCACCCATTCACGCGGGCGAAGTGCACTTCGCCGAACTCGAAGAATTGAGACGGAAGACAAGATGAACGCCAGGCGCCGCGCCGCACTCCCCGATGAACTCGTCTTCCTGCCGCTGGGCGGCACAGGCGAAATCGGCATGAACTGCTATTGCTACGGCTCAGGCCCGGCGGATGACCGCCACTGGCTGATGGTCGATCTGGGCGTCAAATTCGGTGATGACGCCGACCCGGGGATAGACGTCGTCCTGCCTGACGTGGGGTACATCACTGCCGAGAAATCGCAGCTCCACGGCCTTGTCCTCACCCATGCCCATGAGGATCATCTGGGGGCGGTCGCCTGGCTCTGGCCGCAGCTTCAGTGCCCCATCTACTGCACGCCCTTTGCCGCGCAGATTCTCGCGCTGAAGCTGAAGGAGGCGGGGCTCGACGAGCAGGTGAAGGTCCATGCGCTTCCTGTTGGTTCCAGGTTCCAGCTTGGTCCTTTCGCTTGCGAGTTTGTTGCCGTCACCCACTCCATTCCTGAACCCACGGCCCTCTTGATTGAAACAGCGCAGGGCAGGGTTCTCCACTCCGGTGACTGGAAGATCGACCGCACGCCGGTTCTCGGCCAGGGCATGGATGAACAGCGCTTGCGGGAGATCGGCCAGAAGGGCGTGGACGTCCTGATCTGCGATTCAACCAACGTCCTGCGCGAGGGTTTCTCGCCGTCCGAGAAGGACGTGGCGGAACGCATTTCCGCCATTGTGAAGCAGGCTGCGGGCCGCGTGGCGGTCACGACCTTCGCGTCCCATGTGGACCGGATCGCCACGGCAATCCGCGCCGCACGCGCCACGGGGCGCGAGGTGGTGATCGCTGGGCGCGCCATGCGCAACACCGTTGAGGCCGCCCGCCTTTGCGGCATGCTGACGGATGCAGGCCGCCTCCTCGATGAAGAGGAATTCGGTTATCTGCCGCCGGACAAGGTGATGCTGCTCTGCACGGGAAGCCAGGGAGAGCCACGTGCCGCCATCGCCAGGATCGCGGAAGACCAGCACCCGCATGTCTCCCTGGAAGAGGGTGACCTCGTGATCTTCTCCTCCCGGACCATTCCCGGAAATGAGAAGGAAGTGAGCCGCATTCTCAACAATCTGGCACGTCTCGAGATCGACGTGATCACGGGTGAGGATGATCTCGTCCATTCTTCCGGCCACCCGCGCCAGGGTGAGCTCGCGCTGCTTTATGAGTGGGTCAGACCTAAGGCCTTGATCCCCATGCATGGCGAACCCCGGCACCTGCGCGCCCACCGGGATTTCGCGCAATCCAAGGGTATCCGCGATGTGCTCATCCCCATGGACGGCAACATCATTCGCCTGGCGCCGGGTCCGCTGGACGATGTGGATGAAGCGCCCTGCGGCCGCCTCCATGTGGATGGCAGGCTGATCGTTCCCTCGGAGGACGGCCCCGCCCGGCAGCGCCGCAAGCTCTCCTTCGTCGGCATCGTCATCGTCACGGTGGCCATCAACAAGAGCCAGGATCTCGCAGCGGATATTGATCTCATCACCGATGGCATTCCCACAGGCCTCGATGGCGATCTGCTGGAGGCCGCCGAACGCGCCTTCAGCTCCACCCCCAAGCCCCGCCGCAAGGATCGCAACCAGCTCGCCGAAGCGATCCGCACCTCGGTGCGCCGCGCGGCGGATGCGATCTGGGGCAAGAAGCCCATCGTCAAAGTCACCGTGGTGCAAGTCTAGCAAACGCCCGCAGTCTGAAATGCTATAAGCCGCAGAATCATGAGCAAGCACGTTCCCCCGCCGCAAGGCCCCCGCGACATCGAGAAGATCGACCTCAAGGAAGCCCTTGAGGAGCGCTACCTCGCCTATGCCCTGTCCACCATCATGCACCGTGCATTGCCTGATGTGCGCGACGGCCTGAAGCCCGTGCACCGGCGGCTGTTGCATGTGATGCAGCTTCTGAGACTCGATCCCAACACGGCCTTCAAGAAATCCGCCAAGATCGTGGGTGACGTGATGGGCGGCTACCACCCTCATGGCGACCAGTCGATCTATGACGCGCTGGTGCGCCTCGCACAGGATTTCTCCTCGCGCTATCCGCTGGTGGACGGGCAGGGGAATTTCGGCAACATCGACGGGGATAGTGCCGCAGCCTACCGCTACACCGAAGCCCGCATGACGGAGGTGGCGAAACTCCTCCTCGAAGGGCTTGACGAGGATACGGTCGACTTCCGGCCCAATTACGATGGCTCGGTCCAGGAGCCCGTGGTGCTGCCGGGCGCGTTCCCCAACCTGCTCGCCAACGGCTCAACCGGCATCGCCGTGGGCATGGCAACCTCGATTCCGCCGCACAACGCAGCGGAGCTTTGCGATGCAGCTCTTCATCTGATCAAGTCTCCCAATGCCACGGATGAGAAGATCGTCCAGCTCGTGCAGGGTCCGGATTTTCCGACGGGCGGCATCATCATCGATGACCGCGCCTCGATCGCCGAAGCTTATAGAACCGGGCGCGGTTCCTTCCGCGTGCGCGCCCGCTGGTCCCAGGAGGAGCTGCCGCGCGGCACCTGGCAGATCGTCGTCACCGAGATTCCCTATCTGGTGCAGAAGAGCCGCCTGATCGAGAAGATCGCGGAGCTGATGTCCGCCAAGAAGCTGCCGTTGCTGGCCGACGTGCGGGATGAATCCGCGGAAGATGTCCGCCTCGTGCTGGAGCCGAAGAGCCGCACGATTGACCCCATGCTGATGATGGAGCAGCTGTTCCGCAACACGGAGCTCGAGGCCCGCATTCCCCTCAACATGAATGTGCTGAGCCATGGCAAGGTGCCGAAGGTGATGAGCCTCGCCCAGGTGCTGCGGGAGTGGCTCGACCACCGCAAGGAGGTGCTGGTTCGCCGCAGCAATTTCCGCTTGGCCGAAATCGCCCGCCGGCTCGAAATCCTTGAAGGCTATCTCGTCGCCTATCTCAATCTCGATGAGGTGATCCGCATCATCCGCGAGGAGGATGAGCCGAAGCCATCGCTGATGGCGCGCTTCTCGCTGTCGGACAATCAGGCAGAAGCCATTCTCAACATGCGTCTCCGCGCGCTGCGGAAGCTCGAGGAGATGGAAATCCGCGGCGAGCACGCAAAGCTCGTCAAGGAGCAGAAGGGCCTGAAAGCGCTTCTCAAGTCTGACGACGAGCAATGGTCCAAGATCTCGGAAGAGATCAGGGGCGTGAAGGAGAAATACTCCAAGAAGACGGTGCTCGGCCGCCGCCGCACCGACTTCTCCGAAGCCCCCGAAATCGACGCCGATTTCGAACAGGCCATGATCGAGAAGGAACCCGTCACCGTCGTTTGCTCGGACAAGGGCTGGATCCGCACCATGCGGGGCCACCTCGAAGATGTGTCCGGCCTCGCCTATAAGGATGGTGACAAGGGCCAGTTCATTTTTCATGCCATGTCGACGGACAAGGTCATGCTGTTCTCCTCCTCCGGCAAGTTCTTCACGCTCGATGTGGCGAAGCTACCGGGCGGCCGCGGCCATGGCGAGCCGGTGCGCCTGATGTGCGATCTCGATGCGGCGGATTCGATCGTTTCGCTCTTCGTGCACGTGCCCGGCACAAAGAGGCTTCTCGGCTCCACCGAAGGCGATGGCTTCATCGTCCCCGAAGATGAATGCGTGGCGACGACGCGAAAGGGCAAGCAGGTCCTGAACGTCAAGGCGCCCGTGGAAGCGTGCGTCTGCGTCGTGGTGCCGGAGGACGCGACCCACATCGCCACCATTGGCGAAAACCGCAAGATGGTCATCTTCAAGCGCAGCGATGTGCCGGAAATGGCTCGCGGCAAGGGCGTGCGCCTGCAGAAGTTCAAGGACGGGGGTCTAAGCGACGCACAGGCCTTCCGCCTGAAGGATGGCCTCACCTGGACGGACTCCTCCGGCCGCAATTTCGTGGTCACCGAACTGAAGGAATGGATCGGCGAGCGCGCCCAGGCCGGCCGCCTGCCGCCGAAGGGCTTCCCGCAGCGGAATAAATTCGTCTGAGGCCGGCAGTCTTCTGCGCCTCTCCGTTCCTCTCACCCCACGCATGTGGGGGAGAGGGGAGGGTGAGGGGGCCTCTCCACGGGGAGGTGTCCCGGATCGAGCCTCAGCCCTGCCGTGAGCCCCTTGACTCCTATCGCGGTACAACCTACCTACATTTTATGACTGACCGGTCAGTAACAAAGAAAACCCGCCGTCCGGAGGCCCGCCCGACAGAGATCCTTGCCGCGGCGTTGGATCTCTTCGCGGAAAAGGGCTTCTCTGCCACGCGGATGGAAGATGTGGCCGCCCGCGCTGGCCTCAGCAAGGCAGCGATCTATCTGTATTTCAAAGATAAAATGGCATTGCTCACGGCGCTGGTGAATGAGATGGCGGGCGCCAATCTCGCTGTGGCGCGGGGCATTGCCGAAAGCCACCAGGGGCCGGTTTCACCGCTCATTGCCACCATCCTCAGCTTCATGGGAGGACAGTTGCACAACACGCGCTTTCCGGAACTCCTGAAGATCGTGATTTCGGAGAGCCGGGCCCACCCGGACGTGGGCCGCCTCTATCTGGACAGCGTCATCCGCCAAGGGCTGCCGATGTTCGAAGCACTGATCAACCGCGGAATCGCTGCGGGGGAATTCCGGCAGGTCGATGCCGGCTTTGCCGTGAAGGCGATGCTCGGGCCCATACTGCTCGCCGCCATCTGGAAAACGGTGCTTGAGCCACTGGGGGCAGAGCCCCTCGATATCGAAGCCTATGCCGCGCAGCATGCGCAGGTCTTCCTGAAGGGCCTTCAGGCATGAAGCGGCTGGCCATTCCTCTCATCATCGTCGCACTCGCGGTCACGGCCTTCCTCTTCCGCCAGACGTGGCTCCCCCAGCCCCCCGGGCAGTTCAACTATCTGGGCTACGTCGAAGGCGAGACCACCATGATCGGCGGTCCTGTGGTAGGGCGGCTGGTCAGTGTCAGTGCTGAAAAGGGCCATCAGGTGAAAGCGGGCGATGTGCTCTTCGCGCTGGATCCGGCGCAGGCCAAGGCCGAGGTTGCCCGGGCCGAAGCCGCGGTGACGACGGCCAAGGCAAGCTATGACAATTTGCTGAGCGGCAAGCGGCCGGAAGAAATTGCCGTGATCAAGGCCCAGATCGCCCAGGCCGAGGCAAGCATGGGCCTTGCCCAGAAGGAACTCCAACGTGCCTCAACCCTCACCAGCACGGGTGCAGCGGCCCAGTCCCGGCTGGACCAGGCGCAGGAGCAGGTCAATCTCTATGAACAGCGGCTGGCGGAATTGCGCGCATCCGAGCAGGTGGCAGCCCTCCCGGCCCGCACCAGCGAGGTTGATGCCGCTTCATCCCGCATCAGGGAGGCCGAAGCCCAGCTTGAACAGGCGCGAGACAAGCTTACTGACCTGTCGCCCACGGCCCCGGCGGATGCACTGGTCGAGGATGTGTTCTTCAAAGCCGGTGAATGGGTAACGGCAGGCCAGCCCGTCGTGTCGCTCCTGAAGCCAAGGGACGTGACGCTGCGCTTCTTCGTGCCGGAAGCAGTGCTCGCCAAGGCGGTGCCGGGCGCCACCGTCAGCTTCCGCTGCGATGGCTGTGACGGGTTCAAATCCGCCACCATCGCCCATGTGGCGAGCGAACCGGAATACACGCCGCCGGTCATCTATTCCGAAGGCGCGCGCGCCAAGCTGGTCTATTTGGTCGAAGCCAAGCCCGAAGCGGGTGACGCGCAATTGAGGCCCGGCCTTCCGATCGAAGTCGAAGCGCTGCCATGACGGTTCCGGCCATCGATGTGCATGGGCTGGTCAAACGCTATGGCACCCGCACCGTCGTCGACCATGTCGATCTCAAGATCATGCCTGGCCGCATCTGCGGCTTTCTGGGCCCCAATGGTTCGGGAAAGACCACGACACTGCGCATGATCTGCGGTCTGCTCACGCCCGATGGCGGGGAGGGCACCTGCCTTGGCTTCGATATCATCAAGGAGCGTGATAAGGTGAAGGCCGAGGCCGGCTATATGACGCAGCGCTTCGGCCTCTATGAAGATCTCACCATCCGCCAGAATCTCGAATTCGTGGGCAGGCTCTACCGGCTGCGCAACCTCCGCCAGGTGGTGGATGAGGCTCTCGAACGCTTGGGTCTCGCCACGCGCCAGCATCAGCTGACGGGTGCGCTCTCGGGCGGCTGGAAGCAGCGCTTGGCACTCGCGGCCTGCGTTCTCCACCAGCCGAAGCTCCTCCTGCTGGATGAACCGACAGCAGGTGTGGATCCGAAGGCCCGCCGTGCCTTCTGGGATGAAATTCACACGCTTGCGTCAGAGGGAATAACCGTCCTCGTCTCCACCCACTACATGGATGAAGCCGAGCGCTGTCATGAGATCGCCTATATCGCCTATGGCCGGCTGATGGCCCGTGGCACCGCAGAGGAGATCATCGAGCAATCGGGTCTCGTGGCCCTGGTGGCCACCGGGCGCGGCGCGGACCGGCTGGCGCCCGAACTGCGCGATGTACCGGGGGTAACGGCTGCTGCCGCCTTCGGCACCACCCTCCACATCTGCGGTCCTGACCGGGAGGCGCTGTGGAGGACCGTGGCACCGTTTCGCCGCGAGGGACTGCATTGGGCGGAAGCCGCCCCCACGCTGGAAGACGTGTTCATCCACTTGATGGGCCAGGCGCGCGACAATGCGCAGGAGGATGCGTGAGGGATTTTCTCGCCAGGCTCTGGGCCATGATCATCAAGGAGGCGCTTCAGCTCCGCCGGGACAAGCCCACCTTCGCCATGATGTTCGTCGTCCCCATCATGCAGCTCATGCTGTTCGGTTTCGCCATCAACGCAGATCCCAAGGGGCTGCCCACAGCCGTGCTGATCTCGGAGCATTCCGAACTGGCCCGCAGCCTGGTCACCGCAATCGGCAACACCGGATATTTCACCATCACCCGCGAAGCGGCGACCGAAGCCGAGGCTGATTCACTGCTGCAGCGTGGAGACGTGCAGTTCGTCATCACCATTCCTGCCGACCTGACGCGCAAACTGGTGCGGGGCGAGCATCCGCAGCTGGCCATCGAGGCCGATGCGACGGACCCCGCAACGACGGGGCCCGCCATGAGCGCGGTGGCCCAGGCCGTAACACAGACCCTGTCGCGCGAGTTGAAAGGCCCGCTCGCGGGGCAAAGGCCGCGGGAAAGCCCGGTCGATCTCGTTCTCCACAAGCGCTACAACCCCGAAGGCATCACGCGCTACAACATCGTGCCAGGCCTTCTGGGCGTCATCCTCACCATGACCATGGTGATGATGACGGCACTGGCCGTCACCCGGGAACGTGAGCGCGGAACCATGGAGAACCTCCTTGCCATGCCCGTGCGCCCCATTGAGGTGATGGCCGGCAAAATCGCTCCCTATGTGCTGATCGGTGCGGTTCAGGTGACGGTCATCGTCACGGTGGCGCGGCTGCTGTTCGGCGTGCCGTTCGCCGGAAGCTTCGCGCTGTTTGCCGTGGCGACGCTGCTGTTCATCACCATCAACCTCGCCATCGGCTTTGCGTTCTCGACCCTTGCCCAGAACCAATTGCAGGCCATGCAGATGTCGACCTTCTTTCTTCTGCCTTCGATCTTGCTGTCGGGCTTCGCCTTTCCGTTTCGCGGCATGCCCGGCTGGGCGCAAGCCATCGGCGAAATGCTCCCGGCAACCCATTTCCTGCGCATCGTCCGGGGGGTGATGCTGAAGGATGCAACCGCAGCCCAGCTCTCGGAACAAATGGCCGTGATGGCGCTGATGCTGGTGGTCGTGGTGGCTGTCGCCGTCAGCCGCTACCGTGTGACACTCGACTAGCTGCAGCGCCTAATCCCCGTTAAGGTTGTATTATGCTCCTCGAATATAATGTGGGGCGTGCGGAGACGGTTTGCGGGACCAAAGAGGAATGGCAAGACGAAGTCAGTGGGTGTGTGATGGGCGTATCGTGGCCCCGCCCGTCGCCGAAGACGCCTTGACGGCGATGGTCGAGCGCGACCTGCTGCAGCGTGAAGGCTATGTGAAGATCAGCGAAAGCGAGCAGGGCACCACCGTCCGCTGGAGCATGTTCTCGCGCAATTGGTCTTCGCTTTTCTTCGCGGCCGAATGGCTGCAGAGCGCCTTTGGCCCGTTTCATCTACAGTATTATTCCGCCGGATGGTTCAATGAGCGCCACGAGCAGCCATGGGCCGCCGCCAACCGCATTCATCACCTCCTGCACAAGAGCGATGTCCATCTTTCGCAGACGGTTTATATTCACAAGGTGAAGGAAAACCGGCGGGACGTGCCGCCGCTTTTGCAGAAGGCGCTGGCCGAGAATTCGATCGATGAGGAATATTCGATCGACTGTGCCTATGATCCTTCTTCAGCCAAGTTCAGGGTGGCGCGCGTGGGGCCGCAATCGACGATTGCCAAGCTCTGGGGGCTCAATCCAGTGTCCTATCCCTGCCTCATCGGCCATTCATATGATGACGCCGTGAGCCGCATCTATCCGGAAGTCACACGCTCGGGCGAACCGCATTACGATCACATCTATGCGGCCATGGCCTCTGCCAAGGGAGACGTGATCTGGGTGCCCTACCAGCGCGTCGTGCTGCCGCTGGCGCAGGGCCGCAGCAAGAAGGCCGTCCGCGTCGTCACGGAATTGGCGAAGGTAGATATTTCCCCTCTGTAGCGGACATTTCTGCAATCGAGAATTCCATGTGGCGGCGGAGCGCGATGCCGATCCATTCCGCCTGTTCCGCACCATCCGGCTCCCACTCCCAGGTGAGAAAGCTCTGCTCCAAATGGCCATAGCCCATGCGCACCATATGGCCGCGTGTTGCCATGGACTGTCCGGTCAGCGCCCAGATTGCTTCGGGCTGCCATTTCACCATGGCCAGCAGCATGCCGATGCGCGGAAACAGCGGGAAGGCGCCCTTCACATGCTTGTCGATCCACAATTCGCCGTGATAGACGATCCGCCCACGGATCAAATGCGACAGCGAGTGTTCCGGCGGCATGACGGCCCGCGGAACGATCATTTCACGCCGCCTGGCGTAAAGTCCCATCATCCAGCCCAGCACCCATTCGGCGAGGTTGGGGTCGGCATCATCGAGGCGGAACGCCTGCAGGCCCACCGGCTTGCCGTCGCGGTCATCCAGGGCCATCCAGAAGCCGCGCTCGCCCAGGCTGCGCCCGGTTTGCAGGTCGAACATGGGAGACACGTCACTGTTGCGCAATTGCTGCCGCAGCCGTGCCAGCTCGGTGAAATCTGAAGACAGCCTGAAGGAAAAACCCTGGTCCTTGCCGGCCTCGATCAGGCTGGTGATGGCCTGCACCGTCCGGAGCGGGTCAACCAGCCCCGTGTCCCCGCCGAAGGGCTGAACGCCCTGCAAACCGATATTCAACGCATACATACCGTTTGACCCGGTTAACTCATGGTCTCCGGTTTTGAAACAATGTGAACGTTACGTCAATTAAATTTACCAATATAGTTTTACGTTATTCCCCCTCGGGACAGGCGCAGCCGCCACCAGCTGTGGGTGAGCAAGGTTGTGACGATGATCGCGCCGCCCTGCAGCACCTCGGTTGACGGCACCTCGCCGAACAGCAGCCAGATCCAGACGGGCGTCAGCACGGTTTCCAGCATGAAGAACATGCTCACATCCGCCGAAGGCAACACGCGCGGTCCCCGGGCCAGCAGAACGGTGGCCAGCGGAATGGCAACAAGGCCATTGAGACCAAGCCACAACCAGGCCGGCAGGCCCCAGGCTCCGGGTGCCAGTATGGCATCCAGCGAAACGCCGAACACCGTCAATGCCACCAGTGCCGAGGCCAGGCTGCCCAGGGCCAGGCTCGTTGCCACCTTTTTGCGCGTGGCCCGGATGATGGTGAAAATGGTGGCGGAACACAGGGCCGACGCGAAGGCCATTGCGTCTCCGGTCCAGTGGCCGGTGCTCAGGCCATGATAGGCGATAATTGCCGCCCCCAGAAATGCCAGCAGCGTCGCTACCCACGTGACAGGGTGGATGCGTTCGCCCAGCACGTAGCGGGACAAACCCGCCGCAAGTAGCGGCGTGAGGGCGATGATGAACACGACATTCGCCGCGCCCGTGTGGCTCACCGCCCCGATATAGGCCGTGTTCCCGATTGTGCTGATAAGGGCCACAGCCAGCCCCGCCCGCCCCGCGATGAAGGGTGGTGCCTCACGTCCTGAGAAGGCGGAAAGGGCCCAGGCGCCAGCGATTGCCGTGAACAGGAAAAGACCCCTGGTGAACACCATGGTCCACTGGTCCGCAAGCGACAGTCGCAGCAGTGGCAAGTCCAGGGTGAAGAGCAGGCCGCCGAGCCCCGTCAGAAATAAGGCCAGCCGGACCTGATGGGAGGAGGGCGGGCGCAAAATCGACATCAAATCCTACGCGGTTGCGGCGATTGCCGACTAGAAAGCCGATAAATGCCGTAAGGTCAACAGGGCTGCAATTGCCGCGTGAGACCGGCGTTTGCAAATGCAGAACAGACCGTACCATTGTGGTTCGGATGAAAAACACTCGCATAGGTTGATTCGTGCGGACCTTCAGGTCCTTACCGGTCCGGGCCCCGGAACAGGGTCCAGCCCTCTGCGGTAAGCCGTTCCTGCGGCAGGAAGCGGGACTTGTAGTCCATCTTGCGGGAGCCTCGCACCCAGTACCCCAGATAGAGATAGGGCAGGCCCAGCCGCTTCACCCGGGCAATGTTGTCGAGAATCATGAAGGTGCCTAGGCTGCGCTCGCCTTCGTCGGGCTCATAGAAGCTGTAGATCATCGAAATCCCGTCACCGAGAATATCGATGAGAACGGCGCCGACCAATCGGCCCCGTCCGCCCTCCTCATCGCGCACCCGGTATTCCACCAGCCGGCTGTCGACGAAATTGTCATCCACCATGGCGGAGAAATCCAGAACCGTCATATCCGCCATGCCGCCGTCACTGTGGCGCGAATCGATGTAGCCGCGGAACAGTGAATAATGTTCGGAGGTCGCCTGGCTCTTGGCCACGGTCCCGTCAATGTCGCTGTTGGCTTTCAGCGTGCGCCGGAAGCTGCGCGACGGCACGAAGGTGTTGACGGGCACCCGCACGGAAACGCAGGCGGCACAGCCGTCACAGGCGGGGCGATAGGCGATGTTTTGGCTGCGGCGGAATCCGCCCTGGCTCAGCTGCGTGTTGAGGCTGCGCGCATCATGGCCCACGAGATGCGTAAAGACCTTCCGCTCCACCCGGCCCGCAAGGTAAGGGCACGGCGACGGGGCCGTTATGAAGAACTGCGGGAAGTTCCGCCGCTCGATGCTCAACTCACCAGCTCCAAAATCACCTGGGTGGGGCACATAATGACATGTGTGGAAAGCCGCGCAAGGCTCAGCTGGGCCATGCGTTGATTCCGGCCCCCCGATGCCCTACGAGGAAAGCCTCATTGCGGCGGAGGCTAAAAGAAATGCGTGTGGCGTGGATCGGCTTGGGCGTGATGGGATATCCGATGGCAGGCCATCTCGTCACTCGCGGCGGACTGGACGTAACCGTCTACAACCGCACCGCGGCCAAGGCGGAGAAATGGTCGGAAACCTTCAAGGGCCCGGCCAGGGCAACCCCGGCCGAAGCCGCGAAAAATGCCGATTTCGTGTTCGCCTGCGTCGGCAATGACGATGATCTGCGAGACGTATCGATCGGTCCCGATGGCGCGTTTCAGGCGATGAAGGCGGGGGCCATCTTCATTGATCACACCACCGCCTCAGCCCTGGCCGCGCGCGAACTCCACAGCCACGCCAAGGCGAAAGGGCTGGGTTTCGTCGATGCTCCGGTCTCTGGCGGGCAGGCGGGGGCGGAAAATGGCGTGCTCACCGTCATGTGCGGCGGAGATCCGGAAGATTACGAAAAGGCCGAACCCCTGATCGCGCATTTCTCGCGCATGCGGAAGCTCTTAGGACCAGCGGGATCCGGCCAGCTTGCGAAGATGGTGAACCAGATCGCCATCGCGGGCCTCGTGCAGGGCCTCGCTGAAGCCATCAATTTCGGCATGAAGGCAGGGCTCGACATGGAGGCGGTGGTGGAGGTCATCTCCAAGGGCGCCGCCGGCTCCTGGCAGATGGAGAACCGCCACAAGACGATGATCCAGGGCAAATTCGGTTTCGGCTTCGCCGCCGACTGGATGCGCAAGGACCTAGGGATCTGCCTGGACGAATCCCGCCGCAACGGCGCACCACTTCCCGTCACGGCCCTGGTGGACCAATTCTATGCCGAAGTGCAGAAGCTGGGCGGCGGCCGCTGGGATACGTCCAGCCTGATCGCCAGGCTGCAGAACCTCGACAAGCGCTAGGCGGATCTGCGCGCCAACCGCGCTGTCAGCCTTTCAGCCCCTTCGCCACCTCAACGGCGAAATAGGTGAGGATCCCGTCCGCGCCGGCGCGCTTGAAGGACATCAGCGCCTCGGGGATCACTTTCTTGGGGTCCAGCCAGCCATTGTTGCAGGCCGCCATGATCATCGCGTATTCGCCGGACACCTGATAGGCAAATGTCGGCACCTTGAAGGTCTCCTTCACGCGGCGCACGATGTCGAGATAGGGCATGCCCGGCTTCACCATCACCATGTCTGCCCCTTCGGCCAGGTCGAGCGCCACTTCGCGCATGGCCTCGTCGGTGTTGGCAGGGTCCATCTGATAGGTGCGCTTGTCGCCGGTCAGCGTGCCGGAGGAGCCGACGGCATCCCGGAACGGCCCATAGAAGCCGCTCGCATATTTGGCGCTGTAGGCCATGATCTGCACATGGGAGAGGCTCTTGTCCTCGAGCCCGGACCTGATGCGCCCAATCCGCCCATCCATCATGTCCGACGGCGCGATGATGTCACAGCCCGCATCGGCCTGGACGAGGGACTGCTTCACCAGCGCCTCAAGTGTCGCATCGTTGAGGATGTGCTCTCCCTCCATCAACCCGTCATGCCCGTGGGACGTATAGGGATCGAGCGCCACATCGCACATGATGCCGATTTCCGGCACGGCCTTGCGGATCGCGCGCACGGCTTGGCACACGAGATTGGCGGGGTTGAACGCTTCCCGCGCATCCTCTGTGCGCAAGCTCCGCGGCGTGTTGGGAAAGAGCGCCACGGCGGGTATTCCGAGGTCAGCCGCCTCCTTCACCTTGTCGATCAGCAGATCGACGGAGTAGCGCGTAACGCCCGGCATGGAGGAGACGTCCTCGGTCCGGTTCTGGCCCTCGATCACGAACACCGGCCAGATCAGGTCATGCGGGGTCAGCGTGTTCTCGCGCACCAGCGCGCGCGCCCAGGGCGTACGGCGGTTGCGGCGCATGCGGAGGGCGGGAAAGGCGGAAGCGGTGTCAGGGCGATAGGTCATGCCCGATCATTAACAAGACCGGACGGGCGGATGCAACGGGATGCACGACATCTGATCACTGGCAGATGCGGTAGCCGCCCTTGCGCTGCAGAACGTCCACGTGGAAGTGGTCGCCGTGATAAGGGTCCGAGCCTGGCCCCAGCACCGTTGTGAAATGGCTGCACGCGGCCAGGCGGATGGCCCCCAGAAAGGAGCCGCCGGCAGTCAGGCGGACGGGCCCCACCATCGCATCGCCCCAGTTGCCCTGGCCCCCCACCGCAACTTTCGCCGTCTTGGCGAAGGAAAAGCCCGCCATGTCCAGCGCATTGGCCTTGCTGTGCTCGGACATCTTGCCGGACGAGGCATTGTTGCGGCGGCGGCAGGAGTAGGATGTGGCTGTGCGGATTTCGGTCACCTCCGTGCCCAGCCGCTTGCGAGCGGCGGGCTGCACGTCATTCTTGAGCCAGTCGTGGAGAGCAGCGGCCATGTTGCAGGTCAGCGTCGCGGGCGGCGCCAGTTTCACGCCGGCCACCCTGGTGACAAGCACGGGTGCGGGCGCACCGCAACCGCCCTCATGGCCAATCGGGTCGAGCGCTTTATAGGCAATGTCGCGCGATTCGAGCAGCTTGCCGCATTGGGCGCGTTCCGCAGTGATCTGATCGGAGGGCCAGGATTGCTTGTCCTTCGCGTCTGGGGCGGCAGGAGGTGAGGGCGCCGGTTCCGCCTTTGGGGACAGGCCTGGGCGAGGCTTGGGGATCGGCACCGCAATTGCCAGCAGCACGGGCGCGCGAAGGGGCGCCGGTTGAACCGGCCGCAGTCTGGGTTTTGGCACGTCATCCTTGTTGAGATTGGCGGATTGGCTGGGGGAGGGCGCCAGCGGCCGGGCCGTGGGTTTGGGAACCGATGCCCCCAGCGCAGGAGGCACAAGAAGGAGAGAAAGGCTGGCAATCAGGGCGGACGCGTTCACGGCCTTCATCTTCTTGACCCATCTCCAGAGGTTGCAAGGCGGCGTGCTACAGCCGAAAGCCCGCACAGCGGCCTGATGTTCCGCCGGGCGCTCCGTTTCAACCGGAACCAGTCCGGGGAAGACTCTGTAAACGCTAAACGCGATTACGCCAACTCTCTGAAAAACTAAGGGTATGTTTACTCAATCAATTGAGCGGGCCTTAAGCCCTCGCGCCCTAATCTCCGTTGCGAAGAGAGGGGCCGGCCGAACAGAAAAGGCCCCGTTCGAGGTGAGAGTGAACGTCATGCAAGTTGAACTCAAGGGGACTGCAAGGCCAGCCGCGGCCGAAGAGGGGAGCAATCCCGTCAAGCCTCGTTATCTCGATGCGCTCAACCTGATCGAGCGCCTGCACCGCCGCCTTCTCGAAGTCATCAAGGATGATTTCGAGCGCCATGGCGAACCGGAAGTGAACCCCGTGCAGGCTCTGCTTCTCTACAACATTGCCGATGCTGAACTGACGGCCGGCGAGCTGAAAAGCCGTGGCCATTATCAGGGCTCCAACGTCTCCTATAATCTGAAGCGCCTGGTGGAATCAGGCTACGTCCATCACGAGCGTTCCGCCTCGGACCGCCGTTCGGTCCGCGTCCGTCTCACGCCCAAGGGCCAGGCCATCCGCAACCGGGTGGATGCCCTCTATGACCGCCAGATGATGGCGGTCGAGCAGGTGGTGGGGTTGAGTGCTGATGAGCTGGAGCGCATCAACAAGTCCTTAGCCCGCCTTGAGCGCTACTGGACCGACCAGATTCTCTATCGCCTTTAGAGTTGGACCACCCTGCAAACGGGCCAACGGGCCGTGCTGTTGCCAAAAAGCCGCAGCACGGCCTGGAAGTCCGTCTGCCATCGGCCGAAACAAGCCGAAATCTCATTCTTGCCTCATTTCCGGGGCTTGTCGTGGCTGCATTGTGGCCCACTTTTGACGAGTCGGGGCGTAGCTGGTATTGAACAAGGCACCGGGGGTGCGGTCAGATGACACCCGCCGATGTCCTGGAGAATGAGGTTGTGTTGATGAAGTTTTGGGCTTTGACGCGGTCGAGGCGGGCTCTTCAGGGCGTCTCGATGGCACTCGTGCTGTCCCTTTCGGCGACGCTCGCACTTCCCACAAGCGCTTCGGCTGAGTCAGAGAATTCGCTGTTCTCGCAGCTGACCCGCAAGAAGAAGGGCACCAGGGCAACCCCTGCCGCCACCACGGGCCACACCCAGGGTTCGGGCATTCCGGCCACCACCGAAACTGCAATCCTGAATGACGGCAGTGCTGCACCCTTCATCACGCCTGACAGTGCCGCAGGGATCCAGGCCTTGGCCGACAGATATGCCAAGATCGTGGCGGATGGCGGCTGGCCCGTTGTGCCGCGCGGCCGCACCAAGAAAGGCTCCAGCGGCAAGCCCGTGGCGATCCTCAATCAGCGCCTCTATGTCGAGGGCTATCTCCGGGTCGAGGCCACGCAGGGCGAGTATGCCGGTATCTTCACCAGTGCCACCGAAGACGCGCTGAAGCGCTTCCAGTCGAACCACGGCCTTTCGCCCACCGGCATCATGGATGGGGTGACGCTCGAGGCGCTGAACGTCTCCGCCGCCGCGCGCCTCGCCACCATCCGCGCCAATATTCCGCGCCTTGCTGAATACTCGAAAAATCTCGGCAGCCGTTATGTCGTCGTCAACGTTCCCGCCCAGCAGATCGAGACGGTGAATGACGGCAAGGTCTATTCCATTCACAACGCCATCGTCGGCAGGCCCTCGCGCCCGACGCCAGTTGTGATGACGCCGCTCACCATCGTGCGCTTCAACCCCTATTGGAACGCACCGGCCTCCATCGTCGCGCGTGACATCGTTCCGCGCATGCTGTCGCGCGGGCCGTCAAAGGTCATGGCGGACATGAACATGAAGGTCTTCAAGGGCGTGGGTGGCCCGGAGATCGATCCGAACACGGTCGACTGGCGCCGCGCCAAGATCGATGATTATCACTTCCGCCAAGAGCCGGGCGGGGACAATGCCATGGCAACTGCCAAGGTGGAGTTCAACAGCCCCTTCGGTATCTACCTGCATGACACGCCGGAGCCGCAGCTCTTCTCCACCAGCAACCGCTTTTATTCCTCGGGTTGCGTCCGCGTCCAGAAGGTAGCGATCCTCATCAACTGGATCCTGCAAGGCCAGGACGGCATCAACGAAGCCCGCATTGCGGAGCTCGCCGAAACCAAGGAGCGCCTGGACGTCAACATCGCCAATGCCCCGCAGCTGCGTGTGGCCTATCTGACAGCCTGGCCCGCGAAGGACGGTGTTGCCGCCTTCCGCTCCGATATCTACAATATGGACGGCTCGGGCTTCGTTGTCGGCCAGCCGCTGCCCGTGGGCGAGAAGATGGACGGCCAGCGCTTCGTGCTGAAGCCCATTCCCTACCTTCAGGATGACATCGACACGGACAATGGAGGCATCTTCGCCTCCCTGTTCGGCGGCAAGTCGTCCGAAAATGATGTGGCCCGTCCCGGCCAGACCAAATCCCAGGCCGATGCCCTGATCAAGCTGGGCGGCACCTCTGCCAAGGGCAAGCCGGTGAATGCCAAGACCACGGCAAGCAAGGCTCCGGCGAAGAAGCCGGGCACTGCAGTGGCCAAGCGCAAGTGGCAGGGCTCAGGCAAGAATGAGCTGGCTTCGGACAACACCACCGGCACCACGACCGTCATTCCGCCCAAGGGCAAGAAGCCGGTTCAGAAGAAGCCCGCCACCAAGACCACCACGGCTGCGAAGAAGGATGCCGGCAAGACCGTAAAGGTTGCCAAGGCTGATCCGAAGGCGGCGGCGGGGGCGAAGGCCAAGCCCGTTGCCGCGGCAAAGCCCGCCACCACAACCAAGCCCGCAGCGGCGACGGCCTCCACAGCCGCCAAACCCGCAGCACCGGCCAAGGCTCAGGCTCCTGCTGCAAAGCCCGCTTCCTGCAAGGCCGGAAGTGACGGCAAGATGCCCGCAGGCTGCCCCGCACCCACCACCGCTGCGGCCAAGGCCACGCCCACCGCAGACAAGGCCGTGAACGCCGCCAACTGAGTCTGGCCGCAACGGTGAAGAGATGTACGGGCGGAGTATGAACTCCCGCCCGTTTTCTTTTGCCTGCGCCGCAAATGAAATCAATCCTGCCGTTTGGGCCAGAACGCAGCACTGCCAAAAGTGTATCTGGACCAGGCAAGCGCAATCTGCCAATTGCGCATGACCGTATAAATCTCGCTGGAGGGGTTTGAGACATGGCGAAGACATCCGTGAAGAAGGCCGCAAAGAAGTCCGCCGTGAAGGCGAAGCCAAAGGCCAAGGCAAAGCCCGTAAAGAAACCCGCATCGAAGAAGAAGGCTGCCGCACCTCTGCGCAAGCCCCTGTTCCCCGGCTTCTTCAGTGACGTGCTGGCAAAGTCAGATCCGAAGATTGCCAAGGCCATCGCCCAGGAGCTTGGCCGCCAGCAGCATGAAATTGAGCTGATCGCATCCGAGAACATCGTCTCGCGCGCCGTGTTGGAGGCCCAGGGCTCCGTCATGACCAACAAATATGCGGAAGGCTATCCGGGCCGCCGCTATTATGGCGGCTGCCAGTATGTGGACGTTTCCGAGCAGCTGGCGATCGATCGTGCCAAACAGCTGTTCGACTGCGCCTATGCCAATGTGCAGCCGCATTCGGGCGCAACCGCGAACCAGGCGGTGTTCTTTGCGCTCCTCCAGCCGGGCGACACCTACATGGGTCTGGACCTCGCCTGCGGCGGCCACCTTACCCATGGCTCGCCCGTCAACCAGTCCGGCAAGTGGTTCACCGTTGCGCCCTACAAGGTGCGTGAGGACGACCACCTGATCGATTATGACAAGCTCGCCGCCCAGGCGCAGGCCGTGAAGCCCAAGCTCATCATCGCCGGCGGTTCGGCCTATCCGCGCATCATTGATTTCAAGCGTTTCCGTGAAATCGCCGATTCGGTCGGCGCCAAGCTCATGGTGGACATGGCCCACTTCGCCGGCCTCGTCGCCGGTGGCGTGCATCCTAACCCGCTGGAATATGCCCATGTGGTTACGACCACCACCCACAAGACCCTCCGCGGCCCTCGTGGCGGCCTGATCCTCAGCCGTGACGAGGATCTGGGGAAGAAGTTCAACTCGGCCGTCTTCCCCGGCCTTCAGGGCGGCCCGCTCGAGCATGTGATCGCCGCCAAGGCCGTGGCCTTCGGCGAAGCGCTGAAGCCCGCCTTCAAGAAATATGCGAAGTCCGTGGCGGACAATGCCAAGGTCCTCGCCAAGGCGATGATTGACGGCGGTTCGGACCTCGTCTCCGGCGGAACCGACACGCATCTGATGCTCGTCGATCTCCGCAAGAAGGGTGTGACCGGCAAGGCTGCCGAACAGTCGCTGGGCCGCGCCTTCATCACCTGCAACAAGAACGGTATTCCGTTCGATCCCGCTCCCTTCACCATCACCTCCGGCATCCGCCTCGGCACCCCCGCCGGCACCACCCGCGGCTTCGGCGCGGCGGAATTCCGCGAAGTCGGCACCCTCATCAACGAAGTGCTCGATGGCCTGGCGAAGAACGGCGAAGACGGCAATGGCAAGGTCGAGAAGGCCGTCTCAGCCAAGGTCAAGGCGCTAACGGCGAAGTTCCCGATCTATTGAGCTGATCTGCACACCCTCATAACGCTGACACCCGGGCCTTTCCCGGGTGTCGCCTTTTCAGCGGCTCCGCAGAGCGGGGGGAGCACTCAGACTCCCGCCAGCTCAAGGGTTCATGAAATCCCCGCATTTGGGCGCTGGTTCGTTGCCCCAGGGCATCAGCGGAACGGTCGAGGTGGAGTTCTGCGGCGAACCTTCGATCAGCTTGTCCGTATAGGCCAGATAGACCAGCACATTGCGCTTGGGGTCACAGCCGCGCACGATCTGCATCTTCTTCCAAAACAAGGAGCGGCGCTGGCGGTAAATTTCTTCGCCCTGGTCGAATTTGGACGTGATCTGGATGGGGCCCACCTGGCGGCAGGCAATCGAGGTCTCCGAGCGCTCCTCGGCAAAGCCCGCCCAGCCTGACCAGCCGCCGACCTGCGGTACGGTGAAATAGCAGGCCACACCCTTCACCACCGGATCGTCGAGCACGTAGGTATCGAGTGTGGCATCGGGGGAGAGCATGCGCCACACCGTGCTCTTCTTGAAAATCAGCTCCGGGTCATCCGACTGCGCAAGCGCCGGAACGGCAAGCCCCAGCATCAGCAGCAGGGCGGCTAGAACATGGTGCAGTTTCGTCATTGAACCCTCCGGACCATCGTGAAGATTAGATAGGAAGGAAATCCGCGATTTCAAGAGCTGGCGTTCAGCGCCGAGAATCCTTCCGCAAGGTCCGCCTTCAGATCATCCATGTTTTCAAGCCCGATGTGGAAGCGGATGCCATAGCCTTCGGGCGTCCATGTGGTGGCCGTGCGGTGCGGCTTGAAGGGGATGGCCAGGCTCTCGAAACCGCCCCAGCTGTAGCCCATGCCAAACAGGCTCAGCCGGTCGAGGAAGGCCGCGACGGCCTTTTCGGGGCAAGGCTTCAGCACAATCGAGAACAGCCCTGTGGCGCCACGGAAATCGCGCTTCCACAATTCATGGCCCGGCGCGTTGGAGAGGGCAGGGTAGAGCACGGTTTCAACCTCCGCCCGCCCGCGCAGCCATTCGGCCACTGAGACCGCATTCTTCATGTGGCGCTCGAGCCTGACATCCAGCGTGTGGATGCCGCGCAGTGTCAGATACATGTCGTCGGGCCCGGCGAACTGGCCCATCTGCTCATAGGCGTCCTTGAACGGCTCCCACGTCTCGCGGGTGCAGGTGACAGTGCCCATCATCGCGTCCGAATGTCCGACCAGATATTTGGTGGCCGCTTGAATCGAAATGTCAGCTCCATGGTCGAAGGCCTTGAAATAATGGCCTGCTCCCCAGGTGTTGTCGACCATCAGCAGGGCGCCTGCTTTATGGGCGGCCTCCGCGATTGCCGGAATATCCTGCACCTCCATGGTCTGGGAGCCGGGCGATTCCGCATAGACCACGCGGGTGTTGGGGCGGATCAGCGAGGCGATGGCGCGGCCGATCAACGGATCATAATAGCTGGTCTCGATCCCTAGGCCTTTCAGCAGCCCGTCACACAGCTGGCGGGCGGGGTTATAGACCGTGTCCACCATCAGCAGGTGGTCGCCCGCTTTGAGGAAGGCGAGAAGGGCGGTCGAAATCGCCGCAAGGCCCGAAGGCGCCATCTTGGCATTGTGGCCCCCTTCGACCAGTGCCACGGCCTCTTCCACCGCGCGCGAGGTGGGTGTGCCGCGCCGGCCATAGACATAGGTCTGGGACCGGTCGTGGAGCGCATGGGTGTCCGGGAACAGCACGGTCGAGCCGTGGTAGACGGCGGGGTTGACGAAGCCATGCTCGGCATAATCCCGCCCGGCGGCGACGAGGCGGGTTTCGGGCGAGAGGGCATTGAGATCGGGTTTGGTTTTCGACATGAGGCTCAGCCAGTGTTACGGTTCCACGGCTAGCATGCGCCGAAGGGTCCGGAAACCCCCGGCAGCGGAAGGGAACCCATGTCACCGCTCGCCACCATTTTGCTGAGGATGCTGCGGGGCGGGGCCTTTGCCGCCGCGGGCTTCATCGCTCTGGTGATCGGCATCGAGATCTGGAAGCGCGGCGGGGATGTGGCAGCCCTCAACATGGGCTTCACCATCTTCCTGGCCCTGCTGCTGGCCGCTGCGCTGTGGCTTGCCCGCTCGATCGGCCGGGAGCTGGCCCGGCATGGTTCGCGCACGGGGTCTTGAACCCAGGCCCTTGAGTGGCTACCAAGGCGCGAGTTCAAGGGTGAAGACAGATGATGGAATCCGCCAAGCGCGTGGCCGAGAAGAAGGACTGGATCAAGGGGGCGACGGGGGACTGGGAAATCATCCTGGGCCTCGAGGTTCATGCCCAGGTGCTGGCCAAGTCCAAGCTGTTCTCAGGCGCCTCTGCCGAATTCGGGGGCGAGCCCAATGACCACGTCTCCCTCGTCGATGCTGCCATGCCCGGCATGCTGCCGGTGATCAATGAATTCTGCGTGGAGCAGGCGGTCCGCACCGGGCTTGGCCTCAAGGCCGAGATCAACACCCGCTCGGTCTTCGACCGGAAGAATTACTTCTATCCGGACTTGCCGCAGGGCTACCAGATTTCGCAGTACAAGCAGCCCGTGGTGGGCGAGGGCGTGGTGCATGTGGATGTGGATGGCCGCGCCGTTGAGGTGGGCATCGAGCGCCTGCACCTCGAGCAGGATGCGGGAAAGTCGCTCCATGACCAGCACCCCTCCATGAGCTTCGTGGACCTGAACCGCTCCGGCTGCGCGCTGATGGAGATCGTCTCCAAGCCTGACATGCGTTCGGCCGACGAGGCCAAGGCCTATGTAACGAAGCTCCGCCAGATCATGCGCTATCTGGGCACCTGTGACGGCAACATGGAGCAGGGCTCGCTCCGGGCGGACATCAACGTCTCCGTCCGCCGCCCCGGCGAAGCGTTTGGCACGCGCTGCGAGATCAAGAACGTGAACTCGATCCGCTTCATGGGCCAGGCGATTGAATATGAGGCACGCCGCCAGATCGGCATTCTGGAGGATGGTGGCAAAATCGACCAGGAAACCCGCCTGTTCGACGCCAAAAAGGGCGAAACCCGCTCCATGCGCTCCAAAGAAGAGGCCCATGACTACCGCTATTTCCCGGATCCCGACCTCCTGCCGCTGGAGCTGGAGGATGCCTGGATCGGCGGCATCAAGGCGGGCCTCCCCGAACTCCCCGATGAGAAGATCGCCCGCTTCATGAAGGACTATGGGCTCACCGCTTATGACGCCCAGGTGCTGACTGCCGAGCGTGCCTCCGCAGACTTCTTCGAGCTGGTGGCACACGGCCGGGACGGGAAGATTGCCGCAAACTGGGTCATCAACGAGTTGTTCGGCCGCCTGAACAAGGAAGGCAAGACCGTTGAAAACACACCGATTTCCGCCAATCAGCTGGGTGAGATCGTGGACCTGATCGGTGAAGGCGTCATTTCCGGCAAGATCGCCAAGGACGTGTTCGAGATCGTCTGGACCGAAGGTGGCGCCCCCCGCGTGATTGTCGAATCCCGTGGCCTGAAGCAGGTGACGGATACGGGGGCCATCGAAAAGGCGGTCGACGAGATCATCGCCGCCAACCCCGATAAGGTGGAACAGGTCAGGGCCAAGCCAACCATGCTGGGCTGGTTCGTCGGCCAGGTGATGAAATCCACCGGCGGCAAGGCCAACCCCCAGGCCGTGAGCGACCTTTTGAAGGCCAAGCTGGGGATATAGGCCCCCGGGCCGCAAGATAAATTATATAAATCAAAAGCTTAGACTTCGATCTTCTGCTTTCACCTTAGCCGGACGCAATACCCGTCCGCACTGACTCGTCATTTCAGCCATAACTTGGTTTCGGTATTCCCTTCTGCCGCTTATCGGCTATAGTCCGTACCCGGAGCTTTAAAACCGTTGGGCGGGGAGGGGTTAGATCATGGCGAAGACAGCCAAGAAGGCTGCGAAGAAGCCTGTGGTGAAGAAGGCGGCGAAAGCTGTGAAGCCTCAGCCCAAGAAGCCCGCCGCCAAGCCAAAGCCGATGGCCGCCCGCAAGCAGCCGCCCGCCGTGGCCAAGAAGCCCGCTGCACCTGCCGCCCCGCCGGTGGACAAGGAGCGCTTCACGCTTTACGGCATGCTGGGATCCGGCCCCACCTACACCGTGGGCCTCATGCTCTCCCTCGCCAAATATCCCTTTTCCTACATCCACGTGAACCTGCGCGAAGGCGCGCACAAGCAGCCGGACTATCTGGTCAAGAACCGCTACGGCCAGGTGCCGGCGCTGCGGGACGGCCAGGTCTATTACGTGCAGTCCGCCGCCATCCTGCAGCATTTGGCGGATGAGCTGCACAAGTTCGACGGCAAGACCGAGGTGGAGAAGAACCGGATCCGCGAATGGCTGCTCTGGGAGTGGGACAAGCTCGCCGTGCCCGTGTTCCGCCTGCGCGCCCGCAACCGCGGCCTCCGCCAGTTCGGCGATGAGGTGCGCATCATGTATGATACCGAAGCCAAGGCCGCACTTGCCGTTCTGGAAATCGAACTCGGCAAATCCGAATGGGTGGCCGCCAAGCGCCCCACCATTGCCGATGTTGGCGTCTACGGCGTGCTGCGCTATGTGGCGGAAGCCAACATTGATCTGACGCCCTATCCCCATGTGTCAGCCTGGAAGAAACGCTTTGAGGCCCTTCCTGGCTTTGGTACACCAGAGCAGATTCTGCCGATGGAGAGCAGACTCCTCTGATCTGAACCGGAGTTTCCATCTTTGCGTAAACCGGCTGACAGTCTGTCCCAGACGCCGCTGCAGCCGGGCGAACAGCCCGCGCGCAAGAAGCGCCGTGCCTCCGGATCGCTGGAATGCAAGCTGGGCCTGCTGCTGGGCCTTGCGGGCCTCGCCGGATCGAGGCTCGGCCAGCTGTGGATCGCCTTTGATGTCTTCTCCCAATTCACCCTGCAGTTCGCAGTCGTCACCGCCGCCTTCCTGATCGGCTGGGCCATGCCGCGGGCCAAGCTGCTGACCGCCTTCGTGGTGCTGGTGATCGGCATCGTCGGCATCGGCGTCTGGCCGCATGTGGCAAGCCGCGTTCCCACCGTCACCGGCCAGGCCGCAGCGGGCGAGCGGGCGCTGAAGGTTGTCAGCTTCAACACGCTCTGGACCAATGAGAACGCCGAGGCCGTGCGGGCGGAGATCGAGCGCATCGACGCCGACATTGTGAACCTCGTGGAGATGGGCCCAGCCAAACGCCCCATCCTCGCGGAGCTGAAGGGGCGCTACCCCTATCAGTCCCACTGCTACGATGTCGATTTCTGCAATTTCGTGATCCTTTCGAAGCTCCCCTTCGAGGAGATCGGCGCCAGGGGCAAATGGGACGGCCCCCCCTTCATCAGCGTGAGGCTGGGGCCGGAGGCCGGCGGACTGGCCGTCTTCGGCGTCCACACCATCCGCTTCCCCCATTCCCAGGCGCAGTTCCGCCAGGTGATGGAAATCGCCAGGCTGATCGAGAAGACGCCGGGCCCCCGGCTGGTGATGGGTGACTTCAACGCGACACCCTTCTCCCGGATCCTCAGCACGCTGCAGGACAGCGCCAATCTGCAGCGCCTCACCAACCTGCCCAGCTGGCCCTCGCAGGCAGGGCTGCCGCAAATCGCCATTGACCATATTTTCGTGTCCCCCGGCCTCAAGCTGCTGGAAGCCGAGGAAATCGGAGAGCCGTCAGGCTCCGACCATTATCCGGTGACAGTGAAGATTGCCGTCCCGCTCAAGCCCTGAGCTGGCACCCCTCGGCCCAAGCAAAAGGGCCGGAAAACCGGCCCCTGAAACGCGCTGTTGCTGAATGAGCCCGCCTCAATAATCGAGGTCGTTGTCGTCCAGATTGTCCGGCTGCTGCTCATTGGCGAGGTTGAAGATGCGGCTGTCGAAGACCTTCTGGTCCATGTTCCGGTTATAAACCTCGGACTGGTACACATCGACCTGGGCGTTGAATTGGCTCTGATCACTGTTGATAGGCGGCACGCCATCCTTGCCGAGGCCATAATCCTGGCCCATCGGAATGAAATTCTCGTCCGCCATGGCAGGAAGTGCCGAAAGGGCGAGGGCTGCAGCAGCAACGATGATCGAATAACGCATGGTCAACTCCATTCGCAAATCATTATAGAGCACTTTTCCCCGAAAAACATCTATATTCCATGAGCGCCGGGACCAGCGGGGGTCCGGCCCGTCAGGAAAGTGGTGAAGCATGGCATTCGAGGCACTCAAGGCACAGATCAGCATGTTGCTGGGAGAAATGAACGACCAGCCGGAGGATCTCCATGAGCTCTACCTCCAGGTCCACCAGGAACTGAACCAGCTCCGCGCCACCGGCATGGCCCTCCCGGCAGACCTCGTGGCCCTGGAACAGCGCCTCCTCGAGGAATTCCCGGAAGCCCCGCAACCCCGGGCATAACCTCCGCCACGGCACTTGCATCATCGCCCAATTCGCGGCAAAAGCCCCCGAAGCAGGAGACGTGGCCGAGTGGCTGAAGGCAACGGTTTGCTAAATCGTCATACGCTGTAAGGCGTATCGAGGGTTCGAATCCCTCCGTCTCCGCCATTTGCATTGAAAATATAAGACAATTTCAGACGCCGAGTCGGTGTTCCCAACACTGCTCTCCGAAAGCTTGTGCAGCTTGACTATCCCGCTGCGCATTCTTCACAGCGTGGAATATTTCAAGTTATATTTTACGTTGATTTATTAGCATCACCGGGCTATGTGCGAGTTGAGCAATGCGAAAGGTGGTCAATGTACGATTCGGACATGGAACAACAAAAAGTTATGTCAGTGCTAAACCCGTATCTGGGTCGCATGTATCCGATCTTTTCTGGAGCTTTGGACAAGTACAATTCCGAGGTTTCTGCAGGGGCACGCGCAGAGTGGAACGTCAGAGCAGTCGCAAATGTGGTCTGGTGCCATGCATGGGAGGGGTTTCGGCGAGAGTTCATTGACGAAGCCGGATTCCATTTTCTGAACGTGCGCGGGCTCGACGTTCTAAATATCCGCGATGAGCTTGTTATCCGCGTCAAGAAAGTCGATGAAAACGGTCGGCATCAAAACGCTGATACCGCTCAGCAGCGCGCATTTGATCAGCAGTTGGAATTTCCGGAGCTACCGGGCGCTGCTGCCCGCGTCGTAATCGGCTATCAGCCTGACGAAGCGTTCTCTGAAGTGGAGCGTGTCATCGTAAGAAGACCGCTTGGACGGTGGGTCTCCCAGATCGTTGAAATTGATTCTGAGTGTCAGTGGATTGACATCACCCCTATCGAGTTGCCGTTTGGTATCAGTCGGCGATCCGCTGTGGGAGTTTGAAATGGGCGAGACGTTCAACCGCGCCATGTTGGAAGTGGCAAGGGCGGCGCGTGGTATAACGCAGAATGAACTGGCAGCCCGCGCAAGTGTTACGCAGGCTCTCATCTCTAAGATAGAGAATGGGATCACTACTGATCCGACTCCGGAAACAGTGGCGGCAATTGCCGGGGCTCTCAATCTTCCCCAGAGTTATTTCTACTCCGATGAACGACCGCATGGGCTACCTGCGTTCCACTATCGGAAGCGTGCAAAGCTCGGAAAGAAGGCTCTTGATCGGATTGAAGCCGATATAAATCTCCGTCGTATTCATATTTCCAGACTGCTGCGTTCATTTGAGTTTTCGCCCGAACGAAGTATTCCGGTAGTTGATCTAGAGCGGATGCAGTGGACACCAGCGATGGCTGCGCAGCATCTTCGCCAGCTGTGGCTGATGCCGCGAGGCCCCGTTGACCACCTTACTTACATGTTGGAGCAGGCGGGCGCTATTGTCGTGCATGTTGACTTTGATACAGCGATGCTCGACGCGTTGAGTTTCCGGCTGCCCGGGCTTCCGCCGCTCGTATTTATGAACAAAAATGTGCCGGGAGAGCGATATCGGTTTACTCTTGCGCATGAGCTTGCTCATCTTGTGCTTCATAACCAGCCAGAAACCGACGAAACCATGGAGGAACAGGCTGATGAGTTCGCCTCAGAGTTTCTGTTGCCCGCGAAAGAAGTACGTCCCTATCTCTCTTATCCGTCGATAAGCAAGCTTGCGCGGATAAAGCCGTATTGGAAGGTGTCCATTAAGGCGTTGATCGTCCGTTGCATGAAGCTGAAAATGATTACTCCCAACCAGTATACGGGATTGAACGTGAATTATAGCAAGTCCGGGTATTCACGCGGCGAACCCTATCCGGTTGAGATTGAGAGGCCGAGTGTGCTTTCACAAGCGGTACAATATCACCTCAACCAGTTGGCATATTCATACGAAGACCTTGCGAAGCTACTAATGATGACTCCAGACGAAATGGCACAGACATATACTGAGGGGCCTCGCTTGCGATTGATCAAATGAATTGGCTCGAACGATGTTCTTGCCTTGCAGTCAGGAATTCTGGAGACAGGATTTGATGTGACCCTTCTTTCAGATTTGACAATGCTTGGACTGCCTTGATGGCCTGAGAGCGAGCTCCGGTGTTTCCATGCGCTGCAACTTGCTTTGGGAGGTCAGGCATCAATTCGTAAGAATTGCGGCATTCAGTTCCAGAAGCAAGCACCGCCACCAACGAAGGCTTCTGCAGGCGTGAAACCGCCGCTGAAAGATCAAGACTAAATAGTCATGATCCCAGATTATATTTACTGAGCGTATCTGTTTGTAAAGCCGTCATCCTGGCGAAGGCCCGGATCCAACTGCTCGCACAATCTGCTGGCGCTAAGCTCGACCCCGGCCTTCGCCGGGGGTGACGCGACTCAAGTAGATCGAAAATCTGACTAATCAAGAAGTCCGGGGCCAAAACTCTGCACTGGACCAAGTGGATGACAGGATCGAGCGGGTGCACGCCCTCAACCCGCAGGCCCACGGCTCGCCAAGCGAGCCCAGCGGCGCTTGGGTTTTGCTACGGCCGGTTCGTCGTCCTCGTGGCCGGCCGTCATCTGCTTGCCGTGCCACTCGAAGCTGGAGCCGGCGCAGCCTGCGGCGAAGATGAAGGGAAGCGAGAGGTCCCGCAGCATCATGAGGCCCAGATTACGGGGCCAGCCCGCCACCCGCGCCAGGATGAGTTCCGGCAGGTACCACAGCGCCACGAAGACCAATAGCAGCGTCGGCGAGAAGATGTCATAGGCGCTGAGGCCATAGGCCAGCGCCAGGAGCGGGGGCAGGGCGCCTGCGAGGATTTCGGGGGCGAACCACAGGGGGAAGCTGGCGCGGCGCAGCCTGGCCCAGCGCACCTGGCGCTGCCACACCTGTGCGCCCGTGCGCGGACCCACAAGCTGCGCGAAGGGGCCGGCGAGGCGCACGCGCTGGCCCTTGGAATGGATGAGCTTGGTGGAGGCGGCATCTTCCGCGGGCTCGGCGGCCAGCTGGGCGAAGCCGCCATGCTCCAGGTCCGCGCGGCGGAAGAACAGCGTCTTTCCCTGGGCGAAGCCAAAGCCCAGCGTGTCGACGGCATATTGCATCCGCGCCTGATAGGAATTGAGGAAGGCGCATTCGAGCTGAGCCCAGAAGCCCGCCGGCGCCTGGCCCACGGGCGGGGCGGAGACCATGCCCGCACCCTTCTCCAGCGCATTCATGAGCTGGTTCAGATAGCTGGGCGGCGTGAACACATTGCTGTCCACGAAGACGATGTGGGCAAAGCGCGCCTGCCGGAAGCCCTTCGCCATGTTGTTGAGCTTCGGGTTGCTGCCGATTGCGTCCTGGCCGATGAGGAGGCGCGCGTCATGTTCCGGGTGTTCGGCAATGAGAGCGCGGGCCAGCGGGATGATGGGGTCTGCCGCATCCGCCACGCAGAAGAGGATCTCATAGTGCGGATAGTCCATTCCGAAGCTGGAGGAGAGCGTTTCCCGCGAGAAGGGCTCAAGCCCGCACAGGGGGCGCACCAGCGTGATGGGCGGCTGCTCCCGGGGCCGGGGAACACGCGCTGGCTTGCGGCAGCGGTACATCGCCAGGGCAGAGGAGGTGAGCTGCACGGCAGACGCTGCAGCGGCAAAGGCGAGGCAGGTAAATCCCAGAACAGGCATGACAGCCCGACTATAAAGGTTCTTTGGCGGTTTGATGACATAAGTTTAGGGCTGTTTCAGCCCGCCCGGGATTTCACTTTCGTCTTGCGGCCAGAGGGCATAAAAATGGGGCTTGGGCAGGAGGACGTCTGATTGAAGGACCCGTATGATGTATTGGGCGTGGCGCGTACGGCCACCGCCGATGATATCCGGAAGGCTTACCGCAAGCTGGCGAAGAAGCTCCATCCGGACCTCAACCCGGGGAACGCCGCGGCGGAGGAGAGCTTCAAGGAGGTGACAGGCGCCTATGACCTCTTGTCCGATGCCGAGAAGCGCCGCCGCTTTGACAGTGGCGAGATCGATGCCGCAGGCGCCGAGCGCCCGCGCGAACGCTATTACAGGGATTATGCCGCCAATACCGGGGCCGGAAACCGCTATGAAAGTGCCTCAGGCTATGCCGATTTCGCGCAAGACGATGATTTCCTGGCTGAGCTGATGAGGCGGCATGAACAACAGGCAAGGCGTGCCCCCGGGGCTGACAGGCACTACCAGCTCACCGTCGATTTTCTCGATGCGATCAACGGCGCGACGCGGCGCATCACCCTGCCGGAAGGCGGCTCCCTGGATGTGACGATCCCGCCCGGCATCCAGGAAGGCCAGACGCTGCGGCTGCGCGGCAAGGGAGGGCCCTCGCGCGGGGAGGGGCCGTCGGGCGATGCGCTGGTCGAGATTTCGATCAGGCCGCATAAATTCTTCGTGCAGCAGGGCGATGACATTCACATCGAGCTGCCGGTTACCCTTCAGGAAGCCGTTCTGGGGGCCAAGGTCAAGGTGCCGACGCCCACCGGAGCGGTGATGGTGACGGTGCCCAAGGGCTCCAACACCGGCTCCACCTTGCGCCTCAAGGGCAAGGGCGCGCCTAAGAAGGGCGGGGGCCATGGCGATGAGCTGGTGAAGCTCAAGGTCATGCTGCCGGCGGAGCCCAATGCCGAGCTTGAAACCTTCCTTTCCAACTGGCAGCCGGGGCCGGCTTACGATCCACGCCGGGACATCCAGTCATGATCATCAGCAAAGTCGATTTTCTCATCCGCACGCACCTCGACCAGCAGACCCTCGAGATATGGATCCAGGAGGAATGGCTGGTGCCTGAGAACGCGGATGCAGAGCCCGTATTCTCGGAGGAAGACCTGGCCCGCGCCAACTTGATCCGGGACCTGCAGCAGGACATGGGCGTGAACAATGAAGGCGTGGGCGTGATCCTCAACCTGCTCGATCAGATCCACGGCCTGCGCCGGGCGCTGTCCGGCAAGCTGCAGCCGCCATCGTAGTTTCACGGAGCCAACTGCGATAAGAACTTAGATGAAGCTGTTTGACGAACGTCTGATGTCACGACTATTGGTTGCGTGATATCGTTTCCGCCCATCTTTCACGCAGGTGCCAAAATGTGTCTCGGTTGTGCAAATCCGCTGCTGTCGAATCCGGCCATTTACGAGGCGCCTGACGGTCTCGCAGGGTTGAGCCAGTTTGCGCCGACGCGGCGTGGCTTCATCACCTTGTCCACTGCGGCCATTCTGGGCGTTGGCCTCTCCGGCCTCGGTGCGGCGTCCGCCCGTGCGGATGATGAGACGGGCGGCAAGGCCGAGGTCATCTTCAAGGGCGGCACCATCGTCCCGATGGCGGGGCCCGCCACGGCCGAGGCTATGGCCATAAGCGGCGGAAAGATCATCGCCATTGGCGCGGCGGCGGATGTGATGGCACTGGCCACAGCCGATACCAAGATCGTGGACTTGGCCGGCCGCACCATGCTGCCGGGGCTGATCGACCCGCACCACCACACGCTGCTCGCCTCGCTCTATTTCGAGCTGCTGACCGACGTGGGCTATGAGAAGAACAAGACGCGCGCTGACCTTATCGACAATCTGCGCCAGCTTGCCGCCCGCACCCCTGCGGGACAATGGATCACCGCGTCCAACTTCGACAATCTGCTCCAGGGCGGCGACCTTTCGCGTGAGGAGCTGGATGGCGTTTCGACCAGCCACCCGATCTTCGTCTGGTACACCAACGGTCACGATGCCGCCGTCAACAGCCTGGCACTCGAGACCGCGAAGATCCCCAATGACATCGGCACGCTGCCGGGCGGCGGGCATTTCGGGCGCGATGCGGACGGAAAGCTCAACGGCCTCGTCTATGAAGAAAGCGCGATGCTGAAGATTGCCGTGATCGCGCTGCCGAAGATCACGCCGCAGCTCGCCTACAAGGCGGTGAAGCAATATATGCAGTCGGTTGCCGCTGCGGGGAATACGCTCGTCCATGAGCCCGGCACGATTCGCCCGGAATGGATCGAGCCCTTCGCGAAGCTCACCCTCAACGGCCCGTTGCGCGCCAGCGCCAGCATGATGGTGGACGATCTCAAGGCCTATGAGGCCTACCGCTCGCTGGGCCTCGGCGCCACGGCCGCGCAGGTGCCAGACTCGCTGTTCACGATCTATGGCGTGAAGATCGTAGGTGACGGCTCCAACCAGACGATGACGGGCGCGCAGACCAAGCCCTATCTGGATACGGACAACAAGGGCAAGGCCAACTACTCGGCCGCGCAGATGAATGAGATGGTGGCCAATATCAAGGCCGCGGGCCTTTCGGTGATGATCCATTGCAATGGCGATGCCTGCATCGACATTGCGCTGGACGCGATCGAAGCCGCCTATGCAGGCTCAACCGCCATGGGCATCAACCGCATCGAGCACGCCACCATGGCCAGGCCTGACCAGCTGACGCGCATGAAGAAGCTCAACGTCGAGCCGAGCTTCCTGATGAACCATGTGGGCCTTTACGGTGCCGCCTACCGTGACCAGATATTCGGCCCTGAGCGCGCGGCCTTCATGGACCCCGCCGGGGCCTGCGTGAATGAAGGCATTCGCTTCACGCTGCACACGGATTCGCCCTGTTCGCCCATCGGCCCGCTGCGCCTGTTGCAGACGGCCGTGACCAGACGCTGCGATTTCGACAACAGCGTCGTGGGCCCCGCCCAGGCCATCACCGTGCAGCGCGCTCTGGAAGCCATCACCATCGATGCCGCCCGCCAGATTGGCATGGCTGACCGCGTGGGTTCGCTCGAAACCGGCAAGCTCGCCGACATGACGATCCTTGAAGGCAATCCGCTGACGGTTGCCCCAGACCAGATCGCCGCCATCAAGGTCAGCGAAACCTGGGTGAACGGCGAGAAGAAGTTCGGCTAGAGGCGGACGCTCTCACCACACCCAGAACAGCAGATACCACGCCGCCAGCGTCGATGCGCAGGCGGGCACGAGCGCTGCGAGCGCCAGCAGGCGCCGCGCGGGTGAGGCTGAATAGAGGCTGGAAATGCGCCAGCCGAGCCACAGGGCCCAGAGAGCGGAGCCCGCGAGCAGCACCGCCCGGAGAATGCCCACCCACGGCATGCTGATGCCGTCCTGCGCCAGCAGCGTGACCGTCAGCGCAGAAAGCCCGAGGAACACGCCCACGCCCGCGAGCGGGATCAGCGCCTGCGCATAGTGATGGAAGCGCGCCGCGGAGAAGCGGCCGGTGGCAAGCGATGCGAGCGCCAGCGAGGCCGACACGATGAGGCCGTTCAGAATGGCAAAACCCGCGATGAAGCCAATGAGCAGCGTGCCGTCCAGCAATGTGAGCACATCATTGCGCTCGGGATAGTGGGTGAGGATCCACCACGGCAGCGTCACCTGCAGCAGGCCGTCCAAGCCATTGTCGATGAGGAATGCGGCAGAGCGCATCTTGGCCAGCACCATCCACGGACTCGAGCTCCACAGGAAGGCGCCAACGGCAATTCCCATCAGGCCAAAGACGATGAGCACCGTTTCCCACGGCTCTGCCTTCAGACCGGACACATGCACGATGTCGTCATTGGGAGAGCGCAGGGCAAGCCGCACGGCCCCGCCGCGGAAGCCGCTGCAGTTGCCGCACATGTGGCAGCGGCTGCCGGACTTCATGGTGCGGATCGCCACCATCGGCGCGCAATGCACAGGCTGGAATTTCTCGCCCGGCGGCAGCTGGTAGCTGTTCCACTGCTCGGAATCGACGGCGAAATGCAGGGGCGCGAGCTTTGCCAGCACCCGGAAGACACCATTGACGGGGCAGAGAAAGCGGCACCAGACCCGCTTGTTCTCGCCCCACAAGAGCCCCGCGATGATGGCGGCAACGGTTGAGCCGCCGAGGATGAGGAGCACGGGGGCGGGATATTGATAGACGCTCGTCATTTGCCCATAGACGGTGGTGAGGGCGAAGGCGACGAAGGGCCAGCCGTTCCACATGACCCAGCGCGGAATGGCGCGCTTCAGGCCGTGGCGGCTTGCAACTTCGGTCAGCGTTCCTTCAGGGCACAGAAATCCGCACCAGGCGCGGCCGACCAGCACCATGGACACCAGCACGAAGGGCCACCAGATGCCCCAGAACACGAACTGCGCAAACAGCGTCATGTTGTTCCACACATGGTCGGCCCTAGCTGGCAAAGGCAGGAGCACTGGCACCACCACGAGGAAGACATAGACGGCGACGATCACCCACTGCAGGCCAACAATCTTGCGGCGGTGGCGCAGCAGCATGTCGCCCACGGCCGCCACACGGTCCCGCGCTGGCGCAAGTGGCGGCGGCTTCGGCCTGCCTGCAAGAAGTGTGGTCATCAGGCCACCTTGACCGCCTGTCCGCCTCGCCCGCCGCGGAGCAGGATTGCAACGGTCGACCAATAGAGCAGGGCTGCGAGAAGCTGGCTCATGTCAGGCCGTGCGCGATAGCCGGTCAAGGCTGAGACAAGGCTTCCGACGGGGCTTGAGTCGCTCAACAGCGCGGAGGTGTCCCACAGGGCGCGGGACGGCAGCGGGATGAGGCCAAGGCCCGACAGCCGGTCGACACCGGTGAGCAGAAGCGAGAAGGCCAGGAGCAGCAGCATGACTTCGGTGAAGACGAAAAAATGCCGCCAGGAAAACACCCGGCTGCCGAGCTGCAGCAGGAAATAAGTGGCAAGCGCTGCGGCAAAGCCTAAGGCCGCCGTCAGCATCGTCGCCCAGAAGCTCACGCCCGTGGCGCTGGCCAGGCTTCCATAGAGGAACACCGCGGTCTCCGAGCCCTCGCGCGCCACGGCGATGAGGGCGAGGGTGAACACGCCCCACCACTGTTCCTTGCGCGATGCCGCCGAGAGGCCGGAGGTGATGTCCTTCTTGAGGGTGCGGCCGTGCTTTCGCATCCACACGACCATCTGGACGATGAGCACAGCGGCCACCAGAACCATGCCGGCCTGGAAATAATCCTGCCCCTCGTCGCCGAACAGGCCTTCTGAAAACACTAGAACTGCGCCCAGCGCCACGGCCACAAGCAGCCCCGCGATGACACCGCCCCACATATAGGCGGTGCCGCGGTTGTTGCCCGTGGCGGCCGCCTCATGCCTGAGCCAGGCATGCAGGATGCCGATGACGAGCAGCGCCTCCACCGACTCGCGCCAGACGATCATCGCGGTTTGCCAGAGCATCGCCGGTCCTATTTTGCTGTGATTTTCGCGTGGGGCATGTCGAGGTGGAAATCGTCGAAGAACGCATAGGTGCCGGGGTCGAGATTGCGGATCACCATGACGGTGGAATTGCCCGGCGCGATCACCTTTTCCTTCTTGAGCTCGACGCTCTCGAACTCCACAGGCGAGGATCCGGTGTTGAACAGCTCAAGCCTGATCCGCGTATTGGCCGGAACCTCAAGCTCGATGGGGGTGATCACCCCATCCTTGAGCTCAATCCGGAAGGTGGGCTCATCCGCACTGGCAGGGCCGGCGGCTGCGCCAGCCAGAGCCGCCAGCAGAAGCCCGGCCAAAGTCTGGTGGCGCAGCGTCTTCATCTCAGTAGGTGCCCTTCTTGCCCGTACCGGCATAGATAAACTCATAGGTTGCATCGAACGGCTTGAACCATTCCGCAACACCCGTTTCCTTGTCAACATGGCGGCCGAAATGCGTGCCGGTGCCAGGCGGCGAGATATGGAATGTAAGCTTGTATTTGCCCTCGCCGCCAAGCTTCACATTGTCGCCGTAGTGGGGGCCGTCGCTGGCCACCATGGGCATGAACATGCCGGAGGTCTTGAAACTGCCGTCGGTCTTTTCAAGATCATAGGTGATGCCGAGGTCGGGGATCCAATCACCTTCGGCAAAGCCATTGGTGTTGTCCTTGGCGGCATGAATGTCCGCTTCCAGATGAACATCTGATTCCGCGGCGGGCTTCATCATGCCCGCAGGCTCCATCTCGATGGGCTGCAGATAGACCGCCGCCACTTCCATGCCAGCCACCATCTGCGGGTCTCCCGCAGGGTATTCGGCCGCCAGGGCGAGGCCCACGGCGAACGGCAGAACAGCGGCAGCGGCGGTGAATGATTTCAGCATGGTCATCGCAGGATCCCCTCTTATGATTAACCGACTAAAAAAGTCGGACTTTCGTACTGGGGCCCGGCAACGCTGTCAACGCCATTTGTCATCCATACACGCACCCGCACCAACGTGCCGCAGGAGGCCGCACGAAAGAGGGTGGAATGTGACGGAGAAAGATGAGGAAATTACAACTGCAATTCACACCAGCCCCCACCGCCTCCACATCCGTGGGGCAATGAGGGCAGGAGGGATCGCTGATTCTTCAGCCGATGAAGTCGACTGCGCCAGTGTCGAGATTATAAACCGCGTAGACCACCTTCACCTTCTTCTCGTCGATGAAGTGCTTCACGATTTCACTCTCGCTGGCGATTTTTACCGCGGTGAGCCGGGCGTTTTCGCGGACCACATTGGCCACGAAGTCGCCTTCCTTGCCGAGTTCCGCCTTTGCGGCGGGCAGCAGCGCATCGACCATCGGTCCGATGAAGCCGGGCAGGGTGATGCCGTTCTTGGCCACTTCGCAGGCGGCCTCCACCGCGCCGCAACGGCTGTGACCCATGACGACGACCAGCGGCGAGCCCAGATGTTCAGCACCGTATTCAATTGTACCCAATGTCGCGACATCGGCGGTGTTGCCGGCATTACGGCACACGAAAAGCTCGCCCAGGTTCAGGCCGCCGAACAGCAGTTCAGGCGGCACCCGGCTGTCCGCGCAGGTCAGGATGGTGGCCCATGGTGCCTGGCCCTGGGCGACTTCCTCCCGCCGCTTCAGGAGCTTTGCCTCGCACAACTCAGGTGCTGCAAGATAGTGAGCATTGCCTTCCTTAAGCTTTGCCAGCGATTCCTCCGCCGTCAGCGTGGTCGGCGGAACCGATGCGGCCCGGGCCCGGCTTTCCCAACCGCTCAGGGCGAGAACGCCCGCGGCAAGCCCGGTGACGGAGCCGTTGATGAAGCGGCGGCGTCCCTTGTCGATGCAAGAATTGCACATAATGTTCTTTTCCTTGGTTGTGATCTGGCCGCACGCACGACAGAGCCCCGGGCAGGAGGGGACTGGGACGACACGTACGGACAGGTGGCGAAAGGGAGGGAAGGAGGCGGTGCAAGCATTCTTCTATGCCTTGAGATATATAACACACTCTCGCCAAACAATGCGGGCTAACTTCGCCGCAACACTCAACTTCAGGATGGACTTCGGCCCATGAGAAACGCGCATTTCGGCATTCTTGCCCTCGCAGTTGCAGCATTGATGCCGCGGCCTGCCGCCGCCGAGGATATTTCGATCAACTACAATGTCGACGTCGGACCGCTGACGATGACGGTGGTGAAATTCACCCTGAATGCGACGGACGCAGGGGTTCGGGCCAAGGCGCGCATCCGCAGCAACGGGATGAGCCGCGTGTTTTCGGAATACAGCGTCGTGGCCGATGCCGAAACCCGGATGGTGGACGCAAAACCCGTGCCCGTGAGTTTCCATTTGCTGCGCGAGCGGGATGATGAGCGCAAGGAGACGAGCCTCACTTGGACCCCCGACGGCAGCCTGACCTTCACCCCGCCCATCAAGAACAAGGAAAAGCGGGAAAGAATCGAAGCCGCCATTTCCAGTGGCGTGGCCGATCCGATCACCGCCGTGCTGCGCATGGGCGCCACAGGGCAGAACCCGTGCCCCTCCGTGCACCAGGTTTTTGACGGCCGTGACGTGTTCGAACTGTCATTGACCGACAAGGGCCAGGGCAAGCTCGGGGATGATGCCGCCTGGCGCGGGCCGGTGCAGCGCTGCGAAGTGACATGGACACCCATTGCCGGCCGCGCCAAGGACAAGGGCACGCCGGGTGACAGCTATGATGTGGCTTTCGCCGCCGTGTCGAAGCTCCCCTCCGGTGCCCAGCTGTGGCTCCCCGTCCAGATGTCGGGCCGCCTCAAGGGCCTGGGCTTCAAGGCCTATGCCACGAAGGTCGGTGCGGGCAAGGATGCAGGCGGCGGGGACTGAGCCGAAGCTCTAAGCCTTCTTGAGGGCCGCGGCGGGAACGGTGACGGTGAAGCTCGTTCCCTCGCCTGCGTTGGACCCGGTCATCTTGCCCCCCAGCGGCTGCAGCATACTCCGTACGGCCTTCAGGCCGAAGCCCTTGGCGTCATCCACGCTGAAACCGTCCGGCAGGCGGCCGGTGGCGGCCGTCACCTTCAGGCACATCATGTCGTTCTCTTCGCGCAGGGAAACGTCAATTGGACCCCCGCCATGCTTGATGGCATTGGTGACGAGCTCATTGACGATCACTGCGAAGGCCGTGGCGTGGTTGGCATGGATGATAGCGGGCGGCTGTGCGTCCACTTTGATCGGGAGCCCATAGGTCTCCTCCAGATGCTTGCACAGGCCCTGAAGGGTCACGGCCGCATCAACGCTTTCGAGCGAGTCGGCGCTCTGCACGAAGCGATAGGTTTCAGCCAGCGCCGTGAGCTGGCCGGTCAGTTCCTTGACGGCGTCGCGGTAGGTCGTGTCATCGGATTTGCGCGCCCGGATCTGCATCAGGCTGGAGATCAGCTGCAGTGAGTTCTTCACGCGGTGGTTCACCTCGCGTACGGCAAGCGCGTTGGCTGCAGCCTCCTGCCTGGCCACGGCCCAGCGTGCGAAGAAATAGGCCAGCACCCAGAACACTGCATTGACCACGAGTGCGAAAAGCCCAGTCGTCCAGGCCCGTTCCTGCCATTCCTGCAAGGCGTCAGCCACCGGCTGCGAACTTGTGGCATAAACCTGCGGATGGTGGGTGGAGCGGTTCCAGGACACGATACGCGGCTCCGGCTCCGTGCTGATCAGTGCTGTGCCGCTCGGATTGGTATCGACACGGTTGATCATTTCTTGCACGAAGCCGGGGCTCGCCATCTGGACGGTGCGGATGCGGGCCAGCACGTCACCCGCGGTGGTGTAGAGACCGGCGCGCGCCCCGGGCCAGGTGACGGCCTCCCGGTAGAGCGTATCGAAGATGCTCTTGTAGACCCCCACGACGATGATCGCCTTCAGCGTGCCATCGGGGTTGCGGACGGCCCGGCTAACCGTGAACCGCTCCTTCTTGGTGAATACACCGGGCTGGTCGTCACCGGATATCACGGGGTCCGGCGCGCCGGCCACGTGCTTGGCGTGATAGGGCCTCTCCGTACCCTTCACATGGGCAGGGGGAAAATTCACGCTGTCCACCAGATTGGTTCCATTGCCATCCACAACCCAGGCGGAGGTGAGAACCGGATTGCTGCTCACCATCTCGTGGAACCGGTCATAGATGGCCCGCGTCGTGTCCCCGTCGCGAAGATCCCAGGTCTCGACCATGGGGTAGACGCTGTTGATGATCTGAAGTGCGGCATCTGCGGCTGCATCGCCATGGGCGATGATCATGCGGGACATGGATGCCGTGCGCTCTCCCACCACACGCAACGTCTCGTTGCGATCTTGCACAGTCAGGTAGGCCGCCACGGAACCCGTGGCAACGGCAAACACAACGCAGGCAGCAAGCAAAACCCGGCGCATGGAATGATGGAAATCTCTCTGTCAGATATCTCAGAGAATCTTACAACCGTCCTGCGCTTTAAGGAACACGCTTGCAACGAAAAGAAATTTTGACCTCGGCGGTGCACGGGAAAATTGCGGAGAGACGCTGGAATGGTGAATTCGGGCGCAACCCGGACCTTACGTTGAGTCGGAACTGACTCTACGAGACTCGCGTTCTGATTCGCGGCTGGGCGATTCCTCGCGCAGCACGAGTCCAGTCAGTCCGGTTCAGGAGCGTACAATGCCGCGGCCAGGTCGTGCGTATTGGAAGGGATTTTTGCGTCTTTCGCTGGTGTCCATTCCTGTTGAAGTCTTCAGCGCGGTGGACAGCTCCGCCACGGTCACCCTCAACCAGATCCACAAGCCATCCGGAAAGCGCGTGAACTATACCAAGACCGTGAAGGGCATTGGCCCCATCGAGTCCGCCGATATCGTGAAGGGCTTTGAGGTGGACAAGGACGTCTACGTCACGATCGAGGACGAAGAGATTGACGCCATCAAGGTTGAATCGCGCCGCACGCTGGACCTCCAGCAGTTCATCGATGTGGAGGAAATCGACCCGCGCTACTTCGAGAAACCGTTCTACGTGGTTCCGGCGGATGAGCACGCGGCCGAAGGCTATCTCGTGATCCGCGAGGCCCTGCGGGACATGAAAAAGCTGGGCGTGGGCCAGATCACCATGTCAGGCCGGGAGCATGTTGTGGCCGTGGGCCCGGTCGAGAAGGGGCTGGTCATGGAAGTGCTGCGCTACGCCAATGAAGTGCGCTCGCCCAAGCCCTATTTCAGTGATCTGCCGCAGCTTCAGCTGGACAAGGAAATGGTGGCGCTGGCGCGGGAATTGATCAGCAAGAAGGCCGCGCCCTTCGAGCCAGCCAAATTTCATGACAGCTACGCCGATGCGATGCGGGAGCTTATTGCCGTCAAGTCAAAGGGCAAGCGTATCACCGCCAAGCCCTCGGCCCCCGCGGGGGAGGGCAAGGTGGTGGACCTGCTGGACGCGCTGCGCAAAAGCCTTAAATCCGGGGCACCCGCAGCCACGCCGGTGAAGCGTGGCCGCGCGGCCCAGAAGAAGGCGTCCTGAAGGTCAGGCTTTCGGCACCCATTGCACCGGCTTCACTGCAGCGTGCGTGCGCGCCGCCTCATAAGCGGCCTCGACCAGCGCATAGGTCTTGAGGTTGTCCTCACCCGATGTATCCGCCGGTATGCCGTCCCGGGACCGCTCGAACATGTGGCGGTTGGTGTGGAGCACCGCCTCCTGGGAGACGTGCCAGGGCCGGCTTGTCCAGTGCAGCAGAGGGCCTCCCACATTGTCCTCGAAACTTAAGCCCTGCGTGGTCACGATCAGCTTCTCGCCCTTGGTGAGGATGACGGAGCCGCCGTCGCCTTCGATTTCGAGCATGGTCTCGGGGAAGGGGTCGTCCCGGCGCTTGGCGCCATAACTCGCCTCGACGATTGAGACCGCACCAGAGGAATGGCGCATCAGGATGCTGGCCGTATCTTCCGCCCGGATCTTCGGATTGCGCTTCTGCGTCTCGCAGGACAGGTGGGAAACTTCGCCCAGGAAATAGCGCGCGAGATCGAGGATGTGGATGCCCACATCCTGAATCACCAGCTTTTCCTCTTCGGCGAGATAGGGCTGGCCGCGATAGACGTCAAAGCCGGTGCGCCATGAAAGCCTGGCCCAGTTGGGCGTGCCGATGGTGCCCTGGTCGAGGATCTTCTTCACCGCGCGCATAGCGGAAGCGAAGCGGAAATTCTCATGCACCGCAAGCCATGCCCCGTGTTTGCGCGCCGTCTCGACGATCTCCACGCACTCATCCCACGTGGGTGCGAAGGGCTTCTGCACCACCGCAGCAATGCCGCGCTTGGCGGCAATCGCGGCCAGCGCCTTGTGCGTGTCCATGCGGGTGGCGATATCGAGAAGGCCAATGTCCACGGCATCGAGCATCTGCTCCATGTCTGTGAAATGGGGAACGCCAAAGGTCTTGCCCGCGGCTTCGGCCTTGGCGGGATCGCGGTCACATACGGCGGAGAGAATGGCGCCCTCCGGCCTGAGGTCCGCCCAGGCGTTCAGGTGATTTTGCGCGTAGAAGCCGCATCCCACCATGCCTATGGCCACCGTTTTCCCCATTTGCCGCCTCCGTCTTCTCTGATCAACTTTGATGTGACGTGAGTTTGCGGGCAGCGCCTTGCGAAATCAATGGGGGCAGGGAGAAGCAGCAAAAGCCCCATGCGTGAGCATGGGGCTCTTCGGGGTTTCGTGCGGGAAGCTTAGAACTCTTCCCAGCCCGCATCGCCTGAGTCAGACTTTGGGGATCCGCCGCCTGATGCCGCCACTTTCGATTTGCGCGGCGGTGCGGGTGCGCGCGGCGCCGGGCGGTGGCTCTCGCGGGCTTCCTCGGCATGCGCGATGATGGCGCTGGCAGCAGTGGTGAAGCGTGAGACGATCTGCGCCAGCTCGCCCGATTGCTGGGTCAGCGTGCGGGTGGCGGCGGTTGCTTCTTCCACCATCGCGGCGTTCTGCTGTGTCACCTGGTCCATCTGGTCGACGGCGGTGTTCACCTCCTGAAGGCCCGTTGCCTGCTGTTCGGCACTGCGGGCGATCTCGTTGACGATGCCGTTGATGTCGTTCACCCGGTCGATGATCTGGCGGAGCGACGTGCCGGTGTCGGCGACCAGCTGCACGCCCTCCTGCACCTGGTGGCGCGAGGTGGAGAGAATGCCCTTGATCTCCTTCGCGGCCTCCGCGGAGCGCTGAGCGAGTGCGCGCACTTCCGAGGCAACCACTGCGAAGCCACGCCCCGCATCGCCAGCGCGCGCTGCTTCCACACCGGCGTTCAGCGCCAGCAGATTGGTCTGGAAGGCGATCTCGTCGATGACCCCGATGATCTGGGTGATCTCCTGGGAGGATTTCTCGATCCCCTGCATCGCCTCCACGGCGCGCTTCACGACGACGCCGCTCTTGTCCGCGTCTTCCTTGGCCGCCGTCACCATGTTGCGGGCATGTTGCGCGCCTTCCGCGGTCTTCTTCACCGTCGAGGTGATTTCAGCCACGGCCGCCGCAGTTTCTTCGAGATTGGCGGCCTGGTTCTCGGTGCGGCGCGACAGGTTGTCGGAGGCCTGTGCGATTTCCTCTGTGCCGGACTTGATGCCGAAGGAGCCGCGCTTCACCGAATTGATGGTGTCGGTCAGGCTGTCAGCCGCGGAGTTGAAATACTGCCGCAGCCTGTCCAGCGCATCGGGGAAAGGCGTGTCGATGCGGAAGGTGAGGTTCCCCTTGGCGAGGTTTTCAAGCCCCTGGCCCAGCACGGTGATGATGTGGTTCGAGTTCTCGTCATTGCGCCGGTTCTGCACCGCCTGATCCTTGAACACCGCAAGCGAGCGCGCCATCTGGCCCACTTCGTCGCCACGTTCGGCATAGGGCACGTCCTCGTCCAGGTGGCCACCGGCCAGTCTCGCCATGGTGCTCGACATCGTGGTGATTGCGCGGATCACGAACTGGTGCGCGCCGATCAGCATGATCATGATGATGAGGACGATGCCGATGTTGAAGCCCGTCACCAGGTTGAGGTCGGTGCCGGACTGCGCGATGCTTGCCTTTTCAATTGCGCCGGCAGTTGCCGCAAGCTTTTCGGCCCGCTCCGTCATGTAGACGCCAAAACTGATGAAGTCATGGCTCATGGTCTTTGAAAGACTGTCGATCGCCGCGGCGTCTCCGCGCTGGAAAGCAGGAATGATGCGATTTCGGAAATCGGACCAGAACTGCATATTGCGGCGCTCAATCTCCGTGCTGAGGGTGCTCCACTCCTCGTTGGACATGAGCCCCAGGGCCTCCATGTGTTCCTTCCAATAGGCGAGGCGCAGCTTGTAGTCGGATTCCAACCGGTCGAGGCGTGGGTTGAGACTCTGCAGAAGCTCCGGTTCATCTTCCAGGATATGCATGTAAGAAAAGGCCTCCGCCGGGTAGAGCGGCGGCGGCAGAATGTCGGCAATCAGGTCCTTGCCGCCGATGATCCGGTCATAATTGGCGCTTCCGATCCTGATTTCGCTGATGGAGCTGTAAGTCTGCAGCCCGAGGAAGGCCAGGAGCCCCGTGATCACGAGTCCGAAGATGATCATCAGCCGCTGAATGGTGAAGAGGCTTTTCTTCATATGCTGTCCGCCATGTCTGTTCTTGCGTTAAGGGTTGGTTAGGGTTTCAGAGAGCTTCGCCCGGCGGTGGCCGCAAGGCGTCAAGATAGGTATTGAGACGGGTCATCGGCTGTCCGCCGGATTGGAATTCGACGCCGTAGCGCGGCGGAGCTGCCCAGCGCACGATGCCGGGAATGCTGCCGAGCTGATCATGCTCGATGGTCAGCTTGTCGCCCGGCCGCAACGCCAGGATGATGTCGGCCGCGAAGCCCGCACCTTCTGCGGAAATATCGCGTAGACGGGCGCGGCCCACGCCATTGCCGGTGATGAGGCGCACGGCCAGATCACAGGAACGGCGTTCCGACCGCCGGCGCATCAGCGGTGCGGGGCTGGTCTCCTCAATGTCCCTCCTCATGAGTTCGGCATGCACGCATGTCCTCGGCTGGGTCGGGTTGCCGACGCTATGCCAGCAACGTTGCCTCAAGCTTGAGCCGGTCCGTGGGACGTGGCGGCGCTTATGGCGTTGGAGCGTTCGCTCCGCACACGGAGGAGTTGACACTCGGAGCATCTGGGAAAACGTCACCAGGCGTCAGACGCTCTCTGGCCATGCGGGTTTGGCGATTCACCTGGGACAGGGCAGCTGCGCGCGCAGGGTGCAAGGCTGGGGTTGGTTGGCCGTGGAAACGGCTGCCGCAGTGTCCTTCATGAGGCGTGTTTGATCATGGTTGAGGTTCAGTCGCCAATGAGGAGAAAACTCAACCAATGCAGGAAATCTTGTCAAAGCACGAAGCTTTGGATTGCGCGTCAAGCCACAGAAAAGAAAAGGGTTTTCACGCAAATGAAGGACCAGCAGCGGTGGAGTCCGCCAACGGGCTGGGGGCAGTCCGCTGCGCCGGCGGAAACGCCTTGTTCATGATAACGCCAGCTGATGTTAAACCCTCTTGGAGCGTCGTAAACTTTCGGGTAACACTTCCGGCATGTATCGCTCGGGCGCAGTTGCAGTGGGTTGTTTCCTGTCCGTGGCACTTTGTGGTGCCGCGCAGGCAGGCGAGGTGTTGACCAGCGGAGCTGCCGCTTTCGATCTGGCAGCGCTTCAGCCGTTGATACCTCTCAGCGATGAAGCCATCCTCACCTCGGATGAAGTCCAGAGAATCACCAAGCAGGACAAACTGCAGATCATCCCGGCCTCCTACACTGACCCCGTTCGGCCAGAACGCACCAATTCGCCCGCCGCGAACTTCATCAATGCCCTGGATTATAACCTCCAGCACATCGACGTGTCGCAATATGGCGACTACAGCTTCCAGACCTTCTGGGACCAGTCGAAATCCGTGAAGTGGGATCTGCTGGCGCTTTACGGCGGCGTCACCGTGTTCGGAATCAAGAACTGGGAATGGGGCTCTTCGGGCTACCACTTCCAGAGTGAAGGCTGGTTCGGCGAAGACACGAAATATGGCGGCATGGACAAGCTGGGCCATGCCTATACCGGCTATGTGATCTCGCAATATTTCACCCAGCGCATTGCCCACTCGGTGGACGATCCCAAGAACGCCGCTCTCACCGGTGCCCTTCTCGGCATGGGCTTCCAGACCTACATCGAGTTCTTTGATGGTTTCGCCGGCAAACACGGCTTCTCTTATGAAGACCTGATCGCGGATGGCGTGGGCGCCACCTTCTCATTCTTGCGCAACACCGTTCCGGGGCTCGCGGACAAGCTGGATTACCGCATGGAATATTGGGGCGCCTCGGACTACCATGAGTGGGGCCCTGCCACCGATTACGACGGCCAGAAATACCTCCTCGCGCTGAAGCTTTCCGGCTTTGACAAGCTGGAGGATACGCCGCTCCGCTTCGTGGAACTACAGGCCGGCTACTACACTGAGGGCTTCACGGACGAAACCCGCGCCAAGGACGTGGATCCGAAGCGCGTGCCCTATCTGGCCATCGGCCTCAACCTGAATGAGTTGCTGGGCGAAGCGCCGGACGTGCGGAACACCATGCCGGGCGAAGCGGCAAGCACGCTTCTCGAATACTGGCAGCCGCCCTATACCTACGCCGCCACGTCCTATCATAACTAACCGGCTCCGCCCCGTTCCACCGCGCACGCAGCTATGCTAATGCTGGCATATATTGCCGCGGAGAGTGCAACGTGCTTCGCCATGAAACCCGCAACGTGAATTCCGGCCGCCCAGCAAGGCGCCCGGCACCGCCCCTCATGCCGTGGACGGTCCGCCGCGCCCTGCTCGAAGCTGCAATGCCGGTGGACCTCAAGGTGCGGCAGGTGCTGCTCCATGCCGGAGATCCGGGTGACGGCTGCTATTTCCTGCGCGATGGCGTGGTGAAGGCTGCGGTCATCGCCAAAGACGGGCAGGAGCGGTTGCTCGCGGTGCTGGGCCCCGGCGCTCTCATCGGGGAGCTTTCCCTGTTCGACGATCAGCCGCGCTCGGCCACCATCTCCGCGCTGAAGCCGTGCCACTTGCTCCACATGTCCAAGGGCGCCTTCTTCCGCCTGGCGGACGCCAACCCGATGGTCTACCGGGAGGCGCTGAAAATCCTCACCCGCAGGCTGCGCCAGACGAATGATTCCGTGGTGGCGCAGGGCACCGTCACCGTGGCGGGCCGGGTGGCGCGGGCTTTCGCTTCCCTCGCACAGGGATTGGGCGAAGCGCGCGCCAATGGCACCGTCCTGCTTCCCAACAAGATCACTCAGAACGATATTGCCGGCATGGCAGGCGTTGCGCGTGAAAACGCCAGCCGCGCCATCAATGATTTGCTGCGGGACGGCATCCTCGCGCGTGAAGGCAGCTTCTACCTGATCGCGCGCCCCGATGAACTGGCGGATATGGCCGAGATCTGACTTTCGATCAGCCGGTCCACCAGCACCTCCATGTCTGAGGCTTCCGCATTGGCGAAAGCGATTCGCAGGTAAGCCTCCTGGCCCGGCCCGAATATGGAGCCCGGCAGGCATAGAAGGTCGTGCTCGCCCGCCAGCCGCATGGCCACGGCCTTGGCCGTTTCATCCGTGAACGGATGTTTTACATAGGCGAACAAAGCGCCTGAGCTGACCAGCTCGTAGCGAAGCCCCGTCCGCCCGAAGGCCTGCCGGAGCGCGGAAAGGCGGCCATGCATATTCGCAATCTTCTCCGCCTTCCAGTCTTCAAGCGAGGTGAGCGCGAACAGCGCCGCCCGCTGTGAGAGATGCGCGGTACAGATCGCCAGGCAATCCATGATCTTCTCGATCTCCGCCAGAATGCGGGTGGACGCGGTGATGGAGCCTACGCGATAACCCGTCATCGCATAGGCCTTGGAGAAGCTGTAGAGGTGAATAAAGCAATCCTCCCAGCCCGGTGTTGAGAAGATCGCATGTGCGGGTGCTGCACCTGCACGAAAATCCTTGTAGGTTTCGTCGATCACCAGCGCAATTCCGCGTGCCCGCGCCACCTCGAAGAAGCCCTGCAGCACCTCCGGCGAATAAATCGCACCTGTCGGGTTGTTGGGGGTGCACAGCACGATGGCGCGGGTGTTGGCATCAATGAGCTTCAACGCCTCCTGCGGGTCGGGCGCTCCAATTCCAGAGATGTAGCGCGCCTCGACGCCCAGCATGCCGAGCCACATGGTGTGATTGAAGAAATAGGGCACCGGCACGATCACATTGTCGCCAGCCTTGGCAATCGCCATGATCGAGGCCGCAAAGGCCTGGTTGCAGCCTGCCGTGACGCAGACATTCTCCGCTGCAATCTTTCCCCGGTAGTCCGCTGAGAGATGCGCGGCAATCGCGGCCCGCAATTCGGCAATGCCGTAGATGTCGGTATAAAGGCCGATGCCCGGTTCATGCGCCAGCCGCGCGACTTCCTCGTCCAGCGCGTCCGCGGCAGACCAGCTCGGCACCGCCTGGCAAAGATTAAGGAGCTTGCGGTTCCGGAGCCCCGGCCTCACCCAGCCCTGCGCCTCGATGATGGGAGGTGCTTCGATCCGGCTGATGGCGGGATTGACGGCATATGTCATGATGGGGCACCAACGGATTTGAATCGAAACTGCGGTTGCGCCGGAAGATGCCGGGCACCGCCAGGAGGTGCAAGCATGAAAGCAATCCGGATCACGGAGACGGGCGGCCCCGACGTCATGAAGCTCGTGGACGTGGAGGTGGGCGCTCCTGGCCCAGGAGAGGTGCGCGTGCGCCACACGGCAATCGGCCTCAATTACATCGACACCTATCACCGCTCGGGCCTCTATGCCTTGCCGCTTCCCTCCGGGCTTGGCCTCGAGGCGGCGGGAATCGTGGAGGAGGTGGGGCAGGGGGTGACGCGTTTGCAGCCGGGAGACCGGATTGCCTATGGTACGGGCCCCATTGGCGCCTATTCGGACGTGCGCATTCTTCCCGCAGGCCGCTTGACCAAACTTCCCGCCGCGATTGCAGACGAAACGGCGGCCGGCATGATGCTGAAGGGCATGACGGTTCGCTATCTGCTGCGCGCCACCTACAAGGTGCAGCCGGGCGAGACGATCCTGCTGCATGCAGCGGCAGGTGGCGTTGGCCTCATCCTCAGCCAATGGGCCAAGGCGCTGGGTGCCACGGTGATCGGCACCGTGGGCTCAGAGCAGAAGATGGCGATTGCCCGCGCCCATGGCTGTGACCATGTCATCAATTCCTCTACGGAAGATACGGTTGCCCGCGTGAAGGAATTGACCGGCGGCAAGGGCGTTCCCGTCGTTTATGACGGTGTGGGCCAGGCGACGCTCATGACCTCCCTCGACTGCCTTGAGCCGCGCGGGCTTCTGGTTAGTTTCGGCAATGCCTCGGGCCCCGTGAAGAATTTTGATCTGGGCCTCCTCTCGGCCCGCGGCTCGCTCTATATCACCAGGCCCACGCTCAACACCTTCACGGCCTCTGATGAAGACCTGCGTGAAACCGCGAGCGATCTGGTCAGCATCGTGGAAAGCGGCAAGGTGAAGATCCCCGTCAACCAGCATTATGCGCTGTCGGAGGTGGTGCAGGCCCACCGCGATCTCGAAAGCCGTAAGACGACGGGCACCACGGTCTTGATCCCATGATGGGAAGCCGGTCCCAGCACCTGCGTGAGGCGCTGCGGCAGGTTGATGATGCGATGGCCCGTGGCGATCTCGCCGCGGCGGAATCTCTGGCACGGCGCATCGTGGCGGGAAACCCGCTTGCGGCACCGGCGCAATTTTCGTTGGGAATTGCTGTTCAGGCGTCTGGGCGATTCGAGCAGGCGGAACCGCATCTGGCCCGCGCTGTAACGCTCGACGGGCAGAACACCAACTACCGCCTCAATTACGGCCTTTGCCTTCTCAGCATGGGCCGCGTGCCCGAAGCTGCCGTCCAATATGGCAAGGCCCGCGAGATCGCGCCGAAGAGCTTTGAAACCGCCTGGCGCTACGGCTCATTTCAATCCCGCATTGGCCATATGGAGGAGGCATTGGCCAGTCTCGAGCAGGCGCTCGCCAAAGCCCCGGAGCAGGCCAGGCCCGCAATCAGGCTGGACATGCTGGAATGCTTGTTGTCCCTCGGGCGGATCGAGGATGCGGAGCAACTCATTGCGCGCCATCTTGAGTCAACGCCTTTCCGTGCGCGCTATGTGTGCCTGCTTTCAAGCACGCGCAAACATGATGCAGACTCGATGATGTTCCGAATGGTCGAGCAGGAACTCGCCAGCAGCCGCCTGTCTTCCCTGGACCGCAGTGACCTGATGATCAGGCGCGGCGTGATGCTGCAGAACAGCCGCCGTTTCGATGAGGCTTTTGACAGCTTCGTGGCGGGAAAGAAGCTGCTGAAAGCTCCTTCCGTGACGGCCGCCTTCACGCGCGAGGTTGAGCAGCGCATCGCGCGTTTCGATCGCGATAGCATGGAGCAGCTGCAGGCGCGCTATGGCCGCAGCGAATACGCACCAATTTTCGTGCTGGGCCTGCCACGGTCAGGCACCACGCTGGCCGCGCAAATCATCTCCGCGCACAGCCGCGCCGGCAATGCGGGCGAACTTGAAACCATGACCTATGTGGCCGCGAAATTCTCAGGCATGGCAAGTGAAGAAGCAGCGTCTGCGCTCGCAACGCTATATGAGAAGACATTGCGATACGTCGTTCCGGACAAGGAACTGGCAGTTGACAAGATGCCGCTCAATTTCCGCTTCATCGCAGAGGCCGCGATCCTCTTTCCCAAGGCACGCTTCGTTCATTGCACAAGGCATGCGGCGGATACCTTCATTTCAGCCCTTCAGACGGAAATGAACGCCGCACATTCCTATAGCTACGATCCGGCGGATTATGCTGCTTATCATAAGCAATATCGTCGCCTCATGGAGCATTGGGGCCAGGTCCTGCCGGGCCGCGTGTTCGATCTCTCCTATGAGCGCCTGGTGATCGAGCCGGAGCCCACGATCAACGCTTTGCTTGATTATCTGGGCCTCGATCCGGAAGAGGCGTGTTTCCACCCGGAGCGCAACAAGGGCGCGGTTGCCACCTTCAGCCGGTTGCAGGTCAGGTTAGGAATAAATACGGGTTCCGTGGCACGCTGGAAACCCTATGAACGCCACCTCGGGCCCATTCTGGCGGAAAGCGAAAGCTAGAGCATCGTGCAGTCACGCGCGATCACTGAGACTACACCCTAACCGTTCCGTCACCCCAGCGAAGGCTGGGGTCCCGCTTTGTGTCAGCGCGTGCGGCAAGCAAAGCGGGATGCCAGCCTTCGCTGGCATGACGGTGCGAGTTGGAAGCCGATCTCAGCTAACCCTGCGCCGATTTACACCCCATTCATTCCGTCACCCCAGCGAAGGCTGGGGTCCCGCTTTATATCGGCATGTGCGCAAGCAAAGCGGGATGCCGGCCCGCGCTGGCAAGACGGTGCGAGATGCCCCGCTCGAGCGCACCATCTGACCAGGCTCAGGACGAGCAGTTGCCGCCTGCGCCGCTGGCGATTGCCTTCCACTGCGACGAACAGGCAACCGTGCTGCACAGGAAGCCCGCCAGTGTGCGGGACGGAACGGCATGGGCGAGATTCAGCGGCTGGCCGGCATTGTCATAGAGCGTGCTCACCACCATGCCCACGAGGTCCCCGCGGGAATCGAACAGCGGGCCGCCGGATTCGCCCTTCTGAGTCGAAAGCCTGAGGACCATCGCGTCGGGATAGCCGAATTTGGCATCGGGCCCGGCATAATGAACTGTCTGGCCGAAGCTTGCCGATTCGAACTCGCCGAGTCGCGCTGTGTCCCCCTGCGCATGAGGGCGGCCCAGGGAATAGACGAAGGATCCCTTGGCGAGGCATTTGTTGTCACCGGGTGTGACCGCCTTGCCGGAGAAGCCGCGCAGCTTCACGATGGCCATGTCATTGTCGGGCCGGATGGCGATCACATCGCCTGAATAGACACGCCCATTGGCGGCCTTGGCGGACACCGTATTGCCGATGCGCTTGCCCACATGGGCGGCGGTCATCACATAGCCCGCGTTATCGACCACGAAACCGCTGCCGGAGGTGATCGGCGTTCCTTTTCGGGTTTCTTTCGCCACAATGTCGGCCGCGGCTGTCTGAGAGACGATGAGCGTCACATAAGAGGGGCCGGAGCGGCGCACCAGGCTCGTCACCTGTTCGGTGCTGGCAACAGCTTCACCAGGCGGCACGGATGTCTGCTGCACGTTGAAATTGCGGCTTTCAAGATCGACGCTTGAGGTCGATTCGCAAGCGGCAAGCAACAGGCCAAGGCAGGCGAGTGAAATGAGCGGGCGAAAGGGAGGCAACATCTGTCTCTCGTGTAGTCCTGCCTCATAGCACAAAATCGGGCCACAGAATGGCCCGGATTCCCCAATTTCCGAAAAAGAAGCAGGGCAGGGTGCTCGGCATGTGCGCTATGCAAAAAAACGGCCCGCCGAAGCGGGCCGTTCTCCAAGATCGTTTGCAGGGAAAGACTTAGAAGCGCCAGACCGATACGAGGTCGACAGTCCAGTTGTCACGATCGACGTTGAGCTTGTCCTTGTAGGTATAGGACTCAGAGTAGTTGGCGTTGCTCGTACGCTGGAAGTCCCAGGACTGGGTATACCATTCGCCTTCGAGACCGATCGTGAGCTGATCGACGGGCGTGTAGTACAAGCCGCCGAGGAACGCGTAGGTGTCGTAGTCGAAGCCGTCATACTTCCAGGTCGTGGTCTTGTAGCTGTCGCCTTCGCGATGCTTGTAACCAGCACCGGCTTCAGCATGGACCGTGTCAGACAGGTTGGCAGAAGCCAAGCCGGACACGCCCCACCACTTGTTGTTCACACCGAAGTTGTTGTCGATGTTGCCGGTCTGGTCGTTGACCGTCTGGTAGGGGCCTTCACCCAAGGCGGCTGCGAGCGAGATGCTGGCAATGTCGCCGAGGTTGAAGCCGACGCCTGCGCCGATCTGCCAGAGATTGTCGACGCTGGCATCATAGATCTGATTGCCGTTGACGTCGAAGCGGTCGTAGTCGTCGCTGTTGACGGCGCGATACACACCCGAGATTTCGCCCGAGAACGAGTCGCCCGAGTACTTGATCTCACCGGCAACGCCGAGGTTGTCGCCGTTGAGGTCGCCACCGGAGGTGCTGGCGTCTTCGATCGCAACAGCTGCGCTGAAGGGACCGGAAGCATAGGACAGACGCATCTGGGTGGTGTCACCCGGATCGAAGCCCACGTCGGCATTGTCGGTGTAGTAGCAGCTGCAGGCGCCATCATAGCCGTAGCCGATGTTGCCGAGCGTGCCAGCGTAACCGCCGCCAAGCGTCAGTTCCGGGGTCATCGCCCAGTAGCCCCAAGCCGTCTTGACGTAGACGTCGGAGGAGCCGTTGCCGTCCATGTCGGCGCGCAGCTTCAACTCGACGCCGACTTCGCCAACGGCGGTGTCGGTGGTGGCGACAACGCGGAGCTGGCCACGAGCCTTCACATCCCAATCGTCCGTGTCGTCGCTGGCCTTGGCAGAGGTGTACTTATAGTAGCTGCTACCGCTGCTGTTGTACTTAGAATAGCGCGAGACCTTTGCTGAATCATCGTTGCCGTTGTAAATGATCGCGGCGCGGACGTAGCCAGACCACGAAATCGTGGTGCCGGCCGGTGCATCAGCCGTCGGCAGGACGCTGATGATCGTGGCATTGTCGCCCTGCGTGAAGCGCTCACGGTGGGACTGGTCAAGGCCGGGGATCTGGAGGGCATCGCCCTTGGAGACCGCAAGCAGCTTGTAGCCGGCCGGAACCGCGGGAGCGGTTTCCATGGCGGCGACGCGGGCGTTGAGGACCTCCATCTGGGCCTTCAGGTCCTGCAGTTCGTCGGCGTGGGCGGCAGCACCGGTTACGGCAACCGCCGCACCAGCCAGAAGCGCCATCTTGATTGACTTCATTTCTTGTTCTCCCAAGTCTCTTGGAGTTGAGGAGCCCCCCATCCCCTGCAAACGGTTTTCGGGAAGGCCATGCACGAACGGGTCGGGCACTGACGTTGTTTTGCCGTTGAATTCGATTGCGGGTCAATTCGGGAAGCATCGATTGAGAACGTTTGCGGCTGATATGTGACCAAGTTGCCACACTTAAGGCGGGCACTGGGACGCTTCCAATCAACGCAGAAGGGAGCGAAATTGCATAAAAATCAGGAACTTGCCACCAAGTCGCCTGAAAAGGCAGGTGAGTTAGGTCATCCTTGCTGACCTAATCGGCAATCTGGAGGCAATTGCAATTGTCAGGAGCATGACCCGGGACAGGCTATGAACCGACTCTTCACGACTCAGCTCCACGCAAACGAAAACGGCCCGCCGAAGCGGGCCGTTTGTAGAGATCGTTTGCAGGGAAAACTTAGAAGCGCCAGACCGATACGAGGTCGACAGTCCAGTTGTCGCGATCCACGTCGAGCTTGTCCTTGGTGTACTGGGTGCTCTCACCAACGATGCCCTTACGCTCGAAGTCCCAGGACTGGGTGAACCATTCGCCTTCGAGACCGATCGTGAGCTGATCGACGGGCGTGTAGTACAGGCCGCCGAGGAACGCGTAGGTATCGTAGTCGAAGCCTGAGTACTTGTAGTTGTAGGTCTTGTAGTTGTCGCCTTCGCGATGCTTGTAACCCGCGCCGACTTCCGCATGGACCGCGTCAGACAGGTTGGCAGATGCCAAGCCAGACACGCCCCACCACTTGTTGTTCACGCCATAATTGCCGCTGATGTCACCCGTCTGGTCATTGACCGTCTGGTAGGGGCCTTCACCCAGGGCGGCTGCGAGCGAGATGCTGGCAATGTCGCCGAGGTTGAAGCCGACACCGGCGCCGACCTGCCACAGACCGTCGATGTCAGAATTGTAACCGAGGTTGTAGCTGTCGTAGTCGTCATTGTTGGTCGAGCGGTACAAGCCCGAGATCTCGCCCGAGAACGAGTCGCCAGAGTACTTGATCTCACCGGCAACGCCGAGGTTGTCACCGTTGACGGCACCAATGTCGCCGTCTGCGTTCTGCAAGCTGGCGTCTTCGATCGCGACGGCAGCGCTGAAGGGACCGGACGCATAGGACAGACGCATCTGGGTGGTGTCACCCGGATCGAAGGCAACGTCTGCATTGTCGGTGTAGTAGCAGGTGCAGGCGCCATCATAGCCGTAGCCGATGTTGCCGAGCGAACCAGCGTAACCGCCGCCGAGCGTCAGTTCCGGTGTCATTGCCCAGTAGCCCCACGCCACCTTAACGTAGACGTCGGAGGAGCCGTTGCCGTCCATGTCGGCGCGCAGCTTCAATTCGACGCCGACTTCGCCAACGGCGGTGTCGGTGGTGGCGACAACGCGGAGCTGGCCGCGAGCCTTCACATCCCAATCGTCGGTGTCATCGCTGTACTTGCCGCCGCTGTACTTGTAGTAGCCGCCGCCCGAGTCACTGTAGCGGGACAGTTTCTCGGAATAATCGTTGCCGTTGTAAACGATTGCGGCGCGGACGTAGCCAGACCACGAAATCGTGGTGCCGGCGGGAGCATCAGCCGTCGGCAGGACGCTGATGATCGTGGCATTGTCGCCCTGCGTGAAGCGCTCACGGTGGGACTGGTCAAGGCCGGGGATCTGGAGGGCATCGCCCTTGGAGACCGCAAGCAGCTTGTAGCCGGCCGGAACCGCGGGAGCGGTTTCCATGGCGGCGACGCGGGCGTTGAGGACCTCCATCTGGGCCTTCAGGTCCTGCAGCTCGTCGGCGTGGGCGGCGGCACCGGTCACGGCAACCGCAGCACCAGCCAGGAGCGCCATCTTGATTGACTTCATTTCTTGTTCTCCCAAGTCTCTTGGAGTTGAGGAGCCCCCCATCCCCTGCAAACGGTTTTCGGGAAGGCCATGCACGACTGCATCGAGCACGTGTTTCTTGTCGCGCCGAACGCCGGAGAAATCAACGCATTCACATATTGCAGAATTTGATTGCGTGGACTCTGTAACGGAATTGCCACAGTTGGGGCCCTGAAAAGCCTCATAAAACAATCAGGAGTTTGAATATACTGCAGCATGCCCGCTGCAAGACGCCCTTGCGTGTACCTCCGCAAACGAAAACGGCCCGCCGAAGCGGGCCGTCTCGCAAATCACGTGAGTCGATGATTAGAAGCGCCAGACCGACACGAGGTCGACGGTCCAGTTGTCACGATCCACATCAAGTGTGTCGCGGGTGGTTCCAGCAAGGTCCGTCCGCTCAAAGTCCCAGGACTGGGTGAACCATTCGCCTTCGAGACCGATCGTGAGCTGATCGACAGGCGTGTAGTACAGGCCGCCGAGGAACGCGTAGGTGTCGTACTCAAAGCCGTCATAATTCCAGCCCGTGGTCTTGAAGTCGTCGCCTTCGCGATGCTTGTAACCCGCACCGGCTTCAGCATGGACCGTGTCAGACAGGTTGGCCGTAGCCAAGCCGGACACACCCCACCACTGATTATTCACACCGAAGCTGTTGTCGATGTTGCCAGTGGAGTCATTGACCGTCTGGTAGGGGCCTTCACCCATCGCGGCGGCAAGCGAGATGCTGGCAATGTCACCGAGGTTGAAGCCGACGCCTGCGCCGATCTGCCAGAGGTTGTCAACATCTGCATTGTAGCCGAGGTTGGCACTGTCGTAGTCCTCACCGTTGACAGCGCGATACACACCCGAGATTTCGCCCGAGAACGAGTCGCCCGAGTACTTGATCTCACCGGCAGCGCCGAGGTTGTCGCTGTTGACTTTGTCGTTCTCGCCGTCTCCGTTCTGCAAGCTGGCGTCTTCGATCGCGACAGCTGCGCTGAACGGACCGGAAACATAGGACAGACGCATCTGGGTGGTGTCACCCGGATCGAAGCCCACGTCGGCATTGTCGGTGTAGTAGCAGCTGCAGGCGCCATCATAGCCGTAGCCGATGTTGCCCAGCGAACCCGAATAACCGCCGCCGAGCGTCAGTTCCGGGGTCATCGCCCAGTAGCCCCAGGCCGTCTTGACATAGACGTCGGACGAGCCGTTGCCGTTCATGTCAGCGCGCAGCTTCAACTCGACGCCGACTTCGCCAACAGCGGTATCGGTGGTGGCGACAACGCGGAGCTGGCCGCGGGCCTTCACATCCCAATCATCAGTGTTGTTGCTGAACTTTTCGTGATTAGCGGTGCCGGTGCCCTTAGTCCACGAACCAGCTGTATTAGCACGCGTGGAACGCTGAAACTCAGCCGAATCGTCATTGCCAGTATAAACGATCGCCGCGCGGACATAGCCCGACCACGAGATCGTGGTGCCGGCCGGGGCATCAGCCGTCGGCATGACGCTGATGATGGTGGAGCGGTTGCCCTGCGAGAAACGGTCCTGGTTGGACTGATCGAGGCCGGGAACCTGCAGGGCTTCACCCTTGGAGACGGTGAGCAGCTTGTAGCCGGCCGGAACTGCGGGGGCGGTTTCCATGGCAGCGACGCGGGCGTTGAGGACCTCCATCTGGGCCTTCAGGTCCTGCAGCTCGTCGGCGTGGGCGGCAGCACCGGTTACGGCAATCGCCGCACCAGCCAGGAGCGCCATTTTCGTCATCTTCATTTCTTATTCTCCCAAGTCTTGGAGTTGAGTGACCCCCCATCCCCTGCAAATGGATCCGGAGGAAAATGCACGATGTGGTCGAGCACGCCGCAGTTGTGTTCCGAAATGGCGGGACGGTCAACGTCTGGAAGAGAATTCTGGTGGGAATCTTGCCGTCTGTTACAGCTTTGCCACAGTCCACCAGGGTGAAATGGCAAATGAAATCAATTTCATAATCTATTGCAAAAATGAAAAGGATTGCATTCCCGCAGGACTGCGGCACCGCATCCGGGAAACGCATGGGTGAGGTCTCGACTCAACCTAAAAGATGCGGAATACTGCCGGAATGAATGCAATCTCCGGTCCATTCCGGCCGCTTCGCTGGCTCGCGCACCTGCCTCTTGCCGTCTTGCCGCTCCTTGCGGCGGTGGTGCTGGAAGGAAAGCACTTGCAGCAGAACCTGCTCGCCAACGCCGAATCGCGGCTGGCTGCCCAGGGGCAGGGCTGGGCTTAGCTGGCAGTCGATGGCCGTGACGTGCTGCTGCGCGGTGACGCGCCCACGCACGCGGCGGCAAATAAGGCGCTGTCGATCCTCGCGGAAACCCCCGGCATCCGGAGGGTCGAGGCCCATCTGCAGATGCTGAAGCCATGATGGGCGGCTTGCTTGAGGAGCCGTTCAATTTCACCGGCACGCTCTACGTGCTTCAGTTCCACTGGTTCTGGTTGCTGGTGTCGATGGGGCTTGGTGCTTGGGTAGGCTGGCGCACCGCGGCCGAAGGCAGTGAGAAGCCGCAGCAGCCGTGATACATTACATTGTCGAACTGGGCCTGTGGATGCCCGCCGCATTTCTGCTGGGCTGCCCGCTGGGAGCCGCGGCCTATGAGTTGAGCCGCCGTATCAAGGCAAGGCTAAACCGCCGTCCACAGCCTTGAGCCAGCGGGCAATGGCGATGCGGCTTTCGTCCTCGTCGAGGAAGGGAACATGGCCGCGGTCCTTCACCGTCACGGCGTCAAGCCGCCGGTGCCGCCTGCCCATCTCTTGCACCGTCTCTTCGCTGAGGAGATCGGAATTGGCGCCGCGCAGCACTAGCGAGGGCACATCCGCCATCATCTCGAACAGCGGCCATAGCTCAGGCACCTTGCCGGCCTCGATCTCCGCGACTGACGGGAAGTTCTGGGAAAGGGCCGGATCATAATCCGCGCGCGGAACGCCTGTCTCCTCGCGGTAGACGCGCCTTGCGAAGGTGAGCCACGCGGCCTCATCCAGCGAAGGAAAGCCCGGATTGCTGGATTTGAGCGCCGCGACCGCCGCCGCCCAGCTTTCGAACTGCGGATCGGCTCCGAGATAGCTCCGTATACGGAGCAACCCCGCCTTGTCGATGCGCGGGCCGATGTCGTTGAACGCGACACCCGCCATGCGGGGCAGGGCGCGCGCCGCCATCACCATGGCGGCTATGCCCCCGCGCGACGTGCCGATGATGGCAAAGCGCCCGATGCCGAGGTGATCGAGCATCGCGAGCGTATCCGCCACTTCCTGGTCCGGCCGGTAGCTGGCAGGATCGGCGCGTCCGCTCAAGCCCCGCCCGCGGAAATCGACGGCCACCACGCGGCGGCTTTCCGCCAGCCAGGGTGCAACCGTCTCGAAGTCCTTTGAATTGCGCGTGAGGCCGGGAAGGCAAACAACGGGCAGAAGCCCGCCCGGCCGCTCGCCATAATCGCGCGCGTAAAGCCGTGTGCCGTCTTCGGCGGTCACGTGGCACGCGGTGAAATCCATCGCCGTCAGTCGCAGCCGGAGCCGGTGATGAGATCGGCAAGCGACGCCTTCGCACAAGCCTTGGGCGGTGCCGCCTGCTGCTCTGCCTGCTGCACCTCGGGCGGAGCCGAGGTGGAGGCAACGCTGAGGTCGTCCGAACGCGCACCGCGCATCAGGTCCGCCGTCATCGGCCGGACCGTCTTGGGTGCCAGGCGCGAGCGATAGACATGGAGGTTCTGCATCACCTTCTGCACATATTGCCGGGTTTCCTGGAAGGGGATCGATTCCACCCAGTCGATTGCATCCACCTGGCCTGAGCGGAAGTCCCCATATTCCGCCAGCCACTCACGGGACCGGCGCGGGCCTGCATTATAGGAGACGAGCGTCAGAACATAGGAGCCGTCGTGGTCGGCCACGAGATCGCCCAGATGGGCGGCCCCCAGCTGCACATTGACCTGGGGGTTCATCAGCGTGCTCGGATTATATTTGAGGCCATGCTGCTTGGCGATGAGCTTGGCCGTTCCCGGCATGATCTGCATCAGCCCTTGAGCGCCCACCTTGCTGCCGGCATTGGGGTTGAACTCGCTTTCCTGACGGGCAAGCGCGAAGACCAGCGGCCGTTCCACGGGCCTGCCCACCGGCTTCCAGTCAGGCAGTGCGCGGATCGGGTAGCCCCAGGAATCGATGTCTATGTTGCGCTGGGCGGCGGCCTTGGCAAGGCGCACCGCCATGGTGGCGCCCCCCTGGCTCCACACGATATCGGCGACCGCATTCATCTGATCGGTCGTGTCGAAGCGGTTGGCGAAGGACCACAGGAACATATAGAGGTCGTTCTGGTTTCCGACCTCGGCCATGATCTTGAAGGCGCGAACCACCTCATCCTTGGCCACCATCGCCTGGGCGGCGGATGAGGCTTCTCCGCTCTCGATTTCTTCCGGCACCTTGCCGAGCCCGATCTTCTCGCGCGCCAGCTGGCCGTAATAGATGGTGGAATAGCTGGAAGCCTGCTTGTAGGCGGCCTTGGCCAAGGCCTTCTCGCCCATCGCCTCATAGGCGCGGCCAGACCAATAGCCTGCGCGCGCCTTTTCGGTGCGTGAGGGTGCAATCTCGGCCAGTCGCTGGAAATGCTTCAAGCCCGTCTCGGGCGCCTTCATGTAGCGGAGCGCAATCCAGCCCGCGAGGAACTCTCCCTCAACGGCGGCATCGCCCTCAGTGAAGCCATGGGCACTGGCGATCTGATAGGCGGCCTTCGCGCTGTTGGGCGCGCTGATCCCGATCGAGTGCCGGGCCACGATGCGCCGTTCCACCCACCAGGCCCCGGCATCGCCCATCTTGGCGGCATCGGCCGGAACCGTCAGCAGCACGGCGCGCGCTTTTGAGTAACTCTCATTCACCCGGTAATAGCGGGTGAGGGCATATTTCATCCCCAGCGTCTCGCGCATGGAGGAGGGGAGTGCGGCGTAAAGCTTGTCCGCGCCGGCCTCGCCCCGCACCAGCTTCTGCGCCACGGCGGCGGCCTTTTGATATTCCGAAGGCAGGCGCTTCGCCGCACGGAGCGCGGCGTTGGTTTCCTGCGCATAGATCAAGCCCCACAGGCGCCGCTTATTGTCATCAACCGTCAGCAGCTTGCCGAACTCGGAGGAAATCTGCTTTTCGAACTCCGCCGTCAGTTCCGGATCGGCCCAGACCTTCTGTACTTGGCGGCGGGCACCATCCTTGTCGCCCGTGGCGAGAAGGGCACGGGCCAGCGCCAGTGAGCCCTGGTCCGTCACCGGCTTGCGCTTGGCGAAATGGTTGAGGATCAGCTCAGGCGACTCGTTATTCACATAAAGCGAGCGCTCGGCCCGCTTCAGCAGCGCTTCGGACAGCGGCCAGTTGGGAGCCGAGTCGAGGAAGGCGAGGATTCGCTGATAGCCCGCATCATTCGGGTGGTCGCGCAGATAGATGAGTTCCACCAGCTTGATTGCCGCCACATCGCCTGAGCGCTGGGCCGCTTCACCCGCCGCCACGAAATCACCCTTGACCGCAAGCCGCGCGGCCTCGATCGCCGCCCCTGAGGGGTTGGCAGCAGCCAGCACGAAACCTGTTCCGCTCAGGAATCCGGGAGAAACCACCGCAGTCGAGGTGGCGAGGGCCATGAGGCTGATACGCAGGAACTGGCTGATACGCATGTACGGTCCAATCAAAAAACGCGTCATAAAATCCGCCGCTAGGGCGTAATTGTGCCCTTAGCATGGCTTTGGGCGTATCCTCCGGACGGCGCTTGCCGCTCAACCGGCAAAAGACTATGGTGCGCGCCGTTTGCAGGCCAGCGGAAACGCTTGGGCGGCGAAACTAGAGCCCCATGGTTTCCAAGTCATTACCGGAGTACTCCCCGTGCCGTTCAATGTGCAGTTCAGAGGTTCCTTTCCCGCCCTCATCACCCCCATGCAGAACGGGGAGGTTGACGAGAAGGCGTTCCGGAAACTGGTGAACTGGCACATCGAGCAGGGTTCACACGGTCTGGTTCCCGTCGGCACCACGGGTGAAAGCCCCACGCTGGACCCGGAGGAACACAAGCGCGTGATCGAGATCTGCATCGCGGAGGCGAAGGGCCGCGTGCCGGTGATTGCGGGCACGGGCTCCAACAGCACCCAGGAAGCGATCGACTATACGAAGCACGCCAAGGAAGCAGGTGCTGATGCCGCCCTCGTGGTTGTGCCCTATTACAACAAGCCCACGCAGGAGGGCCTCTATGCCCACTTCAGGGCCATCGCGGATGCCGTTGATATTCCCATCATTGTCTACAATGTGCCGGGCCGCACCGTGGCCAACATCTCGGTTGAGACGCTGGCCAGGCTTTCGCACGACTGCAAGAACATCATCGGCACCAAGGATGCATCCGCCGATCTGACCCGCCCCTCCCGCCAGCGCCTCGCCTCCGGCAAGGATTTCATCCAGCTCTCGGGCGAGGATGGGACGGCCCTCGGCTTCAACGCCCATGGCGGCGTCGGCTGCATTTCCGTCACCGCCAATGTGGCACCCAAGCTCTGCGCCGAATTCCAGGAGGCAACGCTGAAGGGCGACTATGCCGCGGCCCTCACGCTCCAGGACCGGCTGATGCCGCTGCACCACGCCATGTTCGTGGAGACGAGCCCCGGCCCCGTGAAATATGCGGTGAGCCTCCTCGGCCATTGCACGCCGGAATCGCGCCTGCCCATGGTGCCGGTCAGCGAGCCCACCAAGATCGCGGTGCGTGAGGCCATGGTCCATGCCGGGCTTCTGAACTGAGATGAGTTCAAAGAGCGGCGGCGCGAAGGCGTCGCGCCAGCAGGAAGGCATCAAGGTCGTCTCGGACAACCGCCGCGCCCGCTATGACTATGAGATCCTACAGAGCTTCGAGGCGGGCGTTGAACTCAAAGGCTCGGAGGTGAAATCGCTGCGCACCGGCCACACCAATCTGGCGGAGGCCTATGCCACGATGAAGGGCGGCGAGCTCTGGCTCATCAATTCCAACATCCCGGAATACCGGGAGGCGAACCGCTTCAACCATGAGCCCAAGAGGCCGCGCAAGCTGCTGCTCCACAAGTCCGAGATCAACAAGCTCTCCTCGGGCGTGCTGAAGGAGCATCTGACCATCGTGCCGCTCAAGATGTTCTTCAATCCGCGCGGGCGGGTGAAGGTCGATATTGCGCTGGCCCGCGGCAAGAAACTCCATGACAAGCGCGAGACCATTAAGGAGCGCTCCTGGGACCGCGAACGCGCCCGCCTCCTGCGCGACAAGGGCTGACGCAGAATGGTTTTCATGCAGCATCTCGTGGGCCGCAAGATGCCGAACGTCGATCTCGAGGCGACGTCCGGCAGCCCCGTCAACCCGTCCCGCATCCTGGGGCCGGCCGTCATCTTCTGTTACCCCTACACCGGCAGGCCCGGGCACGCCGATCCGCACAACTGGGATCATATTCCCGGCGCCCATGGCTCCACTCCGCAGGCGCTCGCCTATTCGGAAGCCTATGGCCATTTCCGCAGGCTGGGCGTCAAGCTCTTTGGCCTCAGCCTTCTGTCCACCGAATGGCAGAAGGAATTTGTCACCCGCAATGGTCTCACCTTCCGCCTCCTGTCGGACGAAGACCGCGCCTTCCAGTCCCGCCTTGGCCTCCCCATGTTCGAGACCGGGGGCGAACTTTACCTCCAGCGACTGACCTTCATCCTCCACGACGGCATCATCTCCAGCATCCGCTTCCCCGTTCCCGAACCCGAGCGGGATGCAGCAGAGGTGCTGGCGGCACTGTCCTGACGTCAGTTCCTGTCCTCTCCCCCCAATGAGGGAGAGGAAAACACATGGCAACGAGGGCGGCCGCCCAGCCCAACTCCGCACTGGACGGGGCACCGGGCTTCCGCCATATTCCGCCGCAAATTCAGGGCGCATGACGCCCCACATTGGATGAGTCGACATGTTATTCCTGAAGCAGCTCTTCACCTGGTGGAACGGCGAAACGCTCAACACGCGCCTCTATACCTGGCGCAAGGGTGAATATGTGGGCGCGGACGCCTTCGGCAACAAATACTACCGGGCCAAATCGGCCCTTCCCCGCTCCATCAAGGAGCGGCGCTGGGTAGTCTATAATGGCTATTCTGAAGCCTCCACCATTCCGCCCGGCTGGCATGGCTGGATGCACCACCGCGATGACGTGCCCCCGAGCGAGGAGAGCTACACGCCATATGAATGGCAGAAGCCGCATCTCCCGAATCAGACGGGCACGCCCGGCGCCTACCGGCCCAAGGGCTCCATTCTGCTCGGTGCCAGCCCGGCGCCGGCGGCTCCGGATTATTCCGCCTGGCGGCCTGAGTAGGGCGTCACATTTCGGCTCGGGTCTCATGCGAGATCCGGGCTCAAGACAAGTCACAGGAGTTGGGGTTTTGAAGAACTCGGCAGTTGAAACACTGATCGGCGCGGCGGTGATCGTCATCGCGGCGGCCTTTTTCTTCTTTGCCTATCAGACCTCCGGCAAGGGCCATGCCTCCGGCGCCTATCGTGTGAGTGCGGAATTTGACAACGCCGAGGGCGTGAGCGTGGGAACGGATGTCCGCATTGCCGGCGTCAAGATTGGCTCCGTTGTCGACTTCACGCTCAACCCGGAGAACTTCCAGGCCAATGTGGTGATGGAACTCGACCCGAAAGTGAAGCTCACGGATGACGCCACCGCCAAGATCACGGCGGAAGGGCTCTTGGGCTCCAAATTCGTGGCCCTCGAACAGGGCGGCTCGGAAACGATGCTGGCCGATAACGGCGTCATCTCCAACACGCAAGGTGCGGTCGACATCTGGTCGCTGATCAGCCAGGCGATGTTCGCAGGCAAGGGCACGGCCGCGCCTGACGCCGCAAGGCCAGCCGAGGACCAGGCCCCCGCTGACGGTGCGCCCGCCGCCGAGCCGCAGACGCCCTGATGTCCGATCCGCGCCGCCAGCAATGGTCCGCAACCGCCTATGACACGCATGCGCGCTTCGTCTCGGACCTCGCAGGCGGTGTGCTCGAATGGCTGGCCCCCCGGGCTGGAGAACGCATTCTGGACCTGGGCTGCGGCGATGGCGTTCTGACGGAAGAATTGAAGTCACAGGGCGCCCATGTCACCGGAGTGGATTCGAGCGAGAGCTTCATCGAAGCCACCAAAGCTCGCGGTGTTGATGCGCGGCTGATGGATGGCCAGGCGCTCACCTTCACAGCGGAGTTCGACGCCGTCTTCTCAAACGCCGCGCTGCACTGGATGCCGGATGCCGCTGCCGTCATTGATGGTGTGTCACGCGCGCTGAAGCCCGGCGGCCGCTTCGTGGCCGAATTCGGCGGGCACGGCAATGTGGCAGCAATCGTCACCGCCATGCGCGCCGTGGGGTTGAGCCGCGGCGGAGATCTGGCGCTCGCCAATCCGTGGTATTTTCCAGCGCCCAGGGCCTATCAGCGCCTTCTTGAAGGCCATGGCTTCACGGTCAAGCGCATTGCCCTTGTTCCGCGCCCCACCGCCCTCAAGACTGGCATGGCCGAATGGCTGCTGCTGTTCCGCAAGCCCTTCTTCGCGCAGTTTGGGGCTGACGCAGAAGCAGCGCTCGCGCAGGCCGTTGATCTTCTTCACCCCGCCCTTTGTGATGCCGATGGGAATTGGACGGCGGATTACGTCCGCCTGCGGGTCGAGGCCTTCACGTGATCAGGCGCCTGCTCCTCACAGCCCTTCTCGTGCTGCTGGCCGCCTGCACCTGCGGCCCCGCCAAGGCGGAGCGCGTTGCCAATCCGATCGCGGTGTTTGCGGGGCTGGACAAGATCACCGGCGTTACGACCGCCTTCGAGATCCCGATCGGCCAGGAGCGCCGCTTCGGCAGCGTCATCGTCAAGCCGGACGTCTGCTACACCAGGCCCCCCACCGAGGAGCCGAAGACCACAAGCTTCGTCCAGATCGACCAGGTCGAAACCGACAACACCCGCAAATCCGTCTTCTCCGGCTGGATGTTCGCCGAAAGCCCCGGCCTCAACGCCATGGAACACGCCACCTATGACGTGTGGCTGACCGGCTGCCGCGACCCCAACGCCCCACCCCCCGCCGTCGAAGTCGCCCCCGACACCGGCACCCCCGATCAGCCCGCGAAAGAGGGCGAGCCGGAGGATTGAGGCCGTTTCGCCGAAAGCGCTCGCTTCCGCTGATCAAGAGAATGAACGCAGAGCAAAGCTGGGCTGGGCTCTGAACGCCAGCGGATTAAAGTCTGATGGGGCTGATCTTGTCCAAGGAAGGATTGTATTTGTCATGCGAGGCTGCCGGCGCCATCATAAATATGAAGCCCCGTCCAATGGCCGCCGAGCAGCTGCATTTTTGGCCTAAAGAGATTACCTCAGTAATCCCGATCATTTAGTTCATCCGGCGCGCCGCCTTTTCGCCCTCAACAAGAATTTTGCGTAGATGAAGCTCAACTGCGCCTGCACCGTACAATGAATCCTGCAGCACATCAGAAGGAAGCTCAGGAACTCTTTGTTCCCATTCCACCTTAGCAGGATTGTTATCTGACCGCTTGATTAGGAACACTCTCGTTGCCTTGGGATCGGGAGGAGGAAGCAACTTATACTCATACCGATAGAACAGCAGCATGGGCCAGTCTTCTCTTTTCCAAGCTTGCATCTTTCCAACCACTGGCCACCTTCCTTCGAACAAACCCAGATCCCCAAAATTACAGCGGAGGACAGCTTTGGCTGGTGAGAGGGGAGGGATCTGCTCAACCGCAGGAACTGCATCGAGTCTGGGGCCAAAAAAATATCCAAAGATCTGCGCCGCTCTCGGCGCGCGCCGCGCAACTAAGCCAAGGCCAAAGCTATGGTCCCCTAGTGGGACAGCAAAGACGGTCGACTCCGGATAGCGTTGTGCTGCTCTCATTGTATGCCCATTATAAGCTCGTCTGCCGCATCGAGATAGATATTCAGCCGTGGAGAAGCGGGGCAAGACTTGGTTTCTTTGGGTATGCTGTCGCAGTGGGACGGATCTTATCGCCTGAAGTTGCCGTCGAGCATCCAGCAGTCTCACGCAACGCGATCGCTGGGGGCGATATCGGTGGTCCTAAAGTCAGTTTAACAGTCGCCCTGCGTTGTCGTTCTCTACAAGCAACTTGCGCAAAAGAATTTCAACCGCGCCTGCACCGTACAATGAATCCTGCAGCACGTCAGATGGAAGCTCGAGAACTCTTTGTTCCCATTCCACCTTAGCAGGATTGTCATCCGACCGCTTGATGAGAAAGAGTCTCGTAGCAGATGAATCAGGCGGCCGCAGCAGCTCGTACTCATCGCGGTAGAATAGGGGCATTGGCCAAGCCCTTCTATTCCATGCCGGAACCTTCCCGATTGCGTGCCATTTTCCGTTCAGAAGAGCTAAATCACCAAACCTGCACCGAAGAACCACGCCCAGTCTCAAAAGATCCGGGATCTGCGACGTGCTGGGAATCGAACTCATTGTGGGACCAAAGAAGTAGCCGAAAATCATCGCGGCTCTTGGTGCGCGTCGCGCGACTAGACCAAGTGCAAACTCACCATCACCTAAGGGTACGGAAAAGACTGTCGATTCAGGATATCGTTGTGCTGCTTTCATTGTATCCCCTTTATAAAGTTGTCCGCTGCACCCAAGTAATCTTGCAGTCTCGGATTAGTAGGGCTGATTGGTCTAATCTTATCGAGAGGCGCATTGTATTGTTCGTAGAGCCGCTGCTCTAATCCCCTTTGTATCACCTTGTCATCGGTTCTATAAATCGTATCGAAGCGAAATTGTTGAAGGTGAGGGTCTCGCAAATGTTCCGCTTCCCGTCGAGTGAGATCGCACGTTCTGCCGCACCTGACCACAACTCCGTCGGGATCTCTAAGTACATAAGCTCCGCCCTTGGCCTCCGCCCGTATCGCATTTTGACTGGCTAATAGACTATTCTCGCCAAGTTTTGCGCTTTGTTCGGCGGCCTTACCCCATTTCAAAAGCCTTCCGGCCGCGCGGGCGAATGGGGCTACGGCCCATTGCCAGTTTGATCAATAGTCTCGTGCCATCCTCGCGACCTTCCCGTCGCAGCGTCATACTCATGCACGTATCGACGTCCGGCCATCTCCCCAGCTTTGTTCGTCGGCTGGACCTCGCCGCGGTAGCGAATCCGGCCGTTCTCAAGCATATTGACCACATCCTTGCCGTACTTCTCGGCGTAGCCAAGATGTTTGGACAGGTCTGCGGCCTGCTTCGCACTTGTTGCTCCCCCGTTTGCAGCCGCCACCCCAGCCGTCGCACTTTCTTCGGCAGCCCTGCCAACTAGCCTGCCTACCGTTCCGCCCAAGAGCCCGATGGACTTGGCACCGCTGAAAGACAAGCCGGTGTTGACGGCTTCACGCGCAACATAGCCAGCAATACCATCCTTAGCCAGCTTCTGCCTTTGTATCGCATTTTGAATCCGTTCATTCAATTCCATCACATCCAGATCTTCATCGCTTTCTGAATTTGGTCGGTCCATCTCACCAGGTTTACCGCCCTTTTCAGCGCTGGAGACGGAGTCTGTAGACCCTCTGTTTCCCTCCTTGGTACTTTCCGAGTTGCTGTGGTCGTTTGCATTTAGTTTAAGGCCAGACGTTTCAATATGCCCATTGGCATCACTCCCATTCACCGGATCATCCCCCGCATAGGCATAGCGGTTGATATCAACACCTGCGAGGTCCGGGTCCCATGTGTCGGGTGAGAGGAACCGGCCGAGCAGCGGGTCGTAGTAGCGGGCGTGGAGATATTGGAGGCCGGATTCGGGGTCGAAGAGCCTGCACAAAGTGCGGAATTATTGAACAGATTATTCGCATCTTCTACGCAATTCGCTTACTGAGTCGCGAGAAAACTCGAAGAAGATCGACTTACCTTAACTCTGTGCAGGTCTAGCGGTAGTCAACAATTCACCGCGAGCTGTAATGTCGGGATCCGCCAGCACTATTAAGAAATGAGGCACATGGTCCTTGGCGAAGGTCAGTTGCGCCCATTCGGTATCATCTGCGTTTGCCTTCATGAACTCACAGCGGAGCAAGTAGGGACCTGAAGGAATGCTCACTGGCACTGTCTCGGTGATACTCCCAATTTCAATCGTCCCATCTTTCGGCACCTCGAATGGAACTTCAATGATACGAATAGCACTCGGATTCACATTTTCAAGCTGATCGACAACATTAACAACGACAAAAAGCTCGCCAGCCTCTGATATCGTTCGAAATGATACACTGCCCTCTCGCCAAGAAAATCCTTGTTCAACGTGTTGATTGGTCCAGTCATTGAACGGCTGCGAGAGTGCCCCAGCGAAGACCGCAAGTTGCCCAAACGACACTTCAAATCTAAGCGATATCACCATTTCAATCACCGATTCTGATTCTTATTTTGGTACCATCAAGTAACCCACGGCAAACATTCCCAACGCAAGCACCAGCCGACATGTTATCACGAGGATTGATTGCACGAACACTTGCACCGGCTCCACCTTCCTTGAACATAGCAGGTGGATACTCATCTAAATGCTTTCCAGGAACGGAGTCTAAGGACCCAATTGCAGCGTTTCTATTGGCCTTAGCTCCTGCGCGATAGATCGTCAACACGTCCGGCTTGCCAGCCTTTATAGCATCTGCTGCATGTTGAGCAGCTTCACCGTGGAGCTTTTGGGAAAGTGTTATTTCTTTGCTGACCCCCGCCCCAGCCGCCCTTGCTCCGCTGAGGGCTCTGCCAATAGCTGCTCCTGATCCGAATGTGACCGCAGTTCCCGCCACCCCCATGCCGGATGCTTCTGCATTGGATCCGGGGTGGTAGTAGGCGGCCGACTGATCACACCAACAGGCGATACTCTTGGCAAAAACACCGGCGTTGTAAGCACCTTTCGCAATCCCGGAGGAATACTCACCGAGTGCCAAATGGCCTGACTTCGTCTCTCCGTAATCCTCCTCCTCTTCGTCCTGAGAGCGAATGACGCGTGCAAGAGCCTCCTCCTTGGTTTCTTGATGGGCCTCTGAGGATGTTTGAGTCTTCTCCTGTTTGTTACCTTCCGAGTTGCTGTGGTCGTTTTCGTTCAGCTTGAAGCCCGAAGTTTCAATATGCCCATTGGCATCACTCCCATTCACCGGATCATTTCCCGCATAGGCATAGCGGTTGATATCAACACCTGCGAGGTCCGGGTCCCACGTGTCGGGTGAGAGGAACCGGCCGAGCAGGGGGTCGTAGTAGCGGGCGTGGAGATATTGGAGGCCTGTTTCGGGGTCGAAGCGTTCGTTGATGTAGCCCTTGCCTTGCAGCGCCACGGAGCCGTTGGAGGTGAGGGGCTGGCCGAAGGGGCCGTAGTCCGCCCGGGTGACGGCTCCGCCCACCCGCAGCATCAGGCGGTTGGAGGCGAGGTGGTCCTTGACGGCAATGTCTGTTGCCGTTCCCTCGCGCTTCACATCCGGGTGCAGCCAGCTGGTGGCAAGGCCACTGGGATTGGCGTCATTGACCAGCACCTCGCCATCGCTGCCCGCATAGAAGAAATGGCTGCGCAGAAAATGCTTTCCCGCCCGCTCGCCATCCGGGCCGTAATCAAAGCGGGTGACATTGCCGTTCCGGGTGACGGAGAGGGGCCTATTTTCCCCATCATAGGCGATGCTGCGGGGAAGCTGCGGGCCCGGCCCATCCACATCATAGGAGAGCATATTGCCATTGGCGTCATAGCTGACGGGGGAACCGCAGATCGAGACCGGGGCATGGGGATGCGGCCCCGGCTGATAAACTAAGTTCGGCGCTTGGGCCGAGCCTGCACAAAGCGCGGAGTTGTAGATCAGATTATCGGCATCATCATAGGCGAAGCTCCGGTCTTCCGCCGTGCCGCCGAGATGATCCGCCGCGATCAACCGGTCGAGCCCGTCATAAGCATAAGCCCAGCTGCGGCCCGCATCAGGCGAGGTAACGCCAGTGATCTGCCCCTTGGCATTGCGGCTGTAGGCGAGATCGAGCACCGGAGTTCCGGCCCTGCTGCTCACCACGCCGGTGAGGAAGCCCCGGAGATCATTGTAGCTGTAGCGAGAAGAGGCCCCGCCGCCATAATCGATCGACATGGTCTGGCCGCGCGCATTGTACTGGATCGAGGAGATGAACTGCGCGGGCTCCGTGGCCGAGGGCGTATTGGCATTGGCGATGCTTGTGAGATGGCCTGCGGTATCATAGAGATAGAGTCCGCTCCAGCGTCCATCCATCATCTGCTTGCGCTTGATGGTGCCGTCCGGCCAATAGTCATAGCCCACGACGCCAATGACTTTCCGGTCCGAGCTCGATATCCTGCGGTCCACCAGGCGGCCGGCCAGATCATAGTTGAAGAGCTGCGAAAACCTCTTGCCCCCGGCCGTGCGGGTGGCGCTGGTCAGCTGGTTCAGATTGTAGAATCCGGCGCGGGGCTCATCATAGAGATTGGTGGTCGTTTCAGCACCCGCCGCCGTGGTGACGGTCTTGACCCTAAGGCGCGAGAGCTCGTCATAGGTGAGCGAGGTCACCTGGCCCTTGGCATCGGTCTGGGAGGTGAGGCGCGAGGCATTGTCATAGGCGTAAGTCCAGACGCCGAGATCGGGGTCTTCCACCCGCGTGCGGCGGCCTAGGCCATCATAGGCATAGCTCCATTGGTTGGAGAGCGGATCGACGACCCGCACAATATGGCCCAACGCATCCCTCTGATATTGGGTGACCACGGGGCTTGGGCCGTTCATCCGCGTGCGCCGGATGCGCTGGCCTTCGGCATTGACGGTTTCGATCGTCTGGTGGCCGATCTCATCGGTCTGCGTGGCGTTCAGGACATCGGTGGAATTGGACGCACCCAGGCTATAGCTGGTGGCGCGGGTTGACCCATCGGGATTCACCGACTGGGTGAGCCGGCCGAGCTTGTCATAGCTGTACTGTGTCCAATAGGCGGTGTCAGGCACCAAGTGGGGGGCGCTGACCGTGGCGATCTGACCCCGCTGATTAAAATATATATCCTCGATGACTCTGCCGGACTGAGCCTCAGTGCTCCCGCTGGTCACAATGAAATAGTCGCGGCCGAAACCGTCGAAATAGCGCCAATGCCAGCGCCTTGCGCTCTGCCCCCCCGCAGGACTCGTGATAACCACAACATGCTGCGGTCCGGGCAGGCCGAATTCATTATAGGCGCGCCATTCCTCGTACCCCCCCGGCATTTGCCGGTGCGTCTCCCGGCAGAGCGCATCATAGCTATAGAGGCTCTGTTGCCCATTGATATCCGTGAGGATAGTAGGCTGGGCGCAGGCCATGTTCCAGCTGGTCTGGGTGCGGAAGCGTTGGTCAGTGGCATAATTCGGCAGGCGGCTGTCCACCGGATAGAGCGCGAAGGCGCCATCATAAACGGTAGTCGTCGTATTGCCCACGCCATCGCTGGCGGAGATGAGATTGCCGAAATCGTCATAGCCCCACGTGCCGGAGGCTAGCCAGCTGTCGCCTGCAACCCAGTTCTCTTCGCGTGTCTTTTCGCAGCGCCAGGGAGCGGTGTTGAAGCCGGCGCCATCATAGGAGATGCGCGTCGCCGAGAGAAGCGGTGCGCTGGCGGAGCTTCCCTGATAAACTGCCGTTTGGGCGGGGCAGGAGACCATGTATTCGTTCCATTGCGGGTAAAAGACGCTGGTCGAGAAGCGCTCATCCCCGCTATTGGCAGTCTCACCCCAGTCAAACTCCTGCGTGACATTGCCATAGACGTCGTAGCTATAATCCTCGCGCACTGCCTTGGACGCGCTGCCATCAAAAATCCGGTCCTCCACCGTTGTGGCAAGGCAGGTGAAGGGCACTTGCGCATCCGCCAGGATGGTTTTGGTTTTCTGGGAAAGGACCCCGCCGGCGCCATCTGTCATCTGATCCTGCACGATCTCGCCCATACAGGCTGGCGACTGCTGGAAGGTGAGTACTCGCTTCGGGCAGGTGGTCTCGCCCGCGATGCAGGGGAGGGTGGCCGTGACCGTCTGAAAGCCCATGAACTGCCGCTCCACGCGGGACCACTGGCCGCCGGCATAATCAAACGTCGTCGTGTTGCGGCTGGTGGATGTGTTCCGGCCATCGTCCGTGATCACGGTTTTCACCAATTGCATGATGAAGGGCAGTCGTGTTCCCGGTGTTCCCGCCGATGGCGCATAGGTGACGATGATCTGGCCGCCCAATGGCTCCTGCATCCAGATCAGGCGGTCAGCCTGGCCGCCGGACGAGAGCCAGACAGAAATATCAACAGGTCTGTATTCATCTGAATTATATGGGGCATTTGGTCTGCCCCTGTTTGGGGTGAAACGCACGAGATCATCAGCGCCGTCCCCGTTAAAGTCGGCAACATAGGCAACTTTCCTTTGATCATTCGCAACGGAACGCGCGGTGGCATCAAACCCACCTCCAAGGGAACGTGAAATCCAGGAGTAACCTTGCAGGTCCGCTCTTCCATCACCGTTGAAGTCCCCTATGCCCCACGAACGCTCACTCGACGGGCCGCTGATAGACGTGGTGATTTGCTGCAATGCGTCTGAACCTGCGGCAGAAATAAAATTGGTTCCGTTAGACAATTGGATGAACGCTTGAACGGGATTCTGCTGAAGAGCGACCGTGATAAGGTCGCTCATCCCATCGCCATTGACGTCAGCCAGAATTTTCGTTCCCGCCAATGATGGTTTCGGAAAGGGAGGCTGTGCGCTGAAACCGCTTCCGGTTGACAAAAAAACTTGGTCTGTGTCGCCGTTCGCAGTGACGATCAAAAAGTCAGATTTCCCATCCCCATTGATGTCACCAATGTAAGACGAGTTTCTAAATCTATGTTTCTCAAGCGAGTAGAGTCCCCAATCCACGAATGAGTGTTCCGCAGGAATTTCCGGATTCGAGACAAGAAGGCGGCCGTTACTTAAGTGAACATCGGCGACCCCATCTCCATTGAGGTCTCCTATGCTAACGTTACCATCTTCGGGTAGCTTTGATCTTCTACCAATATGAAACAATAATCTATCAACACTGCGCATATCAATGCCGACAAAAACATTATCAGTTGTGCAGCTCTGCTCTCCGTGACCCAAGGAGTCACATCTTGAAACGTTTTGCCGAGCCGAGTACAGCCAGTCCGTTCGTGTGTCTCCGTCGAAGTCTCCTACACCGATAAGCCACGGAGTTGCGGGAACCACTCCTGTTCCGCCATATGACCTGCCTTCTGTTCTTGATAGGGGCGTGGGTCCTCCAGATGAAAGAGTAAGAACTGATCCGATACACCTGTAACCGTTGACACTTTGCATGCCGTCACGATTGTTTCCTCGTGGTTCCAATCTGGATTTGTGAACGCATGATTCAGTCTTGTAGGAGTCGGTTGCCCAGCCATCGCCGTTGAAATCACCGCGGGCGTCCATCGGCACATCCCAGTTGTCTTGCGCTGCAAAAGCAGGATTTCCACTTGCATCGCCATTGTTCGAATAGCTCATCCGGTAAGGCGGCAGGGATGTGCCACCCGTGACGTAGCTGCCGTTGATTTCCGCGTCCGCTCCGAATTTCTGCACCGCCACCAGGCGCGAGAGCGCTGTTGAAGCAGACGTCTCATAGGAAAGCTTGTAAGCACTCTGCCTGCTGCCGGCATTTCTCATCTCGATTGCGGTGATCCGCTTGGTCACCGCGCGCAGCCGGCGGCCGGTGCCATAGGTAAGAGGATCTGGCCGGTCCTCCGTGTAAAACAGCACTTCGCTGGCAGCGATGCCGCTGCCCTGGTTGAAGGCGCGGATGTTGCCGATGGTGCAATCAAGCGAGCCATTGCAGCTCCAGCCATAATCGACATGATTGCCGCGCCGGTCGATCTGCGAGGTCAGGTACCAGCGGAACGTTGTATTGGGATCTCCGCCTTCGAGTGAGGAATAGATCGACTTGACGCCCGTCCGCCCCGTGACCTCCCAGCTGTTGTTGGATGTAAGCCGCCTGATCCGCGCGAATGTCTCAATCCGGCTGGTATAGACAGCCTGCCCGGGTGCCCAGGTGCCCAGGCAGGAGGGTGTCGAAGCAATGTCGGCGACTTCCGTGCAGGGGATCAGCTCGGTGCCGTCCAGAAGGAAACTATCCGCCGGAAAGCCCGCGGCCCCATAGGCGGGCGCGCCCCTGGCACTGGCCGCCTTATTCTGCCCCCCTGCGGGCGCAGGCGTTCCGGACACACGCTGGATGGCGGACAAGCCTGAAATTGCCCAGCCAACCCCCAATTCGCGCCCGGCAGGCGGCATATTGCGAATGCCGCGGAAGGAATCGTAAGTGAGCGTGAGTTCCGGTTCGAGCCCGCGGAACTGCGGCACGTCAAGCGGGATGCTCCGCTGGAAACTGCCGTTCCACGAGGTGAGCCCGGCCTTCGGAAGCCGCGCGAGGTCGCTGCTTTCGGAAACATCTGCCGCGCCTGCCTTCATTGCGCAGAACACCAGCAATAGTACTCCTGACACGATCCTGCCGACCATGGAGCTCTCCCAGAGCAAGATATTTACGTTAAGGTAAGATATTTACATTTTGGTGATTCGACAAATCTAAGTTGTGATGACAGACTATTCTGAGAGCGCTGCAACAGGGGTTGGCGTGAACGAAGGAGCAGCACGCACGCGCATGCCAGCTGGGCGGTCATCCGGATTCGTTTTGGTCGCGATCATTTGGATCACCGGCCTTTTGGCCGTGGTCTCCTTGTCGACCGTCATCGCTGTGCGCAGCCAAACGCTGCGGACGCGCAATGCCGTCAGCGCGGAGCTGGCGCAAGGCGTGGCGGATGGCTTGCTCAGGCGCGAGGCCCTGACATGGGCCGTGGGCAGCTCGGGCGAAACGCGCCGCCCAGCCAGGGGCCAATGGTCCAGCTGCCAGTGGGACGGCGGGGCCACGGCTTGGATCTCCGTCCAGGATCAAGCGGGCCTTGCCGGCCTCAACACCGCCACGCCCAACATCGTCCTGATGCTGCTCGAGGGGCTCGTGCACGCAAGGCCGCAGGCTTTGGCGCTGCAGCAGGCGATGGCGGACTTCCGGGACGAAGACAAGCTCACCCCGTCAGGAGAGCCAGAACCCTCCCGCTATCCGGGCCGCAGCTTCGGCCCCAAGAACCAGGCCTTTGCGGCAGTCGAGGAGCTCGACCAAATTCCAGGCTTCACGGATGAGGTGAGAGCCAGGCTTTCCGCACTCACGACCGTTTATTCGCAGCAGCAAGGCATCCTCGCTTCTGCTGCGCCACCCGAGCTTCTGCGGCTTTTGTATGAGGCGTCACCGGCCCCGGGAACTTCTCTGGGGGCCCAGTCCTCCGGAGCCTACGCGATCGTGGTAGCCGTAGCGCTGAAGGACGGATCCCGCTTCGTCAGGCGCGCGGTGATCGAGGTGACGGGCCAGCCGCAGCGGCCATTCGCCATTGATGTCTGGTCACGCGCGGCGTGGCCGCCGGATCTGCCGGCGGCGGCAGGTGGCGCCCGCTGCCTGGATTAGAACTCAGTTCAGGATCTTTCCGAGGGTCTCAATCGCAGTTGGCTCCTGGAATTTGGCCGGCGGCGCCTCGATGCTGAGCTGGCGGCGGAATTCCTCCGTCACTTGCTTGGCCTCCTCCATATCGCGGATCACCCGCGGCCGGATGAAGATGATCAGCTCCGTGCGGGAGTTCGCATCGGTCTTCTGACCGAAGGCGGCGCCGAGCACGGGCACGTCTCCTGCGATAGGCACCTTTGTCTTGCCCGCTGTCTCCCGATCCTGGATCAGCCCCCCCAGCGCAATGGTCTCATCGTCGCTGACCGCCACCGAAGTCTTGATCCGCCGCTGCCTTATGGTTGGGGAATCGATGCCGGAGGTGAGGGTTTTCACCACATTGCTCACCTCCTGTTCGATATCCAGCGTCACCAATCCGCTGTCATTCACCCGGGGCGTCACGTGCAGGATGACGCCCGTATCCTTCATCTCGACGGTCGAGACGAGGGGCGCGCCGGGAGCATCGGTCGATTGCGCGGATTGGGTCACCACGGGAACCTGGTCGCCCACCTGCAGCGTGGCCATATGATTGTCGAGAACGACCAGCGACGGCGCCGAGAGGACGCGCACCTTTGTGAGGCTCGACAAGGCGTTGAGCGTGAAGCTCACGTCAGCCGATTTAAGGAAATAGGAGAAGCCCGGAAAGACGGAAGCTGTCGATCCCGTGATCACGTCGGAAAATGTGGCGTGATTGTTCTGCTGGCCGAAATACCACCTGACCCCGAATTTCAGCTCATCGTCCAGCGTCACCTCCGCGATGATGGCCTCAAGCAGCACCTGATTGGGAATCGTATCGAGTTCGGCAAGCAGGTTTCGGATCTTTTCGTATTCTGCCAGCGGTGCATAGATCAGCACCGTGTTGTTGGAATCGTCCGACACAACACGTGTGCCGGGCATGAGGGAGGCGGAGGAGGACTCCTCCCCCACCTCACCCGCTTCGGGCGGTGTATAGCCGGGCTCCGCGGGCTCCACTGTGCCGGTATCGCCACCCGTTGCTGTCACAGGCTGGAACCTGGGCGCCACGGATGGACGCACGCCGCTCCCCTGATCGCCGGGGCCGCCGGCCAGAACTGAATCGAGAAGCTTCGTCAGGGTAGAGGCCGTGCGGTTCTGCACGTGATAGACATGGAAGCTTGCCTCATTGGCATCCGCCAGCACATCGAGCTTCTTGATCCAATTCCCGGCCTCCTTGAGATAGCGCGCCCGGCTAGAGATGACGAGAACCGCCTTGAGCCGGCTATTGGGCACAAAGCGCACGACGCCTTTGAGGGGCCCCGAACGGGTGGAGAAGATTTCATCCAGATCCCTCACGATCGCGGCAGGGGAGGATGTCCGCACGGGAATGAGCGCGAAGGACATACCCTTCAGCCAATCGACGTCGAACACGGAAATTGTCTCCTCGACTGAGGCGAGCTCCTGGGAACTTCCGGCGAGAATAAGCGCATTGCGGGATTGATCTGCCGAGACAATGAAGCCCTGGGGCAACATCGGCTCAAGCACCTGCCGCATGTCGTCGGCGGAGATATATTTCAGCGGAACCACGCGTGGCGCGACACCCGGTGTGCTGTCGTGTGTTGAACCCACTGAAACGGGAGTGGTGCTACGCACAGCCTCGGTGGCCGGAACGATCCTGTAGCCGCCCCCATCACGGAGCATCAGGGCGCCATTATCCCGCAGCGCCGATTCGAAAAGCGACATCAGCTGGCTCTTGGTCACGGGATTGGGCGTCTGGATCGTGAGCTTGCCCTGCACGCGCGCATCGACTGAATAGGGAAGCTGCAAACTGTCTCCCATCACAGCCTTGGCGGCCTGCGCAATGGGTGCATCCACAAGATTCAGGGTGACCTCCGCGCCATCGCCATCTTCATCGGCGGCCGAGGAGCGCAAGGGCTTCTGCAATTGCTGGTCGTTACCAGGCCGGAACAGCCCCAGAAAACTGTGCGCCGGCTTCTGGACCGGAAGCAACGTGGCCGGGGCCTGTTGGGGCGTGGAAGGCTGCTTGGGCAGGAGTGGCGCATTTCGCTCCAGCATGCTCTCCCCCGTGGAGGTTGCAGAGGTGCAGCCCGGCAGCGCACAGGCACAAAGGAGCGCGGCAATCCGCAAGAGCTGTCTGAATGATGGCCGCATCGCCAAGGCTACCCTTCCCAGCCTTGACCTTAGGTGACGTCATTCCTGCTGGTCGACCATTTTCGGAGAGTCTTCCACATAAAGTTGCAGTTCACTTCTCTGCCCATTTGATTGCAGCGTGACTTGCCCCGAAAAAATCTTATCGACGCGCCAGCCGGAAATATTGTCACCGCGCCCAAGCCAGGAACCAGCCGGATTCTCCGGCGACTGGACCAGCGCAAGTTGGCGATCGCCGGAGAGATAGACTCCCGCGAGCCGGAGGCCGGTGTTCTCGGGGGTAGGTGGGCTTGTCGTCAATGTGGGCTGCGGCGGCTGGGCCAGTTCGGCAAGCGGCGCTTGCGGAGGCTGACGGAAGGGGCGCCGCGTCTCATCGAAGAGGGGGCGGGCCAGGGCGTCGCCAAAGGCAAAATCCTGGGGCTGTTGTCCAGGCATGATCTGCGGCGTGGCCGGATCCGCCATCTGGCTCAACAATGCGCCGGATACCGGCGGTAGAGGAATGCCGCGCAAGCCGATCCACAGGCTTCCAGCACCCAGCGCGCCACATATTGCAAGACAGAGTGCTGTCGTCCCGCGGAGCGTTCCCGTCCTCATGGCGAAGCCATTGACGCGCTGGTTCCGGGCCGAGAAAAGCCCGACACCTGCAGCGAAAGCGAGAGTGAGGCTTCCTGGCGGGCGTCCGGTCCCTGAGGCATGCTGCTTCTGATCTCGAGGCGCTCAATGGCCATCTTCGGGCGTGCCTGGACCACGGCGGAAAGCACCCCCAATATCGCGCGTAGTGTACCACTCGCCTCAAGAACCGCGGAATAGCGCCCTGCCGGAGCAGCGGTGCCGGGGTCTTCCGGCGCATCGCCTGTGCTCAGCACTTGGAGGCCCTGTGCCGCCGCAATGCCGCTCAACAAGGTCGAAAGCTGTGCCGATATCTCGGCGGCCGTGCCGTCACTCAGAAAAAAATCCGCAGGCACGCCATCCAGCGGAGAACCGTCTGCCACAGATGTGCCGCCGCTCTGCACGAACTGTTGCAGCCGTCCATTCAGCTTTGCCAGCTCCTGAAGCCGCGCATCGCTCGACCAGACTGTGTCAAGCGCCCAAAACACCAGAGACATGGCCAGCACACCCGCGACAGCGAAAACCATGGCGTCCTGCCGGAACGCCGGCCGTCCCATGGTCATGGCTGTGCGGCCTCCGCCTCAATCGCCGCCTTCAGGGTAAAGTGGCTGCGGCCGCTCGCGGGGTCGCGATAGGCAGGTGCGAGGAATGAAGTTGCGGCAAAGAGCGGAGATTTTTCGAAAGCCGAGATGAGGGTCTCAGGTTCCGCAGCCAGTCCGTCCAGGGTAAGTTCCTTTCCGTCGAGGACCAGAACCTGGAGAAATGCGTCGTCAGGCAGAAGCCGCGTCGTTTCCTCCAGCGCTATGAGGGTCCGCGCATTCCCCCGTTCCGCCTTCAGAATTGCGCCGAGCCCCTCCGAGACCGACTTTTGCTCCGCAAGCTTTTTCCGGATACTCTGCGCCTGTGCTTCGAGCATCTGCCGGTCCCGCAGCAAGCGTTGTGTTAGCGCGTCCTCTTGTTGGGAAACGGTCATCAGAAATACGCCGAAGAGCACCATGGCCAAGATCGCACTGCCGAGCGTAAAGCCCCACCAGCGACGCAGGCGCGCGCTTCCATAGGCTTCGCCATTGATTTGAAGAACAACCGGATGCAACGCGGCAGCGGGTCCCGCAAAGGCCAACGCCGATACGGTCACACCTTTGGCTGCAAGCCTGTCGAGAAGGGCGCTTACAAGGCTGCGCGTGACGAGAATTTGTTCACCAATGACGAAATCCTGCTCGGCTGCTACGCTGTGAGCATAGCTCCCGCCGAAGAATTCGCTGCGGTCAATGGACGTGATGCCTGCGAACTCGACGTCCATAATCTCGGGCAGATAAGCCGCTGAGGACCTCGGCAACTGGCTGCGCCGCCTGAAGCACAACTCGTCAGGGATGATTAGACTGGCACCCCGACTGAACCCTGCAGCGGCGTCATCGCCGATGAAAGCCCAGTCCCGCATCTCACCAACCGCGGCGCTGCGCCCCTGTCCCTCCGCGCGGTGAAGGCGTACGGCCGGCAGCGCATCGGCCTCATGCTCGACAGCGGAGGCTGGCTGCAACAGGCTGTGCAGCCAGATCCGGAGATCGGGCATGGTCCAATCGATATCTCTCAGCACGGAGAAGTCTACCAAGGCGAGAATCCTCTACCAAGGTCAACAAGGATGCGATAGTTTACTTAAAGTTGTCAAATCGCTCGATTCAGGCGCTGTATGATGGTGTTGGACCGCGATTACCCGAACGCAGTGCTGACCCGGCACGCCGCCGCCTTTCTCGCCTTTCTGGAGCAGCGGGGAGACTTGCTGCCGAATGCCCGGCGCCGCGCCGAAGGTGCGCTTGCGGCCGGGGGCGAACGGATCGAAACCATTTTAACGGAGCTAGGACTGATAGGCGAGCATGCGCTGCTGGAAGCCATGGCGTCCTTCGCTGGGTGCCCCATCCTTGGCCAGCCCCAGCCCAGCCGCGATGTCCTCGACGATGACGCGCTCGATCTCCCCTTTCTCAGGCGCACGGCCTTGCTTCCGCTCAGTGAAGCGGATGGTGTTCTCCATCTCGCCACCTGCTTTCCCTTGGACAATCAGGCAGCCCGCTGTTTGGCCTATGTTCGGGGGGCAGAATTGCAGCTCTCCATCTGTTCGCAACAATCCCTTCAGGCCGCCTTCGAGCGCTTGGAAGCTGAGGAGATCGGCGGTGGCAGCAGTTCGCCGGATCCGGCCCGGCTCACCGAGCTTTTGGATCTCGATGCCGAACGTCTTCGCGATCTTGCAAGCGAGGCGCCAGTCATCAGGCTGCTCAACCGGCTGGTGACGACCGCTGTCGATCAGCGCGCATCTGACATTCACATCGAACCCCTAAAGGACGAATTGCAGGTGCGTTACCGTGTCGATGGCGTGCTCCACAGGGCCGAGAGCATCGCCAAGGCACAGCAGCCCGGTCTCACCTCACGCATAAAGGTCCTGGCGCGCCTCAACATTGCCGAACAGCGCCTGCCACAGGATGGCAAGATCAGGTTTGTGGTCAAGGGAAGAGAAATTGACTTTCGCGTCTCCACAATGCCATCGGTCGAGGGGGAGGCGATCGTACTGCGCATTCTGAACCGGCTGGACATGGATCTCGAACTTGCTGCCCTTGGCTTCGATCCTCCAGCTGTCGAAGCGCTGTCCGCCTTCATTGGCCAGCCGAATGGCATCGTCCTCGTCACCGGCCCCACGGGAAGTGGCAAGACGACCACACTCTATGCTCTGCTGAAATTGCTCAACACCGCGCAGGGAAAGATTTTCACGGTCGAAGATCCGATCGAATATCAGCTTCCGGGCATCACCCAGGTCCATGTGCGCACAAATATCGGCCTCGATTTTGCGACGGTGCTGCGTTCGGTGTTGAGGCATGATCCCGACATCATCATGATTGGCGAAATCCGCGATGCTGAAACGGCCCGCATCGCGGTCCAGGCTGCCTTGACGGGGCATCTGGTCTTCTCAACCCTGCATACGAATTCCGCGGCCGCCGCGATTGCGCGCCTGCGCGATCTCGGTATCGAGGATTACCTTCTCGCCTCCGCATTGCGGGGCGTTGTATCCCAAAGGCTTATCCGCACCTTGTGCAATGCCTGCGCAAGCCCGGATGCGCCGGACGCTATGGGGACCGTATCACCTGGATCCTCTTGCCGGCAGTGTGGCGGCCAGGGCTTCAACGGGCGCAGGGTGGTCAGCGAAATCATGGTGGTGTCGGAGGAGCTGAGCCGTGCCATAGGGCGTGCCGCCAGCGAAATCGAGTTTGAGGCGATCGCGGCAAAATCCGGATACGTGAGCCTCAAAGCGGCAGCGCATGCAATGGTTGCTGACGGGCGGACGACGGCGGGTGAAGTCACACGGATCTTGGGAGCTGGGGCCGCGTGAGCGAGTTCGCCTATTGGGCTTTGGACGTTGCTGGAGCCAGCACAAGAGGTTCGGTTTCGGCCCTGACCGCGGCAGATGCCGCGCTGCTGTTGCGGCAGCGTGGAATTTTTGCCTACCGCTTGGAGGAAACGCGTTTGTCCTCCGCTTCTGCATCGCTTCCGGGCGGCCAATCGCTCTCACTTCACTGGCGCAGGGACTTTGCGGAAAAGCTGGCGGCACTCACTGCAGCGGGCATTGCGATTGATCGTGCCCTGCAGCTGATCATGTTGCAGACCAAGGGTAAGGCGCATCAGACGGTCGAGGCGCTGTTGAACGCGGTGCGGGCCGGATCGTCCCTGGCTGCTGCGCTTCAGCAGGAAAGAGCCGGTTTCGAGCAGTATGAGCTAGCCTTGATCAAGGCTGGGGAACAGTCTGGAGAACTCTCAACAGTCCTGGAAGATCTCTCGCAAATTCTGGCGAGGCGGGCAAAAATCGCTGCGGATATTGTGTCAGCCCTTATCTATCCGCTCTTCTTGCTGGGTTTCGCTGCCGTCTCCGTCATCGTCATTTCGCTGGTTCTGGCGCCGCGCATCGCACCATTGTTCGAACACAACACGGACGCCATTCCAACTTCGCTCCAGATGATGCTGCTGTTGTCGGATGGTATCACCAAGCATCCTTTGCTGTTGGTGTTCGTCTGCCTTCTTGCATTGGCCCTGCCCGTGGGCCTCGGCAGGGCTTTCAGTTGGAAGCGCGACTTAAGCAGGGCTGCCTGTTCGTTTCCTCTGATCGCCCGCATCACGCAAACCTCCGAACTGGGCCGTGTCTGCAATGTTCTTGCGGCCTTGCTCAAGAGTGGAGTTTCGCTGCAGGTGGCGATCGGCAGTTCTGCCTCGGCTGCCAGCACATCTGCCACAGCGCAGGCTCTGCTGGTCGTGCGGGAGGCTGTGCAGGACGGCACGCGGCTTTCGGTTGCGCTGGGCCAGGTGCCGGTGTTCGACCCCGCGAGCCTGCAGCTCATCGCCGTTGCGGAGGAAACGAACCGGCTGGAACCCGTGCTCCGGAACATCGCCTCGGCCAAGGAGAGCGAGGCCCTCCGGCTGCTCACGCGATCCATGTCGCTGCTGACGCCGGTTCTGACCGTCCTGACAGGAATTCTCGTGGGCGGCGTGGTGATGTCGGTGATGCAAGCCATCTTGAGCGCCAATGACCTCGCCATTCAATGAGGGGCAAGCGCATGGTGCGGGCTTCACCCTGGTCGAGATGCTGGTGGTTCTGGCCATCCTGAGCATGGTGCTTGCTGTCTCTCTGCCTCTAGCCATTCGAGGCGGGAAGGGCGGGGCACTGCAGGCAGATGCCCGGATAGTGGCCGCGAAGCTGCGCCAGGCGCGCGAAACCGCTCTCATGACGAGGCGCCCCACAACGGTTCTGATCAACCTCACGCCGGCTGGCGTTGCGGACGCGGGAGGGAGCATCCTTGCACTTCAGGCGGCAAGGCGTGTCACCGTTGTCACCGCGAAGGGCGTATCCGAAGACCGGCGGGCGGCCATTGTGTTTGAGCCCAATGGCAGCTCCACGGGCGGCGACATTCAATTGTCAGGGGACGGCCACAGCACGCGCGTCCAGGTCGATTGGCTGACAGGCGCAATCATCATCAGCGGGAGCAGATGAGGAACCGTCCAGGACAGGCAGGCTTCACGCTGATTGAAACGCTGGTCGGCTTCGTCGTGCTGTCTTCGGCGCTGATCATGTCTTTCGCCGTGCTGTCGGATGCTCTGCGCGTGACAACGCATATGGCGGCGCAGGAGACGGCATTTCGCGAAATCGACAAGCAGATAGCCAGGCTGAGGCTGGCGCGGCAACTGACGGCCGGCCGCAGTGAGGGAGCTTTGCCATCTGGCCGCTGGACGCTGACGATCACCCCGGTAGCGGCCAGGCCCCAAGCGGGGGCCATGCCTGTTTCGGCCTTCCGGGTCACGGGCCGGTTCATTCCGGCCAATGTGGTTGGCGAAGGCCGCATCCTGGCCGATACAATCCTGCTGAGCGGACATGGCTCGTGACATCGAGAACAACGCAAGCCGGTTTCACGCTCGTCGAGCTTCTCGTGACCCTGGCGCTCCTATCACTCCTCATCGGCTACGCGCTCTCCGCCCTGTTTGTGTGGCAGAAAATGGATGCAGCCATGGCAAGAAACGAGGCGCAGGAGAATGTGGACATCGTTGCCCGCTTTATGCGGAATTCGTTTGAGGACATGCTGCCGGGATTGGGTACAGATGCAGCCGGACGGCGGCAGCTCTTTTTTCAAGGCAGCCAAGACCGGATTCAATTCCTCGCTCTCTCGCCCGGTGTGACCGAGACCGGCGGCATCTATGAGGTCACTGTTTGGCGCGACGACCAGGGGCGGCTCCTGCTGGCGCGGAAACTCCATGGTGGCGGGCGGGCCGAAGCTGAGGCCCCGCACATCCTGCTCTCTGGGGTCCGCAGCCTGGCCTTCTCATATTCCTTCTGTCCAGCGCCGAAAGAGGGCGGGCCGGGCAAGGAGGGCTTGCCGCTGGAAATTCGCCTCAGCCTGACATTTGATCCAGGCGACTTGCGGCAATGGCCCGCGCTGACTGCAGTCCCAGGCGTTGTGACCTGTCTTCTGCCGGGTTGATAGGACGTCGGTGTTTTCCTCAGGCCAGCCGGCTTGGCATCGCAAACCGCAGCACCGTCTCCGGGTTATTATCCGCCGCGAATGCATGGAAATCCGCGGGCCTCTCCAGCAGCGGCTCCATCACCTTGTGGTATTGGGCGCGGGGCAGGGTGGTGGCGCCGAGCCTTTCCAGATGCGGGTTCACGAATTGCGCGTCGAGTAGCTTGAAGCCGCCATAGTTGAGCCTGGCCACCAGATGCACCAGCGCCACCTTGCTGGCATCAGTTGCGCGCGAGAACATGCTCTCCCCAAAGAACACCGCACCGATGCGCACACCATAAAGCCCGCCCACCAGCTGGCCCTCCTGCCAGCATTCGATGCTGTGGCAGCAGCCCAAGCTGTGAAGCTGGGTATAGAGCGATTTGATGCGGGCATTGATCCAGGTGGAGCGCCGCTCGGGCGTCTTTGCCGCGCAGGCGGCGATGACGCCCGCAAAATCATGATCGACCTTCACCTCGAACAGCCTGCGCCGCACGCTTTTCCGCAGCGAATGCGAGACTTTGAGGCCATCCAAGGGAATGATGCCGCGCTCTTCAGGCTCCACCCAGTAGAGCGCGTTGTCTTCCGCACTTTCCGCCATCGGAAAAATGCCGGCCGCATAGGCCCTGAGCAGGATCTGTGGCGTGATGCTGCTCATCAGGCCTGGCGGGCGAGATAATGCTCCAGCCAGTGAATGTCGTAATGGCCGTCGATGATGTCCGGCTCGCCGAGCAATTGCTGGAACAGCGGAATGGTGGTCTCGATTCCTTCGACCACGAATTCGCTCAATGCCCGCCTGAGCCGCATCATGCATTCGGTCCGGGTCTTGCCGGAGACAATCAGCTTGCCGATCAGGCTGTCGTAATAGGGCGGAATGCGATAGCCCGCATAAAGGGCGGAATCCACGCGGATGCCGAGCCCCCCGGGGAAATGCACCGCATCCACCTTGCCGGGGGACGGCGCAAAGGTTGTCGGGTTTTCGGCATTGATGCGGCACTCGATGGCATGGCCCGAGAAACTTATATCGGATTGGGTGTAAGCAAGATCAGCGCCGGACGCCACGCGCAATTGCTCCTGCACGAGGTCAAGCCCGGTGATCGCCTCCGTCACCGGATGCTCCACCTGGAGCCTGGTGTTCATCTCGATGAAGAAGAACTCGCCATTCTCATAGAGGAACTCGACGGTGCCGACCCCTTCATAGCCGAGCTTCTCCATGGCGCGGGCCACGCGGCCACCGATCTCGTCGCGCTGGTGCGCGTTGAGGGCAGGCGAATGCGCCTCTTCCCAAATCTTCTGGTGCCGCCGCTGCAGCGAGCAGTCGCGCTCGCCCAGATGAATGGCGCGCCCCTTGCCGTCGCCCAGCACCTGGATTTCGATGTGGCGCGGCTTCTCCAGATATTTCTCGATATAGACATCACCATTGCCGAAGGCGGCCTTGGCTTCGGATTGCGCCGTGCTCATCGCCAGCGCCAGATCGGCCTCCGTGCGCGCCACCTTCATGCCGCGCCCGCCGCCGCCGGCGGTGGCCTTGATGATGACGGGAAAGCCGATGTCCTTCGCCACGCGCTTGGCCTCATCGATGTCGGAGATCCCGCCCTCGGACCCCGGCACCACGGGAATGCCAAGTTCCTTTGCGGTGATCTTGGCGGTGATCTTGTCACCCATGATGCGGATGTGCTCCGCCGATGGCCCAATGAACTTGATGCCATGCTCGGTCAGGATGTCTGCAAAGCGCGCATTCTCCGAGAGGAAGCCATAGCCGGGGTGAACCGCTTCGGCGCCGGTGATCTCGCAGGCCGAAACGATCGCCGGAATATTGAGGTAGCTGTCGCGCGCCTGGGGCGGGCCGATGCACACGCTCTCATCGGCGAGCCGCACATGCATGGCGTCGGCATCGGCGGTGGAATGCACCGCCACCGTCTGGATGCCAAGCTCGCGGCAGGCGCGCAGCACGCGGAGTGCGATTTCACCCCGGTTGGCGATGAGGACCTTGTCGAACATCTGATCTCTACTCTATCGCCACGAGGGGTTCGCCATATTCGACGGGGTGACCGTTCTCGACGAAGATCGCCGTCACCTTGCCCGCACGCGGCGCGTGAATCTGGTTCATCGTCTTCATCGCCTCGATGATGAGCAGCGTCTGCCCTTCCTTGACCTGCGATCCGACATCGATGAACTGCGGCGCACCGGGGGAGGGCGCCAGGAACACGGTTCCCACCATGGGCGATTTGACGGTTCCTGCATGTTCGCCATTGCCCTTGGGCGCGGCCTGTTCCGTGGCCGGCGCGCTCGCATGGGCATGCATTACCGGGGCAGGGGGTGGAGAGGCGATACTGGCAACCGCCGTCAGCGTCCGCGCCACGCGCACCTTGGTGCCCTTGCGGTCCAGCTCGATCTCGGTGAGCCCGGTGGTGTTGAGGATCTCGGCCAGGCTCGAGATCAGGTCCAGATCGGGGTCCCGCAATTCAGGTTTGGTCTCGGTTTTCTTTGCTGGGGGCATTGGTCAACCCTTCTTGTTTGCCGTGATGAATGAATGGAGTGCTGACAGCGCCAGCACATAGCTTTGCGGCCCGAAGCCGCAGATCACGCCCGTCACCGCGGGCGCGATCAGGCTGGTGTGCCGGAAAGCCTCGCGCTTATGGACGTTGGAGAGATGGACTTCAACTGCCGGAAGATCGGCCGCCTTCAACGCGTCGTGCAGCGCCACGGATGTGTGGGTATAGGCCCCGGCATTGATGGCGATGCCGGAGGCCTTCTCGCGCGCCTCATGGATCCAGCCCACGAGCTCGCCTTCGCTGTTGGACTGGCGGAACACCAGCCCCAGCCCAAGCGCCTCCGCATGGGATTTGCACAGCGCCTCCACGTCGGCAAGCGTCGCCGTGCCGTAGATGGCCGGTTCCCGGAGGCCCAGCAGATTGAGATTGGGGCCGTTCAGCACATAGACAGGTTTCATCGTCACCCGCGATTCCACTCCGCAATCCGCCGCTTATAGGGGTTCAGCCCCTCAGTTGGAAGCGCGGCCCGTGCCCACTGATCAGCAGAGCTTGCAGCCGCCGCCGGCGCGGACCTCGTCGATCATCGCCGAGAGGCCGTCCGAAGGCAGGTAGCCGGGCGAGACCTTGTCGTCGATGATGAAGGCGGGCGTTCCGTTGATGGCAAGCGACTGGGCGAGTGCATGGGTGGCCGCGATTTCCTGCGCGAGGGCCGGATCCTTCATGTCGGTCTTGAGCTTGGCCAGGTCGATCCCCTGCTTGGCCGCAAGCTCATCCACAACTTCCTTCGTCACCTTGCCTTCATGCGCAAACAGCGCCTGGTGCAATTCCCAGTATTTGTTCTGGCGCTTGGCGGCGAGGGCGGCCATGGCGGCATAATCCGAGTCGCCGCCGAAGATCGGGAATTCCTTCAGGACCAGGCGCAGGTTCTTGTCCTTCTCGATGAGGCTCATGACCTCCGGATAGCCCTTCTTGCACCAGCCGCAATTATAGTCGAAAAACTCAACCATGGTGACATCGCCATTGGGGTTCCCGGCCACGAAATCGGCGGGCGAATGGAAGATGTCCTTGGCGCTGGATTGCAACACGCCGGTGCGCTGCTCTTGTTCCTGGGCCTGCTGCTTGGCTTCGAGCGCCTTGCTCACGTCGAGCAGCACTTCCGGATTGTCCATGAGGTACTGGCGGACGATTTCGCCAATCTCCGTCTTCTGCGCGGCGTTGAAACTCTCGGCCGCGAAGGCGCTGGGAACGAGGGCGAGAAGGGCAGCCGCGCACAGGGCGAAGCGGAGGCGGAATGTCATCGGGTGTCGTTCCTCTGTTGTCGAAAACATGTTTGCAGCAGCAGGCAGGATGAAGTCATCCTACTTGTGTCCTGCGAAGGTCAAAACATCGTTAGCGCGGATCCACTCCGGTGTTCCCATCTTGAACTGGCTCTGGGCGGAGCGCGCCTTCTCCATGGCCAGCTTCTTGTCACCCCGCAGCAGGGCGGATTGTGCCGTGGCAAGTTCGGCGCGCGGAATGTCGCCCGTCTGGGCATAGGCTCGTGCCAGCAGCATGTAGGTTTCGGGAGTCTCGCCCTCGCTCCGCTGCGCCTGCTTCAGAAGCTTGATGGCAGCCTTCGCATTGTCAGGTTTGTCGGTGTCGATATAGGCCTGCGCGGCCAGGATCTGGATCAGCCCATTGTTGGGCAGCAGCGTCAGCGCCTTCTGCACCGGTGCCACCGCCTCGGCCGCGCGCCCGTTCTCGAGCAGGGCCTGGCCCTTCAGTTCCCAGAAATAGGGGTTCTCGGGCAGCTCCGCCGTCAGCCCGTCGATGATGGTCAGCGCGTTGCGGATGTCGCCCTTGCGGAACATGGCAATGGCCCTGGCATAGCGCGCGGGCATGGACTGGTCGGCGGAGGGATATTTCTGCATCACCGCCTGCGCGCCACCGATGTAGCCGGTGAGCTTCGCCTGAACCAGCTGGTGGCGCAGGATTAGCGCCGGCGGATCCTTGGTGTTCCAGTAGGGTGATTTCTCCGCCGCAAGTTCGAGATTGTGAATGCGATCGACCGGCATCGGGTGGGACAGCACATAGGGGTCCACATCCGCGAGCGCCACCAGGTTCTCGCGCGCCAGCGTGTCGAACAGCGTGATCATGCCCTTGGCGGATTGGTGCGTGGCGTTGAGGTATTTGAGCGCCGCCTGGTCGGCGGAGGCTTCCATGCCGCGCGCATAGGTCAGGAAGTTGCGCTGGGCCAGGCCCTTGGTCCCCATCATGATGCCCTGGCCTGCCTGCGCCACTTCGGCATTGCCCGCGGCAACGCCTCCTGCGATGGCAGCAAGGCCCAGCAGCATGCCGATGATCGAGGTGTAATTGGCCGAGTCGATCTCAACACCCATGCGCGCCAGATGCCCGCCCGCGATATGGCCCGTTTCATGGGCGAGAACGCCGATCACTTCATTGGGCGTGTCCGACTGGAGAAGCAGCCCGGTATTGATGAAGATGCGCTGCCCACCCGCCACGAAGGCGTTGATGCGCCGGTCGCTGATCACATAGACCTTGACGGCGCTGGGGTTGATGCCCGCTGCCTTGAAGATCGGCCGGGTGTAAAGGCGCAACAGCCCTTCGATCTCGGCATCCCGGATCAGCGGCATGGAACGCGCGGCATCCTGGGCCTGGGCCGCCGTCAGGGCCACGCTCATCACAGCGGTCAGCACCGCCATGAACCGCGCAATCGCCCTGAAAATCAGTCCCGTTCCCAGCATCTTCAACCTGCCTCCACTGCCGTCCATCAAGGCAGAATGAGGCGAGTTTGAGGCCGCAAAATTAAACCCTGGCCACCTTTTCACCTCTCCTCCGGCAACACGCAATGGGAGAGTTGCCCAAGGGGCAAAACTGGGTCTTTCCGCACAAGGCCACATCTCTCCATCCGTCATCCCAGCGAAGGCTGGGATCCCGCTTCCCCGCGCTCCACCGCCCAAAGCGGGACCCCGGCCTGCGCCGGGGTGACGGCGGATAGAGGGTACCTGAGCCACTTATCCCGTCATCCCAGCGAAGGCTGGGATCCCGCTTCGCCCACGCCGCACCGCTCAAAGCGGGACCTTGGGCAACGCCGAGGTGACGGCGGATAGAGTGTACCTGAGCCATTTATCCCGTCATCCCAGCGAAGGGTGGGATCCCGCTTCCCCACGCCGCACCACCCAAAGCGGGACCCCGGCCTGCGCCGGGGTGACGGCCGATAGAGAGTATCCGAGCCGTCAATCCCGTCATCCCAGCGAAGGCTGGGATCCCGCTTCCCCCACGCCGCACCGCTCAAAGCGGGACCCCGGCCTGCGCCGGGGTGACGGCGGACAGAGGTTACCTGAACCATTTATCCCGTCATCCCAGCGAAGGCTGGGATCCCGCTTCGCCCACGCCGCACCGCTCAAAGCGGGACCTTGGGCAACGCCGGGGTGACGGCGGATAGAGTGTACCTGACCCATTTATCCCGTCATCCCAGCGAAGGCTGGGATCCCGCTTCCCCCAACGCCGCACCGCTCAAAGCGGGACCCCGGCCTGCGCCGGGGTGACGGCGATTGAGAGTACGCCGCCGCCCAAAGAAAATGCCACGGTCAAGCCGTGGCACTGCAGGAAGCGTTCCCTTCTCCCGCCCGAATGAGGGGAGAAGGGACGTTATCACTCGGTTCAGCTGCGCTTGCTCCACCAGCCGGATTTCCGCTCGGCGGGAGCAGGGGTCACAGTGGGGGCCGGGGGCTGCCAGCGGCGGGCCGGCTCTGCGGGAGCCTCGGCTGCAGCGGGTGCCGGTGCCGGGGCGGGAACAGGTGCTGATGCCTGAACAGGGGCCTCGGCGCGCGGTTCCTCTTCCGCGGGCGCGAAGGCCTCCACGGCAGGAGCCTCGGAATCGGCAGTTTCATCGGCGCGCGGTTCGCGGCGGGTCCGCTCGCGGTCGCGGCTGCGTCCCCAGCGATCACGCCGCGGGCGTTCGCGGCGGGGGGCGTCACCGTCCTCAGTGACCGTTGCGGCCGGTGCAGCTTCAGCCACGCCGTCGCCTTCGCGGTCATCCTCATCCGTGCCGGTGAAGGGCTGTTCGCCCAGACCGGGAAGCTCGTCGGTGCCGGATGCTGAAACCTCACCCGTTCCCTCTTCGCGTCCGCGTCCGCCGCGGCGGCCACGGCGGCGGCGGCGGCGGCGTCCGCCTTCGCCACGCTCGCCATTGCCCGGCTGCTGGCGCTCTTCGCCCGAGGCTGAAGCCTCAGTGGCGTCATCAGCCTCGGCCTCGTCGTCAGCTTCGTCCTCGGCCTCAGGGGCTTCGTCCTCGACCTCTTCGTCCTCTTCCTCGAAGGAGGAGTCCATGCGGACCGGAGCTGCCATCACTTTGCGCGGCGGCAGGTTGCGGTCGGGCGCGCGCTCGATCAGCGCTTGAGAGCCCTTCATCTCGTCGCTCGGCACGATGAACACCGAGATACCGTAAGTGGTCTCGATGGTCAGCAGATTGTCGCGCTTCTCGTTCAGAATATAGAAGGCGATTTCCCGCGTGCACTTGACGGTGAGGTTCTCGGGCTTGCGCGCAATCAGATGTTCCTCGATCGCCCGCAGCACGGACAATCCGCAGGACGAGATCGAGCGCACGATGCCTCGCCCCTCGCAATGGGGGCAAGTGCGGGACGAGCCTTCGAGAAGGCCCGGCCGCAGCCGCTGGCGTGACATTTCAAGCAGGCCGAAATGGCTGATGTGCCCGACCTGAATGCGGGCACGGTCGTTCTTCAGCGCATCCTTCAGGCGGCGCTCGACGTTCCGGTTGTTGCGCTTTTCCTCCATGTCGATGAAGTCGATGACCACAAGTCCGGCCAGATCCCGAAGCCGCAGCTGGCGGGCGATTTCATCGGAGGCTTCGAGGTTGGTCTTATAGGCCGTGTCCTCGATATTGTGTTCGCGCGTCGCCTTGCCGGAGTTGATATCGACAGCCACCAGCGCTTCCGTCTGGTTGATCACCATGTACCCGCCCGAGGGCAGCGTCACGGTCGGCGAATAAAGCCCGTCCAGCTGGCTTTCCGCCTGGTAGCGGGAGAACAGCGGCCGCGTGTCCTTGTAGAGCTTCACGTTCTTGGCGTGGCTCGGCATCAGCATCTTCATGAAGTCTTTGGCTTCACGATGGGCCTCTTCGCCCTCGACCATCACCTCGTCCACGTCCTTGGTGTAAAGGTCGCGGATGGCGCGCTTCACCAGGCTTCCCTCTTCGTAGACGAGGGCAGGGGCCTGGGATTTCAGCGTCAGGTCGCGCACGCTTTCCCACAGGCGCAGCAGATAGTCATAGTCGCGCTTGATTTCGGTCTTGGTGCGCTGGGCACCGGCGGTGCGGACGATGAGGCCCATGCCTTGCGGCACCTCGATTTCCTTCACCATGTCTTTCAGACGGCGGCGGTCACCGGAATCGGTGATCTTGCGGGAAATGCCGCCACCGCGTGCGGTGTTGGGCATCAGCACGCAATAGCGGCCGGCAAGCGAGAGATAGGTGGTGAGGGCCGCGCCCTTGTTGCCGCGCTCTTCCTTCACGACCTGCACCAGGATCACCTGGCGGCGCTTGATCACTTCCTGGATCTTGTAATGCTTACGCTGCACCTTGCGGCGCCGCTGCGGCACTTCCTCGAGCGCGTCTTCTGCGCCGATCGATTCGACACGGGCCGCTTCCGGGTCCTCGCCCACTTCCTCAACACCATTGCCGAGCTCGCCCGGCATGCCATGCTCGACCCGGGGGCTGCTGGCCTCGATGTCGGCATCGGTCGAACGCTCGGGTGCAGGTTCCTGCAGCCGGGCTTCAATATGTTCCTCGGGCTCAGGCGTTTCCGAACCTGCCTCGACCGGCTCCGAAATCGTCGGATCGTCGTGGCTGGCGGTCATCGGCTTCGCGCGGTGCGGACCATCGGTCTCGTCACCTTCGCCGTCATTCTCGCCTTCGCCTTCGCCGTCTTCAGCGCTGTCCTCGTCGCTGTCGTCTTCGTCGTGGAACTCGAAGCCCTGGGGGATTCCGCCCTCCGAGGTCTCGTGGCCATTGTCCTCGACGCCATTGTCCTCGACGCCGGAGTCCTCGTCGTGGTCACGCTCACTGTCGTGATCGTTCTCGTGGTCGTCCCCGCCATTGCCGTTGTCGGAGGCCTCTTCGCTGGAGGCCTCCTGGCGGCGGCGGCCGCCCCGTTCGCCACGGTCACGGTCGCGGCCGCGGCGCTCGCGGCGGTGGCCGTTTCCGGCCTCGTCGTCCTCGTCCTCGGCTTCGCGGGCGTGTTCTTCTTCTTCCGCCTGCAGCAGTGCCTGCCGGTCGGCCAGCGGGATCTGGTAATAGTCGGGGTGGATTTCGGAGAAGGCGAGGAAGCCATGGCGGTTCCCGCCATACTCCACGAAGGCCGCCTGGAGCGAAGGCTCCACGCGCGTCACCTTGGCCAGGTAGATGTTACCCTTCAGCTGGCGGCGTGCGGCACTTTCGAAATCGAATTCCTCGATGCGATTGCCCTTGAGGACGACCACGCGGGTCTCTTCGGGGTGGCTGGCATCGATGAGCATCTTGCTGCCCATAAGTCTTTTCCTCTGCGCCAGCACGGCGGCAATGCCGATAGGTTCTCCGCTCCGGTGAGGAGACGCCTGTTGGAACTGCGGGTGCTGCTGCGCGAATGGGGCATGCCGGATTGCCGAAGCGACGGAGGCAAGCAGGCCGCGGGAGCCGGTCTTGTCCGGTCCTCGTACAGCGCGCTCGTCGTGGCGTGGGGCATGCCCAGGATTTCCTTGTGTCCCGTGGACGGGACGGTTCGTAACTGGCGGACCCCTTCCAAGGGTCACGCGCTCTACCGCGTCGCGCGGGGGTGGCATGATACCACCGGACCCCCGCCTCTCGCGAAATTCTCACCACCTGCTGTCGATTCTGCCGCAGTTCGCGGCCCTGACACACAGGAGACGGAGCGCTTTTATGGGCAGGGGTACCAAAATGCAAGCTTTCCCCGCAGCCGCCGCCGCAATGCCCCCCGGCAACCATTGGTTAACCCTGGGCGGCCTAGTTTCGGGGGCAAATCCCAGAGAGCACATCGCTTCAGAAATGACCCGCGAAACAGCCATCAGCGCACGTGGAGCCGCCGCCCGTCTTACGGCCTGCGCCCTGCTGGCGGTCATGTTCCTGCTCTCGGGCTACCGGCTGCCGCTGGCCGATGCGGCAGATCTTCCCGTGGCCTCTGCCGCCCGCCTGGCGGGGGACGCCACGCGCACCCGATTCGTGGCCGATCTTTCAGCCCCCGTGGGCTATTCCGTCTATGTGCTGGCCAACCCCTACCGGGTGATGATCGATCTTCCGCAACTCAATTTCCAGCTGCCCGAAGGTGCGGGAAAGCGCGCCCGCGGGCTCGTCGCGCAATACCGCTTCGGCCCCATGGGCGAGGGCCAGTCCCGAATCGTTTTGGAAACAACCGGCCCCGTCCTGATCGAGAAATCCTTTATCTTGGACCCGCAGGCCGGCCAGCCCGCCAGGATCGTGGTCGATCTCGTCAAAACCACCGAGGAAGCCTTCGCCCAGACGCTCAAAGCCGCCGCCGACCAGTCAACCGCCTCGATCGATCCAGCGCCGGAAGCCCCCAAGGCGACACCCGCGCCAGTCCGCAAGCGCGTCGTCATCGACCCCGGCCACGGCGGCATCGACCCCGGCGCCATCGGCGTCCGCAAGACCCGCGAGAAGGACGTGGTCCTGGCCTTTGGCCTCAAGCTGAAACAGATCCTCGAGGCCACCGGTTCGGTCGACGTCATCATGACCCGCTCGGATGACCGCTTCCTGACCTTGAAAGAACGCGTGAAGGTGGCGCGTGACAATGAGGCAGACCTGTTCATCGCCATCCACGCCGATACCGTCCGCGGCCAGGATGTGCGCGGCGCCACCATCTACACCCTCTCCGAGAAAGCCTCGGACGCCGAGGCCGAGGCGCTGGCCCACAAGGAAAACCGCGCGGACATCATTGCCGGCGTCGATCTCGAAACCGAGAACGAGCAGGTGACCGATATCCTGATCGACCTCGTCCAGCGCGAATCGAAAACCCACTCTCTCGTCTTCGCCAAGAAGGCGGTCAATGAAATGGGCCCGGTCACCGCCTTCACCGGAAAGCCCATGCGTTCCGCGGGCTTTATGGTGCTGAAGGCGCCGGATGTGCCGTCGGTTCTGGTCGAACTGGGCTATCTCTCCAGCCGCCAGGACGAGAGCCAGCTCTCGTCCCCCGCCTGGCAGGAAAAAGTGGCCACCGCCATGGCCCGCGCCGTCACCACCTATTTCGCCACGCAACTGGCGCAGACGTCTCCCTGAGCACCGTTCTTCCTCCGCGCAGCCGCCACCCCAAGGCCACAATCCGGCCCTAGCGAATTAACTACAACAAGCCGTGGTCCCTGTGTTATCGGGCGGCGGCAACAGGCAGGTGTCGAATATAGAATGCTGCGTTTTCTCGGTTGGCTCTTTGCGGTGGGGTTCGTGGTGTTCGTCGCCGGCGCGGCGGCTCTCACCTATGTGATCCTGATGGCCTCGAAAGACCTGCCGGATTACAAGCAGCTGGCCAATTACGCACCCCCGGTCATGACGCGCATCTACGCGGCCGATGGATCCATGCTCGCCGAATATGCCGAGGAGCGCCGCCTCTTCGTGCCGGTGAGCCAGATGCCGAAGCTCCTGATCGATGCCTTCATCTCGGCCGAGGACAAGACCTTCTTCACCCACTCAGGGCTTGACTGGCAGGGGATCGCCGCCGCTGCCTTCCGCTATGCCCAGGTGAAATTTTCCGGCAAGGGGCAGATCGTCGGCGCCTCCACCATCACCCAGCAGGTGGCGAAGAACTTCCTCCTCACCAATGAGCGCTCGATCACGCGAAAGCTGAAGGAAGCGCTTCTCGTGCAGCGCATCGAGCAGACCTTTTCGAAGGACCAGATCCTCGAGCTCTACCTGAACGAGATCTTTCTTGGCCTCAACTCCTATGGCGTGGCCGCGGCCTCCCTCAATTATTTTGGCAAGTCGCTCGATCAGCTCTCGATCGAGGAGATGGCCTATCTCGCGGCCCTTCCCAAGGGCCCCAACAACTACCACCCGTTCCGCCAGAAGGAACGCGCCATCGAGCGCCGCAATTGGGTGCTCCTGCAGATGAACGAGAACGGCTACATCACCGAGGAGGAGATGAAAGCCGCGCAGGCAAAGCCCCTCGAGGTCAATCCCCGGCCCTTCGGTGCCCAGCTTTTCGCCGCCGAAAGCTTCGCCGAGGAAGTGCGCCGCGAACTCGTTGACATTTATGGCAAGGACCAGCTCGAGAAGGGCGGCCTCTCGGTCCGCACCTCGCTTGATCCCAAGCTCCAGCTCTACGCCCGCCAGGCACTGGCCCGCGGTCTCATCACCTTTGACCGGAAGCGCGGCTTCCGCGGCCCTGTCACCACGGTCGATCTTGCCGGCGCCGAAGACTGGGCCGGTTTCATGAAGGGCCGCAAGGTGCCGGATGACGTGGCGCCCTGGCGCCTCGGCATCGTGCTGGACGTGAGCGACACGGAAGCAACCGTCGGCCTCCAGCCCAAGCTCCTGCCGGACGGAAACATGGCGCCCGAGCGCGAGCAGGTGAAAATTCCTGTAAGCCTTCTCGCCTGGGCCCGCGCCTATGTCGATGGCACCAAGCTCGGCCCCGAGGTCAAGAAAGCCTCCGACGTGCTGCAGCCCGGCAACATCATCTATGTGGCCCCCAGCAAGGACCAGGGCCAGTATCACCTCATGCAGATGCCGGAAGTCGATGGCGCGCTCGTCGCCATGGACCCGCATACCGGCCGCGTGCTGGCTCTCGTCGGTGGCTTCTCCTATGGCAGGAGCCAGTTCAACCGCGCCGTCCAGGCGCTGCGCCAGCCGGGCTCCTCCTTCAAGCCCATCGTCTATGCCGCAGCCCTCGACAATGGCTATTCGCCAGCCTCGGTGATCCTTGATGCCCCCGTCGAATTCAAGATGGCTGATGGCTCCATGTGGAAGCCCAAGAACTACCAGAACAAGTTCTTTGGCCCCTCGACGCTCCGCCGCGGCATCGAGCAGTCCAGAAACGTGATGACGGTCCGCCTGGCAGACAGCTTAGGGATGACCAAGATCATCGATCTCGCCACCCGTCTGGGGATCTATGACAAGCTGCCCCGCCAGCTGGCCATGGCGCTGGGTGCGGGCGAGACCACCTTGCTCAAAATGGTCACCGCCTATGCCATGATCGACAATGGCGGCAAGAAGATCGAGCCGGCGTTGATTGACCGTATTCAGGACCGCTACGGCCGCACAATTTTCCGCCATGACAAGCGGAACTGCGCCAGCTGCTCCGCACCTGCCTGGAACCCGGATTTGGCCGAGCCTGAGTTGCTGGACGTGAGCGAGCAGGTGATGAGCCCTTACACCGCTTATCAGATCACCTCCATGATGGAGGGCGTGGTGGAGCGCGGCACCGGCAAGAAGGTGCTGGTGGTTGGAAAGCCCGTGGCCGGCAAGACCGGCACCTCCAATGATGAGCGTGACGCCTGGTTCATCGGCTACACGCCGGATCTCGTGGTCGGCACCTATGTGGGCTTCGACAATCCGAAGCCCATGGGCAAGGGCCGCACCGGTGGCGAGCTGGCCGCCCCCATCGTCGCCGATTTCATGAAGCTGGCGCTGCGGGACAAGCCTGCAACGCCCTTCCGCGTCCCCCGTGCCATCGAGCTGATCCCGATTGACGCGAAAACCGGAAAGCGCGCCATCTTCGGTCAGGAAGGAACCATTCTCGAAGCCTTCAAGCCAGGGGATGAGCCGCCCGATTCGACCAAGATCATCGGCGAGAGCACCGTCACCGCCGCAGCCCAGCCGGAGGCGGGCGTTGTGCTGGTGCCGCCGTCCCAGTCGGCAGCGCCTGCGGCTCCTCCCGCCGATGGCGGGTTGACGGGGCAGGGCGGCGGCCTCTATTGAGCCCCACCAACCTTAATCTTTGAAATGAGCAATTCTCATGCGCGCTGAAATCTCGTCGCTCGTCGGCGAAATGAAGCAGTCCATCGGACTGCTGAGGAGGCATCTTTGACTGGGACAATTCCCTCCGCCGCTTAGCCGAACTGAACGCCAAGTCCGAAGACCCTTCGATCTGGAATGATCCGCAGAAGGCCCAGAAGCTCATGCGCGAGCGCCAGGACCTGGACAAGCGCATCACCATGATCCGGGACCTCGAGCAGTCCATCGCCGACAACACCGAGCTGATCGAAATGGGCGAGACGGAGAACGATCAGTCGATCGTCACCGAGGCCGAGAAATCACTCCTCGCGCTGAAGCCCAAGGTCGCCGAAACCGAAATCGAGACGCTGCTTTCGGGCGAGGCGGATGCCAATGACGCCTATCTCCAGATCAACGCCGGCGCCGGCGGCACCGAAAGCCAGGACTGGGCCTCGATGCTCATGCGCATGTACATGCGCTACGCCAATAAATATGGCTACAAGTCGGAAGTGCTGGATGAGCATCCGGGCGAAGAAGCGGGGATCAAATCCTGCACCCTGCAGATCAAGGGCCACAACGCCTATGGCAAGCTCAAGACCGAGTCGGGCGTGCACCGCTTGGTGCGCATCTCGCCCTATGATTCGAACGCCCGCCGCCACACGTCCTTTGCCTCCGTCTGGGTCTATCCGGTGGTGGATGACAACATCGACATCACCATTGTGGACAGCGATCTGAAGGTCGATACCTACCGTGCCTCAGGCGCCGGCGGCCAGCACATCAACACCACCGATTCCGCGGTGCGCATCACCCACATGCCCACCGGCATCATCGTGGCCTGCCAGGCGGAACGCTCCCAGCACAAGAACCGCGCCACGGCGCTCAAGATGCTGAAAGCCCGGCTTTATGAGCTGGAACTGCAGAAGCAGCAGGAAAAGGTCGATGCCGCCAATGCCAAGAAGACGGATATCGGCTGGGGCCACCAGATCCGCTCCTATGTCCTCCAGCCCTATCAGCTGGTGAAGGACCTGCGCACCGGCCATACCTCGACTGCGCCAGGGGACGTGCTGGATGGCGAAGTCGAGGATTTCATTCAGGCCTCTCTGGCCCACAAGGTGAAGGGCGGCGGCGATCAGGTGATCGAAGATATTGAATAGCTTGCATGGGTAGGGCACTCTTTCCCCTTGAAGGAGTGCCGCCCATGCTGAACCTCGATCCAAGCCTCTATGTCGATCCCGCCGTGCTGCCGCGCGAGCGCAATGAAATCTTCGCCAAGACCTGGCAGATGCTGGGGCCCGTGTCCCAGGTGGCCGAGCGCGGGCAATATGTGGCCGCCGATATCGCAGGGATTAAGGTTTTCGCCATCCGCGGGCGGGACGGCAAGCTCCGCGCCTTCCGCAATGTCTGCCGCCACCGCGGCGCGCAATTGCTGGAGGAGGGCACGGGCCGCTGCGCCACCATCCGCTGCCCCTATCATCAATGGGTCTTTGCCGATGATGGCCGTCTCCTCAACGCCCCCTGGTTCGGAGACGAGCCTGATTTCAAACCGGAAGACTGGCCGCTCGAGGAAATCCACGTCGCCGAATGGCGCGGGCTCCTGTTCGCGGCGATTGATCCGCAGACGGATCTCGTCACCCAGCTGGGCGATCTCGTGGCGGAACTCGCTGACGAGCCGATCGAAACCTACCAGTCGATGCGCACCGAGTCCGTCAACTTCGATGCCAACTGGAAAATCTACACGGATAATTTCGTCGAGGGCTACCACATCCCCGGCATCCACCCGAAGTTCTTCGCCGCCATCAACTTCGAGGAATTCAAGACCACGGCCCACAAGGGCTTCATCCGGATGACGGCCCCGCCGCGCGAAGGCCTGTTCTACCGCGGCAAGTGGCTGTGGATGTGGCCCAACTGGACGCTCTCGCTGTTCGAGGGCGGCATGAACACCTCCCGCATCAACCCCGTCGGAACCAAGCGCACCGAGCAGCTTTACCATTTCTACTTCGACGATCTCTCCCCCATGCTGGACGAGAAGCGCAGCGACACCATCGAACGCAACCTCGCCGTCGTCCGCGAAGATTACGAAATCTGCGTGCGCACCCACAAGAACTACGAAGCCGGAAACTACCACGCAGGCCCCTTGTCCCCCCGGCATGAGCAGGGCGTGCACTACTTCCAGGAGCGCGTGAAGGAAAGCCTAGGTGGTTAAATGAGCTCGCAGCTGTAGCGGCGCACTTTCAGCCCAACAGACCATAACTCTTTTTTGCCGTCATCCCGGCCAAGGCCGGAATGACGGCATCATCCATTATGCCAACGCGTCAGTCTTTGGCGTTGCCCGCAAATAGGGACTTGCTCAGCGGCGCGCTGCTCTAATCTCGCTTGTTGCCCGCCTCGGCCAAGCCGTCGCATGGGTGAGAGGAGTGAGGCGGGAGAGGCCTCACCCCAGCACCTCAACCTTCACCGGCCGCGAATCCGCGCCCAGGTGATAGACCACCGGAACACCCGTCTCGAGCTCGCGCTTCAAAATCTCCTCAGGCGTCAATCCTTCGATCGCCATGATCAGTGAACGGATGGAATTGCCATGCGCCGCCACCAGCACATGGCGGCCGGAGAGTACGTCCGGCTGGATATGCTTCATGTAATAGGGAAGTGACCGCGCCAGCGTGTCCTTCAGGCTTTCGCCGCCGGGAGGAGCAATATCATAGGAGCGGCGCCAGATATGGACTTGGTCCTCGCCCCATTTCTTGCGCGCGTCATCCTTGTTGAGGCCCGTCAGGTCGCCGTAGTCGCGCTCGTTCAGCGCCTGGTCCTTGATGGTCGTGAGGCCCTGCTGGCCAAGCTCATCCAGCATGATGTTCAGCGTGTGCTGGGCTCTCGTCAGCGCGCTGGTATATGCGATATCGAAGTGGAAGCCCTTGGCCTTCAGCTTCTGCCCCGCCGCATGGGCTTCGCGCACACCTTGTTCGGTGAGGTCAGGGTCCTTCCAGCCGGTGAACAGGTTCTTGAGGTTCCATTCGCTCTGCCCATGGCGGACGAGCACGAGAAGACGGTCCATGTTGTCACTCCAGTCCCAGAACGTCGGTCATTGAATAAAGCCCGGGCTTCTTGTCGAAAGCCCAGAGCGCGGCCCTGACGGCGCCGCGCGCGAAAATGTCCCGGCTCTCCGCCTTGTGGGTAAGCTCGATCCGCTCGGCGGCCCCGGCGAACATCACCGTATGTTCCCCAACCACCGATCCGCCGCGCAATGTCGCAAAGCCGATATCGCCTTGGGGCCGCGCCCCCGTATGCCCATCGCGGGACCGGACAGAGCGCTCGGCCAGATTGATCTGCCGCCCCGCGGCTGCCGCCTGGCCCAGCAGCAATGCGGTCCCGGAGGGGGCATCGATCTTGTGCCGGTGGTGCATCTCGAGAACTTCGATGTCGAAGTCTTCGCCGAGCGCTGCTGCCACCTTCTTCACCATCACCGCCAGCAGGTTGACGCCCAGGCTCATGTTCCCGGACTTGACGATCCGCGCATGGCGCGCCGCCGCCTTGATCTTCGCTTCGCCCGCCGCGTCAATCCCCGTGGTCCCGATCACATGAACGATGCGCGCCTGTGCGGCGAGTTCCGTGAGCGCCAGCGTGGCCGCCGGAACGGTGAAGTCGATGATCCCGTCCACATGGGTGAGAAGCGCAATCGGATCATCCGTCACCGCCACGTCAAGGGCGCCAATTCCGGCAAGGACGCCCATATCGGCCCCCACATGTGGAGACCCCGCGTGCTCGAGCCCCCCCGCCACTTCCGCACCCGGCGTTTCGTTGATGATCCGCGTGAGCACGCGTCCCATCCGGCCCGCGGCCCCGGCAATGGCGAGTTTCATGGATGATGTCCCTTCCTTGGGCTTGGGCTCTTAGCAACCGGTGCAGCCGATGAAAAGCGCCATGATCCTGCCACCTCACCCGTGGAGTGTTACCCGCTGTGAGACGGCGTATCTTGGCATTGCTCGGTTTGTTTCTGTTGCTGACGGTTGTGCTTCCCATTGCGGTGGGAACGGCGCTGGCGCTGTCACACGGGTTTCCGCAATCCTGGCGCACGGCGGATTGGGGGTCCTCGCATCTGCTTCCCAAAGCGGGGGCGGTGCCCGAGGCCAAGGTCATCATCCTCGCCGCCCGCACGGGGCGCTGGAAGTCGATCTTCGCCGAGCACATGTCGCTCCTCCTGAAGCCCGAAGGGGCAGAAGCCTGGACACGTTATGAGGTGGTGGGCTGGGGAAACCCCGTGCGCCGCAACGCCTATGCGGCCGACGCACTTTGGTATGGCAACCACCCCTATGTGGTGGCTGAGTTTTCAGGCGCCCCGGCAGCATCGCTCATCCCGCGGATCGAAGATGCAATTGCACGTTATCCGCACAGCGTGCCGGGCAGCTACGTCGTGTGGCCCGGCCCCAACTCCAACAGCTTCATCGCCTGGCTGGTGCGCAACACCCCAGGCTTCGGCGTCGAACTGCCGCCCGTGGCCGTGGGCAAGGATTTCCTCGGCAATGGCTTTGGCATGGCCCGCGCGCCCAGCGGCACGGGCTTCACGCTTTCGGCATGGGGCGCGCTGGGCGTAACGCTGGCCCTGGAAGAGGGTTTTGAGCTGAACCTCCTCGGCACCTCGATTGGCGTCGATCCCAATGATCTTGCCATCAAGCTGCCGTCCCTGGGCAAGCTCAGCCTGCGGGACCTCTTCTAGGCCCCCTCGACCAGCACGATGTTGGCGATGCCCGCGCCCAGCCGCTTGGCTTTGGCCGCCTGGTATTCCGGCGAATTATAGCAATCGAGCGCGGCCTGCAGGCTTGGGAATTCGATCACCACATTGCGCGGGTGGCCATCGCCTTCCATCTGGTGGAAGGGGCCGCCGCGGGCCAGAATGCTGGCGCCATATTTCTGGAACGCCTCCCGGGTGCCGCTCGCATAATGCTGATACTGTTCGGGGTCCGTCACCGTCACATGGGCGATCCAATATCCCTTGGGCATGCTTACAACTCCTTGAATTCAGGCCGACTATAACGCGATGCCGCAGCGCGTCCAGACTGGACGGATGGCCTCCGCCGCCCTAGGGAGGAAGGGCATGACAGCGCCAAGCTCCGGAAGCCTCAGGGACCGCCTCCGCATCCTCTATGACGGGGAGGCGCCGGCGTCGATCCGCTTCCGCTATGGCCTGCTGATCTTCGATCTCGCCACCATCGCCTTCGTCATCGCCTCCTCCTTCCTGCACTGGCCCGCGACGGAATATATTGATGCCGTGATCGGCGTGCTGCTGCTGGTGGATTTCCTGGCGCGGCTGTGGATCGCCAAGCGCCGCGTCCGCATGGTGACGGGCATCTATGGCATCATCGACATCGTGGTGATCGTCTCGATGCTGGCCCCCATCGTGGGCGAGGGGCTGGCCTTCCTCCGTGTCGCCCGGGTGCTGAGGCTCCTGCGCTCCTACACCATGGTGAAACGCCTCCGCCAGGATTTCCCGTGGTTCCGCACGAATGAGCAGATCGTCATGTCGGCGCTGAACCTTGCGGTCTTCATCTTCATCATGACAGCGCTGGTCTATGAGACCCAGCATGTCAGCAATCCGGAAATCAACAATTACGCCGATGCGCTCTACTTCACCGTCACGGCCCTCACCACCACGGGCTTCGGGGACGTTGTGCTGAGGGGCACCGGCGGGCGCATGATTGCGGTCGTCATCATGATCTTCGGCGTCTCGCTGTTCCTGCGCCTCATCCAGGTCATGCTCCGGCCGGACAAGGTATACTTCCAGTGCCCCGATTGCGGCCTCACCCGTCATGACCGGGATGCCGTCCATTGCAAGGCCTGCGGGCGGATCCTCAACATTCCCGATGAAGGGCAGGTCTAGCCCGCTTCAGGTCACGGTTTGGCCCATCTTTGATGGCCAAAGACCGGCTCTTCGGCTTTCCGGATTGCCTGCGGGCGGCCGGAATGGCACATGAGGGTGAGAATCATGTCACTGGAACGGGAAGACATTGCCGCGCCTGGCTAGGATAAGCGCTTACAGCTTGCTGTCGGTCTTGGCCGTTCTGCTGCTTCTTGCCGTTGCCGCCTATGTGCGGCTGGCCCAGGGGCCGGTGTCGCTCGATTTCATGCGGGCGACGGTCGAGAACCGCATCAATCAGAGCCTCCCCAACATGTCCGTCTCGATCGGCGGCGTGGTGGTGGAGCGCACCGGCGAAACCGGCGTTCCCCATGTCCGCCTGATCGATGTTGACCTGAACGACAAGCAGGGAAACCTCATCGCCCGCGCGCCCCGCGCTGCGATCGGCGTCCGCGAGGAGGCGCTGTTCCACGGTGAAATCGTTCCAACCTCGATTGAGCTGATCGGCCCCCGCATCCGCATCATGCGGAATCTCGAAGGGGCGGTGGAACTGGGCTTCGGCGAGGCGGCCCCCGAGAGCGAATCCGTCACCGTCGGCCCCGGCATGCCAAGCCTCAAGACGGACCAGGAACCCGCCGCGGGTACGCCGGCCCCTGGTGCGCCCAAGCCCGGCATGGGCGCCGCCATCATCGAGATTCTGAGCGGTGATCCCGAAGGCAGCCAGAGCACGATCAGCTCGATCGAGACCATCCGCATCGCCGATGCCCAGATCCGTTTCTATGACGAAGCCAATGATGCGATCTGGGATATCCCCAAGGCAGAGCTCGTCTTCCAGCGCATGCCCTATGGCTTCACCGTCGTTGCCAACGCCACCGTCTCCAACGGCACGGAGGAGGGCGCCTGGACGGCCGATCTCTCCGCCAGCTACCGCCGCGAAAGCCACAGCTTCTCGATCAGCACCCGCATCAATGATCTCGTCCCCGCCAATGTCTCGGATGAGATTTTCGCCCTCTCGCAGCTGGCGCGCGTCAAGGTGCCGCTCTCGGGCCATGTCGAGATGGAGGTGACGGACACCGGCCTCATCACCAAGGCCACGGGCGAGTTCAGCGCCGCCGCGGGTGAGGTGGGCCTGCCGGATTACCTGGCCGAACCCCTGATCGTCGATGAGGGCTCGCTCCGCATCGACTATGATCCCGTCACCGGCAGCATCATCATCACCGATCTCACATTGCTCGTCGGCAGTTCGCGCGCCCAGGTCAAGGGCAGCCTCGTTCCGGTGCGCAATGCCAATGGCCGCCTGACCGCGCTCAAGATCGTGCTCAACGCCCGCAACGTGGCAATCGACGCGCAAGGTTCCAACAAGTCGCCCGTGGCGGTGGATCGGGTGGATTTCATCGGCAACGCCGCGATTGAGGAAGCAAGGCTCGATATTGACGATCTCGTTGTCATGTCAGGCGGAACCGGCATACGCATGCGGGGCGCCATAACGGGCGGCACCGAGTCGCCCGGCATCCTGCTCTCGGGCCGCATGAAGGATCTGTCCTCGGCACTGCTGCGCCAGCTGTGGCCGCCCATCGTCGCACCCAAGACGCGCAAATGGGTGAATGAGAATGTCCGCGAAGGCACCATCACCGAAGGCGAATTCGTGGTGAATCTGCCGGTCGATTCCATGGCCGCCGCCCAGCGCCAGCGCAAGCTGCCGCCGGGGTCCATCAAGATGAGCTTCAAGATGAAGGACGTGACCAGCGGCTACTTCAAGGACCTGCCGCCGCTGATCGATGCCTCGGGCGAAGCGAAGCTTGAGGACAATGTCTTCACCCTCACCGTCAACGGCGCGGATGTGGTGATGCCGTCGGGCTCCAAGGGCCGCCTCGCCGCGGGCACCATGGTGGCACGCGATATTCTGGCGCTCGAGACGGTGGCCGATTTCGACCTCGATGTCGATGCCGCAGCCCAGCCCTTGATTGAATATCTCGATCAGCCGGCCCTCAACCTCATTCGCCATACGGGGCTTGATACGACGAAGCTCCAGGGCCAGGCGAAGATGAAGGTGAAGCTCTCCTTCCCGATGATCAAGGATCTGCCGAAGGAGCGGATCTTGGTCAATGTCGCGGCGAAGCTCGTCGATGCCTCGCTGAAGGATGCATTGCCGGGAATCGATATCTCCGAAGGCAAGATCGATCTCGCCATGGAGAAGGGCGTGCTCACCGCCAAAGGCCCGGCGAAAATCGCTGGCATCCCGTCTGAAATCTCCTGGCAGCGCGGCCCCGCGCCGGGCTTCCTGCAATCCGCTGTCATTAAAACAGAGCTTGATGGGGAGCAGCGCCAGAAGCTGGGGATTGATCTTGGCACCTATGCCAGAGGCCCCGTGCGCGTCACCGCCACCATCGAGAACCTGGCGGACCCGCAGGGCAAGGTCGATATCGCCGCCGATCTGAGCGATGTTGAAATGCGCATTCAGCCCATCGGCTGGATGCGGCCCGCCATCCCCAAGACCACGGCGAAGCTCACCTATTTCAGCAAGGGCGAAAAGGGCCCGCGCGTCGAGGATCTGGAGATCAAGGGCAGGGACCTGTCGATCAAGGGCAGCCTCACACTCGCCCCCAAGCGCCAGGGCCTGCGCAGCGCCAATTTCACCGAACTCAACCTGTCGGATGAGAACCGCTTCGCCGCCACGGTCAAGGCCGGGGATGGCCGGATGGACATCGCCGTCACCGGAGACAGTTTCGATGCGAGGCCGCTGATCCGCGGCCTCTTCGGCTCCCAGAACCGGGACGAGGCCGCCCAGCAGGCGGAGGAGGCGAAAGCCAATTCCGGCCGCAGCGTGCAGGTGAGCCTCAACATCGGCCGCGTCTATACTTACCGTGGCGAGATCATCAACAGCGTCACCGGAAATCTCAGCGCGCAAGGCTCGAAGCTGAACGAGGCTGAAATCTCCGGCACCTTCCTCTCGGGGCAGAACATCGTTTACCGCGTGACCCCGGTCGAAGGCGGCCGCGAAATGCGCATCAACGGCAGGGACGGCGGCGCTGCCATTCGCGCTGCCAATCTCTATTCGAAAGTGGCTGGCGGCCAGATCGAGTTCTTCGCGATGATCCTGGATGATGGTTCGGTGCGAAAGGGCCAGCTCGTGCTGCGCAACTTCGAAGTCCGGGATGAGGCCGCCCTGGTGGAGCTCGATGCCCGCGGCAAGCCGAAGCGTGACGCGCCCCGCAAGGATGGCCCGCGCCGCGATTCCCTCTCCTTCAACAAGCTCACGCTGCCTTTCACCACGGACAGCCGCTTCATCTGTATCGGCGAAAGCCTGGTGCGCGGCACGGAGCTGGGCGCCAGCGCCGCGGGCCTCATCCGCAAGTCGGACGGCGCCATTGATATCGCCGGCACCATCACCCCGGCCTACGCGCTGAACTCGGCCCTGGGCGATATTCCGCTGCTGGGAGACATCATCACGGGCGGCAAGGGCCAGGGCATCATCGGCCTCACCTTCGCCATGGGCGGCACGGTGGACAAGCCACAATTCCAGATGAACCCCGTCTCCGCCGTCGCCCCCGGCTTCCTCCGCAAATTCTTCGAATACTCCAGCCGCTGCGAACCCTCCAAACGCGCCAAGAGCACCAGCAAGAACGTCGACAACAACTGAGGGAAGGCGCCCCACCCGCCGTCAGTTCGGCGGAGCTTTGCCGCAAGTTACTCATAACCAGGCAAACACCCTCAACCGCCGTCACCCCGGCGAAGGTCGGGATCCAGCTTTCTTCCGGCAGCCAAAGCGGGACCCCGGCCTTCGCCGGGGTGACGGGTCATTGATACCTTCCCCTTCTCCCGTGGCACCGCGATGGGAGAAGGTGGCCGAAGGCCGGATGAGGGCCTCCTTACCCCGAAGTCCCGCAACCCTATTCCGGGTAATCCTGGTCCCCCGCAGCAGGCGCGCGGTTGAACAGGATGAACATCAGCACATTTCCGGGCTCGCTGCTGGCATCGCTGCGGATTGCGCCCACTTCGCCATCTGCCGGACTTCGATACTCGGCCACCGTCTCGCCGAAGCTGTTGCGCTGGACGATCACCGTCTGTCCGGCCTGCACCTTGTCGTTCAGCTTGACGAGATGCTCGATGAAGCCGCCTGTCGTGGCGATGACCGGCAATGCACTGTTGCCGATGAAGGTGCCCGCATCCACCCCTGTCCGCCCCACCGCTCCGCCAATGACGCCATAGTGCTTCAGCACATTCATCGTGCCTTCCACGAAGGGTGCGATCAGCTGCGGGTCGAGAATGCGTGCAGCCCCCACCTCGGGGCAGATGCTGGGAATGCCCGCCGCGGTGAAGGCCTCGTGCAGCACGCCGGCATAGGCAGGCGAGTCCCACACCTGCCGCACTGGAAATAGCCCAGTCAGCGTGCTCACCTCCGGAATGCTCCGGTCACCGATGATGAAGTCGGCGCATTCGAGGCCGGTGGTCCCCGTGTGGAAGTCGAGCGCTATGTCCGAATTGGGTTTCAGCAGCCGGTTGAACAGCAGTCCGGCATGGCGGCTGGGCGCGCTCAGGCCGTTCTCGTTTCCGGGCCACTCACGGTTCATGTCGATGAGGTCGATCCCGCGCCCCTGGTTCGGCCAGCGCCGCTGCATCGTCTCAAGCGCCGGGCGAGAGATGTCGAGAACCGCCATCACGCTCCCTGCCATGCTGGAAGGGTCGAGCGCGTCCATCACCATCTGCACCACGCGAATGGAGCTCATCTCATCGCCATGAACACCGCTGGTGAGCGTGATGCGCTTGCCGGGCTTGGATCCCTTGGCCACGATCACCGAAACCAGCCACGGCTGCCCCGTCGCCGACTCGACGCCCTGAAAATACAGAAGATGCTTCTGCCCCCGCGCGAGGTCTCCAATGTCCAGCGTGCTGACGACCTTCTTGCCATTCACCACATCGCCGGTGAACACAGTGCCGCCCGCTGTGGCCGCCACCGCTTGTCCGGCATCGGCCATCACCGCCACCGCCGCCAGCGGCGCCGCCATGAAGCTGCGCCGGTCGAGAAAAGGCAGGTTTTCATTCGGCACGGCGGTCACTCCTCTCAGGTTTCCCTTTAGGCAAAGGCACTGGCTTGAGGGCGTCCTGACCCCAACTCCGACGTCCACTCCCTCAACCCCGTCATCCCGGCGAAGGCAATTTTCAGGGCCTAAACAACCAACTCTTCATCACACCACAATCCTTCCCCTTCTCCCGTCGCACTGCGATGGGAGAAGGTGCCCGAAGGGCGGATGAGGGCCTCCGTCAATGAGTCCCGCCTCCACCCCCAAACCCCCGTCATCCCGGCGAAGGCCGGGATCCCGCTTTCTTTCCCCGCGCCCTGCCGCCAAAGCGGGACCCCGGCCTTCGCCGGGGTGACGGCAATCTTCAGGGCCTAAACAACCAACTCTTCACCACATCCGAGGCTCCCCGCCTCAACCCGCCTTCACCAGCACATGCTTCTTCTTGCCCATGGAGAGCTTGATCACCCCATCCGTAAGCAGGGCGCGGGTAAGCACCAGCTTCTCGTCCGCCACCGCCTGGTCGTTGACGCGAATGGCACCGCCCTGAATGGAACGCCGCGCTTCGCCATTGGACGCGGCGAATCCCGCCGCCACGCAGGCGGCGAGAAGGCCCGTGCCTTCGTCAAGGTTCAGCGCAATGCTGGGAAGCCCGGCAGCGCTCTGGCCATCTTCAAAGGTGCGGCGCGCGGTCTCGGCTGCGTCCTCCGCAGCGGCACGGCCATGCAGCATGGCGGTTGCTTCCGTGGCGAGTACCTTCTTCGCCTCGTTGATCTCCGCCCCTCCGAGCGCGCCCAGCTTCGCGATCTCGCCGAGCGGCATCTCGGTATAGAGCTTCAGAAAGCGCGTCACGTCCGCGTCCTCGGAATTCCGCCAGTACTGCCAGTAATCATAGGGGGACAAGAGGTCAGCGTTCAGCCAAACGGCACCGGCCGCCGTTTTTCCCATCTTGGCGCCGGAGGAGGTGGTGAGAAGCGGAGAGGTCAGCGCGAACAATTGCCTCTGATCGCAGCGGCGGCCAAGCTCGATCCCGTTGATGATGTTGCCCCACTGGTCGGAGCCGCCCATCTGCAGCACGCAATCATGGCGGCGCGAGAGCTCGAGGAAGTCATAGCCCTGCAGGATCATGTAATTGAATTCGAGGAAGGTGAGCGGCTGCTCGCGGTCAAGCCTGAGCTTCACCGAATCAAAGCTCAGCATGCGGTTGATGGTGAAGTGAACGCCATAGTCGCGCAGGAAGTCGATGTAGTTGAGGTGGTCCAGCCAATCCGCATTGTTCACCATGCGCGAATCCGTAGGTCCCTCGCCGAAGCTGAGGAATTTGGTGAACACCTGGCGGATGCCGGCCAGATTGCTGGCAATCTGCTCCACCGTCAGAAGCTTGCGCGATTCATCTTTGAAGGACGGGTCCCCGATTTTGGTGGTGCCGCCGCCCATCAGCGCAATCGGCCGGTGCCCGGTCTTCTGCATCCAGCGCAGCATCATGATCTGGACAAGGGAGCCTGCATGAAGCGAAGAGGCGGTCGCATCGAAGCCGATATAACCCGTAATGGGGCCCGCCTTGGCCGCCGCATCGAGCCCCTCGGGGTCCGAGATCTGGTGGATGAAGCCGCGCTCTGACAGTATGTTGAGGAAATCGGATTTGAACTGGCTCATGGCAAAAAACTCTTCCAAACAGGCTGCGGGCTCTTACCACGGAGCCTTGCCTTGTCAAAATTGCTGACCGCCATCGGGCTGATGTCCGGCACCTCGCTCGATGGCATTGACGTGGCCTTGCTCAGGACCGACGGCGAAGAGCAGGTTGAGCGCGGTCCCGCCGCAACCTATCCCTACCGCCCCGACCAGCAGGCCCTGCTGCATGACGCGCTGGCCGCCGCCAAGTCCCTCGAGGCCCGCGAGCAGCGCCCCGGCATTCTGGGCCTCGCCGAACGCGAGCTGACGGACTGGCACGCTGAAGCCGTGGAGCGCTTCCTGGGCGAGCATGGCCTTGAGGCTTCCGTCATTGACGTGATCGGCTTCCACGGCCAGACGGTCATCCACCGCCCGGAGAAGCGGCTCACCGTCCAGCTCGGCCTCGGCGGCGCCCTGGCGGAGAGGCTCGGCATCCCCGTCGTTTATGACATGCGCGCGGCGGATGTCGCCGCGGGCGGGCAGGGTGCCCCCCTGGTCCCCGTCTATCATCGCGCGCTCGCGGCAGCGCTGCCGGAGCGGCCGGCGGCGCTGGTCAACATCGGGGGTGTTGCCAATATGACTTGGGTGGGCCCTGAGGGAGACCTCATCGCCTTCGACACCGGCCCCGGCAACGCCCTTCTCAATGACTGGTGCGAGCGTTTCACCGATGTGGCCTATGACCGGGATGGCGCTTTGGGTGCCCGGGGCCATGTCGCGGCGGATGCACTGGCGGAGCTCCTGAACAGCACCTTTTTCGCTACGGCAGCTCCAAAATCGCTCGACAGAAACAGCTTCAATGCATCGACGCTCGATGGTCTTTCAGCCGAAGATGGGGCTGCGACTCTCACCCGTTTCACCGCGGAAGCGGTCTCCGCCAGCTCCAAACTAGTTCCGAATTTGCCCCGACTTTACATCATTTGCGGCGGCGGAAGGCTCAATCCAACCCTCATGCGCGACTTGCGCAACCTGCTTGAAACATCTGATTCCAAAGTGATTTCTGCTGAAGAGGCCGGCTTCAACGGCGATTCGATGGAAGCCGAAGCCTGGGCCTATCTGGCCGTCCGGTCTCTCAAGGGGCTCCCCATCACCTTCCCCGGAACGACGGGGGCCCCTCAGCCACAGTCAGGCGGGCTGATCGCGCGGCCCTAGCAGTTTCAGCACCCGCCCATCGATGATGAGCAAGGCGAGAATGATGATGATTGCGCCGATAATCTCTTGTATTTCAAGAACTTCGCCAAGGAACGCAACGCCCAGCGCGATGGCCGAAACGGGAATCATCATGGTCACCAGCAGCACGTTCGCAGGCCCCGACCGCGCCACGACCCGAAAGAAAATGATATAGGCGAAGGACGTCGCAATCAGCGAAAGCCCGAGCAGCGCAGCCCAGCTTTTCCATGACGCATCAAGCAGTTGCGATGGATTGTCGAATCCAAATGCGAGCACCGCCATGATCACGGAGGAGCACATGAGCTGCCCAGTTGCCATGCTCAAAGGGGGTGTTCCCTTCAGCTTCAGCCTGGCCCACAGCCCGCCCGCGCCATAGCTCGCCGCCGCCGCCAAACAACAAAGGATTCCAATGCTTTGCGATCCGGCCCCGAGGATCGTGCCGCCCTTCAGAACCGCCACCCCGATAATGCCAATAACGATTCCGCCAAGCTTCCGCAGCACCAAAGGCTCCATTCCCGCGGCCGCAATGAAGGCCACGCCGAACAGCGGTGACGTCGCGTTGATCACGGAGGCAAGCCCGCTCGCAATCATCGTCTGACCCGTCACAATCAGCGTGAAGGGTATTATATTGTTGAGAATTGAGAGCCCGATGATTGCCGTCCACGACGCCTTGTCGCGCGGCAATGGCCCCACCAGGATCAGGTGCAACGGCAGCAGCGCCGCCGCCGCCAGCATCACCCGCGCCATCACGATCACCAGCGGCGAGAGCTCCTTCACCGCCACGCCCACAAAGAAATACGACCCGCCCCAGATGATTGAGAGCAGGACGAGGAGGCCCCAATCCTTCAGGTGAATATGAGACGGGCTGGCAGGCATCAGGCGTAACTCCTTCAGATCGCTCGCCTTATCGAGGCAAGACGGCCGCCGCCACCCGAAAGCTGATCGCTAGAGCTGGCCTTCGGCCGCCAGCCGCTTGTCCAGATAGGTCGAGCAGATCTTGGTCAGCTCGTCGATCTTGTCCTGGAAGAAATGGTTTGCGCCCGGAATCACCCGATGTTCCACCGCGATTCCCTTCTGGGTTTTCAGTTTGGAAACAAGGCTATGGACGGCCTCAGGCGGTGTTACCGTGTCCTTCTCGCCATTGATGAACAGGCCGGAGGCCGGGCAGGGGGCGAGGAAGGAGAAGTCATAATGCTTGGCCAGCGGTGCGACAGAAATAAACCCTGAAATTTCAGGCCGCCGCATCAGAAGCTGCATCGAAATCCAGGCCCCGAAGGAGACACCGGCAATCCAGCAGATCTTGGCCTCGCGGTTGAACGACTGCAGCCAATCGAGTGCCGATGCTGCATCCGACAGTTCTCCCGCACCATTCTCGAACACGCCCTGGCTCCGGCCTACGCCCCTGAAATTAAAGCGCAATACGGAAAAGCCCCGGCTCTGGAACATCTGGTACATGGCATGAACGATGGGGTTGTTCATGGTGCCGCCGAATGTTGGATGGGGGTGGAGCAGGATGGCGATGGGTGAGCCTGCGGCCTTGGAATGGTGGTAGCGCGCCTCGATGCGGCCCGCAGGTCCGCTGAAAATCACTTCCGGCATAAAGCTCTGATCCTCATGGGATTGCCGGTACTGGAAAATCCGGTGGAATTCCCACCGAATAATTGACTCCTGTACTCGGGTTTTCTATATCCCTGTTTAGAATTATTCGAAACTGGCGGGACTTCCGCCACGGTGCCTCGCCTTTAGCACGGGAGCGGGGTTCAAAATCAAGGGTTTCGTGCAGTAGGGACCGGACTGTTTGCCATGAAAATGAGCACCAAGGGCCGCTATGCCGTGATGGCGATGATCGATATCGCCGTCCATTCCGACGGCGATCCCGTGTCGCTGGCGGAGATTGCCGACCGTCAGGACATCAGCCAGGAATATCTGGAGCAGCTCTTCGGCAAGCTGCGCAAGGCAAAGCTCGTGGAAAGCGCGCGCGGGCCAGGCGGCGGCTATCGCTTGTCACGTGCAATGAACATGATTCCCGTTGCCGAAATCATTGCTGCCGTTGACGAAGAGTTGCACTTTACCCGCTGTGGCGGCGATGCCGTGGAGGGCTGCGTCAAGGGCGAGCGCTGCAACGCGCATGATTTGTGGTCAAGCCTCGGCCGCCAGATGATGTATTTCCTCGCCTCGATCTCGCTCGAGGACGTAGTCGAAAAGCGCAACCTCGCGCTGGCCGCCACCATCAAGCAGACCAAGGCCCGCCACCCCGAGGGGTCCATGGCGTAATGCGGAGCTACCTCGACCATAACGCAACCTCGCCGCTGCGCCCCGAAGCGAAGGCAGCGATGCTTGCGGCAATGGACTGCTGCGGCAATGCCTCCTCCGTTCACGGCGAAGGCCGTGCGGCGCGCAAGCTGCTCGACGATGCGCGGGATCAGGTGGCGCAGGCGGTGGGCGTGATCGCACCGATGGTCGTGTTCACCTCCGGCGGCAGCGAAGCCAATAATCTGGCGCTCAAGGGAGCCCCGGTTCAGCGCCTGATCGTCTCCGCCATCGAGCACCCCTCCGTGTTGGGGGTTGCAGGAAAAGCGGCTGAGATCATTCCGGTCGATTCATCTGGCACCATCGACCTGGCCGCTCTCGAAAATCTTCTCAAAGGCCCGAAGGCGTTGGTCAGCGTGATGCTTGCCAATAATGAGACGGGCGTGATCCAGCCCGTGGCCGAGGTGGTGCGTCTGGCAGAGGCCCATGGCGCGCTGGTCCATACTGATGCGGTTCAGGCGCTGGGTAAGGTGCCGGTCAATTTCGGGCTGCTCGGCGTCGACATGATGACGGTTTCAGCCCACAAGCTGGGCGGCCCGTCGGGCGCTGGCGCCCTCATCGTGCGGGATGGGCTGGCACTTGAACCGCTGATAAACGGCGGCGGCCAGGAGCTGCGGCGGCGCGCGGGCACTGAGAACATCCCTGCGATTTCGGGCTTCGGTGCCATTGCAAGATCCACCACGGGCAATGTGAAGCCGCTGCGTGACCGGCTGGAAGCAGGCCTGGAATGTGCCGTCATTTTTGGCAGAGACGCCACGCGGCTGCCGAACACCAGCTGTTTCGCCGCACCGGGCCTTCGCGCCGAGACGCTGCTGATGGCGCTGGACCTGGAGGGCATCGCCGTCTCGTCTGGTTCCGCCTGCTCGTCCGGCAAGGTGGCGAAGTCCCATGTACTGGCAGCAATGGGTGCCGCACCGGAAATCTCCCAGGGCGCAATCCGCGTATCCCTTGGTTGGAACACGGCCGAGGCCGATATCGAAAACTTCATCGCTGCGTGGCGGAAGATCGCTTCCCGCCACAAGGCCAGAGCAGCAGCTTGAGGGCATAATGGCTGATATTGAAACCGTTGCACTCGTCAAGGACATCGAAGTCGAGAAGTACAAATATGGCTTCACCACCGATATCGAGTCTGACTATGCGCCGAAGGGCCTGAACGAGGACACCGTCCGCTTCATCTCGCACAAGAAGACCGAACCCGGCTGGATGCTGGAGGGCCGTCTCGAGGCCTATCGCCGCTGGCTGGAGATGGAAGAGCCCACATGGGCCAAGGTGCATTACCCGAAGATCGACTTTCAGGACCTCTATTATTACGCAGCCCCCAAGGGCTCTGCCGCGCCCAAGAGCCTGGACGAGGTGGACCCGAAGCTGCTTGAAACCTATGCCAAGCTCGGCATTCCGCTGAAGGAGCAGGAAATCCTCGCCGGCGTGCGGAAGCAGGGCGAGAAGAGCGAACTTGATGAGTCAGGCGGCGAATATTCATCCGTCAAGGTAGCGGTTGATGCCGTGTTCGACTCGGTTTCCGTGGTCACCACCTTCAAGGCGGAACTCGCCAAGGCCGGCGTGATCTTCTGCTCGATCTCGGAAGCGCTTCGCGAACACCCGGAGCTTGTGAAGAAGTATCTCTTCTCCGTGGTTCCCCAGGGTGACAATTACTATGCCGCCCTCAATGCGGCGGTGTTCTCCGACGGCTCCTTCGTCTATGTGCCGCCGGGTGTGCGCTGCCCGATGGAATTGTCCACCTATTTCCGGATGAATGCCAAGAACACCGGCCAGTTCGAGCGCACGCTGATCATCGCGGACAAGGGCTCCTATGTGTCCTATCTCGAAGGCTGCACGGCGCCCACGCGCGAGGAAAGCCAGCTTCACGCCGCGGTCGTGGAGTTGATCGCGCTGGATGATGCCGAGATCAAATACTCGACTGTCCAGAACTGGTACCCCGGCGATGCCGAGGGCAAGGGCGGCATCTATAATTTTGTGACCAAGCGCGGCGATTGCCGCGGACCCCGCTCCAAGATTTCCTGGACGCAGGTGGAAACGGGTTCTGCGATCACCTGGAAATATCCGAGCTGCATCCTGCGCGGCGAGGAGTCACGCGGCGAATTCTATTCGATCGCGATCTCCAATGGCCGCCAGCAGGTGGACTCCGGCACCAAGATGATCCACCTCGGCAAAAATTCCTCGAGCCGCATCATCTCCAAGGGTATCGCAGCGGGCCGTTCGGACAACACATATCGCGGCCTTGTCTCGGCCCATCGCAAGGCGCTCAACGCGCGAAACTTCACCCAGTGCGACTCGCTGCTGATCGGCGATAAATGTGGCGCGCATACCGTGCCCTATATCGAGGCCAAGACGTCAACTGCGCAATTCGAGCATGAGGCCACGACCTCCAAGATCTCGGATGACCAGATGTTCTACTGCATGTCGCGCGGACTTTCCCAGGAAGAGGCCGTGGCCCTCATCGTCAACGGCTTCGTGCGCGACGTGCTGCAGCAGCTGCCGATGGAATTCATGGCCGAGACGCAGAAGCTGATCGGCATTTCGCTGGAAGGGAGCGTGGGGTGACCTTCACCTTCCTCGATATCGCACTGCCCATCGGGCTGGCGCTGGTGTTTGCGGGGTTTCGCTACAGCCAGTACCTCAAGTCCGATCCAAATCACGCCGTGCCGAGGGCGGCGGCGGATGGCGTCAAAGGCGCCATTGGCCTTGCCGTCGTGACGCTCGGCTATAAATTCATCATGCCAACGTGAGTTGATCCAGTGCCATTGCTCGATATCCAGAACCTGCACGTCAAGCTCGAAGACGAAGACCGGGAAATCCTCCGGGGCCTCACGCTCACCGTGAAGCCGGGGGAGGTTCATGCCATCATGGGTCCCAACGGCTCCGGCAAATCAACGCTGTCCTACGTGCTCGCGGGCCGTGAGGGCTATGAGGTGACGGAAGGATCCGCCAGTTTCAATGGCGAGAACCTGCTGGACATGCCGCCGGAAGAGCGCGCCGCCAAGGGCGTGTTCCTGGCCTTTCAGTATCCCATCGAAATTCCCGGCGTTGCCACCATGCAGTTCCTGAAAGTGGCGCTCAACTCGCAGCGCAAGGCGCGTGGTGAGAAGGAGCTGTCCACGCCGGACTTTATGCGCCTCGTGAAGGACAAGGCGGCCAAGCTGAATGTAAGCCAGGACATGCTGAAGCGGCCGGTGAATGTCGGTTTCTCCGGCGGCGAAAAGAAGCGCGCCGAAATCCTGCAGATGGCGGTGCTCGAGCCCTCGCTCTGCATTCTGGACGAAACCGACTCGGGCCTCGACATCGACGCGCTGCGGGTTGTGGCGGATGGCGTCAACGCACTGCGCTCGCCCGACCGGGCGATGATCGTCATCACCCATTATCAGCGCCTGCTGGATTACATCGTGCCCGATTATGTGCATGTGCTTTCCAAGGGGCGCATCGTGAAATCGGGTGACAAGTTCCTGGCGCTGGAACTGGAAGAAAAGGGCTATGCCGAATTCACGAAGGATGCGGCATGACCACGGCACTGGCCAAGACTGTGGCGGAAGAGGCGCTGGGATTCCAGCTGCCGCACCGGCGCATGGAGGACTGGCGCTGGACTGATCTTCGCCAGTTGATCGACAAGCCCTATCCGCCACGGCAGACCGTTGTGGCGCAAACAGGCGAAGTGGAGCGGCTCTTGGCGGCCTCGCCCTTTGGCGGCATTTCCGCGGCGCGCATGGTGTTCGTCAACGGCTTCTATGATGAGGCGCGCTCGAAGCTTGCCAATGGCTGGGTCGAGTCCAAGTCCCCCATTGATGAGCCAGTGCAGGAGATGAACGTGGCCTTCGCCACGGACGGTGCGCGCCTCCGGCTTGAGGGCAACCTCGACAAGCCAATCGAGCTTTTATTCATCGCCACGGACGCGGCACCCCGGACAGTGGCCACGCGCAATGTGATTGAAGTGGCGGACGATGCCTCGGCCACCATTATCGAAACCCATCTGGGCGCTGGAAGCTACTTGGCCAACAGCGTCACGGAAATTCGCGTAGGTAACAATGCGCGGCTGGACCGGGTGAAGGTGGAACTGGACTCTGGCGATGCTACGCATCTTGCGCATTGCGTGGTGACGGCCGGGCACAGCGCAACCTTGCGGGACTTCACCCTCACCACGGGTGCGAAACTCAACCGGCAGAACGGCACGTACCGCTTCATCGGCGAATTTGCCGATGCGAGGGTTGCAGGCGCCTATCTTTTGTCGGGCAGGCAGCATGCCGATACGCGCGTGGTGGTTGACCATGAGGTGCCGAACTGTGTGAGCCGCGAGCTGTTCAAATGCGTGATGGATGATCATGCGCGCGGCATCTTCCAGGGCAAGGTGATCGTGCAGCGTGGTGCGCAGAAGACGGACGGCAAGCAGTCAAGCCATGCGCTTCTCCTTTCGGAGACGGCGGAGTTTGACGCCAAGCCCGAGCTTGAGATTTATGCCGATGACGTGGTCTGCGGCCATGGCGCAACCGCCGGTGATTTGAACCACGACCATATCTTCTATCTGAAGTCCCGCGGCATTCCCGAAGCGGAGGCGCAGGCGATGCTGATCGGCGCATTCGTGGGCGAGGCCTTCGAGACGATCCATCATGACGGCATACGCGAAGCGCTCGGCGAATTTGCAGCACATTGGCTGGCCACGCACCGGAGGAAGGGCTGATGGCTTACGACGTCCAGTCCATCCGCAAGGATTTTCCCATCCTCTCTCGCGAAGTCTACGGGAAGAAGCTCGTCTATCTCGACAATGCGGCCTCAGCCCAGAAGCCGAAGCCGGTGCTCGACGCGATGATGAAGGCCTATACTGAGGAATATGCGAATGTGCACCGCGGTCTGCATTTCCTTTCCAATGCCTCGACGCAGGCCTTCGAGGATGCGCGCGAAAGTGTGCGGCGTTTCCTGAACGCACCGTCAGCCGAGCAGATCATCTTCACCCGCAACGCGACAGAGGCCATCAACCTCGTGGCGCAGAGCTTCGGCGGCATGGTGATCGGCGAGGGGGACGAGATCGTGCTCTCGATCCTCGAGCATCATTCCAACATCGTGCCCTGGCACTTCCACCGGGAGCGCAATGGCGCGGTGCTGAAATGGGCACCGGTCGATGAGGAGGGCAATTTCCTGCTCGAGGACTTCGAGAAGCTTTTGACGCCCCGGACCAAAATCGTGGCCATCACCCAGATGTCCAATGCGCTCGGCACCATTGTGCCGGTGGCGGAGGTGATCAAGCTTGCCCATGCACGTGGCATCCCCGTGCTGGTCGATGGCTCGCAATCTTCCGTCCATATGCAGGTCGATGTGCAGGCGCTGGATGCGGATTTCTTCGTCTTCACCGGCCACAAGACCTATGGGCCAACCGGCATCGGCGTGCTCTATGGCAAGAAGGATCTTCTCGCCAAGATGCCGCCCTATCAGGGTGGCGGCGAGATGATCTCAGAAGTGACGACCGAGACTGTGACCTACAATGATCCCCCGCACCGCTTCGAGGCGGGAACGCCGGCCATTGTTCAGGCAATTGGTCTCGGGGCCGCCCTTGACTACATGCGCGGCGTGGGCCTGGACAACATTGCCGCCCATGAGGCCTTGCTGCGGGACCGGGCCACGGAGCGCCTGTCCGAGATTAATTCGCTCCGCATCTTCGGCCGTGCCCGGCACAAGGGCGCCATCTTGTCCTTCAATATGGAGGGAGCGCACGCCCATGACGTGGCAACCGTGATCGACCGTGCGGGCGTTGCCGTCCGTGCGGGAACCCACTGCACCCAGCCGCTTCTGCAGCGCTTTGGTGTGACTGCAACTTGCCGCGCATCTTTCGCCATGTACAACACCCTGGAAGAGGTTGACGTTCTGGCAGACGCGCTTATCTCTGCACGGAGGATATTCGGATGACCGAAGCCGCCACTGACGTGAAACCCGAGACCCCGAATGCGCCGAACCCTTCGGCCATTCCGGCGGATGAACTCGCGCGCATGACGGATGACATCGTTGCTGCGCTCAAGACCGTTTATGATCCTGAGATCCCCGTTGATATTTATGAGCTGGGCCTCATCTATAAGGTCGATATCGATGATGACCGGAATGTCGCCATCGAGATGACCCTGACAGCACCCGGCTGCCCGGTGGCCGGTGACATGCCGGGCTGGGTGGAAAACGCCGTCTCGACGGTCGCGGGTGTCAAAGGCGCCGTTGCGACCATTGTTTTCGATCCGCCGTGGGACCACAGCCGCATGTCGGATGAGGCCCGCGTCGCCCTCAATATGTGGTAAGGAGAACGATATGGCCTCCGCCAATCCCCGTCCACGCCCGCAGATCATGAGCTTGACTGATGCGGCCGCCGCGCGCGTGCGCGAAATCCTGTCCAAGGCTGACAAGCCGATTGTGGGCTTGCGCATCGGCGTCAAGAATGGCGGCTGCGCCGGCATGGAATACACCATGGAATGGGCCGAGGATCAGAAGCCCTTTGACGAGGTGGTCGAAGACAAGGGTGTCAAAGTCCTGATCGACGCCAAGGCCATGATGTTCCTGCTCGGTACAGAAATGGATTTTCAGCAGACGACGCTGAAATCGGGCTTCGTATTTAACAACCCCAATCAGGTCTCAGCCTGCGGCTGCGGCGAGAGCGTGCAATTGAAGGCCGCTGCCACAAGCTGAGAAAGACCAGGCGCTTGAGGCCCTGCTCAAAAGGTTTTGAGCAGGACATTCACAGCAGCTGCCAGCTGTTGCGCACCAAGCCCACTCGGCCACATCACGGCCGCGTGGGCGAGGATGATGGGGAGAAAGACCACCGCCATCATGAGAAAAACGATGCCGCCGGCGTCCGAGTCAGATTGGCCTGATCCTGCGGATGCATTGCGGGAGACGTGAAACAGTTTGGAGATCATGGTGTTCACCTCGTTCCGACCAGCCGTTACCGGTGGCGGAGGGTGAACTGAAGTCAGGCACCCGCGCCTGCCGATAACGGCATGGTCGATCGACTATGACTGTCGCTTGGCATTGGGTTTCGGGTTCCTGATTGAGAATGAATGCAAGGTCTTGGAAGGCTTGCACCACATCTCCCCGGATGAACGCAACCGCACAAAGAGTCAAGCAAAAAGCCATCGAGCCTGAACGGGGAACCTCGGCGTCTTTGCGGGGTTACCTGTCGTAGCCCCAAGGAGGACCAGATGAACAACACTGATGACCAAACCCGGCACCAGCGTACCGGCGGCGCGGCAGAGTCCAGTCCAAAGGCTCCTCCGGCGATGAAGATCGCCGAGGCCAAGCGGGAAGAAAAGGAAGCGCTCGAAACCGCCGTCAGCGCGCTGGAAGGTGAGCGGCCTGAAGCCTTGGCCCAATTCGCAGAATCGGCCCGGGACGGCGAAGAGAGCCCGAAGGAGCTGACTGCGGACGAAGAGACGGCCCCCCGGCCCACCTCAAATCGAGACAAGCATGACGTGGCCACCAGGCTTCTGCATGAAGGGGCCGAGGGCGAACACCCGGACCCCAAGGCGGAAGGCGTCGATAAGCTGCCGGACCGCATCATCGACCGCGGCTGAAGCTATTCCGCTGCAATGACCGGTGCAGACTGAGCACACAACACGCCGATGGCGCAGGACGCCATGCGGGCACGAACCGAATCGGCGCGCGAGGTGAGAACGATTGGCACACGCGCGCCGACAACGATTCCGGCAGCATCGGCACCTGCAAGATAGGTCAGGTTCTTGGCCAGCATGTTTCCGGCTTCTAGGTCCGGCACCACAAGGATCTGCGCGCGGCCAGCCACCTCGGAGCGGATGTTCTTGATCAGCGCGGCTTGAGGGTCGATTGCGTTGTCGAACGCCAAGGGCCCATCGACCAGCCCCCCGGTGATCTGCCCGCGCTCCGCCATCTTGCACAGTGCAGCAGCTTCGATGGTGGAGGGGAGCTTCTTCGTCACTGTCTCCACTGCGGAAAGGATCGCCACCCGCGGCGTTCCGAGGCCGATCCTGTGGTGGAGGTCGATGGCGTTCTGCACGATATCCGCCTTTGCATCCAGATCCGGAAAGATATTGATCGCAGCATCGGTGATGAACAGTGTTTCGGCATAGGACGGAACATCCATCACGAACACGTGGCTGATGCGCCGGGCCGTGCGGAGGCCGGTGTCGGCCGCCGTGACTTCATGCATCAGCTCATCGGTATGAAGGCTGCCCTTCATCATCATCACGCCTTCACCGGAGCGGATCAGGGCCACTCCCCCGGCGGCGGCGGCATGGCTGTGCGGCACGTCAACCACGCGGTATGCGCTGATATTCACTCCAGCGCGTTCAGCTGTTGCGGCGATCTTTGCGGCCGGTCCCACCAGAACGGGAATGATGATGCCGAGCTCAGCGGCCTCGACGGCTCCCCGGAGTGAAGTCTCGTCACAGGGGTGGACGACGATCGTCACCGCCGGCGGCAGGGCCTTGGCCCGCGCGATCAGGCGTTCATATTTGGCGTGGGCGCGTGGGGTGTCGTTTGCCATTGCGATCCTCTGTTCGGTCCATGTTCTCATAAGCGAAGCCAGCCGCCCATGGCTTTGATCTGCGGCAAAGCCGGTGGCAGCTGACCACGGTTGTGATAAGTTGATTTAACAGGGCGCCATTGAGGGGGAGAGCATCATGGCTATGCGTACATTTTTTACGGCAATGTGGCGGACGATCCTTCTGAGGGGCCTCGCCAGCCTGGCCTTCGGTATCCTCGCATTCGTCTATCCGGGAATCACGCTCGCCATCGTGGTCACGCTCTTCGGCATCTATGCGCTGATTGACGGGCTCCTGGGCCTGTGGGGAATCATCCGGGGCCGGGACGAGGGAAGCTCAATGACCAGCCTGCTGGTCGCAATCGCGGGCATTGTGGCGGGGCTCGTCTGCCTTCTGTTTCCGGCCTTCGCCACAACCTATGTCGTGCTCCTCATCGGCTTCTGGAACATCGCTGCCGGTATCCTGCAGCTGGTCGGTGCTATTGCGCTCCGCAATGACATCGAGCAGCCGGTTCTCCTGGGGCTCACGGGCCTGATCGGCGCCGCACTTGGCCTGCTCATCGTGTTTTATCCGGCCAATGCGGCGATCAGCATCATCTGGATCATTGCCGGAACGGCAGTGCTGGTGGGCCTCGTGCTCATTGCCTTCGGTTGGAAGCTCAGAGGTGCAGCCAAGCAGTTCCTGGTGGCGCGCGGCGCCTAGCCCGGTCCTTCAGGACCTTCGCAGGATCAGCTCGCGCGCCGTTGCCTCATTGGTGATCAGCACATTGCAGTTCACGAGCTTGATGGCGCCGAGCAGGCACTCGACCTTGTCGTTGCCGCCGGATGCGATGACGCGGGCCGGCACATTGCGCAGCTGCTCGATGGGCAGGGACATGATCCGGCGGTTCACGGGGTGGTCTACGGGATTGCCATTGCGATCATAGAAGTTGAACAGCAGGTCGCCCACCGCGCCTTTCCGGAGCAGTTCAGCCCGTTCTTCATCGCTGATCAGGTTGAAGCGGAAGGCCGTGGAGGAAGGCGCCATGGTGCCGACGCTGAGCAGCGCCAGGTCCAGCCGCTCGGCCCGGCGGAAAATGTCACGCAGGCCGCAGCGCTCGATCAGCGCCTCACGGGTGGCGGGCGAATCGACCACGGCGGGCGCCTGGAACAGATAGCAATCCGCCCCCATGATGCGCGCGAACTGCCACGCGAATTCCGCCGGGTTGAACTTCCGTGCCTGCACGATGCCGCCCAGAAGCGAGATGACCTGCACATTTTCAAGCTCGCGCGGGGCCAGGGTGGCGAGCGACTCATAAAGCGTCGCACCCCAGCCGACGCCCACCGACATGTCATCCTGCAGCGCGTCCGACACATACATGCCGGCAGCAACGCCGATCGACTTCGTCACGTTTTCCGGTTTCACCGGCTCGGGCACGACAACGGCCTCCCGGAAGCCAAAGGCGTCCTTCAGTTCCGCCTCGAGCTCGAAGCATTCTGAAACCTCGCCCTCGATCCAGATTTTCACTTCGCGCTGGCGGATGGCTTCGTTGATGTTGCGAACGACGGTCACGCGGCCAATGCCGAGGCGGTCGGCAATTTCGTTCTGCGTCAGCCCCTCGACGTAATACATCCAGGCAATCCGCATGCGGTTGCGCGCAATGCGGCCAGCGCCTCGTTCCGGCGACAGCGTGCGCTTTCTGCGCAGATGGGTCTTTTCCAACAAAGGGCACCGCGGGGTTGATCGGTTGGACGCATTGTGGCGTAGGATACTAAGTCGTGCAAGCCAGCCCTTTTGTTTCAGAAAATAGCGCGCCGATTCTCGCTGTTATTGCATTGCGAAACCTTGTTGCAGTGCCGCATTACGAAACATTTGAATTCACCGATGTTATTTAGTACATGAATTAACACATCACACGTGAACACCCCGCACCAGAACGGGCGCCGTGCAGAAGGGAGGACTGACGTGGAGACACCATTCTCTCGAACCCATGCCCCGGCGCCCACGGCTGCCGCCATCCTGGCTGCGGACTGCGGAACAATGCTCACCGGCTCTGCCTCCTGTCTTGAGGACAAGCGGGAGCGTGTGAGATGAAGGCAGTTGCAATTTCCTTTCGTCATGCTGTGATGGCTTGCCATCATTTGGATGTCCCGCCAGCCGCTGGCCTGCGGCGAGGCTGGGATTGAACAATACAGGCCACCAATGGAGGACTCTTCGATGCCGATTAACAAGACGGGCCTGATTACGCGCCGCACGCTTTTGAAGTCCACCGCCGCCGCGAGCGCGGCCTTGGCTGTGGGAACGGGCGGCGTGCCGCTGGTCAACATCCGCCGCGCCTATGCGCAGAACTTGCCGAACCCGGCCGACGTGCTGGCCAAGATCAATGTCGGCAATATGGTCAAGAAGGAATACCGCGAGCAGTACAAGCTGGGTGACAATGACGAGCTGTGGGATCCGAAGAAGGATTGGATCCGCAACGTCGATTGGGAAGCCGTCCGCAAGGAACACGCCGGCAAGACGGTCCGCTTCGCCATCGGTGCCGCTGACCGCGAATCCGCCCAAGATCAGATCGAACCCTTCGCCCAGCTCTCCGGCATCAAGATCGAGCTCGTCGCGATCCCTGATGACTCGATGTATGACAAGGTGGTGGCGGAGTTCCTCTCCGGCAATGCGAGCTTTGACGCGATCCAGTTCTTCTCCCCCTGGCTCGGCGATTTCGCGGCGCAAGGCTTCCTCAAGCCGCTGGACGAATACGTCGCGAAGTGGGGTGTGCCCTTCGATGATTTCTACGAAACCTATCAGCTGAACTATGGCCACTGGGCAGACAAGGGCATCCTCGGCATTCCCTTCGATTGCGACATCCAGATGGTTCACATCCGTCCGTCGATCTTCAAGAAGATCGGCATTGATGCAGACCGCGTGAAGTCGATCGAAACCTATGACGACATGATCCGCATCGCGCCGGAACTGAACAAGGCAGAGAAGGGCGTGAACGGCATCGGCATGATGTGCGGCCGCGGCTTCTGGGCCACCTACACCTGGCAGCACATCGCCGCCCAGTATGGCCTCGAACTCTTCAATGAGAACTGGGAGCCGATCTTCAACGGCGATGCCGGCGTCAAGGGCCTCGAGACCATCGTAGCCTTGTCCAAGCACGCGATTGAAGGTGTGGCGGCGGCCGACTGGCCGACGAACCGCGCGGCCTGGCTTGGCGGCCAGATCGCCTGCAACATCTCCTGGCAGGATTCGGGCACGCAGGCTACGCGGCCTGACCAGTCCAAGATCGGCGATGACGTGCTGACGATCTTCGAACCGCGTGTGAAGGGTGGCAACTTCGCGCCCCCGAACATCGCGGGCTCCACCTCCTGCGTGACGGCAACCTCGCCTGAACCGGAAGCCGCCTTCCTGATGCTGGCCTATCTCACCACCGCCTCGATCATGGCGATGAATGAGGCGAACGCCAATGGCGTCGCACCGGGCTACAAGTCGGTCCTCGCCAATGCCAAGCTGCAGGAAGTCTCCCAGCCCGCCAAGGTGTGGGGTGAAGAGCTGAACTATGCCTGGTGCGCACCGCGCCTGCCCAACGGCTTCCAGATCGACCAGGAAATCGGCTTCCTGATCAACAAGGTCGTGGTCGGTGAATTGCAGCCCAAGGACGCCCTCGACCAGGCCGCCGTCAAGGTCAAGGACATCATGACCAAGAACGGCTTCTACCAAGGCAAGGACCCGATGAACTTCGTGGCAACCGCTCCCGGCATGTGGGTCGGCAGGGGCAAGCCGCTTCCGTTCTGATCGACTGACGTTCCTCCGGCCTCCTCTCCCGCCCATTCTTTCTCAGGGCGGGGGAGGGGGCATTTTCCTGAAGCAGGGCTTATGACTGACGCTGCGCTTTCAACCTCCACCCTTCGCACGGCACGCCGCCGCAGCCCGTTCCGGCGGAAGGCGTTCCCCTATCTTCTGGTGGCACCGGCCGTCATCTATCTGCTTGCGATTACGCTCTACCCCGGCATCTTTGCGCTCTGGCGCAGCTTCTATGCCGGGCGCTTTCAGCTGAACTTCGTCGGCTTCCAGCAATATCAGGAACTGTTCCGGGATGAGGCCTTCTGGCACAGCCTCACCAACACGCTGATCATTGGCGGCATCACGCTTGCCGTCGAGTTCGTGGTTGCCATGTCGCTGGCCGCTCTGGTCTACCGCGATCCCTTCGTGCGGGGCTGGCGCATCCTGTTCCTGCTGCCGATGCTGTTCATGCCCTCGGCCGTCGCCTATCTCTGGAAATTGCTGTTCAACGACGGCCGGGTGATCAGCGACCTTCTCATGCGCATTGGCCTTGTTGATCACAACATTGACTTCATGGGCTTCACCTGGCTGGCGCGCGGCGTGCTGGTGGTGACGGACGTGTGGCAATGGGTGCCCTTCCTGTTCATCATCTTCGTGGCCGCACTCCAGGGGCAGGACAAGGAAATCGAGGAGGCGGCCCGGCTGGACGGCGCACGCTGGGGCCAGATCTTCTTCGCCATCTCACTGCCGCTGATGCGCCCGGTGATCGCCATCGCACTGGTACTGCGCGGCATTGATATTCTCACCATGTTCGCCTCGCCCCACATCATCACCCAAGGCTCGCCCGGCGGCGATACCGAGACGGTGAGCTATTTCATCTATCGCACCGGCTTCAAGAGCTTCGAATTCGGCTATGCCTCCGCGGCCTCCGTCGTGGTGCTGATCCTCACCATCATCCTGGCGCAGTCCTTCGTGCGCCGCTTCTTCAAGTCGGGGAGGGATTGATGAACGAAGGATCCCGTTTCTCTCTGGGCCGCACCATTCTGCTGAGCGTGTGGGGCCTGTTCTGCCTGCTGCCGATCATCTTCTTTGCGACGATTGCGCTGAGGCCCCGCAACGAGATCATCGCGCCATCGCCCATTTACTTCCCCACGATCTCGATCGAGACCTGGGCCAAGATCTGGGCCGAATGGCCGATCATGCATTATTTCATGAACTCAGTGATCGCCGTGTCCGGCAGCGTGGCGATCTGCCTGGTGCTTGGTATCCCTGCCGCCTATTCACTGGCGCGCTATCAATATCGGGGGCGGGAGGATATCGGTTTTTATATTCTCTCCACCAAGATGATGGCGCCAGCAGCCGTCGCCATTCCCATCTTCTTTCTGTTCCGCGCGCTAGGTCTTCTCGATACGGTCTGGGCGCTGATGCTGGTTTATGCCGCGATGAATCTGTCCATCGTCGTGTGGATCATCCGCTCCTACATGATCGACATTCCACATGAGATCGAAGATGCCGCGCGCACTGATGGTGCATCGGACTTACGCATCCTCTGGTCCATCATCATCCCCATGTGCCTGCCGGGCATCATCACCGCCGCCGTGATCGCCGCAATCTTCGCGATGAACGAATATCTCTTCACGCTCATCATCGCGACGAAGAATGCCTATCCCCTGTCCGTGGCACTCGTCAATTTCTCCGGCGGTTCGGACGGTATCATCTACAACGCCATTGCGATGGTGGCCTTCCTCGCCTTCTTCCCCGCTTTGCTGCTGGTGATCCTCATCCAGAACCACCTCTCGCGCGGGCTGACGATGGGCGCGGTGAAGGGGTAGGGCGCCGGGCGGTCAACCGAGAGCAGCTTCCGGCTCGCTCCGTCATGCCAGCGAAGGCTGGCATCCCGCTTTGCCTGCCGCGCATGCCGACACAAAGCGGGACCCCAGCCTTCGCTGGGGTGACGGACGCTGGGGTGACGGACCGAAACTGCAGGTGTTATGATTTGGTACGCGTTTCTTTCATAAACGCCAGCGTGTGCTCGAAGTCCTTCACGCCCGCCTGAGATCCTAGCCCCGTGGCATTGAGCGCCGATGTCGCCTGAGCGAACCGCACCGCTGTTTCCATGTCGAAACCATGGACCAGCGCCACCGCGAATCCGGCATCGAAGGCATCGCCGCAGCCGCAGGTGCATTTGACTGCAATATCATAGGCAGGGATGCGGAAGGTGGTGCCATCGGCACCATGGAAATAGGCGCCATCGCCGCCCAGCGTCAGCACGCAGGCCTTCACACCCATGTCGAGGAAGAATCTTGCCGTGTCGCCATAATCCGTGAGGCCGCACAGCGCCTGTGCCTCTTCGATCGAGGGCATGAAATAATCCGTATAGGGAAGAACCTGGGCGATGGCCGGAAGGTCCTTGGGGCTTCCGGCGAAGACATCGACCGTGGTGGTGGCGCCATTGGCCTTGGCGGCCTTCATCACCATGGCGGTCTGGCCTTGGTCCATCGCATCCATCAACCCCACGCCGCCGGCATGGAACACGCGCGTGTCGGTGACGCGCGGGATCATCTCGTCCGTCACGAAGAAATTGGACGTCGCCCCCTTCATGTGAAGCGCCGGGCGGGAGCCATCGGGACGCGTCGTCACGATGGAGGAGGATGTTTTCCAACCGGGCTTGTGCTGCACGCCCCATGTGTCAACGCCGAACTCCGCAAGGCGGGAGAGTACCCAGTCACCCATCAGATCCTCGCCCACGCCTGCGACAGCAAGCGTGTTGAGGCCCATCTTCGCGGCTGCGATTGCGGCCGTGCCGCCCGCACCCGAGACGGCAAGTGTCAACTCGTCAATGAAGACCGTGCCGCCGCCGGGCGGAATTTGCGTGAAAGGCCAGCCCAGGCAATCGAATGTGTAGAAGCCCATCGAGACATAGTCATAGCGCGGCACGGATCGCCTCCCTTGAGTTCACCGTGCCGGTCTTCAGGCCAGCATCAGCATCGGATCTTCAATAAGGCGCCTGAAGGCCTGGAGCAACTCTGCTCCCACAGCACCATCAACAGCGCGATGATCGCAGGACAGCGTGCACGTCATCTGCGTGGCCAGCACCGGCTGGCCACTGACGGGAATGAAGCGCTCGACTGCAGCCCCCACGGCCAGGATCGTCGCCTGCGGCGGGTTGATGATGGCGGTGAACTGCTCGATCCCATACATGCCAAGATTCGAAATGGCCGCCGTGCCGCCCTGATAGTCAGATGGCACAAGCTTCCGCGCCCGTGCCCTTGCAGCAAGATCTTTCATCTCGGTGGAAATCGCCGTCAGCGTTTTTGTCTCCACGCTGCGGATCACCGGCGTGAACAATCCGCCATCGACCGCAACGGCCACACCCACATCGCTGGTCTTGTAGTGCAGGATCGAATCCCCACCCCAGGTGACATTGGCGGCGGGAACCTTCTGCAGGGCCAGCCCCATGGCCTTGATGATGAAGTCATTGATCGAGAGCTTCGCGGCAGGCCCACCGTCCTTGCCCTTTGGCGCTGCAGCGTTGAGGCGCTGGCGCGCGCTCAACAGCTGGTCGATGGTGCAGGTGACGGAGAGATAGAAATGCGGCACCGTCTGCTTGGACTCGGTCAGCCGTGCCGCAATCGTCCGGCGCATCCCGTCGAGCGGAATGGACTCAATGCTGGCGGCAGCAGAGGGCGCCGGAGGTGGTGCGGCGGAGGTGACAGGCCTCGCGTCAGACGCGCCGCGAACATCCGCGGCAACGATGCGGCCGCGGGGGCCGGAGCCCTTGACCCCGTCAAGCGCCAGACCAGCCTGCCGCGCCAGCCGCCGGGCCAGTGGCGTGGCGCGCGGCGGGCCGTCAGATGCCATTTCCTGAATGGGTGGTGTGGCCGGAACGGGTGCGGCGGGTGCGGCTTCCCCCTCGGCATAGATAAAGGCGACGGCCGTGCCCACGGGTGCGGTTCCGCCTTCGGCCACAAGCACGTTGCGCAGGATGCCGTCAGCGGGAGCGTCGATCTCCATCGCGGCCTTGTCGGTTTCGATCTCGAACAGGGCAGCGCCCTTCGAAACCTTGTCACCTTCCTTTGCGTGCCACTTGCTGATCTTTCCCGCCGCCATATCCATGTCGACGCGTGGCAGAATGACTTCGACTGCCATGTCAGATCCGCCCCTGAACCAGCTTGCGCAGCGCGTCCACAATCCCCGGCACTTGCGGCACTGCGGCCTTCTCGAGTTCCGGATTATAGGGAATGGGCGATTCCGCACCACCGAGCCTGAGGATCGGCGCATCGAGATAATCGAACGCCTCGCTCTCGGCGATGCGCGCGCTGATTTCAGCGCCGATGCCCAGCGTCTTCACACCTTCATAGACGCAGGCGAGGCGGGAGGTCTTCTTCACGCTGCGGATGATCGTGTCCGTATCGATCGGGCGCAGTGTGCGAAGGTCGATCACCTCGACCTCAATTCCTTCGGTGGCGAGAATCTGCGCCGCCTCGAGGGACTTGTGCACCATGATGGAGGTGCCGACGACCGTCACATCCCGCCCCTCGCGCGCCACATGCGCCTTGCCGATGGGAATGCGATAGGGCTCCTCAGGAACCTCGCCCTTCATCTTGTACAGAAGCTTGTGCTCGAAGACCATCACGGGGTCCGGATCGTCAATGGCAGCGAGCAGCATGCCCTTCACGTCAGCCGGCGTTGAAGGCTGGATCACCTTGAGGCCCGGCACATGCGCGAGCCAGGCATCGAGCGATTGCGAATGCTGGGCCGCGGCCCCGGTGCCGGATCCGGCCGGAAAGCGCATGACGAGCGGCACATTCACCTTGCCGCCCAGCATGAAGCGCAGCTTTGCGGCTTGGTTGACGATCTGCTCCATGGCGAGTGTCGCGAAATCCGAGAACTGGAACTCGAGCACCGGCTTGCAGCCCGCCAATGCCGCACCCACGGCCACCCCCGCCTGGCCCAGTTCGGAGATCGGAGCGTCCATTACCCGGTCTTCACCAAATCGATGCACCAGATCGCCCGTTACCTGGAAGGCGCCGCCATAAACGCCAATGTCTTCTCCCATCAGGAAGACGGTCGGGTCCGCATCCATCGCCTGGGCAAGTGCCTCCTGGATGGCCTGCGCATAGGTAAGCTCACGCACGGCCATTATGCGGCCTCGGGAGAATAGACATCACGGGTAACCTCGGATGGATCAGGGTCTGTGCCGGTGCGGGCGAATTCGATGCCGGCGGCGATCTCCGCTTCGGCCGACTCGCGAATGGCCGTCACGTCCTCAGCCGTGGCGATGCCATGCGCCACAAGATCGGTCTCGAAGCTCTGGATCGGGTCACGGCCCTTCCATTCCTCGATCTCTTCCTTGGTGCGATAGCGATTGCGGTCAGAGCGGGAATGGCCGCGCGTGCGATAGGTCTTGCACTCGACAAGGGTGGGGCCTTCGCCACGCCGGGCGCGCGCAATGGCCTCGGCGATGGCCTCTTCCACATCGGCAATCGCATTGCCGTCAACAATCACGCTAGGCATGGCATAGGCAGCGGCACGGTCCGCCACATTGGCAACCGCCATGGACCGCTCGGTCGAAACCGACATGCCGTATTTGTTGTTCTCGCACACGAAGACCACGGGCAGCTTCCAGATCGAGGCCATGTTGAGAGCCTCGTGAAAGGCGCCTTCATTGGTCGCACCATCGCCGAAGAAGCACATGGCGACGTCATCGCGCTTCTGCTTCTTGATGGCGAGTGCCGCACCCACCGCAATGGGAATGCCACCCCCCACAATGCCGTTGGCGCCGAGATTTCCCGTCGCCACATCGGCAATATGCATGGAGCCGCCACGGCCGCGGCAATAGCCTTCTTCTTTGCCGAAGAACTCCGCGAACATCAGCTTGGGCTCAGCGCCCTTGCCGATGCAGTGACCATGCCCACGGTGCGTGGAGGTGATGTAGTCCGTGTTGCGCAAGGCCATGGTAGAACCCACGGCGGAGGCTTCCTGGCCAATCGACAGATGCATGGTGCCGTGGATGAGCCCGCGCATATAGGCCTCTTCGGCACCTTCCTCGAAGCGCCGGATCAGGTACATGCGGCGGAGCGCCTGCTTCAGCGCCTCCGCATTGTAGCGCTGGTAGAAGGGCCGGGCATTGGGCTTGATGTCGCCTGCGGCATTCATCAGAGCAGTCCTTTCAGCATGTCATCCTGCCGCTTGCGCAAACTCACGATGCGGGCAGATGGATCCACCGCGCAGTTGTGATAGGTGAGAAGCTCGCCCTTGCGGATGGGCTTCGTCACCTTGCCGCCTTCGAGCAGGCCGCAAGGCACAGCCTTGTCATTCAACGCGTCTGCCACCGTCATGATCCAGGCGCGATAGGCATATTCGCCAATGGCGTCGAGCGCGTCCCCTGGCTTCAGATCCTTCTTGGCCACGGCACAGACCTCGGCCGAAGGCACGTCCAGCGGCTGCATATCTGCTGTGTGGTAGAGCACGGCGCGCGCACAGGAGAGCGGCACCTCCAGGCTCGTCAGATGATAGGGCCGGTAGAAAGTGTAATAGGGGCCGGGCCCCAGCTTCAGATCGTGCATGCGCTCGCGCACGCGGGGGTGGGACATTTCGGCGATCACGAACACGCCGGGGGCAACGCCCTTGCCAATCGAATAATCAACCACGCCCTTGCGGGAGAGAACGCCGCCATCGGCCGTCGGGCACAGCACCTTCTCGAGCTGGTCGAGCGTGGCGGCAGGCCCATGCATGCCGGGCTTGTCCGGCACCAGGCCGGTGGCATTTGCAATCGCCGCCATCTCCACCATGGTCTTGGAGCCATCGACGAATTCCACCAGCATGCGCGGGTTCATGTTCCGGCGCTTGGCCTCCTCCATATAGAGGTCAGGCGTCGCATCGATGTTGAGCGGGTTGTTCTTGCCCTTGCCGGCCGCCACGATGGGGTAGCCAAGGCCGGTCACGAAATTGATGAGCTCCATGGCGGAAGAGGGCTCATCGCCCGCACCCAGCGTGTAAACGACGCCCAGCCGCTTCGCCTCGCGCGCCAGATAGGCGCCGATGGTGACGTCAGCCTCGACATTCATCATCACCAGATGCTTGCCATGCTCCATGGCGGTGAGGCCAATCTCGGCGCCCACCGCGGGCTTTCCCGTGGCATCGATCACCACATCGATATGGGGCGAGGTGCAGACCAGCTGCGCATCCTGGGTGAGGGCCGCCTTGCCGGATTCGATCACCGCGGCAAAGCCTGCCGCGCTCTCGGCCACCGCATGGCTGTCTTCGGCGCGGCCCGCGATCGAGAGCGCCTTCTTTGCGGAAGCCAGATTGATTTCGGCAATGGCAGCCACGGTGATTCCCGTCATCTGCTGGCACTGCGTAACGATGTCGGTTCCCATCTCGCCCGAGCCGATGAGGCCCACGCGAATGGGCCGGCCGGTTTCTTCCAGCCGCCGGGCGAGATCGGCAGCCAGCCCCGTTGCCGGGCCAATGGCGCGGCGCCCGCGCGAAAGATCATGTGCCGTCATAACGGCCTCCTCACTGCTGGATTTGAGAATAGGATACTTTTGTGTAGTGTAGTGTCAATAAGTATTGTTTGCGGCATGCCATCCCATTTCGCAAGTGCGAAGCGCCTTTTGCAGTGCAAACGCTCCGGCCTTCTTCATCTCAAACATCTCAGAAAGGGGTTTAGCGCCAGTTGGAATACGACACAATTGCATTCCCATCTTGCATTTGGTGTCAAATGTGTGAAACTTTGTGGTGGCAAGGGAGTGCAGTGAGCCATGGCATCGATCAGTCTCAGGAAAATCAGCAAGGCCTGGGGGCCGGTGGTCGGCGTGGATGCGATCGACCTGGAAGTGCGCGACAAGGAGTTCATGGTGTTCCTCGGCCCCTCGGGCTGCGGCAAGACCACCACCATGCGCATGATCGCAGGCCTCGAGGACCCCACGGGCGGCGAGATCGTGATCGACGGCGAAAACGTCAATGACGTGGACGCGCGCGACCGGGACGTGGCCATGGTGTTCCAGTCCTATGCGCTCTACCCCAACATGTCGATTTACGAGAACATCCGCTTCCCCTTGCGCATGCGCGGCGTGCCGAAGGAACGCCAGGATCCGATGGTGCGCGAGGCCGCAGCGATTGTGGAACTGGGCGACCTTCTGGACCGGAAGCCCCGCGCCCTGTCTGGAGGCCAGCGCCAGCGCGCGGCACTCGCCCGCGCCGTGGTGCGGCACCCGCGGGTGTTCCTCATGGACGAGCCGCTCTCCAACCTTGATGCCAAGCTCCGCCTCACCATGCGCGCGCAGTTGAAGCACATTCAGCGCCGGCTGGAGACAACGACCGTCTATGTGACGCATGACCAGATCGAGGCGATGACGCTGGCAGACCGCATCGCCATCATGAACAAGGGCAAGATCCAGCAGCTCGGCACGCCCGATGAGGTTTACAACAACCCCGCCAACGTCTTCGTCGCCGGCTTCATCGGCGCGCCACCCATGAACCTCATCAAGGGCGATATCGAGAACGGCGGCTTCATCGGCGCCTCGACGCGGGTGGAAGGCGTGGGGCAGGGCAACCGCAAGAGCGTGATTTTGGGCGTGCGGCCGGAGGACATCACCATCGCGGCACCGGGCGAAGGCCATCTCCGCTCCAACCTCTATTCGCTCGAACCCACGGGCGACCAGACGCTCGTCTCCGCCCTCGCCGGCGAGCAGATGGTGGTCGCCAAGGCACACCGCAGCTTCCGCCAGGAACTGGGAACCCCCATCGGCCTCAGCTTCGACATCAGCCGCTGCTACCTGTTCGATGCGGCGGGCGGCGAGAGGATCTGAGACTCACGGCCCGTCGCTTGCAATTGGTTCGCTGACTCTGGCTTTTTTCCTGCCGTCGAGAGAGCCGTCATGCCGGCAAGCAGTTCTTGGAGGCCCATGCTGACCCCATGCGGCAGGCGGCGAGGCGATCTGATCCTCAGGGCCGGATGATCGTCTTGAGGCCCACGGTCTCGCCCGCAATGAGACGGCGATAGGCCTCGGGCACATCGTCCAGACCGATCTCGGATTCAACCAGCGCCCGCGCGCGATCGGCACAGCGGGCGAGGAGGGAAATTGCCTCCGGCATCTCGTCCTTGAACGCATGGCAGCCGATGAGGCTCACCTCCCGCTCCACCAGCAGATTGGGATCAAGCTCGAGCGTTCCATGCATGATGCCGACGAGCGCGATCGCCCCGCCGTTACCGATGCAGCTTAGCAGCGCCCGGAGCGCGGCCGTGCTGCCCGTCGCTTCGATCCCGTAACGCACACGCGAGTCCGTGTTCGAATCGAGCGACACAACCCGCGCACCCGTCACCTCCGCCACGAGGCCAGCCCGGGCCCCATTCCGGTCTGCCACCCGAATGTCCCGGTGGCCGAGGTCGGAGAGGATCAATGCGGCCAGCCCCCCGATCGGCCCGCATCCGGCGATCAGCACGGGCGCATCTTGCTCCAGGCGAAGGCGCCGCACGGCGTGAAGCGCCACCGCAACGGGCTCCGCCATGACGGCCGCATCATCGGCAAGGTCCTCTGGCAGGCGATGGAGCAGGCGGCGCGGCAGGACGGTCATCTCCGCAAAGCCGCCGTCGCAGATTTCCCCTATGAAACCCAGCCGCTCGCAGAGGTGATGGTCGCCGGCCTCGCACGCCGCGCAGTCTCCGCACCAGAAACGCGAGTCCGCCACGACACGGTCGCCGATTGAAAGGCCGGTGACGCCCTCGCCCAGGGCGCTCACCCGGCCGATCAGCTCATGGCCCGGAATGGACGGGCTCCGCGTGATCCATTGTCCCGTGCGGAAGTTATGAAGGTCCGAGCCGCAGATCCCGGCAGCGATGATATCGAGCGCCACCCATCCTGCCGCGGGCGCTTGAGGTGCCGGCACGGTTTCCACCCGAAGGTCATTCTGGGCATGGAGCCTGACGGCTTTCATGTGGCACTCCGCTATTGTCAGATCGAGGCGAGGAAGCCGCCATCCACGGGAAAACATTGCCCAGTGATATAGGCTGAAGCCCGCGAAGCGAGGAACACGGCAATCCCGTCCAGATCGGCAAGCGCGCCAAAGCGGCCCATTGGGATCTTGGCCTGCATCGCCATCTGCCACGCCTCGTTCTGGTAGAACTCCTCCGTCATGGCGGTGCGGAAATAGCCCGGTGCAATGGCATTGACCCTGATGCCCAGTGGCGCCCATTCGGCGGCGAGCGCCCGCGTCATGCCCAGAAGGCCGGTCTTGGACGACCCATAAGGCACGGCGGTGGGAATGCCGACCTCCGTGGTGAGCGAACACAGGTTGATGATCGCGCCGCCCGCCGTCATCGCCTTCGCGGCAGCCTGCGCGCAGAAGAAGGCGCCTTTCAGATTGGTATCGAGGATATTGTCCCAGATGGCTTCCGTCACCTCGAGCGAGGGCGTGACCTGTTCCACACCCGCATTGTTGACCAGAATGGAAAGGCCGCCCAGGCGGTCCGCGGCGGCGGTAACGGCGCCGCTGATCTGGCTCACATCCCGAACATCGAGCGCCAGCGGATAGGCCGTGCCTCCGAGCGAGGTAATGAGCTCCGCGCAGGCCGCAAGGCTTGCGGCATCGCGCGCGGTGATGGCCACATCCGCCCCGGCGCGGGCAAGCGCCACAGCGATCTCCTGCCCGATGCCACGGCTGGCCCCTGTCACCAGTGCCGTCTGCCCCGTGAGATCGAAGAGCGAGAGATCCGCCATCTCAATGGTCCTCATCGATCTCGTCGCGGAGCTCGTTAAGAATGCGGCGCTTCAGCGCGATAAATTCAGATTCAAGTTCCACGTCCGGCGTGCGCGGCCGCGGAATGTCGATCCGGATATCTGCCTTCACCTTGCCGGGCCTGGCCGTCATCACAATGACGCGGTCCCCCAGCAGGATCGCCTCGTCGATGTCATGCGTCACGAAGGCGACCGTCTTGTGCGAATGCTCCCATACGCGCAGCAGAAGCTTCTGCATGGAATGCCGCGTCTGGCTGTCGAGCGCGCCAAAGGGCTCATCCATCAGCAGGATGTCCGGATCATTTGCCAGCGCCCGCGCAATCGCCACACGCTGCATCATGCCGCCCGAAAGCTGCTTGGGGTAATGATCGGCAAAGCCACTGAGGCCGATCTCGGTCAGATAATAGTCGACGATCTTCTCGCGCTCCGCCTGCGGCATGGTCTTGCGGCGCAGGCCATATTCCACATTCTTCCGCACCGTGAGCCAGGGAAACAAGGTGTAGGATTGGAACACCATGCCACGGTCGGCACCGGGCTCATCCACCGGCCTCCCCGATGCGAGGATGCTCCCTGAGCTCGCATCCGTCAGTCCCGCCGCAATGTAAAGCAGGCTGGATTTGCCGCAGCCCGAAGGGCCCACGATGACGGTGAACTCGTTGGAGCGCACGTCGAATGAGATGCCGTCCAGCGCCAGAACCTGCTTCTCGCCCTTGCCATAGATGAGGGTCACGTTCTGGATGGAGAGGCTGCCCTTCACATCATCCATGATCAGGCAGCCCACGGGCAAAGCCAGCGCCTGAGCAGGCGGAAGGCCATGTCGGAGATGAGGCCCAGAAGGCCGATGAGCATGATGGCAAGGAAGATCGTATCCACCTGAAAGCCGCGCATGGCTTTGAGCGAAATGAACCCCAGCCCGGAATTCGCCGCCACCAGCTCCGCCACCACCAGGTAAGTCCAGGCCCAGCCCATGGTCACGCGCAGCGTGTTGATGATGTTGGGAAGGGCGGCGGGGAAGATCACATGCCAGATGGCCTCTTTGCGCTTGGTGCCCAGCGTGTAGCTGGCGTTCACCAGATCGCGCGAAACAGCATGGGCCTCGTCCGCGATCATGATCAGCTGGGAGAAGAACACGCCGAAGAAGATCACCGTGATGCGCTGGCCGATGCCGATGCCGATCCACAGGATGAACAGCGGCACCAGCGATGTGACGGGCAGATAGCGGATGAAGTTGACGAGGGGCTCCAGCGCTGCCTGCACGATCTTGTAGGTGCCCATGTAAAGGCCCAGCGGAACGGCAATCACGGCTGAGAGCAGGAAGCCGAGGATCACCACCTTTACGCTGGACCAGATGTGGAAGAACAGCGTGCCGTCCGAGGCGAGCGTAATGCCCCGGCGGATCACCGCATCCGGCACCGGCAGGAACATGTCGGCCACAAAGCCGCCGTAGGTGGCGAATGCCCAGGTGCCCAGCACGGCCGCCCACACCATACACGCAGCAACAAGGGCCGCGGCCGCGGGAATCTCGCCGAAGGGCCGCGCAAAGCTCTGGAGCAGCGAACGTCTGGGGGGCATTGAGGGGCGTTATCCGGAATGGGAACAAGGCGGGCCTGATAGCCCGCCCTGCATCACAGCGCTTGCGAAATCGTCACTTCGGATTGACGAAGGTGAGATCGATCAGATCGTTGTAGCCGATGTCCATCTTCATCTTCTGGAAACCGCCCCAGATCTTGTTGCCCATCGCCATCAGATCCTTCGCCTCGCCCTTGTCCGGCGTGCCGAAGAACTCCACATTGCGGGCCTGATCATAGAAGCGCACGCCCTTGGCGGCTTCCGCAAAATCCTCGGGCTTCTCGAGATAGCCGCCAACGCCCTTGGCCATGATGGCATAGGCTTCATCCGGATTGGTCTTGATGAAGTCGACGGCCTTGTAGAGGCCCTTGACGAAAGCCTCGACGTCCTTCGGATTGTTCTTGATGTAGTCGCAGGTGAGATCCACCACATCGACGATGAGGCCCGGTGTCTCGGAAGAATCGATCAGCACCTTGCCCTGCTTCTTCTCGCGCACCAGTGAGAGATGCGGCTCCCAGGTGACGGCGGCCGGTATCTGGCCTGCGATGAAGGCGGCTGCGGCGTCATCCGCCGTCATGTTGGTGATCTCGAGGTCCTTCTCCGTCATCCCCTCGCGGGTCAAGAGAATGTTGAACCAGAATTGCGAGACTGAGCCCTCATTCATGCCGATCTGCTGGCCCTTCAGGTCCTTCAGGGAATTGACGCCGTCGCGCACCAGAACGCCGTCTCCGCCATGGCTGTCGTCAAGCGCCACCACCGCCTTGAAGCAGAAATCGGGCGAGCGGTATTTCATGATCTCGTCAAGCGTCGAGGCATTGCCATCGAGTTCGCCTGCGGCCACGGCCGCCATGTAGATCGAGGCGTCCTCGATGATGCGCAGGTCGACGTCCAGGCCGTTCTCCTTGAAGAAGCCCTTGTCGCGCGCCAGGAACATGGGGCCGTAGCCCACCCAGGTGGTCATGCCCAGCCGCAGAGTGCCCGCATCAGCCGGAATGGCCGAAACGGCCATCACCACGGCGGCTGCGGCACCCGTGGCGAATGTCAAAAGCTTCTTGATCGTCATCTGTCTCGTTCCTCTGGTTTCACGTCCCATGGGGTAGCGGGCCATTCTGTCGCGCAGCCCTGCCAATCTCCCGCTATTGGAGCATGTGGCGGCCACAGGGAAAAGTGTTTTTTTGCATGAGCGAACACCACCTTGCGTCATTGCAGCAGGCTCGTTTGCAAGGCTAGTCTCGGAGGCCACTCACCGGGAGGACCTGACACATGAGCCGTGACCCGCGCTACGATATTCTGTTCGAGCCCGTGAAGATCGGTCCCGTCACCACCAAGAACCGCTTCTTCCAGGTGCCTCATTGCAATGGCATGGGCTACCGTGATGCGACCGCGCTCGCCACCATGCGGGCGATCAAGGCGGAAGGCGGCTGGGGTGTCGTCTGCACCGAGCAGGTGGAAATCCACCCGACGGGTGACATCGCCCCCTTCATCGAGCTGCGCATCTGGGACGATAAGGACATTCCCATGCTGGCCCGCATCGCGGATGCGGTGAAATCGAAGGGCGCACTTGCCGGGTTGCAGCTCGCGCACAACAGCATGAACGCGCCCAACCTCTACTCACGCGAGATCCCGCTGGGGCCGATGGACCTTCCCGTCTACAGCTATTTCAGCGACCCTGTTCAGGTTCGCGCCATGGACAAGCAGGACATAAGGGACTTCCGCAAATGGCACCGGGATGCAGCCCTCAGGGCCAAACGCGCCGGTTTCAACCTGATCTATGTCTATGCCGGAAAGCTCTTCGGCCTGCCGATGTACTTCCTCTCGCGCCGCTTCAATGCGCGAACGGACGAATATGGCGGCAGCCTCGAGAACCGCGCACGCTTCCTCAAGGAACTGATCGAAGACACGAAGGACGCCGTGGGGGACACATGTGCTGTGCCCTGCCGCATCTCGGTTGACGAAATGGTGGGCGAAGAAGGCATCCACGCGGCGGAAGCGCAGGACATTATCGGCCATCTTGCCGAACTGCCCGATCTGTGGGACCTGACCCTCTCAGGCTGGGAAAATGACAGCCAGACCTCGCGTTTCGCGGAGGAGGGCTACCAGCTTCCCTTCATCAAGGGCATCAAGCCGCTCACCACCAAGCCCATCGTGAGCGTCGGGCGCTATACCTCGCCGGACCTGATGGTGAAGCTGGTGCGCGACGGCGTGATCGATCTGATCGGCGCGGCCCGGCCCTCGATTGCAGATCCCTACCTGCCGAAAAAGATCGAGGAAGGGCGTATCGAAGATATCCGCGAATGCATCGGCTGCAACATGTGCGTCGCAGGCGATTTCACCATGACGCCCGCGCGCTGCACACAGAACCCATCCTTCGGCGATGAATGGCGGCGCGGCTGGCACCCGGAGAAGATCCGGGCGGCGAAGCCCAATTCCCGCGTGCTCGTCGTCGGCGCTGGTCCCGCCGGCCTCGAAGCGGCAATGATGCTTGGCCGGCGCGGGGTTGAGGTGGCCTTGGCCGAGAAGGGCGAGCCCGGCGGCCGCGTGATGCGCGAAAGCAGGCTTCCCGGCCTCTCGGCCTGGCGGCGCGTGGCGGATTACCGGCTGGGCCAGATCCAGCAATCCACCAGCGTCACGCTCTACCGCGACTCCGCATTGACGGCGGACGACATTCTGGGCTTCGGCTTCGCCCATGTGGCGATTGCGACGGGCTCCGCCTGGCGCAGTGATGGCGTGGGCCGCAGGCTGCTGCGCGCGGCACCCCTTGCAGGCGCCGATGTGCTCACCCCCGAAGAGCTGATGTCGGGTGCCAGGCCCAAACACCCCAATGTCGTGATCTATGATGACGACCATTATTACATGGGCGGCGTGCTGGCGGAGCTCCTGGTGAAGGAGGGCCACACCGTCTCCGTGGTGACGACGGCCTCCGAGGTTTCGACCTGGATGCGCATGACCATGGAACAGCTCTTCGTGCAGCACCGGCTGGTGAATTTGGGGGTGAAGATCGTCTCCCACCACGGCCTCATCCGGGCGGAAGGGTCCAGTGTCACGCTCTCCTGCATCTTCACCGGCAAGGAGACGGTGGTGGAGGATTGTTCCGCCATCATGGTCACCGCGCGGCTTCCCCACAATGTGCTGGCGCGTGAGGTGGAAGCCCGGCGCGAAGACTGGGCAGCGGCCGGGCTCCGCTCCGTCTCCGTCATCGGCGATGCGCTGGCGCCCGGCACCATCGCTGCGGCCGTCTGGTCCGGCAGGCGCTACGCCGAGGAGTTCGATGAAGAGCAGGGGCCCATCCCCCAGAGTTTCCGCCGCGAGGTGACGGAACTCACCGCCGGTCCCTTCTACTGGGAGGCCTCCGCCTGAAGCCAGATGCTGCGGCGAAATGTGGTTTTCGCCGCAGCCGCATCTCCGCTAGAACACCGGCAGCGTGTTCAAGGGGCAGGGGGCGGCGGCATGTCGGTTGAGAAGGTCGAAACACTGGTGATCGGCGCCGGTCAGGCGGGCCTTGCCGTGAGCGAGCATCTGGGGCAGCGCGGCCTTCCGCATCTCGTTGTGGAGCGCCGCCGCATTGCGGAGCGCTGGCGGTCCGAACGCTGGGACTCTCTCGTCGCCAATGGCCCGGCCTGGCATGACCGTTTCCCCACCCGCCAGTTCGACTGTGACCCCGACGCCTTCGCCACGCGTGACGACATCGTGCGCTACATGGAAGATTTCGCCAAGCAGAACGCGAGCCCCATCCGCTGTGGAGTGGAGGTCACGGCGCTGACCCGCAAGGATGACGGTTCGGGCTTCCGCGCCGAAACCTCGGATGGTGTGATCGAGGCCCGGAATGTGGTGGCCGCAACCGGCCCATTCCAGAAGCCCCTTCTTCCGGCGCTGGTGCCGGAGTCTGCCGGCATCATGCAGATCCACTCCGCCAATTACCGCAATCCCGCGCAGCTGCCCGATGGTGCTGTGCTGGTGATCGGCGCAGGATCGTCAGGCGCGCAGATCGCGGATGAACTGCACCGTGCGGGCCGCCGCGTCTATCTCTCGGTCGGCCCACATGACCGGCCGCCGCGCGCCTATCGCGGCAAGGATTTCGTGTGGTGGCTGGGCGCCCTCGGCAAGTGGGACGCAAAGACCGTGACGCCGGGCACGGAGCACGTCACCATCGCCGTCAGCGGTGCCTATGGTGGCCACACGGTGGATTTCCGCCGCCTGGGCCAGCGCGGCATCACCCTCGTGGGCCGCACCGAAACCTACGCCGATGGCAAACAGCATTTCGCTGATGATCTGGCCCGCAACGTCGAAACCGGCACACGGAATTACCTCTCCGTTCTCGATGAGGCTGACGCCTATATCGCGAAAAACGGCCTCGATTTCCCAGAGGAGCCCGACGCCCGCCGCACGGAACAGGACCCCGAGAGCGTCACCCACCCGATCCGCTCGCTTGACCTCAAGCAGGCGGGAATCACCTCGATCATATGGGCCACGGGCTATGCCCTCGATTTCGGCTGGATCAAATTCGACGCCTTCGACGAGAAGGGCAGGCCCGAACATGAGCGCGGCGTCTCGAAAGTGCCGGGGCTTTATTTCCTCGGCCTCCCCTGGCTGTCACGCCGCGCTTCGCCCTTCATCTGGGGCGTGTGGCATGACGCGGATTATCTCGCAGGCCACATTGCGCAGCGGGGGTGAGGGCTCCCCCGGGGGCTGGCGTTCGCGGCAGTGATGCAATATAGCACCCTGCACGCGCAAGGGGCGCCAAAACCGCTCCTGCAATCCCTCTTTCCGGTCTCGTGATGGTAAAAGCTGCGATACTGATTTGTACCTGCGACAGACCAGATCTCCTGAAAATTCTCCTCGAATCCCTGTCCCGCCCTGGCGAGGCAGAGGTGCCCATCTGCATCGTCGACAATGGCGCTCAGTCCTCCGAGGTGATCGCCACCTCCTTCCGGCCGCAGCTCGCCATTCAATACCGTCGTGTGGCCGCCCCCGGCCTCGCCGCCGCGCGCAATGCCGGACTCCGCCTGGCGCTGGAACAGTCACCGGCGTTCATCGCCTTCATCGATGACGATGAATATCCCGCACCTGGCTGGCTCTCGGGCCTTGTGCGCGTGATGGAGGAGACGGGTGGGGGTTTCGCCACGGGGCCGGTCATTCCGGACTTCGCCCACAGGCCTCCCGCCTGGGCCACGAAGGGGGCGTTCTTTCACAACACGGGCAATTCCTTCTGCACTTCGAACCTGATCGTCCGGGCATCGATCCTGCCGGTGGATGAGAAAGACTGGTTCCACGCCGATCTGAATTTCATTGGCGGCGAAGACAATGAATTGCTGAGCCGCCTCGTGGAAGCTGGCGCCGCGCATGTCATCGCCCAGGACGCCGCGGTTCATGAATATATTTCTGAGGCGCGGCTGAAGCGCCGCTATGTCTGGCGCCGCGGCCTGCGGGACGGCATGTCTGAGGCACGTATCGTGCTGCTCCGGCATCATTCATTGGTGAAGCGTACCGGGGCGCTGATTGGCAAATGCCTGCGGAAACTCGGCTATGCGCTGAACCATCTGGTCTGGTCGCCCTTCGAGCCCTGGCGCCTCAACGCCGCCATGGCCGATCTCTGCTTCATCGCCGGAATTGTTCTGGGTGCCTGCGGTGTGGAAGCCCGCTTCTATGGCAGGCGCCCGGCCAATGGGTGAGCGGGCGCTGATCCTCACCGGCTGCAACGAAGCCTATGCCCGCTGCCTCTGGCAGATGCTGGCTTCCGCCGAGCGGGCGGGGCTGATGCTGCAGCATGAATTCCGCGTTTTCGACTTAGGCATGAAGCCCGCCACGCGGGAAAGGCTCGTGCGCCGCTTCCCCCAAGCCACCTTCATGAGCTTCAATTTCGCCGCGGCACCGGGCCATGCCGCCAAGCTCTCGGGCTTCGCATGGAAGCCGATGATCATCGCCGAAGCGGCGGACACATGGCAGGGGCCAATGTTCTGGTTCGATGCCGCCACCCTGTTCCGCACGGCGATCGATCGTCCACTCCGCTCGATTGCCGAAACCGGCTTCTGGACGCTTCAGGGCCAGACGCCGCTGATGGGCCGGGCCGACCCGCGTGTTCTCGCGCGCCTCAACCTGCCACCTGAAATTCTTCATCTGCCGGAACGCGTGGCCGGTGCCTGTGGCTTCGACACGCGCCAGCCGGTGCCAGGGGCATTCATCAAGCGCTGGGCCAGCCTCGCCCAGCAGGCGGAGCTGATCACGCCTGCGGACCCAGACCCCAGCCACCGCTTCGACCAGACGCTGTTCTCCGCTCTTCTGTTGGCCGCGCAATGGCGGGGCGAGATCGTGCTCGGAACCGAGGAGGTCGATATCTCCTCGATGCGGCCCATCTCCTATCTCACCACGCGCAACAAGCTCTGGCCCAGCCTTCCCACATGGCTCGATCTCCCCGCCCGCGCCTGGCGCCGCCTGTGGAAGGCGCTTGATCGCGTGGGGCTCAGGCTTGAGGACTTCCACAAGCGGCGCATGCGAGGTTTTCTGCGCTGGTGGCGCGAGCGAAATCGCGTTGCCGTGGCGCCCGGTGGCGGCACCCCGCGCGGGATCGAAACCCAACCCTACACAAGCCTTGCGCATCCCTTCCTCATTGAAAGGGACGGCGCGCAATGGCTCTTTGCCACGCGCTTCGCCTATGCCGAAAACCGCGGGCGCCTGGTCGCGATGGCGCTGGGCGGCAACCAGCAACACCCTGTGGAGGTGGATGGCGAGGGCGTCTTCGGTGCCTTCACCACGCATGTGTCCTTCCCCCATCTCTTCGCGCGGGGGAGCGCCCTTTACATGATCCCCGAAACTGCGGCACGCCGCACGGTGGATCTTTATGCCTGTCTTGAATTCCCCCACCGCTGGCGTCCTGCCAAACGCCTCCTGTCCGGAATTGATGCAAGAAACAGCATGCTTCTGCACCATGAGGGCATGGACTATCTGTTCACCTCGGTGGCAGGGCCTGACGCCAACCGTCGTCTCGAAATCCACATGTCGCCGGACGTCGCGTCAGCCCCGTTCACGTCCCATCCCATCAACAGCCAGCACCTCTATGGCCACGCCCCGGCGGGAACCGGCCTCTGTGCGGGCGTCCTGGGCCCAGACCCCACAGGCCGCCTCTTGCGGCTCATGCTTACGGAAACCACTGAGAGTTGCCAGTGGATGGAAATCACCACACTCACCCCCGAACACTTCGCCGAACAAAAAACCACTCCACCCCCAGGCCTGCCGGACGGCCAGGGGATCACCCATCTCAGCGCATCCACAATGGGATTCGCGGTGGGATCAGCTAAAGGCGGTTTCTGAGGAAATGGTGCCGGATGAGGGGATTGAACCCCCGACCTTCGGTTTACAAAACCGCTGCTCTACCGCTGAGCTAATCCGGCGCCGGAGCCTTCCATAATAGGCGGAAAGGCGAACCGCAAGCGGGTCAGCGTGTCATGGCGTAAAGTGCTACGGCACAGGCGTTGGAGACGTTGAGGCTGCGGATGGGGCCGTTCATGTCCAGCCGCACCAGGTGATCGCAGCTCTTGCGGGTGAGTTCGCGCAGGCCTTTGCCTTCCGCCCCCATCACGATGGCCACGGGGGGTGCGCGGTCCACGGCGGAGATATCCTCCGGCGCATCGCTGTCGAGCCCCAGGATGCGGAAGCCGTAATCCTTCAGCTCCGCCATGGCGCGGGAGAGGTTCGTCACCTTGACGAAGGGCACATGTTCATAGGCGCCGGACGCGCTCTTGAACAGGACGGCGGAGGCATCCGGGCTGTGGCGGGCGGTGGCCACGAGTGCCGTCACGTTGAAGGCGGCACAGGTGCGCAGGATCGCGCCCACATTGTGGGGGTCCGTCACCTGGTCCAGCAGCACCACAATGCCGGATTTCTCGATCTGGTCGAGGCGGGGCTGGTTGAGGGGCTTAGCCTCCATCAGAAGGCCCTGGTGCACCGCCTCATCGCCCAGGCGCTTGTCCAGCTCCTTCGGGTGCACGATTTCGGCTGCAATGCCTGAGGCTTCGATTTCGGCCGCCAGCCGGTCGGCGGCGTTCTTCGACGCCTTGAGGGAATAGATCTTGCGCTTGGGGTTCTTCAGCGCCTCGGCCACGGGGTGGACGCCATAGATGATGTCATTGGGCTCGCTCATGGCCTTGGGCCTATAGCGCAGGCCGCTGGAGGAGTCTCGCCTTTGGTGTGATTGCCGGGGGCCCCCGATCAGTCTAAAACCCCGGCCCGAAAAGGCATTGGGGTTCCATGTTCAAGAAAATACTGATCGCCAACCGGGGCGAAATCGCCTGCCGTGTCATCAAGACAGCCCGCCTGATGGGCATCAAGACGGTCGCCGTCTATTCCGATGCCGATGCCCGCGCGCTCCATGTGGAGATGGCGGATGAGAAGGTGCACATCGGTCCGCCTGCCGCCGCCCAGTCCTATCTGGTGATCGACAAGATCGTCGAGGCCTGCCTCAAAACCGGGGCCGAGGCCGTACACCCCGGTTATGGCTTCCTCTCCGAACGCTCCGCCTTCCCCAAGGCGCTGGCTGCTGCCGGCATCACCTTCATCGGCCCCAACCCGGCGGCAATCGATGCGATGGGCGACAAGATCGAATCGAAGAAGGCCGCCGCGGCCGCGCGGGTCTCCACCGTTCCGGGATATATGGGTATCATCGAAGATGCCGATGAAGCGGTGAAGATCGCGGGCGAGATCGGCTACCCCGTCATGATCAAGGCGTCCGCCGGCGGCGGCGGCAAGGGCATGCGCATTGCCTATGCCGAGGCCGAGGTGAAGGAGGGCTTCACCCGCGCCAAGTCAGAGGCCAAATCCTCCTTCGGCGATGACCGGGTGTTCATCGAGAAATTCATCGTGAACCCGCGCCACATCGAGATCCAGGTGCTGGGCGACAAGCACGGCAACGTCATCTATCTGGGCGAACGCGAATGCTCGATCCAGCGCCGGAACCAGAAGGTGATCGAGGAGGCGCCATCACCCCTGCTCGACGAGAAGACGCGCCGCGCCATGGGCGAGCAGGCGGTGGCGCTGGCCAAGGCCGTGAACTACGATTCGGCCGGAACCGTCGAATTCGTTGCAGGCCAGGACCGCTCCTTCTTCTTCCTTGAGATGAACACAAGGCTGCAGGTGGAACACCCGGTGACGGAGCTCGTCACGGGGATCGACCTCGTCGAGCAGATGATCCGCGTGGCGGCCGGCGAAGAGCTGGCCATCCGCCAGTCGGATGTGACGTTGAAGGGCTGGGCCGTCGAAAGCCGCATCTATGCGGAAGACCCGTACCGGAACTTCCTCCCCTCCACCGGCCGCCTCGTCAAATACCGTCCGCCTGCGGAACATCTGGCAGAGGGCGTCACCGTCCGGAACGATACGGGCGTCTATGAGGGCGGCGAAATCTCGATCTACTACGATCCCATGATCGCCAAGCTCTGCACCCATGCGCCCACCCGTGCGCAAGCCATTGCCGCAATGGCCGTGGCGCTCGATTCCTTCCACATCGACGGCATCCAGCATAATATTCCCTTCCTCTCGGCCATCATGGAGAACCCGCGCTGGCAGTCCGGCGCGCTTTCGACCGGCTTCATCGCGGAGGAGTTTCCGGGGGGCTTCACGGGCCATGAAATCACGCCGGAGATCAAGGAGACGCTGGCGAGGGCCGCCACCATCCTCGATCATGTGGAAAACCGCCGGAAGCGCCTCATCAACGGGCAGATGACCGGCAATGGCGTCACCTTCGCCACCAGCCGCATTGTGAAGTTGGGGGGTGACTGGATACCCGTCACCATCTCCAGGGATACGGATGCGGTGGCCGATGCTTGTGGCTGGGTGCCGGGCCAGCCTGTCTTTTCTGCCGATCTGGGGCAGGGCCACGTCACCGTTCAGGTGAAGCGCATTCTGAATGGCTACAGGCTGTCCTATCGCGGCGTGGTACTGGACGCCCATGTCTATACCGCGCGCGAGGCGGAGCTTGCGAAGCTCATGCCGGAGAAGGTCGCGGCCGACACCTCGAAAAAGCTCCTCTGCCCGATGCCCGGCCTCGTCATCGCGATCCCCGCCACGGTGGGCCAGGAGATGAAGGCGGGTGAGCCCCTGGCCATTGTAGAGGCCATGAAGATGGAAAACATCCTCCGCGCGGAACGTGACGTGACCATCAAATCCATCAATGCCAAGCAGGGTGACAGCCTGCAGGTCGATGCCGTCATCATGGAATTCGCATGAGCGTGAAGGCCCTTCATGTGATCGTGGAGGGCCGGGTGCATGGCGTGGGCTTCCGCGCCTATGTGGAGGGCGAGGCGAAACAGCGTGCCCTTCGCGGCTATGTGCGCAACCGCAGTGACGGTTCGGTTGAGGCGGTCTTCCAGGGTGAAGAGGAAGACATCCAAAGCATGATCGTCGCCTGTCACCGGGGCCCCCGCATGGCGCTGGTGAAGGCCGTGAAAACGCAAGACCATCCGCCGGGAGAGTGGAAAGGTTTCGGCGTCTGGCCGACGGTTTAGCGGGAGATGCCATTTCTTTCCCTTTTCCCATCGCGTCGCGACGGGAGAAGGGTAGGGGCTGCAAGACCGCCATCCCTACCGCTCGCCCTGGCTGGCCGCCGCCTCCGCGATGATCCAGTTGCGGAAGGCCTTGGTCATCGGCCGTTCGGCGGCATCGCGCCTGGTGATCAGGTGATAGGCGAATTGTGCCGGGCTCCGCAGCGCCAGCTCGAAGGGCTTCACCAGCCGGCCTGAGGCCAGATCATCGCCCACCAGCGTCGAATCGCCCAGGGCCACGCCATGGCCATCGAGTGCGGCCTGGAGGGCAAGCGACGTCTGGCTGAAATGCAGGCCCCGGCTGTCATTGAAATCCTTGACGCCCGCTGCCTTCATCCACATGCGCCAATTGGGCCAGACGGCACCCTGCGCCTCCCAATCCAGGTGGATCAGGGTGAATTGCAGCAGGTCCTTGGGCTCCTTCAGCCGCTTGGCGCCCTTGAGCAGGCTGGGCGAGCACACCGGAAACAGCGTGTCATGGAACAGCTTCTCGACCAGCAGGCCGGGATAAACGCCATCGCCGAAGCGGATCGCCACATCAATGTCCTCGCGCTCGAAATCCAAGGGCTCCGAGGACACATCGATCCGCACATCGGCGCCGGGCACCGAATCGAGGAACCGGTCCAGCCGCGGCACCAGCCATTTGGCGGCAATCGAAGGAGACGCGGTAATCCGAACCTGGGTGGGGTTTTCGAGCTGCCGCAAGCGCTGCAGCGCGCGCGTCAGGCCTTCCAGCGCATCGCCGATGGCGGGCTTCAGCATCTGGCCCTGGCGCGTCAACTGCATGTGCCGGCTGGTGCGCTGGAACAGGGGTGCGCCCACGGCTTCTTCCAGCTCCTTGATCTGGTGGCTCACCGCCGCGGGGGTAACATTCAGCTCCGCAGCGGCGCGGGTGAAGTTCAAATGCCGGGCCGAGGCATCAAAGGCTTTGAGCGAGGCCAGTCCGGGAATGTGGCGCAACATGGGCAATCCTCAAGTTTATCTTGAAGATTAACCTAGAACACTTCGTTTGTGTATAGGTCTGCACAGGTTTATCTCTCAATCCACACACAAACACATAACAAACGTTGAAGAACATGACCCGCCAGATCGCCGCCCTCCACCTCTCGAACCCCCTCTGGAGCACCCTGGGCTCTGCCCTGCGCCAGACGCTCACATCCCTTTCCGCCACCCCCGCCAGCGCCTCCGCCTTTGAGGAGCTCGAGGGTGAGCAGTCCCGCATCCGCCGCTCCAGCCGCATGTGGCTGGTTGGCTGAACCCTCTCTCCCCTGAAGGCCCCGGTGCAGAAGCCGGGGCCCTTTTTTTGTTTGGAGTTACGCCTGCCGCGGGTGGCCCGCGGTGGTGCCCCCATCAATTTGCAGGGCAGCACCGGTCATGAATCTCGCGGCATCGGAGGCGAGGTAGAGGATCGCGCTCGCGATTTCCTCCGGCGTGGCGATCCGGTTCAAGGGGGCTGAGGCCTTGAGTGCGGCTTCGGCGGCAGCGGGGTTGGCTGCGGCGTCGATCACGTCGCGGCGGACCATATCCGTATCCACATAACCGGGGCACACGGCGTTGACGCGGATATCCGGCGCAAGCTCCAGCGCGAGCGCGCGCGTCATATTGACCACGCCGCCCTTCGATGCGCAGTAGACGGATAAACCAACTTCGCCGATGAGGCCTGCGTCAGAGGCGAGGTTCACAACATTGCCAAGGGACGCGCGGAGATGCGGCAGAGCGGCCTGCAGGCAGAAGAAGCTGCCCTTGAGATTGATATCGACAATCGCGTCCCAGGTCTCTTCGCTCACACCGTCAACCGGGCCGCCCGTGGCGATGCCGGCACAATTCACCAGCACATCGAGGCCACCGAGCTCAGCAACGGCCGCCGCAACCACGGCGCGGCAGCCCCCCGCGGTTGCCACATCCCCCGGTGCCGCCACCGCCTCGATGCTGAGTGTGGCCAGCGCCGCGTTGGTGGACTGGTCTGTCCGGCCGTTGACCGCCACGCGCGCCCCGGCGGTGAGGAAGGCCTCCACCGCCCCGCGCCCGATGCCGCGCGTGCCGCCCGTCACCAGGACGCGTTTGCCCGTGAAGTCGAAGCTCACTTGCCCTGCCACTGGGGTTTCCGCTTTTCAGCGAAGGCTTTGGCCCCTTCCAGCTGATCTTCGCTGGAATAGAGCACATCCACGCTCTTGAGCTTGCGCTTGGTCACCATATCAAAAGCCTGCTGCACGGGAAGATGCGCTGTTTCGCGGGTGATTTCCTTGATCGCGGCGAACACCAGCGGCGGGCCATCGGCCAATTGTTCAGCCACAGCCCGGGCGCGCGCCATCAGCTGATCGGCCGGAACGGCTTCATTGATAAGGCCCCAATGCTTGGCTTCGCTTGCATCGATGCGGCGGCCGGTGAACAACATTTCCATCGCCACCGCATAGGGGATGCGGCGCGGCAGCTTGATGGAGGCTGCATCCGCCACCGTGCCGGAATTGATCTCAGGCAGTGCGAAGGTGGCATGCTCTGCCGCGATGATGATGTCACACGAGATCATGATCTCGAAGCCGCCGCCGAAAGCGAGGCCATTGACCGCGCAGATCACCGGCTTGTTGAGGCCGGGCAATTCCTGCAAGCCGCCGAAGCCGCCCACGCCATAGTCCGAATCCGGCGCCTCGCCCTCGGCTGCCGCTTTCAAATCCCAGCCGGGGCAGAAGAATTTTTCCCCCGTGCCGGTGAGAATGGCAACGCGCAGCTCAGGGTCATCACGGAAGCCTGCAAAGATATCGCCCATGATGCGGCTGGTCGCGGCATCGATGGCATTGGCCTTGCCGCGTTCGATGCGGACTTCGAGAACGCGGCCGTTCTTCGTCACATGCAGCGGGCCGGTTGTGGTTTCGTGAACGGTCATGGTGTCCTCATCTTGATCAGCGCATCGACGGCGACAGCGCCGTGTTTCAGAACCAGCAGGGGGTTGACGTCAAGCTCCTCGATGAGGCCGCGATTGGCACCGGCAAACCGCGCCACCGCCTCTACAGCATCGGTCACAGCGGCTTCGTCGCCGGATTTGCCGCGGAACCCTTCAACGAGCTTCCAGACCTTCAGTGTACGGAGTGCCTGCTCGATCTCCGTTCGGGTGGTGGGCAGGATCAGCGTAACGGAATCTTTCAAAAGCTCGGTGAGGATGCCACCCGCACCGACAACCAGTGCCGTGCCGAATTGCGGGTCTGACGTGAGGCCGATGATCAGTTCCGCAACGGCCCCCGTTACCATGCGCTCCACCAGCACATCGGGCGCGAGCTTGGCCATGCGGGCAGCAGCCTCTTGCACCTCAGCAGCCGTCTTCAGGTTCAGCGCCACGCCGCCCGCTTCCGTCTTGTGGGCGATTGCCGCTGAGGAGACCTTGAGCGTCACCGGGTAGCCGAGCTTGTTGGCGGCGGCCACTGAATCCGATGCCTTGCAGACGATGCCTTCGGGCACGCTGAGGCCATGGGCCTTCAGCATTTGCTTGGCTTCATGCTCGCTCAGCACGCGCTCATCCGTGCCAGTGACGATGGGCGCCAGCATCGCCGGCGGCTCCTCATCGCGCGCCCAGTTGCGGCCTATGGATGCCGCGGCTTCAAAGGCAGTCAAGGCATCGTCAAGCCCCATCATGGGCGCAACGCCTGACTCCGAAAGCTCAGCCGCGAGTGACAGCGGCATGCCTTCGGACAGCGAGGCGACGACGGCAGCGCGGGCGCCGGTGGCCCTGGCCGCAGCGGCCATGGCCCGCGCCGTGGTGGCCCAGGCCTCCGGCTTCATCTTGGGGTGGGTTGGTGTATCGAGGATCACCATGCCCACGTCAAAGCCGCCCTTCAGCACCTCCGTGAAGGTGGCGGTGAGCTTCTCCGGCTGGCCCCAGATGAAGGTGTGGTAATCCAGCGGATTATCAATCGACACATATTCATTGAGCGTGGCCGCCACGCGTGGGCGGGTCTCGTCATTGAAGGGCGGGAAGCTGACATTGCGCTCCAGCGCCATATCCGCCACCAAAGCAGCTTCACCGCCGGAGCAGGAGAGGGACACCAGCCGCGAGCCCGCGATGGGCCCGCCATTGTGCAGGAACTTCAGCGTCTCGGCGAAGGCGGAGACGGACTTCATGCGGGCGATGCCATAACGTTCGAACAGCGCGTCATAGAGCGTATCGGCGCCGGCGAGCGATGAGGTGTGGCTCATCGCAACCTTGGCACCCTGTTCGGAGCGGCCCGTCTTCAGCACCACGATTGGAACCTTGCGGTGGCGGGCCACCGCTGCGGCACGGGCGAAGGCAGCAACATCCGGCAGGCCCTCGACGTGGAGGCCGATGGCCGAGATGCGCGGATCGGCGGAGAGCGTCTCCACCATGTCATGCATGCCGACGTCGACCTGGTTGCCGATGGAGAAGACGGCGGCCACGGGAAGCCCCCGCATCATCATGGTGAAGTTGCAGGCGATGTTCCCTGATTGGGTGATCAGCGCCACGCCACGCTCCACGGGTTCGAGCCCGGTCTCATCCGGCCAGAGCGCGGCGCGCGAGAGGGTGTTGACGAAGCCATAGCAATTGGGCCCCATCAGCGGCATGCCGTTGGCCGCCTCGAGCAGCTGGCGCTGGAGATCGGTGTTTCCGGTCTCTGCGAAGCCTGCCGCATAGACCACGGCCCCGCCGCAACCCTTTTCGCTCAGTACACGGACGACATCGACAGTGGGCACGTTCTTCACCGCGACGAAGGCGGCATCAACCGGGCCGGGAATGTCTTCGACCGAGCGCAGAGTGGCAATGCCGGAGAGTTCTTCCCGCTTCGGGTGAATGGCGTAGATCGTGCCGGTGAAGCCAAGTTCCTTCGTGCGCCGGATGGCGATGGCGCACTCATTGCCGCCGATGAAGGCAATGGATTTGGGGTTCAGGAGGCGGGTGAGGGATTTCATGCAATGTCCATCATTCACACCCGTCATGCCAGCGGAGGCTGGCAATCCCGCTTTGGGCGCCCGAAGCGGGACCTCAGCCTTCGCTGGGGTGACGGCATTTCAATTTTAACCACCCAGCGGCCGCAGCAGCGCGCGCGAGATGATGTGCCGCTGGATCTCGCTCGTCCCCTCCCAGATGCGCTCCACCCGGGCATCGCGCCAGATGCGCTCCAGCGGCAGGTCTGACATCAGCCCCATGCCGCCGTGAATCTGAATGGCCTCATCCGCAACGAAAGCCAGCATCTCGGTGGCCTTGAGCTTGGCCATGGCCATGTCCATGTCGGTGACCGTCTTGTTGTCGAACTTCCACGCGGCCTCCAGCGTGAGGAGTTCGGCGGCCTTCAGCTCCATGGCCATATCTGCAAGTTTGAAGGAAACACCCTGGAACTTGCCGATCTGCTGCCCGAATTGCTGGCGGTCCACCGCATATTGCTTGGCGTGCTCCAGCGCGCGTTCGGCCCGGCCAATGCAGGTGGCGGCAACTTGCAGGCGGGTGGCACCCAGCCAGTCATTGGCCACTTCGAAGCCCTTGTGCACTTCGCCCAGAATTTGCGACTTGTGCACGCGGCAATCGGTGAATTCGAGGATGCAGTTGTTGTAACCCCGGTGTGAGACGTTCTTGTAGCCGGGCCTGACCGTGAAGCCAGGTGTTCCCATGTCGATCAGGAATGCCGTGATCAGCTTCTTCTTGCCGCGCGAGGTTTCTTCTTCACCCGTCGCGGCAAAGAGAATGACGAAGCTCGCCTCATCGGCATGGCTGATGAAATGCTTGGTGCCATTGATGATGAAGTCATCACCATCCGCCTTGGCGAAGGTCTTCATGCCGCGCAGGTCGGAACCCACACCCGGTTCTGTCATCGCCAGGCAGTCTGACTTCTCACCGCGCACGGCGGGGAACAGATACTGCTCCCGCTGCGCCCCTTCACAGGCCATCAGGATGTTCGAAGGCCTTGCCACGCAGGTCCAGTGCAAGGCGTAATTGGCCCGGCCCAGCTCCTTTTCGTAAAGCACCCAGGTGAGCGTATCGAGCCCGGCGCCGCCCACTTCGGCGGGCATGTTGGCGGCATAGAGCCCCGCCTCGATGGCCTTGGCCTTGATCTGGTCGCGGAGATCATGACGGAGAACGCCCGTCTCCTCGACCTCGGCTTCATAGGGGTAGAGTTCATTGACGACGAAATCGCGCGTCGTCTTGATGATCATCTGCTGTTCGTCAGTGAGGTTGAAATCCATGCGCTGTGCTCACTTGATATGGAATGTCTCGACATGGCCATCGATGGCGATGTCCTGACCGTTGATCATGAAGGCGGCGGGGGAGGCGAGAAACACGGCGAGTGCCGCCACTTCCTCAGGCTCCGTCAAGCGCTCGAGAGACTGGTTGCCGACGATTTCCTTGGCCACCACGTCAAACGGAACGCCGCGCACATCCGCCTCGCCCTGGATCACGCGGTTGATGCGGTCCCCTTTGACGGAGCCCGGACAAATGGCGTTGCAGCGGACATTGTAGCGGCCGAGTTCAATGGCGAGTGACTTGGTGAGGCCGACCACACCCCATTTTGCGGCCGCATAGGGCGTGCGGTTGCCGAAGCCGTGCTGGCCGGCGTTGGATGACATGTTGATGATGATGCCGGACTTCTGTGCCTTCATCACGGGTGCCGCCCGCCTGGCACAGAGGAAATAGGAGTCGAGGCAGATGTCCAGGCACTCGCGCCACTCATCAAGCTCCACATCCTCAATCGGTGCCGTGGGCCCTTTGATGCCAGCGTTGTTGACCAGCACGTCGAGGCCGCCAAGATCGTCGAGTGCATCATCGAACCACGCGTCGATCTCGCCCTCGCTGCGAACGTTGACCTTGCTTGCGGCAATGTCAGGAAACTCGCGGCGGAATTGCTCCAAAGCGGATTCGTTCACGTCGCAGATATGAACCCGCGCCCCTTCTGCGGCGAAGGCGCGGGCAAGGGACTTGCCGATTCCATCCGCTGCGGCGGTGATCATCACGCGTTGTTGTGGCATCGGGGCCTCCTCAGGTTTCGCTGCGTGACTTGAGCTCGCGCTCCAGCACAAGTCCAGCGCCGATCTGGTGCTTCTGGAACACCTTCATCATGTCGACCAGCACGGCGTTGCGCTTGGCCTCGATCTCGGCGACTGACTGACCAGCGGCCTGATCCTCACAGCCTTCCACAAGGCGCTTCTCCAGCGTCTCGTTCCACTTCGGATATTTGAGGTCGGTCCAGTCCAACTCCAGCGAGGGGTCGAACTGCTTGATGAAGTCCCGCATGCCGCCGGGGCCGCCGGCGAGGTGATAGGTAAGGAAGGAGCCCATGAAGGCCCAGCGCATGCCGGCGGAATAGACGATCGAGTCGTCAATGTCCCCGGTGGTGCCGATGTCCTTGTTGAGGATGTGCAGCGCCTCGCGCCACAGCGCTTCCTGCAGGCGGTCACAGATGTAACCCATGATCTCTTTCTTGAGGCGGAGAACATGCATGCCGATCGCTTCGAAATAGGCCGCGGCGCGGTCCATGGCTTCGGTCGAGGTCTTCTCGCCGGGGACGAGCTCCACCAGCGGCAAAAGATAGACGGGATTGAATGGATGCCCGATCACCACGCGGCCCGGATGCTTGCACTGGCTCTGCAGATTGGTGGGTAGGAAGCCCGAGGAAGAGGACGAGATCACCACATGCGGGGCGGCCACGGCATCGATGTCGCGGAACAGCTTGATCTTGAGGTCTTCGCGCTCTGGCGCTGCCTCATGGATAAAGTCTGCCTTCGAGGCCATTTCAGCCAAGTCGGTGGTGAAGGTGAGCTTGCCTTCCTTCTTGGGCTTGCCGAGGAGGGCTTCGAGCGATGGCCAAGCGGTGGCGATCTGTGCCTTGAGCTTGGGTTCCGCCGTGGACGACACGTCATAAGCGATGACGTCGAAGCCGCGGAACAGCAGCCGGGCGGCCCAGCCCGCGCCGATGAGGCCGGTGCCGGCGATGCCGACGGTTTGGATCTTGGTCATGTGGTGTCTCCCTAGGTTTGTCATTCCTCTCCCCCACGCATGTGGGGGAGAGGGCAGGGTGAGGGGGTTGTGCAGCGCCTACAGTCGTTGAAAGCGGACTCGCGGATAGGCCCCCTCACCCTTCCCCCTCCCCCTGAAGGGGAGAGGAATAAGAAGTGAAGGGAGAAGGACGATTAAGTTAGTGCCTTGGCTTCAGCTTCAGAATTTCGCGGCCTTCATCCGGCGAGGCGACCTTGGTGCCGAGGAGTTCGATGATCTTCACCGCCTTCGCCACCAGCGTGCCGTTGGAGGCATGCACGCCGCGCTCGAGCCAGAGATTGTCCTCAAGGCCCACGCGCACATGACCGCCCAGCAGCACGGCCTGGGCCACGGCGGGGAATTCATTGCGGCCGATGCCGAAGGCCGCCCAGACGGCACCTTCCGGGAGCTGGGCCTTCTGATAGGCCATGGTCTCGGTATCGTAGGGGGCGCCCCACGGGATGCCGAGGCAGAGCTGGAACATGGGCGGGCCATCGATGAGGCCCTCGGCCACGAGCTGCTTGCCGAACCACAGATTGCCTGAATCGAATATTTCCATCTCGGGCTTGACGCCATAGGACTTGATGAGCCGTGCCTGCTCACGCAGCTGGGCGGGCGTCTGGATGACGATGGTGTTGCCATCGCCGAAATTCAGCGTGCCGCAATCGAGCGTGCAGAGTTCGGGGCGGAGCTCCTTCACATGGATCAGCCGCTCTTCGGGGCCGACGCAATCCGTGCCGGGTCCGAAATCGAGGGGCTTGGCGCCCGAGCCCACTTCCACGTCACCACCCATGCCGGCGGTGAGGTTAATGATGACCTCTTTGTTCTTTGCGCGGATCCGCTGCATCACTTCGGCATAATATTCCACCTTGCGGGAGCCCTTGCCGGTCGAGGGTTCGCGCACATGGCAATGAACGATGGTGGCGCCGGCATCGGCGGCCTCGAGGGCCGACGTGGCGATCTGCTCCGGTGTCACGGGAATGGCGGGGTGCTTGCCAACCGTGTCCCCCGCTCCGGTGACGGCACAGGTGATGATAACTTTGGGCTGCATGGGAATCCTCCTGACGATGGCAGGGACCCTAGGCTGCCCGGGAAATGAGCATTTGACTTTTTCCGCCATCTGCTTTCCTTTTCCCGCCATGGCGACATATGACGTGGCATTCCTGCTGATCCCCAAATTCTCGATGATCGCCCTCTATGGGGCGCTGGAACCTTTGCGCGTGGCCAACCGGTTCGCCGGTGCAGGGACCTTCTCGTGGCGCTTCGTCTCCGCCGATGGACAGCCGGTGGCGGCGTCCAACGACATTCCGGTTTCGGTGTCAGGCGGTCTGGCGGATATCGGCAAGCCGGACATGGCGGTGATCTCCGCCAGCTATGAGCCGGAGAAGGGCATCACCCGGCCGATGATCGGCGCGGTGAAGGCGCTGGCCCGCAAGCGCGTGCTGCTGGCGGCGATCGATACCGGCCCGTTTCTTTTGGCCGAAGCCGGGCTGCTCGATGATTACCGGGCGACTTGCCATTGGGAGAGCCTGCCCGGCTTTCGCGAGAGCTTCGCCCGGGTGCAGGCCGAGCAGGCGCTCTATGTGACGGACCGCGACCGCATGACCTGCGCAGGCGGTGCCGCAGCGATCGACATGATGCTGGATTGGATCGGCCGGCTTTTGGGCAGGCCGCTCGCCGTGCTGGTGGCGGACCAGCTGGTGCACTACCGCTCGGCCGAGCAGCCCGCCCAGGCAAGGCTGCCCGCCGCAGCGCGTTATGGCACGACGGATGCGCGGCTTCTCAAGATCATCACCGCCATGGAAGAGCAGGGGGAAGACCCGCTCGATGCGGAAGCACTCGCGCAGCTTGCCGGAATTTCAGTGCGGCAGATGGAGCGGCTGTTTGCGGAGAAGCTGCACGAGCGGCCGATGGGCTTTTACCTGAAGCTGAGGCTGGAGAAGGCGGAGCGGCTCATCACCTATTCCACGATGAGCATGCGCGACATTGCGGTGGCCTGCGGATTTTCCTCCCTGCCGCTGTTTTCGAGGAGCTTCAGGGCAAGGTATGGCAGGGCGCCCTCGTCATTCAGGGCTTGACTTTAATCCTAGAATAGATTAGGAAGAAATTCTGAACGTGCCTGCCCTGCTGATTGACATCGTTGATATCTAATGTCCCATCTGCCACTGGCGGATCGCGTCCAGCGGCCACAGAAGCATGATGATGTTGAGGGTGAGATTGTCCCGGATCATAAGCCCCACGAAGATCTCCATGACGATGGCGATCCCTATCGTGGTCCAGACCGGAAGCCTGCTCGCCAACCAGAAGCCCAGCATCATCATCAGAAGGTCGGAGAGGGAGTTGAGGACACTATCCCCGAAGTAATCAAGCGAGATCGTCGCCTCGCGATATCGGTTGATGATGAAGGGCGTGTTCTCGAAAATCTCCCAGCCGGCCTCGATGGCTGTGGCAATGGCCAGCCGCCAGCCCAGCGGCAGCCGCCGCGCCACCAGCCACAAGACGCCGTAGAAAATGAAGCCGTGAATGATGTGGGAAGGGGAGTACCAGTCCGACAAATGCTGGGAGTTGCCGGAACTGAGAACACTTCCCTCCCACAGCTTCACATACCCACATTTGCAGATGGGGATGCGGCCCATGAGCCAGAGGGTGAGGGCAGTGGCGATCACGATCGCCGCGATGGCGAGGAGGCTGTTGCGCGGGTAAGGGCGGGGCGAGACCATGCGGGGGCTTTAATGCGATTCCCCTTTGTCAGCACCTGCCTCTCTTTCCGTCACCCCAGCGGAGGCTGGGGTCCCGCTTCGGGCGGTGAAGTGTGGAGAAGACAGCGGGATCCCAGCCTTCGCTGGGATGACGGTATGCATTGATGAGACAGAAGGTAGGCCATGGGCCAAGGCCTAAGACGATTATCCGCCGCGTTCGCCTGCCTCTTTTTCCGTCACCCCAGCCTTCGCTGGGATGACGGTCAGGCGGGTGGTGGTCGTTAAGCGCTGATGTCCGGCGCCCTGACAATGGCGCAGCCGTTGATTTGCCAGGTGCCGTCTGGCTGGCGTTCCATGGTGTAGATGGCCTCATAGGTCTGGCCGTCCGGGCCGACGACGGTGACTTTCTGGATCGGGCGGCCCGAGGCGCTGAAGCCCGCGGTGCCGAAGCTGAAGGATTTGGGGCGGTAGACCGGCTGATAGCCCTTGCGCACCATGTTCATGAACATGTCGGGGTTCGGGAAGACCTGGCGGATCATGGGTGCTGCGTAGCTGTAGGCGCGGGCACCGTCTTCGTTGCGGAAGGCCTCGATCTGGCCGGTGATGATGCTGCGGAAGGCCTCCTGGTCCGCGGCGCTGAGGTCTTCGGCGCGGGCAGGGAGGGCCAAGGTCATCAAAATGGCAAGCACGCTGAGAAGCAGGCGCATTCGGAGCTCCGGTGATGATCACTTTTGAGGCACTACGCAGGCGATCGCCAGCCGGTTTGCTGTGTGCGCTGCAACAATCTGACTCGTAAGACTTATTTCTGGGATGGCGCTCTTCCGCCGCACTTGACGCCCCCGTGCGGGCAGTTGAGTATGCCGCCCGGCAATCAGAGAATTCTCCGGTCCGGTCAACCGCCGGTTCCCCCTGGGTTTCACCCGGCGGGCAGCGGCACCGGCCTTGAGAGAGTCACATTCGGGAGGACCCATATGCCTGCAATTTCCATGACAGTGAACGGCCAGGCCGTGTGCGGCGAGGTCGAAGGCCGCACGCTGCTGGTTGAATTCATCCGCGACAAGCTGGGCCTCACCGGCACCCATGTGGGCTGCGACACCAGCCAGTGCGGCGCCTGCGTCGTCCATGTGAACGGCAAGGCAGTCAAATCCTGCACGGCACTTGCCATCGCCCATGACGGCGCCGAGGTGACCACGGTTGAAGGCCTGGCCAGCAATGGCAAGCTGCACCCGATGCAGGAGGCCTTCAAGGAGCACCATGGCCTGCAGTGCGGCTTCTGCACGCCCGGCATGATTATGGCGTCGATCGACATCGTGAACCGGCTTGGCAAGGACCTTGACGAGCACACGATCCGCCATGAGCTCGAAGGCAATATCTGCCGCTGCACCGGCTATCATAACATCGTCGCCGCCGTTAAGGCCGGCGCGGCAAACATGTGATCCTGGGGAGGACCTGAGATATGGACAACGCAACCGGAACCGGAATCGGCGCCCGCGTGAGGCGCAAAGAAGACCATCGCTTTCTCACCGGCAAGGGCAATTACACAGACGACATCAACCTGCCGAAGCAGACCTTCGCCTATTTCGTGCGCAGCCCATATGCCCATGCCACGATCAAGCGGATCGACACCGCCAAGGCCAAGAAGATGCCGGGTGTGGTTGGCGTTTTCACCGGCGAGGACGTGGCGGAGACCAAGCTCGGCGGGCTCATTTGCGGCTGGATGATCCACTCGAAGGACGGCTCGCCCATGAAGGCGGGTCCGCACCCGATCCTCGCCCTCGGCAAGGTGCGCTATGTGGGTGACCACGTGGCCGTGGTGATCGCCGAGACGAAGGACCTGGCCAAGGCGGCTGCCGCCGCCGTTGAGGTGGATTATGACGTGCTGCCGCATGTGGTGGATGTGGCGGATGCCATGGGCCACAAGGCGCAGATCCATGACGTGGCGCCCGATAACCGGGTGTTCAACTGGTCGATCGGCGATGAGGCCGCAACGGACGCCGCCTTCAAGCGCGCCGCACATGTGACCAAGATCGACCTGGTCAACAACCGGCTGATCCCCAATGCCATGGAGCCCCGCGCGGCCATTGGCTATTACGACACGGGTGCCGACCACTACACGCTCTACACCACCAGCCAGAACCCGCACGTGGCGCGGCTCGTCATCTCCGCCTTCCACGGCCTGGCGCCGGAGCACAAGCTGCGGGTGATCGCCCCTGACGTGGGCGGCGGTTTCGGCTCCAAGATCTTCATCTATGCCGAGGAAGTGGTTTGCGTCTGGGCCTCGAAATTCGTGGGCGGCCGGCCGGTGAAGTGGACGGCCGAGCGCACCGAGAGCTTCCTTGCAGATGCCCATGGCCGTGACCACGTGACCCATGCGGAGCTGGCAACCGACGCCGATGGCAAGATGATCGGCTTCAAAGTTCACACCAAGGCGGCGATGGGGGCTTATCTCTCCACCTTCTCCTCCTGCGTGCCGACCTATCTTTATGCGACACTGCTGTCTGGCCAGTACAACATCCCGGCGATCTATGCCGAGGTTGACGCGATCTATACCAACACCGCACCGGTTGACGCCTATCGCGGCGCTGGCCGTCCGGAAGCCACTTACGTGGTGGAGCGCATCGTCGAGACGGCGGCGCGTGAATTGAAGATGGACCCGGCCGAGTTCCGCCGGAAGAACTTCGTCACCGCCTTCCCGCATCAGACGCCGGTCATCATGTGTTATGACGCGGGCGATTATGCAGCGGCCCTCGACAAGGCGCTGGCAATTGCCGACGTGAAAGGCTTCCCCGCCCGCAAGGCAGAGGCAGCAAAGCACGGCAAGCTGCGGGGCCTGGGCTATTCGGCCTATATCGAAGCCTGCGGCATTGCCCCCTCGGCGGCCATCGGCTCGCTGGGTGCCGGCGTGGGCCTGTGGGAATCAGCCGAAGTGCGGGTGAACCCCGTGGGCACGGTTGAAATCCTGACCGGCTCCCACAGCCATGGCCAGGGCCATGAGACGACCTTCGCGCAGCTCGTTTCCGAGCGGCTGGGCGTTGACATCAACAATGTGGCGATCGTCCATGGCGACACCGACAAGGTGCAGTTCGGCATGGGCACTTATGGCTCACGCTCGGGCGCTGTCGGCATGACGGCGATCTCGAAGGCGCTGGACAAGATCGAAGCCAAGGCCAAGCGCATTGCCGCGGCGGTGATGGAATCCTCCGTCGACGACATCGAGTTCAAGGACGGCACCTTCACCGTGAAGGGGACGGACAAGAAGATGGCCTTTGGCGAAGTGGCCCTGTCTGCCTATGTGGCGCACAAGTTCAACTCTGCCGAGATCGAGCCGGGCCTGAAGGAATCGGCCTTCCACGATCCGTCGAACTTCGTGTTCCCGGCGGGCGTGCACATTGCCGAAATCGAGATCGACACGGATACGGGTGTGACGACGGTTGTCGACTACACGGCGGTCGATGACTTCGGCAACATCATCAACCCGATGATCGTCGAAGGTCAGGTCCATGGCGGCATCACGCAGGGGATTGGGCAGGCGCTCTCCGAAGGAGCTGTCTATGACAAGGAATCGGGCCAGCTTCTGACCGGCTCCTACATGGACTACCGCATGCCGCGCGCGGCGGATGTGCCGTCCTACAAGCTCGACTTCACCTGCACCCCGTGCCCGAGCAATCCGCTCGGCATGAAGGGCTGCGGCGAGGCCGGTGCGATTGCCTCTCCGGCGGCCGTGATGAATGCGGTGACGGATGCACTCGACGTAAGGGACGTGCCCATGCCGGCGACAGCGCTGGTCGTGTGGCAGCAATTGCAGCACCACAAGAAGGCTGCAGAATAATCAGGCGGGAGGACCCAAGACATGGATAACTTTACCTATCATCGCCCCGCCTCGGTTGGGGATGCGGTGGCCGCCATGAAGGCAGCTTCCGACGGCAAATATCTCTCAGGCGGCATGACGCTGATCCCCACGATGAAGCAGGGCCTCGCTTCGCCCTCCGACATCGTGGACTTGAGCGGGCTCAAGAACGCCGGCATCACGGTGGGTGCCACCGTGGTCATTAACGCAGGCACGACCCATGCCGAAGTGGCGGGAAATGCCGCGCTGAAGAAGGCGATCCCCGGCCTTGCCGCCCTTGCAGGCGGCATTGGCGACCCGCATGTGCGCCACAAGGGCACGATTGGCGGCTCGATTGCCAATAATGATCCGGCAGCGGATTATCCGTCCGCATGCCTTGGCCTCAACGCCACGATCCACACCAATTCCCGGAAGGTTCCGGCAGACCAGTTCTTCACCGGCATGTTCTCAACCGCATTGGATGAGGGCGAGGTGGTGACGGCGATTGAGTTCCCGATCCCCAAGAAGTCAGGCTACGCCAAATTCCCGAACCCGGCCTCGCTCTATGCCATGGTCGGCGTCTTCGCGGCGCAAGGCTCTGATGGGGCAGCCCGCGTGGCGGTGACGGGCGCAGGGGCTGGCGTGTTCCGGGTTCCGGCGATGGAAGCAGCACTCTCCAAGGACTTTTCAGCCGCCGCCCTGAACGGCATCACGGTGCCGGCCAAGGATTTGAACAGCGATCTTCATGCCACGGCGGAATACCGCGCGCATCTGATCGGCGTGATGGCCAAGCGGGCTGTCGAGAAGGCCAGGTAAGCAAAGACGTGCGCGTTAAAGGCCCGCGAGTGTGTTCGCGGGCCTTTTGTTATTTTGGCCACGCCCCCTTGCCGTCATGCCAGCGAAGGCTGGCATCCCGCTTCGGGGCGGCAAAGCGGGACCCCAGCCTTCGCTGGGGTGACGGAACGAGAGGGTGATCTCCGATGACCACAAGCCTGCCCAAATCAATTGACGAGACCGTCACACTCCTGCGCTCCACCGGCTATATCGCCGGGCGCGATCTGGCGACCGTCACCTTCCTTGCGCTGAAGATGGGCCGGCCCCTGTTCCTTGAGGGCGAGGCAGGCGTCGGGAAGACCGAGATTGCCAAGGTGCTGGCGGAGACGCTGGGGCGGAAGCTGATCCGGCTGCAATGCTATGAGGGCCTCGACATCAATTCGGCCGTCTATGAGTGGAATTATTCGGCACAGATGATCGAGATCCGCTTGGCCGAAGCGTCAGGCGAGCTGGACCGCGAAAGGCTAGGGCAGGACATCTTCGCCGAGCGCTTCCTCATCAAGCGCGCCCTGCTGCAGGCGCTCGAAGCGCCCAAGGGGGCCGCACCGGTTTTGCTGATCGACGAGCTGGACCGCACGGATGAGGCCTTCGAGGCGTTCCTGCTGGAGGTGCTCTCCGACTATCAGGTGACCATCCCCGAGCTCGGCACCATCAAGGCGGAGGAGCCGCCCATCGTCATCATTACTTCAAACCGCACGCGGGAGGTGCATGATGCGTTGAAACGGCGCTGCCTTTACCATTGGGTGGGCTACCCGGACGCCAAGCGCGAACTCGAAATCGTGAAGGCGCGGCGGCCCCATGCGTCTGACGCGCTGGCCAAGGAAGTGGTGCTGTTCGTGCAGTCGCTGAGGGGAGGCGACCTCTACAAGGCGCCCGGTGTGGCCGAGACGCTGGATTGGGTGACGGCTCTTCATGAGCTTGACGCCATGTCCCTTGACCCGCAGACGGTGAATGACACGCTGGGCGTGCTCTTGAAGTATCAGGATGACATCAGCCGCATGCAGGGCACGGAGGCAAAACGCATCCTCGACCAGATCAAGGATGAAATCCGGACGATGTCACATACATAGGACGTGATGCAAAATCCGTTCTCAACGCCTGCCAACCAGAACCAGCGGCCGCTTTCCGGCAAGCTCGCTGAAAACATCATGTATTTTGCACGTGTTCTGCGCGAGGCGGGCATTCCGGTGGGGCCGGGCGCAGTGCTGGATGCGCTGGATGCCGCGGGCTCCGGCTCTCTCCGGACGCGCGATGATTTCTATTGGACGCTCCATGCCGTGTTCGTGAAGCGGCGCGACCAGCGTGAGCTGTTCGACCAGGCGTTTCATGTGTTCTGGAAGAAGCCCAAGATGCTGGAGCAGCTGATGCAGCTGTTCTTCCACCAGGTGTCCCGCGATGCGGGCGAGAAGGCGAAGCAGGCGGGCTTCCGCAGGCTCGCCGAGGCCATGTTCGACAAGCACGAGACACAGAGCCAGGCGCGTGAGAAGAAGGACGACATCGAAGTCGACGCCTCCTACACGGCCTCGGCCGACGAAGTACTGCGGCAGAAGGATTTCGAGCAGATGACGGTGGCCGAGCAGGCGCAGGCCCGCCAGGCCATCGCCCGGCTGCGCCTCAGGCGCACGGAAGTGATGACCAGGCGGTGGCAGCGCGCGATGAAGGGTCCGGCAATCGACATGCGGCGCACCCTCAAGGGGTCCATGAGGGCCGGCGGCCATTTCATCGATCTCGAACGGCGCGAAAAGCGCTGGCATGAGCCGCCGCTGGTGGTGCTTTGCGACATCTCCGGCTCTTGTGCCAATTACTCGCGCATGTTCCTGCATTTCCTGCACGCGCTGACGAACGACCGTGACCGGGTGCAGGTGTTCCTCTTCGGCACCAGGCTTACCAACATCACGCGCGAATTGAAGCGGCGGGACATTGATGAGGCGATGGCGAAGGTTTCGGGCGCGGTGCAAGACTGGTCCGGCGGCACGCGGATTGGAACCTCGCTCAAGGAGTTCAACCACAAATGGGCAAGGCGCGTGCTCACGCAAGGCGCGCACGTGCTGATCATGACCGATGGGTTGGACCGCGAGGATGTGGGGATGCTGGCGCACGAGATGCAATGGCTCAGGCGGCAGTCGAAGCATATCGTGTGGCTGAACCCGCTCTTGCGATATGACGGCTTCAAGGCGCTCGCTGGCGGGGTGCGCGCCATGATGCCTTATGTGGACGAGTTCCGGCCTGTGCATTCCCTCGACAGCCTGCGGGACTTGGGCCTCGCCCTTGCCGGGGCGCCGGGGCCGGAGCATGATCCAAGGAAATGGATGCGGCAGGTTTTGAAGTAACCGGGCCGGACCTGTGGCCCCACTTTCAGAAGAAGGAGCACGATCATGGCTGCATCGGACCATACCATTCTCGAGCAGGCATCCGACTGGCTGAGCCAGGGCCGCAAGGTGGCGCTGGCGACGGTGGTTGAAACCTGGGGCTCGGCCCCGCAGCCCATCGGCAGCCAGCTGGTGATCGACCAAGAGGGCAATTTCATCGGCTCGGTGTCCGGGGGTTGTGTTGAAGGGGCTGTGGTGACGGAGGCCGTCGATGTGATCGCATCGGGGACGCCGAAGCTGCTGCAGTTCGGCGTGGCGGACGAGACGGCGTGGAAAGTGGGCCTCGCCTGCGGAGGCCGCATCGGGGTTTATGTGGAGCCCATAAATTGAAGCGCGAAATTCTCGATGAATTGCTGGCCGCACGGGCGAACCGGCAGGCCGTGGCGCTGATCACCACGCTGGACACGGGCGAGCAGCGCATTGTGACGCGCGCGCAGGCAGCACAGGATACGCTGGCTGAGAAGCTCGATGAGGCATTCCGCTTTGACCAGTCGGGGAGCCATGACGGGCAGTTCATCAACATCCACAATCCGCCGCTGCGCCTCGTCATCATCGGGGCGGTACACATCGCGCAGAGCGTGATCCCGATTGCGCAGGCGCTCGGGTATGACGTGACGGTGATTGACCCGCGCGGCGCCTTCGCGACGGGCGCGCGCTTTCCCGGCATCGCCATTCATGCCGAATGGCCCGATGAAATCCTTCCGAAGATCGGGCTTGATGCGCGCACCGCACTGATTGCGCTGACGCATGATCCGAAGATCGATGATCCGGCCCTTCAGTCGGCACTCTCCTCGGAGGTGTTCTACATCGGCGCGCTGGGCTCCAAGAAGACGCAAGGCGCGCGGGCCGGGCGCCTCAAGGAGGCTGGTTTTTCAGAAGAGGCGCTGGCGCGCATTCACGGTCCCATCGGCCTCAACATCGGGGCCAAGGGTGCGCCGGAAATCGCCGTCTCGATCATGGGCGAAGTGACGCGCGCCTTGCGGCTTGGCAGTTAAATGATCTTCGGCGAACTGCCGCTGGCCGAAGCCGAAGGCGCCATCCTCGCGCATTCGGTGAAGCATGACGGCGGCATGTTCAAGAAGGGCCGCAAGCTGACGGAGGATGATATCGGCCTCCTCAAGGCCTCCGGCGTGGAGATGGTCTTCGCCGCCCGGCTGAGCGATGGCGATGTGGCCGAGGATGAAGCCGCCGCAGCGGTGGCCCGGGTGACGGGTGCTGCCGGAACGGCCGCCCAGGCACCCTTCACCGGCCGCGCCAATCTCCATGCCTCGGTGCGAGGTCTTGCCATCGTCGACACGGCGCGCGTCAACGCGCTGAACCGGCTGCATGAAAGCCTGACGCTTGCCACGGTGCAGCCCTTCGCCATTGTGGAGGAGCGCGAGATGGTGGCCACGGTGAAGGTCATCCCCTTTGCCGTGCCGGGGGACGTTCTGGCGCGCGCACTCGCCATCATCGGGGAGACGCCGCTGATCCGGATCGAGGCCTTCCGCAACAAGCGGGTGGGGCTGATCATCACCAGGCTGCCGCAGACCAAGCCCTCGATCATCGCCAAGTCCGAAGAGGCAATGCGCGAGCGGATTGCGGCGCTGGAGGGAACACTGGCCGCCGTGCGCGTGGTGCCGCATGCGATTGCCGATGTCGCCGCGGCCATTGCGGAGGTCAGCGCATATCTTTGTGACCCGATCCTGGTGTTCGGCGCTTCGGCCATCGTGGATCGGGGAGACGTGATCCCCATGGCCGTGGCGAAGGCCGGTGGCGAAGTGCTTCACCTCGGCATGCCGGTCGACCCCGGCAACCTCATGATGCTGGGCGCGCTGAGGGACGTGCCGGTGATCGGCGTTCCCTCCTGCGCACGCTCCCCCAAGCTCAATGGCTTCGACTGGGTGCTGGCCCGCGTGCTGGCGGGCGTTCAGGTGACACCGCAGGACATCATGGACATGGGGGCCGGCGGTCTTCTGGCGGAAATCCCGACGAGGCCCGCACCGCGTGAAGGAAGGCCCAAGCCGCAGCGGGCGCCACGTGTGGCGGCAATCGTGCTGGCGGCCGGGCAATCGTCCCGCATGGGTACGAACAAGCTGCTCGCCGATGTGGGGGGCCTCCCCATGATCCGCCGCACGGTTGCGGCCATGCGCCAGGCCTCGGATGAGACGATCGTCGTGACCGGCCGCGATGCGGATGAGATCGCAGCCGCTCTCGAGGGCCTGCCCGTGCGCTTCGTTCATAATGCTCTGTATGCGGAGGGTCTCTCGACCTCACTGACGGCGGGGATCGGCAGCCTGACGCCCGACACCGATGCAGCGGTGATCGCCCTGGGTGACATGCCGCTGGTGACGCCCGATGTGGTGCGGCGCCTAATCGCGGCCTATAGCCCGGCGGAACACCGCTCGATCTGCGTGCCCGTCTTCGGCCAGGATCGCGGGAATCCCGTGCTGTGGGGCCGGCAACATTTCGAGGCGCTTCAGAAACTCGCAGGTGACAAGGGTGCCCGCGTGCTGTTCGACGCGCTGGCCGATGAGATTATCGACGTGGCGATGGCAGATGACAGCGTGCTGATCGATGCAGACACGCCCGAAGCGCTGGCGGCGGTGAGGGCAAAGGCTGGCGTCAGCTGATCGAGGGTGCGGTGATCGCCCCTACACCTCAACGCTCTCACGCGGTAGGAGCGCGCCCTCTACCCGAGGCTTCCCAGGGCCCGCTGCAGTCTTTCCATCGCCTTCGCGATCTCCGTCTCGCTGCAGGCGAAGGAGAGGCGGAGGGAGCCCGGCGCGCCGAAGGCGGTGCCGGGGACGGTGGCAAGGGCGTGTTCCTCGAGAAGCCAGTCGCACAGCGCATCGGTTGTGTCGATCACATGGTTCCCAGCCTTGCGGCCCAGCAGGGCGGAGACATCCGGGAAGGCATAGAAGGTTGCCGGAATATGCCCGATCTTGACGCCGTCGATGGCGCGGAGGCCCGCCAGCACCATGTCCCGCCGGCGCTGATACTCCAGGCGCATGCGTTCCACCTCGTCACGCGGGCCTTCGAGGGCTGCAATTGCCGCGCGCTGCACGAAGGCGTTGGCACCGGCCGAGATCGTGCTCTGCATGCGGCCCATGGCCTTGGCGATGGGTTCGGGGGCCGCGGCATAGCCAAGCCGCCAGCCCGTCATGGCGAAGCCCTTGGAGAAGCCGTTGACCGTGATCGTGCGCTCCCCCATGCCGGGCAGGGACCCGATCGAGACCATTTCGCCGTCGAAGATGATGTATTCGTAAATCTCGTCCGACAGTACCATGAGATGGGGATGAGCCTTCACGATGTCCGCCAGTTCCAGAAGCTCGGCCCGCGTCCAGACGGCCCCGGTGGGATTTGACGGCGAGTTCAGCACGATGAGCTTGGTGCGGGGCGTGATAGCGGCGGCAATGCGCGATGGCGGCACCTTGTAGCCTTCGTCCACCCCTGCATGCAGCACCACCGGCGTTCCACCCGCAAAGCGCACGGTGATTTCATAAGACACCCAGAAGGGCGCGAGCATGATCACCTCATCGCCTTCACCGATGATCGAGAGCATGGCATTGGCGATCGCCTGCTTTGCGCCATTGGCCAGGCAGATTTCCCCTGCCGCATAGTCAAGCCCGTTTTCCGTCTTGAGCTTCTTTGACAGGGCCGCGCGCAATTCCGGAATGCCCATCACGGGCGAATAATGGGTGAAGCCCGCCTTCATCGCGGCTGCCGCAGCGTCCTGGATGTTTTGGGGCGTGTCGAAATCAGGTTCGCCAAGCGTAAGGCTGACGACGTCCTGACCCTTGGCACGCAGCTCGCGCGCCCGCTGGGACATGCGGATGATGGGGCCTTCATCGGCCGAGTTGGAGCGCGAGACGAGGAGGGCTGAGGGATCGAAGCTGGTCATGGCGCATCTATACGTCGCCGGGCTTGCCCGGTCGAGGCTCCACGGGCATAAGGCGGCCATGCGAAACCACATTACCTGCCTTGTCCTGCTGGCTGCCGTTGCCGCACTCACGGGTTGCGATTCGGGCCCCAACGACGTGCGCATCACCCATGACAAGCCCGTGGCGGCGGCACTGCCCGTCCGGCGCAGCGAGCCCATCTTCTACAATGGCAAGACTTATCACCTGGACATGAACAGCAAGGGTGCGGGCCTCTATGATCTCTCGGTCTCGGGCATGAGTGCGAAGCAGCAGAAGGATGCCGTGGCGGTTGCCACATCGTCGCTTGGCTATTTCGCATGCCCCGATGGGCAGAAGGGCAAGCTCACCACCAACCCGGCCTATGCCGATTCGAAATGGCGCATGCAGGCCAAATGCGGCTGAGCGCTAAGGCTCGGACACCAGCCGGAAGCCCACGTGATTGGGCGGTGCCCCCGCCGCGCAGCCACCGCTGAAGGGATCGCGCACGAAGACGGAAAGTACCGTCTCATGCAGCCCCTCCACAATGAAGGCCGGGCACCGGCCGGGATCGGGGCTGTCCTTGGCGCATGTGGCCGTCCATTCCCACACATTGCCGCTCAGATCGGCAATGCCATTGGCGAGCGTGCCGAAGCCGCCGCTGGGGCGGATCACGCCGGAGATGGTTTCCATCGCACCATAATTCGCAGCCCAGGCGAGGCGCGGATCCTCAAAGCGTTTTGCGAAGGCTTTCCGCGGCAGACCCGCTGCAATGGCCCGCCATTCCGGCGCCGCCGGAAGCCGGTAGACGGTGCTGCCCCGCCCATTGATCCATGCCAGATAGGCCTCGACGTCGAAGCGGTTGACCCCGGTCATCGGCGTGTCGGGTGCGGAGGGCGCAATGCTGCCCGTCAGATCCTCGCAGGCGCCGGCATCGGCACAGGCCTTCCACTCACGCCGGGTGACTTCGCGCGGCATCACCAGAAGCGATGTGCCGCCGGGCAGGGTGACGGTGCGCAAGCCCGGCGCATCGAACGATGGCTGATGAATGCCGAGCAGGGCGGCAAGGGCGAGGCCTGAGAGCCCCGCCGCTGCCGCCGTCCATTTGAGGATCGCTCCGAAGACCAGCAAGCGTGCCTCCTCAGCTGGCCTTCATCGGCGTGGGCTTCTGCACCTGCGTCATGAGATCGTCGTTCCACTCGCCTTCCACCACCACATGCGCGGTGGCGCCCAGCATCACGGCCTCGATCAGATTGTGGTTCACATAGGCATAGATGCCTGGCTGCTTGAAGGTATAGACCATGGCGCCGGCGGAGCCGCCGCGGATCAGCCAGGTTTCGAGATTGGTGTCCGGCTTGTCCTTGAAGGAGCCGCCTTCCCACACCAGTTCGCCATGGCCGCCGATCAGATGCGGGCGCGTGTCGCGCGTCGCCTGCGCGTGAATGAACATCACGGTTTCCCCGACCTTGGCGGTCATCGCATGATCGCCGGTGAGGGCGCCGATCTTGCCGTTGAACACTTCATGCGTGGGGGTGAGGGTGCGCATCACGTCCAGCGCATCTGCCATGTCGTCGCCGGCGCCGTCATATTTCCGGAAATTGCCGTCGCCATCGCGCGGGATGTAGAAGTCCTGTTCGCCCACGAAATAGGCCCGGTCATAAGTGAAGGGCGTGCCTTCGGCATCCTTCAGACCTTCGCGCGGCAGAACCATCACGGCGCCGTTCATGCCATGGGTCACGTGATAGGGGATCATGATGTCGCCGGGTGCGCAGTGATAAACGAAGACGCCCGCCTTGATCGCCTTCCAGCGCAGCACGACCTGCTCGCCGGGCTGCACCTTGGTGAGCGCGCCGCCGCCCAAGGCCCCGGTGGCTGCATGGAAGTCGATGTTGTGTTCCATCAGATTGGTGGCGAGATTCTGCAGCGTCACTTCCACATAGTCGCCCTCATGGACGACGATCATGGGGCCCGGCACCGAGCCGTTGAAGGTGAGCGCCCAGACTTCCGTTCCCTCATCATCGATCTGCATCTTTTTCTCGACGATGGGCAGCGTGACCTCGACGACGCGCGCGCCGCCTGAAACCGCCTGCTCATGTTCGGGAAGGAAGGGCGGGTCCACCATCACCTGGCGGATGCGCGGAAGGCTGGCCACATCGGCGGCCGTGGCGGGGCTCACCGCCGTCAAGGGTGCCGCAGCCTCATCCGCCCGGGCAGCACCTGCTGCTGCGAGCGTGGCGAGACCTGCAAAGCCCGTGACCTTCAGAAAGCCCCTGCGGCTTTCGGCGGCCTTGGTGAGGATGGTGGTCATGATCAACTCCTGTAGCCAATTGTTGTATTCAAGATACAAGTTTTCGGGCAGCAAGCTTTGACCAGGATCAATCGGCAGGAACAATCAGGCGGCGGAGAGCCCCAGGTGCCTGAGCAGCGCGTCGGGCTTCGCGCAGACGTCCGCCAGGCTGTATTTGGCGAGCACCGCGTAAAAGCCGCGCTGCGCTTCGGCCAGCATGCCCTTGAGGCGGCAGGCCGGGGTGATGACGCAGGAATTGGTCGCGGCGTCGAAACATTCCGCGATCGGCCTATCATTTTCCCCGAATTTCAGCACCTCCGCGACGCTGATGCGCTCCGCCGGTCGAGCCAGGGTGAAGCCGCCGCTGCGCCCGCGCTGGGTGACGATGAAGCCCGCCCGCCCCAGCGCGTGGATCACCTTGATCAGGTGATTGCGCGATATGCCATAGGCCTCGGCCACCTCGTCAATCGTCACTTTTTGCGGGTGGCGGACGGCAGCCTGGATGAGGACCCGAAGGGAATAATCGCTGAATGTGCTGATGCGCATTCAGCAAATATATAAAACCGGCACACCTTAATGCAAGTGCGCGGTTGCCTCAGCCTTGCCGCAGGGCCGGAGATCAGCCGAATTGCCGGTCGATCCAGTCCCGGGTGCGGAAGTAGCGCCCGATCCAGGGCAGGAACCACGTGTTGCCGGTATAGAGCGGATGATCGGGGAATTCCGGCCGGTCGAAGGCACAGACATGGTTGACCTTGCCCGCGATCTTGCGGGCCGTCTGATGGCCCAGATAGCTCATCATGGCGATGCCGGAGCCGTTGCAGCCCAGCGCGTAATGCATGTTCTTGAACTTGCCCATATGCGGCATCTCATCCAGCGTGAAGGCAACGTTGCCCGTCCAAGCATTGGTGATCTTGGTGCCTTTGAGCTGCGGAAAACGGTCCGTCATGAACTGGTGGAGGATGGGTGCGGTCTCCACCGGATCGGTGTGGCCAAACTTGGCGCGGCCGCCGAAGATCAGCCGCTTGCCATCGGGCGACATGCGGTAATAGGTGAGAACCCGCCTGGTATCCGCGAAGGAGCGGTTCTTGGGGCTGAGGCTTGCCGCAAGATCGGCCGGCAATTCCTCCGTGGCGATGATGTAGGAGCCCACGGGCACCACGCGCCGCTTCAGCTCCGGCGTCACATCCCCCGTATAGCCATTGGTGGCGATGATGACGTCACCTGCCTCGATCGTGCCGCGCGGCGTGTCCACCCGCCAGCCGGTGCCGGTCTCGGTGATCTTGGTCGCGGGGGTGCGCGTCGCAATCGGAATGTTGCGCTCCTGGCAGAGCGTCAGCAGGCCCTTGAAGAACAGCGCGGGGTGCAGATGGCCGGCCCGGCCCACCACCATGCCGCCCCGGTAATAATCGGAGCCGATCTCCTCGCGCTGCTTGTCCGGCGGCACCAGATAGGCTTCTGATTTCGCGGTCTCGTTCAGGAGATCGACCTTGTGGGCCATGCCCTCATAATGGCTCTTGCACCAGGCGCCGAGAAAATAGCCAGCGCGCGTCCAGCCGCAGTCGATCTTCTCGCGGACGATCAGATTTTCGACATGGGCGAAGGCATCGGCCGCGTCATTGAGGAAGGGCGAGGCCTCATCGTCGGACATGGCCTTGGCCATGTAGCGCTTGCCCACATTAACGCCGCCGGACACCATGCCGCCATTGCGGGACGACCCGCCGTAACCTGGCTCATTGGCATCGAGCACGATGCAGTCCAGCCCTTCGCGGCTGAGCTCCAGCGCAGCGTTGAGCCCTGCATAGCCAGCCCCCACGATGACGACCCGCACCGATTTCGGAAGATCGATTTCGGCGAGGGGCTTTGGTTCATGGGCATCCCACCAATAGGGGCGGGCTTTGAAGTCGGGGGCGAAGAGCTGTGTGTTCATGGCGCGCAGATTGCGCGATCCGGCTGGGAGTGACAAGCCGCGCGGCAAGCAACCCGGCCTTGCCAAGCTCACGCGGCTGTGGTCCTAAGGCGCGCATGAAAACTGTCCTCAAAGCCATCATTTTCATCATCATGGCGATCACCGTCATTTTCTACGGCGGGGCCTATATGCTGCCGTCCGAAGCCGTTGTGGAACGCCAGGTCCAGATCGCGGCACCGCCTCAGAAGGTCTATGCCATCGCCTCCAGCTTGCGGCGCGTGCCGGAATGGTCGCCCTGGCCTGCCATCGATCCGGCGACGCGCTTCAGCTTTGAAGGGCCGGAGCAGGGCACAGGCCAGATCATGCGCTGGGCTTCGAACAACCCCATGGTCGGCAGCGGCACGATGACGGTGACGAGCCTGACGCCGGAAGAGAGTATTGCCACGAAATCCGACTACGCAGGCTTCGGCACGTCCACCGCGGTTATGCGTATTGAGCCGTATGGCGACGGCACCCGCGTCACATGGACGTTCGAATCGAAGCTCCCCGGTGTGATGGACCGCTGGGCGGGCCTGGGCATGGACCAGTCAGTTGGCGCAGAACTTGGGAAGGGCCTAGCGCAGCTCAAAGATTTGGCAGAACGGCAGGGGTGAAATTTCGGGAAGGTTTCTGTACCAAGGATAGTTGACTTTCTTACCTATCGTCAGCAATCATTCTGGTTAAACAGGAGATATCCCATGCTTCGCCTGAGTACCGTACTGCTTGCCTCTGTCCTCATTGTTCCCTTGGCGCTTCCCGCCGGGGCTGCAACAAAATGCACGGGAAACACTTGCACCACTCAGAAGGCCAAAGCGCCCGCCAAGAAGACAGCCGCAAAGAAGACGCCCAGTAAGAGCGCGAAGAAGATGCCGCCTCCTGATGCAAGGGCGCGCTATTATGAGTCTGCACTTGCCTTCTGCAAGAAGAAGTACGGTGCCCCGTCGCGCATCTGGAGGATCGACTACACGCACATGCGCGTGTGGTGCGAGCCGCCCAGCTATTAAGCGCTTCCCTGCGGTTCCGGCAGGTCTTTCGCACACGAACCTCTCCATCACGCGTGGAGAGGCCCTCTCACCTCAACCCTCTCCTCCACTTGCGTCGGGGCGAGGGGGTGCGTGCCGCGAGTCATCCTCGCGTGGGGGCGAGGAATAAAAGGAGCATACGCGGCATGCGATAGCTCTCTTGGTGTGACCCGGCAAAATCCCCTAAGCTCGCGCTCGAGACAGCGGGGAATGAAATGACAGATGGAAGATTCGCACTCGTCACCGGCGGTGCGCAGGGCATGGGTTTTGCGGCGGCGAAGCGGTTTCTGGAGCTAGGCTTCGGCGGGGTGATGCTGCTGGACCGCAACCAGGCGAAGCTTGCGGAGGCAAAAGAAAGGCTCCGGCCGCTGGGGCGCGCCGAGATCATCGCAGGGGATCTGCTGGATGTGGCGTTGCCAGCCCGCGCCGTATCCGCAAGCCTCGCGGCGTTCGGCCGGCTCGACGTGCTGGTGAATGCGGCGGGCAACACCGAGCGCTGCGGGCTTGATGACACGTCGCCAGAGTCGTTCGAGCGCCTGTTCGGCGTCAACACCCGCGCGCCCCTGTTCATGATGCAGGAGGCGGTGCAGGTGATGCGGGCCAACCGCTCCGGCACAATCATCAACATGTCCTCGATGCTGGCCCATGGGGGCCCTCCCAACCTCACCACATATTCGGCCTCCAAGGCCGCCCTCAACATCATGACGCGCTCCGTGGCCAACACAGTGAAGCGGGATGGGATCCGGGTCTTCGCCATCAATCTGGGCTGGGTTCACTCCGAAGGCGAGCAGGCGCTGCAGACGGGCTTTCACGGGATGCCGGAGAACTGGGCGGAGGCGATCGGCCGCCGCATGCCGTCAGGCCGGATGATCACGCCCGATGACGTGGCGGGCCTCGTGGCCTATCTCGTCTCGCCATCTGCCCAGATGATGACGGGCGCCATCATCGATTATGAACAGTCACCCACGGGCGTCTTCGAAACGCACCCGGCGCTGTCTCCCGAATGAGCCTTGCCGGGCGCACGCCGCTTCTTCTGCTGACCCTGTCGATTGCCGCTGTCGGCATCCAGGCGCTGATGCTGTCACCACTGCTCACCGATATTGCGGCGGGGCTCGGGACCGGCCCCAAGGAGATTGGCTTTGCAGCCTCGGCCTATGGCGTGGGTGTTGCCACTGCCGCCTTGCTGGCAGCCCCCCAGCTCGGCCACTGGCCGAAGCGGGGCGCGATCCGCATGGCCTTCGCTGTGCTCGCCATTGCGCTTTTCCTCTGCGCCTTCGCCTGGGATTGGCGGGTGCTGGCGGCCTCGCAGCTGGTGGCGGGGCTTGCCTCCGGCGTCATCATTCCGGCGACCTATGCGCTGACGGGCGACATCGCCCCGCCGGACCGGCGCTCGCAGGATCTCGGAAAGGTGCTGTTTGGCTGGTCGATTGCGATGGTCGCGGGCGTGCCGCTCGCCGCCGTGCTCTCAAGCCTGGTGGGCTGGCGCGGCACCTTTGCGATTGTGGGGAGTGTTGCCGCATTGATGCCGCTGGCCGGCGCGCTGCTGCCGCGTGTGGAGTCGCACGGCTCAGGCGAGCGCGTGCGCTATGGGGACGTGCTGAGGCTTCCCGGCGCCTGGACCGGCTACCTCTCGACCTTCGCCTATATGATCGGCTTCTACCAGACCTACACCTTCATCGGCGATCATGTGCGCCAGCTGCACGGAACAGGCGCATGGCTCGGCGGCACCATTTCGCTGTCCTACGGGATCGGCTTCGGCGTGGGCGTGGCCTTCGACAAGTGGATTGACCGCAAGGGCCCGCTGAAGGTGCTGCCGCTGGGGCTTGTGCTCGTGGGCCTCAACTATCTGGTGCTGCCATTTGCGGCGGAGCAGATCATTGCCATCATGCTGTGGCCATTCTTGTGGGGGCTTGCCAACCACTTCTGCATGACCACGCTGGTGTCTTACATGAACACCCTCTCACCGCAGATGCGCGGCACCATCATGGGATTGTTCTCCTTCACCACCTATGTGTCCCTCGGCACGGCGGGCGCCATCTATGGCCCGGTCTACCAGGCGCATGGCTTCTTCGTGGTATCCTTCGCCGCCGCCGCAACGCTGGGCCTCGCGGCGGTCCTCGCCGTCAGGCGGCAGCGGGCAGTGTTTGCTTGAGCGCCGGACCTGCGGGCGGTTTTTGTTTTACCCACCTTGCCGTCATTCCGGCGAAGGCCGGACTCCAGCTTCTTTCGGCCGCGTGCGGAGGCGGAAGCGGGACCCCAGCCTTCGCTGGGGTGACGGAAAGAGAGGGGTGTAAAAGGCGCGATGAATAATCAGCCTTCTCAGGCCGCGAGCAGGCCTTCCTTGCGGAGTGCTGCCTGAACGGCAGGGCGTGCGCCGACGCGGTCCAGATAGGCCACGATGTGGGCATAGGGCGAAAGGTCGATGTTCACATGCTTGGTCCAGCCCAGTACGGTGAAGGCATAGGCATCGGCCACGGAATATTTGTCGCCCAGCAGATAGGGCTTGGTGGCCAGCTGGCCGTCAAGCCAGGAAAGGCGGCGCTTGACGCGCTCGATGATCGCCTTCTTGCCCTCTTCCGGCATGGCCGGGTTGAACAGGCCGCCGATACCCTTGTGCAGTTCGGAGGCGACGAAGTTCAGGCTCTCCATGGCCCGGTAGCGCTCCATCGAGCCGAAAGCGGGCAGCAGGTCCGAGTTCTTCGCCTTGTCGGCCAGATATTGCAGGATGGTGGCGACCTCCGTCAGAACCTCGCCCTTGCCAATCTCCAGCGTGGGCACATAGCCCTTGCCGTTGACCGCATTGAAGTCCGAGCCGCCTTCCGTCTTCTTGCCGGCGAGATCGACCTTGTCGAGCTCATAATCCGCACCGAGCTCGTTCAGAACGATATGCGGGGCAAGAGAACAGGCGCCGGGGGAGTAATAGAGCTTCATGGGAGGTTTCCTTCTGGTTGATCTCCGTGAAATGGCGCATCTACTGTAACAGTTCAAGTAACATTTCTTTGCAGGCGAATGGACAGGCGCTCCGGTTGCGCCGATACTGTCTTGGAACCATCCTCTCGAGTCTCATGGAGTGTCCGATGCGCCGCCTTGCCCGTCTTGCCCTGCCGTTTCTGGCGATTGCGGCGCTTGCCCTTCCGGCCAAGGCTGATTTCATCAAGAATGCCGCAGAGTGGCAGCGGCTGGGTCCGGACGGGCAGGCCGCCTATGCCATGGCGATCTTCGACGTGATGACGGTGGTGACCGCCGACAACAAATTCACAGCCGCCCGGGCCCTCGGCCTGCGGGCCTGCGGCATTGGCTTGAAGCTCAAGGGGGCCATGGTGGCGCAGGCCATAAACGTCTTCTACCGTGACCATCCGGAGGCCCGCGCGGCCACCCCCTTCGTCGCCTTCAACGGCTATTTCGAGCGCGGTGCCTGCAGCCCCTTCATCAACAAGGCGCGTGAGGAGATGGGCCTGCCACTGATGAAGCAGGCGCCGCTGCCAGAGCGGAGCCTGCAGCAGCAGCCGGAGTCAGGTCAGCAGCCGGACATGCTGCAGCAATAATCATCCGAAGAGGGGCGTGAAGGTCTTCTTCAGCGCCACGTCCAGATCCGCCATCGTCACCGGCAGGCCGAGGTCGACGAGGCTTGTGACCCCATGCTCGCGGATGCCGCAGGGCACGATGCCGCTGAAATGCGAGAGGTCCGGCTCGACATTGATCGAGAGGCCGTGGAACGTCACCCAATGGCGCACCCGGATGCCGATGGCCGCAATCTTGTCCTCGCGCGCACCCCGCCTGACCCACACGCCCACCCTGTCTTCGCGCCGCTCGCCCTTCACGTTGAACTGGTCCAGCGTGTCGATCACCCATTGCTCGAGGGCGGCCACGAAGGCGCGCACATCGGAACCGCGATGCTTCAGGTTCAGCATCACATAGGCCACGCGCTGGCCGGGGCCGTGGTAGGTGTATTGACCGCCGCGCCCCGTCTTGAACACGGGGAAGCGGTCACGCTCCACCAGATCCTGCTCCCCGGCTGATGTGCCGGCGGTATAGAGCGGCGGGTGCTCCAGCAGCCACACCCGCTCAGGCTCCGCCCCTTTGGCGATCGCGTCCACATGGCCATCCATCCGCGCCATGGCCTCTGGGTAGGAAACAGGCCCAGCGGACGTCTCCCAGGTTACGGGGCGGGGTGAGGAGACGGTGAGGCGGATATCGTCACGGGCGGGCATCCCGCCTTTTCCCAGTTTCGGATTCCGCATGCAACCGTGTAGACTTGGGCACAGGCGGGGGACTTCGGACATGGACGGAATGGCATTGCTGATTGCGGTCGTGACCTTCATCATGGCCCTGGTCGCCCTCAACCGCACGGCCAAGCTCCAGACCGCCAATTTCCTTCTGAAGGCCGAAATCGACAAGCTGAAGTCCGGCACGCCTGACCAACGGGTGGTACCCGAGGTGGCCTCCATAGCACCCGCCGCTCCGGCGCCACTGCCCGGCAACTGGGGCCCTGCCGCCGCCACTGCGCCCGAACCCGCCCCGGCGGCCCCTGTGGAGCCCGCTGCAGAGGTCTCAGCGCCGCCGCCCAGGCCGGACATGGAGCAGGCCCTCGCCGGGCGCTGGTTCGTGTGGATCGGCGGCCTGGCGATTGCCATTGGCGGGTTGCTCTTCGTCAAATATGCCTATGACAATGACCTGATATCGCCGCCCCTGCAGATCATTCTGGCCCTGGCAGCAGGCTTCATCCTGGTGGCAGCGGGGCTCTGGCTTGGCCGCCGCGCGGAGGCGGAGGAGGGTCAGCCTCCCGATTACGTGCCGGCCGCACTGGCGGCTGCGGGCCTCGCCGTTCTCTTTGGTGCCATCTACGCGGCCTATGCGCTCTACACCCTCATCGATCCGCGTGCCGCCTTCCTGGGGCTCGCGGCAGTCGGCATCGGTGGACTGGTTCTGTCCCGCCGCCTCGGGACCTTCATCGCGGCTCTGGGCCTCATCGGCTCCTACGGTACGCCCGCGCTCATCCCCGCAACCGATCCTTCGGCCTGGAGCTTCTTTCCCTATCTGCTCATCATCCTGCTGTTCTCTTTCCTCACGCTGCGGGGGCGCCGCTGGTGGTGGCTGGGATATGCGGCGATTGCCGGCACATTGCTGTGGAGCATGCTGTGGATCAGCGGGCCCTTCCAGACGGCGGATCTCTGGCCCATCGGCCTCTCCGCCATCCTGCTCGGCCTGATCACCATGTTCGCGCTCCAAGGTCCGCGGATCTTGAGCAACGCGGCGGAAGATGAGCCCGCGCAGACGCCAGCACTTGCCCTGGCCGCTGCGGGCCAGGGGGCGGGCGTGGCAGTGCTCGTGCTGCTCGCCCTGCGCACGGATCATTCCACGCTGGGGCTATCTCTTCTGGCAGCAGGTCTTCTGCTGGCGGTCCTCTTCGCCTGGATTAGACATGGCCTTGCGCTTCTTGCACCGGTGGCGGGCCTGGTGATGCTCGGTGTTCTCGGCATCTGGCGGGAGGCTGCCTTCCACGCGCTGACGCTCGATGAATATGGCCTGCAAAGCTGGAGCAGCAGTTTCGGCCCGGAGTCGCAGCGCTTCCTGCAATGGATGCTGGGGGCGGGCAGCGCCTTCACCGCCGCGGGGATCGCGGGTGTTCTCCTCCGGCCCCGGAAGCGCGTGTGGGGCGCGCTCGGCGGCGGTGCGGCCTTCCTCTATGTCTTCGGGGCCTGGGCCCGCGCCGATTTTCTGTTGACGCCCATGAGCTGGGCCTGGCTTGCCGGCGGAACGGCCGTGGTGCTGCTGCTGGCCAGCGCGCTGTGGAGCCGCCGCCAGGAGGGAGACGATCTCGGCGCTGGGCTTCTGATCGCGGCGGCCGCGGCCTTGCTGGTGATGAGCGCCGATCAGCTGCACGATGGCATCTGGCTCACCCTCGAGATCGCGGCGCTCGCGTTCGTGCTTGCACTGCTATCGGGGCTCCTCAAGCCGCGGCTTCTGGGGCCGGTGGCGGCCGCCGTGGCAACGCTCGCCACGCTGCGTCTATTCCTGTCACGCGAATTATGGCTGGATGACAAGGGCCTGCCTTGGGGCGACCACTGGGTGCTTTATGGCTATGGCGTTCCCGCCATTCTCTTCCTGCTGGGGGCAAAGGCCCTGCAGCGGACCGGCCACACGCGCTCCGCCATGGCGCTGGAGGGGATGAGCCTCGGTCTGGCAATCTCTCTCATTTCGCTTGAACTCCGCGTGCTGATCGCGGGCGGCATCAGCTATGACAATCCGCAGTTCCTGGAGATGGCGGCGCATATCCTCACCTGGGCGGGTGCTGCCTATGGCCTCATGCACCGGCAGCGGCTGTTCTCCTCCGTCATTGCCACCTGGGGTGCGCGCCTCCTGTTGCTCGTCTCCGCCCTGGCGGTGGTGGGCTTGAGCCTCACCGCGCTCAACCCCGTGTTCACAGGCGAGCCTGTGCCGGGGGGCCTCGTGTTCAATGCGCTGCTGCTGGCCTATCTCGCACCCGTGCCGCTCATCATCCTGATCGCGCGGCGGCTTGATGTCATCGGCTGGCAGGAGGCGCGGCCCGCGGCCTATGTGCTCGCTCTCGTCCTGCTCTTTGCCTATATCACCATCGAAACCAAGCGCATCTTCCAGGGCATGCTGCTGACGGCCTGGCCCCAGTCCCTGGCGGAGAATTATGCCTATTCCGCCGTGTGGCTGGTCTTCGCGCTGGCCCTCTTCGTGGCGGGCATCAGGCTCGGCAGGCAGCCGGTGCGGCTGGCGGGACTTGCCGTTCTGGCGCTCGTTGTGCTGAAGGTCTTCATCGGGGATATGTCCAATCTCGAAGGCCTGCTCCGCATCGCGAGCTTCGTGGGGCTGGGCCTCTGCCTGGTCGGCATTGGCTGGCTGTACCAGCATTTCGTGCGCCGCGGAAACGCCGCCACAGCAAAGGAGTGAACGGCGATGGGAAAGACACTGGGACTCAGCGGCGCGCTTGAAACCTACTACGCGGCCCACGCCTATCGTGAACCGCCGGTCCTGGCGGAACTGCGGCAGGAGACGGCCAGTCTCGGCAGCGCGGCAGGCATGCAGATCGGGCCGGAGCAGGGGGCCTTCATGGGGTTGATCGTCAAGCTCATGGGGGCACGTAAGGTGATCGAATTCGGCACTTTCACCGGCTATTCTTCACTCGCCATGGCGCTCGCCGGAGCGGAGCACATCACCTGCGCGGATGTCTCCCGGGAGTATACGGACATTGCGCGGCGCTTCTGGGCCAGGGCCGGCGTGGCGGAGCTCATGGACCTCCACCTCGACGGCGGCACGGCCGTTATCAAGCGCCTGCTGGATGGCGGTGAGGCTGGCCACTTCGACCTCGCCTTCATCGACGCCGACAAGACGGGCTATGACAGCTATTATGAAGGCTCACTCAAGCTCCTCCGCCCCGGCGGCCTGATCCTCGTCGACAACACGCTGTGGGACGGGGACGTGGCCGATCCCAAGAAGCAGGATGCGGACACCAACGCCATCCGAAGTTTGAACGCCAAGATACTGGCGGACCAGCGTGTCGAGATCTGTCTGCTTCCGCTCTGCGACGGCCTCACCATGGCGCAGAAGGCCTAATGGGGCCAGACACTTGCTTTCCGCTGCCTGACGGTCTATAGCCCGCCCCGTTAACTGCAACTCACACGCGGGGTCAGGCTCCGGCACACGAGGTTCAAAGCCTCCACATAGTGCCAGATCCATCCGGTGCCGGGATTTCCCGGTCACTTAGCTCCGCGGCGGATCAACCGGAAAAGGACTTCTACCGCATGGCATTGCCTGATTTCACCATGCGCCAGCTCCTCGAAGCTGGCGTGCATTTCGGCCACCAGACCCACCGCTGGAACCCGAAGATGCGCAACTACATCTACGGAAGCCGCAACGGCATTCACATCATTGACCTGTCGCAGACGGTTCCCTTGCTTCACCAGGCGCTGCTCGCCGTGGCGGACACGGTGGCCAAGGGCGGCCGCGTGCTGTTCGTCGGCACCAAGCGCTCGGCGGCGGAGCAGGTGGCGGATGCGGCCAAGCGGTCAGCTCAGTATTATGTGAATTCCCGCTGGCTGGGCGGCACGCTCACCAACTGGAAGACCATCTCGCACTCGATCAAGACGCTGCGCACCGTTGATGACACGCTGGGCCGCGAGAATTCCGGCCTCACCAAGCGCGAAATGCTTGAGCTGACCCGCTCCAAGGAAAAGCTCGACAAGGCGTTGGGCGGCATCAAGGACATGGGCGGCGTCCCTGACCTCCTGTTTGTGATCGACACCAACAAGGAGCAGATCGCCATCAAGGAAGCCAACCGTCTTGGAATTCCGGTGATCGCCGTGATCGACACCAACTCGGACCCTGCTGGCGTCACCTTCCCGATCCCGGGCAATGACGATGCGGGCCGTGCGGTCGCTCTCTACTGCGATCTCATCAGCCGCGCCTGCATCGAAGGCATCTCGCTCGCCCAGTCGGGTTCGGGCGTGGACATCGGCGCCGCCGAGGAGCCGCTGCCTGAGGAAGTGCCGGCCGCCTGATCGGCCTGAGGACTGGCGCCCCGCGCCGTCATCCAATCGTCACGGGGCCTGCCGCATGAAACCGGCAGGCCCCATAGTTTCAAATTCACATGAGGTACAACATGGCCGACATCACGGCTGCGATGGTGAAGGACCTGCGCGAGAAGACCGGCGTGGGCATGATGGACTGCAAGGCAGCGCTCGCTGCCACCAATGGCGACATGGAAGCCGCTGTCGACTGGCTGCGCGCCAAGGGCCTTGCCAAGGCCGCCAAGAAGTCGACGCGCGTCGCCGCCGAAGGCCTCGTTGCCGTTGCCGTTGATGGCAATACGGGTGCGGTGGTCGAGGTCAATTCGGAAACCGACTTCGTCGCCCGGAACGAGAAGTTCCAGGCCATGGTCGCCGAGATTTCGAAGCTCGCCCTCAAGGCGGAAGGCGACTCGGAAAAGCTCAAGACCATGCACATGCCGGGTTCGCCGCACGCGGTTGCGGAATATGTGGCCGAGATGGTTGCTGCCATCGGTGAGAACATGACGGTGCGCCGCACCGCGGCCTTGACCGTCAAGGATGGCGTGATCGGATCTTACGTCCATAACCAGATCGCGCCGGGTGCGGGCAAGATCGGCGTCATCGTGGCGCTCGAGTCGACGGGCAGCAAGGCAACGCTCGCAGAGTTTGGCCGCATGCTGGCCATGCATGTCGCCGCCACCAACCCGGTGGCGCTCACGCTTGATCAGGTGCCCCCCGAAGTGCTGGCGCGCGAGTCCGCGATCCTCGAGGAGAAGAACGCCGGCAAGCCCGCCAATGTGCTGGAGAAGATCGTGGCCTCGGGCCTCAAGACCTTCGCCAAGGAGAACTGCCTCCTCGAGCAGGCTTATGTGCATGATGGCGCGAAGACCGTGACCCAGGCCGTGGCCGATGCCGCAAAGGCGGCAGGCGCCGACGTAAAGCTCGTGGGCTTCGTGCGCATGCAGCTGGGTGAGGGCATCGAGAAGAAGGAAGACGACTTCGCCGCCGAAGTCGCCAAGATGTCCGGCCAGTAAGCGGCGCGGCATTTCTGAGAGAGTGGGGCTCCGGAAACGGGGCCCCTCTTCATTTGATGTGCTGCCTTGGGGAATCTCCGTATGGACGCCGCCCCGCGAAGCGTGCTGAAGTGAACGCTTCCAACACACGGAGTTCATCATGCGCAAATCCCTCACCGCCCTGGCTGCACTTGCCACGGCAGCCTTGGCCATTCCCGTGGCGGATGCTTGCACGCGCATCCTCTACAGTGGCGCCGAGAACGCCTTTTATGTGGGGCGGTCGATGGATTGGGCGGAAGAGACCGGCACCGATCTCTGGGCGTTCCCGCCGGAGATGAAGCGCGACGGTGGCGTGGGCGAGGGCTCCATCACCTGGACGTCCAAATATTCTTCAATCGGCGCCGGCTTCTACAATGTGGCCACGGTTGACGGCATGAATGATGCCGGCCTCACCGGCAACGTGCTCTACCTGGCGGAAAGCTCCTACGGCGATGCCAAGGCCAGCGGCAAGCCGCTCCTTTCGATCGGCGGCTGGCTGCAATATGCGCTCGACAATTATGCAACCGTTCAGGAAGCCGTCGATGCGCTGTCGAAGGAGCCCTTCGCGCTGGTGGCCCCCGTGTTGCCCAATGGCGCAGCTGCCGCAGGCCATCTGGCACTGGCGGACAAGACCGGCGATTCAGCAATCTTTGAATATATCGACGGCAAGCTGACGATCCATCACAGCAAGAAATACACGGTGATGACGAACTCTCCCGTGTTCGAACAGCAGCTGGCGATCTCCACCTATTGGGATACGGTGGGCGGATCGAACTTCCTGCCCGGCACCAGCCGCGCGGCAGACCGTTTCGCCCGCATGAGCTGGATGCTCAATGCCGTGCCCGCGGAAAAGGATGAAGCAACGGCGATGGCCGAAGTCCTGTCGCTCATGCGCTCCATCTCCGTGCCGCTCGGCATTCAGGATCCGAAGCTGCCGAACATCGCCTCCACGCGCTGGCGCACCGCGGCGGATATCAACGCCAAGCGCTATTTCTTCGACAATGTGCACACGCCGTCGGTTTTCTGGGTCGATCTCGACAAGCTGGATCTGAAGGCAGGTTCTTCCGCGTTGAAGCTCGATCTGCAGGGCACGCCTTACCTCAGCGGCGAAGTCTCGAAGGACTTCAAGCCAGCGGAGCCCTTCAAGTTCCTGGCGCCCAAGTCGTAAGCGCCGTCCTCACGCCGGGGTGACCCCGCTGCCCGCCCAGCGCCTTCATCAGGGCGATCAAGGGTGCGGGCAGCGGATCATCCACCTCGAACTGGCTGAGCCATCGCGCCATGCCATCAAGCAGCGCCATTACCTGTGGTGCATGCGCGTTGAGCAGGATCAGGGCAAACGGCGGGGGTGCGGGCAGGATGCGCCGCAGTTTCTGCGCCGTGCCGCGGGGCACGGTGCAACACAGGGCGAGATGGGAAGGTCTCCCGCCGCTTCTGATGCGTGCCGTCAGGCAACCGCGGCTCGCGGCCAAGATTTCGCAGCCGAACCACATCTCGCGCGGAAGACTGGAGAGGACCGGCAGCACCCAGTCGATGAGGTCGGCTGCTGAAACATCACCATCACCGCCCGCGAGGATGATCTGGCTGTAGGAAAAACGAAGCCCGGACGGCACGGCACATCTCCTGGTACAGGAGTGGCTGTAATCTGCACCGGGCAGAGTTGTTCCGCAAGCGGACCGGTCAGCGGGGTGCGGGCACCACTGAAATCTTCGCCATCATGCCTCCGTCCTCATGGGCGAGGATGTGGCAGTGGTAGACGAAATCACCCGTCTCCGCGAAGGGGATGTCCACAATGGCGGGCGGGTTGAGGCACTTCCCGTCATGCCACTGCTGGATGGTGCAATAGCCATTTTGGTCATTCGCCACCGTCTTTGCCACGGCGGGAATGGGGTGCGCGATCTGCAGCGTCGTCATGTCTTCCAGCACGCCCGCACCCACGTTCCGGTCAAGCGTGGGCGACAACGGAGAGCCGGCACCCTTGCTGGGGTCGATGGCGCGGAAGCGCGTCTGGTGAATATGAAAATTGTGGTTCTCCGTGGCGAGGTTCACAAGCTCCCATGTTTCGCGCACCGGCATCTGGCCCGCCCCGAGCGGCAGGCAGATGAAGCTGTTCATCGGGTCGAAAGCGGTGACGGGCTGTGCCGTTCCCGGCACCGGGACTCCGTGCTCATCCAGCTCTTCATAGCCGAGGCCAAAGATATTGGGATTGGTCACATCGACGAGGCCGAAGAAAATGCGGCGGTGGTGGCCGGGCGGCAAGGCGGCGCAGCCGGGCGGGAGGGCTGCGGGCTTCGCATAGGGAACTTTCGCCGCGAAAATCCCCTCGGGCTTGTTCGCCGCCAGCGCTTCACCCGCGAGCTTGAGCGACACCAGTGTCGAGTCCGTATAGGTGCCGCTGAAGGTCACCGCGGCCAAGTCCACATAGGGCCATGGGTCGCCCACGCCGGAATCCCCGGTCGTGATGCCAACCGAGCGCAAGGTGGCGGAGGCGCTGGACGGCGGCTTCACGATCTTGCCGTTTTGATCGCGGTAGGTCACCCACACTTCGGCGCGCGCGCCCGGCAGCATCACGATATCCTTGATGCAGATTGGCTCCGGAAAGCCTGCCGGCGTCTTGCCGGGGCAGGGCACCACGGTGACGCGCGCGCCCCCGAGCTTCACCCGGTCCTCAAGCGATGTGCCGGTGGGAATGCTGATGCTCACGCCATCAATGGCGATCAGCTGCATCAGCATCGGCGTCCTGGCGATATTGTTGTCGAGCTCCAGCTTGTAACTTGCGCTGGCGCTGGTGTTGGTGATGCGCCACAGCTCCCCCTTGGGCTTGTTGACGGCGATGGTGGGGTAGATCACACCGCTGACGGGGAAGTACCACACCCCGTTCGTATAATTGTTGCCGCCCGAGGATGTGTTGTTGACACCGGGGCAGCTCCCCTCGCGCTTTTCGCCTGATTTCGGATATTGCGCGCAGAATTGCGGGTCCTGCTGGTCATCCAGCACCTCGCCATTGGTGACGGGCAGCATGGTGTTGTTGAGGCCCTGCTGGAAGCCGATGGTGCCCGCGGCCAGCACCTGGATGTCCTTCAGGATGATGTTCCGGACTTGCGATTCCGGAAAGGGCGTCTTTCCGTCACTCACATAGGTTCCGGCCTTGCCGATGCTGATGATGCCGGAAAGCCCGGATGACAGGCTGTCCGCCGTCACGCCATGAACATGGGGGTGGAACCAGTCGGCACCCGATGGCTCATTCTTCGGAATGTCGATCACATAATCAAGCACGCCAGACGTGACGACGGCGCCATGCCCATGCATCTGCTCGACTGGCTTGCCATTGGCGGGATTGTAGAGCGTTACATAGATGTTGTCGCCCCAGGTCGGGTTGCTGAGCGTCGCCGCCCGGGCCTGCACCACCAGCCCGTGGGTGTGCAGGTTGGTGGGGCTCAGCGGCAGGTTTGCGCCATCAGGATCGGGCACGGGGTTCTCATCCGTGAGGTTCCAGAAATGCACCACCTTGGCGGGGTCCTGCGGCGGCAGCTTGTTGATGAGCCGAACCTTCAGCTTGTCACCCGGCTGCAGTGCCAGCCTGATGCCTCCGAATTCGGAGGAGGTGCCAATGCCGGCGGCAGGGCAGCGGTCGCCCACCGCCACGTTTCGATAGCAGATTTCATAGACCCAGCCGGTTGGGTTGATCGGCTGCTGCACGCCGGGCGGCTTGAAGCTGATGGCGGAAACCGGCTTCGCCTTGGCGATCATCAGAATGTCGAGCACGCCCTGCTTGCTGGCAAACACGGGAGGTTCCATGAAGCTGGCGGCAAGCGAGGCTGCCGGCGCCATCAATCCGGCGAAGACAGCCGCCGCGCACATCCAGGGAAGCCGCTTCACACGCATGAGTTTTTCCTTCGAAAATCCGCGCCATCGCCGGGCGGAACGGGACTCAGTATCTGCCCACAGGAATTAATTTGGAATTTGAGTGAAGTAAATAGCGGGATAATTAATGACAAACTTATGACGTCAAACTGCAAGTCTGGTTTGCAGCCACCGCCGGAACATCTGGGAATGCCGCGCCCCGCTCCGGTGCAGCAGGATTTGCCCATTTTGTCCGCAACCCCGGCGTGCTAGTGATTGGGTTTGGCCCCGCGGGGGCAGGGCCAGCGGAAAGTCCACGTTGCGGCGGAGCTGTGACGAATCGGTTTTCGCCACCTAAAGAGGGTTGTTCGCCAGAAATGGATCCGGTTCCCATGTCCTCCCCCAGATACAAGCGCATCCTTCTCAAGCTTTCAGGCGAGGTCCTGATGGGCCAGCAGCCCTATGGCATCGATCTCGACACGGTGGGCCGCCTTGCCGATGAGGTGCTGGCTTGCGCCGCGGAAGGGATCGAGCTCGCGCTGGTCATCGGCGGCGGAAACATCTTCCGCGGCCTTGCAGGTGCGGCCAAGGGCATGGACCGGGTCTCGGCAGACCACATGGGCATCATGGCCACGGTCATGAACGCGCTTGCCATGCAGGGCGTGCTGAGCCGCAAGGGCATGGACGCGCGGGTTCTCTCAGCGATCGCCATGCCCACCATCTGCGAAACCTATTCGCGCGCCAAGGGCATCCACCATCTGGACAAGGGCCGGGTCATCATCTGTGCGGCGGGAACGGGATTGCCCTTTTTCACCACCGATACGGGGGCGGCACTCCGGGCGGCGGAGCTCAATTGCCAAGCGTTGTTCAAGGGCACCAGCGTTGACGGTGTCTATTCGGCGGACCCCAAGAACGATCCTTCCGCAAAACGCTATGACAGGATCACCTTTAGCGAGATTTTGTCCAAGGATTTGCGCATCATGGATCCCGCCGCCATTGCCCTTGCGCGGGATAACGGGATTCCGGTAGTTGTGTTCTCCATCAGGAAGCCCGGCGCCGTGGTCGAAGTGGTCAACGGCGGCGGGCTGTTTACCACAGTGACGAAGGATTGATTCCATGGCCCCACCCCCCGATTTCGACGCACAGGACCTGAAGCGCCGCATGCTTGGCGCCATCGAGGCGCTGAAACATGATTTCGGGGGCTTGCGAACCGGCCGGGCGTCAGCCAGCCTGCTCGAGCCCCTCCATGTGGATGCCTATGGCGCCAACATGCCCATAGCGCAGGTGGCCTCGATTTCGGTTCCCGAACCCCGCATGCTGCAGATCAGTGTGTGGGACAGGGGGCTGGTGATTGCGGTTGAAAAGGCCATCCGCGCCTCGAACCTGGGGCTGAACCCGCAGACGGAAGGCCAGGTGATCCGGCTTCGCATGCCGGACCTCACGCAGGACCGCCGCAAGGAACTGGTCAAGGTTGCGCATCAATATGCCGAAAAGGCCCGTATTGCCGTGCGCAATGTGCGCCGTGACGGGATGGACCATCTGAAGCAGCTCGAAAAGGCTCACCTGATGAGCGAAGACGACCACAAGAAAAAGGCCGAAGAGGTGCAGAAGATGACGGATGATACGATCAAGGAGATCGACCAGGTCGTCAGGCACAAGGAACAAGAGATCCTGCAGGTCTGAGGCAGATCGCAAAGCCAATGTCACCCGGCATTTTGAACGTCGACGGCGCACCGCGGCACGTGGCCATCATCATGGATGGCAACGGCCGCTGGGCCACGCAGCGCGGGCAGCCCCGCTCCGTCGGCCACCGGCAGGGGGTGGAGGCATTGCGCCGGACGACGCGGGCCGCATCGGACATGGGGATTTCCGTCCTCACCCTCTACTCTTTCAGCTCGGAAAACTGGTCCCGCCCCCAGGCGGAGGTGCGGTTTCTGCTCGAGCTTCTCCGGCGCTTCATCAGGACCGATGTGGCGGAGCTCCATCAATCGGGCGTCCGCATCATGATCATCGGGGATCGTGCGGGCCTCGACCCCACGCTTCGTACCATGTTTGAGGAAGCCGAAGTCCTCACCCGGGAGAATACTGGCCTCAAGCTGGTCATCGCCTTCAATTATGGCAGCCGTCAGGAAATCACCCGCGCCGTCCAGGCGCTGGCCCGCAAAGTGGCGGAGGGCAAGATTTCGCCGGAAGACATCACCCCCTCGGTGATCGGCAATCACCTGGATACGGGCGGTCTGCCGGAACCGGACCTGCTGATCCGCACCGGGGGCGAGCAGCGCCTCTCCAACTATCTGCTGTGGCAATGCGCCTACACGGAATTTGTGTTCATGCCGGATTACTGGCCCGAATTCGACGGGGAGCGGTTGCGCCAGGCCATCGAAACCTATCGCCTGCGGGACAGGCGCTTCGGTGGCCTCAAGGCGCAAACCGCTTGATGAGCCAGGAAGCGCCCCAGGCGGCCTCCAAATGGGGCGATCTCGGCGTCCGGGCGCTCTCGGCCGCTGTGCTGATCCCTGCCGTGCTGGCGGATGTCTGGGCAGGCGGCATCTGGTTCCACCTCTTCGTGGCGCTGATCGGCATTCTTATGGCGCTGGAATGGGTCACCATCGTCCATGGCGGCAACCCCTTGCAGTTCGCCCTTCATGCCGCAGGCGCCATGTGCGGGGCCCTACTGCTCAAAGATGTGGGTCTCGCCGGAACCCTGACGGCCATTGCCATCCTGGCGCTGTTTTCAGCACTCGCCGCCGCGCGCGAGCAGCCGGGCGGGCCAGCCTGGCGCTATCTGGGCGTTCCCTATGTCTCCCTCCCGCCCCTCGCGCTCATCGTGCTGCGGGATGATCCGGACTATGGCGTGGCGGCCATTCTCCTGGTCATGCTCAGCGTCTGGGCAGCTGATACGCTTGCCTATTTCGCAGGCCGCATCATCGGCGGCCCCAAGCTCGCGCCGCGCATCAGCCCGAAGAAAACCTGGGCCGGCATGGGTGGCGCCATGGCGGGCAGCGCGCTGGCAGCCTTCGGCGTCGGTGCCGTGATGGGGCTTCCGGCCCTCTGGATCCTGGTTCTGGCGGGAGGCTTGCTGGCGATTGTGGAACAGGGCGGAGACCTGTTCAAATCGGCCATGAAACGCTACTACGGCGTGAAGGATTCGGGCCGGCTCATCCCCGGTCATGGTGGGGTCATCGACCGGGTGGACGGTCTGGTTGCCGTGGCCGCCGCAGCCGCGCTCATCGGAGCGCTGAGGGCGGGGGTGGAACACGCCGGAGCCGGAATACTGGTCTGGTGACCTGATTTCGCCGAAATCTTGCCGTATTGCTCCCGTGTCTTGGGCCCTTGGTCGCGGTGGGTCTCAACGTTGAAAACAACGGCCCTTCCATTGGCCGGGGAAGTCTTTGAATGAACTTGCTGAATGCTCTGCATCTGCCGCTGAACACAGGGGTATTTTACGCCCTGCCGTTTCTTGTGGCCCTCACCATCATCGTGTTCATTCACGAGCTTGGCCATTTCCTTGTCGCCCGCTGGTGCGGGGTTGACGTTGAGGCCTTCTCCATTGGCTTCGGCAAGGAAATCTTCGGCTGGTATGACAAGCATGGCACGCGCTGGAAAGTGGCGTGGATCCCGCTGGGCGGCTATGTGAAGTTCCGGGGCGATGCCAATGCGGCAAGCCTGCCGGACGCCGAGGCGCTGGAACGCGCCAAGTCGGATCCCGGCAATTTCCATGGCAAATCCGTGTGGAAGCGCGCCGCCGTGGTGGCGGCAGGCCCCATCGCCAATTTCATTCTCGCCATTGCCATCTTCTCGGCCGCCTTCATGCTGGTGGGCTCACCCGTCATCGAGCCGCGCGTTGATGAGATTCAGCCGGGCAGTGCCGCCGAACAGGCGGGCCTGCAGAAGGGCGATCTCATCCTGTCGATCGATGGCAGCAAGATCAGCGATTTTGGTGATCTTCAGCGCGCGGTGGTGAACCGCGCCGGTGAGGAACTCACCCTTACGCTGCAGCGGAACGGCGAGACGCGTGAGGTGAAGATCGTTCCGCAGCTGAAGGAAGAGCCGGACAATTTCGGCGGCAAGGTCCGCATGGGCCTTCTGGGCGTGAAGCGCAATCCGCAAGGCCCCATTCTGTATGAGCGGATGAACCCCGTGCAGGCGGTGGAAGCGGGGGCTGAGCGCACCTGGTTCATCGTGTCCTCCACCTTCCGCTATCTGGGCAAGCTGGTGACCGGGCGTGAAAGTGCCGATCAGCTGGGCGGGCCCATTGCCATGGCGAAGGTTGCGGGCGATGCGGCCTCGATGGGCTTCTGGCAATTCGTCAATGTCATCGCCTTCCTCTCCGTCAGTATAGGCCTCCTTAACCTTTTCCCAATCCCTATGCTGGATGGTGGACACTTGGTTTACTATGCGATCGAGGCGGTCCGTGGAAAACCCGTTGGCGAGAAGGCGCAGGAATGGGGATTCCGCGTCGGCTTTTCGCTGGTGATCATGCTGATGGTGCTCGGCACCTGGAACGATCTCGTCCGTGTTGCAACGGTGTGGATCGGCGGGTGAGGAGCGTGGGGAAGTTTCGTTTGCATTGCGTGGCCGGGCGGGTAAAACCAGCTTCGGCGGCGAAGATTCTACTGGGGCGGCTTTCGATAAGAAATGGCCATTTGATGCGTTATAAGTGTGTAGTCGTAGCAGTTTTGGCCTTCGCTCTGAGCGTGTTTGCGCCGATGGCGGTGCCTGGTTTCGCACCCTCCGCCGCCTATGCCGAAGCGGTGACGTCGGTTGTCATCGAAGGCAACCAGCGTGTCGAGAATGATACCATCCTTTCTTACATCCAGATCAGCCGTGGTGAGCAGGTCAATGCTGACAAGGTTGACGCATCGGTAAAGGCCCTGTTCCAGACCGGCCTGTTCGCAGACGTGCAGATCAACATGCGCGGCAGCACGCTGGTAGTTCGCGTCGAAGAAAACCCGATGATCAATCAGGTGAACTTCGAAGGCAACAAGGAGGTCAAGGACACTGACCTCGCCAAGGAAGTCGAGCTGCGCGAGCGCACCATGTTCACGCGCGCCAAAGTGATGAGCGACGTCAACCGCATCATCGCGGTCTACCGCCGCGCCGGCTACTACTCCGTCAAGGTTTCGCCCAAGATCATTCGCCTGCCCGAGAACCGCGTCGATCTCGTCTTCGAGATCAACGAGGGCGATGAGACCAAGGTCAAGCACATTGAATTCGTCGGCAACACCTCCTTCAGCGACGGTGCGCTGAAGCGGGTTGTGGGCACGCAGCAATATTCCTGGTGGCGCTTCTTCAACAAGAACGACAATTACGACGCCGACCGCCTGGAATATGACAAGGAACTGCTCCGCCGCTATTACCTCCGCAACGGCTTCGCGGATGTGCGCGTGGTCTCGGCTGATGCCGTGCTGGCCCCCGATGGCAATGGCTTCACCATCACCTACACGATCGAGGAAGGCCCGCGCTACAAGATCGCCGATGTGGCGGTCAATGTGGGCGATGCCCAGCTCGACTCCCAGGATCTGATCGAGCAGGTCAAGACCGGTGTGGGTGACTATTATGACTCGACGCGCGTTGACCGGTCGGTCGAACGGCTGACGCTCGAAGCGTCGCGCCAGGGCTTCGTCTTCGCCCGCGTCAATCCGGATATCCAGCGCAATACCGCGGACAACACGCTGAACATCACTTACAATATCGTCGAAGGCCCGCGGAACTACATCGAGCGCATCGACATCGTCGGCAATTACCGCACCGAGGATGAAGTCATCCGCCGCGAGTTGCTGCTCTATGAAGGCGACGCCTTCAACCGTGTGGTTGTTGAACGCGCCCGCCGCCGCCTGACCGCCCTCGACTATTTCGACAAGGTGGACTTCCGCGAAGAGGAAGGCTCGGCCCCTGACAAGATCGTGCTGATCGTGCAGGTCCAAGAAAAGTCGACGGGTTCGATCAACTTCTCGATCGGCTATTCGACCACGGAAGTCATCGTGGGCTCCATCTCGCTGCAGGAGCGGAACTTCCTCGGCAAGGGCTACAATGTGAAGGTCGACACCACGGCGAGCTTCTATCGCCAGAACATCGACTTCAGCTTCACCAACCCCTATTTCCTGGGGCTGCCGATCATGGCGGGCTTCGATGTCTTCGCCACCAATGTCGATAACCAGGATCAGTCGAACTACAACAGCCAGCTTCTGGGCTTCGCGCTGCGCACCGGCTTCCGCCTGGATGACGACAGCGGCATCAGCCTCAAATATGGCCTGACATGGCGCGACGTGAACGGCATCGACAAATACAGTGCGTCTCCCGCCGTCATCCAGAGCGCGGGCGAGTCGCTGAAGTCCTTCGTGGAAGGCACCTATACCTGGGACAATCTCGACAATCCGCAGCGCCCGACCAATGGTTTCCGCGGCCAGCTTGAGGGCCAGGTGGCGGGGCTCGGGGGTGACGTCTATTTCGCCAGCCTCGAAGCTCATGGCTGGTACTTCATGCCGCTGTATGAAGATGCCGTTGTCCTGAAGCTCGAAGGCAATGCCGGCCATGAAATCCCGCTCGGCGAAGACGTGCCCCTGCAGGACCGTTACTTCAAGGGTGCCGACACGTTCCGTGGCTTTGCCCAGGCCGGTGTTGGCCCGCGCCAGCGCCGCAACGGCGGCGGCACGGACGCGATCGGCGGCACCACCTATGCCATCGGCACCGTTGAAATGACCTTCCCCGTGGGCCTCCCCGAACAGTGGGGCATCACCGGTGAAGTGTTCAGTGACTTCGGCACCGTGTTCGGGTCTGAAACCGAGACGGAAGACGTGGGCACGGGCGATTGTAAGTATGGCGCCACCAAGAACTGTAAGGTCTATGACGGCCCCGCCTTCCGCGCATCCGTCGGCGCCGGCCTGATCTGGGTTTCGCCCTTCGGCCCGCTCCGCTTCGAGGCAGCCTATCCGCTGCTGAAGACCGATTACGACAAGACGGAGTGGTTCCGCTTCTCGGTTGGCACCGCCTTCTAGACCGGCGCCCCGGGCAGGCTTATGAGACAAGCGGACGGCCTTTGGGCCGTCCGTCACTTTTTGGGAGGCATGTTCGAGAATGACTGAGGTAACGACCGCGCCGGTGCTGATGACGGCGGACATCTCGCGGATCATGAAGCTGCTGCCGCACCGCTATCCCTTTCTGCTGATCGACCGCATGTATGACATGAACGGCGAAGACAGCGGCGTTGCCATCAAGAACGTGACCATGAACGAGCCCTTCTTTCAGGGCCATTTTCCGGGAAAGCCGGTGATGCCCGGCGTCCTGCTGATCGAGGCGATGGCACAGACGGCGGGCGCCCTGGTGCTCAATCACTTGGGCGAAGAGCATGCCGGAAAGCTCGTCTTCTTCATGTCGATTGACAAGGCCCGCTTCCGCAAGCCCGTGGTGCCTGGAGACAGCGTGCACATTCACGTCAAACTCACCAACAAGCGCCCACCTGTGTGGAAATACTGGGCCGAGGCCATTGTGGACGGCAAGAAGGTGGCCGAGGCCGAAATCGGCGCCATGCTGATGAACGAGCGCAGCGCCTGAGCGCTACAGCCTCGCAGGCTATCGCTTATGAAAAACGATTAGTTAGCCTTTCCTCTCCCCCACATGGGTGGGGGAGAGGAAAAGAGAGAGGGGACGGCTATCAACCGCGCCTACTGCTGCGCGCATCCATTGGCCAGCGGCTTGCCGGCGAAGCGGTCTTCGACCCAGGGAAGATAGAGCGGCTCGGACGCGCCGGGCGTGGTGAAATGGTTTTGATCGCCCGGCAGCTCAATCCTTGTGATGTTGCCGCCGATGGCGCATTTCTGCTCCCGGTAGAGCTTGCCCATCACCGGATCATTGGTCACGTCCTTGTTGCCCCAATAGATGATCACGGGCGCCACCGGCACGTCAGGCGTGACGCTTGAGGCAATGAGCCCCTTGACCCACGCCGCGGCGTTGACGGGATCGGCCCTGAGAAGCGAAGGATACGTTTCTGCAAAGTTGAAGTTCACCGTATCGGCCGCCGGATGCATGCACTTCTTGCTCAGGATCTCGTTGATCGCAGCGGCGCCCTCATCGGTGAACACGTCGGTGAGCTTGAGTTCTGGGAAGGCCGGAGGCAACGCCCACATGGCCATCGCATAATGCGTGAAGTTGAAGACATTGCTCGAGAAATCATGTGCGAGGCCCTTGAGCACGCCCGTTGCTGCAGGCTCTTGCGTGGCTCCCGGTGGAATCAGGACCTGAATGTCATGCGGGGCAAGCGCCACAAAGCCCACGAAGGAAACGCCGTCAAAAGCGCTGCCCGGCGCATTGATATAGTTGGTCAGACTCGCAGCGCTCAGCACCGCTCCACCCCCTTGCGACCAGCCATAGGCCAAAGCCTTCTTGCCTTCACCCGACAGCCCCATGCTGCCCACGGCGCGCACCGCGTTGATCATGTCCCGCGCCTGTGTCGCGGCATTTGCATATTGATGGATGCCGCCGCCGCCCAGCCCCTGGTAGTCGGTCGCCACAAGCACGTAACCCTGCGTGATGAACTGCGTTGCGGCCGGCACGCCGAAATCTGTCCATGAGGTGCCGCCGATCAGATTGTATTCATTGAGGTCCTGCGCCGGATCGAACAGCTGGGACGGGCCGCAATTCTGGGCCGTGCCGGTTGTGCCATGGCCCCAGGCGAGGATGCCGCGCCCACCGGCAGGCGGGGCCCCCGTGGGGGCGATCACCAGCGCGGTGGAAAGGGTCTTCTTCTCAAGAACATCAGAGGAGATATAGGCGATGCGCCAGGCCTGGGCGCCGGGAATGCTGGTCTCGACGGGTTCCTTCGCCACCACCTCTCCCAAGGGACCCTGGCTCGAAAGCCCGGCCACGTGCTGGTAGAAGGGTGGCAGCGCCACCTCCGCCGCAACGGCCGGCGCCGCCCAGAGCAGGGCACAAAGAGATGCAGCAGCGAGAAGGGTCCGTCTCATCTTTGCCTCCAAAATATAAAGCTAGTTTCTTTCGCTCTCTCCAGACCCATAGCAAAGCGGAGGTTGTGGCGCAAAAGCAAACGCCCGGGCGAGGAGCCCGGGCGTTTCGCAATATGATAAGCAGAAATACTTACTTGCCGCGCTGCGTCACCGGCACATAGTCGCGGCGCGGGGCGCCGGTGTAGAGCTGGCGCGGGCGGCCAATCTTCTGGCCCGGATCCTCGATCATTTCCTTCCACTGCGAGATCCAGCCCACAGTGCGGGCGAGTGCAAAGAGCACGGTGAACATCGAGGTCGGGAAGCCCAGCGCGCGCAGGATGATGCCCGAATAGAAATCCACATTCGGATAAAGCTTGCGGTCGATGAAATACGGGTCCGAAAGCGCGGCCTTTTCCAGTTCGCGCGCCACTTCGAGAAGCGGATCGTCCTTGATGCCCAGTTCGCCCAGCACCTCATGCGCCGTCTTCTGCATGATCTTGGCGCGCGGATCATAGTTCTTGTAGACGCGGTGGCCAAAACCCATCAGGCGAATATGCGAGGTCTTGTCCTTCACCTTGGCGATGAACTCCGGAACCTTGGACGGGTCCCCGATCTGCTGCAGCATTTCGAGGGCTGCTTCGTTCGCACCGCCATGAGCGGGGCCCCACAGGCAGGCAATGCCGGCAGCGATGCAGGCAAAAGGATTGGCACCTGACGAGCCTGCAAGGCGCACAGTCGAGGTCGATGCATTCTGCTCATGGTCCGCGTGCAGGATGAAAATCCGGTCCATGGCGCGGGCCAGCACGGGGTTCACCACATATTCTTCGCACGGCACCGCAAAGCACATCCGCAGGAAGTTCGCCGCATAGGAGAGCGAGTTCTGCGGATAAACGAAGGGCTGCCCGATGTGATATTTGTAAGCCATGGCCGCAATCGTCGGCAGCTTGGCGATCATCCGGTGGGATGCGATTTCGCGCTGGCGCGGGTCGTTGATGTCAGTCGAGTCATGATAGAAGGCGGACATGGCACCAACCACCGCCACCATCACCGCCATCGGGTGCGCGTCGCGGCGGAAGCCCTGGTAGAACCGGGTCATCTGCTCATGCACCATGGTGTGGTAGGTGATGTTCTTCTCGAACTGCTTGCGCTGCGCCGGTGTCGGCAATTCGCCGTAGTAGAGCAGGTAGCAGGTTTCCAGAAAGTCCCCGTGCTCGGCCAGCTGGTCGATCGGGTAGCCGCGGTAGAGCAGCACCCCCTCATCGCCATCGATGAATGTGATCTGGGATTCGCAGGACGCAGTCGAGGTGAAGCCGGGGTCGAAGGTGAAGGCCCCGGTCTGGGCATAGAGCTTGGTGATATCCACCACGTCCGGCCCCAGCGTGCCGGACTTTACCGGCATCTCGACCGATTTGCCGCCGAGTGTGAGGACCGCGTTCTTCGGTTCGTCAGCCATTGTGGGCTCCCATTCTAGCCGTATTCTGGTCCATCGAACTATTGCACCGCAGCATAAGAAGGTCAACGTTGCTGACCTGATGCTTTCGTTGGTCGGCCATGCGGCTGAGAGTGCCCAGGCAAACCTGTGCGAGGCTTTGCGGGCCTCAGGCCGTCTGGTCGCGGAGCCGGGCCAGCGCCTCATCCCGCCCCAGCACCTCGAGAACGTCGAAAATGCCGGGGGAGGTGGAGGTTCCCGTCAAAGCGGCGCGCAAGGGCTGCGCCACCTTGCCCAGTTTCAGCCCCTGCGTCTCGGCGTGAGTCTTCACCGCCGCTTCGATGTCCGCTGCAAGCCAGGACTCCACGCCTTCAAGCACGGCGATCACGCTGCCCAGAACCTCGCGCCCGCCATCGCGAATGATCTGCTGCGCCTTATCATCCATCTGCAACGGCCGGGTGACGAACAGGAATTGCGCGCCCTTCATCAGCTCGACCAGCGTCTTCGCCCGCTCTTTCAGGCCGGGAAGCGCGCGCAGGAGTTTGGCCATCATGGCCTCGTCGATCCTCGCTTTCATCTCGGGCCCGCCCTCGGCATGGGGCAGGAAGTCGATGAAGGCGGCAAGCAGCCTGTCATCCGACATGTGGCGGATGTAGTGGCCGTTCAAATTCTCGAGCTTGGCGAAATCGAAGCGCGCGGCGGATTTGCCGATGGCATCGAGGCCGAACCATTCGACCAGCTGATCTGTCGAGAAAATCTCCTCATCGCCATGGCTCCAGCTCAGCCGGGCCAAGTAGTTGCGCATGGCCTCGGGCAGGTAACCCATGGCGCGGTAGGCCTCCACACCCAGCGCCCCATGGCGCTTCGAAAGCTTTGCGCCATCGGGCCCGTGGATCAGCGGAATGTGGGACATGTGCGGCACGCGCCATCCCATGGCCCGGTAGATCTGGGTCTGCCGGGCCGCGTTGGTCAGATGGTCCACACCGCGGATGATGTGGGTGACGCCCATGTCATGGTCATCCACCACCACCGAGAGATTATAGGTGGGGTTCCCGTCCGAGCGCAGGATGATCAGATCATCGAGATCCTTGTTGGGGATGACGACGCGGCCCTGAACGGCATCCTCGATCACCGTCTCGCCCTCCTGCGGCGCCTTGAACCGGATGGCGGGTTTGACGCCGGCGGGCGCTTCCGAGGAGTCGCGGTCACGCCAGGTCCCGTCATAGCGGATGGGGCGCTTCTCGGCCTCGGCGCGTGCACGCATCTCCTCGAGGTCCTGTTGCGTGCAATAGCAGCGGTAGGCCTTGCCCTGTGCCAGCAGCTCATCAGCCACCTGCCGGTGCCGCTCGGCCCGGCCGAACTGGGACACGGGCTCGCCCGCCCAGTCGAGGCCAAGCCATGTCAGCCCTTCGATGATGGCGTCGATTGCGGCGCCGGTGGAGCGTTCGCGGTCGGTGTCCTCGATGCGGAGCAGCATCTTGCCGCCGGTGTGGCGGGCATAGGCCCAATTGAACAGCGCCGTGCGTGCGCCCCCGATGTGAAGATAGCCCGTGGGCGAAGGGGCAAAGCGCGTGACGACTGGCGATGACATGAGGCGCCGTTCTCCATATTGACTGACGTAAGGGAAGGTGATTGCGTAAGCGTTGCTGCCGCTTAGCACACCGCCAAGCGCACTGTTAAGGGGAGTGGCATGTCCGCCGCCGCCATGGAGCACGAAGCTGCGGACCGCGCGCCCCTCTGGTGGCGGCTTGCCGAAGCAGTCCAGCGCGCGGCAGATGCCCAGCGCGGGCGAAGCTTTCTGTGGTGTGCGCCAGCACTTGGCACCGGAATCGGCGCCTATTTCGCCTTGCCCGCGGAGCCGGGCCTGCCCGTGGCGGCCTTGGCGGCCGTGCTGGGCCTGGTTCTTCTCTGGTTCGGCCAGCCGCGGCCGCTTCTGCTGTTGAGCGGCCTCGCCTCCATCGGCTTTGCGCTGGCCGCGCTCCAGGCGGGCGCCGTCGCCACGCCCATTCTCACCGCCAGCACGGATGAGGTTGCGGTCACGGCGCGGGTTATCTCGGTCGACCGGCTGTCCAAGGCGCGGCTGGTGATGATCGCCGCGCCGGAGGCAATCGAGGGGCTTTCCCCGGAGAAAACCCCGCGCCGCCTGCGCCTGTCCCTCACGGAGACGTCAGGCAAGCCCGCGGCCGGCAATCGGGTGAGCTTCAAGGCCAGGCTTTCCCCGCTTCCCTCTCCCATTGAGCCAGAGGGTTTCGATTATGGCCGCAGCCTGTGGTTCCAGGGGATTGGCGGCACCGGCCGCGTCACATCCCCGTTCATCGTGCTGGACAGTGAAGCGACGCTTGCCTCACGCCTTGATGGCGGGATGGCGGAGGTCCGCGCCGCCATGGGTGCCCGCATCCGCGCCGTGCTGGAGGAGCCCTATGCCTCCTTCGCCGAGGCGCTGATCACGGGGGAACGCAGCGCCATTCCGCCTGAGATCAACCAGAGCCTTCTCGTCTCCGGCCTCTATCACATCCTGTCGATCTCCGGCCTCCACATGTGGCTGGTCGCAGGCGGCGTGTTCTATGTGGTGCGCGCGGTGCTGGCCCTCGTGCCGCAACTGGCCTTGCGCTTCCCTATCCGTAAATGGGCGGCGGGCGCCGCATTGCTCATGGCGCTGTTCTACATGCTGCTGGCGGATTCAGGCGTTGCCACGGCCCGCTCTTTCATCATGGTGGCGATCGTGTTCTTCGCAGTGATGGTGGACAGGCCTGCACTCTCGCTGCGCAATCTGGCGCTCGCGGCCATTCTCGTGCTGGTGCCGGACCCCGAAGCCGTCACGCAAGCGGGCTTCCAGATGTCCTTCCTTGCCGTGCTGGGTCTCATCGCCTTTCATGAGGCCTGGGCCAGGTACCGGGCAGGGAAGGGGGGCGAGACGCCACGCTCTTGGCCGGTGCGACTTCTGCGCTGGGGAGTGGCGGCTTTTACTGTAAGCCTGTTCACTTCGCTGGTGGCCGGCTTTTCGTCCTCGCTTCCAGCTGCCTATCACTTCGGCCGGGTCTCGCCCTATGGCGTGCTGGCCAATGGGCTGGCGATCCCGGTCGTCGGCATCGCCGTCATGCCGGAAGCGCTGCTGGCCGCCGTGCTCATGCCGCTGGGGCTGGAGCGGCTGCCGCTTCTCATCATGGGCAAAGGGCTGGAGCTTGTCATCCTCATCTCCAATTTCGTGGCCTCGCTTCCTGGCGCCAATGAGGTTGTTGCCAAGCCACCATCCATGGCCATGGTCACCATCGCCGCTGGGCTGATCCTCCTCTGCCTGCTGTCGGGCCCCATTCGGCTCACGGGCGTTGCGGTCATGGCGCTGGGTGCTCTCCTCATTCTCAGGGCCCCGCCGCCGCCGGACCTGCTGATCGAGGCAACGGGCCAGAACGCCGTCCTGCGCGATGAGCAGGGCCACCTCGTGCCCGCGAAGCCACGCCGGGCGCGCTTTGCCATCACCAAATGGCTTCTCGCCAATGGCGAGGAGACGAGCTTTGCGGATGCCGCCAAGCGGCCCGGCTGGCGCTGTGCGGGTGACCGCTGCACGGCAGTGGTCCGGGGCAAGCGCGTGCTCTATCTGTCCGGCGACATGCCGGAGCCTCTGGACTGCGCGGGCTTCGATGTGCTGATCGCGGCCTTCCCGCTGCGCGGCGCCTGCCGCAGCGTGCCCTTCCGCATTGACCGGTTTGACCTGTGGCGTTCGGGCGCACATGCGCTGCGCCTCACCGGGGGCACAGTGGAAATTCGCACGGCGCGTCAAGGCCAGGGAGACCGGCCCTGGACCGTCAAACCCGAGGCCCGCCGCAAAACTGTCTCCACCGCACCGGGCGCTGCGCCCTCGCACCCGATTGACTGAAATTTGCAATGGGCGCATGAGGCGGTTCATGAGCAAGACGCCGCACCTCACCATGAGCGAGATCCGCAAGGAAATCGACCGGATCGATGAAAACCTTATCAAGACCCTGGCCGAGCGCCAGCGCTGGGTCGAGAAAGCCATTCAGGTGAAGAAGCGCGACGGTCTTCCGGCACGCGATGATGCGCGCGTTCGGCAAGTGGTGGACCACGTCCGCGTGCTGGCCCGTGCTCACCATGTCGACCCCGCCTTGATCGAGACCATGTGGACGGAGATGGTCGAGTGGTTCATTGCATATGAGGAACGCTCGATCTGACCCTCGACGGCGCAAAGGCCAGTTCGCTAGAGTGAGTTCATCATGCGCTTTCCCCATCTCTTCTCACCCTTCACCCTGAAATCCACCGAAATCCGCAACCGGATCTTCTCCACCGGCCACGACACCTATCTTCCCGAAGGCGGCCTTCCGTCCGAATCGCTCATCGCCTATCAGCGCGCCCGCGCGCGCGGCGGGGCAGGGCTCATCGTCATCCAGGTCGTGGGCGTCCATGAGACGTCGCGCTATACCGAAGCCCTGCTGATGGGCACCTCTGATGACTGCATCACGCCCTTCAAGGGACTGGTCGATGCGATCCACGAAGAGGGCGCCAAGGTCTTCATCCAGCTCTTCCATCCGGGGCGCGAGCTTCTGGGCCGGCCCCACGGCGTGATCCAGCCGGCCTTCGCGCCCTCGCACTCACCATCTGAACGCTTCAAGGTCGTGCCGCGCGAACTCTCCTCATCCTTGATCGGCGAGATTTTGGATGGCTATGGCCAGGCCGCGCGGCGCATGGCGGAAGCAGGCGCTGATGGGGTTGAGATTGTGGCAAGCCACGGCTATCTCCCCGCGCAATTCATGAACCCTAAGGTGAACCGCCGCGAAGACCAGTATGGCGGCTCCTTCGACAACCGCCTCCGCTTCACGCGGGAGGCCATCTCCGCCATCCGCCAGCACGTGCCGGACGATTTCATTGTCGGCATCCGCATGTCGGGTGACGAGCATGATGAGGATGGGCTGGTGGAAGAAGATTCCGCCGCCATCGCCCGCGCTTTGGCGCCGGAGCTCGATTATCTGAACGTGATTGCCGGCACCTCCGCCACGGCCTCGGGCGCCACGCACATCGTGCCCTCCATGGCCAATGCCCATGGCTATGTGGCGCCCTTCGCCCAGAAGGTGAAGCAATTGACGGGAAAGCCCGTCTTCGTTGCCGGCCGCATCAACCAGCCGCAGATCGCGGAAGAGGTGCTGGCATCGGGTGCCGCGGACATGTGCGGCATGACGCGAGCGATGATCGCGGACCCCGAAATGGCCAACAAGGCCAAGGCCGGCCGCCCGGATGATATTCGCGCCTGCATCGGCTGCAATCAGGCCTGCATCGGCCACTTCCAGCTGGGCCTTTCCATTTCCTGCATCCAGCATCCGGAAACCGGGCGCGAACTCGCCTTCGAGGTGAAGCCCAAGGCCCCACAGCGCCGCAAGATCCTGGTGGTGGGCGGTGGCCCCGCCGGACTCAAGGCCGCGGCCGTCGCCGCCGAGCGTGGCCATGAGGTTCACCTGCATGAGCGTGATGGCCAGACGGGCGGTCAGGCGCGGCTCGCCCAGCTCCTGCCCACCCGCGCGGAATTCGGCGGCATCGTCACCAATCTGACGGCGGAGGCCGAGCGCCACGGCGCAACGATCCACCGCCGCAGCGAGGTCACCCGTGACATGCTCACGCGCGAACGGCCGGATGCGGTGATCCTCGCCACCGGCTCGCGCCCGCACATGCCGCCCTTCGAGGGGGAGGCCTCGCAGATCGTCCATGCGGTCGATATTCTGGCAGGCCGCGCCAGCACCGGCGCTCGCGTTGCCGTCTATGACTGGATGGGGGACTGGACCGGCTCCGGCATTGCCGAAAGGCTGGCCTCCGAAGGGGCCCATGTCCGCCTCGCCGTCAACCACCACTGCGCCTCCGCCTCGATCCAAACCTATGTGCGCTTCGAGCAGGTGGCGCGCCTCCACCGGCTGGGCGTCGAGGTCCACCCCTGGCTCAGGCTCTACGGTGCGGACGGTCGTACGGCCTACTTCATCCACACCCCCTCGCGGGAGGCGGTGGTGATGGAGGAGGTGGATACGATTGTCCTCAACACCCCCAATCTGCAGGAGGACGCCCTGGCACCTGTGCTGGAGGAGCTCGGCATTCCCTTCCAGCTCGCCGGAGACGCGCTGAGCCCCCGCACCGCCGAAGAGGCGGTTTATGAGGGCATGCTGGCGGGGCTGGCGGTTTAGCCACGCGGGGTCGCGGGCCCGCATGTGGCGTGGATGCAACAGCGGGGCGATTTGTGGTCCGCGTCCAATTCCGCCTGAATCTCAACCTTTTATCCGCCCAAATTGCCACCTAGCGTGCATCTGGCGCAGGGGAAGAGATTCCGCTGTGCTCTCGAGAGGGGCTCAGGGCAGGAGCAATGCTGAACCATCGCACGGCAGGCGCCGGGCGGGGGCAGTGTTGTGTTCCGGGCCTCTTCTCGGGTGTCCGCGCGTAACTGAAGAAGAGAGAGTGCGTTGAAGGTCATGGGCCAACCCGAAATCAGACAAAGCTTCGCTCCGCCGAAGCATATGTGGGGGGGCTGACGCATCGTGGTGCTGCTGGCGGCTTCAATTGGTCATGTCCGGACAGCCGTCACTGTTCGCCATGCCGTCATTGCTGCCGCTGCAATGGGCTTCATGCTGACGCCGGCCATCGCTGCCGATGAAGAACCCAAGGGCCCGATTGCGGAGTTTTATTCCTATCTTCCCGCCGCGCCCGATATTCATCTGCCGGAGATCAACATTCCCTTCTGGACCGATGACCTCAAGAAGGCGAAGCGCGCCTACAAGGGCGGCAATTACGATCGCGCGGTCAAGCTGTTCCGGAAATCGTCTGACGATGGCAACATCGTGGCGGACTGGTATCTGGGCCACATGTACCGCCAGGGGATCGGCGTGCCGCGGAACGATGCGATGGCTTACAGCTATTATTCGCGCGTGGCCGATCATTATGATCCCGACGAGGACGATCAGAACCGCTTGAAGATCACGGTGGATGCCATGGTGCGCCTGGCGGATTATCAGCGCACCGGCGCCGTCAATGCCGGCATCCAGCCTGATCCGCATGCGGCCGCCCAAAGCTATCTCAAGATCGCCACGGCCTATGGCCACCCGGCCGCGCAATATGCATTGGGCGTCATGAGCATCAAGGGCGAAGGCATCAAGCGCAACCCCAGCCAGGGCCTAAAATGGCTGATGGCCTCGGCGCGCAAGCGCTACGCTCCGGCTGAAGCCTATCTGGGTGAACTCTACTGGGAAGGAAAAATCGTCCAGGGAGACCGCACCCGTGCCGTCATGTGGTACATCCTCGCGCGCGAATCCGCGCGGCCCGAAGAAAACCCGGAAATCTTCGATCGCGCCCTGCAGCTTGAAAGCAATGTCGGCGAAGACGAACGCATCGAAGCCGAAGCCCGCGCCAAGGTGTGGGACGATCAGTACCCGGTCGAGAAGGGTAAGTCGGCCAGTAACGACTGAGTATGCTCGCACGACGCGAGAAGTTTGACAATTATATTACGTATAGTAAGCTCTCTTATAGGTAGAGAGTTTAAGCATGGCGGATCCGCCCCCAACTGTTATGTTCCGCGAGGACGCAGTGAGGCACGCACTAGGTTCAGTGCCGGGGGCAGTCGTTGTCCGAATTCCCAAAAGTCAATCATGCTAATAGCGCTCGGCGAGTCTCTTCACGGCCGCCGAGCCAATTTTAGCAAAATAGGTAGTCTGTTCTGTATGTATGCATTCGACATACTATTAAAGGTATCACTATCGATAATCATAGCCATGTTCATTGTAAAAGTGTTTATATCAAGCAGGATACAGAGAGGTCGTCATTGGCTTTTTCTTCTTGTGATTACATTTTGTTTTCAAGCGTCGTTCTTTATCATATTTGCAGGCACAGTCTTTGCCGCCGGCGGCAGCCATTTGGATGTCATGCGGCTTCTTAGTTCCGCCGATGACGCATCGCGTTCCGCTCACATGGTTTATTTGAGTGGCATAATCTGGGAGGAAATTGCCAAGCTTGTTCTATTGATAATCATATTCCGGTCTGTTCCCTTGGAGGTTCGTTCGATCAACTCATTTCTTTTGGCCGGCGTTGTTTTTGGCGGCTGTGAAGGAATATCGACGATAGCCCTTACAGTCTCTGCCTATGCCAGCGGTCCCAGTCAAATCTTCACCAATTACCTGGTGGGTGCCACGATGCTGGCGTCGAGAGTCTTTGCGGTCATTTTGGTCCACAGTCTCCTGATGCTTGTTTACGGGCTTACTCCCGGCTGGACGGAAAGCATTTGGATCCGCGTTCTTATGCCGCTGATGGTCGCAACGGCGCTCCACTTGGCTTATAACCATTTCATCGCAACAAACCCGTTTTCTCTCGAAGATGGTCCGCAAGCTTTGATCCAGCCCGCAGGATTCCTGATTGTTGCCGCTGTGGCACTGTACCTACGCTGGGTCGAATCCGCTTCCGCAGTCTGGGGCCGGGTCTCTCGGTCCCTGCCATTTTGCGCGGCCAACCCGGCGTAGTGAGACAAGAAAGACCATCTCGCCGGGAGGATCAGTTAGTCATTCATCGGATCAGGTGCATCTATGGAATGGAAAAAGGACTTGCTGCCACTGCCCTTAGTCAATCCACTGCTATTGTTGTTTGTCCCTTCGGCATAGAGCAGCTCAGGTCCTTTTTCTTACCTTTTGTCATTGTGTCGCCATTTCTCTCGGTCTTCTTGTCGCAAGCTGGGTCGCGGTTGCTTCAATTTGCTAGTCGAAAGGGATCCGGCAGGTGACGTTAGCGATGCTCCGATAGGCAACAAGAAGTTAGATAAAGTCATATACGTACAATATCTTTTTACTACTCCTCCCTCGTAATTTATTCAGCCTGGGAGGGGTAGTTAAATATGTTGTGGAAATTCTCCAGGGTTCCAAGATAGTTTCGTCAACTTGCGGCCGATCGCCAGGATCGGCGGAAATGCGTAATTGGTGTCACCCGCGGTTTGATTATCTCCCATGAGCAAATCAACAATAGGAACAACTGGTGCGGTGTCTTCTACATCTACTTTCATTGAGCCTTTTCACGCTTCCGCTTGCCGCCTGCCAAAATGCCGCCAATGTCGATCTCGAGAGCCGTAACTTCAATATCCAGCAAACCTCCATTCCACCGGGCGAGGCCGCGGCCAGCGCGGGGCAGATCGCCAGCCTGGTGCGCCGCTCCGGCCCAAGCTATGTGACGCTCGTTGTTTCTCAGCCGACTTCCTCCGATACCGCGTCGAAGGAAACCCGAAAGGGGACCCCTGTCACCTCAGGCAGCGGATTTGTGGTCGATGGAACGGGTTATGTCATGACTGCCGCCCACGTGGGCAAGCGAATTGGCAACACCGTATCTGCGAGGGCTGCCAATGGCCGCGTTTATTCGGGTTATGTTATTGCCATCACACCCGATAACGACATGGCGGTTATTCGACTCCGCGGTTTTTCCGGAAAAGCGGTGACCCCCGCCAACAGCCAGTGTCTTTCCAAGGGCAGCATGGTCTATTCGCTGGGCCGCCCGCATGCCCAGGGCGATACGGCGCGGCTGGGAGAATTCCTGTCTCCGCAATATGGAAAGTCCGTGCAATACGAAAGTGAGCCGAATTTTGGCTATCTCGATGCTATGGTTCTGCGCCTTTCGACCCAAAAGGGCGAGTCCGGTGGCCCACTGTTTAACGAGACGGGTGAACTGGTAGGCATGGTGGTGAGCACGCTCACCATCGATGGCCAGCCGTTGGAACGCGCACATGCCCTGCCGTCCCGCAGTTTGGCGGGATTCCTCTGCTCCAACATGCCATGTTCCGAGGAATGGCGCGCGGTGGCCGCGGGAGGCGGGCGTTGCGATTATTAGGAATGACCAACGGAACGATCCGCTACTGCCCATAGCTAGGAACCAGTCGTTACTTGACAGCCAAAGCCAGTTCACAGGCAGCAACGTTCAATCTATTTCGCTCAGTGGGGCAAGCGGAGCTTCCACACGGGCGAAGACGAACGCATCGAAGCCGAAGCCCGCGCCAAGGTGTGGGACGATCAGTACCCGGTGGACAAGGTGAAGGCCGCCGGCAACGATTGAGGCGTCAGGGCGTGGTCGTTGGGGCTGCGTCGAGGCAGGGCTGCATGAAACTTGGCACGGACATGTTGGCGCCGGGAAGAGACGCCCAGGACGTGGTGCCAGGATAGCTCTGCACCATATAGGCCCAGTGGCCGATCTGTACCGAAGACGTGCCCGTCGACATTTGGTTCGCCATCGTCCACTGGCCCAGCTTTCGCGTCATGTTGCCGATGCCGACGGTCGACTCTGTGCCCTCGGTAAAGGGATAGTTGGTGAAGGTCAGATAGATCTTCCCCTCGGGCGTGACCGATCCCACGAGCGACTTGCAGGTGATGCTGCCGCTTCCAAGCTTCGTCGAAGTGCGCCCCCAGAAATAGCCGTTGCGGTATCCGGTGATCTGATAGACCGTCTGGTCCTGAACCGGCGTCAGAACGTTGCTGGAGGGGACATAGACATAGGCCGGTAGACCGGTCGTTGGCACAATCCACGTTGTCCCGTTCAGCCAGCGCCAGTCGGCCACAGTATCGGCATTGGCCGGAAGGCTCAGGGCGAAGACGGCAAGGGCGGCTGCGAAAACTGTGCTTCTCATCGGTTTACTCTCTTGTGTCAGCCGTCGCCGGAGGGACGAGCCCAAAGTGAGGTTGCGCAGATCGTGAATATACCCGGGTGATCGAGGCTCTGGTAAGCAGCATGAGGCTGGGTTGCTAAATTGATCTTTAACGTGATCGCGCGCAACGGACTTTGTCTGACGTCAATCTTCTCGCCGCCGGCTGGGCCTTGACAGCACATAGGCCGCGGCTGCGGCCATCGTCAGCCCGGCAGCAATTGCGGCCCAGGCCGGAACGGATGAAAAGAAAGCGAGATAGCCGAACATCACCGTCATCATGCTGACGGCGGCCAGCTTGGCTGGGATCGGGATCACGCCCTCATCCTCCCAGTCGCGCACATAGGAGCCAGCCAGGCGGTGTGAGCGGATCTTCTCCGCCATTTCGGGAGAGGAGCGGGAAAAGGCCCACACGGCGACCAGCAGAAAGGGTGTCGTCGGAAACAGGGGCAGGACGATGCCGATGATGCCGAGGCCCACGCAAAGCCATCCGGCGCCGAGCAGCAGGGGCCGCCGCAATGCCTTCACCATAGCGCACCGGCCGCGCTTGTGAATGCGCCGCGATTCATGCTTATAAACAACCCCATGCCCAATTCATCCAAGCCGCGCCCTCAAGTGGAGGGGGCTGGCGTCGAAATCAAGGCGCAGACGTCCTTCTGGGGGCGCTTGCGTGCCTATTTTTTCACCGGCCTCGTCATCACGGCGCCAATTGCCATCACCATCTGGGCGACCTTCTGGTTCGTCACGCTGTTTGACGCATGGGTCAAGCCCTTCCTGCCGGCATCCTACAACCCGGACACGTATCTCCCCATCAAAGTGCCGGGCTTCGGCCTCATTTTTGCGCTGATCACCATCACGCTCATTGGCTTCATGGCGGCCAATCTGGCCGGCCGCACCATGATCTCGGTGTGGGACAAGCTGCTGAATTCAACCCCTGTGGTCCGCTCGATCTACAAGGGCTCGAAGCAGATCTTCGAAACGCTGTTCTCGCAGAAGGGCGCCTCCTTCCGCCACGTCTGCCTGGTGGAATGGCCACGCCGCGGTGCCTGGTCACTGGCCTTCGTCTCGCGGGAGGTGGATGGCGGGCAGATCGGCCTCGAGGAGGGCAGGGCCATGTACGCCGTCTATGTTTCGACCACGCCCAACCCAACGTCGGGCTATGTGTTCTTCGTCGATGTGGCCGATGTGAAGATCATCGAGATGAATGTCGAGGATGGCCTGAAACTCGTCATTTCCATGGGCCTGGTTTTTCCGGACCGGCCCTTGCCGCCGGAAAAGGAAGCAGACGCCCCTATCCTGCAGACAGAAGCCTGATCGCCTCGTCGCGCTCGAAGAGATAGAGCAGCACCCGCAGTGCCTCGCCTCGTGTGGAGGTGAGCTTTGGGTCCTTGTTGAGGATCAGCTGCGCATCATCGCGCGCCGCCGCCAGAAGCTCACCATCAACGGACAAATCCGCCATGCGGAACAGCGGCAGGCCAGACTGCCGCGTGCCCAGCATTTCGCCAGCCCCGCGCAGCTTCAAGTCCTCCTCGGCGATGCGGAAACCATCCTCCGTTTCGCGCATGATGGAGAGGCGGGCCTTTGCCGTCTCCCCCAACGGCTCCTGATAAAGCAGCAGGCAGGAGGATTTTCCCTTTCCCCGCCCCACCCGGCCGCGCAGCTGGTGCAATTGCGCAAGTCCGAAGCGCTCCGCGTTCTCGATCACCATCACGGTTGCTTCCGGCACATCGACGCCAACTTCGATCACGGTTGTCGAGACCAGCAGCTGCAGCGTGCCATCCTTGAATGCCGCCATCACCCGGTCCTTATCCGGCCCCTTCATGCGGCCATGGACCAGGCCCACCTGGCCCTTGTAGCGGGCACTCAGCTGCAGGAAGCGGTCTTCTGCCGCGGCGAGGTCCACCTGCTCGCTTTCCTCCACCAGCGGGCACACCCAATAGGCACGGTTTCCCTGCGCCATGGAGCGGCCGAGCCCGTCGATCACCTCATCCATCCGCCCCATCGGCAGCACGCGCGTATCAATGGGCAGGCGGCCTGCCGGCTTTTCGGTGAGCTTCGAGACGTCCATGTCGCCATAAACGGTCAGCGCCAGGGTGCGCGGAATGGGCGTGGCCGTCATCACCAGCAGGTCCGTGGCGCCGCCGGCCTTGGCTTGAAGAGCCAGCCGCTGGTGCACGCCGAAACGGTGCTGCTCGTCAATCACCACCAGCCCCAGATCCTTGAACACCACATGCTCCTGGAAAAGTGCATGCGTGCCGATCACGAGCGCGACCTCTCCCATTGCAATGCGGCCCAGGATCTCGTCGCGGGTCTTGCCCTTTTCGCGCCCGGTCAGCAGCGTCAGCGGAATGCCGGCGGCTTCGCAAAGTTTTGACAGCGTCGCATGATGCTGCCGGGCGAGGATTTCAGTTGGCGCCATCAGTGCGCCCTGCGCGCCGCTCTCGATGGCGGTGGCGAGTGCCAGCAGCGCCACCACGGTTTTTCCCGATCCCACATCGCCCTGCAGCAGCCGCAGCATCCGGTCGCCCGAGGCCATGTCCCGCAGGATCTCCGCGACGGCCGCCTGTTGCGCAGATGTCAGGCTGTAGGGAAGGGCGGCGATGAGCTTGGCACGGAGATCGCCGGAACCCGGAAGCTTGCGCCCCTGTGCCCGCTTCATGTTGGCACGCACCAGCGTGAGGGCCAGCTGGTTCGACAGCAGCTCATCATAGGCGAGCCTGCGCCGCGCCACGGAGTCGAGGCCGGTTGCAGCAGGCGTCTCCGGGTGGTGCAGCGCCTTCAGCGCCGCGCCGAAATGGGGCCAGCCCTGGCGCTGAAGGTAGGGCAGGTCCTGCCATTCGGGCAGATCCGGAAGCCGCTCCAGCGCCTGGGCGATGGCTTTCGCGAGAATCTTGGCCGAGAGTCCTTCCGTCAGGGGGTAGACGGGCTCGATCAGCGGCATCTTGTCGAATTCCGCCGCGGAGACGATGTGATCCGGGTGCGCCATCTGCGCCTCCCCGTTGAACCAGTCGATGGTGCCGGAAATGAAGCGCGTCTCACCCTCGGGAAGCACCCGGCGGATGGACTCGGCATAGGCGTGGAAGAACACCAGGCTCAGCACGCCGGTGCCGTCTGATACCTCCACGCGGTAGGGCACGCGCTTGTTACCGGGCGGTGGCGGACGGTGGCGCAGCACCCTGGCCTCGACGGTCGCGACACCACGCAACGGCAGATCCGCGATTTTCGGCCGGAAACGCCGGTCGACGATGCCGGAGGGCAGGTGGAACAGCAGATCGGCAATGCGCGTCGTATCGCCCGGGGTGCCATGGGCGGGTCGCAGGAACTGGGCCAGAAGCTTGTCCAGCTTGTCCCCGATGCCCTTGAGGCCAGAGGCGCCTGCGAACAGCGGATTGAGAAGCGGTGGGCGCATGGGCCTATTTCTACGGGAACAGGTTGCAGCGCAAGAGCGCTTCGGGCAAGAGACCCTCGCCATGATCACTGCCCCCGTTGACGAGATTGCCCGCAAGCGCCTGTTATGGCGCGCCACCCATCGCGGCATCAAGGAGATGGATTTGATCCTGGGCGGCTTCGTCAGCCGTCATCTCGAAGAATTTTCGGCCAGCGAAATTGCGGATCTTGAACGCATCATGGACATTCCCGACCAGGAGATGCTCTCCTGGGCCACCCGCCAGGAAGCCGTGCCCGCGCATCACGCCTCGCCGCTCCTCGCCCGCATCCTCGACTTGAAGCCATGATCGATCTCGCGAAGCTGAAGCCACGCCTGTCCCAGCCCGGCCGCACGGCCGTCTCAGGCGTGCCGGAGGGGCTCGATGCCATGCTCCTTCCGCAGATTGTGAAAGCCGTGGGACGCCAGGTCGTCGTCCATGTAGCGGTTGATGATCAGCGCGCCGCAATCCTGTCTGACCAGCTCTCCTATTTCGATCCGAAACTCGAGATCCTGCGCTTTCCCGCCTGGGACTGCCTGCCGTATGACCGCGTCTCGCCCGTGGCTGATATCGTGGCGCGCAGGCTTTCCACGTTGGCGCGGCTGCTCCAGCCCATCACCAAGCCCACGCTTCTGCTCACCACCGTTCCGGCGATCCTGCAGCGCGTCGTTCCGCGCAGCCTGATCGAGGGGCAAAGCTTCACTGCCGCCCCCGGCAACCGTGTCAATTCGGACCAGCTCATCTCCTACCTCTCGGAGAACGGCTTCTCGCGCACCGGCACCGTGGTCGATCCGGGGGATTTTGCCGTGAGGGGCGGCATTCTCGATATCTTCCCGCCCGGTGCGGAGCTGCCCGTGCGCCTCGATTTCTTTGGTGACACGCTGGAATCGATCCGCAGTTTCGATCCTGAATCGCAGCGCACCACCATGAGCCTCAAGCGCTTCACCCTGAACCCCGCCAATGAGGTGCTTCTGAACGAGGCCGCAATCGGCAAGTTCCGCGTCAACTATGCTGAAGCCTTTGGCGGCATCGACATCAACGATCCCCTCTATGAAAGTGTCACGGCCGGCCGCAAATACCAGGGCATGGAGCACTGGCTTCCGCTCTTCCATGACGGTCTTTCGACCCTTTTCGACTATCTCGATGACCCGGTCATCACGCTTGATCACTCCGCTGATGAAGCAGCCGCCGCCCGGCAGGAACAGGTGGCGGAATTCTACAGCGCCCGGCGCGAAGCGTTGGACAAGAAGGAAACCTTCGGCGCCGCGCCCTATAAGCCGGTCAAGCCCGCAACGCTCTATGTGACGGAAGATCAGTGGGCGGAATATCAGGCGAACCACACGGTTCTGGCCTTCTCTCCCTTCGAGAGCCCCAACGCCATTTCGCTGGGCGGCAGGCGTGGCCGCAGCTTTGCCGCCGAGCGTGGGCAGGCGGGCGGCAATGTCTATGAGGCCGTGAAGGCCCACGCCGATGACATCCGCCGCGGCGGCCGCCGTGTGGCCATTGCCTCCTGGTCGGAAGGCTCGCGTGAGCGTCTCGAAACAATCCTGAAGGATCATGAACTCGCACCCCTGGCGTCGGCGAAGGATTGGCCGGACTTCCTCTCCTGGGACAAGTCGATCGCGGGCCTCCTCGTGCTCGGCATCGAGGAAGGCTTCGAGACGGATGAGTTCGCCATCATCTCCGAGCAGGATATCCTGGGCGACCGCATGGTCAGGCGGGGCCGGCGCAACAAGAAGGCGTCGGACTTCATCAGTGAGCTGTCGGCCCTGTCGCCCGGTGATCTCGTCGTCCATGTGGATCACGGCATCGGCCGCTTCGAAGGCCTGAAGACTATCGAGGTGCAGGGCGCACCCCATGACTGCCTGTTCCTCACCTATGCCGGCGGAGACCGCCTCTTCCTCCCCGTTGAGAACATCGAGCTTCTCTCGCGCTATGGCTCGGACGAGCAGGGCGCGCAGCTCGACAGGCTGGGCGGCGGCGCCTGGCAGGCCAAGAAGGCAAAGCTTAAAGAGCGCATCCTCAAGATCGCCGAGGGCCTGATCCGCACGGCAGCCGCGCGCGAGCTGAAGCCGGGAGACATTTTGCCCCCGCCTGAAGGCGCTTATGAGGAATTCGCCGCGCGCTTCCCCTATGAGGAAACCGAGGATCAGCTCACGGCGATCGATGCCGTCATTGATGATCTGCAGAAGGGCCGCCCGATGGACCGCCTCGTCTGCGGCGATGTGGGCTTCGGCAAGACGGAGGTGGCGCTGCGCTCCGCCTTCGTCGCCGCCATGAATGGCAAGCAGGTGGCGGTTGTCGTGCCGACGACGCTGCTGTCGCGGCAGCATTTCGCCACCTTCCAGGCGCGCTTCAAGGGTCTCCCCCTCAACATCGCCCAGGCCTCGCGCATGGTGCCGAAGAAGGAGATGGACCAGGTCAAGGCGGGGATCGCCTCGGGCGATATCGACATCGTCGTTGGCACCCACGCGCTTCTCGCGCAGTCGATCAAGTTCCGCGATCTGGGGCTGATGATCATCGATGAGGAGCAGCATTTCGGCGTTAAGCACAAGGAGCGGCTGAAAGAACTCCGCGCCAATGTCCATGTGCTGACATTGACGGCCACCCCCATTCCCCGCACCCTGCAGCTCGCACTCTCGGGGGTTCGCGAACTCTCGCTCATCACCACGCCCCCGCTGGACCGGCTGGCGGTGCGCACCTACATCACGCCCTTTGACGCCGTCATCATCCGCGAGAGCCTGCTGCGCGAGCATTATCGCGGCGGCCAAAGCTTCTATGTCGTGCCGCGCGTCACCGATCTGGACGAGATCGGCGCCTTCCTCAAGGAGACGGTGCCCGAGATCAAGTTCCGCATGGCCCATGGCCGCATGGCGCCAACCGAGCTTGAAGACATCATGACCGGTTTCTACGACCGGAAGTTCGATGTGCTGCTGTCCACCACCATCGTCGAATCCGGCCTCGACATTCCGACCGCCAACACCCTCATCATCCACCGGGCGGACATGTTCGGCCTGGCCCAGCTCTACCAGCTCAGGGGCCGCGTGGGCCGCTCCAAGCAGCGCGCCTATGCGATCTTCACAACGCCCGCCAACAAGACCCTCACCGCCACGGCGGACAAGCGCCTGAAGGTGCTGCAATCGCTCGACTCGCTCGGCGCCGGCTTCACGCTGGCCAGCCATGACCTCGACCTGCGCGGCGCTGGAAATCTCTTGGGCGATGAGCAGTCAGGCCATATCAAGGAAGTGGGCTACGAGCTCTATCAGCAGATGATCGAGGAGGCGGTCGCCAAGCTCCGCACCGGCGAGGATACGCTCGAAAGCGACGGCCAGTGGTCACCGCAGATCAACATCGGAACATCCGTCCTGATCCCGGAAAACTATGTGGAAGACCTGCAGGTGCGCCTAGGCCTCTACCGCCGCCTCGCGGACCTTCACGACCAGCAGGCCGTCGATGCCTTTGGCGCCGAGCTGCGGGATCGCTTCGGGCCTCTGCCTGAGGAGGTGCACCACCTTCTGGCCGTCGTCTCGATCAAGCTCCTCTGCCGCGCCGCCAATGTGCAGAGCGTGGACGCAGGTCCCAAGGGCGCCGTCATGGCGTTCCGGGGCGAAGCTTTCGCCAATCCTGGCGCTCTGGTCCAGTGGATCACAGGGCAGGGCGCCAGCGCCAAGCTCCGGCCCGACATGAAGCTCGTCGTCATCCGCAACTGGGACACGCCGGAAGACCGCCTCAAAGGCACTCGCCAGCTGATGCAGACCCTGGTGAAGCTCTCGAGCCCAAGCTGAACGATAACTCGCGCGCTGTAACGGCAAGCAGTGAGAGACACCATTCTCCGCACGCGCTTGCCCCTTGAATTGTAATCGATACCGCTACATATAGGCCTCGGAAAGCGAGGTCACCTTGGAAATCGGTATTTACACCTTCGCGGATGTTGCCCCCGGCGGCTCGCATCCGCAGCGGCTGCGTGAGCTGGTGGCCGAAATGGAACTGGCCGATCAGGTTGGTCTCGATGTGTTTGGCTTAGGTGAGCATCACCGGCCTGACTATGCCGGTTCGGCCCCGGCCGTTGCCCTGGCAGCGGGTGCGGCGCGCACCAAGACCATTCGCCTTACCTCCGCCGTCACGGTGCTGAGCTCGGAGGATCCTGTGCGGGTCTTCCAGCAGTTTGCGACGCTCGATGGTCTCTCGGGCGGCCGGGCGGAGATCATGGCGGGGCGCGGCTCCTTCACCGAAAGCTTTCCGCTCTTCGGCTATGACCTCGCCGATTATGACGCGCTTTTTGCGGAAAAGCTGGACCTGCTCTTGAAGCTCCGCGACCAGGAGACGGTCAGCTGGCAGGGCACGCTTCGCCCGCCGCTGGAGAATGTGACGCTGTATCCGCGGCCGGAGCAGCACAAGCTCCCGATCTGGATTGCCGTGGGCGGCACGCCGCAATCGGTGGTCCGCGCGGCAACCCTGGGGCTTCCCATGGCGCTCGCCATCATCGGCGGCGATCCCAAGCGCTTCGCGCCATACTTCGACCTCTACCGCGAGGCATGGTCGCGCGCCAACCGCAAGCCGGAGGACGTGCGCCTGAGCCTCAACATGCATGGCTTCGTGGCGGATAGCACGCAAGCCGCGAAAGACATCTTCTACGAACCGCAGACCGCGGTGATGAACCGCATCGGCCGTGAGCGCGGCTGGCCGCCCTCAGGCCGTGCGCAGTTCGAAACTGCCTGCGGTGCGAACGGCCATCTCCTGATCGGCGATCCGGACCGTGTGGCGGACCGCATCATCGAACTGCACCGCATCTTCCGCAATGACCGAATCCTCGTGCAGATGGCCGTCGGCGCCATGCCGCACAAGGAGCTGCTCCGCGCCATCGAACTGCTCGGCACCAAGGTTGCCCCCAAAGTGAAGGAAGCCCTCAGATGAGCCTGCCCCATATCCCAGATCCCATGCCCGGCGATGCCGCGGCAGCCGATGCCATCGAGACGGTGATCGTTCCCCGCGCGCGTGACCTCGGCGGCTTCGAAGTGCGCCGCGCCTTGCCGTCTCCGGGCAAGCAAATGATCGGACCCTTCATCTTCTTTGACCAGATGGGCCCGGCGCTCATGCAGCCGGGGCAGGGCATCGACGTGCGCCCGCACCCCCATATCGGGCTTTCCACCGTTACCTGGCTGTTCGATGGCTCGATCTATCATCGGGACAGCCTGGGCAGCGCCCAGCCGATTTCGCCGGGCGAGTTGAACTGGATGACGGCCGGCAAGGGCATTGTCCATTCCGAGCGCACGGCACCGCCGGAGCTCGCACGCGAGCGCAAGGTGTTCGGCATCCAGAGCTGGGTGGCGCTGCCCAAGGCCTTTGAGGAGATGGCACCGGCCTTCGATCATGTGGCAGCCGCGGCACTTCCCGTCGTCGAAGCGCGGGGCATCTCGGCGCGTGTCATCGCAGGCTCGCTTTATGGCGCAAGCTCACCCGTCAAGACCCATTCGGACCTGTTCTATGCCGATGTGCAGCTGGCGGCAGGTTCGGCCCTGCCATTGCCGGCTGATCACGAAGAGCGCGGCGCCTATGTGGCCGAAGGCGAGATCGAGGTTGCGGGCCAGGCCTTCGCGCAGGGGCGGCTCATCGTCTTCCGCGCGGGGGATGCCATCACCATCCGTGCACGGAGCAATGCCCGGCTGATGCTGCTGGGCGGCGAGCCGATGGATGGGCCGCGCTATATCTGGTGGAATTTCGTGTCCTCATCGAAGGACAGGATCGAGGCCGCCAAGGAAGACTGGAAGAGCGCGCGCTTCGCCATCGTGCCGGGGGATGAGAAGGACTTCATTCCTCTCCCCGACAAGTGATCAGTTGCCGAGCATGATGTCTCGGATTTCGCCAGCCCCGATGTTGAAGGTGGCGGTGAGGAGTTCCGCGCCCACTTCGGCACGCGCCGTGTAGGTTCCGGGCAGCAACGTCACATTGGCGGTAAGGCCCTTGCGCGTGAGGAAGGAGAGGCCGGAGCCGTCCTCGACTTCCCACAGCACCTTGGCGTTGGGCGAGCCTACGAAAGCGAGCCTCGCGAGGCCCGCCTTATGGCCGATCTTCACACTCGCCACGCGCCCCGCTGTTACATGGACGTCCGCCACGGCTTTGACATTGCCGGACGAGACCTGGCTTTCGACGCGGTAGGTGCCCGCGGGCAGGCGGATCACCTCGCCCGGCGTGACCGACAGCGCCATGAGGCGCCCCAGCCGGCCGCCGCTCAAGGCGTAAACCCGGATGCGCGCGGCAACGGCCGGCACTTCGACGCCGCTCAGCAGCGGCTCAATCCGAAGCCCCCCCGCATCGAGCACGATCCCGGCCTTGAGGCGGGTGCCCGGCGGCAGGCTCACGGTTCGCGTGAGGGTGGTGGCGCCATAGCTTGCATCCACCACATAGTCGCCCGGCGGCAAGGACACGTCCACCGTGCCATCCCCGCTTTCGTAGACGGTGCCGCCATCATCGGTGCGGATGGACCAGGAGATATTGCGCTGAATGGGGCCGCCTTCGGCAGTGAGCCTGGCGGTAAGCTCGATTCCCTCGCGTCCCTGCTTCACCGTCTCAAGCGACAGCTGGTCGGCGCGGGCGGCAGGCATGAGCAAAAGAAAAACCGCCACGCCCAATCCCGCAGCCAGGCCGCGGGCAGGGTGGCGGTGGTGCCGTGCACGTATGCTGCAGTCGTGCAAAGGCCTCGTCCTCTCTTCTCCAAGAACCGGAACCTAATCATGCGCCGTCTGCTGCCGCAATTCAGAGCTTAACAAGTGGTTAACGGCGCTTTCCATTGCCTTTTCCCGGGCGCCCCGCCACATTGGCCCCACCATGCCTCAGTTCAACGACACCTCCTCCATCCTCACCCTCCTTGAAACCCGCAAATCCGCCTCCGCCAAGGCCATGGCGGCGCCCGGTCCCACCCCGGCGCAGCTTGACCAGATCCTGCGCGCCGCCGTGCGCGTGCCCGATCATGGCAAGCTCACGCCCTGGCGCTTCATCCTGTGGGAGGGCGATGCCCGCGCCCGCTTCGGCGATGTGATGAAGGCGCGCTGGCAGGCGCTCCATCCCGAGCACGGCGACCAGACGCTTGGCTTCGTCCACGGCCTGTTCCTGCGCGCGCCCACAGTGCTGGCTGTGGTCTCAACCGCCGCGGATCATCCGAAGATCCCCCTCTGGGAGCAGCAGCTCTCGGCCGGTGCTGTCTGCATGAACATCCTCTATTCCGCCACGGCTTTGGGGCTGGGCTGCCAGTGGAACACGGACTGGGTGGCCTATGACGCTGACATTGCGAAGGCCATGGGCCTCGCCCCCCATGAGAAGGTCGCAGGCCTCATCTATCTTGGAACCCCCACCGCACCGCTGGAAGACAGGCCGCGCCCAGACCCGCAGACGCTCCTCACGCACTGGCAGCAGCCATGAAGATCGGCGGCATTCTCTTCGACAAGGACGGAACCCTGATTGACGTCAACGCCACCTGGGTCCCGATCTACCGCCAGGTGCTGCAGCAGCTGTTCTCCACCGATGAAGCCGGTGCGGAGGAGGTGATGGCCAAGGCCGGCTATGACCGCGCCACCGGCAAGTTCCGCGCCGGCTCGCTTCTGGCCGGCGGCACCACCCGCCAGATCGTTGCCGCCTGGTGGCCGGGCCTCTCGGGCGAGGCCTTCGATGAAAAGGTCTATCACCTGGACCATGACTACACCCATCTGGTGCGCGAGAAGCTCCAGCCCCTCATGCCGCTGGAACCCATTCTGAGCGAGCTGCGGGCCATGGGCCTGAAGCTCGGCGTGGCCACCAATGACAGCCACGTCTCGGCCCGCGCACATATGGCCCATATCGGCGTCATCGAGCACTTCGATGACATCATCGCCGCCGACACCGTTACGGTGCCGAAGCCCTCGGGCAATATGATCGCCAAATTTGCAGAGATCACCGGCCTCGCACCCGCGGCGATCGCCATGGTGGGCGACAACCATCATGACATGGAGGAAGCCCGCAACGGCGGCGCAGGGCTTGCGATTGCGGTGCTGAGCGGCAATGCCGCCCATGAGGACATCGCCCATCTGGCGGATTACACCATCGCCAGCGTGGCCGATCTTCCCGCGCTGCTGAGGAGCCTCTGAATGTTCTATGACGCGGTGAAGAACGACCACGGTTTCCAGTATGACCCGTTCAAGGCCATCGTGGCGCCGCGCCCCATCGGCTGGATCTCCTCGCTCTCGGCCGATGGCCAGGCCAATCTGGCGCCCTACAGCTATTTCAATGCCTTCTCGCAATCCCCGCATTACGTGGCCTTCGGCAGCGGCCCGCGCAAGGATTCGCTCCGCAACATCGAGGCCACGGGCGAGTTCGCCTTCAACCTCGCCACCTATCCCTTGCGTGAGCAGATGAACGCCAGCTCCGCCCATGTGGCGGTGGATGAGTTCGAGCTCACGGGCCTCACCAAGGCACCCTGCCGCCTCATCAGCCCGCCGCGCGTTGCGGAAAGCCCGGCCTGCCTTGAGTGCCGCCTGTTCCAGGTCGTTCCGCTCCCGGATGATGCGGGCCATGTGGAGAATTTCATGGTCATCGGCCGCGTGCTCGGCATCCACATCGATGACCGCTTCATTCACGATGGCCGGGTTGATACGGCGGCCATGCAGCCCCTGGCGCGGCTGGGCTACAGCGAATATGCCACCGTCACGCAAGCCTGGCGCATGCGCCGCCCGGATTAGCCCGGCTGCAGGCTGAGTCGCCCCGGTCTGCAACCCTCATAACCCCCGAATGCCGCAATTCCGCCACTGTGGATAAATCTGTTCACAACCACCTTTTTCCCTGTGGCTCAAGTGTTTACAGCCTGTGGAAAAGCTGTGGATAACTTCGTTAACGCCTCATTAACCAGCCTGGCGCAGGACTCGATCAGACGGTGACGGGCGGTTGAGCCCAGTTAAAGAGGTTTGTAGACATGACCATGTGTCTGCTCATTGATGAAGACGGCCGCCCGCGGCAGTATCTGGAGCAGATGCTGTCGGGCCTTGGGCTTGAGACGTCGCTGACCAGCGGAACGGATGATGCGGTGCGCTTCTGCAACGACAATTCGCCGGACGTGGTCATGGTCTCCGCCCGCGCCAGCGGCGGTGCGCCGAAGGAATTCGTCAAGCGCCTGCGCCTCACGGCCAGGGGCAAGCCCCCGGTCGTCTTCCTCTTTGCCGATACGCCCGATACCGAGATGTTCGGGCAGACCATTCTCGAAGGCGCAGCCGACGTGCTGATGATGCCGTTTGACCGTGACCTGCTGCATTTCAAACTCCGCCAGGCGGGGATAGCCGTCTGAACCGCATTCTGCGAGACTGCGCGCGGCAACAGCCCGGCGGAACCGTCCGATGAATTACACCTCCCTGTGGATCCTGCTCTCCAGCGTCGCCATGCTGTGCCTGGGGCAGGGGCTCAACGGTTCGCTCGTCAGCCTCGCGGCGGATCAGTCGGGCTTCGGCACGGATGTGACGGGCTTCGTCATGGCCGGCTATTCGGCCGGCATGCTGCTCTCCACCTGGGTGGCCCCGCGGCTGGTGAAAAGTGTCGGCCACGAGCGCACCTTTGCAGGCCTCGCCTCCATCGTCTCCACCGCTGTTCTGCTGTTTCCGCTGTTTGTGGAGCCGGTATTCTGGTTCTTGTTGCGCGTCGTCGTCGGCCTCTGCGTCTCGGGCATGTATATCGTCTGCGAAAGCTGGCTCAACTCCGCCGCGTCCAACGAAAATCGCGGGCGCATGATGTCGCTCTACATGATCGTCACCTATGGCGCGCTGGGCCTCGGGCAATTGCTGCTCAACGTGTCGGACCCTTCGGGCTATGTCCGCTTCATCATCGTCTCGTGCCTCCTGTCCATGGCGCTCGTGCCGCTCACGCTCCTGCCGTCGGAGGCGCCGAACGTTGAAGGCGCGCGCACCATCGCCATCGCGGATATCTGGCGGGCCTCACCGCTCGCCGTCGTCGGCGTCATCGCCTGCGGCCTGGGGCAGAGCGCCTTCTTCGGCCTCGGCATCATCTTCGGCCTCGCCAAGGGCCTGCAAATCTACCAGGTTTCTCTGATGATGGCGCTGCCGCCCTTGGGCGTCATCCTCTCGCAGTATCCGATCGGCTGGGTGTCGGACCGGATCGACCGGCGCACCATCATCATGCTCCTGAGCCTGGTCTCGGCGGTCATTGCCGCCATCACGCTGGCAGGTGGCTATTATCTCTCGCGCCTTCTTCTGATCTCGCTCATCACCGCCTTCGGCGTGATCTCGCTGCCGATCTATTCGCTGGCTGTTGCCCACGCCAACGATCACCTGCGCAAGGACCAGGCTCTCGGCGCCTCGGCGAAGCTCGTGCTGCTCTACGGGATCGGCTCCATTCTAGGCCCCATCATCGCTGGCACCTTGATGCGCAATCTGGGCCATAACGGCTTCCTGATCTTCATGATCGTCGTCCACTCTGCACTTGCCATCGTGGCACTGTGGCGCAAATGGCGCAGCCCGGATTACCGCAAGGCCCAGGCCAAGGATGTGATGACCGTAAGCCCTATCTCCACCCCCGCCAACCCGCCGTTGCTGCAGGATTAGCGCGCGGTAAGGTCACCAGATCCGGTCCGTCACAAGCAAAGCGGGATGCCAGCCTTCGCTGGCATGACGGTGCGAGATTGAAACTGATCTCACTTGACCGCGCACCCGATTTACGCCCCATCCGTTCCGTCACCCCAGCGAAGGCTGGGGTCCCGCTGTCTGTCGGCATGCACGGCCAGCAAAGCGGGATGCCAGCCTTCGCTGGCATGACGGTGCGAGATTGAAACTGATCTCACTTGACCGCGCACCCGATTTACACCCCATCCATTCCGTCACCCCAGCGAAGGCTGGGGTCCCGCTGTCTGTCAGCATGCACGGCCAGCAAAGCGGGATGCCAGCCTGCGCTGGCATGACGGTGCGAGATTGAAACTGATCTCACTTGACCGCGCACCCGATTTACACCCCATCCATTCCGTCACCCCAGCGAAGGCTGGGGTCCCGCTGTCTGTCGGCATGCACGGCCAGCAAAGCGGGATGCCAGCCTGCGCTGGCATGACGGTGCGAGATTGAAACTGATCTCACTTGACCGCGCACCCGATTTACACCCCATCCATTCCGTCACCCCAGCGAAGGCTGGGGTCCCGCTGTCTGTCAGCATGCACGGCCAGCAAAGCGGGATGCCAGCCTTCGCTGGCATGACGGTGCGAGATTGAACCTGATCTCACTTGACCGCGCACCCGATTTACACCCCATCCATTCCGTCACCCCAGCGAAGGCTGGGGTCCCGCTGTCTGTCGGCATGCACGGCCAGCAAAGCGGGATGCCAGCCTACGCTGACATGACGGTGCGAGATTGAACCTGATCTCACTTGACCGCGCACCCGATTTACACCCCATCCATTCCGTCACCCCAGCGAAGGCTGGGGTCCCGCTTTGCGTCGGCACGTGCGGCAAGCAAAGCGGGATGCCAGCCTGCGCTGGCATGACGGTGAGAGCTGGAAGCACGCTGTTCTTCGTCATTTCGCCGCCCTCATGGTCAACGAAATATTAAACCTCCGATGAGACTGTGCGTGTGGAGATGACATACATGCAGAACGCCGCCACATCCGCCAAACAAGAACCGGGCCTCGGTCTCGACATTCAGATCTTCATGGATGTGATTTCGGGTGGTGGTGCTGAGCAGCGCATCAGTCTCGCGCGCCAGATTGCGGCATTCCTGTGCGATGCCGAAAACCCCCTGAGCGAGCGTGAGCAGGTGCTTCCCGTTGCCATGCGCCTGGTAGCGGATGAGAGCGCAGAGGTCCGCAAAGTTCTAAGCGAAGGCCTGAGCAAGCAGGCCGATCTCCACGCCGATCTCCTCTTCGCCATCGTCTCCCTGGAAGATGAGCTGGCACTTCCATTCCTCAGCCAGACGCCCGCTCTCACCCGCTGGCACATGCTGGCCGTCCTGCGCGCGGGCGATGAAGCGCGCCAGGCCATCGTGGCACTCCGGTCCGATATCACCGCGGAAGCGGTGGACTTCATCACCACCACACTCTCGCTTCCCGTGAATGCGCTGCTGCTGGAAAATACGGACGCGGTCATCAGGCCTGCAAATTACGACAAGCTCTATCTGCGCTTTTGCGACGAGAAGGTGATGCTTGATATCCTGCTCGCAAGGCCGGATCTGCCGCCGGTCATCCGCATCAATCAGGCCCGCAAGTCGGCTGGTAATCTGCATGCACTGGTGGCCAGCCGCGGTTGGCTCCCCGCATTCGAAACGGTGGAACTGGTGACCGATGCGGAGGAAGTCGCCATCATCCAGGTGCTCGCTGCGGCGAAGCCTGAAGATCTTCCCAAGGCCATCACCTATTTGATGGACAGCGAATTGCTGACGCCATCGCTGATCGTCCGTGCCGCATGCCTGGGCGCCATGACCGTTGTCGCGCAATGTTTCGCCATTCTCGCAGATGCGCCCCTGTGGCGCGTGCGCGAGCAGATGAATGGCAAGGGCAGCTTCAGATCGCTGCACGCCAAATGCGGCCTGCCGCAGACCTGCTACTGGACCCTCCGCGCCGCCTGCGATGTGGCACGTGACGAAGGCGATGCCGGCGTTCGTCTCTCACCCGATGACTTTGGCCGCAAACTGATCGAAACCCTGCTGACCCGTTATGAATCGATGCCGGTCCTCGAACAGCCCCGCAATCTGGACTTCGTCAGCCGCTTCGCCGCCGACACCGCCCGCCACCTCGCCAAGCGCCTGAAAGCCGACATCCAGCGCGCGGCGTAAATTCCCAATCGCTCCGTCACAACCCGAAACAGAATTTGGATCCCTGCCGTCGCTGGGATGACGGTCAAAGGGCTTCCTCTCTTCCCGTCACCCCAGCGCAGGCTGGGGTCCCGCTTCGGGCGGTGCGGCGTAGCGATGGCCTGAAATGAGTCTCCGCCGCGTTCCCGTTTCTCTCTTCCCGTCACCCCAGCGCAGGCTGGGGTCCCGCTTCGGGCGGTGCGGCGTTGCGGACGCTGGCCCCCTCAGAACCTGAACTGCTCCCTCAGCACGCGTTCCGCCAGGCTGTGGCCGGGGTCGAACAGGATGCGTGCCGCTCGGGTCTGGTCCTGGGCAATTTCCACCTCGCGCACGTGGCGCACTTCTACGTGGTCGGCCACCGCCGCCACCGGGCGCTTTTCGCCCTCGAGAATGCTGATCCCCACCTTGGCCTGATGCGGCAGGATCGCGCCGCGCCAGCCCCGGGGCCTGAAGGCGCTGATCGGCGTGAGAGCCAGAAGCTCGGAATTGATCGGCAGGATGGGCCCATGCGCCGAGAGATTATAGGCGGTGCTCCCTGCAGGTGTTGCCACCAGCACGCCGTCGCAGATCAGCTCATCAAGCCGTGTCCGGCCGTCGATGGCGATCTTCAGTTTCGCTGCCTGGTGCCGCTGGCGGAGAAGCGAGACTTCGTTGAAGGCAATGGCCCGGTGCGTCTGCCCGGTCTCGTCCACGGCCGTCATGCTCAACGGATGGATGGTGGTGAGTTCCGCTGCCTCCAGCCGCTCCTTCAGCGCCTCCTCGGCATAATCATTCATGAGAAAACCCACGGTACCGCGGTTCATGCCGTAGATCGGAATGCCGGTGGAGACGAAGCGGTGGAGCGCCTGCAGCATCAGCCCGTCGCCGCCGAGCGCCACCACGCAGTCGGCAACCGTCGGGTCCGCGTTGCCGTGCATGGCACTGAGCCGCAGCGCGGCCTCGCGCGCCTCGGGCGAGTCCGACGCGAGGAAGGCGATAGACTTGAATTTCATGCCGTTTTCATCGCGTTGACAGCTAAGGTGATTGCCTACATTGAAGGCAGCCTCCTTGGCAACCCTTGTGAAAGTTCAGAGCCTTGCCTGCGACCCGCGACATCGTCATGTGCACCACCTGCAAATTCTCAGCTCTGGAGAAGCTGGGCCCCGATGGCCGCACCGGCGGTGAGACGCTCATTGCCCACATGCGAGACGCGATTGCCGCGCGCGGATCTGACCTTCCCATCGCCACCCAGGCCTGCCTGTGGAACTGCAAGCGCCACTGCAGCGTGGTCCTGCGGGACGAAGCCCGCTTCACCTATTTCACCGGCGATCATGAGCCCACGCGCGAGCAGGCGGAGGCCATCCTGGACTGGTTTGCACTCCATGGCGGAAGCGAGAGCGGCGAGGTGTCCTTCCGGCAATGGCCGGACCGCATGCGCGGTCACTTCATCGCCCGCATTCCGGCGGCGCCCAAGCCGTGAGCCATGTCACCCTCGTCTTGGGCGGCGCCCGCTCCGGCAAGAGCCGCTTTGCCGAGAGCCTCGCGCCGGATCTGGGGGCCCCCCGCACCTATCTCGCCACCGCTGAGCCCTTTGACGAGGAGATGCGCCAGCGCATCGCCCGCCACCGGGAGCAGCGCGCAGGTGCCGGCTGGGTCACGGTGGAGGCACCGCTCGATCCTGCCAGCGTCATCCGCCAGGCCGCGGGTCTGGTGCTCATGGATTGCGTTACCGTCTGGCTCGGGAACCTGATGCACCATGGCCGCGATCTGGGGGCAGAGGTGGCGCAGTTTTGTGCAGCGCTTGAGGCCTGTACGGCACAGGTCATTCTCGTCTCGAATGAGGTCGGCCTCTCCATCGTGCCAGAGAATGCCATGGCCCGCCGCTTCCGGGATGAGCAGGGGCTCGCCAACCAGAGGTTGGCGGCGGTAGCGGAGAATGTCTACTTCATCGCCGCGGGGCTGCCTCTCAAACTCAAGTGAGAAGTGCTCCAAACAGTAACAAAAATGCTCCAAACAGCATCGCTTTTGACACCAGTTTCAACCCGTTTTTGATGTCTGCGCGGGTGATCAGATCACGTCCTTCGCCCATGTAGGGGAGGTCTACCGGTTCACCATTGTAGCTGCGCGGGCCGCCGAAACGCAGGCCCAGCGCCGCGGCCATGGCGGCTTCCGGCCAGCCGGCATTAGGGGATTGGTGCTTCGGCGCGTCACGCCGCATGATTTCGAAGATCTGTCGGAAATTGCGCGGGCCGGTGGCCGCGAAGAGGAGGCCGGTGAGGCGGGATGCGGGCAGGTTCACAGCATCGTCCAGCCTTGCAGAGGCCCATCCAAACCATTGATATTTCTCGGATTTGTGCCCGATCATGGAGTCCGCGGTGTTGATCGCCTTGTAGACGGCGATGCCGGGCAGGCCCAGCAGGGCGTACCACAGCACCGGGGCCACGATCCCGTCGGAGCTGTTCTCGGCCAGGCTTTCGAGGGCGGCCTTGGCGATGCCGGATTCGTCCAGCTGGCTGGGGTCGCGTCCCACAATCATGCTGACCGCCTGGCGGGCTTCTGGCAATGACCGCCCGAGCGCATCATAGACAGCAAGTACATGATCTTTCAGGGATTTCTGAGCAATCAAGCTGGTGGCCAGCAGCGCCTCGATGAGCCACCCGAGCGGCCAGTGCTCAAGCATCCGGGCAATGATCCAGCTGGGAATGAAGGCTGCTGCGATGAGCAGGAGGAGCGCGAAAGTGCCCCTGAGCCGGCCGTCTTGAGGGGCCACACGCGGCTTGTTAAGGTGTTGATCCAGAACAGTTATCAGTTTCCCTATCCACACCACGGGGTGGCTGATCCGGGCGAAGACGGGCTGTGGGTAGCCCACGAAACGCTCCACCAGCAGCGCCACGGCGGCGCGGCCGAAAACCATGACCGGCCAGTCGATCACAGCTCCCTCGCCAGAGACAGCAGATGGTCAAGGTCGAGGTGCGCTTCGAGATGCGCGGCAAGCCCGTCGAGCGTCCGCTCGATGGTCTCTTCGAAGCGCAGGTTACCAGACAGAATTCCGAGCGATTTCAGGAATTTGTAGCGGAAATCGTCAGCACTGAAGCAACCATGCAAGTAGCTTCCCATGACCTGGCCGGAGGGGCTGATGGCACCATCGGCGTGGCCGTCCAGCAGGGCGAAGGGCCGGGCGCAGGCGGGTCCGGTGGTTTTGCCGAGATGGATTTCATAGCCCTCCAGCACCGCCCCGGTGGGCACGTGCGTGCCGGAGATGCGGGTGAGGGTCTTGTCGGGGAGAAGGGTCGTCTCAACATCCAGCAGCCCCAGTCCTTCAAAACTTCCAAAGTTTCCTTCAAGTCCTTGAGGATCATGGATTTTCTGACCGAGCATCTGGTATCCGCCGCACAGGCCGAGGACCAGGCCGCCACGCCGGACATGGGCTTTCAGGTCAATGTCCCAGCCTTCGCGGCGCAGCGCGGCGAGGTCTGAAACCGTTGATTTTGAGCCAGGAATCACCACAAGTCGGCTGTCCGCGGGGATTGGTTCGCCGGGCTGGACAAAGCTGAGGGCCACCCCCGGCTCCATCCGCAGCGGGTCCAGATCGTCAAAATTGGCAATGCGGGGCAGACGGAGGACGGAGATTTTCGTTCCAGTGGAGGAGGTTACAAGAGTTTCCTCAAGGCTAACTGCATCTTCTGCGGGAAGATATCTCGCGTTGGGGAAGTATGGAATGACACCGAGGCAGGGCGTGCCCGTACGCCGCTCAAGGAAGGTTCGTCCTTCCGAAAACAGCTCAGGATCGCCATGGAACTTGTTGATCATAAATGCTTTTAGCCGTGTGCGATCTGGTGCTGAAATGATGTCGAACGTGCCCGCGATGGAGGCAATGACCCCGCCCCGGTGAATATCCCCGATCAACACCGCCGGAATGTCCACGGCCTCCGCAAACCCCATATTCGCAATGTCCCCATCGCGCAGATTGATCTCCCCCGGGCTGCCCGCACCTTCGACCAAAACCACGTCTGACTGCTGCGAAATGATGCGAAAACTGCTGATGCAGGAGCCCAGATATTGCGCCCTGTTGCGGAAATATTCCCGCGCCGTCATCGACCTCTGCCGTTGCCCCTGAACGATGACCTGCGCGCCAGTACTCGTCTCGGGCTTGAGCAGGATCGGGTTCATGTGAACCGACGGTTCCACACGCGCCGCCCGGGCCTGCAGCGCCTGCGCCCTGCCTATTTCCCCGCCATCGACCGTCACTGCCGCATTGTTGGACATGTTCTGCGGCTTGAACGGAGCAACCTTCAGCCCCCGATTGGCATAGGCCCGCGCCAACCCGGCGACGATGAGGGACTTCCCCACATCAGACCCCGTTCCCATGAACATAATGGCGCGGGTCACAGCGCCTCGCAGATGACGTGGGCGTAGGAGCCCATAACCCGGCCACGGCGGAGACCCATGGGTGCCAGACGTTCCCCCGTCGCATCGGCCGCGTCGAACAGAGGCTCGGCCGCGGATTGGGAAACGAGCGTGGAATAATGGAATTCATGGGCATTCAGCGGAGCAATCCAGGGGGCCGGGCTGAGGGGTGTGAGACGGCGGTAACCCAGGTGCAGCTTGCGGCTGGCGAAGCTGGTCACCACGGGCAACAGGCCTGCCATGGGATGGGTGATGCCCTCGGCATCCGTCAGGCTTTCGCCCAGGACCATATAACCTCCGCACTCACCATAGATGAGTCCCGGATGACCGCGCAGCCCGTCGAGGAACGTGGCATTGGCAGAGAGCTTCGCCGCATAGAGTTCGGGATAGCCGCCCGGTAAAAAGACCGAAAGTGCAGCGGGATCAGGCGCTTCATCCGCCAGCGGCGAGAAGAAGGACAAGCTCGCGCCCTGATTTCGCCAGCCATCGAGAAGATGGGGGTAGGCGAAGGAGAAGGCCTCATCCCGCGCCACGGCGATGGACTGGGCAAGGGGCTTCAGCAGCGCAGGGCCGGACTCCGTGTGCAACGGCGCCGCGAGATCGAGAATGCGGGCCAGCAGGTCCGGATGGTGCACGCGCCGCGCCGCGGCTTCGATGAAGCTTTCGAGGCCTGCCATTTCCTGCGCCTGGACGAGGCCCAGATGGCGGGAGGGCATAGCAAGCTCGTCATCGTTTCGCAGGGCGGCGATGACCCGTGACCCCAAGGCTTCACGCAGCAGATGCTCATGCCGCTCGCTGGCGATGCGGTTGAGGATGACGCCCGCGAGATGGACGTCACTGCGGTACGTCGCAAAGCCGTGGACGAGTGCTGCAGCGGACTGGGCCTGATGGCGGCAATCCAGCGTGAACAGAATGGGCAGACCCAGCAGCGCGGACAAATCCGCCGTGGAGCCCTTGGCACCACGCGGGCCATCGAACAGGCCCATGACGCCTTCGATGATGACAAGGTCCGACTCCGCTGCGAGGTCATGGGTTAGGGCGTTGATCTGCCCGGCACTCATTGCCCACGGGTCCAGATTGTAGCAGGGGCATCCGGTTGCGGCTTCATGGAAGCGCGGGTCGATATAGTCGGGGCCTACCTTGGCAGAGGCGACGCGGAGACCGCTGTTGCGAAAGGCCCGCAGCAGACCCAGCGTGACCAAAGTCTTGCCGCTGCCGGAGGAGGGGGCCGCGACGAGAATGGCCTTAGCCAACCGGATTCTCCCGCAAGGGCCCCTTGTACCAGTCAAGCAGCGTGCGCCAATCGGCGGCGCGGCCGACGACCACGATGGCGGGCGTCGGCGGCTCTTTCTGCGCCACGAAATCCCCCGCCTGGCCCAGAGTGGTGGAGGCCACTTGCTGATGCGGCATGGAGGCGTTGGAAACGACGGTCACGGGATCATCCGCGGTTCGCCCGCCTGCCATCAACGCGGCCGCGATTTCTCCCAGATGCTTCACCGCCATGTACATGACGATGACGGGGGAGGCCAGTGCAACAGCACCCCAATTGACATTGGCGGGCATGTTGCCGGTCGCGTCATGACCCGTCAGGAAGATCACCGAATGGTTGGTGTCCCGATGGGTGGCTGGCATGCCGGCATAGGCGAGCCCGCCGATCCCCGCGGTGATGCCGGGAACGATGCGGAAGGGAATGGCGGCCTCGGCCAGGTGCTGGCACTCTTCCCCGCCGCGGCCGAACATGAACGGGTCCCCGCCTTTGAGCCTGAGCACGCGCTTTCCCGACCGCGCCAGATCGATGAGGCGGAGTGTTATGTTCTTTTGCGTGGGCGAAGGCTTGCCGCCGCGCTTTCCCGCATATTCAAGCTCGGCACCCACTTTCACCCAGCGCAAAATATCCGGATTCACCAGCGCGTCATAGACGACCACGTCACAGGTCTGGAGCGCGTGGTAGCACATGAGCGACATGAGGCCGGGAGCGCCAGGGCCTGCGCCCACGAGCCAGACCCAGCCCGGTTCGAAGCTGGGGAACGCCTCGGCATCCAGCCGTGCGAAGCCCGTCTCCTGCTCTCCGGAGCTCACCCAGTCACCGATCCTTTTCGTTGGTCCAAGTCCCATGGCAGCCTTATACAGTGGGCCGATGCGAAGAGAGAAGCCCGAAGGCGAGTTAAGGCGCGGCTGGACCACGGGCGCATGCGCAACGGCGGCAGTGAAGGCAGCATTTGCGGCATTGCGCACAGGCGAATTCCCCGACCCGGTGATGATTACACTGCCCAAAGGCGAGACGCCCGCCTTCCCTTTGGCGCTGGAAGAGAGGGGTGAGGGCTGGGCACGGGCGGGAATCATCAAGGATGCAGGCGATGACCCGGACGTGACCCATGGCTGCACGGTGGTGGCCACGGTTCGCGAAGGGGGAGAGGGCATTCGCTTCAAGGCGGGGCCGGGGGTTGGCATGGTGACCAAGGCCGGGCTTCCCATTGCACCCGGTGAGCCCGCCATCAATCCCGTTCCACGGCAGATGATGGCGCAGGTGATAGCCGAGCTTGGCGGCGACGGCGTGGAAATCGAAATTTCGATTCCGGGGGGCGAGGCATTGGCCCTGAAAACCTGGAACCCGCGGCTCGGCATTGTAGGCGGGCTTTCGATACTGGGAACAACGGGAATCGTGAACCCCTTCTCCTGCGCGGCGTGGATTGCCTCCATCCACCGCGGCATCGATGTGGCGCGTGCCATGGGGCTTTCCCATGTTGCGGGCTGCACCGGGTCCACCTCTGAAGATGCAGTGCAGGCGCATTATGGATTGCCGCTGGAGGCCATGCTGGACATGGGGGATTTCGCCGGAGGCCTTCTGAAATATCTCCGCACCCACCCGGTGCCGCGTGTGACCATCGGCGGCGGTTTCGGCAAGATTAGCAAGCTGGCGCAGGGGGCACTGGACCTTCATTCGGGGCGGTCGCAAGTGGACATGGACTGGCTGGCGAAAGCTTGCCCGGAATTGCCTTGCGAGAAGGTGCTCGCCGCCAACACGGCACAGGAGGTGCTGGAAATGGCGCAGGGGCTGGGACTGGCCCAGCGCGTGGCGGATGCGGGGCTCAAGACGGTGCGCGAAGTGCTGAAGGAGGCACCGGTCCACGCGGATGTGATCATCGTTTCCCGGCAGGGGGAGATTCTGGCGCGTGCGGGGTAGGGTGTTGACGAGGTTTGAGGGGTGGATTTGGGATTCAGACTTACCCCCACTCGCCATTTCGGGGGCCGAAGGGGAATTGCGTGCCCGTTCTCGTGGCTCTGTTGCTGTGGCACCATACTCTTCTCCCAACGCGTGGCGACGGGAGACGGGAAACCCGGATGCGCCCGTCTCGTGCGCAGGTGCCGGGACTGAGGCGGGGAGGCTCCACCTTGCAGACTAACCGGGTTCTGATCCTTGGCGGCACGGGGGACGCGCGGGGGATTGCGGCGGAGTTGGTGGGCGCAGGCCGGGATGTGATCACGTCACTTGCGGGGGTGACAGAACAGCCGCTCTGGCCTGCGGGAGAGGTGCGGCGCGGCGGGTTTGGCGGGGTTGAGGGGCTGCGGCAGTTTCTGGTGGAAGAGGGAATTGCGCTGGTGATCGATGCCACGCATCCTTTCGCGGCGCGCATGTCTGCTCAGGCGGTTGAGGCTTGCGCGGGTGAGAATGTCCCACTGTTGCGCTTCGAACGGCCCGCATGGAAGGTGGAGGCGGGCGACCGGTGGATATCAGCTTCATCCATCGGCGAGGCGGCGCTGCTGCTGCCACCAAATGCGCGAGTGTTTCTCACCATTGGGCGGACGGAGCTGGCGCAGTTCTTTGCAAGGAGCGACCTCTCCGGCGTTGCGCGCATGATCGAGCCGCCGCCCATGGATGTGCCGCCCCAGTGGGAGGTTCTGCGGCAGCGCCCGCCCTTTGCCGAGGCGTCCGAAGCGGAGCTGTTGGTGCGGCATGGGATCAGCCATGTCGTCTCAAAGAATGCGGGAGGCGATGCGACGGAAGCGAAGCTTACGGCGGCCCGGCGGCTTGGCCTTCAGGTTGTGATGATTGGGCGGCCCGCGAAGCCTGCGGCACCCCGTTTTTCGGCCAGGGCAGATCTCATCCGGCATGTGGAGCGGCTGCTTTCTCCTTGACCTGATACTCGTTTTCCGATTGTTTTGCGTCTTGCAGTTGGGGACTCGCTCGCCTCAAGGATGCTAAAGTTTCGACGGCAGGTACGGCACGGCGGTGCCGATGGTCAAAAAGAGGAACATCGATGAAGAACAAGCTCATATCCCTGATGCTCGGCGTGGCCGCAAGCATGGCCCTTGCTGGAGCGGCGGGCGCTGGCACGATGGACGACGTTCGCCAGAACGGCTTCGTGCAGTGCGGCGTGAGCCAGGGGCTGATGGGCTTCTCGATCCCCGATGACAAGAACAACTGGACCGGCATGGATGTGGATTTCTGCCGCGCCCTTGCCGCCGTGGTGCTGGGTGATGCGACCAAGGTGAAGTTCACGCCGCTGACCGCGAAGGAGCGCTTCACGGCGCTGCAATCCGGCGAGATCGACATTCTTTCGCGCAACACCACCTGGACGATGAGCCGCGATACGTCGCTCGGCCTGAAGTTCGCAGGCATCATGTATTATGATGGCCAGGGCTTCATCGTGAACAAGAAGAAGTTCCCCAATATCAAGTCCGCGACGGAGCTGGCGGGCGCCACCATCTGCACCCAGTCCGGAACGACGACGGAACTGAACATTGCGGACTACTTCAAGTCCCACAAGCTGGACTACAAGCTGCTGACCTTCGACAAGAACGATGAGGCGATCAGCGCCTATCAGGACGGACGCTGCGATGCATATTCGACGGATCAGTCCGGACTTTATGCCCAGAAGCTGAAATTCGCGGCACCAGACGACCATGTGGTGCTGCCCGAGATCATCTCCAAGGAGCCGCTGGGGCCCGTCGTGCGCCAGGGTGACGACGCCTGGTTCAATGTCGTGAAGTGGACCTATTTTGCCCTCGTCAACGCCGAAGAACTCGGCATCACCTCCCAGAATGTCGAAGAGCTGAAGAAGACCTCGACCGACCCGGAAGTGCAGCGCTTGCTGGGCGTTCCCAATGCCGATGGGACCACGGCCGGCTTCGGCACGGGCCTCGGCATCGATGAAAGCTGGGCCGAGAATGCCATCAAGCAGGTGGGCAATTACGGCGAGATCTTCGACCGCAACATCGGTGAGGGTTCGCCCCTCAAGATCGCCCGCGGCAAGAATGCGCTGTGGAAGAATGGCGGCCTGCAATACGCTCCGCCTGTCCGCTGAGGGCGCGCCACAGTTCGGGACCCGGTTCGCGAGAGCCGGGTTTTGCCGTTTTGGGCTGTGAGGCGGGCCAGTCATGAGCCTTTCCGGAGCGGCACGGCCAAGGAGCCGCAGCATGTGGAACAATCCACGGCTGCGCGGCCCGATGGCGCAAGCGCTGCTGCTGCTTTTCCTCGGGCTGCTGATCTCGGACCTCGCCTATAACACGGTGCAGAATCTGGCGAGCCGCCACATCGTGTCCGGCTGGGAATTCCTGTGGCGGAAGGCGGGCTTCGAGATCTCCTTCTCGCTCATCCCCTATTCGGGCGAGCAGAATTATGCCCGGGCCCTGCTGGTGGGGCTTCTCAACACACTGTCGGTTTCGATCTGCGGAATTGTGCTGGCAACGGTTCTGGGGCTGCTGATCGGGGTGATGCGGCTCTCCCGCAACTGGCTCGCCGCGCGCATGGCCGCACTCTACATCGAGGTGATGCGCAACGTGCCGCTGCTGCTGCAGCTCTTCATCTGGTACAAGCTGGTGCTGAAGCCCTTGCCCGATGTGCGTGACGCCATCACCTGGGGCGGCATGGCGCTGTCCAACAAGGGACTTGCCGTGCCAGCGCCCGAATTCGGGCAGGGAGCCTGGGCGCTGCCGGCGGGCCTTGCCATCGCCCTCGCGATTACGCTCATTCTCCGGCAGTGGTCCGCTGCACGGCAGGTGGCGACGGGTGCGCATTTTCCGCTACTGCCTGTGGCGGCGGGGCTGGTGATCGTTCTGCCGCTCCTGTGCTTCGCGCTGGCCGGATGGCCGGTGAACTTCAACTTTCCGGTGGCCGGAAATTTCGGCTTCCGTGGCGGGGCAACGCTAGTGCCGGAGTTCATGGCACTGGTGCTGGCGCTCTCGATCTATACCGCAGCCTTCATTGCGGAAGCAGTGCGGGCGGGGATTGAGGCGGTGGCCAGGGGCCAGTCCGAGGCGGCGGTGGCGCTGGGCTTTCAACCGTCGCTCGCGATGCGCCTCATCGTGCTGCCGCAGGCAATGCGCGTCATCATTCCGCCGCTCACCAACCAGTATCTGAACCTGACCAAGAACTCTTCGCTGGCCGTCGCCATCGGCTATCCGGACCTCGTCTCGACCGGGGGCACGATCATTGGCCAGACAGGGCAGGCGATCGAGGTGGTGCTGGTATGGATGGGTGTCTATCTTTTCCTGAGCCTTTTGACCTCAGCCTTCATGAACTGGTTCAACACCAGGAACCGGCTGGTGGAGCGATGACGTCTCCCGCCACCGCCTATGTGCGCACCGCCGATGCGCCGTTGCTGCCGCCGCCGCGGGGGACCGTGGGGGCCATCGGCTGGCTCAGGCAGAACCTGTTCTCGAGCATCGGGAATTCGCTTCTCACGGTGGCGATCAGCCTGTTCCTCGGGCTGATCGCATGGACGATCCTGGACTGGGCCGTGATCCGCGCGGTCTGGACGGGGGTTGACCGTGAAAGCTGCGTGGTGCCCGGCGCGGGAGCCTGCTGGCCCTTCGTCTGGACCAAGTTCCCGCAGTGGCTGTTCGGCTTCTATCCCTTCGAAGAACGCTGGCGGCCGGTGCTCGCCTTCCTGATCGGCGGTGCGGCGCTCATTCCCATGATGATCCCGGCGGTGGGGGGAAAGCGCTGGAACGGGCTGTTCCTCATCTTCATCTACCCAGTGATCGCGTTCATATTGCTGCGCGGAGGGCTGGGCCTTCCGCCAGTGCCCACCACCGACTGGGGCGGATTGCTGGTGACGATTGCCGTCGCCGTGACGGGGATTGCCGTGTCACTCCCTTTAGGCGTGCTGCTCGCGCTGGGCCGAAGGTCCAGGCTCCCGGTGGTAAGGCTCTCCTCCGTCATCTTCATCGAGACATGGCGTGGCGTGCCGCTCGTCACTGTCCTGTTCATGGCGAGTGTGATGCTGCCGCTGTTTCTCGCACCCGGATCGAGCGTCGACAAGCTGCTGCGCGCCGTGGTCGGGATCTCGCTGTTCGCGGCGGCCTATGTGGCCGAGGCGGTGCGAGGGGGCCTGCAGGCCGTCGGGCGCGGCCAGCATGAAGGAGCTGCCGCCCTGGGGTTGAAGCCCTGGCAGGCGACAGCCAAGATCGTGCTGCCGCAGGCGCTGCGGATTTCCATTCCCAATCTCGTTGGCATCTTCATCGGCCTGTTCAAGGATACGACGCTGGTGCTGGTGGTGGGCATTTATGATTTCCTCGGCATCATCGGCGCGGGAACGCAAGATGCCAGATGGGCCGGGCCACAAACGGCGAACACCGGCTATTTCACCGCGGCCATCGTCTATTTCGTCTTCTGTTTCGCGATGTCCCGCTATGCCGCCTTCACCGAGCGCCGCCTGGGCGCCGCACGGAGGGCCTAAAGCCATGCGCGAGACCGCAATCCGCTTCGACAGCGTCAACAAATGGTTCGGCGCCTATCACGTTCTCCGCTTCATCGATCTTGAGGTGTTCCGCGGCGAGCGCATCGTGATTTGCGGGCCGTCTGGTTCCGGAAAATCGACGCTGATCCGCTGCATCAACCGGCTTGAAGTGCATCAGGAAGGCCGGATCACCGTGCTCGGCCGCGAGATTGACGATGACCTCCGGAACATCGAGGAGGTGCGGCGCGAAGTGGGCATGGTGTTCCAGCACTTCAACCTGTTCCCGCATCTGACCGTTCTCGAGAACTGCACGCTCGCCCCCATCTGGGTGCGGAAGATGCCGAAGCGCCAGGCGGAGGAGACGGCGATGCGCTTTCTCACCCGCGTCAAGATCCCCGAACAGGCGGAGAAATATCCGGGCCAGCTTTCAGGCGGCCAGCAGCAGCGCGTGGCCATCGCGCGCGCGCTGTGCATGAACCCGAAGATCATGCTGTTCGACGAACCGACCTCCGCCCTTGACCCCGAGATGGTGAAGGAGGTGTTGGACACCATGGTGAGCCTCGCGGAGGAGGGCATGACCATGCTGGTGGTCACTCATGAAATGGGCTTTGCGCGCCAGGTGGCGGACCGGGTGATCTTCATGGATCAGGGCCAGATCGTGGAGATGAACGCGCCGGAGCCGTTCTTCTCCGATCCGCAGAACGAACGCACGCGGTTGTTCCTGAGCCAGATACTGCGCTAGACTCCCGATCCAAGACGGAGGAATCGGCATGATGAAGCGTGTTCTCGCAGGCGCGGCCCTGCTTTTGGGGCTGGCGGGCGGCGTTCAGGCGGCAACGTTGGGCGAGGTGAAGACGCGCGGCCACCTGACCTGCGGCGTCAACGCAAACCTGCCCGGATTTGCCGCCAAGGGGGAGGACGGCAGCTGGGCCGGCTTCGACGTCGACTATTGCCGCGCCATTGCCGCGGCCGTGCTGGGTGATCCGGCCAAAGTCACTTTCGTGCCGCTCAGCGCCCAGGCGCGCTTTGATGCCCTGAAGAACGGCGACGTTGATGTTCTGGCCCGCAACACCACCTGGAACATGGAGCGCGAGACGAAACTGCCGCTGCGCTTTGCAGGCATTTCCTATCATGATGGGCAGGGCTTCATCGTGAAGAAGCTGCTGGGCGTCACCTCCGTGCTGCAGCTCTCGGGCGCTGCGATCTGCTTCCAGACGGGAACGACAAGCGAAACCAATGTGGAGGATTTCTTCCGAGAGAAGGAAATGACCTTCATGCCCGTGCGCTTCGACAAGTTGGACGACCTGATCAAGGCCTTCGACGAGGGAAAATGCGACACCTTCACGACGGATATGTCCTTCCTCTATGCCGTGCGCCTGCGGCTGGCAAAACCTGAGGACGCCATCGTGCTGCAGGACGTGATCTCGAAGGAGCCTTTGGGCCCCGCCATCCGCCAGGGCGACGAGCAATGGTTCAACATCACGCGCTGGACGCTGTTCGCCCTCATCAACGCCGAGGAGCTGGGCGTCACCGCCGCCAATGCGGACGACCTCAAGTCCCATTCGAAAAACGCCGCGATCCGCGCCCTTCTGGGCGTTGAGGGAAGCACAGGCCCGGAGATGGGCCTCGACGCTGACTGGGCCACCCGCGCCATCAAGGCCACGGGAAACTACGGTGAAATTTTCGACCGCAACTTAGGCCCCAACACGCCCCTCCAGATCAACCGCGGCATCAACGCGCTGTGGAACGCGGGAGGCCTGATGTATGCGCCGCCGTTAAGGTGAGGGATCGGCACTAAGCAAACCTCGGTTCTTTAAATCTTTCAATCGATTACAGCTATTATGATCAGTTATTTGTTGAAAGAAAATTTTTATTAATCTAAGCGGAACCGGTTGTTTGCATAACCGGACCGCTATGACCTCGACAGGCATACTTGAACTCATCTGCCACACCGATGTACTTATCGTAGGAGCCGGATTTTATGGCGCAACACTAGCAGAGCGGCTTGCATCTGAGGCGGGCAAGCGTGTCCTATTGATCGACCAGCGGACCCATATCGGTGGCAATGCGCACACACGCATTGACCAGGAGACAGGAATTGAAGTGCACAGTTATGGCGCACACCTGTTCCATACGTCCAATCCCCGAGTTTGGGACTACATAAGACGTTTTTCGGATTTCACCAGTTACCAGCACCGGGTGTTCACCAGCCATGCCGGAAAGGTATATCCAATGCCGATAAATCTCGGCACAATCTGCCAGTATTTCGGAAAGCAATTTTCGCCGGCAGAGGCGCGCGAGCTTGTTGCGTGCCAGGCGGCGGAGCTGGCCGGCGGCAATCCAAGAAATCTCGAGGAGAAAGCAATTTCCCTCATTGGACGCCCGCTCTACGAAGCGTTTATCCGCGGTTACACCGCTAAGCAATGGCAGACAGACCCGCGTGACCTGCCGGAGAACATCATCAACAGGCTTCCAGTCCGCTATGATTTTAATAATCGCTATTTCAGCGATCCCTATGAGGGCTTGCCGACGGCCGGGTTCACCGCCGTGTTTGAGCGCATGCTCGCACATCCGAACATTTCAGTGCATCTCGGCGTCGATTATTTTACTCTGAAGCCGCTGCTGCCGCAGGCACTTAAAACGATTTATACCGGTCCAATCGACCGATATTTCGATTATGCCGAGGGCGATCTCGGATGGCGAACCATCGATTTTTCATGGGAAGTTCACAACGAAGGTGATTTCCAAGGAACTGCTGTGATGAATTATGCGGACGAAGACACTCCGTGGACGCGCATTATCGAGTTCAGGCATCTTTACCCCGAGCGCGACTATCAAATGGAGAAGACGGTTACCGCAAAGGAGTTTTCGCGCTTCGCACGCCGCGGCGAGGAGCCCTATTATCCCATCGACACTCCCGCCGACCGCCAGACCTACCGCCGTTATCGGGACAGAGCGGTAGCCGAAAGAAACGTCCATTTCGGCGGGAGGCTCGGCACATACAGATACTGGGACATGCATCAAGCAATTGGTGCCGCCCTGAAGGCATTCGAAACTGAAATATCCGATATGATGAGGGTTCAATGAACGTCGAAGTTGATCGTTCTGGATTGCTGCGGAGTTCGGCACCCGCCACAGAGAGCGCGGTCTTCGCCGAAAGAGCCGAGCACTCAAAGGGGGAAGTGTGGTATGCCTCCTTCGAGGCCCTCGACGACTGGGGAAGCGGCCTGGCGACCTACTGCAGGCAGGTCATAAGGGCTGCCGAAGTCGCAGGGCGCCCGATCCGGCTCTTCCAAATTGCCAGGGGTAAAACAGCCATTAGCCGCACGAAGCGTGATTGTGTCACCCACGTTTTCGTTCCCGATGCAACGCTGCCGGAGATGACCGCATTCGGATACCGGATGAATCTTTCATGGCAATTCGCCGAGGCCGTTTGCCAGGAGATCGACAGATCCGGTGCACCAAGGAGCATCGAAGTTCCCGACGGTTTTGCACTGGGCTATTTTCTGTTGCAGCGCAAACTTGTGGGCGATCCCCGCCTCAAGAACGTTCCTGTGTTGATCTGTGCGCATACCCCGGTAGGAATCATTGACCAATGGAACGGTGGAGACGTCTACGCGTTGCCCAACTGGTGGGTGTACCGCGCAGAAAAATGGTGCTGCAAGGCGGCCGACGGCATCATCACAATGTCTTCCCTTGTCGAAGGTTTGATGCGTGAACGTGGCTATATCGACGTTGATCAGGCAGTGAGCCGAAGCGCCTATCCGTTCCTGGTTAATCAAACCACGCGTGAGGCAAGGAACAGCACGGGCGAGCTCAAGATCGGCATGGCGTCCCGTATGGTAGATTGGAAAGGCTTGCGCGAGGCTCTGACACTCGTGCGGGCCACCGAGACTGCGGGACAGTCACTCGTTTTGGAGCTGTGCGGCGAAGTCACCTCCGACTTCGCCCACGCCAAGCGGGATTTCGCGGATGTCTTCTCGAGTGGTCGTGCTGTTTACCTCGGAAATCTGACAGGTGCAGAACTGAACTCCAAACGGAGGGAATGGGACTGCCAGATACACCCTTCGCAGTTCGACAATTATCCATTCTCGGTTCTCGAGTCGCTCGCAAGCGGGCTGCCGTGCCTCATTTCTCAAGGGAATGGCATTTCGGAAGTACTGACAGGACGGTTGCGCGAGCTTCTCGTCTGCGACTTCAAGAATCCGGCGGACGTTCTGGACAAGCTCAGAAATGTTACGGAAGCCGCGCAGCTTCTACGAAATGCGGAATTGCCGGTGCTCGACTCGAGGAGTTACTTCAAGACGCGCGACAGTTTCGTCGCTGAGATTTTGGAAACGCAAAGGGCAAGAGCGCTGTTCCCATTTGTCAGCGCCGAGCAGGCCAAGGCGGATCTGATACCGAAGCAGCCGGTTCCGTCGAGTCCAAGCGGGGCGCGGCTGACTGTCGTCATTCCCTATTACAATCTCGGGACCTATCTTCGGAGCTGTGTCGAGTCGATTTTGCGGAGCACGATCAAAGCAGATATCATCATCGTCAATGACGGTTCAACGGACAGGCCCTCGATAAAGGCTCTTGAACCATACCGCCGGCACGAACGCGTGCGCGTGCTCGACGTGAAAAACGGCGGCGTCGCGCGCGCCAGGAATGTCGGTGTGGAAGAGGCAGCAACGGAATTTGTCGCCTTGTTGGATGCGGACGACACTGTTGAACCTAGCTACTACGCGAAGGCACTGCACGTCCTAGACACTTATGACAATGTTGGCTTCGTTGGGTGCTGGTCGAATGACTTTGAAGACGAATCTGGCGCAACGATCCGGTATTGGCCGACCTACAACGCTGAACCGGTTCCCAATATCGTTTCAAACAATACCAATTGCCAGGCGCTGATATACCGGCGGAGCCTGTATCTTGAAGCAGGCCGACATGACCCGATGCTGCGGATGTTCCTTGATGATTGGGATGGCATGCTGGGCATGCTGGAGGGTGGTTACTTTGGTGTGATGTTGCCGGAGCCACTATTCAATTACCGGCAGCGGCCGGGTTCAGTATTCCGCTCCAACTTTGGACTGTGGAAGGCCAATTTTGCTTCCATCATGCGGAAGCGGCATCTGCTGCTCGAAAGGAATGCATCCGAGGCGCTCTTGTTCAGCAATGCAAACGGACCAAACCACACCTTCCATTTGCTCGGCCACACGACTGCCGTGAATGTTGAGCATCATCACTATTCTGCCCCCGTTTCAAAAATGAAGGGTCGTCTGGTGAAGCTCTGGGAGGCACTACCTCGCTCTGTTCAGAAGAGGATTGAGCCTTTCGCGGATTACATAGACAGCATAACGCGCTAAAGCGTCCAAACGTGAGATGCCCAGAAATTGATTGCCCGTAGAGGCTGTTAAGTCGGAATATCCGGAGACGGAGTGGTCTGCATTAAAGAGGGCCGGGCGAACTGCGCATAAGCCGCTGCCGACGTTTGGACGAACTCCTCACTGATCCTGGTAATAAGAACTTCCTGCTGCCCATTCCACAGATGGAACAGGTAGGATCTTTCCAAGCTCTTCATGTATGGGGCTGAATCCTCCGCCAGGAGAATGCGGTGAAGATCGGTCCACAGCGGATAGAAGAACACATTCTCGTCGAGAACCTGAATGCTGTCGGGAGATTTGCGCGCGAGCATTTCGGGCAGCTTAACGGAGTGGAAATCCCACAGATAATCACGGCCTTGGGAATGGAAATAGCAGTAGTGCCGTAGCCATTTCTTGACGAAGCGGCTGCCCGGTGCCGCCAGCATCGCGGCGTTGCAAAGGCCGCCCCGGCCGCCGCCGGGCTCCGCCTGTGCCGCCATCACGAACTGAGCCTGCCGCAAGTCTTCGAAGGATTTTACTGTGAGCGTGTCCAAGTCGAGATAGGCGCCTCCGATGTGCTTCAGCGCCAGCAGGCGGACGATGTCCGCCCGGTGGGCGTTGTGGCTCAGCTTAGCTAGCCCGTATCTGCAGAAAAACGGGATTTGGTTGAGGCGGACGATCTTCTTTGCGGCGTTCCAGTGCTCTCCCTGCGGTTCACGATGATAGTGAAACAGAAGAGTCCAGCCTGGGTTATGGTAGGCGGCAGACTTCAGCGCGACCAATGCGTAATAGGGGAAATTGTAAGTTTCCTCTGAAAGGTATACGAAGTGGATAATCTTCGGAACCCCATCGATTTTCTTCCCCGCCATTCGGGACATTGAGAACTCGATTTGAGAGATCGTTTCACGCTCTGCAACATAACTGATTGGGTGGGCAAGGGCGTCGACTAGATTATCCAGGAAGTGTGCGAAAGATCTGACGTCTATCTGGCGCTGTCTTGAAAGAGGGCGCCCGATGACGCCCCATATTTCGTCGACAATCCCAGCCATCTATCGCCCAATTGAATTTTGCAGAACGGCGAAAGCGGACGTCTCCGGCACACGTGTCCAGCCTGAAACAGTGCCTCGCTTCACGCTCCCCCCTCAGCCACCGCCACATCCGGATTTCCGCCCCATTCTGTCCACGACCCATCATAAAGTGCGTGGTCCCGTGCGCCGGTCACGGTGAGGGCGAGGGTGAGGATGGCGGCGGTGATGCCGGAGCCGCAAGTTGTGATGACGGGGTGGGAGAGGTCGATGCCTGCGGCCTGGAAGACTTGCACCAGGGCTTCGGGGGATTTGAGCGTGCCGTCCGGGTTGAGGAGGGTGGCGTAATGGACGTTCCTGGCGCCGGGCATGTGGCCGGCGCGAACGCCTGGGCGGGGCTCCGGTTCTTCGCCGCGGAAGCGGGTGGGGGAGCGGGCGTCAGCCAGCTGGGCAGAGCCCTGGGCCAGCGCGGCGGCGACATCCTTCATGTCCTTCACCAGGAGACCACGGTAGCGGGCGGTGAAGTGGCGCTCCTGCGGGCGGCGGGCGGGGCCTTCCTCGATGGCGCGGGATTCGGCCAGCCATTTCTTCAGGCCGCCGTCCAGCACGGCCACGTCCTCATGGCCGAACACCTTGAACATCCACCAGCAGCGGGCGGCGGAAAACAACCCGGTGGAATCATAGGCGATGACACGCTTGCCATCGCCTATGCCGAGCTTCCGCATGCGGGAGGAGAATTTTTCAGGAACCGGCAGCATATGGGGAAGCACGGACGACGTGTCCGAGTTTTCATCGATATCGAAGAACTGGGCGCCGGGGATATGCGCGGCGCGGAACTCCTCGGCCGCGTTGCGCTTGGTGGCGGGCATGTGCCAGGAGGCATCGAGGATAGCGATGTCCGGCGAGTTCAGATGCTTGTCTAGCCAGTCCGTCGAGACGAGATCATTGCTCATTGAAACACCACGCGGATGCGGCGGTTGATCTTGCCCTTGTTCTCGATCTTCGAGATCGCGACCGGACCGATTGCGGCGGTCGAGGAGAGATGGGTGCCGCCGCAGGGCTGGAGATCGACCTTGCCATCCTCCCCGATCATGACGAGGCGCACACGGCCCGTTCCCATGGGCGGCTTCACAGACATGGTGCGGATCAAATGCTGGTTCGCCGCCATTTCCTCATCGGTGATCCAGCGGAAGGAGACTGGGTGATCTTCAGCGATCAGGCGGTTCAAGGTGGCGGTAAGCTCCGCCTTGTCCGGGATCTGGCCTTCGGGGATATCGAAATCGATGCGTCCGCCATCCTCGCCGATGGCGCCCCCTGTGACGGGGAAGGGCACGGAGGCGCAGAGCAGGTGCATGAGCGTGTGGGCGCGCATGTTGCGATGGCGGTTCTCCCAATCCAGCTCCGCCGTGACGGTGGCGCCCACGGCAGGCAGCGTCTGCCCTTCAGCGGGCACGTGGACCACGTCCTTCTCCGCGTCATAGACGGTGGTGGCGATGGCGATTTCTCCACCCTCCCAGCGGATGATGCCCTTGTCCCCTGGCTGGCCGCCAGCCGTTGCATAGAACACCGTGCGGTCGAGCAGGATACCGCCCTTGTCCGTGACGGCGGTGACCTTGGCCTCGTTTGATGTCAGATAGGCATCTTCCCGGAAGAGCAGTTGTGCCGTCACGCCGGGACCTCTTCGCGGACGTCCGGCACCTGGGGCACTTTCTCCAGCCAGGCGGGCACGGGCAGGTTCTTCTCCCGCAGGAACGCGGGGTTGAAGAGCTTCGAGGCATATCGCGTGCCATAGTCGCAGAGGATGGTCACGATGGTGTGGCCAGGACCCAAAGCCTTTGCCATGCGGATGGCGCCGGCGACGTTCACCCCCGTGGAGCCGCCCATGCACAGGCCTTCATGCTCGAGGAGATCGAATGCGATGGGGATCGCCTCGGAATCCGGGATCTGGAACGCATCATCGACGACGGCACCTTCGAGATTGGCGGTGATGCGCCCCTGGCCGATGCCTTCGGTAATGGACGAGCCCTCGGATTTGAGCTCTCCATGCTTGTAGTAATTGTAGAGGGCCGCGCCCATCGGGTCCGCCAGGGCGATCTTGATGTTGGGGTTCCGGGATTTGAGCCCCATGGAGACGCCCGCGAGTGTTCCGCCCGAGCCCACGGCGGCGACGAAAGCATCGACCTTGCCATCCGTCTGATTCCAGATTTCAGGCGCAGTGCCTTCAATGTGGGCCATGCGGTTGGCCGTATTGTCGAACTGGTTGGCCCAGACGGCTCCCATGGCCTTGGCGAGGCGGCCTGAATATTTCACGTAGTTGTTCGGATTCTTGTAGGGCACGGCGGGAATTTCCACGAGCTCTGCGCCAAGCTGGCGCAGTGCGTCCTTCTTCTCTTGGCTCTGGGTATTGGGGATGACGATGACCGAGCGGAAACCCATGGCATTGGCGACCACGGTCAGACCGATGCCGGTATTGCCGGCGGTGCCTTCGACGATGGTTCCGCCGGGCTTCAGCTCACCCCGGGCGATGGCATCCCGGATGATGAAAAGGGCGGCGCGGTCCTTGACGGACTGGCCCGGATTCATGAATTCGGCCTTGCCGAGAATGGTGCAGCCCGTGAGCTCTGAAGCCTTGCGGAGCTTGATCAGCGGCGTGTTGCCGATGGCGGCGATAACGTCTTGCTTGATATCCATGCGCTAGTGATGCCCCAGCAGGCGGATTCCGTCAAATCATGTGGAAATATGTGAACCGTGGAACCGGACTGCCTCACCGGCGTTCAACGTCGTTTTCCCTCAATCGAATGTCTAGATTTTCTCTATCGACAAAGTCGTCTAACAGACTAAGACGCTTGTCACAACCGTCCAGCATTATGGGAGTAGAATTCGAATGACCGAAGTTTCAAACCGTTTTTCGCGGCTGTGGGCCTGGTCCCGGAACTGGACCCTGGCGGCGCTCGCCTTGAGTGCGGCCCATGGCTTTGCCGTTCTGCCCGCAGAAGCAGGCGCCAATCTCGATGCGATCAAACAGGCGGGCGTGTTCAAGGTCGGCACCGAGGGGACCTATGCGCCCTTCACCTACCATGACAAGGATGGAAAACTCGTGGGCTTCGACGTCGAGATCGGAGAAGCGATCGCCAAGAAGCTCGGCGTGAAGGTCGAATTTGTGGAAGGCAAGTGGGATGGGCTGATAGCCGGTCTCGACGCCAACCGCTATGACGCTGTCATCAACGAGGTCGGGATCACCGAAGAGCGCAAGGCGAAGTTCGCTTTTTCCGAACCCTATATTGCGTCCCGCGCCGTGCTGATCGTCAAGGACGACAACAACGATATCAAGAGCTTCCAGGACCTCAAGGGCAAGAAGGCGGCGCAGTCGCTGACCTCCAACTTTGCCAAGATCGCCCAGGAGAATGGCGCCGAGATCGTGGGAACCGAGGGCTTCGACCAGTCGATCGCGCTCGTCACCCAGGGCCGGGCGGATGCGACGATCAATGACAGCCTGTCCTTCTTCGACTTCAAGACGAAGCAGGCGGCAGCGCCGGTGAAGATCGTGGCGCAGGAGAACGATGCGTCTTACTCAGGCGTGCTCGTGCGCAAGGGCGACGACGAACTGGTCGCCGCGATCAACCAGGCGCTGAAGGACATCGACGCCGACGGCAGCTACGAGCAGATTGCGAAGAAGTATTTCGGTCAGGACGTTTCGAAGTAAGCTCCAGATCTGATCCTTTCTCCCGTTGCCTTGCAGCGGGAGAAAGGAAAGGCTCATGCAGGTTCTGCTTCGGAAGGATTGATGGTGCCACACTGGCTGCAGTTGATGTTCGAATCGCTGGTTCCGCTGCTGTGGGCCTGTCTGACCTTCACCATTCCGCTTACGATTCTCTCCTTTGTGCTGGGCCTTGCGCTGGGGCTCGCTTCAGCGCTGATCAGGCTGTTCGGGCCAAGGCCGCTTGCGGCAGGTGTGCGGTTTTATGTGTGGATCATCCGCGGCACACCGTTGCTGGTGCAGCTGTTCCTGATCTTCTACGGACTGCCATCCATGGGCATTCTGCTGGACGCGTTTCCGGCAGCGCTGATCGGCTTCACGCTCAACATCGGGGCCTACACATCAGAGGTGATCCGCGCGGCGATCACTTCCGTGCCCAAGGGGCAGTGGGAGGCGTCGTTTTCGATAGGCATGAACTGGTCACAGGCGATCCGCCGGACGGTGCTGCCGCAGGCACTGCGCGTGGCGGTGCCGCCCTTGTCCAACACCTTCATCTCTCTGGTGAAGGACACGTCCCTCGCCGCCGCCATCACTGTGCCGGAGATGTTCCAGACTGCGCAGCGCATCGTTGCCGTCACCTATGAACCGCTGATCCTCTACGTGGAGGCAGCGCTGATCTATCTGGCGATCAGCTCCGTCCTCTCGGCATTGCAAGGGCGGCTGGAGCTGCGTCTCTCACGCTACGGCGGTTTCATGGAGGGTCGCGCGTGATCGAGATTTCCCGGCTCGTCAAGCGCTTCGGCGCCCACACGGTGCTGAATGGCATCGACCTCACGTTCCGGGAAGGGACGGTCACCGCGCTGGTGGGGCCTTCAGGCGGAGGCAAGTCCACCTTGCTGCGCTCGGTGAACCTGCTCGAAATTCCAACCTCCGGCCGGGTGAAGATCGGGGATGCCGCCATTGAATTCACCGAGGGCAGGCGCGTGGCCTTCTCTGAGATCCAGAAGCTGCGGCGGCAGACCGGAATGGTGTTCCAGAACTTCCAGCTGTTTCCACACCGGACTGCCATCGGAAATGTGATGGAGCCGCTCGTCACGGTTCTCAAATGGCCGCGCGAGCGGGCGGTGTCGCGGGCGGAGGAATTGCTGGCCAAGGTCGGCATGGCGCATAAGCGCGATGCGTGGCCGTCCGAGCTTTCGGGCGGCCAGCAGCAGCGGGTCGCGATTGCGCGGGCGCTTGCACCTTCCCCACGTGTGCTGCTGTGCGACGAGCCCACCTCTGCATTGGACCCCGAGCTTGCAGGCGAGGTGATCGAAGTGCTGGCGGGGCTTGCGCGCGAGGGTACGACCATGATCATCGCCACGCATGATCTTCGCCTCGCGCTGCAGATTGCGGAGGAGGCCGTATTTCTTGAGGCGGGCGAGATCGTGGAGAAGGGCAAGGCGGCGGTGATCTTCACCGCACCGGCCCGCGAGCGCACGCAGCGCTTCATTGCCTCTCTCACGCATGAAAAAGGCGCCGGTTGATACCGGCGCCCTCTCAGCTAATTTATCGGCCTGCTTAGTAGCAGGGCGGATAGGGATAGTAGCCGCAAGCCGGCGGCGCATAGACCGGCGGTGCATAAACCGGCGGCAGGCCATACCATGCATGGTGACCATGGACGACATAACCGCCGGGGGTCACCGCCCACCAGTCGATGAACAGGGCGGCCGGGCCTTTGATGCCCTTGAGATCACCCTCGAGCAGCTTGGCATCGAAAGTCAGCTTGTCACCGTCGAGCTTGGGATTGGAAATGGTGACGACGGCGTCGGTCACGCCGTCCTTGTCCCCGCCGAGAACGGAGATGGTGGCATTCGGCGGATCCTTGGCGAAGCTATCCTTGCCATCACCCCAGCGGGAAATGAACAGATCCATGTCTTCGTGGCCAGCCGAGCGAACGGGGCGGTCGGCGAAGACGATGACATTGCCGGCAATCCCGTCGAGAACGAGCTTGCCATCCGACAGGGTTGCGTTCTTGGCGTTGATGACGCCGAGCGAGGGCACCGGCGCCGGATGGGCGGGCTTTCCGATGTTCTTGGCGAGCGGCACGTGCTCATTGGCGGTTTGCGCCTGCGCCAGTCCGGCCGCCAGCACGATGCCGGCGGTGACGAGCGCCGCGCGGGTAAGGGCCTTGAAGTTCATGGTCTCCGGTCTCCTTCGAGTGATGTTTGTTGCCGTTAACCGCGTGCGGTCCGGGTAAGGAGCAAACGATTGCGCCGCGGTTGTGCCTCCATATCAGGGCAGGAAAGCTTCCGCCACAGCGGGTGCTGTCTATGGTTACAAAAAAGGCGCCGGTTGTGACCGGCGCCTCCATTCTGCAATTTCCGGTCTGCTTAGTAGCAGGGCGGATAGGGATAGTAGCCGCAAGCGGGCGGGGCGTAGTAGGGCGCCGATGCAGCTGCTGCACCGATGGCGACACCAGCCGCAACACCGGCAGCCACGGGCGCACCATACCAAGCGTGGTGGCCATAGCCCCAGCCGCCGCCATGGTAGTAGCCGCCATGGTAACCGCCAGCGGCGAACCAGTCGATGAAGAGGGCTGCCGGACCCTTGAGGCCCTTCAGGTCGCCCTCGAGAACCTTGACGTCGAAGGTGAGGGTTCCGCCGTCCAGCTTCGGGTTCTGCAGTTCGACGACAGCGTCCGTCACACCGTCCTTGTCGCCGCCGAGCACGGAAATGGTGGCATTCGGCGGATCATTCTTGAAGCTGTCCTTGCCGTCATCCCAGCGCGAGATGAACAGGTCCGTCGACTCATGGCCGGCAGCGCGCACGGGGCGGTCCGCGAACACGATCACATTGCCGGAGACGCCGGTGAGGGTGAGCTTGTCGCCCGTGAGGGTTGCGCCGTCCGAGTTGATGACGCCAAGCGACGGCACGGGGGCCTGGTGCGTGGGCTTGCCGATGGTTTTCTGCAGGGGAACATGCTGGTTGGCAGGTTCATCCGCCACGGCTGCCGAAGCCGCGAACACGACGCCGGCGGTGACGAGCGCCGCGCGGGTAAGAGCCTTGAAATTCATTCTCCGGTCTCCTTTGAAAATTCTGTTTGCCGTCCCGGCCCGCGCGATCCGCGCCCGGATCCGAATAAGGTTGCAGCCAAACAACTGCTCGCAACCGAGACAGCTCCACCTACCACCCGGAACATGGCATTTCCACGAATTTTCTTGTAATTTTGTGTAATTTGGTCCGGTTTGGTTACCGTGCGATACAGCACCCAGCCCCGAAGGGGCGGGGTTTCAACAGAGATGAAGGTGGTTGGCTCCCCGACCTGGACTCGAACCAGGGACAATTCGATTAACAGTCGAATGCTCTACCAACTGAGCTATCGGGGAATGTCGAGGCGCCTATAGCAGACGCTTTTGGAAGGTAAAAGCACTTTCTGCCGCAAGCGAAATTTCTCTGCGATTCCCGTGCACAAGGAAGCAAGACACCCCATATGACTGGCTTGACTTCCGCCGCTGAGGACACATGACGAAAATCAGGATTCTGGGCCGCCAGCTCCCCGTGCCTGCCCACCCCGCCTTGCGCGTGGGGCTGGGCGTTGCGATGGTGGCGGGCGGCGCCATCGGATTTCTGCCGGTGCTGGGCTATTGGATGGTGCCGGTGGGGCTGGCGATCCTCGCCATTGATTTTCCGCCGGTGCGGCGCTTCCAGCGGCGCACCACGGTGGGCCTTGGCAACTGGCTGCACCGCAGGTGGCCCGGCATCGCAGGCCGCTTCGGCTATGGCCCTCCAGGCACTAGGCGCCGGGGCTAGGGCTTTATTCCCATGAGCCGCGGAATGACAGTTTTGTGATGCGGAAAATTCCAGCAGGTGAGTGGAGGCCTCGCCCGGAATCGAACCGGGGTGCAAGGATTTGCAGTCCTCTGCGTAACCACTCCGCCACGAGGCCTTCTTATTTATCAATGACTTAACGTCACCGGCGGTGCCCCTGTATGGCACGCTCGCTTATGACTGGCAAGAGCAATGTCTGATGATTCACTGACCCCGAGGCGGGCTTTCACGCGGCAGGCGCAGGGCATCTATTCGGTGCATTTCCGCACCTCCGAGTGGACTTGTTCGAAGTCCTTCGCTAACACAAACATTGAGAATTCGTTAATGCGCCCCACGTCAGGAACATGATGACAGACTACGCCGCCGCCCGCCTCAACATGATTGAATCGCAGGTCCGCCCCAACGGCATCACCGACCGGCGCATCATCACGGCGATGGAGACCCTTGCGCGCGAAGATTTTGTTCCCGAAAGCCGCAGGTCACTGGCATATATGGATGAGGATGTTCCGCTGGACCCCGCGGACCGCGCCCAGGGACCGCGCGCACTCATCGAGGTGATGGCTTTCGCGCGCATGCTGCAGCAGGCGCTGATAAAGCCCACTGACAAGGTTCTGGTGGTGGGGGCAGGGACGGGATACGGCACCGCCGTCATCTCCCAGCTTGCCGCCTCCGTTGTGGCGCTCGAATGTGACGCAGGGCTTGCCGCGGAAGCGCGGCGCAATCTGGCGCATTTGCCCAATGTTAAGCTGATCGAAGGGCCGCTGGCGGCAGGGGCCCCTTCCGAGCAGCCGTTCGACGTAATCATTCTCGAAGGCCGGGCGGAAGAGATTCCGCAAGCCCTTCTTGACCAGCTGGCCGATGATGGACGGCTGGTCGCAGTGGTGGGAGAGGCGGAAATCTCTCAGGCGCGCGTCTATTCCAGGTCCGGTGGTGCAATTGCCGTGCGCCAGGCCTTCGATGCCTCGGTGGCGGCACTGCCGGGGTTCAAGAAGAAGAAGCCCGCCTTCGTTTTCTGAAGGCGGTTTGCAGTGGGTGGTGTTTGCGTGAAGCCGGGGGGAACCGGCTTCAAAAGGGGAATGGTGACGTCATGATGCGGAACATTGTTCGGGCATTGATCTCGGGAGTGGCAATCTCAGCTGCGGCTGCCACGCTGCCGGCTTCGGCATGGGCCGATACGCTCTTCGGCGCGATGGAGAAGGCCTATATCACCAACCCGACGCTCAATGCCGCGAGGGCGGGCCAGCGCGCGACGGATGAGCTTGTCCCGCAGGCCCTGTCCGGCTGGCGGCCAACGGTTGGCGCCAGCGCTGAGATTGACAAGACTTACGCCAACGGCCCCGTGGGCGTGGATGTCGACGGCGATATCGTTCGCGACTCCAGCGACCAGTTCAGTGGCAACCTCGCCATTCAGCTCAACCAACCGCTGTTTCGTGGCTTCGGCACCGTGAACCGCGTCAAAGGAGCGGAAGCCCGTGTCGATGCCAGCAAGCAGAACCTGCTGGGCACGGAGCAGCAGGTTCTGTTCGACGTCGTGCAGTCCTATATGAATGTTTATGCAGGCCGCCAGTTCGTGGTGCTGCGCCGCCAGGACGTGGCCGCGCTGCAAGCCCAGGTGCGGGCGGCGCGGGACCGCTTCACGGTTGGCGAGATCACCCGCACGGATGTTGCCCAGGCCGAAGCCCGGTTGGCAGAGTCGCAGAGCCTCCTCGTCAACGCGCAGTCCGACCTTGCCAGCGCCGTCGCCTCCTATGTTCAAGTGGTGGGTCAGGAGCCCGGAAAGCTTAACTATCCAAAGGTCGTCAGCATTCCGAATTCGCTCAAAACGGCGCTGGACATTGCGGGCGGGATCAACCCGCAGCTTCTTGCTCAGGCCTTCGTCGAGGTCGCCCGCGGCAACGATATCAAGGTAGCCTTCTCAAACCTGCTGCCGAGTGCAGACCTCGTTGCCACTGGCGTCCGGGATGATCCAGACCTTCAGAAAGAGGACAACCATTCAAACTCTTTCCAGATCGGCGCGCAGCTCTCAATCCCGATCTATGAGGGGGGACTCGTCTATTCCCAGGTGCGCGAAGCGAAGCAGCTCGCCAGCCAAAGCCGCATTCAGGTGATTGAGGTGGCGCGCAGCGTGCGCCAGGCAGTTGCTGCTTCGTGGAACGAATATGTAGGCCTCGCCCAGATCATCCGGAACACCCGCACCCAGGTGCGCGCCGCCCAGCTGGCGCTCAATGGCGTGCAGCAGGAATATCAGGCCGGAACCCGTACAACCCTCGATGTGCTGGATGCGCAGCGCGATCTCGTCCAGGCGCAGGTTCTGCAGGTGACGGCGGAGCGTAATCGGGTGATCAGCGGCTACCAATTGCTCGCCAACATCGGTCACCTCACGGCGACCGAGGTGGGTCTCAAGGTGCCCGTCTATGATCCGGATGAGAACTACCGCCGGGTGCGCAACAAGTGGATCGGCACCGACGTGAAAACCGTTGAATAGGGTGCCCCGGCATATCGACAAGGCGGCCTCCCTCGCGTAATCGTTAAGGATCGGTTCGTTTGTGAGCCGCGACTGGGTGAGCGCCGTGACTGCAGAACCGCGAATGGAAGATCTCCTGGCCTCTATCCGCAAGGCAATCCACGAGGATATCGGGGAAATGCCTGCCATTGTGCCGCCCAGGGAGATCAGCGGAACGCATGGCCCGAAGCCGGGCGAGGACGCGGCCGCCGCATCCACGGAGATCCAGCAGCTTCGCGAAAAGATATCTCGGGCCCGCTCGGGCGAGGCGGCGCCGCCTGCCGAGCCTGCACAACGTGCCGCGAGCCTGGCGGCGGCCCTCCAAAGCGAGACGCCGCGGCGCTCCTGGCGCGAAATTGAGCCTGCACCACTGCCGGCCCGGTTGCGTGGCGGTGTTGCCGAAACCGAGCCTGCCCCGCGCAGCCTGCCGCGAATCGAGCAGCCGGCGCGCCCTGCGCAGCGGCTGGAAACGCCGGCGATTCTCTCCGGCGCGTCCGCCCAGGCGGTCCAAACGGCTTTCGGCCGCCTGGCCGATTCCGTGATGACCCGGGCCCCCGGCGAACGTTCGGTGGAAGACCTTACACGCGAACTTCTGAAAACGATGCTGAAGCAGTGGCTGGACGAAAACTTGCCCGCCATGGTTGAGCGTATGGTGCGTGAGGAAATCGAACGGGTTGCACGCAACGGCCGCTGACACTGCCGTCATTGCGCGCCCGCACTTGAATCTTCAAGGTCCGTTATTATTTCTAAAACAACTTGCGTTAAAGTTGACGTCGGGGTAAATTCAACCCTAATGTGCTGTTTTGCATTTTCTGCAACCTTCGATGGCTTTAAGCGCTGGAGCTGACAAGAGATGACCGCAGTACCGACATTAGATCCTGACCGAAGGGCCTTCCCGCGCCGTCGTGTTTTGAAGCGGGGAAAGATCGTCTTCAATTCCAGCAAATCGGTAATTGACTGCATGATCCGTGACCTCTCCCAAGGGGGGGCCCGGCTCGCCTGCTCACAGACAGCAAATCTCCCCGAAACCTTTTCGCTGGTGTCCGTTTCCGAGCGCGAATTGCGTGAGGTGCGCATCGCATGGCGGCAGATCGGCGAGGTGGGCGTGCAGTTCGTCTCGGAGCCCCGGAAGGCCTTGCGGCTTCTGGTCTGAGCCGACTGAGGCGTTGCGTGGGGCGTTGTGCTGGTGTTTAAGGCAGCACGCCATCAACCGCATGTTCCGGACGCCCGATGCTTGAGAAGACCTTTACGCCTGCCGAAATGGAAGCAAGGCTTTATGCCGAATGGGAAGCCAAGGGCTTTTTCAAGCCCGGCCGCAACCCCAAGGGCGATCCCTTCACCATCGTCATTCCGCCGCCCAATGTGACGGGCTCGCTCCACATGGGGCATGCGCTGAACAACACCATCCAGGACATTCTCGTGCGCTTTGAGCGCATGCGCGGCAAGGACGTGCTGTGGCAGCCCGGCACCGACCATGCGGGTATCGCCACGCAGATGGTGGTGGAACGCCTGCTGCAGAAAGAAAACAAGACCGACCGCCGGACCATGGGCCGCGAGGCGTTCTTGCAACGTGTGTGGGCATGGAAGGAGGAATCGGGCGGCACCATTTCCACCCAGCTGCGCCGGCTCGGTGCATCCTGTGACTGGTCGCGCGAGCGCTTCACCATGGATGAAGGCCTGTCCAGGGCCGTGCTCAAGGTGTTCGTGCAGCTCTACAAGGAAGGCCTGATCTACAAGGACAAGCGTCTCGTCAACTGGGACCCGAAGCTCCTGACCGCCATTTCGGACCTTGAAGTGGTGCAAAAGGAGGTGAAGGGTCATCTCTGGTATTTGCGCTACCCGATCGATGGCAGTGATGAGTGGATCACGGTTGCCACGACGCGGCCCGAGACCATGCTGGGCGATTCAGGCGTTGCCGTTCACCCCGAGAATGAAAACCTCAAGCACCTCATCGGCAAGTTCGTGCGCCTGCCGCTGGTGGGGCGGCTGATTCCCATCGTGGGCGATGATTATGCTGACCCTGAAAAGGGCACCGGCGCCGTCAAGATCACACCCGCGCACGACTTCAATGACTTCGAAGTCGGCAAGCGCCGCGGTCTCAGGCAGATCAACGTGCTCGATCAGTTCGGGAAGATATTGATCGACGGGAATGAAGAGTTCCGCGAAGGCGCGGATGTTCCGGCAGAAACGATGGCGTTGCATGGCCTGGACCGCTTCGAGGCGCGCAAGCGCGTGGTCGAGATGTTCGAGGCGAGTGGCCTCCTCGAGAAGATCGAGCCCCACACCCACCAGGTGCCGCATGGCGACCGTTCGGATGTGGTGATTGAGCCGTGGCTGACCGAGCAGTGGTATGTGAATGCCGCCGAACTCGCGAAGCCCGCGATTGCCGCGGTGGAAAAGGGCGATACGGCCTTCGTCCCAAAGAACTGGGACAAGACCTATTATGAGTGGATGCGCAACATCCAGCCGTGGTGCATTTCGCGCCAGCTGTGGTGGGGGCACCAGATCCCGGCATGGTACGGACCTGACGGCACGGTGTTCGTCGAGGAGACGGAAGTGCTGGCTCGCGAAGCTGCGGCCCTTCACTACGGCAGTGGCGTTGATCTGACGCGCGACGAGGACGTGCTCGACACCTGGTTCTCCTCCGCGCTCTGGCCCTTTTCGACGCTTGGCTGGCCGGATGAGACGCCGGAGTTGAAGCGCCATTACAAGACGGATGTGCTCGTCACCGGCTTCGACATCATCTTCTTCTGGGTCGCCCGCATGATGATGATGGGGCTGCACTTCATGCATGAGGTGCCGTTCCACACGGTTTATATTCACGCCCTCGTCCGCGACGAGAAGGGCCAGAAGATGTCGAAGTCCAAGGGCAATGTGATTGACCCTCTGGAACTGATCGATGCCTATGGCGCTGACGCGCTGCGCTTCACGCTCGCCGCCATGGCGGCACAGGGGCGTGACATCAAGCTCTCCAAGCAGCGCGTGGAAGGCTATCGCAATTTCGGCACCAAGCTGTGGAACGCCGCGCGCTTTGCCGAAATGAACGGCGTGGCGAATGATCCCAATTATGATCCGCTCGCCGCGCGCGTCACCGTCAACCGCTGGATTGCGGGTGAAACCGCGCGCACCGAAGCCCGCGTGCGGCAGGCACTCGCCGAATACAAGTTCAACGAGGCTGCAGGCGCGCTCTACCAGTTCGTGTGGAACGTGTTCTGCGACTGGTATCTCGAACTCATCAAGCCGATCCTCACCGGTGAGGATGAAGCCGCCCGGAGTGAAACACGCGCCACGGCGGCCTGGGTGATGGACCAGATCCTGATCCTGCTCCACCCCTTCATGCCCTTCGTGACGGAGGAGCTCTGGCAGCAGACGGGCACCCGCAAGGACTGGCTGATCGTTTCTAGCTGGCCGGTCTACAAGGGGCTGGGCGATGCCCATGCCGATGCCGAGATGGAGTGGGTGATCCGCTTCATTTCCGAAGTGCGCTCCGTGCGGGCCGAGATGAATGTGCCGGCAGCTGCCAAGATTGCCAGCGTGCTGGTGAGCGCCAACAGCGAAACGCGCCGGCGCGCCGACCAGTGGGAAAATGAAATCAAGCGTCTGGCTCGGCTCTCCTCCGTCACCTTCGAGGACAGCGTGCCGAAGGCTTCCGCCCAGATCGTGCTGGGTGAGGCGACGATCGCGCTGCCGCTTGAAGGAGTGATCGACTTCGCTTCCGAAAAAGCCCGGCTGGCAAAGGAACTGGACAAGATCGCCAAGGACATGGCCGCGATCGACGGGCGCTTGAACAACCCCGGCTTCGTGGCGAAGGCCCCAGCTGAGGTGCTGGACGAATCGCGTGAGCGCAAGACGGAGCTTCAAGCGCGCAAGGCCAAGGTGGACGAGGCGCTCGCCAGTCTGGGGTGAGCGCGCCCCGCGCTTCCTGGCACGTTGCGGTTACTACGGATACCGCACACCACCATGCTCCGCTATGGCGCGTGGTTCTTTCATCAATGGATATGAATATGCGCAATCGTCTTCTTGCCACCGCCCTTTCCGGGGTGGCCTGCCTGTTTCTCTTCGCACCGCCCGCTGGTGCTGTCGTCTATTGCCAGTATATCGGCTTTCCGAAGGGCTGCGTCGTGAAGCCTGGCGTCGTATATAGGCCGGCCCCCGTGGTGCGCGCCGTTCCGGGCGTGGGTGCGCCCGGCGTCAACACACCGCGGAACCTTGGCGGGCCGGTGAACCGCGTCGGCCGCCGCTGAGGCCTCACCTCACCTCTTCGAAATCGCCCGGCTTCCAACTCTTGTTGAACCAGGGCTCAAGTGGGCCATAGAGGCGGAGCAGGGTGTTCCAGCCCTTGCCCGGAACTGTCTCCACCCAGTTCCCCTCATGGCCTTGAGGTGCTGTGGGGCCAAACCAGACAGTGGCAGAGCCATCTGGGTTAAGCTTCATCTCTTTCGAGAGGCTATCCACACCGGCCATCTTCTGGCTCGTCTCCAGCAGCGAGCGCGTCTGATTGTCATAGGCCGTGAAGGACCAGAAGTTATTCGCGGGGATGGGGCCGGGCAGGGTGATCTTGTAGGTCTTCCCGCCGTCGAAATAATTGCCATCCTTGTCCCGGAAGGCGCCGGCATAGGCAGAGCCCGTGCCAGGCTTGGCATCGGCCATGGCAGGCGTGATGCCGGTTGCGTAATAGAAGAAGGTTGAGCGCACATCGAGCATCAGCTCAGCGCCATCCATGAAGAGATAGCTGCCGCCCACGAAGGGGGTCAGCCACTGCCGGTCTGGATAGATGAATACGCGCTTGTCCCGCGGTGCCCAAAGGAAGGACCGCGCGGCGGCATTGCCCAACGCCACGGCCTCCGTCAGGATCTTGGTCATGCGGGCATCGGGCGCGAAGGGCTGGCCCTTGCGGATGCCGATGGCCGCGAACAGGCCCACCGTCTCCGGCTCCACGAAATCCGCCGGCTCATTCTGCACCACGCCATTGAGCTCCTCGTAGAAGCTGAAATCATTGGCGCTGATGGTGTTGAACTTGACGCCTGAGGTGTTGACGAAAGTGGTGGGCGGCGGATCGGCAAATTTTGCGAGGGGGTAAAGCTTGGTGGCGGATTTCACATTTTCCACCGCACCCTTCAGATCGCCATCCTTCACGAAGGCGCGGAAGAAGATGAGCAGGCGGTTGGTCTTGGGCTTCAGCACATGGAAGCCGTAGGGCGGAACCTCCCCCTCATATCCGGGCGGGAGGAAAAGATAGCGCCCGCCGCGGCCCTGGTCCGGCCCCGTAAGGCCCACATCCGTCACCCAGCGGAAATAGGCATCATCCACCGGACCCAGCACGCCCGGCGGCACTTCCACCACCATCGGGCCATCCGTGAGATTGAGGCAAGCGAAGCCATAAGGTGTCGTCGTGTTGGGGGTAAGGAAGAGCGAGCGTGCGTCCATAAGCTCCTCGGTCATGCCCACCGCGGCATTTGCGGTGATGCCTGCTGCGGCAAGGCCACGGCAGGCGGCATAGACGGAGGTGGCGGGCATGCCCTTCATGAAGGTCTCAATGCCGCGTGCAAGGTCAAGCTGGTCATAGGCGAGCTGGGTGGTGGTGGCATCCGGCGCGCCATCCTTGAAGGTCAGCTTGCCGACGGATGTGTCCGTCTGATTGGGGGTGAGGATGCCGGGGGGCGGATGGGCCTTGAAAATCGGCGCCTCAGCCGCGGCCGCGGGCAGGGCGGAGATGGCCGCCAGCAGGCTGGCGAAAATTGACTTCAGAAGAAACCGGACCATGATGTGCCTCCCCAATCCTCAGCGAGCATTATACTCCTAATGATGGCAATTTTAAGTTGGGGAGGGATTGCAGGTCAATGGGCTGTTTTCACCGTCTTCCGGTTGCGCAGCACGTGTTCGTGCGCGCCGTCATACAGGGCGGAATCCCGGAAACCATGGGCATCCAGCACCGGTCCCACGAGGATCAGCGCGGTCCGTGTGAGTTTTGCATCGCGCACCTTTTTCGCAATGGTCGAAAGCGTGCCGCGAAGGATGAGTTGGTCCGGCCAGGTAATGCGGTAAGCCACGACCACCGGGCAATCAGCCCCGTAATGGGGTGTCAGCGCCCGCTCAATATATGCGAGGTTGCGAATGGAAAGATGGATCGCCAGCGTCGCGCCTGAGCGGCCGAGCTCCTCCAGTGTCTCGCCCGGCGGCATGGCGGAGGATTGCATGGCGGTCCGGGTGAGGATCACCGTCTGCGCAATTTCGGGAAGCGTGAATTCCGTCTTGAGCGCGGCCGCCACGGCCGCGAAGGCCGGAACGCCAGGTGTCACGTCATAGGGAATGCCGAGCTTGTCCAGTCTGCGGATCTGTTCGGCGATGGCGCCGTAAAGCGAAGGGTCGCCTGAGTGGACGCGGGCCACGTCGAGCCCCTTCGCATGGGCGGCCTCGATTTCGGCCACGATGTCATCAAGCGTCAAGGGGGCCGTATCGATGACCCGCGCATTGGCGGGTGCCGCCTTCACGATCTCTTCCGGCACTAGCGAGCCCGCATAGAGGCACACCGGGCAGGACTGGATGATCTTCAGCCCACGGACGGTAATGAGATCGGGAGCGCCCGGTCCGGCGCCGATGAAATGGACGGTCATTCCGCTGCCTCTCTCTTCTTGGCATAGCCGCGCGGGGTATAGGCGTATGTGACACCGTCCCCCCGGACAAAGGATCTGGATTGGGACGAGCCGACCATGACGAGGGTCAGCATGTCGACGTCGTCCGGGTTGAACTCTTCAAAGCGCACGATCTTCACCCTTTCCTCGGGCCGGCCGAGGTTTGAGGCGATGATGACCGGCGTATCCGCCGGGCGGTGGTTTGCGAGAATTGCGAAGGCGCGCTCAAGCTGGTCACGCCGCTTCAGGGAGCGCGGATTGTAGAAGGAGATGACGAAGTCACCTTCCGCCGCTGCCTTCACCCGCTTCTCGATCGCCTCCCAGGGGGTGAGCAGGTCCGAGAGCGAGATGCAGCAGAAATCATGCCCGATCATCGCGCCAGCCTTCGCGGCCGCGGCCTGGAAGGCCGAAATGCCGGGGATCACATTGATGGCAATGCGGCCGGGCTCGAGATCCACAACCTCATAGACCAATGCGGCCATGGCATAGATGCCGGCATCGCCTGAGCAGACAAGGGCCACTTCGCGGCCCTGTTTCGCGAGTTCGATGGCGTGGCGCACGCGGTCTTCTTCGCCCCCCAGAGGGAAGCGGTGTTCCTGCTGGCCCGACTTCACATCCGCCACGAGATCGAGATAGAGGCCATAACCCACCCAGTCACTGGCCGCTTCGAGCGCGGCCTGTGCGGAAGGCGCGCGCCAGTCCGGCGTTCCGGGGCCGATCCCCACCACATGCACGATGCCGCGCGGCCTTCCTTTAAGCGTGATGAGCGGTTGGGGGCTCCGCGCAATGGCGCAGGTGCCGCGTGCCGAGCGCGTCTTCTCCACCAGGAGTTCGCCTTCAGTGCCCACCGCGGCGAGTGCTGCGGCTTCGGCGACGCCGGGTACGCCCACCTCCTTCGCCACCACGTCAGAGGGGTTCTTGAGGCGCGGCGTCTCACGGCGCAGTTCCTCGCCGGAGAAGAACCGCGCGGGCACGCCGAAATGCGCGGCAACCGCGTGGATTGCTGCTTCATCCGCCTTCAGATCGATCGAGGTGATGGCGGCGAGGGCGGCGGGGGATAGCCCATGATCGCGCAGCACCTGTTCCGCGAGGCTGATAAGTTCGGCGGGGCTCACGTTGCGCTCGCAGCCAAGGCCCATCACCAGCGTCTTTGGATGATAGACGAGATCGAACTTCGAGCCGTCTGCTGCCTTTTCCGTGACATGCAGCGTGACACCCTCGAAGCCAGGCGACCATGGACCGAGGTCAGAGAGCGGGAAGGGGTTGAGCGCACCATCGAGCGCCAGGGCCGCACCATTGAGGAGGGCTGCGGTGGCGGGCTTTACATGCTGTGGCGTGGCGAGTGTGAAACCGGGCGCGGGATTGTCAAGTGCGAAGCCCATGCGCACCTCGCTTGCGGTGGTGATGGCGGCGTGGCCGCTACAGAGGCTCGCGATCTGGCGGGCAAGTTCATTGGCGCCATGATGGCCTCCAAGCAGGGGGACGGCCGAGGAGCCATCCTCCGCCAGTGCAATGACCGGGGGCTCGCTATGCTTGTCCACCAGATATGGGCCAATGGCTCTGATGAGTATGCCCGCCGCGCAAAGCCCGATGATGCTGCGGCCGTCTTGAAAGAGCTGGGCCAGATGCGCCGTGGCCTTGGCATAAGTGACGTCACCACCCGCCACACAGTTCGGCGTGTGGATTTCAGCGCCGAGCGGGTCTTTGAGCTTGAGAGCCAGCGGCAGGGCGGAGGCGCCGAGTGTGAACAGGACGGGCTTCACCATGCTTCGGTGCCCGAGTAGACGAGGATGGTTGCAAAGTAAGGCAAGTGATCTTCCGTGATATCGAGGAGGGGGGTTACCACCTCATCCTCATGGGTGGCCTTGATGATGACCTGGGCACGCGACGACAGATCGAGAAGACCCAATATGTTGCGGATCTTCCCGAGATGGCGGCCCACCTTGATGATGACGGCGCTTTCGGTGGTCTGCAGTTCCTCGCGGAGCCGGTCCGCGGGAAGGGTGGCGGGGAGGACCTTTACCACTTCATTCCGCGCCGAAAGCGGGCGGCGCAGGGCTGCGGCAGAGGCGGTCATTGAGGTGACGCCGGGGACGACGCGGCAGGGATAGCGCTTGGCGAGGCGCGCGAAGATATACATGAAGCTGCCGTAGAAGAAGGGATCACCTTCACAAAGCATGACCACATCCCGGCCATGGTCCAGATGGGCGGCGATGGCGGAAGCACCAGCGTCATAAGCGGCCTCCCCCGGCTGGCGCTCAACCCGCATGGGCATGTCGATCACGAGATGCGCGGTGGTGGCAGCGATATAGGGCCGGGCGATATCCCGCGCGGTCGAGTCCCGGCCATTGGCGGCGAGATAGGCGATGACGGGGGCGCCGGAAATCAGGCGCATGGCTTTCAGCGTAATCAGCTCCGGGTCACCGGGGCCAACGCCGACGCCATGGAGCGTTCCGGTGCTTACCATGGCTTCTGCGCCCGCCACTGCGTGACGGCCATGCGCGGGCGAAGCGCCCGCAGCCGGCCCACGGCGGTGAGGTGAGACACCTCCATGCGCACAATGTCTCCACCGTGCTTTTCGTGCAGGTCATAGAGGTGGAGTTCACCTTCAATGGTAACGACATTGGCCACCATGTTTCCGCCGGGCTTGAGGGCGGCCCAGCTCTGCTCGAAGACACCCGCAATCCAGATGCCGCCGCCGATGAAGACGGCATCAGGTGCAGGCTGGCCTTCGAGTGTGGCAGGTGCGGCACCTGCGACGATACGAAGGCGCGGTGTTCCCAGCGCATCTGCATTGGCGGCGATCATGGCGAGGCGCTCGTCGTTGCTCTCGAAGGCGATGGCCTGAGTACCGCGGGCGGCGCGCATCCACTCAACCGAAATCGAGCCGCAGCCGGCGCCCACATCCCACAGGAGTTTTTCCGGTGTGGGGGAAAGGGCGGCAAGTGTGGCGGCACGAACCTCGCGCTTGGTCAATTGCCCATCATGGACGAACGCCTCATCGGGAAGACCGGCAAGGCGGGAGAGAATTGTGGCGCCGGGCGAGGCGATACAGCGGATGGCAAGGGTATTGAGGTCCGAATAATCTTCAGTACTCGGAGCATCCGCTCTGAAGCGCGACTGCCGCTCACCGTCGCCCCCCATGTTTTCGAGAACAGTGATCTCGCTCTTGCCAAAGCCCCGTGCAGTGAGGCGGCGGGCGGCTTCCGTGACGGTGGTTCGATCCGCCGTGAGCACGATGAGGCGCGTATCTGGCTGAATGAAGGGCTCGATATGGGCGGCATCCCTTCCGTGAAGGGTGAGCGTGTCGCAATCCGGCAAGGACCAGCCCACGCGCGCGGCTGCAAGCGAGAAGGCGGAAAGGTGCGGAATGATGGTCATCTCACCAAAGGGGATGAACTCCATCAGCTTGCGGGCCACTCCATAATTGAGAGGGTCACCCGTGGCGAGCACGACCGTGCTGCGCCCACGGAGCGGTGAGATGCGCTCCACCACGGCAGAGAAGGGTTGCGGCCATTCATGGATCTCGGCATCGGTGCGGGGCAGGTAGGCCAGAAGCCGGCTCGAACCCACGATGACATCTGCCGTTTCGATTGCCTGCCGGGCGCGGGCGGAGAGGCCGCCCCACCCATCTTCCCCCATGCCGATGATGGTGAGCCAGCGCGTCATTGGGCGCCCCGCGTCAAAGCGTTGATGACGGAGGCCGCCATGGCCGAGCCGCCCTTGCGGCCGAGCAGTGTGGCATAGGGAATGCCGCGCGGGTTCGCGTGCAAGGCCTCCTTGGATTCGGCAGCGCCGACGAATCCTACAGGAAAGCCGACGATGGCCGCGGGCTTCGCGGCACCTTCGTCAATCATCTCCAGAAGTGCAAAGAGGGCCGTTGGTGCATTGCCGATGACGGCGATGGCGCCGTCCAGGTGATCACGCCAGAGCTGGACCGCGGCGGCAGAGCGGGTGTTGCCCGCTGATATTCCCAATTCCCGCGCGCGCGCGTCGTTCAGTGTGCAGAGCACAGTGATGTCCTTGCCGATAATGCCATGGCGGACCATTTCGGCATCGACCAGCACGGGCCGGCCTGCGGCAAGTGACGCCTTGGCGGCTGACACGAAATCCGGCGAGATGCGGAGGTCCGCTGCAATCTCCGGCATGCCGCAAGCGTGGATGATGCGGGTTGCAACCGGTTCTGCATCCTCCGGCAGGGCAGAGAAATCCGCTTCAGCGCGAATGATCTCGAAGGAGCGCTGGTAGATCGCGGCAGGGTCGCGGAGGTAGGGAGTCACTTCTTCAGCATGCTCCTCGGTCCCATCGGATGATCCGCATGCGGATAGATGGCGTGGGTGTGGCCGTGATCGTGTCCATGGTCATGCCCGTGCTCATGGCTATGATGGTGGCCGTCATCGCCATGGCTGTGAGGAACGGGGCCCGACAGTATTTTGCCAGGATCGACCGCGAGCACCGCAGCCTTCTTCTTCGGCATGGTCTTGCACATCTGATTGCAGACTCCGTCACAATATTCGCAGTCTTCCGCCGTGCCGATCCCTTCAACGTGGTGGTGGTGGCTTTCCTGAACGGCACCCACTTCCGCCTCGAAGCCCAGAACCTGGGTGCGATACTTGCACATCTGGCAATTCATCGCGATGTCTCCGGTCAGGATCTGCTCGATCCGCTCCTGGAAGGTGGCGATGACCTGCGGGTGGTCATTGAGATAGGGCGCCTTCACAAACTCGATCTCGGGGTGGCGCGCCGCCACGGCATCCGTTGCCGCGAAAATCCGGTCAACCAGAATACCGGTGAACAGGAAATAGGGGAACACAATGACGCGCTTGAAGCCCAGCCGTGCAGTGTGCTCGAGGGCGGGCTCCACCAGCGGGAAGGTGACGCCGGAATATGCAGTCTCGGCCCAGCCGAAGCCGAAGCCTTCCCAGAGAAGGCGCGTAACCTTGGAAACATTCGAATTCGCATCAGGATCCGAGGCACCGCGGCCGACGACGACGAGCAGCGTTTCATGCTTGGGAACCGCGGGACCAGCTGCATCAAGCGCCTGCTGCACACGGTCTCCCGCGGCGCGCATCATCTTAGGGTCAATCCCCAGTTCCTTGCCATAATCGATGCGCAGGCCGTTGGCGGCGGCATAGGTGTTGAGAACGGACGGAATATCATTCTTGGCATGGCCTGCGGCAAACAGCATGCCGGGGACGGCGAGGACGCGGGTGACACCCTGTTCCTTGAGCTTGTCGAGCCCCGTGCGAATGATAGGGGTTGCGAATTCGAGATAGCCATATTCGACCGGATATTGCGGCAGGCGCTGTTTCAGATGCTCGGACAAGACGGCAAATTCCCGGACCGCATCCTTGTCACGGCTGCCGTGGCCGCACAGCATCACACCCAGTTTTTCCGCCATCATCCTGCCTTCCAGCTCAAAGCGCGCCCCCGGGCGAGGCCCGGTCCGGAAGACAGCTCCGGTCTTGGCCCCGCCTTGGGTCAGCCGCACCGGAATATGCTTTCAGTCCCGTCTCTGGGGACGCTGCGGAGGCCGTTCTAGACCCGGTAGACGGCACTCACAAGCCCGTTTGCGGCGTGGTGGTCCACGGCGCCGTCATGCTCTCCTCTTGAGCAGTGCATGCTCCCAAGAGCCATCATCCCCGCGAAGGCGGGGATCCCGCTGTCTATCAGCATGCACGGTGAAAAGCGGGATTCCGGCCTTCGCCGGAATGACGCTAAAAAAATTGTGCGTCTCCTACCGGTCAGAACTCAATCCCCGCCTGCGCCTTCACGCCGGAGCGGAAGGGGTGTTTGACCTGTTCCATTTCGGTCACGAGATCGGCGATCTCTATCAGCTCGTCCTTGGCGTTGCGGCCGGTGACGATGACGTGCTTGTCCACGGGCTTGTTGCGGAGCACTTCGAGGACTTCGTCCAAAGGCAGGTAGTCATAGCGCAGCACGATGTTGAGCTCGTCCAGCAGGACCATCTTGTAGTCGGGGTCCGCGATCATCTTCTTGGCTTCTTCCCAGGCTGCGCGGGAATGCGCGATGTCGCGCTCGCGGTCCTGGGTTTCCCAGGTGAAGCCTTCGCCCATGGCCTTGATGGTAACGAGGTCGGGGAACTTCTCCAGCACGGTCCGCTCGCCCGTGCCCCAGGCGCCCTTCACGAACTGGATGACACCGGACTTCATGCCGTGGCCCACGCAGCGGAACACCATGCCGAAGGCCGCTGTGGACTTGCCCTTGCCCTTGCCGGTGTGGACGATGAGCAGGCCCTTCTCGATGGTCTTGCCCGCCATGATCTTGTCACGCGCGGCTTTCTTCTTGGCCATCTTTTCATGGTGGCGGGTGTTGTCGTGGTCAGGCGTTTCATCGGTCATCGGGTAAGCTCCTCGAGCAGATCATGGGCGGAGTTGAGGCGCGGCGTCCAGAGGGCGCGGGTTGCAGCCTCGTGGAAGCGCTCGGCGATTTCCTTCAGCGCGGCGGGGTTGTTGGTTTTTATAAACTCACGCGTGGCGTCATCGGCGATGAAGGCATCGAAGGCCAGGTCGAAGTGGTGGGAGCGGACCGCACCCGTGGTGGCGGCGAAGGCGAACATATAATCGACCGTCGCAGCGATTTCGAACGCACCCTTGTAGCCGTGGCGCTTCACGCCATCGATCCATTTCGGGTTGACCACGCGCGAGCGCATGACGCGGCCCACTTCCTCTTCCAGCGTGCGGATCACCGGCCGCTCGGGGCGGGAATGATCATTGTGGTAGACGCGCGGACGTGCGCCGGAGGCCTGTTCAACCGCCGCCGTCATGCCGCCTTCGAACTGGTAATAATCATCCGAGTCCAGAAGATCATGCTCCCGGTTGTCCTGGTTGTGAACCACGGCCTCGATGCGCCGGAGGCGCTCCGTGAAAGACTTCTCGTCATTAAGGCCATGCGCCTTGGCACCATAGGCATAGGCACCCCAGGTGACGTAAGCTGCGGCCAAGTCTGCGCGGCCGGTCCAGATCTTCTCGTCAATCAGGGCCTGTAGGCCTGCACCATAGGCGCCGGGTTTGGAGCCGAAAATGCGGTGGCCCGCCATATGCCGCGCGTCCTGCTCCCCGATGCCGGACGATATAAGGGTGGCTGCCTCACTGCGCATGCGGGCGGCGAGCGGGTTGTCCTCCGCATCCTCATCGAGCGCGCCCACGGCGCGGAAGGCCTTGTCCAGAAGCTCGATCTGCGCGGGGAAGGCGTCGCGGAAGAAACCGGAGATGCGGAGCGTGACGTCCACCCGGGGGCGTCCCAGCTTTGCGAGCGGGATAATTTCATACCCCGTAACGCGCCAGCTCGAAGGTTCCCACACGGGCTTGGCACCAATGAGGGCGAGTGCCTGGGCAATGTCGTCTCCGCCCGTTCGCATGTTGGAGGTTCCCCATGCGGAAAGACCCAGTGCCGCCGGATAGCGGCCGAAATCCTGGAAGTGGCGCAGCAGCAGGTCTTCCGCGGATTTCTGGCCGAGCGTCCACGCGGTGGGCGTGGGTACGGTGCGGTTATCGAGGGAATAGAAGTTCCGGCCTGTGGGCAGCACATCGAGCCGCCCACGCGTGGGGGCTCCTGATGAGCCTGGCGCCACGAAGCGGCCTTCAAGGCCCTTGAGGAGTGAGGCGATTTCATTGGGGCCGCACTGGCGGAGCGTGGGGCGGATGTGGCTGCCGATGTTTGCGAGAACGGCGCGAGTGGCGGTAAAACCATCCGGACACGGCGTATCTTCAAGAAGCGCCGCCGCGAAGGCCTCAAGTCGTTCGACTGTATCGCCATTGGTGCGCCATGGATCGGTGGAGGTAAGCGCCTCTGGCCTGGGGCCTGCCCATGGCGCGGCCATCTCACAAATCAAGGGATCGAAGCCTCCGAAGCCGAAGTCATCTGCAAGGGCGCGGATGAGCGACTGGTCCCCGCCTTCGCCCAAGCCCCGCTGCACGCGGGTGAGCGCCACCAGCAGATCGGTTTCGAGGCGGCCTTCGGGGGAGCTGCCCAGAATATGAAGGCCATCCCGGATCTGCGCTTCTTTCAAGTCGCAGAGATAGGCGTCGAGACGCTGCAGGTCCTGGTCATCGTCGCCCGAGAAGCCCGCATCGATATCGAGCCTGGTGGAGCGGGTGAGGTCCAGAATGTCCTTGCGCAACGAATCCCTGCGGCGGCGGTCGAGGCCGGAAGCCAGGTAATATTCATCGACGAGGGCTTCGAGATCCTTCAGCGGCCCGTAAGTTTCAGCGCGGGTGAGTGGAGGCGTGAGATGATCGATGATGACAGCGCCCGTGCGGCGCTTGGCCTGGGTTCCTTCGCCGGGGTCGTTGACGATGAAGGGGTAGAGCTGCGGCAGAGGGCCCAAGGCCACTTCGGGCAGGCATTCGGCCGTGAGCGCATTGGCTTTGCCAGGTAGCCATTCGAGATTGCCGTGCTTGCCGTTGTGAATGACGGCATGTGCCCCAAACTGGTGGCGGAGCCAGAAATAGAAGGCGAGATAGCCGTGCGGCGGCAGGAGCGCCGGGTCATGATAAGTTGATTTCGGATCGATGTTGTAACCACGCGCCGGCTGGATAGCGGCGGCGGCATTGCCATAGAGACGCACTGGCAAATGGAACGCAACACCCGAAAAGAAGGGATCGGAGGAGGGCGTACCCCAGCGTGCAATGATCTGTGCACGGAGGGAATCCGGCAATAGGTTGAAGTGATGCATATAGTCAGCAAGGGAAAAGGATGCCCGGGACAGGCCCGGGCGTGACGGGGAGGGAAGGCGTGCATTCGTCACGCCGCGCTGCAAATCCTCGATGATGCCGTTGCCGCTTGCCGGAAAGTCTTCAACCGCATAACCGGCTTCCTGCATCGCCTGCAGGATCGCCACTGTGCTTGCAGGCGTGTCATAGCCCACGCCATTGGCGATGCGGCCGTCCTTGTTTGGGTAATTGGCGAGCACGATTGCGATCTTGCGTTCAGCCGCCGGCGTGCGGCGCAGCGCCGCCCAGCGGGCTGCGAGTTCGGCGACGAACTCCACGCGGTCCAAGACCGGGCGATAGGTGACGATGCGGCAATGTGTGCCCGCGTGCCACTGGCTGTCCGCCTTAAAGGAAATGGCGCGGGACATGATGCGGCCATCCTGCTCCGGCAGCACGACATTCATCGCCAGGTCACGTGCGTTGAGGCCCTGCGTGCTATCACGCCAACTCTCTTCTGATGCGCCGGACAGGACCACTTGCAGCACCGGGCAATCATGACGGGCGAGCGGGTCTTCGCTTCCGCCCGAGGCGACGGCGAAGCTCGTTGCGTTGAGGATGACGTCCGGCCCGCTGATCCCGTCCCGCAGCACTTCGACTGACGCGCGGTCCTTGAGGCTCGCCACGTAGAAGGCCCGCGTGCCGAGCCCGCGCTGCTTCAGGGCGTCGACGAGGGCATCGATCGGCGCCGTCTGGGCGCCTTCAAGAACAGAACGGTAGAAGACGAGGGCGGCCTGGGGCTGACCCGCCTCGCAGGTGTCACGATAGAGCCCGGCTGGGCTGAGTGCCCTCGCCGGAGCGGGAGCTGGCGTGCCGTCAAGGAGATGGCGGCAATAGGCCAGAAAGCCTGCCGCATTTTCCGCGCCACCGGTGATGAGATATTGCCGGAGGCGCTCACAGTGCTGGGCTCCGAGCGTGGAGCGGCGGGTAAGCTCCGGGTCCGGCTGTGCGTCCCCCGGCAAGACGCAGAGAAGGATGCGCTGGCGGTGGGCCAAATCCTCAATCTGGTCCAGCCCATAGGTCCAGTAGGATGCGCCGCCGAGGATGCGGAGCACGATGAGGCGCGCATGAGAGAGCGTCTTCTCGAGATAGAGATCAACCGAAAGCGGATGCTGAAGCTGCAGGAGATTGGCGAGGCGCAGCGGCAGAGGTGCCTGATCATGCGCACGTGCAAGCGCGGCCAATTCGCTGTCAGCCGCGGAGAGGACCGCGATATCGGCGGGAGGCTGGGCGAGATCGATGGCCTCTGCGCCGCCGTCGATCACGCCCGATGTCGTGGCGAGGAGGTGCATCAGCCTCGCAGAAGGCCGGTGATGGCCTCGCGGTCCATGTCCTTGGCGCCGATCACAACAAGTTCGGTGCCGCGCCTGTCTTCCGGCTTCCAGGGCCTGTCGAAATAGCTGTTGAGGCGCGGGCCCACGGCCTGGACCAGGAGGCGGGCGGAAGAGCCCGCGACATCGGCAAAACCCTTGAGGCGAAGGATGTCATGCGTGGCGATGGCCTTCTCGATGCGCTGCAGCAGGGAGGCCTTGTCCGGCACGCCGCCAAGGGAGACGATGAAGGTGACGAAATCATCATGGTCATGCTGCTCCTCGCCCTCCATTTCATGGTGCGAGAGGCGATTGTGCAGGTCGTCCTCGGCAGAGGCACCCAAACCCAGCAGGGCTGCGACATCGATCTGGCCGTGGCGCGTGGCAACGAGGCGGGTGCCGGCGCGCACTTTCTGCTTCAGCTCCGCTGTGACGGCAGCGTGTTCGGTGGCATCCAGCAGGTCCGTCTTGTTGACGATCACCATGTCCGCGCAGTTGAGCTGATCCTCGAAGAGTTCCTCGATCGGGTTTTCATGATCGAGGTTCGGGTCCGCCGCGCGCTGGGCGGCAACGGCCTCCTCGTCATCGGCGAAGCGGCCTTCCGACAGGGCCTTGGCATCGACCACGGTGATGACGCCATCAACCGTGACCCGGGACTTGATCTCGGGCCATTTGAAGGCGCGCACCAGCGGTTGGGGCAGGGCGAGGCCTGAGGTTTCAATCACGATGTGATGCGGCGGATCCTCGCGGTTCAGCAGCTTGTTCATGGTGGGCACGAAATCATCGGCCACGGTGCAGCAGATGCAGCCATTGGCGAGCTCGATCACGTCCTCCTCCCGGCAGGCATCGACCCCGCAGCCCTTCAGGATCTCGCCATCAACACCCACATCGCCGAACTCGTTGATGATGAGGGCGATGCGGCGGCCGTCAGCATTCTCCAGCATGTTCCGGATGAGCGTGGTTTTCCCCGCGCCGAGAAAGCCGGTGATGACAGTCGCCGGTATTTTGGTGGTGCTCATGTGGCGTAGAGGTCCTTTGCGGTGCGGTCCAGAACGATCCCCAGAAACAGGCCGATCACGCACCAGAAAACGGCGTTGGCGGCAATGGAGTTGGCGACGAAACGGGCCACGAGTTCAGGCGGAACGAGACTTTCGGCATGTGGTGCCACCGGAGCGCCGATCACATGCGGTGCCAGGATAATGACCGCCGCCGCGACGATGGCCCAGAGCCTCGTCTGGGTGGCGAGCAGATAAATCCCCGCCGCCGTGGCGGCAATGGTCCCCACCCACCACACCTGGCGGGAGAGGAGATCGGCCGCCGCCATGCCGGGAAGTTCAGGTGCAAGCCCCGCAGCAGGTGCGAGTGTTGCGGCCAGAAACCCGCAGAGACCCCAGACAAGCCCGGTGCGGCGGCTGATGGTCAGGCCGGTGAGAAGTGAGACCGCTGCCAGTATGGCGGCAAAGCCCGCACCCGCCATGGCGGATGCAGTCGTGGTGGCAAGCGTACGCTGCCAGCCATTTTCCGGCGTCCAGCCTTCATCACCATGGTCATGATCATGGCCTGCTTCAGGCGCGGTGGTTGCGGCCCCGGCCGCAGGCGCAGCCTGGTCATGGCTGTGGACATCGGAGGCCCGTTCGAAGGACTCCGCCTCGAGAATCAGGGGGGTCAGCCGCACATGCTGGATGACGCCCATGACGAAGCCGGCCGCGATCCCTGCCAGGAGCACGGCGAGCACGACTCGCCCGATCATATGTGTGATCGACTGATTAGTGGCAGGGGAAGCCGATGGCGTGGCGCGTGTCATGCGCTGCATTATGCGCCAGCGCCATGTGGGAAAGGCCCACGGCGAAGGTCAGCGTGCAGCCGACGAACAGCAGCGCGAGGCCTGCGGCAATGCGCTTCGAAACCGACACTGAAGACGTGGAAGAAACAGAAGTACGAGCGGTCATGAACACCCTCCGTGGTGACCCGAGTTAACGTTCCGGTGTGTGGCAGGTCTCCTGACTTGCGGGTCTCCAGGTTGCGGCGGCCTTCCCGGTTGCCCAGTGGCCATGATTGCCGAAACCCTCTCCGCTCACAGTTGCGGGGGCAGCCACGGATTCGGCCCCGATTGGGTCATCCTCACCGTGTTCCCTGTTAGGCCCGAAGTCCGTCTGGCTTTCGGGCACCACACGAAAACCTTTGTGCCAGCATGCCGGTGCTTCGTCAACTCGGCTGAACCGGGTTGGAGTCCAAAAACGACACAAGGTTCTGGGGGCCGTTTACCAGATGTAAATCTCACCGGGGCTTTGCGGAAAGACGTTCTTAACCCTGTCCGCCCGATAGTAAGGACATGACCCTCCGTACCCTGTTCCTTGCGTCTGTTTGTTCCGTGGTTCTTGCTGCAAGTGCGGCGCAGTCCGGAGCGGCCGGCGCCACGCCCGAAACCAAGCTCGCGGCCGAAGCCTACAAGGCGCTCCAGGCTGGAGACGCCGAGACGGCCATAACGGATTACACAAGGGCAATCGAATCCCGGGCGCTGCCGCCGGAGGTTCTGGCCAATGCGCTGCTGAACCGGGGGCTCGCCTATCAGAGGCTGAACCAGCAGGCCTTCGCCATCGACGATTACAGCGCGGCCCTCAGGATTGACGCGCTCTCGGGCAAGGTGCGGGCCCTGGCGCTCTATAACCGTGGCCTTTCCTATCAGCGGCTCGATCAGAATGCGCAGGCGATGGAGGACTTCACCTCCGCACTGTTCCTCGACGGGCAGTTTAGCCACGCCTATTACAGCCGCGGCACCTTGCTGCGCGACAGTGGGCAGTATCTCTTTGCGCTCGCCGATTTCGACAAGGCGCTGCGTTACGATTATCCCGATCCGGCGCGGGTTTATGTGGCGCAGGCCATGGCCTTCGAGAAGCTGCAGCGCAGCTCCGAGGCGCGTGACGCGCTGACCAAGGCGCTGGCTGCCAAGCCCGGCTACGAGCCGGCCGTCAAGCGGCTTGCAGCCCTCGACGGCGCGCCTGCAGCCACGCCCGCAGCTGCAGCGGATGAAATTCACACAGCCGACGTCAGCCCGGCCAGCGATGAGCTGCCCGTGGCCAAGGCGCCCTCGGCTGCTCTGGCGGAGGACATGACCGTCGCTTCGCAGACGAGCACCGTTCCGGCCAAGCTCTTTACTGACCGCGTTCCGCAGGAACAGCCGAAGCGCATCATCCCCACCTCAGCCGCACCCGAGCCCGAAGCAGCGGCCGCGGAGGAGAAGGTGCTGGCCGTCGAAGACGTTCCTGCAGACGATGCGCCGGAGGTTCAAACCGCGTCCCTCAGCCAGCCCGCCGCAACGGCTGATGCGGCAGAGCCCTCTGAAGCGCCCGCGCCTTCCAAGATCACGGGCTGGTCGGTTCAGCTTGCCTCTGCCACGACCGAAGATGCCGCCTGGTCCACCTGGAAGAAGATGAAGGCGCGCAACAAGGCGCTTGCATCGCAGGACCCGGTGGTGGTTCGCGCTGATCTTGGCGCGAAGGGTGTGTTCTACCGCGTTCGTCTCGTGGGCTTCGACAGCCAAACCGATGCGAACAGCGTCTGCGCCAAGCTGAAGAGCAAGGGCGTCAAGTGTTTCATCAGCAAAGCAGCTTCCTGATCCGTTTGCAGGGGCAGGGGATGGGACCCGGAGCCGTGGCATATTTCGCCGCAGCTCCGGATTACCTAGCGTAATGGTCCCTTAAGGTTTAAAACTTACCCTTAGGGTATGTTCGTCCTCGGTGATTTTCAAAGACTGATGCATCCCTCCACTGATGAGGCGGGGTTCGTGGCCAATGAGGCCTCGGGTCTTGCCGGGGGTATTTCACAAGATGGATGCACGGCGTTGTCGGCGCTGGTGAAAGCGTCTGATGTGATTCTTGTGCGGGAGTTGATCGCCCGCATCCACGCACAGCCGCCTGATTTCTTCGAACGGCTTGTGATCGATGTGATCCTCGCCATGGGTTATGGCAGCAACCGCGCGGAAATGGCGCGCTGCCTGGGCCGCTCGCATGACGGCGGGATCGATGGAATCATCAGGCTGGACGAGCTGGGCTTCGATTCGATCTTCATTCAGGCGAAGCGGCTGAAGCCCGGCGTGGCGGTTCCGATTTCGGACGTTCGGGATTTTGCGGGAAGCCTGGAGGCGCGGCGGGCCACGAAGGGCGTGCTCGTCACCACCACGCATTTTTCGGCAGGTGCTGCGGATTTCTGTGCGCAGCTCTCGCGCAAGGTGGTGCTGATTGACGGCCAGCGGCTGGCGGAGCTGATGCTGCGCTTCGGGATCGGCGTCAAAGTGCAGCACGTCTTTGAAATCAAGGCGCTGGACCGGGCTTATTTCTCGGCACCCACCTTCGGGACCCGCAGAACCGGCTGAGGCTGGGGACAAGCGCCACGCGAGAGTTCACTCCGCGGGGCAGGCAGCGTATGGTCTGGCCATGCCGCTCAATCTCCTGAAGCTCTGCGTTGGTGTGACCGAAATCGAGGAACTCGAATCCTGGGTGAAGGACGCCAAGGCGGGCCGCGACACGCTTGACCACGTGACCCGCATGTTCCCGCGCCGGAAAGATGAAATCCTGCCCAGTGGCTCGCTCTATTGGGTGATCCGCGGCATGGTCCTTTGCCGCCAGCCGATCGCTTCACTCGAACCAGTAACGGGCGCTGACGGGATTGAGCGTTGCCGCATCATGTTCAAGCCCCAAATCATCGCCGTGCGGCCCGTTCCGAAACGCGCCTTCCAGGGCTGGCGATACCTCGAAGATGCCGATGCACCGCCCGACCTGCCGAAATCTGGCAAGGCCGAAGGCATGCCCGAAAAGCTGCGGCGCGAGCTGGCGGAGCTGGGTCTGCTGTAACCAACAGATCGAGAGATACCCTAGACCGGAATATTGTCGATGAGCCTTGTCTTGCCCAGCCACGCGGCAGCGATGAGGCGGAGGGGTTCGTCGCGATGCTGGGGGATTGCCAGGGTATCAGCGTTGCGGACGGTGACGTAGTCGACCTTGAAGCCCAGCGCCATCAGCGTGCGTGTGGCAGCGCGGATTGCGGACTGAAGATTCTGGCCGGCGCGGATGTGCTCGGCCGCATGGGTGAGGGTTGAGTAGATCGCGAGCGCATGCTGGCGCTCCGGCTTCGAGAGATAGACATTGCGCGAGGATTTGGCGAGGCCATCGGGATCCCTGACGGTCGGAACGCCGATCACCTCAATGGGAATGTCGAGGTCCTTCGCCATGCGGGTGACGACCTTGAGCTGCTGATAGTCCTTCTCGCCAAACATTGCATAGTCTGCACCCGTCTGGATGAAGAGCTTGGCAACGACGGTCGCAACGCCATCGAAAAATTGCGGGCGGAACTTGTCTTCGAGGCCGGCCTTCGCGGGCCCGCCGAGCGTGACGGTGGTGGTGAAGCCCGGCGCATACATGTCTCCGGGCGAAGGCAGGAAGATCAGATGCGTTCCGGCGGCGCCGAGCTTGCGCACGTCACCTTCTTCATCGCGGGGATATTTGTCGAGGTCTTCATTCGCCGCAAACTGCTTGGGATTGACGAAGATGGTGGCAATCACACGGTCTGCCCGCTTCAGCCCCTTGCTCACCAGATGCGTGTGGCCTTCATGAATGGCGCCCATTGTGGGCACCACGGCATAGCGCAGGCCTTGCTTCCGCCAGCTGGCGGTTTCGCGGCGGAGCGCTGCGACGGTGCGGACGAGTTTCGGTTTCATGGGGCAGAATGTGACCTTGAGGAAGGAACCCAGCTTTACAACGCTGGCACGGGCCCCGCTAGTCTTCGCTGCCGAAGCTTATGCCACGCCCAACAGCGCCCCGGCCGAACTTGTCCCTGATCTTGTCAACGGCAAGTTCCGCCTTGGCGCGGGCGGCCGTCGTCATGTCGAGTGTTTCGGTTTCCTGCTCGGGGCGGGCCTCGACTAGCCCTGAGATACCGATGCCGATCAGCCGGAAGGCCGCACCAGTCGCTTCACGCTGGAGAAGCGGAATACCGGCATCATATATGCGCGAGGCGAGGAGCGTCGGGTCCGCGAGCGAGACGTTTCGGGTGCGCGTCTTGAAATCAGCGGTCTTCAGTTTCAGCACCACGGTATGGCCCGCAACGCCTTCCGCCTTGGCGCGGCGCGAGACCTTTTCGGCGAGCGGCCACAGGATGCGCTCCAGCTCCGCGCAATCGCGGATATCGGTGTTGAAGGTGGTTTCGGCGCTGATCGATTTGGCATGATCATCCGTCGAGACGATGCGCTGATCCTCGCCGCGGGACAGGTGGTAGAGCCTGGCACCCATGCTGCCGAAGCGGCGCATAAGGTCATTCTTCTCCATCTGCTGCAATTGGCCGATCATGGTAATGCCGCCCTTGGCAAGCTCATCCTGCATGGCTTTGCCCACGCCCCAGATGAAGCCCACGGGCTTCGCTGCGAGAAAGCTTAGCGTCTCCGCCCTTCCCAGCACCGAGAAGCCGCGCGGCTTCTCAAGGTCAGAGGCGAGCTTCGCCAGGAACTTGTTGTGCGAGAGACCAACAGAGGCGGTGATGCCGACTTTCTTCCAGATGCGGTCGATCAGATGGGCCAGCGTGAGGGCAGGGCTCATGCCATGGAGGCGGGCAGTGCCGGTCAGATCGAGGAAGGCTTCATCGATCGACAAGGGCTCCACCAGTGGCGTCACCTCCAGCATCAGCTCGCGCACCTGGCGTCCGGCCACGGCATATTTCGCCATGTCCGGCCGGATGACCACGGCCTCGGGGCAAAGCTTCAGGGCCTTGAACATGGGCATGGCCGATTTCACGCCCTGGATGCGGGCGATGTAGCAGGCGGTCGAGACCACGCCACGTGTGCCGCCGCCGATGATGACCGGCTTGTCCGCCAGTTCTGGCCGGTCGCGCTTTTCGACGGCGGCGTAGAAGGCGTCGCAGTCGATGTGGGCGATGGAGAGTTGATGCAATTCCATGTGGCGCAGAAGCCGCGGGCCGCCACAGTTGCGGCAGCGCCGCTCCTCACCCGCAATGGGTGAAAAGCAATCGCGGCAGAACCCCGCCGTCGCAGCTTCGTTGTGCATGCTGGCCACACTAGCGCGAAGGCGCGAATTGGGGAACACTGCCAACGGGGCAGTTTGCGAGCGGGAGAACGACATGTACAAGCTTTACAATGTGAAGTGCTGGGGATCGCTGGCGATTCACTGCCTTTTGGAAGAGATGGAGGTGCCCTACACCAACATCTGGATGACGCCGGAACAGGTGCGCGAGAGCAGCTTCCGCGCCATTAGCCCGCTTGGCGAGATTCCAGCCCTGGGCCTGCCTGATGGAAGAACGCTGTTCGAATCAGGCGCCATCGTCTCCTTCCTGATTGCCGCCCACCCGGAAAAGCACCTTTCTCCGCCGCTGGGGAGTGAAGACTACGGCGAGTTCATGAGCCTCCTCTACTTTATGAGCCTTGAGATCTATGGCTATGGAAACGTTGCCTATTCCGCCGGCGCGCTGACGCAGGACGAGGTGGCGCGTGACTATCTGCAGGCAAGGGTTCGCGAGAAAGTCGAGAGCTATTGGCAGTTCATGGAGAAGCGCCTGGTGTCTGCCGGCCCCTGGCTGATGGGCCGGGACTTCTCCGCCATCGACATCTACTGCTTCATGCTGACGCTCTGGGCTTCTCCCAGCGAGGAGGCGCTGCATGGAAAGTTCCCCGCTCTCGCCAAGCTGACCACTGCGGTGCGGGCGCGCCCCAAGCTCAAGGCCGTGCTGGAGTCACACGGCGTTCTGACGGTGGGCGGATACGGCGGGTAAGCCGCTCAGCTTCCGCCAATCAGCCCCAGAATATGCGGCTTTGCCTCGTCCCAGCGGGCGGTGCGCAGCGAGACATAGTCGAGTGGCGCGATGTGCCGCGAGAAGCGGTCATCATGGAGGAAATGAATGAGATGCACCTCGGGCGCATACTCATGGGCGGATGCGAGATAGGCCGGGCTGTCGTCGATGAAGACGGCGGTTCCGAGCCTGGCGCGCTGCAGAAGGCTGCGAATCGCCGGGCCCTTGGGACCTGAATTGGTGACCACTGGGAAGGGCAGGCCATGTCCTGCCAGATTCTGCCGGCGGTGATCGCCCGATGTGTGGGGCAGGTTGGTGAGCAGCACCACATCCGCCGTGGCGCCGATGTGGTTGAGTGCATCAACCGCGCCGTCGATCGTTTCCATGTGCCGGGTGCGGTCCTCGAAGAAGCTGCCGATCAGCTCCGCGACCTGGCTCTCAGCTGCGGGCACATTGGTCTCGCGGGTCTTGATGTTGCCGTTGAGGGCGAAGCTCGAGGTGTCCAACCAAAGGCCGTGGGTGCCGATATAGTCCTCGAAATCGCGGGTGAAATGGACGATCACCTCGTCCACGTCGCAGATCACCAGCGGGCGGCCGGTGAAGCTCAGGGTTTCGAGCTGGCTCAGGGTAATCTCAGAAATCAAGTGCGGCTCCCGGCAGTTTGCGCCTTAGGCTGGCGATGCGATCCGGCCTCATCTGCTGTTCTTCGGCGAAGATCAAGAGCAGGCTCTCATCGGCCAGCAGATGGTCGATGACGGCGCCCAGGAAGGCGGGCTCCGCGGCGGAGGCGCGAATCGCCTGGATGTCCAGCCCGGCGAGGTCCATGAAACGCTGCAGGCGGTCAGGTTCCGCGGCGAGGAAACCCAGTGCGTTGAGGGCCAGAACTTCGGCCTCTTCAGGGTTTGAGGTGGTTTTCGGGCGCATTGTCATGGTCTCAATTAACCACCCTTGAACCGCGTTGAACAGCCGCACGGTTTGGTTAAGCTGTTGGTTACCGGCGCGGGACCAAAACGGTAGCATCCGAATGGGATCGCGCGGCGGGACGGCAAATCTCCCGCGCCAACAGTGACCGAGCCAGATGGGTGCGAATGTGTCAGTATCGGCGGGACAGATGAGAACGCCAGACATGGTACCGGCCATGCCGAAGAAAGTTTTGGTCGTCGAGGACAATGAGTTGAACATGAAACTGTTCAACGACCTCCTTGAAGCCAATGGCTACCAGGTGATCCAGACGCGGGACGGGCTTTCCGCGCTCGATCTTGCACGCCGGCACCGGCCCGACCTGATCCTCATGGATATTCAGCTGCCCGAAGTCTCCGGCATCGAGGTGACGAAATGGCTGAAGGAGGATGACGAGCTTCGCCAGATTCCGGTGATTGCCGTGACCGCCTTCGCCATGAAGGGCGATGAGCAGAAGATCCGCGAGGGTGGCTGCGAGGCCTATATCTCGAAGCCCATCTCGGTTTTGAGCTTCCTGCAGACGATCGACAGCTATCTGAAGAAATCCGCATGACGGCGCGCGTTCTCGTCGTTGACGACATTCTGGCGAATGTCCGCCTGCTCGAGGCCAAGCTGGCGGCCGAATACTTCGACGTGGTGACGGCCATGAACGGCGCGGACGCGCTGGAAGCCGTGCAGCGCACCAAGCCAGATATCGTGCTGCTTGACGTGATGATGCCGGGGATTGACGGCATCGAAGTCTGCCGCCGCATCAAGTCAAACCCTGCCACGCAGCATATTCCCGTCATCATGGTGACTGCCCTCGACCAGCCGGAAGACCGGGTGCGGGGGCTCGAAGCGGGTGCTGACGACTTTCTGACCAAGCCCGTGAATGATGTGGCGCTGTTCTGCCGGGTCAAGGGTCTCGTCCGGCTCAAAATGCTGACGGACGAATTGCGCAACCGTCTGGCGGCCGATCCCATGGGACTGCCATCCCCCGATCTCTCTGGCGTGGCCGCGGCGGGCGGGCGCATCCTGCTGCTGGACAATAACTCAGCCATTGCCGAACGCATCCGCACGTCGCTTTCAAAACAGCATGAAGTGACGCTGGTCGACGACCCGCAAAAGGCCGTTGAGGCCTTCGGCGCGGCGCAGGGCGGCTTCGACATCATCATCGTGAACCTCGATATCGAAGGTGCTGACGGGCTGCGCATTTGCTCTCAGCTGAAATCGGTCGAGACCACGCGCCAGACCCCGATCCTGATCATCGTCGACCCGGAAGATCACCAGCGGCTGCTGCGGGCCCTCGACATGGGCGTCAACGACTATCTGATCCGGCCCGTCGACAAGCAGGAACTGGCTGCCCGTGTGGCAACCCAGATCCGCCGCCACCGCTATACAGAGCAGCTGCGCCTGACCGTGCGCGCCTCGATGGAGATGGCGGTGACCGATGCCCTGACCGGCCTCTACAACCGCCGCTATCTCGAAACCCAGCTGACGCAATTGATCGAGCAATCCGCCAACCGCGGAAAGCTCCTGTCGCTGCTGACGCTGGATGTCGATTTCTTCAAGTCGGTGAACGACACCTATGGCCATGACGCGGGCGACCGGGTGCTACAGGAAGTGGCCGGCCGGATTCGCGGCTCGGTTCGCGGCCAGGACCTTGCGTGCCGCACCGGCGGCGAGGAGTTCGTGGTGGTGCTGCCGGGGGCGGACCTCTCCACCGCGGAGCGGGTGGGCGAGCGCATCCGCAAGACGATTGCCGCCAAACCCTTCCTGCTGGGGCCGGGCTCGCACCTGACCATCACCGCCTCGATCGGCGTCGCCAGCCTTGCTTCCCCCCAGGACACGGTTGAAGACCTTCTGAAGCGGTCTGACCAGGCGCTCTACCGGGCCAAGCGCGAGGGCCGGAACCGGGTTGTTCCTGCCGCTGCGTGAGTGATCCCCTGGGTCACGATTTGGTCTTTTAAACGGCCATATCGCAACCTATCTCACAGGGTGTTGTGCTCTGGTTGCGGCGCGCCGGGCTTTCTGCTTTAGTGCCGCGAAATTCGTGATGGAGTGGGTTTGTCCCTCTCCTAACATAGGGAGTTTGTTACATGGGTTCGTTGTCTATCTGGCACTGGGCGCTGGTTATTCTGGTCGTCGTGCTGCTCTTCGGCCGCGGTAAGGTTTCGGACCTGATGGGCGATGTTGCCAAGGGCATCAAGAGCTTCAAGAAGGGCATGGCGGACGACGATGTGCCGGTGGCCACGTCCCAGGAAGCACGCCCGATCGAGCAGCAGTCCGTCGTTCAGACCGAAGCCGAAAAGGCCAAGAGCTAAGGGCACAGCGGCCATACTGGGCCGGGCACGCACATGTTTGACTTCGGCGTCGGCTACACCGAGATGTTCGTCATTGCCGTGGTGGCGATCATCGTCATCGGGCCAAAGGATCTTCCCAAGGTGCTGCGCGCACTGGGCAAGACCGTGGCGAAAATGCGTGGCATGGCCCGTGAGTTCCAGGGCCACCTCGACAGCGCGATGAAGGATGCGGGCCTCGACGACGTCAAGAAGGAATTCGACAACCTCAAGAACCCCGCCAATTTCACCACCACACCCGCATCGCCCAAGAAGGCGGCGGAGGACGCAACCAAGAAGCAGGTGGATGACTTCAACAAGTTGTTTGGCGAGGCGCCCGCTGCCGATGCACCGAAGCCCGCCGAGAACAAGCCGATGACGACCACCGCGGACGCCTCATGAGCGAAGATGAGATCAGTGCCTCTGAAGCACCCCTGATCGAGCACCTGATCGAACTCAGGACCAGGCTCATCTATTGTGTGCTGGGCTTTGCCGCCGCCTTCATCGTGAGCTTCTATTTCTCCAAGGAACTTCTCTATGCCCTCACCTTGCCCTTCGTGTGGGGCACTGGTGCCAAGGCCGATCTGATTTCCACCCAGCTTCTGGGCGTGTTCCTGGTGAAGCTGAAAATTGCCGCGTTCGGCGGATTGTTCATCGGTTTCCCGCTGATTGCCACGCAGATCTACGGCTTCGTGGCGCCGGGCCTTTACAAGCGCGAGAAACAGGCTTTCGTGCCCTATCTCATCGCCACGCCGCTGTTCTTCATTCTGGGTGCGGCGCTGGTCTATTTCTTCCTGCTGCCCGTGGCCATTCACTTCTTCACCGTGCTGGCCGGCACCTCCGGCGTGGCGCTGATGCCGGACGTTCAGGGCTACCTCGATTTCGTGATCATGCTGATCCTGGCCTTCGGGCTTTGTTTCCAGCTTCCGGTTATTCTGACGCTTTTGGGCCAGATCGGCGTTCTGTCTTATCAGCAACTCAAATCCGGGCGGAAATTCGCGATTGTCGGCGTCTTCGTGGTGGCCGCCGTGTTGACGCCTCCCGACCCCATTTCGCAAATCTCCATGGCCGTGCCGCTGATGGGGCTTTACGAGGTTTCGGTGCAGGCCGTGCGCTTCCTCGAGATGCGCCGCCGGAAGCGCGAAGCCGCTGCCGAGGCAGCCGAGGCCGCCGCCGAGGCCGCTGAAAAAGACAGCTGACGCATTGATCTTCCCGAAGCCCCTTCGGCGTCCTATAGGAGGGCGCCGAACAGGGAATTGAAGACCATGCACGACATCAAGGCCATCCGCGAAAACCCCGCAGCATTCGACCTGAGCCTCGCCCGCCGCGGGCTCGCCCCCATGGCGGCAGAGCTTCTGAAGATCGATTCCGAGCGGCGCGAGCATGTGCAGAAGCTGCAGGATGCGCAGGCCAGGCGCAACGCGGCTTCAAAGGAAATCGGCGAGGCGATGCGCACCGGAGACAAGGCGCGCGCCGAGGCGCTGAAGGCCGAGATGGGTTCGATCAAGGATTTCATCGCCTCGGGCGAGCAGGTGGAGCGCGACATCGACCAGCGGCTGAGCGCGGCGCTTGCCGTCATCCCCAATCTTCCGCTGGAGGACGTGCCCGATGGCGCGGATGAGACCGGCAACATCGAAGTCCGCCGCTGGGGTGCCGCACCTCCGTTCAATTACGAGCCGCGCCAGCACTTCGACATCGGCGAATGGCTGGGCCTTATGGATTTCGAAGCCGCCGCCAAAATCTCCGGCGCGCGCTTCGTGGTGATGAAGGGGCAGCTGGCCAGGCTTGAGCGCGCGCTCGCCCAGTTCATGCTGGACCACCAGACCGGCACCAATGGCTATACCGAGCATTACGTGCCCTACATGGTGAATGATGCGGCGATGTTCGGCACCGGCCAGTTGCCGAAATTCACCGAGGACCTGTTCAGGACCACGGATGGCCGCTGGCTCATACCCACGGCGGAAGTCTCGCTCACCAATCTGGTGCGCGAGTCGATCCTGGAAGAGAAGGACCTGCCGCTGCGCCTCACCGCGTATACGCCGTGTTTCCGGGCCGAGGCGGGCTCCGCGGGGCGGGACACGCGCGGCATCATCCGCCAGCATCAATTCTCCAAGGTGGAGCTCGTCTCCATCACCACGCCCGAGCAATCCCGCGAAGAGCTGGAGCGCATGACGGGTTGTGCGGAAAGCGTGCTCCAGAAGCTCGGCCTCGCCTATCGCGTGATGCGGCTGTGCACGGGCGACATGGGCTTCGGCAGCCGCATGACATATGACCTCGAAGTGTGGCTTCCGGGCCAGAACGCGTTCCGCGAAATCTCTTCTTGCTCCGTGTGCGGAGATTTCCAGGCGCGGCGCATGGAAGCGCGCTTCAAGCCGCAGGACGGCAAGGGCACGCGTTATGTGCACACGCTCAATGGCTCAGGCCTTGCCGTTGGCCGCACCATGGTGGCCATTCTCGAGAACTATCAGAACGCCGATGGATCGGTCACGATCCCGGAGGTTCTGAGACCCTATATGGGCGGTGCTGACAAGATCGTGAGAGGTTGAACGCAACATGCGCATTCTGGTGACGAACGACGACGGCATTCACGCGCCGGGGCTTGAAACGCTGGAGCGCATCGCGCGCAGCCTGTCTGACGATGTGTGGGTGGTGGCCCCGGCGGAGGAGAATTCAGGTGCGGGCCATTCGCTGTCGCTCGCGGACCCCATCCGCTACCGGAAGCTCGGCGACAAGCGCTTCGAAGTGGCGGGGACCCCCACGGATTGTGTGGTGATGGCGGCGCGGAAGATTCTGCCGGGGGACCCGGACCTGGTGCTCTCAGGCGTGAACCGCGGCCAGAACATTGCCGATGACGTCACTTACTCTGGCACCATCGCCGCGGCGATGGAGGGAACCCAGCTCGGCTTCAAGTCGATCGCACTCAGCCAGGTGACGGGCATTCACGGCAACGGCTTCTCCTATGAGGTGGCCGAGCAGCATGGCGCACCGATTGTCGCCAAGCTGGTGAAGATGAGCTTCGGCCCCGGCATGCTGATCAACGTGAATTTCCCCGATTGCCGGCCGGATGACGTGCAGGGCGTGGAAGTAACGCGCCAGGGCAAGCGCGACGTGAACTTGCTCCACGTCGATGAGCGCACCGACATGCGCGGCAACAGCTATTTCTGGCTGGGCTTCAAGCGCGAGCGTGGCAACCCGCCGGTGGGCACCGATCTCTGGGCGGTGTTCAACCGCCGTATCTCGGTGACGCCGCTGCACATGAACCTGACCCAGCTTGAGGCGATGGATGCGGTAAGGGCGGTGCTGGACGAGGGGTAATTGCTGCGCCGTCATTCCGGCGAAGGCCGGAATCCAGCTTTCTTTGCAACGCATGCTGACGCAGAGCGGGATGCCAGCCTGCGCTGGCATGACGGACAGTGGAAATTACGGCGAGTTGAATTCTAAGGCTGCTCGAAATCCCGGATCGGGTCGACATGGGTGACGTGCTCGCGCCAGGAGATGTAGATGGCGCAGGCGATGAGGATGGCGACGCCGGCGAAGGTCCAGATATCCGGAAAATCACCGAAGAAATACCAGCCGGCCACCGTCGCCATGATCATTTCAGTATAGGCGAGCGGGGCCAGGAGCGAGGCTTCGGCGTGGTCATAGGCCTTGATGATCAGATAGTGGCCGCCATTGGCGATGAGGGCGAGCAACACAAAGAATGCCCATTGCGAGGGGGTGGGGGCCTCCCACAGGAACAGCACGATGTCGCTCATGATGATGGCGCCGCAGAGGCTCGTGTAGAAGGTGGTGACGACGGCCGGTGCCGAGCCCGAGATGCGGCGGGTGAGCAACAGATAGATCGCCAGGCTAGCGCCCGCACCCAGCGCCAGGAAGACGCCGGGGTTCAGTTCCTGAAAGCCGGGGCGGATGATGATCAGTGTACCGATAAAGCCAATCATGACGGCAACCCAGCGCCTGATGCCTACGGTTTCGCCCAGCACCAGCGGTGAGAGCAGGGTGACGATCAACGGCTGGATGAAGAAGATGGCGAGCGTATCGGCAATCGAAAGGTAATGCAGCGCGGCGAAGAAGGAGCCGGTGGCCGCGATCATGAAGGAGGCGCGGATCACATGCATCACCGGCATGTTGGGGACGAGGCCCTTGAGGCCTCGCGCCTTCACTGCAAAGGGCATGGTGACAAGGGCGCCGAAGAACAGCCGTGCCCACACGATTTCCAGCACCGGCAGGCCCTGCCGCCCCAGATATTTCGCGATCACATCCAGGAAGGGCAGCACGGCCATGGCGGCGAGCATGAGGCCGATACCCACCAGCGGGCGGCTGGCGCTCATCATTCGAAACCGTGCATGGCCGTGCTTATGCCTTCAGCCGCTCGTTTGACGGGTCCCAGATCGACTCGGGGATAATGCGGGCGGCGCGGCGTTCGGTGAAGACCATTACGTCAAATGCCGTGCCGGGAGCTGTCATCTCAGGCGGCACATAGGCGAAGGCCAGGGACTTGCCCGTCTTGTGGCCAAAGCCGCCGGAGGTGGTGACGCCGACCACCTTATCTCCCACATAGACGGGCTCATTGCCCACGCAGTCCGAATCCGTGTTGTCGACCTCGAGATAGACGAGTTTCATGCGGGGCCCGCGCTGCTTGTTCGACAGTGTGGGGGCCTTGCCGATGAAATCCTCCTTGTCGAGCCGGAGGAAGCGCTCCATCGAGGCTTCGATCATGTCGATCTCGGTCGTCAATTCCGAGCCCCAGCCGCGATAGCCCTTCTCCATGCGGAGCGAATTCATGGCATAGGTGCCGAAGAGGCGGATGCCATGGGGCTGACCCGCGGCCATCAAGGCAGCATAGACCTTCGGCATCTCCGCCATGGGTACATGCAACTCCCAGCCGAGCTCACCGACGTAATTGACGCGCAGAAGCCGCACGCCTTCAACACCTGCAACTGTTGCAGTCTTTCCCGTCAGCCAGCGGAAGGAGGCGTTGGAGAGATCGGTGCTGGTGCACTGGCTCAGCACCTCGCGGGACAAGGGACCGGCGAGAACCAGAACGCCGAAATCATCGGTCACATCGGTGATGGTCACCTTCTCATCGTCATGCTTGCGCCAGCTCAGCTGGTCAAGATCGTGGAGTTCAGCCACAGCCGCGGAGAGCACATAGAAGTGATCGGTTGCCAGACGGGTGACGGTGATTTCGGATTCGATGAAGCCGTTGGCGTTCAGCAGATGGCCAAGGATGATGCCGCCATCCTTGGTGGGGATCTTGTTGGCGCAGATCCGCTCCAAGAAGCTGTAGGCATCAGGCCCCGTCACCTCGAATTTGGAAAAGGTCGAGAGGTCCATCAGCCCCACGCGCTCGCGTACGGCGAGGGCCTCCTCGCGCACGGCCGGCCACCAGTTGGAGCGGCGGAAGGAGTAGGCTTCCCCTTGGCCCGTCTTGTCATACCAGCGCGGCCGCTCCCATCCGAAGATCTGCGCGAACTGCGCGCCTTCCGCTTTCAACGTGTCATAGAGCGATGACTTGCGCAGGCCACGCCCCACCTCATGCTGCTCGGCGGGCTTATAGCAGTAATACATGTGGTGATAATCGGCGACGGAGACCTCTGCCGTGTAGTCCTTCGTGGCCCAGTTGCCGAAGCGGCGCGGGTCGAACTCGCGCATGTTGATCTCGGCCTGGCCATGCACCATCCACTGCGCCAGATATTTGCCCGCACCACCGCCCTGGCAGATGCCGATCGAGGCGCCGCAATGCATCCAGTAGTTCTTGGGGCCATGCGCCGGGCCTGAGAGATAGACGCCGTCCGGCGTATGGGTGATGGCGCCGGAGATAATGGATTTCACACCCGTCTGCCCGAACAGCGGCAGGCGCTCGGTGGCCTTTTCGAGCCACGGCATGATGCGGTCCAGCTCGGGTGCTTCCAGCTCGCTCTCATAATCCCAGCGCGGCGGTTGGCCATCCCAGCAGAGATGGGCCGTGGCGGTTTCGTAAGGACCTACCAGAACGCCATTGGTTTCCTCACGCAGGTAGGCGTGGGAGTAGGGGTCGCGTACCACGGGCAGTTCCATCTTGAGGTCCGCGAGTTCCTTTAAGGGCTCGGTGATCACATAGTGGTGCAGCATGTTGGCAATGGGCACATTGTGGCCGGTCCAGGAACCCACGACATCGCAATAGGAACCGGCGGCATTCACCACATGCTCGCAGTCGATGTTGCCATTCTCGGTGAAGACGCGCCACTCGCCATTGGGCAGATGCTTGATGTCCGTCACGCGGGTGCGGCGGTAGATTTCGGCACCCAACTGGCGGGCGCCGGCAGCCATGGCGTTGGTGATGTCAGCCGGTGCCACATGCCCGTCATTCACGGTGCGGAAGGCAGCCTTGATGCCAAAGGTTTCGAGATAGGGGTGGTATTGCTTGATCTCCGAGGGCCCGATGATCTCGCATTCATATCCGGCCAGGCGCGAGATGCCGTAGACATATTTGAGCCAGTTCAGCTCCTCGTCCGTGGTGGCAAGCCTCAAGCCCCCGCAGCCATGCCAGGACACGGCCTGGCCGGTGAGCTTTTCGAGCTGCGGGTAAAGCTCGGTGCCATAGACATGCACCTTGGTCATGTTGAGGGAGCCGTTGAAATGCGGGCACTGCCCGGCGGCATGCCAGGTGGAGCCGGAGGTGAGCTCACCCTTTTCGATGAGAACGATGTCGGTCCAGCCTTCGAGCGCCAGATGGTACAAGAGGCCCACGCCCATCACGCCACCGCCAACAATCACCACACGCGCATGCGACTTCATTTCAATCTCCGAACAGGTCTGCTGCAGAATAGACCGGACGGCCGCCGCGGCTCAAGGGCCAGGGTAACCCTCTTCAACCGTCCACGATTGATTTCAAGGCGAAATCTGGCGCGGGGTGGTGAGCAGGGCTCATCACAACCCCTGCGCCTCAAACAGCACGAGGCCAGTTGCGATCGCCACATTGAGCGACTCGGCTCCACCATTCATCGGAATGCGCACGAGGGTGGAGCAGGCGGCAGAAGCCTCCTCCGACAGGCCGCGGCCTTCGCTTCCCATAACGAGGATGGCGGGTTTGCGGTAGCTGCGGCGGTAGCTTTCGGTTGCTTTCAGATGGGTGCCGACGCTCTCTCCCGGCCATTCGCGGAGCAAATCCAGAAACGGCTTCTGCTCCACCTTGACGAGCGGCATGGCGAAGATCGAGCCCATGGTGGCGCGCACGCAATCGGACGAGAAGGGGTCACAGGACTGACCAGCCAGGATGACGCCCGCAGCTCCCGCTGCATCCGCGGTGCGGATGATGGTGCCGAGATTGCCGGGGTCGCGCATGTCCTCGAGCGCCACCCAAACGCCGTCTGGCTCGACGGCCGGCGCCCAGCGCTGGCGGAACACGCCAATTTCCCGGGGCGGGTTCTTCTGGGCGCTGACCGAGCCCATCATTTTCTCATCCACCTTCATCAGCGCGGCTTCGCCCCATGGCTCACTGTGGCCACTGGTGAGCAGATAGACCGGCTCCCAGCCCTGAAGCCTGGCGCGCGCAAGCACCTGGCTGCCCTCGGCAATGAACAGGCCGGTCTCCTGCCGGTTGCGCTTTTCGGCCAGCGACCGGATGAGCTTGAGTGTGGGATTGTGCGGAGAGGTGATGGTGAGCATAATGCGCCTTCTAGCCTGGCCGACAGAGAGTTGCCATGAACATCCTGCCCAATATCAAGACCGGGCTTTCGGTCTGCCCGCATGACTGCCCCTCCGCCTGCGCCCTTGAGGTGGAGGTGCTGGACGAGCGCACCATCGGCCGGGTGCGCGGGGCCAGGGACAATTCCTATACGCTGGGCGTCATATGCGAAAAGGTCAGCCGCTATTCCGAACGCATTCACCACCCGGACCGGCTGCTTTACCCGCTGAAGCGCAAGGGCCCTAAGGGCTCCGGCGAATTCACCCGCATCAGCTGGGAAGACGCGATGGCCGAGACGGCCGAGGCGATGCTCAAGGCCGAGGCCGAGCATGGGCCCACGTCCGTGTGGCCCTATTTCTATGCCGGCACCATGGGCTATGTGATGCGCGACGGCATCAATCGGCTGCGCCATGCCAAGGGCTATTCGAACCTTGGGGATACGTTCTGCGTGGCCTTGTCCTGGTCTGGGTACCTGGCGGGGACGGGCAGCGTCACCGGCGTCGACCCGCGCGAGATGCAGCAGTCTGACCTTATCGTGATCTGGGGCGGGAATCCGGTCAACACCCAGGTCAACGTGATGACCCACGCCATGAAGGCGCGGAAGGAGCGCGGCGCCAAGATCGCCTGCGTCGACATCTACGATACCGGCACCATGAAGCAGGCGGATATCAAGCTGCTGATCAGACCCGGAACCGATGGCGCACTTGCCTGCGCGGTGATGCATGTGCTGTTCCGGGACGGGTTTGCGGACTGGGACTATCTCGAGGCGTATACGGATGCGCCACACGAATTCGCCAAGCATCTCGAAACGAGAACACCAGATTGGGCGTCGAAGATTTGCGACGTTCCCGCAGCGGAGATCGAGGCCTTCGCGCGGCTCATCGGAGAGACCAAGCGGACATTCTTCCGCATCGGCTATGGCTTCACCCGCTCGCGCAATGGTGCGCCGAACATGCATGCAGTGACGTGCATTCCGGCGGTGACCGGCGCGTGGAAGCATGAAGGGGGAGGTGCCCTCCATTCAAACAGCGGCATGTATGGCATGAACAAGACCATGATCGAGGGTCTCGATGTCCGCAAACCCGGCATCCGCATTCTCGATCAGAGCCGCATCGGCGCGGTGCTACTGAACGATCCCTATGATTTGCAGGGTGGCCCGCCGGTAAAGGCGTTGTTCGTGCAGAGCACCAACCCAGCATCCGTAGCGCCCGACCAGAACAAGGTGAAACAGGGGCTGGCGCGGGAGGATCTCTTCACCTGCGTCCATGAGCAGTTTATGACGGAGACCGCAAAATTCGCCGACATCGTGCTGCCGGCTACCATGTTCCTGGAGCATGATGACATCTACCAGGGTGGCGGCCACTCACACCTGCTCTATGGGCGGAAGCTGGTCGAGGCGCCGGGCGAGTGCCGCAGCAACCATGAGGTGATCTGCGATCTGGCGGCCCGCGTGGGGGCCGAGCACCCCGGCTTCGCCATGAGCCCGCGCGAGCTGATTGACTGGACGCTTGTGCACTCCAAGCGCCCCGGCCTCGAGACCTTCGATGCGGAAAGCTGGGTCGACGTCATGCCGCCCTTCGAGCGCGCGCATTTCCTCAAGGGTTTCGGCCATGCGGACGGGAAATTCCACTTCCGGGCCGACTGGCGGAAGGTGCGCTTCCGCAGCACGGAAACGCCCGTGGGACCGGTGCAGGAGCTTCCGAGCTTCCCCGACCATTGCGATGTGATTGAGGAGGCGACGGCGGAATATCCCTACAGGCTGGCAACCAGCCCCGCGCGCACCTTCCTCAACTCGACGTTCAATGAAACGCCATCCTCCCGCAAGCGCGAGGGGCGGCCCACTGTCTTCGTCCACCCGGCGGACCTGGCGGAGCTGGGCCTGGCCGAAGGCCAGAAGGTGAAGCTCGGCAGCGCCCGGGGCGAAGTGACGCTTCACGCCAAGGCACATGAAGGCCAGCGCCGCGGGGTGCTGATTGCCGAATCGATCTGGCCGAATGACGCCTTCGAGGATGGGCAGGGCATCAACACGCTCACCGGGGCAGACCAGCCCGCACCCAATGGCGGCGGGGCATTTCATGACAACCGGGTGTGGATCAGGGCGGCCTGAGGCTCAAGGGAACCAAGTTCCGCCCGTTCACGTTGTAGCCACAAACCCGCCTTCAAACTCCCATCATCGGGCGGCATTGAGTGCACAACAACGATTCCGAGAAACGATTTTTCAAATGTCCCGCAAAGCAATGATCGTGATGGCCGTGCTCCTGGCCGCCGCAACGGCCGCAACCGCAGCTTCCGCCGTTCCCGCGCCCTTGCGGGCCGTATCTGAGTTTGTGCTGTCTGTGGCCTGAAGAGACTGGTCTCCCATGTGTCACACCCGGCCGTGAGCCGGGTGTCTTGTTTATAAATCTCGAAATGATCGCCAAAAGGCAAGCCGGGGTCAGGGCAGCCTGGCGATCCGCTCTGCCAGCAGCTTGAAGAAACCGTCCGCATCGACTGATCGTAAGACCGTGGCATTGCGGGGGCGCTTGGTGACGTGCCACCAGTCGACGACCGTAGCGCCCATGGTGAGCTCCGACTCGCATTCGACCGCGACGTTGACGAGGCGGCCGGAGAACAGCTCCGGCTTCAGCAGCCATGCGATCACGCAGGGGTCATGCAAGGGTCCGCCGTCCGTCCCATATTTGTTTTCATCGAAGCGCTCGAAGAAATCGAGCATTGCCGCTGTGGCGGGGCCCGAATTGTTTGGCATGCTGCGGAAGGCTTCAACGCGCTTCGCCGTCGTCAAGGCCTGGTGGGTGCAGTCCAGCGGCACGAGGGTGATGGGGATGCCGCTGTCGAACACCAGGCGCGCGGCATGGGGGTCCACATAGATGTTGAATTCGGCCGCGGGCGTGACATTGCCCTGCTCGAAATAGCCGCCACCCATGGCGACGATCTGCTTCACCCGGCCCGCAATGCGCGGCTCCCGCACCAGGGCAAGTGCTACATTGGTGAGCGGGCCCAGCGTGCAGAGGGTGACGGTACCCGCAGGGTGAGACATCAGCGTCTCGACGACGAAATCCACCGCGTGCTGGCTCTGGAGCGGCATTTGCGGGTCCGGCAGCACGGGGCCGTCAAGGCCGGTCTTGCCATGCACTTCCTCAGCGGTGACGAGGGGGCGAAGCATGGGGCGGATGGCGCCGGAATAGACCTTGATGTCAGACCGTCCGGCCAGCTCACAGATCTTGCGGGCGTTCTTCTCGGTCAGGGACAGCGGCACGTTTCCGGCCACCGCCGTGATGCCCAGAACCTCGAATTCAGGTGACGCCAGCGCCAACAGGATGGCCACGGCGTCGTCCTGGCCGGGATCGGTATCGATGATGATGGGCAGCGGCTTGGTCATGGCGTGTCCTCTTTCGAAAGGCGGGCGGCGAGCAGGGCAAGTGCCTGCGGGTAGAGCTTGTGTTCCTGTTCCAGCACGCGCGCGCTGAGCGTGTCTGCAGTGTCCTCCGCCAGCACGGGAACTTGCGCCTGCAGAAGGATGGGGCCGCCGTCCAGTTCAGGGGTGACCAGATGGACCGTGCAGCCATGACGCGTGGCGCCATCGGCCAGGGCGCGCTCATGGGTGTGAAGGCCCTTATAGGCGGGGAGAAGAGAGGGGTGAATGTTCAACATGCGCCCCTCCCATCGGGCGATGAAGCCCGCTGTCAGCACGCGCATGAAACCGGCGAGGGCGATGATCTCAATGCCGCATGAGCGGAGATAGGAATCCAATGCCGTCTCAAATGCTTCACGCGTGGGAAAGCCCTTGTGATCGATCACCTCAGTGGCGATGCCATTCTCTGTTGCAAAGGCCAGGCCCTTCGCATCCGCACGGTTGGAGACCACGCAGACAATCTCCGCCCGAAAGGCAGGATCGCGCGCCGCGTCAACCAGCGCCATCATGTTGGAGCCCCGGCCCGAGATCAGGATGGCGGTCTTGAGCTTCCTCATGCCACCGAGAGGGAGCCCGTGAGCGCCACCTGTTCCTCAGCGCCCCTGCGCTTGCGGATGGTGCCGAGCGTGACGACGGTTTCGCCTGACCGCTTGAAGGACGAGGCCACCGTCTTTGCATCCTTGGCGGCCACCACCACGATCATGCCAATGCCGCAGTTGAAGGTGCGCAGCATTTCACGCTCGGTGACGGCCCCTACATCCTGCAGCCATTTGAAGACGGGCGTGAAGGGCACCTGATCGAGGTCGATCTCCGCCACGGTTTCCTTCGGCAAGACGCGGGGAATGTTCTCAATGAAGCCGCCGCCGGTGATGTGAGCCAGCGCCTTGATGGCGCCCGTCTGGCGGATGGCCTTCAGCACCGGCTTCACATAGATTCGGGTGGGGGTGAGGAGGGCGTCCGCCAATTTCTTCGACCTGTCGAAGGGAGCCCTGGCGGAATAGGATTGTCCGCTCAGCTCCACGAGCTTCCGCACCAGGGAATAACCGTTGGAGTGGGGGCCGGAGGAGGCGAGGCCCAGAATCACGTCCCCCGCCTTCACATCTTTGCGCGGGAGAAGCTGCTTGCGCTCGGCGGCGCCGACGGCAAAGCCTGCGACATCATAGTCCGGCCCGTGATACATGCCGGGCATTTCGGCGGTTTCGCCACCGATCAGCGCGCAGCCGGCCTGTTTGCAGCCATCTGCAATGCCGGCGATCACTTCGGCCGCGGCTTTTACGTCAAGCTTTCCGGTGGCGTAATAATCGAGAAAGAACAAGGGCTCCGCGCCCTGAACCACGAGATCGTTCACCGACATGGCAACGAGATCGATGCCCACGCCATGGTGGCGACCCGTTTCAATAGCAATCCGGAGCTTCGTTCCCACGCCGTCATTGGCGGCCACCAGCACGGGGTCCTTGAAACCGCAGGCCTTGAGGTCGAACAGGCCGCCGAAGCCGCCCAGTGCCGAATCAGCGCCCTTGCGCCGGGTCGATTTCGCGAGGGGCTTGATCGCCTCCACCAGGGCGTTGCCGGCGGAGATGTTCACACCGGCATCAGCGTAGCTCACGCTTTTTCCTGCTGCTTGTTTCGCTTTGCTCATGCCGCTAGTTTGCCCCAATTCTCTGGTGGGAGGTGCTCGTCCGGGCGTCCTTACCCCGAAGCGCTTTGCGAATAAAGTGCGGATGGCGGAACCGGAGTGGCGTTTGGAAAGCTTGGGACCGGCATATTGAACTGTTTTAGCAAGTTGAGGGGCCGCGCCGTGGCGATGGTCCTGGCCGGGTTTCTGGGGGTTCTGGCCGCCTGCGGCCCCGCCTTCGCCGGCGGACCGGTGGAGACCAGCGTCTTTGCGGTGCAGGGCGTGGACGTGGACGTGACCAGCACGGACGCCACAACAGCCAAGAACCAGGCGCTGATGGATGTGCAGGTGAAGGCCTTCTTCGACCTTGTCGAGAAGCTGGGCTCGCCCGAACTTGCAATCCAGCTGCGCGAGAAGCTGACGCCCGAGGACATTGCCCCCTATCTCCGCTCGCTCTCGATCGAGAAGGAAACCTCCGCACCCGGCCGCTACATCGGCACCTTCACGGTGCGCTTCCTGCCCGACAAGATGCAGAAGTTCTTCACCGCCTATGGAATCCGCGTGCCTTCGAAACAGGCAGACCCGGTGCTGGTGATCCCCCTTTACCGCGCACCCGACGGGCTGAAACTGTGGGAGGACAATCCGTGGCGGCAGGCCTGGATCAATCTCAAGGGCGAACAGGGGATCGTTCCGATCATCGTGCCGCTTGGAGACCTCGAGGACAGCGAAACCCTCAATGCGGAGGACGCGGCCAGGGCCGACGCCGTGAAGCTCGATACCATCCGCAAGCGCTATGACGCGCCGAGCATTCTGGTGGCGCAGGCGGAGCCCGCACCCGATGGCGGGCTACACGTCTTCATTGAAGGCGACACGAAGCTCGGCAGCGTGACGATCAACAAGATTTACCAGGCCGAACCGGGCACCACCGAGACGGCGGAGGCAACCGCGGTGCTTGCCTTCCAGAAGGCCATCTTCAAGGCCTATCAGGCCCAGGCGGCCAAGGTGGCCGAAGACGCGGCCCGGAGCGCCAACACGCCGCAATCGCTGGCGGTGACGGTTCCCTTCAACTCGCCCACCGAGTGGAATGCCATCCGATCCCGCATCCTGACGACGCCAAATGTGACGACGGTCGATTTGTCGACACTGTCCACCGAGGGTGCTGTGATCCGGCTGGTTTACACCCATTCGCTGGAGGATTTGCAGGGCAACATGCAGCGTGTGGGACTGAACCTCACGCAAACGGGGTCTGGCTGGATTATCCAGCCCATGTGATGGGCAGGGCGCCATGCGGAACATTCCCAATCTGATTTCCCTCGTCCGGCTGCTGCTGGTGCCGGTCACCGTGTGGCTGCTGATTTCGGAAGCCTATGCTCCGGCCTTTCTCACCTTCATCATTGCCGGCGCGTCTGACGGGATCGACGGCTATCTGGCGCGCCGCTTCGACTGGCGCTCGAGGCTCGGCGCCTATCTCGACGCTCTGGCGGACAAGGCGCTGCTGGTGTCGGTGTTCGTGACGCTGGGGCTGCTCAAGGTCATTCCCGCCTGGCTCGTGATCCTCGTGGTCTCGCGTGATGCGTTGATCATCGGGGCGGTGCTGCTGTCGCGGCTGATGGACCATCCGGTGCGCGTGGTGCCGCTGATGGTGAGCAAGGTCAACACGGTGGCCCAGATCCTGTTCGTGGTGGCCGTGCTTGGGCTTGCGGGGGCAGGCCGGAATGTCTCGGCTGTTGTCGAATATGGCTCCATTCCCGTTGCCCTGTTGACGGTCATGTCCGGGGCCGCCTATCTCATGGCCTGGCTACGCCACATGGCGGAGCAGCCGAATGAGGACAGCACGCCGTGACACTGCAAAGGCAGATCCTGATCTGGACCGTCTATTTCGCGGTGCTGATCCTCGCGCTGTGGCTGTTGAGCCCTATTCTGCTGCCCTTCATTGCCGGGCTGGTGCTGGCCTATTTCCTGGATCCCGTGGCCGACAGGCTGCAGCGCCTGGGTCTCTCGCGCCTGGCGGCGGCGCTGCTCATCGTGGTGGTGTCGATCCTGCTGCTGGTGGCGGCCCTCGTCGTGCTGGCGCCGATGCTGACGCAGCAGGTGGGCAAATTCGCAGGCGAGCTTCCGGGCCTCATCCAGTCTCTGTCCGAGCGGCTCAACAGCTGGGCACCGCAGTGGATGAAGGATGCCGTGGCGCGCAGCGGGGCTGACATTCAGGGCACGGTCAAGCAATTTGCCGGCAGCGCGGCGGACTGGATCGTCAGCGTGCTGAAGACAGTGCTTTCCGGCGGTCTGGCCCTCGTCAACCTGGTCTCGCTTCTGGTGGTGACGCCGATCGTGGCCTTCTACATGCTGATCGACTGGGACGACATGATCGCCACCATCGACAGCTGGGTGCCGCGCGAGCATGTGGAGACGGTGCGGTCCCTCGGGCGGGACATCAACACGGCCATGGCGGGCTTCATCCGCGGGCAGGGCACGGTGTGCCTGGCGCTCGGCGTGTTCTATGCGGCCGCGCTTTCCTTCTCGGGCCTCAACTTCGGCATGGCGATCGGCTTTCTGGCCGGGGCGCTGACCTTCATTCCCTATGCCGGAGCGATGATCGGGGGCGTGCTGGCCATCGGCGTGGCGCTGGTGCAGTTCTGGCCGGATTACTGGTCGATCTCGCTCATCGTCGCGATTTTTGCCGTCGGGCAGTTCCTGGAAGGAAATTTCCTTTCGCCCAAGCTCGTGGGCAAGAGCATTGGCATTCACCCGGTGTGGCTGATGTTCGCGCTGTTTGCGTTTGGCTATGCCTTCGGCTTCGTAGGGCTGCTGCTGGCCGTGCCCCTGGCGGCGGCGGCGGGCGTTCTCTCGCGCTTCATCCTCAAGCAATATCTGGCGAGCAGGTTGTATCTGGGGGCGGATGACCCTGAGCCTTCTCCGGTTCCGGTTTCGATCATCGAGGAGGCGGAGCCCGAAATGCCGCGGCTCACCGGGCGGCAGCAGGCATGACGGAGCGGCCGGGCCGCCAGCTCGTGCTTGACCTGCCGCTGCGCACGGCCCTGGGCCGCGATGATTTCCTCGTGACCCCGTCCAACGCCGGTGCCGTTTCCATGATCGACCGGTACCCTGACTGGCCGCATTATGGCGCGGTTCTGGTGGGGGCCGCAGGCAGTGGCAAATCCCACCTGCTGGAAGTGTGGCGCCAGGCGGCGGGCGCACCGCTGATCCAGGCGGCGGACATCGGGCAGGAGCCGCCCGAAGATGTGCTGGCGGGAGGTGCACTCGCGATTGACGCAGCACCCGGCGCCGCGCTCGATGAGCGGGCGCTTTTCCACCTCCTGAATCTCACGCGGCAGACCGGAGGCCATGTGCTGTTTGCCAGCGAAACCGATCCGGCCCAATGGCCGGTGGCACTCCCCGACCTGGCCTCAAGGCTCAAGGCCCTGGCGGTCGCGCGGCTCGACCCGCCGGATGACGCGCTGCTGCGCGGCGTGCTGGTGAAGCTCTTTGCGGACAGGCAACTGGTTGTCGAGGAGCAGGTGCTCTCCTACCTCATGCTCCGCATGCCGCGCTCGCTCGAGGCGGCCCGCAACCTGGTGGCGGAGCTCGACCGGCTGGCGCTGGCCGAAAGGGCAGCGGTGACCCGCGGACTGGCCGCCCGTGTTCTGCAGCAAATGACTGAGCCGGGGCTTTTTCCCGAGGAGAGTTGACGCGTGGGACATCAACCCGTTCACTGAACCGTCACACCGCTGTTATAGTGGCTCCCGAACGTTTTGCGCGAAAGGCCGATATGAACGAGCAGCTCCCCATTGCTTCCGCCATCACGATCGAGATGCCGCAGCGTTTCATCAACCGCGAGATCTCGTGGCTGGGTTTCAACATGCGAGTTCTGGAGGAGGCGCGGAACACCGCGCACCCGCTGCTGGAGCGGCTGCGCTTCCTGTCTATTTCGGGCAACAACCTGGATGAGTTCTTCATGGTGCGCGTCGCCGGCCTCGTGGGTCAGGTGCGCGAGAAGCTGACCCAGACGAGTGACGACGGTCTGTCCGCCCAGGAGCAGCTGGACCAGGTGCGCGTGCTGGCCCAGGAGCTGATGGCCGAACAGGACCGGCGCTGGATCCAGCTCACGCGAGAGCTCTCCGAGAACGGCATCGTCATCACCGACGGCACCGACCTGATGCCGCATGAGAAATCCTGGCTGGACCAGCGCTTCCTCGAACAGATCCTGCCGGTGGTAACCCCCATCGCCATCGACCCCGCGCACCCATTTCCCTTCATCCCCAACCGCGGTTTCATCATCTGCCTGGAGTTGAAGCGCCGGAAGGACGGCGGGCAGATGAATGCGCTGCTGCCCATCCCGCAGCAGCTCGATCGCTTCGTGCGCCTTCCCGCGCTCGAAGGCCAAGGCTCAGTGCGCTTCATTTCGCTAGAGAACATGCTGAGCCTGTTCATTCCGCGGCTGTTCCCCGGCTATGACGTGACGGGCAAGGGCGTGATGCGCGTCATCCGGGACAGCGACCTTGAAATCGAAGAGGAGGCCGAAGACCTCGTGCGCGTGTTCGAATCCGCGCTGAAGCGCCGCCGCCGCGGTTCGGTGATCCGCATGGAGGTGGATGCCGCAACCCCGCCGTCGCTTCGCGAATTCATCGCCGAAGAGCTCGACGTGCAGCGGGACGCGATCGTCGAATGCGCAGGTCTGGTTGGTTATTCGGATACCCGCCAGCTGATCCTGGACGAACGGCCCGACCTGAAGTTCAAGCCCTTCATGGCGCGCTTTCCCGAACGCATCCGCGACCATGGCGGAGATTGTTTCGCGGCGATCCGGCAGAAGGACATCGTCGTCCACCACCCTTACGAATCCTTCGACGTTGTCGTGCAGTTCGTGCTGCAGGCGGCCAATGACCCTGACGTGGTGGCGATCAAGCAGACGCTCTATCGCACCTCGAAGGATTCCCCCATCGTGGCGGCGCTTGCCAAGGCGGCGGAGGCAGGCAAATCCGTGATGGCGCTGGTGGAGCTCAAGGCGCGCTTCGATGAAGAGGCCAATATCCAGTGGGCACGGGACCTTGAGCGCGCCGGCGTTCAGGTGGTCTTCGGCTTCATCGAGCTCAAGACCCATGCCAAGGTGTCCATGGTGGTGCGGCGCGAGAGCAACGCCATGCGTACCTATGTGCATTTCGGCACGGGCAATTATCATCCGATCACTGCAAAGGTCTACACGGATATCTCCTTCTTCACCTGCGATCCGGCACTGGTGCGGGACGCCTCCCGGCTGTTCAACTTCATTTCGGGCTATGCCCAGCCGGAGGACCTCGAAAAGATCGCGATTTCGCCTCTGAACCTGAAGCAGCGGCTTCTCGACAACATTGACGAAGAGATCGAGCATGCCAAGGCGGGGCGGCCAGCGCAGATATGGGCCAAGCTCAATTCCGTCGTCGACCCCGGGATCATTGATGCGCTTTACCGGGCGAGCGGGGCAGGGGTGCAGATCGACCTCGTGGTGCGTGGCATCTGCTGCCTGAGACCCGGTGTTCCGGGCCTTTCCGAAAACATCCGGGTGAAGAGCATCGTCGGGCGCTTCCTGGAGCATTCGCGCATCGTGTGCTTCGGCGGCGGCAACGCCCTGCCGCACAAGCGCGCCAAGGTCTACATCAGTTCGGCCGACTGGATGCAGCGCAATTTGCACCGCCGTGTGGAAACGCTGATCCCCATCGAGAACCCGACGGTTCATGACCAGATCCTCGACCAGATCATGATGGCGAACATGATGGACAACCAGCAGAGCTGGGAATTGCTGGCGGACGGATCATCCCGGCGCATTTCGCCAACACCTGATGAAGAGCCCTTCAATGCCCATGATTATTTCATGAAGAACCCCTCGCTCTCTGGACGCGGGCGTTCGCAGGCCGGTAATGTGCCGCCCGAAATCATCGTGCGCTTGAAGAAAAAGAAGGCCAAGGCAAAACCGTGAGCTGGCACAAGGGATTCCGTACCGAACCTCCGACCTACCGGCCCGTGGCCGTGGTCGACATCGGCTCGAATTCCGTTCGCCTCGTCGTTTATGATGGCCTTCGGCGCTCGCCATCGCCGATTTTCAACGAGAAGATCCTGTGCGGGCTGGGCCGCGGCATGGCCACAATGGGCAAACTGCCGAATGATGGCGTCACACGCGCCATCGCCGCGCTCAAGCGCTTCCGCACCCTGGCCCGGCAGATCGGCGCCAAGCATGTCTATGCGGTCGCCACGGCCGCCGCGCGCGAAGCCTCCAACGGTGCGCAATTCATCGCCCGGGCCGAGCGTGCACTCGGTGCCGACATCAAGGTGCTGACCGGCAAGGAGGAGGCGCGCTATGCGGCTTTGGGCGTCATCGCCGGCATTCCCGGTGCAGATGGCGTGGCCGGCGATCTGGGCGGCGGCTCACTTGAACTGATCGACATCAAGGACGGTAAACTCCGGGAGGGGATCACCCTGCCACTCGGACCGTTGCGGCTGATGGATCTCTCCGGAGGCTCGATCGACAAGGCCCGCGAGATCATCGATGAGGCCTTCGCCAAGACGGACATCCTGCAGCGGCTCAAGGGGCGCACCTTTTATGCCGTGGGCGGAACCTGGCGAAACCTTGCGAAACTCCACATGGCGCAAAGCCATTACCCGCTGCATGTGCTGCACTGCTACCGGATGACGAAGCCGCAGGCGCTCTCGCTGTCCTCCCTCGTCGCACATCTCTCTCCCACCTCACTGAAAGAAATCCGCGAAGTCTCGCGCAGCCGCTCGGACACCATGCCCTATGGCGCCCTTGTGCTGGAACGCCTTCTGCACCACGCCCAGGTGCAGGATGTGGAAATCTCCGTCTACGGGGTGCGCGAGGGGCTGCTTTATTCCAAGCTTCCCACCCGCAAGCGGCAAAGCGATGCGCTGCTCTCCTCCTGCTGGGATTTCGCCAGGCGCTATGCGCGCTCGCCCGAACATGAACTCGAACTCTGCGACTGGACGGACCAGCTCTTCGGGCCGGGGAAGCTCCCTGAAACGGAAGATCAGAAGCGCCTGCGCTATGCTGCCTGCCTGCTGGCCGATATCGGCTGGCGCGCCCACCCTGACTATCGGGCGGAGCGCTCGCTCTCCATGATCTCGCAGGCCGCCTTTGTTGGCGTTGACCATCCGGGCCGGGTGTTCCTCGCGCTCACGGTGTTCTACCGCTATGACGGCGAAGGCGAGGACGGTGACGGCCTCAACCGGCTGCTGGCTGATGAAGAACACCAGCGTGCTCATCTGATATCCAGCATCTTCCGGCTCGCCTATATTCTCTCCGCCGCCATGCCCGGCATGCTGCCCAAGATCAGCCTGAAGCTGGGAGACAACAAAACCCTGGTTCTGCGCCTGCCGCGCAAGCTCGCCGATCTTGCAGGAGAGCGCGTTGAAAAACGCCTGGCGGGGCTTGCGGCGGAAATCGGACGGACGGGAAAGCTGGTGATCGGGCGATAGAGCAGGGGCAGGCTCACGCACCACCCCTGAACCGCCGGCAAAACCTTAACGTATCCACAGCATGTCAAACACCATCATCGTCATCGGTGCCGCTGGCGGCATCGGCTCCGCATTGTGCCGCAGGCTATCTGCATCGGGCCATCACATCCACGCCATTGGCCGCGATGCCGCCAAGCTGGCGAGCGCAATGGCAGGGCTCAACGCCACCTCCGCCGTGGCGGATGTGACGGACCGGCCCTCGCTCGAGGCTGCCATCAAGGAGGCCGGTCCCGCCGTGGCCGGACTCGCCTATTGCGTCGGCTCCATCAACTTGAAGCCTGTGTCGCGCATCACCGATGAGGATGTGGAGCGCGACTTCCGCCTCAATGCGCTGGGTGCCTTTCGCGCCGTGCAGGCGGCCCTGCCGGCCTTGAAGGCCAATGACACACACTCCAGCATCGTACTGTTCTCGACCGTCGCCGTGGCGCAGGGATTTGCGTCCCATGCCTCGATCGGCATGGCCAAGGGTGCGGTTGAAGGCCTCATGCTGTCGCTTGCGGCGGAGCTTGCACCGAAGATCCGCGTCAACTGTGTGGCTCCGTCACTCACCAGAACTCCACTTGCCGCCACACTCACCTCCAATGAGCAGATGGCCATGGCAATTGCCGGCCTTCATGCCCTGCAGCGGCTGGGCGAACCTGATGAGATTGCCGCCGCGGCCGCCTTCCTGCTCTCGCCCGATGCCGGCTGGATCACTGGCCAGGTCCTTGGCGTCGATGGTGGCCGCTCCAAGCTGCGCACCAAGGGCTGAGGCAATGGCGCGCATGCGCAAGAAGGATGAGTTGCCCTCGAAGCTCTGTGCGGGTTGTGGGAAACCCTTTGCCTGGCGCAAGAAGTGGGCGCGTGACTGGGAGAATGTCAAAGCCTGTTCGGACCGCTGCCGCACAGCTTTGAAGCAGAAGCCCCAATGAGCACGCTCCGCATCGTTCTGGGTGATCAGCTGACCCGCAGTCTTTCCTCACTGCGCGATTATGAGCCCGGTGACACGGTGCTGATGATGGAGGTGCTTGAGGAGGCAAGCTACGTCAGGCACCACAAACAGAAGCTGACGCTCGTCTTCTCCGCCATGCGCCACTTTGCGGAAGATCTACGGCGTGATGGCATGAGCGTGGACTACGTCACGCTGGATGATCCCGCCAATACAGGCTCCTTCACCACAGAGCTTGAACGCGCCGCCGCCCGCTTGGCACCATCGCGGATTGTCGTCACCGAGCCCGGTGAATACCGCGTGCGCCAAATGATGGACACGTGGGGTGCGGAGATCCGCAATGATGACCGCTTCTTCGCCACTCCCGCCAGCTTCGCGGCTTGGGCGGGGGCACGCAAGCAGCTGCGCATGGAGTTCTTCTACCGCGACATGCGCCGCCTCTCCGGCCTCCTCATGGATGGGGATGAACCGGAAGGCGGCCAGTGGAATTTCGATCAAGACAATCGCAAGGCGCTGCCCAAGGATGTGTTGCCGCCAAAGCGCCAGCGCTTCGAGCCGGATGCAATCACCCGCGGCGTGATGACGATGGTGGCCGAACGCTTCGGCGGTCACTTCGGTGATCTCGAGCCCTTCGGCTGGGCGGTGACGCGGACCGATGCGCTGGAGGCGCTGTCGCATTTCATCACAGCCTGCCTGCCGAACTTCGGCGACTATCAGGATGCGATGCGCCAGGGCAATGCCTTCCTCTTTCATTCCATCCTCTCGCCCTATCTCAATATCGGTCTGCTCACGCCGCGCGAGATCTGTGACGCGGCCGAAGCTGCGTGGCGGAGTGGCGATGCGCCATTGAATGCGGTCGAGGGCTTCATCCGCCAGATCCTCGGCTGGCGCGAATATGTGCGCGGCCTTTATTGGCTGAAGATGCCGGGATATGCGGAGACGAACGCGCTCGCCGCGCACCGCGCGCTTCCCGGTTTCTATTGGACCGGAAAAACCGAGATGAACTGCCTTGCCCAGTCCATCGGCGACACGATGCGTCACGCCTACGCCCATCACATTCAGCGGCTGATGGTGACCGGCAATTTCGCACTTCTGGCGGGGCTTGACCCGAAGGAGGTGCAGCAGTGGTATCTGCTGGTTTACGCCGATGCCTATGAGTGGGTGGAGCTTCCCAACACCCACGGCATGGCGCTGTTTGCGGATGGCGGCATCATGGCCTCAAAGCCCTATGCGGCGTCCGGGGCCTATATCAACCGCATGTCTAACTACTGTGCGGGCTGCGCCTACCGGCCCGATGTCAAGCTTGGGCCCAAGGCCTGCCCGTTCAACTACCTCTACTGGGATTTCCTGATGCGCAATGAGCAAGCCCTGAAGACCAATCCCCGCATGGCCATGCCTTATCGCACCCTCGCAAAGATGGATGAGGCGAAGAAAACCGAAATCACGGCGGAGGCCAGGGCGTTTCTCGACAATCTTTAGGACGGCAGACATTTTCCCTTCGTCGGAATGACGGAGTGAACAGGGAGATACGAGAAGCACATATGAGCGGCCGACGCTCTAAGCTTCCTCGGCCAGTTCCCGGGCAACGCGGCCGATTGCGTCCGCCAGCACGTCGGGTGATTGCGCGCCTGTCAGGGCATAGCTCTGTGCAAGGATGAATGTTGGAACGCCGGTCACACCGATGTTGGTGGCATGCTCGATTTCGGCGCGTGTCTCTGCAACATCCTGCTCGCTGTCGAGAAGCTCACGGATTTGCGCGGCGTTGATGCCGGCCTCGCCTGCGCAGGCGGCCAGCACGTCGCGGTTGCCCACGTCCTTGCCCTCGCTCCAGTAGGCCATGAATAGGCGCTCCACCATTTCGGTCTGCCGCTCCACCGTGTGGGCCCAGCGGATCACCCGGTGCGCATCGAGTGTGTTGGGCGTGCGCGTGATGAGATCGAAATGATAGGGTACACCCAGTTCCTTCCCCGCCTCGATCAGCGGGTCGTGGATGGTCTTGAGCTTCTCAGGCCCGAACTTGTTCAGCATGTATTGCTGCCGGTCCAATCCTTCCGGCGGAATGGTGGGGTCCAGCATGAAGGGCCGCCAGCGGATGAAGACGCTGAGATCGAGCTGCTTCAGCGCGGCATCCAGCCGGCGCTTGCCCAGGAAGCACCACGGGCAAATGACGTCTGACACGACGTCGATGATGAAGGGGTCGGCCATCAGGGTTTCTCCAGCGACTTCCGGATAAGCTTGCCATTGGGGGTCCGCGGGAGCGCAGGCACGAACCAGAGCTGTTTCGGGCACTTATAGGCGGCGAGCCTGTCTCTGACAAACGCCAGAACGGCCTCTTCATCAAGCCTTGCGCCCGGCTGCGGCACGAGGAAGGCGGCGATGATGGTGGCCGAGTCGGAGACACGCCATTCCCTGACACCCGCCTCCGCCACCTGGGGGTGCTGCAGCAGTACGGCCTCGACTTCGACCGGGGAAACGCGGTAGCCGCCGGCATTCATCAGCTCATCTGCCCGGCCGCGGGACCAGACATAGCCATCGGCATCGATTTCGGCCAGGTCACCCGTAGCGAACCACTCATCCTCGGGGGTGTCCTCTCCCCAGTATCGCAGGAACAGGCCGGGATCCGAGCGGTGGACACCGATCTCGCCACTTTCGAGAATGCGTACAGCCCGGCCCGGCTGCGGCTTTCCGGGAGAGCCCGGCTTGATGGCAACCGATGGCGAGGTTGAGATATAGGTCGAAATCTCACTCATCCCCAGCCCCTCATAAATCTCGAGGCCGGTCTGCTGGCGCCAGGCGTTCAAAATGGGTGGCGCCATCGCCTCTCCGGCCGTGAGACCGTGCCGCAGCATGCCGGCCTGCCGGAAGCCCGATCTCAGAAGCTGTCTATACAGGCCAGGAACAGAGCCAAAAATTGTCACGCCGTGTTCCGTCATGAGCCGCGCCCAGATGGATATGTCCCGCTCACCTGTATAGACAACTGATGTGCAGCCATTGACGAAGGGATCGAACAGCCCCGTTCCCAGCGTATAGGTCCAGTTGAAAGCGCCGGTATGCAGCATCACATCGTCTGGCCCGATGCCATACCAGCCCTGATACATGGGCCGCCGCCCCCAGAGGGTGCGCTGGCCGTGGAGCACGCCCTTGGGCGTTCCGGAGGTGCCACTGGTGAAGATGAGATAGGCCGGATCATCGGCGGCTGTATCCGCATAGGACCCCGCCGGCGCTCGCTTCATCGCCGCAATGTCTTCGGGCCCAAACAGGCGCTGGCCATCCATCTGCGGCAACGGCAACGCGCCGTCCCAGGCGATGAAGCGGACACCGCTGTGGCGCAGGATGAAGTCAACCTCGCGCGGCGTGAGAAGGGAGGACGCCGGAACCGGCACCGCCCCGGCCGCATTGGCCGCGAAGAAGAGCAGCGCGTAGTCCGGCGAATTCCCCATGCGGATGAACAGGCGCTCGCCATCGGTGACACCCTGGCGGCGAAGCCCCTCGGACAAACGCAGCACAGCGTCTTCCAGCGCGCCATAACTCCAGCGTTCCGTTTCCCGTCCGGCGGCGATGAGCGCTGTCTTCTCCGCAGGCTTGCCACTCAGGCAATGGCGCGCGAGGTTCAGCCGCGCCGGCGGCTGTTCGCCCGTGAATGTCACGGCACCTGCCAGAGGGACGTGGCTTCAAAACCGGTCAAAGGCTGCGCCTCTGGCCGCCCGATGGTGTTCCAGCGCGCCACCCATTGGCCGCCCGCATCGAAGAGCGGCACCATGTAGAATCCGGATGTGAGGAGGCGGTCTTCGGCGCGCACGGCCGCCACGAACTCCTCCCGCGTCTTGGCATCGAGCATCGCCTTGATGGCGGCGTCAACGGCAGGGTCCGCAATGCCGGGATAGTTCCGCGTGCCCGGCAGCTTGCGGCCCTCCGAACCAAAATAGACAACCTGCTCATTCCCGGGCGAAAGGGAATTATACCAAGTCCACCATATGACATCAAAATCATAGTTCCCGCGCATCCGGACGAATTGCGAGGTATCAACTGTTCTCACATTCGCAGTTATGCCTATGATCGCAAGGGTGCGCTGATAATGAAGTGCTATTTTCTCCTGGCTTGCATCACTGACAGTAATGGTGAAGGTGAATGGTTCACCCTTTTCGTTGATGAGCTTTCCGTCGGACTGAGTCCAACCAGCATCTTGAAGCAGACTTACGGCCTTACGCAGCAGCTTCCGGTCGCGTCCTGAGCCATCACTGACGGGAACCTTGTAACTGCCATCGATAAAGTCCGGGCGCAGCTTTGAGAGCGCATCGCCCAAGACTTTCCTCTCTGCGTCATCCACAGGAATACCAGCCGAAGATAGCTCTGAATCGCTATAGTAGCCGTAAGTGCGGTGATAGGAATTGGAGAATAAATTCGAATTGGCCCATTCAAAATCAAACGCTAGAGTAAGGGCTTCACGCACACGCGGATCGGCGAACAGCTCGCGCCTTGTATTGAACACGAATCCGGCGGCCGGTGCGGGTGTCTGCCGCTTGATTTTCTCCAATGTAATCTTGCCGTCTTTTACTGCCGGAAAATCATAGGCCTTGTTCCAACGTACAGGGTCGGTTTCGATTCTTACATCAGCAAGCCCAGATTTAAAGGCTTCAAAGGCGGCATTTGCGTCGCGGTAATAGTCGAACCGGACCTGGTCAAAATTCCACAAGCCCTTGTTGATGGCTAAGTCCTTGCCCCAATACTCCGGATTCTTGAGGTAAGTCATCGTTTCGCCCGGGCGAATGACGCTCATCGTATATGGCCCGGAGCCGACAAGAGGATCTAAAGTCGTCTGGGCAAAATCCCTGTCCTTCCAGAAGCTCTTCGACAGTATTGGCATAAGTCCGATGATCAAAGGCAGTTCTCGGTCGTTTTCCCCCTGATGAAAAGTGACGGTGTGGTCGTCCGGCGTCTCAATCTTCGTGACCTTCGCATATGAGTTCTTGAATCCTGGCACGCCCTTGTCCCGCAGCGTCTCCATGGAGAACACCACATCTGCCGCAGTCACCGGGGTTCCGTCCGAGAATTTTGCCTCGGGCCTGATCTTGAAGGTGAAGCTCTGGCGGTCATCGGAGACGTCAATCGTCTCTGCCAGCAGGCCGTAGAGCGAGAAGGGCTCGTTCCCGTTCCGCCCCAGCAGGCTCTCGAACACATAGGTGCGCACACCCGTCACGGCGGAACCCTTCACGATGAAGGGGTTGACGCTGTCGAAGGAGCCCGTCACCGCCTGCCGCAACTGCCCGCCCTGCGGCGCATCCGGGTTCACATAGGGCAGGTTCTTGAAATTCGCCGGTAGCGCTGGCTCCCCCAGCATGGCGATCCCGGGTTTCGGCTCCGCCACGGCGAGCGATGTGAAGGCAAAAACGGCGGCGGCGGCAAGGAAGGTGCGGCGGAGCTTTGTCATGCCCTTTATCTATGGCATCCGGGCAACGGCCTCAAGCGCTGTGGGGCTTGCTCTCCACCACGCGCTCTCCCCCGAATGGGGGAGAGGACAGGGTGTGGGGTTTTTGACGCGAGAGGGCGGATGATCGCCCTACCTCACCAATATGTTCTGGAACTGCCAGGGATCCTTGCGGTCGAGATCGGTGGCGAAGAGCTCGATGACGGAGTCGAGCGGGGTCCAGTTGGTGTAGACGCCGCGCACCGGGCCCAGATAGGGGGTTTGGAGTTCAAGGCAGCGGCGATAGTCCATCTCGTCCGTTTCGACGATGCCGGAGAGGGGGTTCTCGATGGCCCAGATCATGCCCGCCAGCACGGCGGAGGTCACTTGCAGGCCCGTGGCGCTCTGGTAGGGGGCAAGCGTGCGGGCCTCTTCGATCGAGAGCTGCGAGCCAAACCAATAGGCGTTCTTCTTGTGCCCATAGAGCAGCACGCCCAGCTCGTCACGCCCGTCGGCGATCTGGTCTTCGTCCAGCACATAGGCGTGCTTCAGGCGCTTGCCGCCATTGCCCAGCATCTCATGCCAGGACAGAACCGCATCATTGGACGGGTGATAAGCATAGTGGCACGTCGGGCGGTAAGTGACCTTCCGGCCATCCCGCACCGTGTAGTAGTCCGCAATCGAGATCGCCTCATTATGGGTGACGAGGTATCCGAAATGGGCGCCCTCCGTCGGCGTCCAGGTGCGCACACGCGTGTCGGCACCCGGTGTTTCGATATAGATCGCAGCTCCGCTTCCCGTTTTGTGGCGCTTGGCCTTGGGCGGCAGCTTTTTCTCATGCGTTCCCCAGCCCAGTTCCGCGGGCTGCAGCCCTTCGGAAATGAAGCCTTCAACCGACCAGGTGTTGACGAAGGTGCCGAAGGGCTTCGGCTTCTTGGTGCGCTGCGTGTCTCGCTCAGCCACATGGATGCCCTTGATGCCCAGGCGCTTCATGAGCTTGGCCCAGCCGTCTCGCGTCTTGGGCTCGGCCACCTGGGTCTTGGTGGCAGCCGCAATATCCATCAGTGCCTGCTTCACGAACCAGGACACCATGCCGGGGTTCGCCCCGCAGCAGGAAACGGCGGTGGGGCCGGGGCCCAGCGCCTTCTTCAGCGCCAGCAGCTTCTCGCGCAGCGCATAGTTGGTGCGATCGCCTTGGGGGACTTTGGAATTGTAATAGAAGCCCGGCCACGGCTCGATAACCGTGTCGATGTAGAGCGAATGCGTCTCGCGGGCGAGGCGCATGATGTCGAGGCTGTCGACATCGACCGACAAGTTGACGATGAAAGCGGGGCTCTCGCCTGCCGTCAGCAGCGGCGTCAGAATTTTCCGGTAGTTCTTGGGCGTCAACGCCTGGCCGATGAACGAAGCGCCTTGGCTTTCAACCAGCTGACTCCTGGACGCGTCGGGATCGATGACCGTGATCTGTTTTGGATCGCATTTGATGTGGCGGAGGATCAGCGGCAGTGTTCCCCTGCCGATCGAGCCGAAGCCGATCATCACGATGGGGCCATTCCACGCGGCGTGCACGGGCCAGTTGGTCATTTCATCGGAACTCCTGTTTTTGGTGTGAATATATTGCGCCTATAGCGGGTGGACCCGTCTTGCAAAAGAAAATTCTTGTGCAGGTGCGAAGCAGGTCAGCCGCGGCCTTTGGCATAGCGCCAGGTTTCATAGCGGATGCGCGCCCTCTTGTAGGCGTCATAGACCGCGATCGCATAGACGAAGATGCCACCTGAAAGCTTGCCCACGATGGAGACATCGGGCTTCGCCGTCACCAGCGTAAAGCCGCCGAGGAGCAGCATGAAAAACACGAAGATCAGCCCGCGGAAGGGTTCGCGGTTGAACACCTGGCCCGACCCAGGCAGCACGATTGCCGATGCGAGGATCAGCAGCGGATTGGGCGGCTTGCGGTCCGCGGCGGGAATCTCGGTCATGTCAGCTTCTCCGGAGCGTCTGCAACAAGGTCTGCTCGCAGCGCCATCAGGTCATCAAGAAGCGGCTTCAAGTCCGCGGCGGGGAAGGGGGCAAGTCCCATCTCGCTGTCACGGAAGATCAGGTAGCGCCCGCGGTTTGCCTCTTCCGCCAGCCAGACGATGCGCAGGCCCTTGGGCGAGATGAGCAGTTCCTTGGCGCGCGCATCCTCCAGAATGCCTATGTGCCTGAGCAGGAGCTCGCGCGGCGGCAGGTCACGCGGCGCATCGGTGCGGATCGAGCAATCATGCGGGAAGCCTGAATCCGCCGCCATCTGAACGGGGAGCTCCGCATGCTTCGAGAACATCTCGACCCCGCGGGGCCGCATCATCAGGTCAAAGGTTCCGCGCACCGGCATCGGCTCGGGCAGGGTGACGAGCAGCCACAGCGTGGGCAGCTTTCTGATGTTCAGCGTATCCGGCACCGCCTGAATATCGAAAGTGTGACCCAGATAGCGGCCGGAGATGCGCGGGAAACCGTCCGGGTTCAGCTTCTTCAACCCATCCGAAAACAGCGTCTGCACCTCGTCAAGAAAGGCGGCCCGCTTGGCCATGCGGGAGCGGCCGTCGCGCAGGTGGCGCGTCAGAACGAAGAGGAAGGCAGTGCCAGCGAGTGCGGCCAGCAATGCCATCATGGAATGATCGAAGGACAATTGCGTTCTGGTTCCGGTCAATGAAACTGGCCCGCCTCGGAGGGAGACGGACCAGCACTGTTGCGTTTCGCGTCTGCCCCGTCAGTAGCCGCGCGGGCGCGGCCAGGGCATGGTGAACTGGTCGCCGCGCTTCACGAAGCGGTAGCGCCAGAAGTGGAACCACAGCGACACCACGATGTAGAAGCCCACCATGGCAATGAGCTGCGTGCCGTAACCCAGGAACACCGCGAAATATGTGACGCCACAGAGCGTCAGCAGCACAATCGCGGGGACCGGGTGGAACGGATGCACGTAACCCCGCTTGATCGTGTCGAGCGGCCACTTCCTGCGGAACATGATCACATTGATCGGCATGAAGGTATATTCGAGAAGGCCTGACAGGATCGAGAAGGTGATCACCTGGTCCAGCGGTGCACCCAGCGCGAAGATCAACGCAATCGGCACCAGGAAGATGATCGAACGGTAGGGTGTGCGGTATTTCGGGTGAACGGCCCCGAACCACTGCGGCAGGTAATGGTCGCGGCCCATGGCGAACCAGGCACGCGATGCATCGTTGATGCAGCCATTGGCCGAGGCAAGCGTCGAGAACAGCGTGCCAATGCCAAGCAGCACCAGAAGGAAGGTGGAGCCTGAGAGGCGGCCCGCGTCGAACAGCGGAACACCAGCCTGGCCCAGATACTCCCACGGCATCAGCCCGGCGCAGACATACCATGTCAGCGACGCGGCGATCAGCAGTGTGATGATGCCGGCCATGGTGCCGAAGGGAAGGGCGCGCGCAGGCGAGCGCACTTCTTCCGCGGCCTGTGTCGTGCCTTCGATGCCGAGATAATACCACAGGCCGAAGTGCATGGCGGCGACGACGCCGATCCAGCCATAGGGCAATGCGGCCTGGTCCGACATCAATCCGGCATGGTCGAGAGGCGAGTTGGGCAGCACGGCCGTTCCCACAAACAGCAGGAGGATCGCGATGAAGGCGATCGCGGTGATCACCAGGTTGAAGTTCAGCGTGGCGAGAACGCCGCGATAGTTCAGCCAGGCGAGGAACAGGATCGAGACCACGATGAAGGGGCGCTGATCGATGCCGCTATGGCCGAACATGTTGGCCACCTGATCGACGAGGAAGCCGATGGTGATGGCGTTGCCCGCCTCCAGCATGGTGTAGGCGAAGACGAGATAGAGCCCGACGTTGAAGGCCATCAGCGGGCCGATGATGTGCTTGGCCTGCGTGTACTGACCACCCGCCGCGGCGACCGTGGAGGTCACCTCGGAGTCGATCATCGCGACGCAGGTATAGAGAAGGCCCGCGAACCAGCAGGCGATCAGCGCGGCATAGGCACCGCCCTTTCCCACGCCGAAGTTCCAGCCCATGTATTCGCCCACAAGCACGATGCCGACCCCCAGCGCCCAGACATGGGCGGGGCCGAGAACGCGCAGCAGGCTGATTTTTTCCACCGGTGCTCCGGCAGTTTGTTGTGCATTTGCCATTGTCCGGTCCTCAGAGCTTGTGCTTTTCGGTCATCGCTTCGAGCTCGCCCTCTCGGGACGAGGTCAGAACGTCTTCCGAATAGGTTGTGTCGATCCTGAACCAGTCGGCGATGATGTAGAGGCCGAAGATCACGGAGAGGATCCAGGCCGCGTATTCCATGTAATTCCAGATATCCATGTGCCCGCCCTCAACGCCCGTCGCCGAATTTTTCAGCGATCACTTCCTTGTATTCCTTGCCGGAAAGCCGGACCACAATGATGAAGTAACCAAGCACCACCACGATCATCAGGATCAGTTCCCAGGTGGAAAATGCCCAGTAGTCGTAGCGTGAGGTGATCATCGCCTGCAGGGCTTCGTCCTTGGGGTCGGCGACAACGGCATTGTACTGGCCGAGTGCCTCCCATTGCTTCACCATGGCAGGGTTCTGTCCGAGGGATTCCCAGGTTGCATCGGGGTTGAAGGCCGCGGGCACCTTGGCGCCGCCGGCCAGCCCCATCCACAAGGGAATGTAGAGTGCGCCGACGGTGAGGATGAGAAGAACGAGCACGTCGATGATCTGCCCGATCTTGCTCTGGCGGGGGGGAGTGTATTTTGCCATTTGCGCTCTCCCTCAGTGCCGCTTGCCGCGCATCTCGTCGAGATGCTTGAGGTCGAGGCCGTAGATGAAGTCCTTGTCTTCCTTGTAGTGCTTCACCATCGCGCTCATGGAGGCGGTGTTGAACAGGAGGACGGCAGCGCCGCCGATTAACAGGATGGTGCGCCAGGGTCCTTCGGGCGCGATGTTCCACGTGGCGATCATCACGAAGATAATCGCGAGCCAGAGGCCTATGACAAACGCGTATGCGACCAGCACATCGCGTCGGTACATCGCCTCAATGCGTTGCTTGAGGTCTGCCATGCGTCTTCTCCCATTGTCCGGCTGTTTATCCCCACAGCGAGCCGGGCCAATCCCATTGAGTCGTTTGCTGCGAGGCAACTTTGTTTGATGGGAGGAAACTCTCCTCTGCAATCGATGTCAAGCAATCTGGCGGTGACAAACCATGTTGAAATCGCAAATGTTCAGGAAGATGCAGAGGAAAATCGCTCAAGCCTTTTGCCAAGCTCATGGGCAGAGATGCCGGTGCCAAGCGTGGAGAGTGTGAACTCAGGGTGGCGCAGCATGCGGCTGAACAGGCCGAGCGCCCGCTGCGGCCAGCAGATTGCAGCCTCGCTCCGGACGGGCTCCGAAAGGTCGAACTGCACCGCATAGGAGCGTCCGTTGAACATCACCTTCCAGCGGATCGCCGCCCAGGGGAGCCGCCGCTCACTGAGCCTCCGGTCGAGCAGCCCTTCCGCCGTCATCTCGATTGCTGCGCCGCGGAGCCTGGCGATGCGCCAGCACAGGCCCGCCATCACCACGCCTGCAGCCGTCAGCACCAGCCCCATGAGGATGAGCACCGCGGCCCCGCCATTCTCCGACGGGCCGAAGAGGCGCAGTCCCCCGGCCGCGAACAGCAGCCCAACGGCCACTTCCGCCAACCAGAACAGAAGCAGCAGCCTGGCGAGATGGGGCCGGTTGGCAATGACGACGGGTTCGGACATCAAGCGGGAGAAGGCCCTTTCCGGGCCTTCGAAGTCAAGTGTTGCAAGCCACCCCCCGGGGGCGATAGTGAGCGCTTGAAACGATTCGGGAACAAGAATGGCCAAGCCCGCCAAATCCGCCTCTCTCTTTGATGAACTCCCCGCTGCAGCGAAGCCCCAGCCCAGCAAAGGCCCGGCCAAATCACGCGGTGAGGAGAGCTATACCGCCGCTGATATCGAGGTTTTGGAAGGGTTGGAACCCGTCCGCCGCCGCCCCGGCATGTATATCGGCGGCACGGATGAGAAGGCGCTGCACCATCTCTTTGCCGAAGTCCTCGACAACGCGATGGACGAAGCCGTGGCGGGCCACGCCACCTGGATTGACGTTCATTACGCAGCGGACGGCTACCTCTCCGTCACGGACAATGGCCGCGGCATCCCGATCGACCCGCACCCCAAGTTCAAGGATAAGTCCGCCCTCGAAGTCATCATGACCACGCTGCATTCGGGCGGCAAGTTCGATTCCGGCGCCTATGAAACCTCGGGCGGCCTCCACGGCGTCGGCGTCTCGGTGGTGAATGCGCTGTCGGACCATGTGGTGGTGGAAGTCGCGCGCGGCCAGCAGCTCTACCGCCAGGAATTCCGGCGCGGCAAGCCGGTGGGGCCGATCCAGAACCTCGGCAAGGTTTCGGGCCGCCGCGGCACCAAGGTTTCCTTCCATCCGGATGAGCAAATCTTCGGCAAGGGCAACACCGTCTTCTCGGCCGCGCGCCTCTACCGGATGTCGCGCTCCAAATCCTATCTCTTCGGCGGCGTTGAGATCCGCTGGTCCTGCGACCCGTCCCTCATCAAGGACAAGGAGACGCCCGACAAGGCCGTGCTCCACTTCCCCGGCGGCCTCAAGGACTTCCTGGCCGAGCGGCTGGACGGCAAGACCCGGGTGGCGGATGAAATTTTCGCAGGCCGGGTGGAAAAGGAAGGGGGCCACGGCACGGTCGAATGGGCAGTTGCCTGGTTCGGCGGCGATGACGGCTTCTCCTCGTCCTATTGCAACACCATCCCCACGCCCGAAGGCGGCACCCATGAGCAGGGGCTCCGCACCGCGCTCACCAAATCGATCCGCACCTATGCGGACATGACGCAGAACAAGCGCGCCGCCGTTATCACCGCGGATGACGTGATGGTCTCCTCCGGCGCACTGCTCTCCGTCTTCATCCGGGAGCCGGAGTTCCAGGGCCAGACCAAGGACAAGCTGGCAACCGTCGAGGCCATGCGCATTGTCGAGAATGCCGTGCGCGATCATTTCGACCATTGGCTGACGGGCCACCCGGCCCAGGCGGACAAGCTGCTCAACTTCATCATCGAACACGCCGAGGACCGCATCCGGCGGCGCCAGGAGAAGGACGTCTCCCGCAAGACCGCCGTCAGGAAACTCAGGCTCCCCGGCAAGCTGGCGGATTGCTCCGCCACGCAGAAGGATGGCTCCGAAATCTTCATCGTCGAAGGTGACTCGGCCGGCGGCTCCGCCAAGCAGGCGCGCAACCGCGAGACCCAGGCCGTTCTCCCTTTACGCGGCAAAATCCTGAACGTGGCCTCCGCCACCAAGGACAAGATGAACCAGAACCAGCAGCTGGCGGACCTGATCCAGGCCCTTGGCTGCGGCACGGGCTCCTCCTACCGCGAGGAAGACCTGCGCTATGACAAGATCATCATCATGACGGATGCCGACGTCGACGGCGCCCACATCGCATCCCTGCTGATGACCTTCTTCTACCGCCAGATGCCGCTCCTCATCGACCAGGGCCACCTCTATCTGGCCGTGCCCCCGCTTTATAAGCTGGCCCAAGGCCCCAAGGTCGCCTACGCGCGGGACGAAAAGCACCGCCAGGAACTGCTGCGCACCGAAATGTCCGGCCGCGGCAAGGTCGAAGTCAGCCGCTTCAAGGGCCTGGGCGAGATGCTCCCCGCGCAGCTGAAGGAAACCACCATGGACCCGCGGAAGCGCCACCTCCTCCGGGTGACGCTCGAAGACGCCGCCCGCACCGCAACGGCAAAGACGGTCGAGCAGCTGATGGGAAACAAGCCCGAGGAGCGGTTCAACTTCATAAGTGAGCGCGCGGAGTTTGTGAGCGAGGAGGGGCTGGATATTTGAATCGGCTCCGGAAGCTAAGAAGTGGGAGCCGAAAGATTTTCGGAACTAAATTCATGTATGCGAAGAAGTCAATGTGCTGCGGAAAGCTAACGGTGTTTACAAAGTAATTTATAGTGGAGGCCTACTCTCACCCCCACCTCTCCACCCGCAACCCCTCCACCCTCTCAAATTCCCGCACATTTCCCGTCGCCAGCACCAGCCCCTGTGAGCGGGCAATGGCGGCGATCATCAGGTCATAGGCGCCGATCATCTGGCCCTGACGTTCGAGCGTGGCGCGGATGTTTCCGGCGTGCAGGGCTGCGCGGGTGTCGAAGGGGAGGATGTCCAGCCGGGCTGCGAAGCTCTCGAGAATGGCGATGCGGGCGGCGGGATCCTCGTATCGTTCCGCACCATAATAGAGTTCGAAGAGCGTCACGTCCGACACGGCCATGCGGCCGTCATGGGCGGTGAAGGCTTCGAGCAGCGCGGCGCTGCGTTTCTTGAGGGCGTGGATGCAGATGTCCGTATCGAGCAGATAGGCCAGCATCAGGGGTCGTCGCGGCGCTGGGGCAGGGGCTGGTTGCGCTCGTTCAGGAAATCATCGTCGAGCCGGGGGCCTGCGAAGAAGTCCGCCCAGCTGCCGCCTGCAGGCAGGATCACCCGGGCATTGCCCCTGGCGATAATCTCCACCTTCTTGACGTGGTCCGGCAAAGCCACCGCCTTGGGCAGGCGGATGGCTTGCGTCTTGTTGGACTTGAAAACGGTGGAGCGGCTCATGAACAATGTATATACATGAGGGATATACTTTTCAAGCCGCTCCGCCCCTCACCACATCCGGCGCATGTCGTCCACGTCGACGCGGTTGAGGCCGATGTCGGTCAGCATCCGGTCGTCGAGTGTGCTCAGCTGGGCATAGGCGCGGCGGCGGCGCAGGGGGCGGGTGAGCGTGTCCAGGCTGCTGGCGAGGCGGGCGGAAAGCGGGAGGGCGGTCATCGGGGTGTTCCTCATCTCTTGTTGTGGGCCCTGACTAATGGGCCCGCCCCGGGCCTGCTGTGACGGCCGTCACGTCCGCCCATTAAAATGCCAGCACAGCCTTTCCGGCCGTAAGCAGGGCCAGAATGGCGAGGATCGCCAGCACGATCTGGCGGAAGCGGGCAGGGTTCGCCGTGCGGAAGATCCGCGCCCCCAGCCACACCCCCGCGGCAAGTGCGGGCAGGAAGGCCGCTGCGAAGAGGCCCGATTCCCTCGTCACCAGCCCCTCGCGGGCGAGGAAGCCGAGGCCTGCCAGATCCGTCAGCAGGAAATAGGCGATGAGCGAGGCGCGGCCTGCGGCATGGCCCGCGGGACTGGCGAAATAGAACAGGATCACCGGCGGCCCGCCGATGCCGAAGGCACCATTGGCCAGTCCCGCAGCCGCACCCACCGCAACCGTGGCCGGGGCGTTCGGCATGCGCGCCAGGGCAAATCCCCGCCACAGGAGGCCCGTGGCAAGCAGCACGAAGAGGGCGAGCGCCAGGGTCATCGGAGCGGGGGGCACATTGGCCAGGGCATAGACGCCCAGGGGCGTGCCCAGCAGCGTGCCGGCGGCCAGAAAGCCGATCGAGCGCCAGTGAACATGGCCCCAGATCGCCGGCAGCAGGTGCAGGCTTGCCGCAATCTCCAGCAGGAAGATGGCGGGAATGATCCGGGCAGGCGGAAAGATGAGGGAGAGCGAGGTGATCGCCAGCAGGGAAAAGCCGAAGCCCGAATAACCTCGCACGATCGCCGCCAGGAAAACCAGCCCGGAGGCAAATGCAAGGTGGGTAAGGTCGGGCACCGGCGGCGATCCTGTTCGCCACGGAGAAAACGCCGCTTCGGCCGATGCGCCTAGCGCCAGAGCGCCCCGACCTAATGGACAGGCGGGCGCGGCTCTTCAGGCTCGATCAGCCCGATGATGGCGCCGGCCGTATCGCCCACAACCGAAAGCCGCCCCACGCCCGGAAGCCGGAAGGCGGGCCGGATGATTTCTCCGCCCGCGAGCTCGGCCCTGGACTGGGCATCCACAATGTCCTCCACGGCCAGATAGGTCATCCAGTGGGAGGGTATCCCCTCGAAGTCCGGCTCCGTCAGCTGGAAGATGCCACCGACGGCGCGGCCGTCCTTGTGGGCCAGCCAGTAGCGCGTGCCGTCCGGCAACGTCGTCGGCTCAAAATCCCAACCGAGCGTTACACGATAAAAGTGTCTGGCCTGCTCAGGCTCCCAGGTGTTGAGTTCATGCCACCAGACTTTCAGGGGCGAGGATGCCATGCGATTCTTCCTTTCATCCTGAATGGGGGTGCCAATATCGCCGTCCGGACGCAGAATCGGGTCCGATCCGGGCAACCATGTGGCAAGACAGGGATACATTGTGGCAACCCGCTGCCCGCAGACCGGGAATCGCTGCGAATCCTGTGTGCGGTGCACAAAAAACCCCGGCGAAACGCCGAAATCGGCCCGCAGGCCCGGCAAATAGGCCGCTTTTTGGGGTTGACAGCGCGCGCTCACGAACGTAGATACCCGCACGTTCCCAACGGCAGGCAGTCGGTGCTCCGCGCATCGAAACGCTTTCGAGGGAGCGGAAGAAGAAACATTCAAGGTCAAGACCCTGTGGGCCCTGCCGGCTCCATGGTCCTCTGGTTTTGAGCACTGCGCGATCCAAGAGCCCGGATTGCGCTGGTGTTTTTGTTATGTGCAATCGGGTTCGAAGGTAGAGACAAGGCCACAATGCCGACGATCAACCAGCTCATTCGCAAGCCCCGCCAGGCACCGACCTATCGCAACAAGGTCCCGGCGATGCAGGCTTGCCCGCAAAAGCGCGGCGTTTGCACGCGCGTTTACACCACGACGCCGAAGAAGCCGAACTCGGCCCTTCGCAAGGTGGCCAAGGTCCGTTTGACCAACGGCTTCGAAGTCGTGAGCTACATTCCGGGTGAAGGTCATAACCTTCAGGAACACTCGGTGGTCATGATCCGCGGTGGCCGCGTGAAGGACCTTCCCGGTGTTCGCTACCACATCATCCGCGGCGTTCTCGATACGCAGGGCATCGTCAAGCGTCGCCAGCGTCGTTCGAAGTACGGCGCGAAGCGTCCCAAGTAAGATCGGGAGATCAGAATATGTCGCGTCGTCATCGCGCCGAGAAGCGTGAAATCAATCCGGATCCGAAGTTCGGCGATCTCGTCGTCTCGAAGTTCATGAACAACCTCATGTATGAGGGCAAGAAGTCGGTTGCCGAGGGCATCGTCTACGGTGCCTTCGACAAGATCCAGGCCAAGGCCAAGGCAGACCCCATTCAGGTCTTCCATGATGCCTTGAACAACGTGGCTCCGGCCATTGAAGTGCGCTCCCGCCGTGTGGGTGGCGCCACCTATCAGGTGCCCGTCGAAGTCCGCACCGAGCGCCGCCAGGCTCTCGCCATCCGCTGGATCATCACGGCGGCCCGCAACCGCAACGAAACCACCATGGTGGAACGCCTCTCGGGCGAACTGCTCGACGCTTCGCAGAACCGCGGCACCGCGGTGAAGAAGCGCGAAGACACCCACAAGATGGCCGAAGCCAACCGCGCCTTCTCGCACTACCGCTGGTAAGAGATACAGGACACCAAGACTATGGCCCGCGTTCACGCCCTCGAGGACTATCGCAACTTCGGCATCATGGCCCACATTGATGCCGGCAAGACGACGACCACCGAGCGCATCCTCTATTACACCGGCAAGAGCCACAAGATCGGCGAAGTGCACGACGGCGCTGCGACCATGGATTTCATGGAGCAGGAGCAGGAGCGCGGCATCACCATCACGTCCGCCGCCACGACCGCTTTCTGGAACGGTCACCGGATGAACATCATCGACACGCCTGGCCACGTGGACTTCACCATTGAAGTCGAGCGTTCGCTGCGTGTGCTCGACGGCGCCGTCTGCGTGCTCGACTCGAACCAGGGCGTTGAGCCCCAGACCGAGACCGTCTGGCGCCAGGGCGACAAATACTCTGTTCCGCGTATCGTCTTCTGCAACAAGATGGACAAGACCGGCGCGTCCTTCGAGCAGTGCATCAAGGACATCAAGGAACGCCTCGGCGCCCGCCCTGTTCCGATCCAGCTGCCGATCGGCTCCGAAATCAACTTCAAGGGCATCATCGACCTCGTCCGCATGAAGGCCGTGGTCTGGGAAGACGAAGCCCTCGGCGCCAAGTTCCACGATGAAGATATTCCGGCTGATCTGCTGGCCGCGGCCGAGCAGGCCCGCGCCGAGATGATCGAAGCCTGCGCCGAACTCGACGACCAGGCCATGGACGATTATCTGAATGGCAAGGAAATCGACAATCCCACCATCAAGAAGCTGCTGCGCAAGGCCGTTCTGACCGGCGCCTTCTTCCCGGTTCTCTGCGGTTCGGCTTTCAAGAACAAGGGCGTTCAGCCGCTGCTCGACGCCGTCGTCGACTATCTGCCGTCGCCACTCGACCGCCCGGCCATCAAGGGCATCGATCCGCGCAATGGCGAAGAGGTCACGCGTCCGTCTTCCGACACGGAACCCTTGTCGCTCCTCGCCTTCAAGCTCATGGATGACCAGTATGGCATCCTGACCTTCTGCCGCATCTATTCTGGCGTCCTGCACAAGGGCACGGCACTTCTGAACTCGACCCGCGAAAAGTCCGAGCGCGTCGGCCGCATGGTTCTCATGCACGCCAACAACCGCGAGGAAATCGCCGAAGCCTATGCGGGCGACATCGTCGCTCTCGTCGGCCTCAAGGACACCCGCACGGGTGACACGCTGTGCGACCCGGCAAAGCCCGTCATCCTCGAGAAGATGGAGTTCCCGGACCCCGTCATCGAAATGAAGGTTGAGCCCAAGACCAAGGGCGACCAGGAAAAGATGGCCGTGGCGCTCTACAAGCTCGCAGCCGAAGATCCGTCCTTCCGCGTGTCGACGGACTCAGAGTCCGGCGAGACCATCATCAAGGGCATGGGCGAACTTCACCTCGACATCAAGGTCGACATTCTGAAGCGCACCCACAAGGTTGAAGTCCAGGTCGGCGCCCCGCAGGTTGCCTATCGTGAGGCGATCACCCGCAAGGTGACCAAGGATTACACCCACAAGAAGCAGACCGGCGGCACGGGCCAGTTCGCCCGCGTCATCCTCGAAATCGAGCCGAACGAGCCGGGCGCAGGCAATGCCTTCGAATCGCGCGTTGTTGGTGGCTCGGTGCCGAAGGAATATGTTCCCGGCGTCGAAAAGGGCCTGAATTCGGTGCTCTCCTCTGGTCCGCTGATCGGCTTCCCGGTCGTTGACCTGAAGGTTGCCCTGATTGACGGCGCCTACCACGAAGTCGACTCCTCCGCGATCGCCTTCGAAATCGCCACCCGCGCCGCGATGCGCGAGGCGTTCGAGAATGCGGGCGCCGTGCTGCTCGAGCCGATGATGAAGGTCGAGGTTACCTCGCCTGAAGAATTCGTGGGCTCGGTCATCGGCGACCTCAACTCCCGCCGCGGCCAGATCGTCGGCACGTCGATGCGCGGCAACGCGAACATCATCAACGCGCTGGTGCCGCTCGCCAACATGTTCGGCTACATCAACAACCTGCGCTCCATGAGCCAGGGCCGCGCATCCTACACGATGCAGTTCGACCACTATGCCCAGGTTCCGGGCCAGGTGGCCGAAGAAATCAAAAAGAAATACGCCTAATTAAGCTGAGAACGGAGACATCCGATGGCCAAAGAGAAATTCAACCGCGACAAGCCGCACTGCAACATTGGCACGATTGGTCACGTTGACCATGGCAAGACGTCGCTGACGGCAGCGATCACCAAGGTTCTGGCCGAGACGGGCGGCGCCACGTTCACGGCGTATGACCAGATCGACAAGGCGCCGGAAGAGCGCGCCCGCGGTATTACGATCAATACGGCCCACGTCGAGTATCAGACGACGAAGCGCCACTATGCGCATGTCGACTGCCCCGGTCACGCCGACTATGTGAAGAACATGATCACCGGTGCTGCCCAGATGGACGGCGGCATTCTGGTGGTGTCAGCTGCTGACGGCCCGATGCCGCAGACGCGTGAGCACATCCTGCTCGCCCGCCAGGTTGGCGTTCCGGCGCTGGTGGTGTTCATGAACAAGGTGGACATGGTTGACGATCCGGAGCTTCTGGACCTCGTCGAGATGGAGGTGCGCGAGCTGCTTTCGTCCTACCAGTTCCCGGGCGATGACATTCCGATCATCCGTGGTTCGGCGCTGTGCGCGCTCGAGGGCAAGAACCCCGAGATTGGCCGCGATGCGGTTCTGAAGCTGATGGAAGCGGTTGACAGCTACATTCCGCAGCCGGAGCGTCCGAAGGATCAGCCGTTCCTGATGCCGATCGAAGACGTGTTCTCGATCTCGGGCCGTGGCACGGTTGTGACCGGGCGCATCGAGCGCGGCATTGTGAAGGTTGGCGAGGAAGTCGAGATCATCGGCATCCGCGACACGCAGAAGACGACGGTGACCGGCATCGAGATGTTCCGCAAGCTGCTGGACTCAGGTGAGGCTGGCGACAATGTTGGCGCGCTGCTGCGTGGTATTGATCGTGAAGGCGTTGAGCGCGGCCAGGTGCTGTGCAAGCCCGGCACGGTGAAGCCTCACAAGAAGTTCAAGGCGGAAGCCTATATCCTGACCAAGGAAGAGGGTGGCCGTCACACGCCGTTCTTCGGCAACTACCGCCCGCAGTTCTACTTCCGCACGACGGACGTGACGGGCGTGGTGACGCTGCCGGAAGGCACCGAAATGGTGATGCCGGGCGACAACATCTCGTTCGACGTCGAACTGATCACGCCGATCGCCATGGAAGAGAAGCTCCGCTTCGCCATCCGTGAAGGCGGCCGTACCGTCGGCGCCGGCGTCGTCGCCAAGATTACAGACTAAGGGCGGACAAAGACATGCAACGTCAGAATATCCGCATCCGCCTCAAGGCTTTCGATCATCGCATCCTCGATTCGTCGACGCGCGAAATCGTCAATACGGCCAAGCGGACGGGCGCGCAGGTCAAGGGCCCGGTGCCCCTGCCGACCAGGATCGAACGGTTCACCGTGAACCGTTCGCCCCACGTCGACAAGAAGAGCCGTGAGCAGTTCGAAATGCGGACTCACCGCCGCCTGCTCGATATCGTCGATCCGACCCCGCAGACAGTCGATGCTTTGATGAAGCTCGATCTGGCCGCCGGTGTCGATGTTGAAATCAAGCTCTAAGCTTAGAGCTTTGAAGGAGTGAAGCGATGCGTTCTGGTCTCATCGCACAGAAGCTGGGCATGACCCGCATCTACACGGAAGAGGGAGTTGTTGTTCCCGTGACCGTGTTGAAGGTCGATAACTGTCAGGTCGTCGCGCAGAAGACGAGCGACAAGGACGGTTACACTGCCCTGCAGCTTGGTGCTGGCGTTCCGAAGATCAAGCGGCTGACACAGGCCGAGCGCGGCCACTTTGCCGTGGCCAAGGTCGAGCCGAAGCGGAAGCTCAAGGAGTTCCGTGTGTCTCCGGACAACGTCATTCCGGTTGGTGCTGAAATCACCGTCGAGCACTTCGTGCCCGGCCAGTTCGTTGACGTGACCGCGACCTCCATGGGTAAGGGTTACGCCGGCGGCATGAAGCGCTGGAACTTCCGGGGCTTGCGCGCCACGCACGGCGTGTCGGTGAGCCACCGTTCCATCGGTTCCACCGGCAACCGCCAGGATCCGGGCAAGGTCTTCAAGAACAAGAAGATGCCTGGCCACCTCGGTGCTGAAACCGTGACGACGCAGAACATCGTCGTCGTCAAGACCGATACCGACCGCGGCCTGATCATGGTCAAGGGCTCGGTGCCGGGCGTCAAGGGTGCATGGGTTTCCGTGCGCGACGCCGTGAAGCGCAAGCTTCCGGACAGCGCGCCGAAGCCGGGCGCCTTCAAGCTTCCCGAAGCCGCCGCGGCTCCGGCAGCAGAGTAAGGGTTGACGGACATGAAAGCCGATATTCACACCATCGAGGCGAAGACAGCCGGTGAGATCGAACTCGCCGAGCACATCTTCGGGCTCGAGCCGCGCGCCGATCTGATCCACCGCGTGATCCAGTGGCAGCTCAACAAGCGCCAGCAGGGCACGCACCAGGCGAAGTCGCGTGGGGAAATTTCCCGCACCACCAAGAAGCTCGGTCCCCAGAAGGGTTCGGGCGGTGCCCGCCACGGTTCGCGCAAGGCCGGCATCTTCGTCGGCGGCGGCAAGGCCTTCGGCCCGCGCTCGCGCAGCCATGAGACGTCGCTGAACAAGAAGATCCGCGCCCTGGGCCTTCGCCATGCCATTTCGAGCAAGGCCAAGGATCAGTCGCTTGTCATCCTGGACAGCGCAGCCTCGGACGGCAAGACCAAGACGCTGCTCAATGCTTTTGAGAAGCTCGGTCTCGCCAATGCGCTGATCATTGACGGCTCGAACGTGAATGAGAGCTTCGCCAAGGCCGCCCGCAGCATCCCGAACATCGATGTGCTGCCGATCCAGGGTATCAACGTTTACGACATTCTGCGCCGCAAGAAGCTGGTTCTCACCAAGGCGGCCGTCGAAGCGCTGGAGGCGCGGTTCAAGTGAGCAAGGAACACTACTACGACATCATCAAGAGCCCCGCGATCACCGAAAAGGCGACGCTGGTCTCCGAGCATAACACGGTGGTCTTCAACGTGGCGCGCACCGCCACGAAGCCCGACATCAAGAAGGCCGTCGAAGGTCTGTTTGGCGTCAAGGTGAAGGCCGTCAATACGCTGGTCCGCAAGGGCAAACAGCGCCGCTTCAAGGGCCAGCTGGCCCTTCTGAGCGACGTGAAGCGCGCCTATGTTACCCTCGAAGAGGGACAGCGGCTCGACGTGACGACCGGCCTCTGAGTGGTGAGATAAGACAATGGCACTCAAAACATTTAATCCAACCAGCGCCGGCCGCCGCCACCTTATTCAGGTGGACCGCAGCCAGCTGTGGAAGGGCAAGCCCGTCAAGTCCCTCGTCGAGGGTCTGAGCAAGAATGGTGGCCGCGGCAATTCGGGCCGCATCACCACGCGCGGGCAGGGTGGCGGGCACAAGAAGGCCTATCGCCTGGTCGACTTCCGCCGCACCAAGCATGACATCACGGCCGTGGTGGAGCGTATCGAATACGATCCGAACCGCACGGCTTTCATCGCCCTCATCAAATATGCCGATGGCGAGCTCTCCTACATCCTGGCGCCGCAGCGCCTGGCCGTTGGTGATTCGGTTGTTGCCGGCAAGTCGGTTGACGTGAAGCCCGGCAATGCGATGCCGCTCGGCGCCATGCCGGTGGGCACGATCGTCCACAACATCGAAACGAAGCCTGGCAAGGGCGGAACGCTCGCCAGGTCTGCCGGCACCTATGCGATGGTCGCGGGCCGCGATCAGGGCTATGTGCTTCTGAAGCTGAAGTCGGGCGAAACCCGCATGGTTGACGCGAGCTGCATTGCGAGCGTCGGTGCGGTGTCCAACCCCGACCACATGAACGAAGTGATCGGCAAGGCCGGCCGCAACCGCTGGAAGGGCCAGCGCCCGATTTCCCGCGGCATCGCGCGGAACCCGGTCGATCACCCGAACGGCGGCCGTACCAACGGCGGTAAGCACTGGGCAACGCCCTGGGGCAAGCCGACGAAGGGCACCAAGACCCGCTCCAACAAGCGGACCCAGAAATTCATCGTGCGGTCGCGCCACGACCGCAAGAAGTCGCAGTAAGAGGTAGACCGTGACACGCTCTGTATGGAAAGGCCCGTTCGTGGACGGGTACCTCCTCAAGAAGGCGGAAGCCGCTCGCGGCACCGGTGGACGCGCCCAGGCCATCAAGACCTGGTCCCGCCGTTCGACCATTCTGCCGCAGTTCGTGGGCCTGACGTTCCAGGTCCACAACGGCAACAAGTTCATTCCTGTCCTCGTGTCGGAGGAAATGGTGGGTCACAAGCTGGGCGAGTTCTCGCCCACGCGGACCTTCCATGGCCACACCGCCGGCGACAAGAAAGCCGGAGGCAAGTAAGCCATGAGCAAGAAAGCACGCCCGCGCGGCCTGCCGGAGAATGAGGCGAAGGCCGTGACCCGGTCGATCCGCATCTCGCCCCGCAAGCTGAATGACGTGGCCTCGGAGATCCGCGGCATGAAGGTGGAAAAGGCGCTCGCCTATCTCACCTTCTCGCGCCGCCGCATCGCCAAGGACGTCAAGAAGACGCTCGAGTCCGCCATCGCCAATGCCGAGAACAACCATGATCTCGACATCAACAATTTGGTCGTGTCTCAGGCCTGGGTCGGCAAGAACCTGGTCATGAAGCGCTGGATGCCCAACGCCCGTGGCCGTGTGGGCCGCATCGAGAAGTTCTTCAGCGAACTGACGATCATCGTCCGCGAAGTGCGTGAAGAGAGCAAGGAGGCCGCCTGATGGGTCAGAAAGTCAATCCGATTGGCCTTCGCCTCGGTATCAACCGCACCTGGGATTCGCGCTGGTTCGCCAATTCGCGCGAATACGGCAAGCTTCTCCATGAAGATATCGCGATCCGCGAATATCTGAAGAAGGAGCTGAAGCAGGCCGGTGTTTCCAAGGTCCTGATCGAGCGCCCGCACCGCAAGTGCCGCGTCACCATCTACTCGGCACGCCCGGGTGTGGTCATCGGCAAGAAGGGTGCGGACATCGAAAAGCTGCGCCGCAAGGTGCAGGACATGACGAGCTCCGAAGTGCATCTCAACATCGTTGAAGTGCGCAAGCCCGAAGTGGATGCAACGCTGGTGGCCGAGAACATCGCTCAGCAGCTCGAGCGCCGCGTGGCCTTCCGCCGTGCAATGAAGCGGGCCGTCCAGTCCGCCCAGCGCATGGGTGCCGAGGGCATCAAGATCACCTGTTCGGGCCGCCTTGGCGGAGCCGAAATCGCCCGTACCGAATGGTACCGCGAAGGCCGCGTGCCGCTTCACACGCTGCGCGCCGACGTGGACTATGGTACGGCCACCGCCTTCACGACCTACGGCACCAATGGTGTCAAGGTCTGGATCTTCAAGGGTGAAATCCTTGAGCATGATCCGATGGCGCAGGACAAGCGCATGAATGAGCCGGCCGATGCCGGCCAGTCCCGCGGCCGCCGCGATCGCGACGCGGCTTGAGGATTAGGGATTAGCGAAAATGCTTCAACCAAAGCGTACCAAGTTCCGCAAGGCCTTCAAGGGCCGCATCCATGGCAAGTCGACCAGCTGCAACACGCTGGACTTTGGCGCCTTCGGCCTCAAGGCCGTGGAGCCCGACCGCCTCACCGCGCGCCAGATCGAGGCTGCCCGCCGCGCTCTCGCCCGTGGCATGAAGCGCGCCGGCCGCATCTGGATCCGGGTGTTCCCGGATGTTCCGGTGTCGAAGAAGCCGGCCGAAGTCCGCATGGGCTCCGGCAAGGGGTCGACGGAATACTGGGCGGCGCGTGTCAAGCCCGGCCGCGTGCTGTTCGAAATCGACGGCGTTCCGCGCGCAGTGGCTGAAGAGTCCCTGAGCCTGGCCGCTGCAAAGCTCCCGATCAAGACGCGCTTTGTTGCGCGCCTCGGCGAATAAGAGGGGTGACCGACATGCAAGCCAAGGACATCCGCGTCATGACCAAGGACCAGGTCAAGGACGAAATTCTGAAGCTCAAGAAGGAGCAGTTCAATCTGCGCTTCCAGAGGGCGACGGGCCAAGTTGAGAATACCGCGCGCATCCGCCAGATCCGCCGCGACATTGCACGGTTGAAGACCGTGCAGTCGCAGCAGGCCGCCGCGAAGTAGGAGATAGAATATGCCGAAGCGCATCCTGCAGGGCGTCGTGGTGAGCGACAAGAACGACAAGACAATCGTGGTGCTCGTCGAGCGCCGCCTGCGTCACCCGGTGCTCAAGAAGACGGTTCGTCTTTCGAAGAAGTACCACGCCCATGACGAGAAGAACGAAGCCAAGAGCGGCGACATCGTCCGTATCGAGGAGACGCGTCCGCTGTCAAAGCAGAAGCGTTGGGCCTTGGTCGAGAAGGTCGCGGCGGGTCAGGCTTAAAGAGAACAGGGAGCCCCCAGGGCTTCCATGAGTGAACGGGTGATCAGATGATCCAGCAAGAAACAAATCTCGATGTGGCGGACAATTCCGGCGCCCGCCGTGTCCAGTGCATCAAGGTGCTGGGCGGCTCCAAGCGCAAGTATGCCTCCGTCGGCGACATCATCGTGGTGTCGATCAAGGAAGCCATTCCGCGCGGCCGCGTCAAGAAGGGCACGGTCATGAAGGCGATCGTTGTGCGCACCGCCAAGGACATCCGCCGCTCGGATGGCTCGGTGATCCGCTTCGACCGCAATGCCGCGGTGCTCATCAATGCGCAAGGAGAACCGGTGGGGACCCGTATTTTCGGACCCGTGCCGAGAGAGCTGCGCGCCAAGAACCAGATGAAGATCATTTCGCTTGCACCGGAGGTGCTTTGATGTCGGCGAAGCTTAAGATCCGCAAGGGCGACAGAGTTGTCGTCACGACCGGCAAGGACAAGGGAAAGCAGGGCGAAGTCATTCGCACCATCCCGTCCGAAAACCGCGCCGTTGTGCGCGGCGTGAATGTGGCCAAGCGTCACCAGAAGCAGACGCCTTCGCAGGAAGGCGGCATCGTCTCCAAGGAACTCCCGATCCACGTGTCGAACCTGGCACTGCGGGACCCGAAGGACGGCAAGCCGACCCGTATCGGCTACAAGACTCTGGGTGACGGCAAGAAGGTGCGCGTCGCCAAGCGCTCGGGAGAAGTGATCGATGGCTAAGGAAGAGGCAAAGAAGCCCGCGGCGAAGAAGCCCGCGGCTGAAGCCAAGGGTGCCGTGGCGAAAGCGAAGAAGGCTGAAAAGTCTGCTCCTGCCGCCAAGGCTGCTCCGGGCACGCTGGCAACGCCTGCTGATTATGTGCCGCGCCTGCGCAAGCACTATGACGAGGTTGTCCGCCCCGCTCTCATCAAGCAGTTCGGCTATGAAAACGCCATGCAGGTTCCGAAGATCACCAAGATCGTTCTGAACATGGGCATTGGCGAAGCAACCCAGGACTCGAAGCTGGTTCAGGTTGCCGCGAGCGAGCTCGAACGGATTGCCGGCCAGAAGGTCGTGATCACCAAGGCCCGCAACGCCATCGCGCAGTTCAAGATTCGCGAGAACCTGGCGATCGGTGCCAAGGTGACGCTTCGCAAGGTCCGCATGTATGAGTTCCTTGACCGGCTCATCAACATCGCCCTGCCGCGCGTCCGCGACTTCCGCGGCCTGACCGACCGCAGCTTCGATGGCAACGGCAACTATGCCTTTGGCATCAAGGAACACATCGTTTTCCCGGAAATCGACTACGACAAGATCGATCGAGTCTGGGGCATGGACGTCATCATCTGCACCTCGGCCACCACCGATGCCGAGGCCCGCGCGCTGATTGACGCCTTCAACTTCCCCTTCCGCAAGCCCGCCCGCAAGGCCGCGGCGTAAACAGATCAGCTGAGGTAAAGCCCATATGGCTAAGACGAGCTCGGTAGAGAAGAACAACCGCCGCCGCAAACTGGTGAAGCAGTATGCCGGCAAGCGTGCGAAACTCAAGGCGATCATCCAGAACAAGGAGGTCACCATGGAAGAGCGCTTCGCGGCACAGCTCAAGCTTGCCGAGATGCCGCGCAATTCCGCCAAGAACAGGATCCGCAACCGCTGCGAGGTTACGGGCCGTCCGCGTGCCTACTATCGCAAACTTAAGATGTCGCGTCTGGCGCTTCGCGAGATGTCCAACCTGGGTCTGATCCCGGGCATGGTCAAGTCGAGCTGGTAACAGATACGGACTTCAGGAGAGAAGAATGAGTGTGAATGATCCGATCGGCGATATGCTGACTCGTATCCGCAATGCGCAGGAGAGGGGCAAGTCCAAAGTGGCCGTCCCCCACTCCAAGCTGCGCGAGAACGTTTTGAGCGTGCTGCAGGGCGAAGGCTTCATCCGCGGCTTCGCCGTGGTGCAGCAGGGCAGCAACAAGGCCGAGATCGAAGTCGAACTCAAGTATTTCGATGGCGCCCCGGTGATCCGCGAGCTGCAGAGGGTTTCGAAGCCCGGCCGCCGCGTCTACGCTTCGGTGCAGACGCTGCCGACCGTCTTCAACGGCCTCGGCATCTCCATATTGTCGACGCCGAAGGGTGTCATGTCGGATGCCGACGCACGCGCACAAAACGTGGGCGGCGAAGTCCTCTGCACCGTATTCTGAGGTCGGTCACATGTCTCGTATCGGTAAGAAACCAGTTCCCGTCCCCGCCGGCGTCACCGTCAACCTTGCTGGCAGCAACGTTGCGGTCAAGGGCCCCAAGGGCGAACTCAAGTTCGTGCTCACCGACCAGGTGATCGCGAAGATGGAAGAGGGCGCCGTCAAGGTGGACCCGAAGGACAAGACCAAGCTGGCTCGTTCAGCCTGGGGCATGTCCCGCACCATGATCGCCAACATGATCAAGGGTGTGACGGACGGCTACACGAAGAACCTCGAAATCACCGGCGTGGGCTATCGCGCGGCCGTTCAGGGCAAGTCCCTGAACCTGGCGCTTGGCTACAGCCATGACATCAACTATCCGATTCCGGATGGCATTGACATCAAGACGCCGAAGCCCACGGAAATCGTGATCAGCGGTATCGACAAGCAGCGCGTCGGCCAGGTTGCGGCAGAGATCCGCGACTTCCGCGGCCCCGAACCCTATAAGGGCAAGGGCGTGAAGTATGCTGGCGAATACATCTTCCGCAAGGAAGGCAAGAAGAAGTAACAGGTGATGGCCATGGCTACGAAATCTCAATCACTCCGCAAGGCCCGCGTCCGCAAGGCGCTCGCCGCGCGCGGTGCACTGCGTCCCCGGCTGTCAGTGTTCCGCTCTTCCAAGAACATCTACGCCCAGATCATCGACGACACCAAGGGTGTGACCGTCGCCGCTGCGTCCTCTCTCGAGAAGGACGTGAAGGGCACGATCAAGACCGGCGCCGACAAGGATGCCGCGGCTGCGATCGGCAAGCTCATCGCCGAGCGGGCGATCAAGGCCGGCGTCAAGGACGTCGTGTTTGATCGCGGCGGCTACCTCTATCACGGGCGCGTCAAGGCGCTCGCAGACGCTGCCCGCGAGGGCGGCCTCAACTTCTAATCTCCGGCGAAAGATAGGCGGAAAGCAATATGGCTAAGGAACGTTCGGAGCGCGGTGACCGCAAGGACCGTGACAACCGTGAAGACCGGGACAGCGAGTTCATCGACAAGCTGGTCCACATCAACCGCGTCGCCAAGGTGGTGAAGGGCGGCAAGCGCTTCGGCTTTGCAGCTCTCGTCGTCGTTGGTGACCAGAAGGGCCGCGTCGGCTTCGGCCACGGCAAGGCACGCGAAGTGCCGGAAGCCGTGCGCAAGGCTACCGAGTCGGCCAAGCGTGGCCTGATCCGTGTGCCGCTGCGCGAAGGCCGCACGCTGCATCATGACATCGACGGCCGCTGGGGTGCGGGCAAGGTGACGCTGCGCACCGCTCCTCCCGGCACCGGCATCATCGCGGGCGGCCCGATGCGCGCCGTCTTCGAGTCGGTGGGCATGCAGGACGTCGTTGCGAAGTCCAAGGGCTCTTCCAATCCCTACAACATGGTTCGCGCCACCTTCGACGCGCTGAAGAAGCAGACGAGCCCGCGTGCCGTCGCTTCCCGCCGCGGCAAGAAGGTGTCTGAGGTGATGAGCCGCCGCGGTGGTTCCGCCGCAGCCGTCGCCGAGTAAGAGAGGAAACCGATCATGGCGAATGCCCAGAAGACGGTCACCATCAAGCAGGTTGCGAGCCCGCAGCGCCGTCCCGGCGAGCAGCGCGCAACCCTGATCGGTCTCGGCCTGAACAAGATGAACAAGACCTCGACCCTGCAGGACACGCCTGCGGTTCGCGGCATGATCGCCAAGGTCGCGCACCTCGTGCGCGTCGTGGAATAAGGATTAGCTCCCATGAAGCTCAATGAAATTGCCGATAATCCCGGTTCCCGCCACGCCAAGAAGCGTGTGGGCCGCGGCATCGGTTCCGGCCTCGGCAAGACCGCGGGCCGCGGCGGCAAGGGCCAGACGGCCCGCAAGGGTGGTGCGAAGGCCGGCTTCGAAGGCGGCCAGATGCCCATCTACCGCCGTCTGCCCAAGCGCGGCTTCAACAAGCCGAACCAGGTGGACTACAACGAAGTGAATCTGTCCCGCGTGCAGACGGCGATCGATGCCAAGAAGCTCGATGCCGGCCAGCCGGTGACGGCCGCTGCTCTGCTCGCTGCTGGCGTGATCTCCGCTCCGCTGGGCGGCGTTCGCCTGCTCGGCAAGGGCGAGCTCAGGTCCAAGGTCGCATTCGAGGTCTATCACGCAACGGCCGGCGCCGTGGCTGCCGTCGAGAAAGCGGGCGGCTCGGTCAAGATGCTGAAGCCGGCTGACAAGCCGGCACCGGACGCGAAGTAAGCTTGCAGGCACCGGAACGGGGCCCCACATACGGGGCCCTGACCGCTGTGCGAGGACGAGACTATGGCATCAGCCGCTGAACAACTTGCCGCAAACCTGAACTTCGGCGCGCTCGCCAAGTCGGAAGATCTGAAGAAGCGCATCTGGTTCACGCTCGGCGCGCTGATTGTCTATCGTCTTGGCAGCTACATCCCGATCCCCGGCGTTGACGCGGTCCAGCTGGCGAAATTCGCTGCACAGAATTCCAACGGTATCCTGGGCTGGGTGAACAATCTGGCCGGCGGCGCACTTGGCCGCATGGCGATCTTCGCCCTCAACATCATGCCCTATATTTCGGCCTCGATCATCATTCAGCTGATGACGTCGGTCTCACCCCATCTTGAACAGCTCAAGAAGGAAGGCGAGCAGGGCCGAAAGAAGATCAACCAATATACCCGCTACGGCACTGTGCTTCTGGCCGCACTCCAGTCCTATGGCATTGCTGTGGGACTTGAAGGGCAGGGCGGCCTCGTCGTCGATCCCGGCATGTTCTTCCGCCTTTCCACGGTCATCACGCTGACGGGCGGCACGGTGTTCCTGATGTGGCTGGGTGAGCAGATCACCTCGCGCGGCATCGGCAACGGCATCTCGCTCATCATCTTCGCCGGCATCGTCGCCAATCTGCCGAGCGGTATTGCGGGGCTTCTCGAACTGGGCCGGACCGGCCAGGTTTCGACCTTCGTGATCCTCGGCATCATCGTGATGGCGTTTGCCGTCATCGCCTTCATCGTGCTGATGGAGCGTGCCCAGCGCCGCCTTCTGATCCAGTATCCGAAGCGCCAGGTGGGCAACAAGATGTTCCAGGGCGAAAGCTCGCACATGCCGCTGAAGCTGAACACGTCAGGCGTGATCCCGCCGATCTTCGCGTCTTCGCTTCTGCTGCTGCCCATCACCGTTGCCAATTTCACCAAGGGGCAGGGCCCTGAATGGCTGAACACAGCCACGGCCCTCCTGGGCCACGGCCAGCCGTTGTTCATGGTGATGTATGCAGCTCTGATCGTGTTCTTCGCCTTCTTCTACACCTCCATCATGTTCAATCCGAAGGAGACGGCGGACAATCTGAAGAAGTACGGCGGCTTCATTCCCGGCATCCGCCCGGGTGACCGCACGGCGGACTACATCGACTATGTGCTGACTCGCATTACCATGATCGGTGCGCTTTATCTGGTGGCGGTGTGCTTGTTGCCTGAGTTCCTGATCAACTACACGGGCGTTCCCTTCTATTTCGGCGGCACCTCGCTGCTGATCGTCGTGAGCGTTACCATGGATACTGTTGCTCAGGTGCAAGGACATCTGCTGGCCCAGCAATATGAGGGCCTGATCCGGAAGTCCAAGCTCAGAGGCTCCAAGCGGTGAACATCATACTTCTCGGGCCCCCGGGGGCCGGCAAGGGTACGCAGGCGAAGCTTATTGAAGACGCCCATGGCATGAAGCAGCTCTCCACGGGCGACATGCTGCGGGCTGCCGTTGCCGCCGGAACCGAGACGGGCCGCAAGGCCAAGGAAATCATGGACCGGGGCGAACTCGTCCCCGATGCTGTGGTGGTTGGCATCATCGCTGACCGGCTTGACCTGCCCGACGTCAAGAAGGGCTTCATTCTGGATGGATTCCCGCGCAACACGGCCCAGGCCGAGGCGCTGGATGAGATGCTGGGCGGCAAGGGCCTGAAGCTCGACGCCGTGATCGAAATGAAGGTTGACGATGAGGCGCTGGTTGAGCGCATCACCGGCCGTTACACCTGCGCCAGCTGTGGCAAGGGCTATCATGACCGGTTTGAGCAACCGAAAGTTCAAGGCATCTGCGATGTGTGCGGGGGAACCCAGTTCACGCGCAGGGCCGATGACAACGAGAAGACGGTCCGTGACCGCCTCGCTGTCTACAATAAGCAGACCGCGCCGCTGGTGCAGTATTATGGCGGGCGCGGGACGCTGAAGACGATCGACGGAATGGCGGACATCACGCAAGTGACCCGCCAGATCGAGGGCGTGCTGAAGGGCGTTTGAGATCCGAAATAGCGCTGTTCTGGAGGTTGACGCGAGAGCGATTCCCATCTAGATACAGCGCCAATCGCGGTCGAAGACAGGCTGACTTCAGGGGGAATACCCCTTGGGGTACGGCCTTATGCCTTTGCAGACGGCCGGTCGAAGCTGGAAACATATACGAAATCGGCGGCTTAAGCCGTTGAAGTGATTAGGAGATCAGGCGTGGCCCGTATTGCAGGCGTCAACATTCCGACCAACAAGCCCGTGGCGATTTCGCTGCGCTACATCTTTGGAATCGGCCCCGTGAATGCGGTCGAGATCTGTGAGAAAACCAAGATCGATCAGGCCAAGCGCGTCAATGAGCTTTCGGATGCCGAAGTTCTGGCGATCCGCGAAGTCATCGACCGCGACTATGTGGTGGAGGGTGACCTTCGCCGTGAAGTGTCGATCAACATCAAGCGTCTCGTGGACCTTGGCTGCTACCGCGGCCTGCGGCACCGCAAGGGCCTGCCCGTGCGCGGCCAGCGCACCCACACCAACGCCCGCACCCGCAAGGGTCCCGCCAAGGCGATTGCCGGCAAGAAGAAGTAAAGGCTGAAAGAACATGGCTAAGGAAGCTCAACGTCCGCGCCGCAAAGAGCGCAAGAACATCTCCTCCGGCGTCGTTCACGTGAATTCGTCGTTCAACAACACGATGATCACCATCACCGACGTTCAGGGCAACGCCATCGTCTGGGCCTCGTCCGGCAAGCTGGGCTTCAAGGGCTCCAGGAAGTCGACGCCCTACGCCGCTCAGGTCGCCGCCGAACAGGTCGGCCGCGCTGCCATGGAACACGGCATGCGCACCGTTGAGGTGGAAGTGTCGGGCCCGGGTGCCGGCCGCGAGTCCGCACTCCGCGCGCTCCAGGCCTGCGGCCTGCAGGTGACCTCCATCCGTGACGTGACCCCGATCCCGCACAACGGCTGCCGTCCGCCGAAGCGCCGCCGCGTCTGACGCTCAAGGCCCCGCACCGTCCGGCAATTTCCGGGCGGTTCATTCGTATCTTTGTGAAAACTTGGGCTCCCTGCTGAGGGGAGCCGGATTTTCGACAGGAAGCACATAACGATGCAAGTCAACCAGAAGAACTGGCAGGAACTGATCCGTCCGTCGAAGCTCGAGGTCCAGCCGGGCCGTGACCGCCGCCGCGTCGCCACTTTCGTGGCCGAACCGCTGGAGCGCGGTTTCGGCACCACGCTCGGCAATGCGCTGCGCCGCATTCTGCTGTCTTCACTTCAGGGCGCTGCCGTCACCTCCGTCCATATTGACGGCGTTCTGCATGAATTCTCCTCGATCGCCGGCGTGCGTGAGGATGTGACGGACATGATCCTGAACATCAAGGAAATCGCCATCGGCATGCAGGGCGAAGGCCCGAAGCGCCTGATGCTCCGCAAGGACGGCCCGGGTGTCGTCCGCGCCGGTGACATTCAGACGACGGGCGATATCCAGATCCTCAACCCCGAGCATGTGATCTGCACGCTGGACGAAGGTGCGGAAATCCGCGTCGAGTTCACGGTTGCCACGGGCAAGGGCTATGTCGCTGCCGAGCGTAACCGCCCGGAAGATGCGCCGATCGGGCTGATCCCGGTTGATTCCATCTACAGCCCGGTGAAGCGCGTGTCCTTCAAGATCGAGAACACCCGCGAGGGCCAGATCCTCGATTATGATAAGCTGATCATGAATGTCGAGACCGATGGCTCGGTGAGCCCTGAGGATTCGGTGGCCTATGCCGCGCGCATTCTGCAGGACCAGCTTTCCGTGTTCATCAACTTCTCGGAGCCCTCCAAGGCCATCATCGAGGAGAGCCGCCCCGAACTGGAGTTCAACGCAGCGCTGTTGAAGAAGGTGGACGAGCTGGAGCTGTCCGTGCGCTCCGCCAACTGCCTGAAGAACGACAACATCGTCTACATCGGCGACCTGATCCAGAAGACCGAGGCGGAGATGCTCCGTACCCCGAACTTCGGCCGCAAGTCGCTGAACGAGATCAAGGAAGTTCTCGCCCAGATGGGTCTCCATCTCGGCATGGAAGTGCCGAACTGGCCGCCCGAGAACATCGAAGAACTCGCCAAGAAATACGAACAACATTATTGAGAACCAGAACGGCGCGCCCTTGTGTGGCGTGCCGGAATTGAAGGAGAACGGTTATGCGTCATGGTTTCAGGGGCCGCCGGTTCAACCGCACGGCGGAGCATCGCCAGGCGATGTTCGCCAATATGGCTGCGGCATTGATCAAGCATGAGCAGATCGTGACGACGCTGCCCAAGGCGAAGGACCTTCGCCCGGTCGTCGAAAAGCTGATCACGCTTGGCAAGCAGGGGGGCCTCCACGCCCGCCGCCAGGCGATGTCGACGCTGCGCGACGAGACGCAGCTGAAGAAGCTGTTTGACGTGCTGGCCGCGCGCTATGCGGGCCGCAGTGGCGGCTACCTTCGCATCATGAAGGCCGGTTTCCGCTATGGTGATCAGGCCCCGATGGCCGTGATCGAGTTTGTGGACCGTGACGTGAACGCACGCGGCCAGGATTCAGGTCCCGTGCAGGCGCAGGATGAGAGCGCCGAAGCGGCTGCCTGATCATTAACATAAAGAACTTTATCTAAGGGCAGCTGGGACGCTGCCCTTTTTCTTTGCCACAATTGCCGCTATAACGGTTTCAGGATGGGAATTCCCGTTTAAGCTGAGTCGGTATTCCCCGGCGGAAGCGCCCAGGCACAGGATACAACATGCTGGTAGCACTCTCCATGGCGAACCGCTTCGATGTCTTCAATGCGGTGCAGGAGCCGTTTGCAGACGAGGCGGAATGCGCCTCCTTCCTCCGCACGGCGAGGGACCGTTTGGGGGTGCTCAACCTGTCCTACTGGTTCCTGGGTTCATCGAGTGCCGTGCCGGACAGGATGACCTGGTATTCCACCTATGATCAGACCTACACCGCAATTTACATGCGGGATTTCTCGCCTCTGCGGGACCGGGCCTTTCAACTGTCTTTCACCCGTCTCCTGCCGCTGGACTGGGAGGAAGCCCGCGCCGGTGATCAGACCGTGGAACACATTCACCAGCTTGCCGAACGCTTCGGCATCGGCCGGCATGGCATTTCCATTCCGATCCGGGATACTGGTCTGGGAGATGCGCTGTTCTCGATCAATTTTGACTGCGATTCCGTGCAATGGGGGCAGCTCCGGCGTGAAATGGCCAATGAGGCGCATCTCTTCGGCCACTACTACCATCAGCGCATGAAGCGCCTGCTGGGGGCGCCCGCACCAAGCACCGCCTTCGACTTAAGCCCGCGCGAACGCGAAGTCCTGCAATGGGCGGCCGAAGGCATGACAGCAGGGCAGACGGCAAGGTTGCTCAAGGTGAGTGAAAGCGCCGTCAACCTCTACGCCGCGCGCGCGATGTCAAAGCTGCGGGCCAGAACCAAGACGCAGGCCGTGGCGATAGCAGTGCGGAACAAGCTGCTGCAGTGAGGCGAAGGTGCCCCGGCAGATGCAGGCCGTTGCGCTGGATTATGGCGAAACTATCCGGCTGATTGACGGAATTGGGCAACTCTCCCCGGCTGAACTGCCGAATGACTGCTTCTCCGGGATATCCCATATCTCTCATGTTCCAATTGCCGGAAGAGAGGCCGCTTCGTGGGGTGATATTTGGGAATTGGGGCGATACCTGTTGCGCCGACACGCCGGATGCGAGCAGGGCCACAATGGCGATAGAGGACAGGGCCCTGACACCCGCGCTCAACGACGCTCTGCTGAAACGCATGACGACCCCATCCCTGATATCAATATCTCTGGTTGAGAGATATGTGAAGATAGGGAGAGCGAGGTGCCAATCAGAAATACCGGTGAAATTGATATAAAATTGTTTTCACAATATAGTCATCCGTTAAACACATCCCCCACCGGCACCACCGCATGGTCGCCATAGCCGTTGAACATGGTGGAGGTGGCGATGCCGTAGGCGCCCAGCGTGCCGAATTCGACGTAGTCCTCGTCCTTCAAGACCATGGGCAGGTCCAGCTTGGCGGGCAGCACGTCGAGCGGGTCACAGGTGGGGCCGAAGACTTTCCAGGGCTTGGTGGGGCCATCCACGAGCTTGCCGTCACGGATCACGCGGAAGGGGGGCTGCAGTTCCGGCACCTGCATGAATTCCATGAGGCCGCCATAGATGCCGTCGTTCAGGAAGATGTCGTCCCCGTCCGAGCACACGAGCTTGATGCGGGTGAGCAGCGACATGCAGTTGGCGACGAGGCCGCGGCCGGGCTCGCACTCGAGTTCAGGCTCCGTGCCCTTGCCGAAATAGCGCGTCGCCGCCTCGGCGATGGCGGTGAAATAGGTGTCAAGCGGCGCGGGCTTGCTCAAGGGATAGCTCGCCGGAAAGCCGCCGCCGACATTGAGCTTGCCGATGTGAACGCCCGCCGCCTTGGCAATGCGGTGCGCGGCTTCGATGTGGCGGACATAGACGGCGGGATCGCGGGACTGGGAGCCCGGATGGAAGGTCATCACCGGCACGAAGCCGCGGCGGCTGATGTCCTGCAGGAGTTCGATGGCGATGTGCTCCGGCGCGCCGAACTTGGTCGAGAAATCATGCGCGGATGAGGCGCGGTCCCGCGGCAGCACGAAGCGCACCGCAAGTTCGACCGAGCGATCCTCCCCCACGATCTCCGCGATCTTGGCCACTTCCTCGCGCGCATCGACGGCGAAGCGGCGGCAGCCGAACTTGGAGTAGGCATTGTGGATCTCGCGGCGGGACTTGACCGGGTTGTGATAATGAAAATGCGCCTGCGGCTGGATCGAATGCACCAGCGCCATTTCCTGGACGGACGCCACATCCCAATGGGTGAGGCCCGCCTCCGACAGAGCGGTGACGACCTCCCGCGACGGATTGGATTTGACCGCGAAGCTCACCGTGCCGGGGAAGCCCTGGGTGAACACCGCCAGCCTGGCCCGCAGCCGCTCCGCGCTGAAGCAGAACACAGCTTCCTCGGGCTGCATGACCCGCGCAACCGCCAGCGCATCGGCGTAAAAGGGAGCGGCGACAATGTTCAGCGCGGTCTGGGCCATTGGAATCTCCGTCAGGGTCAGGTGGGGACGAGGGCGTGAGATAACGTTCCGGCCTGTTGGATTACACACGGCGTTGTGCTGAATTGTGACGGTTGAGTCGTCATTCTGACGAAAGCGGGCACCACTTCGCCGATGGCAAACATCACCACCAAGGATGAGGAGCTGATTGCCCTGCTGAAGGTCGATTCGCGGGAGCCCGTGGCTTCGCTCGCCCGCAAGCTGGGGCTGTCCCGCACCACCGTTCAGGACCGGCTGCGCCGGCTTGAGGAGACCGGCGTCATCGCCGCCTATTCGATCCGGCTCTCGCGTGAGATGGACCAGGGCGGCATGCGCGCCTTCGTGACCTTCTCGGTGGAGCCGCGCCGCCAGATCGAGGTGGGGCGCATGCTGGCGAAATTCCCGCAGATCGAGACCCTCCATACTTTAAGCGGCAAATTCGACCTGATTGCCCAGGTCAAGACCGCCTCATCAGAGGCCATGGACCGGCTGATTGATGAGATCGGGCAGATCCCCGGCATCACCCGGATCGAAACCTCGGTCATTTTGTCGACAAAGCTTGATCGCAGATAGGGCGCACAAGCGCCCCCATAAGGAGTCACATGCGTTTTCACCCTGCTGTTCTGTCCGCCCTTCTGCTGTTTCTGGCGAGCCCCTTCGCCGCGGCGCAGGAGAAGGCCGTGCCGGAGTCCTCTGCCGCCGTGCAGATGTCTTTTGCACCCATCGTCAAGACGACGGCGCCGGCCGTGGTCAACGTCTATTCGCAGCGGCAATTGCCGCAGCAGCAGGGCAACCGCTTCTTCGACGACCCGTTCTTCCGGCGCTTCTTCGGAGATGACGGCACCTTCGGCCGCCCGCGGGAGCGCGTGCTGAATTCGCTGGGTTCCGGCGTGGTGGTGGACCCGTCTGGCCTCATCGTCACCAACAATCACGTGGTGGCCAACGGCACCGACATCAAGGTTGTGCTGGCCGACAAGCGCGAGTTCGAAGCCAAGGTGCTGCTGACGGATGAGCGCACGGATTTGGCCGTGCTCAAAATCGAGGTGCCGGACGAAAAGCTTCCCGCAATCACGCTGGGCGATTCCGATGCGCTGGAAGTGGGAGACCTGGTGCTGGCCATCGGCAACCCGTTCGGCGTGGGCCAGACGGTGACGAGCGGCATCGTTTCCGCCTTGGCGCGCACGCAAGTGGGCGTGACGGATTATCAGTTCTTCATCCAGACCGATGCCGCCATCAACCCCGGCAATTCCGGCGGCGCCCTCGTCAACATGAAGGGTGAGCTGATCGGCATCAACACGGCAATCTTCTCCCGCTCCGGCGGTTCGATCGGCATTGGCTTCGCGATTCCCACCAATATGGTGCGGACGGTGGTGGCGACCGCGGAGAGCGGCAGCGGCCTGATCCGCAGGCCCTGGATCGGCGCTGAACTGCAGGACGTGACGCCCGATATCGCCACCTCGCTTGGCATGGCCAGGCCCGAAGGTGCGCTGATCGTCAGCCTGCACCCGGAAAGCCCGCTGACGAAAGCGGGGCTGAAGCGCGGGGACATCATCCTCGCAATCGAAGGCCGCCCCATCGAGAACGCCCAGGAACTCGGCTATCGCGTGGCGACCACAGCGATCGGCGCCACGACCATTGTCGAATATCAGCGCAAGGGGGACCATAAGGAAACCCAGGTCACCATGGTGGCCGCGCCCGAGACGGTGAAGCGCGATGATACACTCATTGACGGGCCGAACCCACTGGCGGGCGCGGTTGTCGCCAATCTCTCCCCCGCCGTTGCCGATGAGCTGGGGCTGCCAGCGAACAGCAAGGGCGTGGCCGTGGCCAAGGTGCAGGACGGCCCGGCCCAGCGCTTCTTCCGGCGGGGTGACGTCATCCTCGAAGTGAATGGCGAGAAGATCGAGACGGTCGACGCCCTCAGCAAGGCACTGGCGGGTGAACAGAGCCTGTGGCGCCTGGCGCTGAACCGCGGCGGACGCGTCGTGAAGATCGCCATCGGAAACTGATGGCGAGCCTCTTCGACGCCGCCGGCTTCGGAAAGGATGCACCGCGCCCCCTGGCGGACCGGCTGCGCCCGCAGAAGCTTGGCGACGTCGTGGGGCAGGACCATCTGGTGGGTCCCGATGGGGTGATCACGCGGATGCTGGCGGCAGGCCGTATCCCGTCCATCATCCTGTGGGGGCCGCCCGGCACGGGCAAGACGACGATCGCACGGCTGCTGGCGGGTGAGACGGGGCTTGCCTTCGAGCAGATCTCGGCCATTTTCTCAGGCGTTGCCGATCTGAAGAAGGTCTTCGAACAGGCACGCATCAGGCGGGAGCAGGGGCGGGGAACCCTGTTGTTCGTCGACGAGATTCACCGCTTCAACAAGTCCCAGCAGGATTCGTTTCTGCCCTATGTGGAAGACGGCACCATTATTCTTGTGGGCGCCACCACCGAGAATCCGTCCTTCGAGCTGAACGGCGCTTTGCTCTCCCGCGCGCAGGTGCTGGTGCTGAACCGGCTTGATGCCGATGCCATGCAGGCGCTGATCCGCCGGGCGGAGATGTTCGAACGCCGCGCCCTGCCGGCGGACGCACAGGCGCGCGATGCAATGACCGGCATGGCAGATGGTGACGGCCGCTATTTCCTGAACATGCTGGAGGAGGTCTTTGCCGCCGTGCCGGAAGGCGGAGCACCTCTTGATACGGAGACGCTCGCCCGCACCGTGCAGAAGCGCATGCCGCTTTATGACAAGGCGGCGGACGGGCATTATAACCTCGTGTCCGCTTTGCATAAGTCGGTCCGCGGCTCCGACCCTGATGCGGCTCTTTACTATCTGGCCCGCATGCTGGTTGCGGGCGAGGACCCGCTGTTCATCGTCCGCCGCGTGGTGCGGATGGCCGTGGAGGATGTGGGTCTGGCAGACCCCCAAGCCCTCCAACAGGCGCTGGCCGCCAAGGACACTTATGATTTCCTGGGCAGCCCTGAAGGCGAATTGGCGATTGCGCAGGCGGTCGTCTATGTGGCCACCGCACCAAAATCCAATGCCCTCTATACCGCCTACAAGGCCGCAACCGAGCGTGCCCGGCAAACAGGCTCCCTGATGCCGCCCAAGATCATCCTCAACGCGCCGACCAAGCTGATGAAGCAACAGGAATATGGCGCGGGCTACCGCTATGACCATGACCAGCCGGATGCCTTTTCCGGCCAGAACTACTTTCCCGACGGCATGGGCCGCGAGAGCTATTACGACCCGGTGGAGCGCGGCTTCGAGCGCGAGGTGAAGCGGCGGCTGGACTACTGGGCGAAGCTCAGGAAAGAGCGGGCTCCCTGAGTCTGCTCCCGACAAGATGTCGGCATTTGAAACAAATACCTCGATTTAAAAATCAGTCGCGGACACGCTCCTGTTTCCCTCACCCAGGAGTTCCGAACATGTTGCCTATCTTCACCGGCGTTACGCTCTACACGCGGTGCATCCCGGAGATGGTCGATTTCTACAGCCGCCATTTTGGGTACGCCGCCTTTCAGCGGCCCGGTGATCGCATCGTCGATCTCCGACCACTTGGTGCCGGCACTGCCATTCGTCTGCATCTTGCCACCAAGGGCCAGAAGCAGGGACAAGTGCTGGTCAAGCTGAACTTCGACGTCGACAACGTCTCGGCGTTTGCGCATTCCGCGAAAGAGCGCGGACTGGTGTTTGGTCCACTCCACGACGGCATGGGTTATGTGAACGCCAATGCCAAAGATCCTTCGGGAAACTCGATCTCGATCTCTGGCAGGACCTCCGCCGCGGCGCAGGCGGCGGAGTTCGACGTGCCTTATGCCCCAGGGCAATGAAGGTTGCGCTGAGGCGGTGGCAATGGCGGATTGGACGCCGCTCCAGAAGAAGCGGGGGCCGCCTTGACGCTGTCGCTTTCTGCCAAGGCCACGGCAATTGCCGCCAGAACCCTCCGCGAGCGCATGGACAGGTTTTCAGAGGCCCCCGGCTGGGTCCCTACCGGGCAATCCTAAAACAGGAAAACAATCGTTACAAAGCCCGTTATGAGCCTATCCTCAGTGACCCATATCTGCCGTCACCCCAGCGGAAGCTGGGGTCCCGCTTTGCCTCCGCGCGCGCTGAGGGGAAGCGGGATGCCAGCTTTCGCTGGCATGACGGGCAGTGGTGGTCGATCCCGAGAGGGGCGGTGAGGGGACCGATCCTAGTCAGTGGCGATCCGCTTCAGCGCCGCCTGGTACTCCGGCGGCAGGCCATTCTCCCGCGCTCCCTCGATGATTGTGCCGAGATACTCAGCACTCGGAACGTGCTCACCCGGCTCAGGCCGCGCGAAATAGGTGAGGCACCCGACCGAGCGGCCATCCATCAGCACACGGATGGTCTGTCTGTTGTAGCGGTTCTCGTGAAAAGGCTTCGAGGGATCATATCCCTCGCGCCTGTCCAGCGCCGCGATGTCCTCGTCATGCATGCGGTAGACCACGCCCCAAACTTCGGCACCGGGCCTTTCGATGATCCCGGCAACACCGCAGAGCCGCACCGGCGAGCTTCGGGGGAAACACAGCGCGTAATCCTTCAGAACCGCAGACCCCAGGCACTCATGCGAAGGGCAGCGCTCACGCATCTGGGCGCGGGACATGTTGGAGCCATAGGCGAAGTAGAGCATTTCTACTGCTCTAGGACTGACTCGACGTTGCAGACTTTCATGAGGCGGTAAAACTTCTCTGTGGTGTCTATGCGGTTACCACCCCATACAGAGGGCATTGTTACCAACCCAGTCCTCATAAGCATTGAGGCAGTAGCGAAAACTTCTGAATTTGATGCAAATATATTCGGTACCAGTTCATCCAGTGTTGCTTTTTGCATCACAAGTCCATCTTCTTCTGAATGCGGGAAATCGTGGTTTGCATGAGAGCTCCAGAGTGCAGCAATTAATGCAATTTCTTCTCTACTCAAACTTGCTGCCGTGTCAGCTAGGGCGGATATCTCGTCTACGCTCAACTCATGATTTTTGCTGATCCCGCTGTTTATCATCTGAGCTAGCAGACGGAGATTCCTCCTTGCAGTTCCTTGCTTCACTGCGTTGAGGTACCTGAAGACCAGTGAATAGAAGATGTCCGTTTCGAAATCTCCATTCAGCCGCACACCGTGCTTTAGCTCCTCTAGTAGAATTTCACGTGCTTCCTCTGCCTTCCTTCGCCACCACTTTGACAACCCGAGCGCAGCCAGCGAAGTAGGCGGTTGTCCCATTAGTGTCGAAAGTGCATCAGCGGTAAGTGCTTCAATCAGTATGCTCATTCCGCCGCCATTTTCCGGCCGCGCTTCAAAACCTCTTTCAGGAAATGACCCGTGTAGCTGCGCTTCTCGCGGGCCACGTCCTCTGGAGTTCCCGCAACCACGATTTCACCGCCGCCGTCCCCGCCTTCAGGGCCGAGATCGATCACCCAGTCCGCGGTTTTGATGACTTCGAGATTATGCTCGATCACGACCACGCTGTTGCCCTGATCCACCAGCTCGTGCAGAACTTCGAGAAGCTTCTTCACGTCATGGAAGTGAAGGCCCGTCGTCGGTTCATCGAGCAGATAGAGAGTGCGGCCTGTGGCGCGGCGGGAAAGCTCCTTCGCAAGCTTCACGCGCTGGGCTTCACCGCCCGAGAGTGTCGTCGCCTGCTGGCCGACCTTGATATAGCCGAGCCCCACGCGCTCCAGCGTTTCCATCTTGTCACGAACACTCGGCACGGCGCGGAAGAATTCGGCAGCTTCGCTCACCGTCATGTCGAGGACGTCGGCAATCGACTTGTCCTTGAACTTGATTTCCAGCGTTTCGCGATTGTAGCGGTGCCCATGGCAGGCGTCACACGTGACATACACGTCCGGCAGGAAGTGCATCTCGATCTTGATGACGCCATCGCCCTGGCAGGTTTCGCAGCGCCCGCCTTTCACGTTGAAGGAGAAGCGCCCTGGCTCATAACCGCGCGCCTTGGCTTCGGGGAGGCCTGCGAACCAATCGCGGATCGGCGTGAAAGCGCCGGTATAGGTGGCGGGGTTCGAACGCGGCGTGCGGCCGATGGGGCTCTGGTCAATGTCGATGATCTTGTCCAGAAGTTCGAGGCCGTCGATCCGGTCATGCTCGGCGGGTGCTTCCCGCGTGCCCATGAGTTTGCGTGCGGCCGCCTTGTAGACGGTGTCGATCAGCAGCGTGGACTTGCCGCCGCCCGAGACGCCCGTCACGCAGGTGAAGACGCCCAGCGGAATTTCCGCCGAGATGTTTTTGAGGTTGTTGGCGCGGGCACCTTTGACCCGGATCGAGCGGCCCTTTTCCCATTTGCGGCGGACGCCGGGAAGCGGCACGGCGAGTTGGCCCGTAAGATATTGCCCGGTGAGAGACTTGGGGTTCGCCATCACCTCTTCAGGCGTTCCCTGCGCAATGATCTCGCCGCCGTGGATGCCGGCGCCGGGGCCGATGTCGACCACGTAGTCGGCAAGCCGGATTGCATCCTCGTCATGCTCGACCACGATCACCGTGTTGCCGAGATCGCGCAGGCGCACGAGCGTTTCAAGCAGCCTGGCATTGTCGCGCTGGTGAAGGCCGATCGACGGCTCGTCCAGCACGTAGAGCACGCCGGTGAGGCCGGAGCCGATTTGCGAGGCGAGCCGGATTCTCTGGCTTTCGCCGCCCGACAGCGTGCCCGAGGTGCGCGAGAGGTTCAGGTAATCGAGCCCCACATCCACCAGGAACTTCAGCCGGTCACGGATTTCCTTGAGGATGCGCTGGGCAATTTCCTGGTCCTTGGGCTTCAGCTTGGCGAGAAGTGCCACGAACCACTGGTTGGCCTCGCGGATGGACATGGCGGAGATTTCGCCGATGTGCCTTGAATCGATCTTGACCGCCAGGGCCTGGGGCTTGAGGCGAAAGCCGTTGCAGGCGCTGCAGGGATGGTCGGATTGGTATTTGGAAAGCTCTTCGCGCATCCATTCTGAATCGGTCTCGCGCCAGCGCCGCTCAATATTGCCGATCACGCCTTCGAAGGGCTTCTTCGTTTTATAAGCACGGATGCCATCGTCATAGGTGATGGTGATTTCATCCTCGCCGGTGCCAAACAGGATCGCCTCACGCGCCTTTTTGGGGATATCTTTCCATGGCGTGTTCATCGACACCTTGAAGTGCTTGGCCAGCGCCTCCAGCGTCTGATTGTAATAGGGCGATGTATTGCCGGTCCGCGCCCAGGGAAGGATGGCGCCGCCCTTCATGGAGAGGGATGTGTCCGGCACCACAAGGTCCGGTTCGAAATGAAGCTCGGTGCCCAGGCCATCGCATTTCGGGCAGGCGCCGAACGGGTTGTTGAAGGAGAACAGCCGGGGCTCGATCTCGTCAATGGTGAAGCCCGAGACCGGGCAGGCGAAGCGCTCCGAGAACAGCAGGCGCTCATGCGTATCGTTCTTCGACTTGTTGGCGCCTTCCTCCGAGGTCTCGGAAGCCTTCAGTGGCTTGTCGGCGAATTCGGCCACGGCCAGCCCATCCGCCAGCTTCAGTGCGGTTTCGAAACTGTCGGCAAGCCTGGTGGCGATGTCACCTTTGACCACGATCCGGTCCACCACCACATCGACGTCATGCTTGAACTTCTTGTCGAGGGCAGGGACGGCGTCGATCTCATGGAACTGGCCATCGACCTTCACGCGGGTGAAGCCCTTCTTCTGAAGGTCCACCAGTTCCTTCCGGTATTCGCCCTTGCGGCCGCGCACGATGGGGGCCAGCAGATAAAGCCTCGTCCCCTCGGGAAGGGTGAGCACGCGGTCCACCATCTGGGTGACGGTCTGGCTCTCGATGGGAAGCCCGGTGGCGGGCGAATAGGCAACACCGATGCGCGCATAAAGGAGGCGCATATAGTCATAGATCTCGGTGACGGTGCCCACCGTCGAACGCGGATTGCGGCTCGTGGTCTTCTGTTCGATCGAAATGGCAGGTGAGAGGCCGTCGATCTGGTCGACATCCGGCTTCTGCATCATCTCGAGGAACTGCCGGGCATAGGCCGAAAGCGATTCGACATAGCGGCGCTGGCCCTCGGCATAGATTGTGTCGAAGGCGAGCGAGGATTTGCCGGAGCCAGACAGCCCCGTGAAGACGATCAGCTTGTCGCGCGGAAGTTCGATCGAGACATTCTTCAGGTTGTGCTCGCGCGCACCCTGGACGGACAAGACTTTCTTTTGCTCTGGCATGGCCACTCGACTAGATCAAAAAGAGAACATCCGCAAGGTCGGCGCTCTGTCAAAGGCGCATACGCAGGCTGGTGCGCTGCAGTTCTGGTTATCCACATGATCCTGTGGTTGAAGACGAGATGATCATTTAAGCAGTCCGGCGGGAGAGACAAGGCCATATCCCGAATCAGCCCACAGCAGCTAGAGGTCACCGCCGTGACCACGCACGACATTCTCCGCAAGACCTTCGGCTACGAGAGCTTCCGCCCGGGGCAGGAAGAAATCGTGGCAACGCTGCTCGCCGGCCGCAATGTTCTGGCGGTCATGCCCACGGGCTCGGGAAAATCGCTGTGCTACCAGGTGCCGGCGCTGGCCCGCGGCGGTCTTGCCATTGTCGTCTCGCCGCTGGTGGCGCTCATGCAGGATCAGGTGGCCGCGCTGAAACTGGCGGGTGTTGCGGCAGAGACCATCAATTCGGCAGCCGAACGGGACGAGAACGTGACGATCTGGCGCCGCGTGGCGGCAGGCGACGTGCAACTCCTCTATCTTTCTCCCGAAAGGCTGATGACGGAGCGGATGATCGCGGCACTCTCCCGGCTCGATGTGAAGCTGATCGCCATTGATGAGGCGCATTGCATTTCGCAATGGGGGGCCTCCTTCCGGCCCGAATATGACATGCTGCAGAGCCTGCGGAAGGTGTTCCCAGGCGTTCCCATCGGCGCCTTCACCGCCACGGCGGATGAGGCCACCAGGCAGGACATTGTGGGCAAGATTTTCGGCGGCGAGGCCGAAGTCTATGTCGCGGGGTTTGACCGGCCCAACATCCATCTGGCCGTGGCGCCCAAGGCCAGCGCCAAACAGCAGCTGGTTGACTTTCTGGATGGAAGGGCAGGGCAATCCGGCATTGTCTACGCGCTGTCGCGGAAGTCGACGGAGGAATGGGCGGGCTTCCTCGTTTCCAAGGGCTTCCGGGCCATCGCCTATCATGCCGGCATGAGCGCGGAGGACCGCGGGGAGGCACAGAGCCTGTTCATGACGGAAAAGGGCGTGATCGTCTGCGCCACCATCGCCTTTGGGATGGGGATCGATAAGCCGGATGTGCGCTTCGTGTTTCATGCCGATCTGCCATCCTCGCTCGATGCCTATTACCAGGAGATCGGCCGTGCGGGCCGGGACGGAAAGCCCGCGGAAGCGCGCATGGTTTATGGCCTGGGCGACATTCAGATGCGCCGCCGCTTCATCGACCAGGAGGATGGCGGCGTTGAGCGGAAGCGCCGGGAGCACAAGCGGCTTGATGCGCTGGTGGCCTATTGCGAGGCGCCCGAATGCCGGCGCCAGAACCTGCTGCTCTACTTTGGCGAAGAGTCAGATCCATGCGGCAATTGCGATGTGTGCCTTGACCCCGTGCATCTGGTGGACGGCACGGCGGAAGCAAAATGGGTGCTGGAGGCCATGAAGGCCACGGGCGAGCGCTTTGGTGCGGCCCATGTGGCCGATGTGCTGGCGGGAAAGCCCAATGAGAAGGCGGAGGCGCTGCGCCATACGGATCTCGCCGTCTTCGGCATCGGCAGGGCGCATGGCAAGCAGCATTGGCAGTCGATGATCCGCCAGATGGTAGGCGGCGGATTTCTGGCGATCGACGTGGCAGGCTTCGGCGGCCTCTCGATTTCGCCCAAGGGCCATGCGCTGGCGCAGGGCGAGGCGCGCTTCCGCTACCGCCAGGCCCCCGCGCGGGTGACCAAGAAGGCCGAGCGGGCCAGGCGCCTCATCGCCGCCGTTGAAAGTGCCGATGTGCCGGAGGAGCTGCTGCAGCGCCTCAAGACCCTGCGCGCCCGAATCGCCCGGGAGCGTGGCGTTCCGGCTTACGTGATCTTTGCCGACCGGACGCTCATTGACATGGCGGCCAAGCGCCCGCTCACCCGCTGGGACTTTGGCGAGCTGCACGGTGTGGGTGAATCGAAGCTGCAGCAATTCGCGGAGGTGTTCCTTGCCGAGATCCGCGCCTACCAGCAGGCCGCAAGCGGTGTTGCCTGAGCGCCGCCCGCCGCGCTAAGCCCACACCCGCAACCAGGATACGCCGATTTTGAAACCTTCCCGCCTGACAGAGGTAAGGGCGCTTGCCGTCATCGCCCTGCCGCTGATCTTCGCCTATCTCGCAGATGTGCTGATGGTCATCACCGCCAAGATGGTGGTGGGCAGGCTCGGCGCCATCGATCTCGCGGCGGCGGGAATCTCGACGGACCTGTCCTACCAGCTGTGCATCGTGCTGATGGGCTTCTTCTCCGTCGTCGGCGTGCTGGTGTCGGAAGCGCGCGGCGCGCTGCGGCGGGAACAGATCGTGCCGGAGCTCGTCCGTGGACTGATGCTTGCCGGGGCCTTGGGAATGGCCGTGACGGTGGTCGTGCTGAACCTCGGCTTCGTGTTGACGGTTCTCGGCCAGGATCCCGAGGTCATCGAACTCGCAGGCCCTTATTACACAGGCTTTGCCTTTGCCATGCTGCCCATCGTCTGGTTCGGCGTGCTGCGCAGCTTTGCGGCGGCCATGATGAAAACGGGGTTCGTTCTGTTCATCACTGTCATCACCGTCATCCTCAACTATGTGCTGATGCAGGGACTGGTGCATGGGAGCTTCGGCCTGCCGCAGCTGGGAATCGCAGGTGCGGGGATCGCCTGGTCCATTTCAATGTGGTTCAAATTCCTGTGCCTTGCGGCCTACACCTTTTTCGTGATCCGAAAGCAGCGCCTGCCGCTGCATGCAGGCACGATCGGCGGCCTTCGCGCCTATGGGCCGCTCGTTTGGCTGGGGCTGCCCGTCGCCGGAATCGTGGCGATGGAGTCCGGACTGTTCGCAGCCACCTCGCTTCTCTCCGGCATCATGGGCACGGTGGAGCTTGCGGCCTATCAGATGGTGATGGGCTGGATCGCCATACCCTTCGTGATCTCGCTTGGAATATCCGAGGCGGCGATGGTGCGCGTGGCCTATTTCGTCGGCGCCAGGGACCCCGCCTCGGCCCGGCAGGCCGGCAATTTGGGGATGGTCGTGGGCGTGGCCGTGCCGCTGCTGCTGGTGCTGATCCCCGTCTTCGCGCCGGGCTTCGTCACCCGCATCTTCCTCAACCCGTCTGACCCGAAATATGGGGACATCGCTGCACTCGTTGCGGGTCTCCTGATCATCGCCGCGATTTTCCAGGTGTTTGACGGGCTTCAGGCCATCGCGTCCCACGCGCTCCGCGGGCTCAAGGATGCGGCGGTGCCACTGGTCATCGCGGGCATCGGCTATTGGCTGATCGGCCTTGGCAGCGGCTATGTGATGGCCTTCCACTTCGGCTGGGGTGCGCCCGGCCTGTGGTGGGGTCTGGCCATCGGCCTCGCCTTCACGGCAACGCTGCTGGCCTGGCGCTTCGAGCTTCTGGCGAAGCGTCAGTTGCCGGAGTGATGCGTGGTTGAGATGTAGGTCTCATCCTCCTGGCCCGCGCGCTCGAAGGACAGGAAGTCATAATAGCCGCAGCGACCTTCGCCAGGGAAGATGCGGCAAGTGGACGGCCTGGCCAGATAGATGGTGCAGCGCCGCTCGGTGGTATCGAAGAACTGGCAGATCTTGCCGAAGTGCTCATCCTTCTGGCGGCGCATCACGCGCTTGTAGCCATGGGCCGATTTGAAGAACTTCTTTTCCGCCACGGCAAGCGGCAGGCCGAAGTGGCGGGCAATGCGCTCGGCATCCTTGTCCTTCACCTCGATCACGGGGTAGGAGCAGCAATAGCCAGGGCATTTCAGGCAATCATATTTCTTCTTGGCGGGCATGAGTCTCGATTCCGGTGTCGTTCTGGGCCGGAACGCTAGGCCGGTGTGCTCTTCACCGCAACGGTTGCAGGCTTGGCCGCCGTCAGTTGTGCATATTTCCTGTTGGTATCTGCCATCTCGCCCATCAGCCACTCCCGGAAAGCGCGCACGGGCGGCGTCTCCTTCTGGCCCTTGCCGCGCACGATCCAGTAATGCCAGTGGTCCTTCATGTCGAAGGTGAAGGGCCTCACAAGCCAGCCTTCGACGAGGGAATCGGTGCTGAGCATCTGGTCCGCCAGGGCAAAGCCCTGTCCGGCTTCGGCCGCTTCGATCGCCAGATGGTTCTGAAACAGGGTGCCGCGCCAATCCTCGACACCCGAAACGCCAGCCGCCAGCAACCAGTCCGCCCACCACTGCTTCCGGGATTCATGGAGGAGATTGAAATCCGCGAGGTCCGCCGGCTTGATGTGGGGCCGGTCCCTCAGAAGCTTCGGCGCGCACACGGGGAAGATCATCGCATCGGTCAGCTTCTGCGCCTCGACGTCCGGCCAGCTTCCCGCGCCGTAGCGGATGCCCACGTCAGCTGCGCCTGAGCGGAAATCCGCAAGCTCCGTGGTTGGGTCGATCGCCAGCTCGATGTCGGGGTGGAGATCGTTGAACCGCCCGAGCCTCGGCACCAGCCAGCGCGATGCGATGGCGGGTTCGACCGTCACTTTCAGCTGTCGCACGTCTCCCACCGCCGCGGCCTCCCGCGTGGCCTCTGCCAGCTGGTCGAACAGGGGGGTAAGGCGCGAAGCGAAGCGGCGCCCAGCTTCCGTCAGTTCCACGCCGCGGCCCGTGCGGAGGAACAGCTGCGTCCCCAGCCATTCCTCGAGATCGCGCACATGGCGGCTCACGGCGGCGTGGGTCACGAACAGGTCGCCCGCAGCCTCTGTAAAGCTTTCCAGCCGGGCAGCGGCTTCGAAGGCTTTCAAGGCGTTCAGCGACGGCAGACGGCGTCCCATTTCGGCAACCTGTGATTTTTTGTTACAGGTAGCGTAGATTAAAGCCGTTTGTGTTGCAAGAGCGAGAAGATCATATTGGGGACGTTCAAGAGAAGCCGCTGAATTGGCCAAGGAGAAATATCATGAACTGGATTTTGGATACATATTCAAGCGTTTACCAGACTGCCATGTTGCAGTCACATGAGTTCGACAAGAATGCTGCACCTGCGAAGGAGCGTATTCATGCCAAGCGTGCCCCGCTGTTCGGATTGCTCAAGCGCCGCTAACCGTTTCGAGCGGGTCCGGCTGATGTGGCCGGGACCCGTTCCCGTCAAACAGCCTCGGCCGCTGCCACGAGGTCCACTTCGACCACCAGCCGTTCGTCCGCCAGGCCTGCCACGATGAGAAGCGTCGCGGCGGGCCGGTGGCCTTTCAGAAACCGGTCGCGCGTGGCGCGGTAAAGCGCCAGATGCGAGCGTTCGGTGATGTAGACATGGGCATCGACGATGTTGCGATGGTCCATTCCAGCTGCCGCCAGCACGGCGAGGGCGTTTTCCCAGGCGAGCTCATGCTGGCGGGCTGCATCGGCGGGAATATTGCCGTTGAGGTCCACCCCCACCTGGCCCGAGACATGGACCACACGGTGCCCGGCGGGAATCTCAATCCCCTGCGCATAGGCCGAGAGGGGCTGGGGAGCCTTGGCCGTTTCGAGAGCCTTGATCATCGCTATTTTCCATTCGCGTCCGTTGCGGGATCTAGTCTAGACCGCTTGCCAAGGAACAAAAAGAGAACTATATGGAGATGCGGTGTGGATAAGGCGCGCAGTGCAGGTGTGCCTCGCGCGCGCTTTGACTAGTGTGCCCGGAAACAAGGAGTCTCGGTGTCATGGCAGGATCGGTGAACAAGGTCATTCTCGTCGGCAATCTCGGCCGCGATCCGGAAGTGCGCCACACCCAGGACGGCAAGCCCATCGTCAGTCTTTCGATTGCCACGTCGGAAACCTGGCGGGACCGGAATTCGGGCGAGCGCAAGGAAAAGACCGAGTGGCACCGTGTGGTGATTTTCAGCGAAGGCCTGGCCAAGGTCGCTGAGCAATATCTGAAGAAGGGCTCCACGGTCTACATCGAGGGCCAGCTCCAGACCCGCAAATACGCCGACAAGGACGGCGTGGAGAAATTCTCAACCGAAATCGTGCTTCAGGGCTTCAACAGCGTGCTGACGATGATCGGCGGCCGTCCCGGCGCGGGTGAGGGATCTTCCTCCTTCGGCGGCGGGGCTGACGAGTTCGGCCAGTCGAGCCCGATGGAGCGCCCGCGTGGCGGTGGCAAGGCCCAGATTCCGGCCCGTGACCTGGACGACGAAGTGCCATTCTGAAGCCTGGGCCGCAAGGCCGCTCCCCGGGCTCCGGAAATCGCATTTTAAGCCCGAAAATCAACAGCTTTTCATTGTAACGGCGGTGCTCCCGACCTAAGTTGGAAGGGCCGCCGAATCGCTGTCATTCAGGCCACGGTTTGGCCGGCTCAGCCGGATCTTTTTTACAGGTTTTTCGTGGCCGATAACGACGACAAGAAGGGCCCCGTCCCGCCCTCCAACCCTTCCGAGATTTCTCTCATCTCCATCGAAGAGGAGATGCGTAAGAGCTATCTCGATTACGCCATGAGCGTGATCGTGAGCCGGGCACTCCCGGACGTGCGGGACGGCCTGAAGCCCGTTCACCGGCGCATCCTCTTCTCGATGAACGAGAATGGCTATGACTGGAACAAGGCTTACCGCAAGTCTGCCCGCATCGTGGGTGACGTCATCGGTAAGTATCACCCGCATGGCGACCAATCGATCTATGACGCGCTGGTGCGCATGGCGCAGGATTTTTCCCTCCGGCTGCCGCTGATCGATGGCCAGGGCAATTTCGGCTCGGTTGACGGTGACCCGCCGGCGGCCATGCGTTACACCGAGTCCCGCATGGCCAAGGTGGCGCATGCCCTGCTTGAGGACATTGACAAGGACACGGTCGATTTCCAGGCCAATTACGACAATTCCGAGCGCGAACCCACCGTGCTTCCGGCGCGCTTCCCCAATTTGCTGGTCAATGGCTCGGGCGGCATCGCCGTGGGCATGGCCACCAACATGGCGCCCCATAATCTGGCTGAAGTGATCGACGCTTGCCTGGCCGTGATCGAAAACCCCGCGATCAGCATCGATGACCTGATCGACATCATCCCGGGCCCGGACTTCCCCACGGGCGGGCTGATCCTCGGCCGCGTTGGCATCAAATCCGCCTTCCACACGGGGCGCGGGTCCGTGGTCATGCGCGCCAAGGTGCACACGGAGGAAATCCGCAAGGAGCGCGAAGCGCTGATCATCTCCGAAATTCCCTATCAGGTGAACAAGGCGCTGATGATTGAGCGTATCGCCGATCTCGTGCGCGAAAAGAAGCTCGAGGGCATTTCGGATATTCGCGACGAGTCGGACCGCGAAGGCATGCGCGTGGTGATTGAGCTGAAGCGCGATGCGATGGCCGAAATCGTGTTGAACCAGCTTTACCGCTTCACGCCGCTGCAATCGACCTTCGGCATCAACAATGTTTGCCTGACCGGAGGCCGCCCCGAGCAGTTGAATCTGAAGGACCTGCTGCAGGCCTTCATCGCGTTCCGGGAAGAGGTCGTTACCCGCCGCACCAAGTTCCTGCTCAAGAAGGCGCGCGACCGGGCGCATATCCTGGTGGGACTTGCCATTGCGGTTGCCAATATCGATGAGGTGATCAGGCTGATCCGCAGCGCCAAGGATGCAGCCGAAGCCCGCGAATCGCTGATGGCGCGCGACTGGCCCGCCAAGGACATGGCGCCATTGATCGCGCTCATCGCCGACCCGCGCCACACATTGACGGAGGATGGCAATTACCGCCTGTCGGACGAGCAGGCCCGCGCCATTCTTGACCTGCGCCTGCAGCGCCTCACCGCACTTGGCCGCGATGAGATCGCGGAGGAACTTCAGAAGCTCGCCACCGAAATTGCGGATTATCTCGAAATCCTGCGCTCGCGTGCCCGCGTCCTCGGAATCATCACGGAGGAGCTCACGTCGATCAAGACAGAGTTCTCGACGCCGCGCCGAACGGTGATCGTCGAAAATGAAGGCGAAGTCGAAGATGAAGACCTGATCCAGCGTGAGGAGATGGTCGTGACCGTCAGCCACGCGGGCTACGTGAAGCGCGTTCCGCTCTCCACCTACCGCGCCCAGAAGCGCGGCGGCAAGGGCAGGGGGGCGGGCGGCACCAAGGACGAAGACTTCGTCACCAAGCTGTTCGTGGCGAGCACCCATACGCCAATCCTGTTCTTTTCATCCGCCGGCATGGTCTACCGCCTCAAGACATGGCGGCTGCCGCTCGGCAATCCCACTTCGCGCGGCAAGGCGCTGATCAATCTGCTGCCGCTCGCGCAGGGAGAGCGTGTTACCACCATTCTGCCGATGCCGGAGAATGCCTCCGATGCGGAAGGGCAGTTCCTGATGTTTGCAACGCGCTCCGGCACGGTCCGCCGCAATGAAATGTCGGACTTCGAGCAGATCAACCGCGCCGGCAAGATCGCCATGAAGCTCGACGAGGGCGACATGATCGCCGGTGTCGAGATCTGCACCGAGACAGACGACGTGCTGCTGACAACGGCCCAGGGCCAATGCATCCGCTTCCCCGTGGATGAGGTGCGCGTGTTCAAGGGTCGCGATTCAACCGGCGTCCGCGGCATCAGGCTTGAAGATGGCGACCATCTGATTTCAATGTCCATCCTGCGCCATGTCGAGACGACGTCCGAGGAGCGCGCCGCCTTCCTCAAGATGTCACGCGCCGTGGCGGGTGAGGAAGCCGAGACGAACGGCAATGGCAGCGATGAGGAGGCCGTGGCCGAAGCGAGCATCAGCCAGGAGCGCTATGTGCAGTTGGGGGCGGCCGAGCAGGTCATCCTCACCATCTCCGCCAATGGCTACGGCAAGCGCACCTCGTCCTTTGAATACCGCATCACCGGCCGTGGCGGCAAAGGCATCGTCGCCATGGCGGTGAATGACCGGAACGGACCGCTGGTCGCGAGCTTCCCCGTGGAGGACGGCGACCAGATCATGCTGGTCACCGACGGCGGCCAGCTGATCCGCACACCGGTTCACGGCATCCGCAAGGCGGGGCGTTCCACCCAGGGCGTCATCGTCATCAATGCGGCAGATGACGAGCATGTGGTCTCGGTCGAGCACATCACCGAGGATGACGAGGAAGAGAACGGCGAGGTCTGACGGCGAACCGCCGATCTTCCCTTCTCCCGTTGCGCGGCGATGAGAGAAGGGAAGAAAGACAGCGCAAAGAATTGCACCACAGAAACACGAAAGGCACCGCCTGTGGGCGATGCCTTTTCGTCTTGAAACGGTCGGAGACCAGATTACTTGATCTTGGTTTCCTTGAACTCGACGTGCTTGCGCGCAACGGGGTCGTACTTCTTGAACGACAGCTTGTCGGTCTTGGTGCGCGAGTTCTTCTTGGTCACGTAGAAATAGCCCGTGTCCGCAGTTGACGCGAGCTTGATCTTGATAACATTGCCTTTGGCCATAATGGTCTCCAAAACGGTAATTTGCGCCGATAGACCCGATAAACGGGCCAAAGTCAAGGCGGGAGGTCCCTCAATGGGGTCTCCTCCCGCGGAAGCGGGAGAAGATGGGCTATGCTGCCCTCCTAAAGCGAAATCTCGTCCTCGATCCAGCTCTTGCCGCGGTAATATTGGAACGAAGCCGGGCACTCATGCGCCGGAAGCCGGCCCTGGTCCAGGAACGGCTTCAACCGCTGCAGTGCATCGATGGTGATCAGCGGCAAATCGAGCGAGGCGATTTCATCAAGCGTCAGCCAGGACAGTGTGAGAAGTTCACCGCCGCCGTCATGATCGGGCCGGTCGATGTTGGCGAGGTTCTCGGCATCGGCCACGAAGAAGCGGGAATCATAGCGCCTGGTGCGGCCCGGCGGCGTGATCGCCCGCATGAACAGGGTGAGGCCAGAAAGATCAGGCGCGTCTCCTGCGGTGGCGCGGCCGAAGATCAGCCCCGTTTCCTCCCAGGTTTCGCGCAAGGCGGTGTGGGCAAGGCCGCGGGCCCGGCTTTCAGTGGGCTTGCCGCGCATCCGGTGCAGCAGCTTGGCGAGCGTTGCCGGGTGGAGGTCCTTTTTGGGCTTCACCCGGCAGTCGGCAGCATCGAGGCGCCCGCCGGGGAAGACATATTTGTTGGGCATGAAGCTATGGCCCTGGGCCCGCTGGCCCATCAGGATGCGGCACGTGCCGCGCTCCCGCCTGACCAGGATCAGCGTGGCGGAATCCTTTGGTTTCTGAACCTTGGCGTGGACCTTGGACCCGGCAAATTCCGGATGATCGTAGCTCATTCCTCTCCCAGGCGGGCGGCGTAATCAAACCCGTGCATGCGCAGCGCCCATTGCAGGCCGACGATGGCACCCTTGACGGCAGGCATCAAGGCGAAGGTGAGGGACAGCGTCACGGCCGTCCAGATCATGAAGTGAATGGGCAGCGCCGGGTGCCAGAGCTTTTCCACCACCAGCACCAGCGGGATCACGATGTGGCCGACGATGAACATGGTGAAATAGGGCGGCGCGTCATCCGCGCGGTGGTGGTGCAGCTCCTCGCCGCACACGTCACAGTTGTCCGCCACTTTCAGGAAGGCGCGGAACATGTGGCCACGGCCGCAGGCCGGGCAGGAGCACATGAGGCCACGCGCCATGGCCTGCCTCCAGGAGCGCTTGTCTTGGGCCTCAAGGGCCGCGGAATCGAGGGTCAATGTCATGCTGACAAGAATGGCGACTGCCTATGGCAAATTGAAGATTCCGCCATGCCGCGCGACCGTCTGCCGCAAGGGGGGTGGTTCGGATCTAACGCTTCCGGCTCTTTCCCCCACGGAATGGCCGCCCCGTTCCCCTTACCGCGCGGCGGGAGGCGGGCTTTCCTTCCTTGGCCTCGGACACGATTTCGAAGCGCATGCCGCCCGAAACCGGGGTGGCCTCGACCAGCCGCACCTCAACCCGGTCTCCCAGCTGATAGGTGTCGCCAGACCGCTCTCCAATGAGGGCGTGGCGGGCCTTGTCATAGACGAAATACTCCCGGCCCAGCGTGGTTACGGGCACGAAGCCGTCGGCGCCCGAGTCGTTCAGTTTGACGAACAGCCCCGCACTCACCACCCCGCCCACCCGGCCCCGGAAGACGGCGCCGGTCTGGGTAGAGAGATGCGTCGCGATCAACCGGTCGATGGTTTCGCGCTCCGCCGCCATGGCGCGGCGCTCGGCGTCTGAGATCATGTCCGCCGTTTCGGGCAGCTTCGCAATGTCATCCGCACTCAACCCATCAGCACCAAACCCCAAGGCGGACACGAGCGCCCGGTGCACGATCAGATCGGCATAGCGCCGGATGGGCGAGGTAAAATGGGCATAGCGGCGCAATGCCAGGCCGAAATGACCCTTGTTGACGGGCGAATAAATCGCCTGGGCCTGCGTCCGCAGCACCACCTCGTTCACCACGTGCTGATAATCCTCGCCCTCAACTTTCTTCAGCAACACATTGAAATGCTTTGGTCTCATCACCTGGCCCAAGGGCAAATCGATGTTCACCGTGCGCAGGAATTCCGCGAGGGCGCGCACCTTTTCCTCCGAAGGCTGGTCATGGACGCGGTAGAGAAGCGGCGTCTTGCGGTTCTCGAGTTCCTCCGCTGCGCACACATTGGCCTGGATCATGAACTCCTCGATCAGCTTGTGCGCATCGAGCCGGTCGGGCGTCACCACCCGCTCGATCAGCCCATGCGCATCCAGCACCAGCTTGCGCTCGGGCAGGTCCAGTTCGAGTGGTGCGCGGGCATTGCGGCCCTTGAGCAAAATGCCATAGGCCCGCCACAGCGGCTTCAGCACACCCTCGAGCAGGGTCGAGGTCTTGTCATTGGGCTTGCCGTCGATTGCGGCCTGCGCCTCCTCATAGGCGAGCTTGGCGGCGGAGCGCATGATGACGCGCTCGAAATGATGCTTCGTCTTCCGGCCGGACTTGTCGAAGGTCATGAAGCAGGCCAGCGCCGGCCGCTCTTCACCTTCGCGCAGAGAGCACAGATCGTTCGAAATCCGCTCCGGCAGCATGGGCACGACCCGATCCGGGAAATAGACGGAATTGCCCCGGATCCGCGCCTCCCGGTCGAGGGCCGTTCCGGAGCGCACATAGGCCGCAACATCGGCAATCGCCACGATCACATTGGCCGCACCCGTTGCCTCATCGATCTCCGCCCACACCGCATCGTCATGGTCGCGCGCATCGCGCGGGTCGATGGTGAGCAGGGGGACGTGGCGAAGGTCGGTGCGGCCTTCGCGCGCGAAGGGTTTCAGCTCCTCCGACTCGCGCAGCACGCGGGCCGGAAACTCATTGGGAATGCCATGGTGGTGAATGGCGATGAGCGAGATGTTGCGCTGGTTGTTCAGGTCCCCCAGCCGCTCGCGAACGCGCGCGGAGGGAAGGCCCCGGCCGCGGTCCTGCTTGATTTCGGCTTCGACCAGCTCGCCATCAAGGGCGCCGTTCTCGTCACCCTTCATCACCTGCAGCTCGTGGCGGGCCTTCTTGTCCACCGGCACGATGCGCGCGCCAAGACCGGGTGTGAGGCGGAACACGCCCAGCACCTTGTTCGAACTGTCCGACAGCGCCTTCAGCACCCTGGCGCGGAATTTGTAGCGCCCGTCGCGCGAGGGCTGGATCTTGGCCAGCACCCGGTCTCCCTTGCGCGGCGCCTTCTCCGCCCCCTCAATCACCACGCGCGGCGGCTTTCCCGCCTGGCGCTCATCCCACTCCACGGGCTCCGCATAGGCTTCGCCATCCTTGTCGGTGCCGATGATTTCGAGCACCGTCACGGGGGGAAGCGAAGAGCGGTCGATCAGCTTCCGCTGCCGCTTGGCGAGGAGGCCATCCTCCTCCATCCGCTTCAGCAGCGCTTTGAGGGCGATCTTGTCGCCGCCCTTGATGTCGAAATGGCGGGAGATCTCGCGCTTTCCCACAATGGTGGGTGCGCTCTGGATGAAATCCAGCACATCTTTTTCGGTGGGGAGCTGGGGCTTCTGCGTCGGGCGTTTTGCCATGGATCAAGGAATACCCGGAACATATGCCCGAAATCCAGCGGATTGCCGCAGGGTTGGCGTTTACAGCCCCGGCACATGGGGCTAACCCCGAAATGGGCTTTCGAGGGGGTGAAGGATGCTGGACTGGTTCAAGAAGATGATGCCAAAGGAAGAGAAGTTCTTCGATCTCTTCGAGGCCCATGCCGTCAAGGCCCAGGAGGCGGCCCGTTCGCTTCGCGCCATCGTCCAGGGCGGGCCGGACATGGTGCAGCATTGCCGCGCCCTGTCCCGCCAGGAAGAGGAGGCGGACCAGATTTCCTATGAGGTCATGCAGGCGATCCGCCGCAGTTTCATTACGCCCTTTGACCGCTCTGACATCAAGGCTTTGTCCTCCGCCCTGGACGATGCCATCGACCAGATGAACAAGACAGGCAAGACCGTGATGCTCTATGACGTCACCCACTTCGAGCCCAACATGCTGGCCATGGCGGACAAGGCGATTGCCATGGCGGATCTGATTGCCGAAGGCCTCCCAATGATGCGCAAGGTGGGCCAGCACTCCGCCAAGCTGCACGCGCTGACGGGCCAGCTTACCGCCATAGAAGGCGAAGCGGATGACTTGAACGACAGCGGCCTGAGCGCCCTGTTCAAGGGACCCGCCCGGCAGGATGCGCTGGCCTTCGTCATCGGCTCTGAAATCTATGACCACCTCGAGAAAGTGTGCGACCGCTTCGAGGATGTGGCGCATGTGATGGGCGATATCGTCATCGAACACGTCTGACGGGGCAAGCCAATATGGCTATTTCCATTACGCTGGTGCTGCTGATCATCGTGGCGCTGGCCTTCGACTTCATGAACGGCCTGCACGATGCGGCGAATTCCATCGCCACCATCGTCTCGACCCGCGTGCTGAAGCCGCAATATGCGGTGGTGTGGGCGGCGTTCTTCAACTTCATGGCCTTCTTCATTTTCGGCGTCCATGTGGCGGATACGGTGGGGACGGGTCTCGTCGACCCCAAGCTCGTCGATGATCCGCTGATTTTCGGCGCACTGATCGGCGCCATCGCGTGGAACGCCATCACCTGGTGGGGCGGCATTCCGTCCTCCTCATCCCATGCGCTGATCGGCGGGCTGGTGGGGGCGGGCGTCGCCAAGGCCGGTTTCTCCGCCATCATCTGGGGCGGGCTGAGCAAGACCGTCATCGCCATCGTGCTATCGCCCGCCATGGGCTTCGTGCTGGCGCTTCTGCTGGTGCTGCTGGTGAGCTGGGCCTTCGTCAGGTCGTCTCCGGCCTTTGCCGATGCATTCTCGCGGAAGTCGCAGCTTGTCTCCGCGGCCCTCTATTCGCTGGGGCACGGCAGCAATGATGCACAGAAGACCGCTGGCCTCATCGCGGTGCTGCTCTATTCGCACGGTGTCTATGCCGAGTTCACCGTGCCGGGCTGGGTCATCCTGTCCTGCTATACGGTGATGGGCATCGGCACGCTGCTGGGGGGCTGGCGCATCGTCCACACCATGGGCTCCAAGATCACGCGGCTGACGCCGATGCAGGGGTCCTGCGCGGAGACGGCGGGCGCCATCACGCTGTTCGGCGCCACCTATCTCGGCATCCCCGTCTCAACCACCCACACCATCACGTCCGCCATTGTTGGCGTGGGTGCGGCCAAGCGCATCTCCGCGGTGCGCTGGAACGTCGCCTCGGGCATCGTCTATGCCTGGGTCATCACCATGCCGGCGGCGGCCCTGATCGGCGGACTCGGATATTGGCTCGGGAAGCTTATTTTCTGAGCAGGAACCAGATGTTTACACTTATGTTGTCGAATCAAGGCTCCCGCTGTGAACTCTGACCGTGGAGCGCGACCCCTTTGCTCTGGACAGGTGCCGTGAAGAAGCCCGGATCGAAAACCCAATATGCCGCCCTTCCGTGGCGCTATAGCGGCGCCACGCGTGAGGTGCTGCTCATCTCGTCACGCGAGACGGGCCGCTGGGTGATCCCCAAGGGCTGGCCCATCAAGGGATTGTCCCCCGCCCAGACGGCGGCGCGCGAAGCCTATGAGGAGGCGGGTCTTGGCGGCCAGTTGAGCAAGAAGCCCATCGGCGCGTTCGAATATGGCAAGCGCCTTGGCAATGGCCGGGTTCTGCCCACCAAGGTCGAAGTCTACGGAATGGAACAGATGGTGCAGCACCGTGACTGGCCGGAGCAGGGCCAGCGCCGGATGCAGTGGTTCTCCGTGCCCGATGCCGCCGACGCCGTGGATGAGCCCGAACTGAAGCAGATCATCCGCAAGCTGAAGTAGGATCTCCTTTTCCCACTGCTCTGCAACAGGAAAAGGGAAGGAAGGGGCAGAGACTTGCGTATCCAGGTCCCTCTGTGGCTATGTGAAGCTTCAGAGGAGTAATCCCGATGACACTTGAATCCTATCTCGCCTTCACCGCCGCTGCAGCTGCTCTGGCCTTCGTGCCGGGTCCTACGGTGACTGTCATCATCGCCAACAGCTTGCGATATGGCTCCCGCGCGGGGCTGGCCAATGTGGTGGGCACGCAGGCGGGCTTCGTGGTCTGGCTCGGCATCGCGGCGCTGGGCCTGGGAGCCGCCATCGAGTTCATGGGCGTGTGGTTCGATGTGTTGCGCTACGCCGGTGCGGCCTATCTGATCTGGCTGGCGATCAAGCTGTTCCGCTCCAAGGGCGATCTGGCGATTGCGGTGGACAGGGCGCGGCCCCGGGGCTCGTTCTTCCTACAGGGCTTCATTGTCATCATCTCCAACCCCAAGATGCTGGTGCTGTTCGGGGCGATGATCCCGCCCTTCATTACGCCCGCAGATGATCCGATGCGCCAGATCCTGCTTCTGGGCGCCACCTTCATGGCCATCGCCTGCTTTGGGGACGTCATGTATGCGCTGATGGCAGGAAAGGCCGGGGCCTTCCTGTCCCGCTCGCGCATCCGCGCGCTGGAAATTGTCAGCGGCTGCTTCCTGATGGGTGGTGGCATCTGGATGGCGCTGAGGGGGCGCTGACACATGGCGCGCACCGGCTTTTATCCCGGCTCCTTCGATCCCGTCACCTATGGCCACCTCGATATCATCGCGCGGGCAGCCAGGCTCGTTGACAAGCTGGTACTGGGCGTCGGCGTGCATCACGGAAAACAGGGTCTCATTGCCGCCGAGGCACGGATCGCAGTTCTTGAGACCGTGACGCGGCCCATTGCCGAGCACACCGGCGTCAAAATCGTGGTCACAACGTTCGGCGGCCTTACGGTGGAGGCGGCACGGAAGCACCATGCGGGGGTCATCATCCGCGGCCTCAGGGATGCGAGCGACTTCGATTATGAAGTCCAGATGGGCCAGATGAACGCAGGCCTCGCTCCCGATATCGAAACCGTGTTCCTGGCCGCCTCGCCCGCCACCCGCATGATCGCCTCCTCGCTGGTGAAGCAGATTGCCCGCATGGGGGGTGACATCACGCTCTTCATCCCCAAGGAGGCGCAGGAGGCGGTTGCCGCAGCGCTTGGCGAGACGGCCAAGCCATCACATTGACTTTTTTGTGCGGTCCGGTCAGGAACGGCACCTGACAACCAATGGAGACAACATGATCAGGAAACTGGCCCTGGCCGCTCTGGCCGCTGGGCTTCTCAGCACTCCCGCACTTGCCGCCAGCAAGCTTAAGGTGGAGACCAGCAAGGGCTGCTCCTTCGAGATCACGCTTCGCGGCGATCTGGCGCCCAAGCACGTGGCGCAGGTCACCAAGCTCGCCAAGGAAGGCTTCTACAACAACATCGTTTTCCACCGCGTGATCGATGGTTTCATGGCCCAGACGGGTGACCCCACGGGCACCGGCATGGGCGGCTCCAAGCTTCCCGACATCAAGGCCGAGTTCACCCAGGAGCCGTTCAAGCGCGGCACGGTGGGCATGGCGCGGTCGCAGGATCCGGATTCGGCCAACAGCCAGTTCTTCGTGATGTTCGCCGATGGCTCTTTCCTCAATGGCCAATACACGGTGTGGGGCCAGGTGGATGAGCAGGGCATGGCCTGCGTGGACAAGATCGCCCGCGGCGAGCCGCCGGCAAACCCTGACAAGATGACAAAGGTAACGGTGGAATAATGGCTGATCTCGAAAACACGGTCTATCTCGACGTGGTGGATGCTAAGGACCAGCCCAAGGGCCGGATCACCATCGCGCTCCGCCCGGACCTCGCGCCGAACCACGTCGCCCGCATCAAGGAGCTCGCCCGTGAAGGCGCTTATGATGGCGTGGTTTTCCACCGCGTGATCGAAGGCTTCATGGCCCAGGGTGGCGATGTGGAGTTTGGCAACACCACGGCCTCCAGCTTCAATGCCGGCCGCGCTGGCATGGGTGGTTCGAAGAAGCCCAATCTGAAGCAGGAGTTCTCCAAGGAGCCGCATGTGCGCGGCGTCTGCTCCATGGCGCGCTCCCAGAACCCGGACTCGGCCAACAGCCAGTTCTTCATATGCTTCGATGATGCCGGCTTCCTTGACCGGCAATATACGGTCTGGGGCAAGGTCACGGACGGCATGGACATCGTGGACGCCATCAAGCGCGGCGAACCGGTGAGCCAGCCGGACAAGATCGCCAAGTTCCAGGTTGCTGCTGACGCAAAGTAGTTTCAAGCACAGATAATTGGCGTCACCCCAGCGAAGGCAGGGGTGGCGCTTTCCGGGCCCCAAAGCGGGATTCCAGCCTTCGCTGGCATGACGGGCCCTAGAGATAGACCGGTCCCTCATGCGCGTTTCGGACTTTGATTTTGAACTCCCGCCGGAGCGGATTGCACTCCGGCCTGTTTCGCCGCGCGACGTATCGAAGCTTCTCGTGGTCCGGCCGCAGGGCCTTGATGACCATGTCTTCCGAGACCTCCCCAGCCTTCTCAAACCGGGCGATGTTCTCGTGTTCAACAATACCCGGGTGATCCCCGCGGCACTCTCCGGCAACCGCATCGGGCGGGGCGGCACGACTCCCAAGATCGAAGCCTTGCTGCACATGCGGCTCGATGGCAGCCGCTGGAAGGCCTTCGCGAAACCCGCAAAGAAGCTCGAAAAGGGTGATCGCGTCCGGTTCGGGTCGGAGGGAAAGCTCTGTCTTATCGGCCACTTGGACGCCACGGTTGAAGAAAAAGGCGAGGCGGGGGAAGTGACCTTCGCCTTCGATTTTTCTGGGCCCGCTCTGGACGAGGCGATCACGGCAGTCGGGGAAATGCCGCTGCCGCCCTATATCGCCGGAAAGCGTGGCACCGACGAGAAAGACAAGGCCGATTACCAGACGGTGTTCGCCGAAAGAGAAGGGGCCGTGGCTGCTCCGACCGCCGGGCTTCACTTTACGCCGGAGTTGATGAATAAGCTGGAAGCGTCTGGAATCTCAACGGAATTTGTAACGTTGCATGTCGGCGCTGGCACCTTTCTGCCGGTCAAGGCGGAAGATACCGCAGATCACAAGATGCATGCCGAATGGGGGGAAGTGACGGCCGGAACCTGCGAGCGGCTGAAGTCGGTTCGCGCCAAGGGCGGCCGGATCGTGGCCGTGGGCACCACCTCGCTCCGCCTTCTCGAAAGCGCCGGGCTCGAACCATTCTCGGGCACGACGGAGATTTTCATCACCCCCGGCTACAAATTCCGCGCGGTTGACCTGCTGATCACCAATTTCCACCTGCCCAAATCGACGCTCTTCATGCTGGTGTCTGCCTTCGCTGGGCTTAAGACCATGCGCGCGGCCTATGCCCATGCCATCGCGAATGACTATCGCTTCTATTCCTATGGCGACTCGAGCCTGCTATTCCCCAGCCCATGACGACTGAATTTGGCTTCACGCTTCACGCAACAGACGGCCCGGCCCGGCTCGGCACCGTCCGTACACTCCATGGTGACATCCGCACCCCCGCCTTCATGCCGGTGGGCACGGTTGGCACGGTCAAGGGCCTTTACCTCAATCAGGTCGAGGAGACCGGGGCGGACATCATTCTCGGCAACACCTATCACCTGATGCTGCGGCCGGGGGCGGAGGAGGTCGCAAAGCTTGGCGGCCTTCATCACTTCATCGGCTGGAAACGGCCGATCCTGACGGACTCGGGCGGCTTCCAGATCATGTCGCTCTCGAAGATCCGCAAGATCACCGAACAGGCCGCCATGTTCCAGTCCCACATTGACGGACGGAAATATGAACTCTCGCCCGAGCGGGCGATGGAAATCCAGCGGCTGCTGGGCTCCGACATTCAAATGCAACTCGATCAATGCATCGAATATCCCCACACGGAGGCAGAAGCCGAGAAGGCGATGCAACTCTCGCTCCGCTGGGCGGACCGCTCCAGGCGGGCCTTCGGGCAGCAGCCGGGCCGGGGCAATTTCGGCATCGTCCAGGGCGGCATCAATCCCCGGCTGAGGAAGCTCAGCGCAGAGGGGCTCCGCGCCATCGGCTTCGAGGGCTATGCGATTGGCGGGCTCGCGGTGGGCGAAGGTCATGACCTCATGCTGCAGGCGATCGAGCACACGATCCCCCATCTGCCGGAGGACAAACCGCGCTACCTGATGGGGGTTGGAACGCCGGAGGACATCCTCGAATCCGTGGCGCGCGGCATTGATATGTTCGACTGCGTGCTGCCGACGCGGTCCGGCCGGCATGGCCAGGCCTTCACACGTTTCGGCAAGATCAACCTCCGGAATGCCAGGCATGCCGGGGACCCGCGCCCGCTGGACCCGGAACATCCATGCCCGGCGCTGTCCCAATATTCGCGGGCCTATCTCCACCACCTGATCCGCTCCGGCGAGCTTCTGGGCATGATGCTGCTGTCCTGGGCCAATATCGCCTATTATCAGACGCTGACGCAGGGGATCCGCGCCGCGATCGCCGAAGGCCGTTTCGAGGCCTTCCGGCTTGCGACGAAGGAACAGTGGCAGCGCGGCGATATCCCGGCATAATCGGATCGAAATGGGAGGACGACATGAAACTATCGGACGAGGTGATTATCCCTGTGCCGCGCCAAAAGGTGTGGGAGGCGCTGAACGATCCCGAGGTGCTCCGCCAGGCAATCCCCGGCTGTGAGGAGATCACCAAGACCTCTGACACCACCATGGAGGCGAGAGTCACCGTGAAGATGGGCCCCGTCAAGGCCACCTTCAAAGGTGCTGTGACCCTGTCTGACCTCGATCCCCCCAATGGCTATCGCATCTCGGGCGAAGGCAAGTCCATGATGGGCGGTGCCACCGGCGGCGCCAATGTCAGGCTTGAGGATGTGCCCGAGGGCACCAAACTGATCTATGATGTCGACGCCCAGGTGACGGGCAAGATCGCCAGCCTCGCCCAGCGCTTCATCGAGCCCACGGCGCGGCAATTGTCTGCGCAGTTCTTCGAGAGCTTCGCCAAGGTGGCAGCTGGCCAAACCAGCTGACACCCTGGCGCCAGGCCTCATTCCGCGGGAGCAAGAACGGCCGCTTTCCTGTCGCGTGACACAAGCCAGCGCTCGATCAGGTGGTCGAGCGAGATGACCCCAGGTCCCCGCGTGAGGATCATCACCAGCACGCTGCCCCACAGAAGGCTCTCCACCCAGGAAGCGGGGTAAACCAGCGTCACGATTACCAGCGTCATGCCGATGAGGGGCAAGGTGGCAAGCCTGGTGGCGAGCCCTGCGAACAGGAAAAGGGGTGCCCCCAGTTCCACAATCATCGCCAGACGCGCAGCGATTTCCGGCGGGATGATGGGCAGCTGATATTCATTGGCGAAAAGCTTCACCGCAAAATCGAAGGAGCGCGCCTTCAGCAGTCCGGCGTTGAAGAACACGAATCCCATGGAAATCCGCATCCCCAGCAAAATCAGTGACAGGGGCATTTGCGCCAGCAGCGCACGGACGGCAACAAAGCGGCGGCGCCAGACGGTGAACATATCATGCATGGAGGGTCTCCTGAGTGAGGTTGATGACAAGCCCGTCCGAAAACAGGCGGCCAAGGGCAGCTGAGAGATCGAAGCCCGGTTCAGCCTCGACAGCGGCGGATGCCGCCGCGCCCAGCGCCTCGCTTGCAGCGAGCCGCGCGCGGAAGGTGAAGCCCCCGGGGCTCAGCCGTTCAACGGAAAAGCGGCCACGTGCGCCGCGCAATTGCAGCAGGGTCTGCCGAGGCTCGAAGACCAGTTGCTCCGGCTGGTGGGATTGGTGGCGAAGATGCAGCAGTTCATCAACCGGCCAGCCTGAGGCCAGGAAGGCAAGGCCGGGCTGCAGCCCGAGCGTGATCTGAGCAAGATGCTGAGGCGGCACCGCGGCCAGCGCCGCGATCGCCATGGGCTCGCGGGATACCGCAACCGAAAGGCAGCCGAGGCGCCAGTCCAGCCGGGCCACGTCAGCGGCATAGGCGGGAAGGCTTTCGCGCGCATCGGCCACCACATCGACCAGCACTTCACCATATTCCGCAAGGCTGGGCGCACGCGGGGGAGAACGCATGAGCGCGGCATCGGCCAATGCGACCAGCCGGTCCGTACCCAGAATCCACTCGAGTGTCGGATAGCGTCCCCGCAGATGGCGGCGGAAACTCTCGCGATAATGGCGGCGATAAATCTCGAGCCGTTCTGCGGCATCCCCGCTCGCACGAAGCAGCCCAAGAACCGCCTGTTGACCGTCCGCCGTGACCGCCGTGCGGAAGGCCGACTGCGTTTCAGACAGCGACGGCATGGCGCGTCTCCTCCAGCACGGCAACTGCAATGGCATCCGCCTTGGCGGCCTCCCGCAGCAGCACATCGATCGCCGGAATGGCACTGTCCCATTCGATCAATGTCGGCCGTGGCCCGAAGCGGCTGACCGCATAGGCATAGAGATCCCAGGCCTGAGGATCGATGGGGCGGGCATGCGTATCGATGATGACGGAAGAGCCGGAGGGCTCCATCTCCATCTCGAAGCCGCCCAGATGCATTTCGCCAATGGCCTCGCCCGGCAGCTCGTCAATGTAGCGCCGCGCGTCATAGCCCAGATTATGTGCGCTGACGTGAATGTTCGACACATCGCAGAGCAGCTTGCAGCCGGTGCGCCGGACCACCTCATTGAGAAATGCGGTCTCCGGCATGGTGGAGCCGGTGAAGCCCAGATAGTTCGACGGGTTCTCGAGGTGATAGGCACGGCCCAGCACATCCTGCACCTCGTCGATGTGATCTGAAATCAGGTCGAGCGATTCATCCGTGTAGGGCAGGGGCAGCAGGTCATTCAGATATTCCCCTTCATGCGTTGACCAGGCGAGGTGGCCGGAGACGAGGACGGGATCGATGGCATCAATCAGTGATTTGACGCGGTACAAATGCGTGCGGTCCAGCCCCGTGGCGCTCCCCACGGAGATGCCGACGCTGTGGACGGAAACCGGGTAATGCCTGGAAATCTCAGCCAGCATTTCCGCGGCATGAGGGTTCGCGAGATAGTTTTCCGGGTGTATTTCGAACCACGCGGCGGATGGCCTGTCTTCGAGAACGGCGCTCAGATGCTGCAAGCGCAGGCCGACGCCGGCGCTGGTTTTCATGACGCGATGTTTCATGCTGCTGCTCCGGAGTATTGCGCGGGACGGCGCGACGGCCGCCCCGCCGGTTGCCATTACTTGGCCTGCGTCTGGCCGCCGACGATGCGGCTGCAATAGCCGGCCGGAACATAGACCCACTCATTCGGATCTGAATCGACCTTGGACATGCCGGCGCAGGAATGCGCACCGCTCATGGCCGCGCAATCATTCATGCCAGCCTTGGCAATGCCGAAGCACTTCTCGGAGTCATAGGACGGAACGGGCGTGGGCCCCGCCTGGGCGGCAGCAACAGGCAGCGCGATTGCGGCGAGAAGGGCGGCGGCGATGAGCTGATGGTTCATGATGAAGTTTCCTCTGTGGAACGACGGACATTCTTGGCCCGACATTGGAGACTTCGCGGGGGGCTTGCCCGTTGTTACAGCCCACACGCGGCCGTGATCACTTGTGACCGGAAGGGTGTGCTTGTCAGTGCTGGGTGCTGGCTGTAACAAATCGTCCGGCGGCGGCGAAAGAGAATAAGAATGGCATCCGAAGAGGATCGCGAAATGGCAACACTGATGCTCGCCGCACTGAAGGGGGATGAGACCGCCTACGCCGCTTTCCTGCGCAGGGCGGCCGATCTCACCCGCCGGGCCGTGGCGCGCCGCATGGGTGCTGCCTATTCGACGGGCGTCGAAGACGTGGTCCAGGAAACACTGCTTGCCGTACATTTGAAACGGCACACATGGCGCGTGGATGAGCCCATTCTGCCATGGCTCACTTCGATTGCCCGCTATAAGGCGATCGATGCGTTCCGGCGCCGTGGGGTTCGCGTGGAACTGCCGATCGAAGATTTTGCCGACGTCCTCCCCGGACCGGAAACCGCTGGTGACATGGAAGAGTCTCAACATATCGAGCAAGCAGTCGGCAGCTTGAGTGACGGTCAGCAGCGGGTCGTAAGATCGATTGCCATCGAAGGCCGCTCGATCAAGGAAACGGCCGCCGCCCTCAAGATGCAGGAAACGGCGGTGAGAGTTGCCTTCCACCGCGGCCTCAGCATAATTGCGCAGCGCTTCGGGCGTCAGGCATGAAAACCCAGGATCTGATCGGCAGGCTCTCCGCTGACAGCCAGCCCCAACAGGGCTCTCCCCGGCTGACCTTGGCGCTGGCGGTTTTCGCCGCCGCAGCAGTGGCCGTGCTGCTGATGCTGTTCACCATCGGGCCGCGGCCGGACATCGCCGAAGCAAGCGGCACATGGCGCTTTGATTTCAAATTCCTGGTGACGGTGACGCTCGCCGCCACGGGCTATTTTCTTCTGAGCCGCGCGCTCTATCCCGAAGGGCTGCAGCGCGCGCCGCTGTGGCTGCTGCTTGCCGCTCCCGCCTTGCTTCTGGGCGCTGCTGTCTTCGAGCTTTGGGCATTGCCGCACGCCATGTGGGGCACGAAGGTCATCGGCACCAACTGGCTTTACTGCCTCACGCTGGTTCCCGCCTTCGGCATTGTGCCGCTGGTGCTGGCGCTCTGGGCGATCCGGCAAGGTGCCACGACGCGGCCGGTGCTGACGGGCTTTCTGTCCGGCCTTGTGGCCGGCGGCCTCGCGGCAACCGCCTATGCCGCGCACTGCCCCGACGATTCACCGCTCTTCGTGGCCGTCTGGTACCCCATCGGTATTCTCACCCTCGGGGCCATAGGGGCGGTTGCGGGCCGCGCGGTTCTGCGCTGGTAACGGGCAACGCGCCTATTTGCCCGAACCGCCCGTGTGCTCGCCCTCGCGAGTCAGATAGTACGCCGCGAGAATGGGGAGGAAGGTGACGGCGATGACGAACAGCGCCACCACATTGGTGACAGGCCGCTGGCGCGGACGGATCAGCTCATTCAGCATCCAGATCGGCAGCGTTGATTGCTGCCCGGCAGTGAAGGTGGTGACGATCACTTCATCGAAAGACAGCGCGAAGGCCAGCATGCCGCCCGCCAGCAACGCTGAGGCGATCTGCGGCAGCACCACATGGCGGAAGGTCTGCGGGCCATTGGCCCCCAGATCCATCGATGCCTCAATCATGCTGCCGGAGAGCCTGCGAAAGCGGGCCAGCGCATTGTTGTAGACGACCACGATGCAGAAGGTGGCGTGGCCCAGCACGATTGTCCAGGTCGAAAACGGGATCGACATGATGTCGAAGGCCGAGCGCAGCGCAATGCCGGTGATGATGCCGGGAAGGGCGATCGGCAGGATGAAGAGGAGCGAGATCGAATCCTTGCCATAGAATTTCGCTCGCCACAGCGCCGCAGCCGCCAGCGTGCCGAGCACCAGCGCAATCAGCGTTGCCAGCACGGCCACGCGAACGGAGAGCCAGAGCGGGCCCCAGATATCGGGCCGGTCGAACCAGGCGACGGAGAACCAGTGCAGCGTCAGGCCCGGCGGCGGAAACTGGAAGCTCTTCTCTTCCGTGGTGAAGGCATAGAGCACGATGAGGGCCAGCGGCACATGAAGGAACAGGAGCCCACCCACGGCCGCAGCCCGGAGGGCAAAACTCGCCTTGGGCTCAGAGCGCATCGAATGCCCCCAGCCTGCGGGCGATCATAAGGTAAATGCCCATAATCAACACGGGAACGACGGTGAATGCGGCAGCAAGCGGAATGTCGCCCGCCGTGCCCTGCAGCGCATAGACGGTGGTGCCGATGAAGGGCCGGGAATTCCCCACGATCTGCGGGATGATGTAGTCACCCAGCGTCAGCGAGAAGGTGAAGATCGAGCCTGCGATCACGCCCGGCATGGCCAATGGCAGGATCACCGTCCGGAATGTCTGACGCGGCGAAGCGCCCAGATCGGCCGAGGCTTCGATGAAGTTCTTCGGCACACGTTCCAATGCCGCCTGCGTCGGCAGGATCATGTAGGGCAGCCAGATATAGACGAAGACCAGGAACGTGCCGATGTAGCTGAAGGAGAGCGAGGGGCCGCCAACCACCGGAAGGCTCAGCACGCCATCGATGATCCAGCCAAGATGCAGCTGCGTGGCCACCCAGCTGATGATTCCTTCCTTGGCGAGGATCAGCTTCCAGGCATAGACCTTGACCAGATAGCTGGACCACAGCGGCATCATGACGGCGAGATAGAACAGCGCCTTCCAGCCGCCCCGCGCATAGCGCGCCGCATAATAGGCGATGGGAAACGCAATGATGGCACTTGCCAGCGTCACCAGTGCCGCCATCACGGCGGTGCGGAGGATGATGGTGAGGTTCCCTTGCTGGAACAAATGCCCATAGGTCGAGAAAGTGAAATCATGGACGACGAGGCCAGAGAACTCGTCAAGCGAATAAAAGCTCTGCAGCAGCAGCGCAAAGAGCGAGCCGATATAAACGAGCCCGATCCAGAGAAGCGGCGGCAGCAGCAGTGCGAGGGTCAGGAGGCCGGAATTGCGGTAGAAGAAATCCGATAGCCCGCCGCGCGCCGCGGGCGTGGCGGCAGCGGCCGTCATGCCGCCTCCATGGCCACGGGGCTCGCTTGATCCCAGGCCAGGGTTACACTGTCACCTTCCCGGATGGTGGCGCTTCCCGCGGGGATCGCCGCGACCAGCCGTGTGCCTGCGGCATCGACCGCCAGCCGCGTCACCGCACCCTGATATTGTACGGAGACGACCACGCCCGATGCAGTCTCCTGCTGAGGGCGGGGCGGTTCGCCGGGGCCAAGCAGCCTGATCTTCTCCGGCCGGAGGCTGGTCCAGGCCGCAGCACCGCCATGTGCTGCCGCGAAGGCCGGGGGCAGCACATTGGAGGAGCCGACGAAATCCGCCACGAAGCGCGAGCGCGGGCGCTCATAGACATCCTCGGGCGTTCCCGCCTGCACGATCCTGCCATCGTTGAAGATTGCCACCCGGTCCGCCATGGAGAGCGCTTCGCCCTGATCATGCGTCACGAACACGAAGGTGATGCCGAGCTGCTTCTGCAGCACCTTGAGCTCCTCCTGCATCTGTTCGCGAAGCTTGAGGTCAAGGGCACCCAGCGGTTCATCCAGCAGCAGCACCTTGGGTTGGTTGACGAGGGCGCGGGCCAAGGCCACACGCTGCCGTTGGCCGCCCGAAAGCTGGGAAGGCCGTCTCTGGTCAAAGCCTGCTAGCTTCACCATGGCAAGTGCATCGAGCGCCTGGCGCTCGCGCTCCGCCCTGGCAACGCCCTTGATCATCAGCCCATAGGCGACGTTTTCACCGACCGTCATATGGGGGAACAGCGCGTAGTCCTGGAACACGGTATTGACGTTGCGCTTGTAGGGCGGCAGGCCTTCCGCGGTTTCGCCGAAAATCTCGATGTGCCCGGACGTCGGCTGCTCGAAGCCTGCGATCAGCCGCAGGCAGGTGGTCTTGCCGGAGCCCGATGGCCCCAGCATGGCGAAGAACTCGCCCTCCGCAATGTCGAGCGACACATCGTCAACCGCCCGCACTTGCCCGAAATGGCGCGACACGTGCTGGAAGGAAACGGCTGGGGGCATGGGGAATTCTCGCGGAACCGGAGAGTGAGAAGATTTCCCCTCCCCACGAAGGGGAGGGGAAGTGTTATCCGCGATTACTGGCTCATCACGTCGCGGTACGCCTTGTCCCACTGCGAATAGGGAACGCAACCGCCTTCCGCTTCGCACTTGGATGTAGGCGTCCGCCAGAACCAGATCTTGTCGAAGTTCTCGAAGCCATTGGTGGCGCAGCCTGCATCCGTCAGCAGCTCATTGCCCTTGCAGGCGGCGGGAACGGAAGGAACCGATCCGAACCAGGCCGCAAGATCACCCTGCAGCTTGGGGCTCAGTGAGTGATTGAGCCAGAGATAGGCGCAGTTCGGGTGCGGCGCGTTGGCGTGCATCATGGTGGTGTCGGCCCAGCCGGTGGCACCTTCCTCGGGTACGGTCGACGCAACGGGCTGCTTGTCGGCTTCCAGCAGATTGACCTGGAACGGCCAGGAAGAGGAGGCGACGACACCTTCATTCTTGAAGTCGTCGATCTGCACCATGGCGTCATGCCAGTAACGGCCGACGAGCTGGCGTTGGCCCTTCAGCAGCGCGATCGCTGCATCGAACTGCGCCTGGTTCAGCTCATAAGGATTCTTGATGCCGAGCTCGGGCTTGGTCTTCATCAGATAGAGAGCGGCATCCGCAACATAGATCGGCCCGTCGAAGGCCTGAACCCGGCCCTTGTTGGACTTGCCGTCGGGCAGCGTCTGCTCCTCGAACACCACAGCCCAGCTCTTGGGTGCCTCCTTGAAGACCTTGGTGTTATAGGCCAGCACATTGGGGCCCCACTGATAGGGAACGCCATAATGCGCGCCGTCAACCGTGTGCCAGGGCGCTTCCTTCAGGCGGTCATCCAGCGTGCCCCAGTCCTTGATAAGCGCGATATTGATCGGCTGCACCTTCTTGCCGGCGATCAGGCGCAGCGAAGCGTCGCCCGAGGCGGTGACGAGGTCGAAGCCGCCCTGGTTCATCAGCGTCACCATCTCGTCCGAGGTGGCGGCGGTCTTGACGTTCACCTTGCAGCTCGTGTCCTTCTCGAACTGGGTCACCCAGTCATAGCCCTTGTCGGTTTCGCCGCGCTCGATGTAGCCCGGCCACGCGACGATATCGACCTGGCCTTCGCCCGGTCCGATTTCCTTCGGCAGTTCCTGCGCCAGTGCCATGCCGCTAACGGCAGCGAGTGCGGCAAGCGAGGCGATCGCTGTCTTCATGAAGGTCATGATATGTTTTCTCCCTGCGGGCTCACGTGTTGCGGCATGCCTGCTTGGCAGCCGCCTCCGGCCCGTGCCATGTATTGTGGCCTGAACTGCACCTTAAATTCAACCCCAGCAACCCCTTAGGCTAGCTTATGCCCAGCGTTTGGATCAAATCGCCCCTGGCCATTCTGGCTGAGAAAGGCGGAGGCATCGTCGTGCGCAACGGCCGCATCGCGGAGCTGCTGACGCTGGGGCAAGCGCCGTTTTCCCCCGTCGATCAGGTGTTTGACGCATCCAACCACGTCGTTCTGCCGGGCCTCATCAACACGCATCATCACTTTTACCAGACCCTCACCAGGGCGCACCCCCAGGCCATCAACAAGAAGCTGTTCGACTGGCTGAAGGCGCTCTACCCCGTGTGGGCGCGGCTGACGCCCGATGCGATGCGGATCGGAACCCGGCTGGCGCTGACCGAGCTTTTGATGTCCGGCGTCACCACCACGTCAGATCACCACTATGTGTACACGCCGGGCCTCGAGGATGCGATGGACATCCAGGTTGAGGAGGCGCGGCACCTCGGCATGCGCATGACAGTGACGCGGGGGTCGATGAATCTGTCCGAAAAGGATGGGGGCCTTCCGCCCGACTCCGTGGTGCAGGATGAAGACGAGATCCTGGCCGATTGCGAGCGGGTGATCGGCAAATATCATGAGCGCGGCGAGGGTGCGATAATCCAGGTCGCACTCGCCCCATGCTCGCCCTTCAGCGTCACCAAATCCCTGATGTGCGCCTGTGGCGCCTTGGCAGAAAAGCATGATTGCCGCCTGCACACCCACCTGGCCGAAACGCAGGATGAGGATGCCTATTGCCGCTCCGCCTTCGGCATGGGGCCGGTGGACTATCTTGAAGATGTGGGCTGGCTCAACGCCCGCACCTGGCTTGCCCATGGCATTCACTTCTCGGAGCGTGACGTTGCAAGGCTCGGGCAGCATGGCGTGGGCGTGTGCCATTGCCCCACCTCCAACATGGTGCTGGCCTCGGGCCAGTGCCGTACGCGCGAGTTAGAGGCCGCGGGAGCGCCTGTGGGCCTCGGCGTTGACGGTTCCGCCTCGAATGACGCCTCCAACCTGATGGAAGGGGTGCGCCATGCCCTCATGATCAACCGCCTGACCTATGATGCCTCCGTCTCCCATCTGGACGCGCTGCGCTGGGCCACCAAAGGCTCCGCCCGCTGCCTCGGCCGGGACGATATTGGCGAAATCGCTGTGGGGAAACAGGCGGACCTCGCCATGTTCACGCTGGACGAGCTGCGCTTTTCCGGCGCGGGCGACCCAATTGCGGCGCTCGTCCTCTGCGGTGCGCACCGCGCAGATCGGGTGATGATCGCCGGTGATTGGCGCGTGGTGAATGGGATGCCGGTGGGGATCGACATTGCCGAACTTCGGGCCCAGCATGGGGCAGCGGCACTTGCGTTTCTGTAAGGGGGAGGGGCGACGTCTTGGATATCGCGGCGGAATACAACAACCGGGCGATGGTGCCGGATCACGCGAAGATCATCGCCCGCTGGCACGCAGACGCCGCAGCCTATCGCGAGAAGCACCCGGGCGAACTTGATATTGTCTATGGTGCCCGCCCCCGGAACCGCTTCGACTATTTTCCAGGCCGCGGCGGTGGCGGGCAGGGGGCACTGATCGTCTATATCCATGGTGGCTATTGGCGGAGTTTCGACAAGCCGGTCTTCAGCCATGTGGCAGGACCCGCCAATGCGGCAGGCTTTGACGTGGCGGTGCCGGGATACACGCTCTGCCCCGAAGTGACGGTCAGTGACATCATTGACGATTTGCGGCAGTGCTGCCTGTTTCTCGGGCAGCGATACGGGCGCCGTCTGGTCGTCACCGGCCATTCCGCAGGCGGTCACCTGGCAGCCGCCATGGCGGCAACCGACTGGCAGCTCTACGGGGCAAGGCCTGACCTGATCCAGGCTTGCCTGTCTATCAGCGGCATCTTCGACCTCCGGCCTTTGATGGCAACCCCCTTCAATGACGATTTGCGGCTGACGGCCGTGGAGGCCGCCACTGCGAGCCCCTTGCTCTGGCCCATGCCGAATCGGATGCCCTTCGAAAGCTGGGTGGGTGCCGAGGAAAGCTTTGAATTCCGCCGCCAGGCGCGCTCCCTCGCCGCTGCCTGGCAGGGGCTGGGCCTTCCCTGCCGCTATGAAGAATGTCCGGGGGAGAACCACTTCAGCATAGGGGACATGCCGTCGCGGGCAGATGCGCCGATGACGGAGCGTCTTCTGGCCCTCGCGCGGGCCTGAAACGCCGAATTGCACTCATGAAAACTATTCACTGGTAATCCCGGGCCGGGAACTCCAGCTTCGGAAACGTGTTCTGGTGGACGTTCATCAGGCGAGGCAAGACCCTGCGCGAAACCATTCCACTCCGGCTTTCGTATCCACCAAAACGAAGCCGCCCGAAAATCGCCGTGAATACCCCCTCCACATTCGGGGCGAAGCACCTATATAATTGGTCTCATGCCGAAGCAGCCCAACAAAGACGGAAATCAGACAGGGGTCATCACCCGGACCGAGGCGAAGACCAAGAAGCCTTCGCTCTACAAGGTGCTGCTGCTCAACGACGACTACACGCCGATGGAATTCGTCGTGCACGTTTTGGAGCGGTTCTTTGGCAAGGGACGCGACGAGGCCACCCGCATCATGCTCCATGTTCACCAGAAGGGCGTGGGCATCTGTGGCGTATACACGTTTGAAGTGGCGGAAACGAAGGTGACCCAGGTCATGGACTTCGCCCGCAACAATATGCATCCCCTGCAGTGCACGATGGAAAAGGAATAGGCCAATGCCGACATTCTCCCGCAGTCTTGAAAAGGCGCTGCACCGCGCCCTGGCACTGGCAAATGAACGCCGCCACGAATACGCAACGCTCGAGCACCTGCTGCTCTCGCTGACGGACGACAAGGACGCCGCCGCCGTGATGAAGGCCTGCAACGTCGACCTTGACGTTCTGCGCCGCAGCCTGACCAATTACATCGACAATGAGCTGGGCCAGATGATTTCGGCCGAGCGCGAGGATTCAAAGCCCACGGCCGGATTCCAGCGCGTGATCCAGCGTGCCGTCATCCACGTCCAGTCCTCCGGCCGGGAAGAAGTGACGGGCGCCAATGTGCTGGTCGCGATCTTCGCCGAGCGCGAAAGCCATGCCGCCTATTTCCTGCAGGAGCAGGACATGACCCGCTATGATGCCGTCAACTATATCTCCCACGGCATCGCCAAGCGGGCTGGCTTGTCCGAAACCCGCCCCGTGCGCGGCGTCGACCAGGACCAGCAGGGCCCTGGCCCCACGGATGGCGAAGACGGCGGCGCGAAGAAGAAGGGCGACGGTGACGCGCTCGACGCCTATTGCATCAACCTCAACAAGAAGGCCGGCGAGGGCAAGATCGACCCGCTGATCGGGCGCGAGCCCGAGGTGCGCCGCACGATCCAGATCCTCTGCCGCCGCCAGAAGAACAACCCGCTCTTCGTGGGTGATCCGGGCGTGGGCAAGACGGCGATTGCCGAAGGCCTGGCCCGCAAGATCATCAACGGCGATGTGCCGGAGGTGCTGCTCAACTGCACGGTCTACCAGCTGGATATGGGTGCGCTGCTTGCCGGCACGCGCTACCGTGGTGATTTCGAAGAGCGGCTGAAAGCGGTGGTGAAGGAGATCGAGGCCCGTCCCGGCGCCATCATGTTCATTGACGAGATCCACACGGTGATCGGCGCAGGTGCTACCTCCGGCGGTTCTATGGATGCCTCGAACCTGTTGAAGCCGGCACTTGCCAACGGCGCGCTGCGCTGCATTGGTTCGACGACCTACAAGGAATACCGCCAGCATTTCGAGAAGGACCGGGCCCTCGTCCGCCGCTTCCAGAAGATCGACGTGAATGAGCCCTCGATCCCGGATGCGATCGAAATCCTGAAGGGCCTCAAGCCCTATTACGAGGAGTTCCACAAGGTCCGCTACACTGATGACGCGATTGAAACCGCCGTGCAGCTCTCGGCCCGCTACATGGCGGACCGGAAGCTTCCCGATAAGGCGATCGACGTGATCGACGAGACGGGCGCATCCCAGATGCTGCTGGCCGAGGACAAGCGCCACAAGGTGATCGGCGTTCCGGAAATCGAGGCAACCATTGCCACCATGGCCCGCATTCCCGCCAAGACGGTGTCGAAGGATGACGCCACGGTTCTGAAGAACCTCGATGCTGAACTGAAGCGCATGGTGTTCGGACAGGACAAGGCCATCGAGGCGTTGGCCGCCGCCATCAAGCTGGCGCGTGCAGGTCTTCGTGAGCCTGAGAAGCCCATCGGCTGCTATCTCTTCTCCGGCCCCACGGGTGTCGGCAAGACGGAAGTGGCCAAGCGGCTGGCGGAAGTCCTCGGCGTCAACATGCTGCGCTTCGACATGTCGGAATACATGGAGCGGCACTCGGTCTCGCGCCTGATCGGCGCCCCTCCGGGCTATGTCGGCTTTGACCAGGGCGGCCTGTTGACGGATGGCATCGACCAGCATCCTTATTCGGTGCTGCTGCTCGATGAAATCGAGAAGGCCCATCCGGACCTTTTCAACATCCTCCTGCAGGTGATGGACCACGGCAAGCTGACGGATCATAACGGCAAGTCGGTCGACTTCCGTAACGTCATCCTGATCATGACCACCAATGCCGGCGCGCAGGACATGGCGCGCGAAGCGATCGGCTTCGGCAACAGCGTCCGCCTGGGCGACGATGCCGAGGCGATCCAGCGTCTGTTCACGCCGGAATTCCGCAACCGTCTCGATGCCGTCATTCCCTTCGGCCACCTGCCGCCTGTTGTGGTGCGCAAGGTGGTGGAGAAGTTCGTGCTGCAGCTCGAAGCCCAGCTTGCCGAGCGGCAGGTCAACATCGAGCTCTCGTCGGAGGCCGCGGATTGGCTGGCCCGCAAGGGTTATGACCAGCAGATGGGCGCGCGCCCGCTGTCCCGCATCATCCAGGAACACGTCAAGAAACCGCTGGCGGAAGAGGTGCTCTTCGGCAAGCTCGCCAAGGGCGGCACGGTCCGCATCCTGCTCAAGGGTGACGAGCTGCACTTCGAGTATCTGAGCCGGGATGAGGAAACGGCACTTCCCGGCCGGCCCGAACGCAAGGCCCTTCCACGTGCCTCTGCGGCAGGCGAGGACGAGGGGGCCAAACCGGAGAAGAAGGCCGTCAAGCGCAAGCCCAAGGCCAAGTCCGAATAGTCCCGCTTTTCGGCACTGCGACGTCAAACGACAAAAAACCGGCAAACTGCTCAATTGCAGTTGCCGGTTTTCTTGTTATTGTAGCTGCCAGAAGAACAAGGGCCGGAATGGCCCGTCGGGAGAGAATGCGTGGCGGAAGCTGCAGCGAAGGTGAACACTGACCGCCCGGTGGCGGTGCGTGTAACGGATCTTCACAAGAAATTCGGCCAGCTCGAAGTGCTGAAGGGCGTTTCGCTCACGGCGCGCGAAGGCGACGTCGTGTCAATGATCGGTGCCTCCGGCTCCGGCAAATCCACCTTCCTCAGATGCATCAACTTCCTTGAGATGCCGACGGCTGGTGGCATTGAAGTCACGGGCGAGCAGGTCTCGCTTTCCCGCCACAAGGATGGCGACCTCCACCCCTCTGACCGCCGCCAGCTGGAGCGCATAAGAACCAGGCTCGGCATGGTGTTCCAGAGCTTCAATCTCTGGCAGCACATGACGGTGCTGCAGAATGTCATCGAAGCGCCCGTGCATGTGCTGGGCGTGCCCAAGGCGGAAGCGATCGACAGGGCCGAGAAGCTGCTTAACAAGGTGGGACTCTTCGACAAGCGGGATCAGTATCCCGCTTTTTTGTCAGGTGGGCAGCAGCAGCGCGCGGCAATCGCCAGGGCACTCTGCATGGAGCCCAAGGTCATGCTGTTCGATGAGCCGACGTCAGCGCTGGACCCGGAACTGGTGGGCGAAGTGCTGAAGGTGATCCGCGATCTGGCGGATGAAGGCCGCACCATGATCCTGGTCACGCATGAGATGAAGTTCGCACGCAGTGTCTCAAGCCACGTGATCTACCTCTACAAGGGCATGATCGAGGAGGAGGGGCCGCCGGCACAGGTTTTCGGCACGCCGAAGAGCGACCGCTGCCGGCAGTTCGTCTCATCAAGCAATGCCTGATCGATAAAGTGAATTTACAAGCCGGGCCATGAAACGCCCGCACAACAGGGAGCAGAAACATGAAACTCAATCGCCGTATCGCAATAGCAGCGGCCGCCATTGCCATGATGGCGGGCGCCTCCACTGCCGCCATGGCCGACATCAAGTTCGGCGTCGCGGCAGAACCTTACGCGCCCTACAGCTCGAAGGATGCTTCGGGCAAGTGGGTCGGCTGGGAGATCGACCTGATGAACGCGCTCTGCGCCCAGATGAACGAGAAGTGCGAGCTCGTGGAAGTGGCGTGGGACGGCATCATTCCTGCCCTCACTTCGAAGCAGATCGACGTGATCTTCTCCTCCATGTCGATCACCGACGAGCGCAAGAAGACCATCGATTTCTCGGACATGTATTACAACACGCCCTCTAACCTTATCGGCCAGAAGGACGGTGACACGGACATCACCCCCGCCCATCTGAAGGGCAAGGTTCTGGGTGTGCAGGTCTCGACAACACATGAGCGTTACGCGCAGAAATATTTCGGCGCCGCCGGTGCTGAGGTGAAGACCTACTCCACCCAGGACGAAGCCAACAATGATCTGGCCGCCGGCCGCCTCGATTACGTGCAGGCGGATTCGACGGCACTCGATGCCTTCCTCAAGTCTGACCAGGGCAAGCAGTGCTGCGAGCTCAAAGGCACCGTGCCGGAAGATGACGCCGTGCTGGGCTTCGGCGTGGGTGCCGGTGTCCGCCAGGAAGACACGGCGCTTAAGGAAAAAATCAACGCCGCCATCGCGGAACTTGCCAAGCAGAAGAAGTTCACGGAAATCACGGTGAACTACCCTGAGCTTCAGGGCATCCTGGTTACGCCTGAGAACAAGCCGTAAGCTTAACGCGGAGCCTGCGCGCCTGTTGGCGCGCGGGCTTCTTCTCGCAGGGCGATCATGGCGGGCAAACCGGGTTTTCCAGAAATCCTGTCTTTCGGACCTACGGGCTATGGCGATGAGTTGCTGTGGGGCGCCTGCATCAGCCTCTCGATCGCACTTCTCGCCTATGCGCTGGGCCTGATGATCGGCATGATCGGCGCCATCTGCAAGCTGCAGGGCAGCACGCTCACCCGCTCCATCATGGAAGGCTACACCACGCTGGTGCGCGCCGTTCCGGAGCTGATCCTCATCCTCATTCTCTATTATGCGGGCACCGCAACGCTCAACCGGCTGCTGGAGAGCTCTGGCTTCGAAGCGATTGCCATCAACGGGTTCACGGCGGCCGTCCTGGTGCTGGGCTTCGTGCAGGGTGCTTATTCAACAGAAGTGCTGCGCGCCGCGATCCAGGCCATTCCCACGGGCCAGATGGAGGCCGCGCGCGCCTATGGCATGTCGCCGTGGCTCATCTTCCGCCGCATCACCGTTCCCTCAATGTTGCCCTATGCCATTCCGGGTCTCGCCAATCTCTGGCTTATCGTCACCAAGGACACAGCCCTGATCGCCGTCGTCGGCTACACCGAATTGGCGCTGGCCACGCGCCAGGCGGCGGGCAACACTAAAATGTATTTCACCTTCTTCCTGTCTGCGGGGCTGATCTACCTCATCATCACGCTGGTGTCGCAAAAGGGCTTCGCCATGCTGGAGCGGCGCATGCGCCGTGGCCAGCGGAAGCTTGTGTGAGGGCCGCGATGACTGGCTTCGACATCTTCAAGCTCATTGCCAAGGCGATCGTCGTCCTTATCCTCGTCGCCATTCTCACAGGCCTTATCTACTGGCTGCTGGCGGCCTCTCAATGGGGCTGGATGGCAACCTATTATCCGCTGTTGATCCGTGGCCTGTGGCTCACGCTGCTGCTGTGGGTCCTTTCCTGCGTGATCGGCATGCTCTTCGCCATCCCGATCGGCCTCGTGCAGGTCACGGGCCCTAGCTGGCTCGCCGCCATCGCCCGGGGCTTCTGCACGGTAATCCGCGGCACGCCGTTGCTCCTCCAGCTCTGGCTGATCTACTACGGGCTTGGTTCGCTGTTTCCGCAGATCGGCATGGTCTTTCCGGATTTCCGGAAGGATTTCATGTGGCTCATCCGGCTTGATGCCTTCTGGTATGCGCTGCTGGCCTTCACGCTGAGTTTCGCCGGGTACGAAGGCGAGATCATGCGCGGCGCCTTCCTGGGCGTACCGCGTGGTGAGCTCGAAGCGGCGCGCGCCTTCGGGATGTCACCGTGGAAAGTGCTGACGCGCGTCTGGTTCCCGCGCGCCGTGCGTCTCGTCCTGCCCACGCTCGCGGGCGAGGTTGTGCTCCAGCTCAAGGCAACACCTCTCGCAATGACGGTCACCGTGATGGATCTCGCAGGCGTGGTCCGGAACCGCATCACGCAGGATACATTCATCGTCTATGAGCCCCTCATGGTGCTCGCCGTTATCTATATGTGCCTGACCTTCCTAACGGTCTGGGCCTTCAAATTCATCGAAAAGAAAGTGCCCCAGAAGCGATGATCGAAGATCTCCTCAAGAAGCACCTGCCGGAGCTGACGGCGATCCGCCATGACCTCCATGCCCACCCGGAAATGCTGTTCCAGGAGGAGCGTACCGCAAAGATCGTGGCGGAAGAGCTGGCGCGGCTGGACTTCAAGGTGACCACGGGCATCGCCAAGACGGGCGTCGTCGGCACCATCAGCAATGGCGCATCGGGCCGCGCCATCGGCATCCGCGCGGATATGGATGCGCTTCCAATCAGCGAACAGACGAACCTTCCCTATGCCTCGAAATATCCCGGCAAGATGCATGCCTGCGGGCATGACGGCCACACCACCATGCTGCTGGGCCTCGCCCGCTATCTGTCGGAAACCCGCAACTTCGATGGCACGGTGCACCTGATCTTCCAGCCTTCGGAGGAAGACGAGGGCGGGGCGATGAAGATGATCGAAGATGGTCTCTTCAAGCGCTTCCCCTGTGACAGTATCTTCGCGCTCCACAATCTGCCCGGCGAGGCCGAAGGCCAGATCCTGGTGAGGCCGGGCCCCATCACGGCCTCCTGTGACGTTCTCACCATCGTCATGCAAGGTGTCGGCGGCCATGGCGCGGTGCCGCAGAAGGCCGTGGACCCGATCGTCGCGGCCTCAAGCTTGGTGATGGCACTGCAAACGATCGTGTCCCGCAACATCGATCCGCATGACCCGGCCGTGCTGACGGTCGGTGCCATCAATGGCGGCTCGATGGCCACCGTCATTCCCGAATCCGTCAAGCTTCTGGTCGGCATCCGTACGGTGACGAAGCCGGTGCGGGACGTGATCCTGAGCCGAATTCAGGATCTCTCGACTGCCCATGCCAAATCTTTCGGCTGCACCGCGGATGTGCAGATGGGGGTGGACAGCTGGAGTTATCCCGCAGGCTTCAATACGCCTGCCGAAGCCGCCCTGGTGCGCGATGTGGCGCTTGAGCTGGGGCAGGACCCCGCAAAGGTCGATATGCGCGGCCCCTTCATGTTCTCGGAGGATTTCTCCGCCATGCAGGAGATCGTCCCCTCCTGCTATTTCGGCCTTGGGGCAGGGCCGGGGCCGATGCTTCACGACCCCGGCTATAACTTCAACGATGCGCTTCTGGTGAAGGGGCCCGCCTTCTGGGCGCGCCTTGTCGAGAAGGCGCTGCCTCAGGCATAGGGTCCTTCAAGCCCAAGCGCGCGCATCTGCGTGGCATAGGCGTTGAAGCTCTTCACCAGTGCCGCGCCGTGCCGCGCGATCAGCGCCTGGCGCCGCTCATCCGTTGTTGCTGTTGCAAGCGCGCCCCAGATCGCTGCCATGGCTTCGGCATATGCCCTCGCGCGGCGGACCTTCTCCTCATTTCCCAGGGCCCGCGCCAGGGTGAGGGCCGAACACTTGCCCACACCTGCCACTGTCATTGCTCCGCCCACGGAATAACCCTCCGGCAGGTCACCCTTGAGGTTCACGACCTCCCGGTGGCGGATGGCGGAGATGATCTGGTCCACGGCCTGCTTCGCACCTTCCACGCGGGACACATGCTCAGTATCCGCCGCCGCATGCGGCAGAAGCTCAACCCTGCCCGGGTATTTTTCAGCAAGAGGAAGATAAGGCACCATCGGGCCCGACTGCGCACCCGTCTCGGAATGGACGAACAGGTCCGCATCGATCGCCGCGTGCCGCACCTTGCCGGCCGCCATCGCCGCATCGAGTGCTGCCGCGTCCACGCACTCGCCACGGTCATAGTTGAGCAGAATTGAGCCATCGTTCAGTTCCGCCAGCACGGAAGCGCTGACCACATTCGCATTGGCGAACTTGCCCGTGGCCGCATTGAGAGGCCCAAGCCCCGTGTGGACGGACAGCACATCCGCGCCCTTCGCCGCCGCTTCAGGCGTTGCGGCAAAAACGAATCCCTCGGATTCGATCCAGTCCTTGTGCCGCGGCCTCGCATGGATGGCGACGCTCATGCCGAAGGCCTGCGCCAGCTTGGCCACTTCGCGCCCGATATTGCCATAGCCGATGATGCCGATGCGCTTACCCTCGATCTTCTCGGTCGGGAACTTCGCGAGGTCGCGGCCGGTGTCGAACTGGCCCGAAGCCGTCAGCCGGTGCAGTTCGTCTACATCCAGATCCGGAAGCACCTTCAGCAGCGCCTTGAAGGCCATCTGCGCCGTGGCGCGGCTGTTGAAGGAAGGCGTATTCATGAGAGGGGCCGTTCCGCCCTCGCCATTTCCGCCACCCCAGGAGGAAGACCCCATATTGCCCGTGCCGGCGCCAATACGCACGCCGCCTTCGGGGAACACGGATTCCTTCGGCAGGAAGGTTGCCGCGGCAATCACCGCATCATACTGGCCCCTGTCGGTGAGCGGCCGGATCTCGTCGGGCTTCGAAAGCTGCGGCTGGTAGAAGAAGTGGATCTTTCCAGCCTCCAATTGAGCCTCGTCCTCCAGGGGCCCTTCATGGAAAAGACCTCCTCGCGCTTCCACATGGGTCTTGACCTCGGAATGGTCGGGCTTCCCATCGGCCCCGAATTTGAGGCCCACATGGTCGCATACCAGCACCTTGTAAGCCCGCGCGGCATCATCCTTCCGCTCGCTGCCGTCAACGTGTGGCGGAGCCGGGAAGGTAACGCCGAGCTTCGCAAGTTCCTCCTCCACAACCACGATGCGCGCGCGGTGATAGGCGTATTTCAGATTGTCGAGCAGCGCAGTGATGTCTTCAACCGGCCGGATGCCGCCGATCCAGGCGCGGTAGTCCCCCGGCGTTCCGGGAAAAGCATTGATGTAGCGCGCCGTGTCGAGGCCCTGTTCATAAACGCCATTGGGGTGGGTGATGCCATCATAGGAGAGGAGCTGCTTCGAACGCGCAATGATGCGCGCATGAAGGCCGGCGTCCGTGATCGCGGCGTCCTTAACCTTGATCAGCGTGACGGCGGCGCCCCGGTGCTCAGGGCTGGTGACACCCAGCTCGAACAGCGATGAATTGCTCATCCATTCATTGATCGCCGCGCGGTTCTGCTCCGAGCGCCGGTTCATCTCCTTGACGGGTCCGATCTTCCGCTCCACCCGGAGAAGCCCGAATGTGGTCTCGGCAAAGGCGAGGGTGGAGAAGGTGTTGATGACACCGCCCACCATCTTGTTCTCTTCCGGGTCATAGATCGGTCCCAGCTTCACCGTGCGCTCTCCGGTGAGCGGCATCTTGGGGTCAACGGGTGCCGCCAGCTTCAGCTGCCGGGGAATGGCCCAGGAGGGCCGCTTCTGGTTCTCTTCCACAAGCGCCAGTGCTTCAGGCGTGAAGGACACGAGGAAATAGCCCGAGATGCCGCCAATCGCCTTCTGAAAGGGCATGAACAGGCAGCACTTGGACATCACCTGCGCCACCACATCCTCGCCCCAGGGCATGGCCCCCAACATGGAGGTGGCATCCAGCACTGCGTGATGTTCGGCCGGGTTGCGGTCGATCCAGTCCAGGAGATTCAGAATATCGGCGCGGGAATAGGTGGTGGCCCCAGTCGTCTCATGGCCCACGCCGAAGAACACCTTGATCCCCATGCGCTCCAGCATGTCGGAGGAGGGGATGGCGCCTTCAGCCTTGGCAAAATGAACCCGGGCCTCATCGCCATTCCTGGCATAGCGCATCATCTCGATGATCTGCGCACCCCAGCTCTGGCGGAAGAAGCCAGACGCTTTCGCAAGCTCTGACTCTGGGGCTGGCGTATCAACATAGACGTGCTGCGCATCATCATTGACAGTCAGGAAATGCAGCGCGCAGACGGTGAAGCCCGAATGGCCGCCGCCCAGCCCCACTGCCAGCCTGTTCTGCTTGGGAAACCCGAAATAGCGGTGGATCTCGCGCATCATGTCGAGCAGGAACTTGTCCGCCGGATATCCCCGGTGCATGGAGCGGCTGATTTCGGCGGCCGTGAAGCAGCCGATGTCACGGCCGGTGTCATCGAGCTTCCGGTAGGTTTGCTCGAGCCAGTGTTCGAATTCAAAGCGGATCTGCCGGCTCTCCGCCTCATCCTCCGCCATGTCGGTGATGGGACCGACGCCAAAGAACGGGTTCCGGGTGCGCGGCGGCGGCCCTCCGGCCGTGGCCCGGATCGACTCGTCCCTCACTGCCTTCAACTGCTCGAGTGCCGACATATGCCCAAACCTCCTGGGGGAAGGCCGCAGGCTAGTCGAGTTCTGGAAACGGCATGCCGCCTAAAAACGTCACTTCCGGCAAGCTTGCGCCGCAACGGTTTGTTCCAGCCAAATGCATGCGCCGCCCTAGGGCTGACGGAACGTCATGCCGCTGGTTGTTGGACCTCTGTATTTTGGTCGTGTGGTACTTACTTTGGCCAAACCGCCAATTGTCAGGCGACAATCACAAATCTGCTGCAAAATCTGATAGTTAAAAACAATTTGATAAAACCTGAGTATATGAGACTATCACTTCATTGAGCCGGAATTCAGCGGAAGTAATTGGCGTGAAGCGTCTCTGGGTTGATCTATCCGGCATCGTCCTTTCCACGGCCGCCATCGCCGCTCTTTATGTTGCGGCATCGGCGATCGTCTATCTTGTCTTCCGGCCCTTGCAAGCCATCTTTCTGCCGGGCATCAGCGACTACGCCAGCCTCATTTTCCTGCCGCACGGCGTTCGTGTGTTCGCGACCATCGTGCTCAGGTCGCGCGCCATTCCGGGGTTGTTCCTCGGCGCCCTGGTGTCGAACAGCCTGCTCTGGGGCGTCACGGATCCTGCCATCCTCATTTCCCAGGCAGTCATCGCCGGCGCCACCAGCTGGCTGGTTTTCGAAGCGCTATATGCTCTCCGTATAAACCCCTACTATTTGTCCTCCACGGCCCAAGTGCCTCCGCTTCACACCATCCTGCTTGCCGGCCTGTTCTGCTCCTTCGCCAATGGCTTCCTGATGACGGCGGTCCTCGAGCACACAACCGAAGTCCAGCACATCACCCTGACCATGGCGACCTTCTCGGTGGGAGACATGATTGGCCTCATGGTGAGCTGGGTCATCACATTTATTGGCTTGAAATTTTTTACGGAACTCTCAAAATAAAGGTAACTTTGAATCTGCTATGGAAGGCGGACAATGAAGACGTCGACCGACTTGCTGTTGCGCGTTCAAAGGCTCCTTGGCAGTCTTGGTTCAGGGTTGGATAACCTTGATGAAATCTCGCGCGAGATGCTGCTTCACGTGTCGGAAGCGCAGAGCAATGGGCAGTCCGTACGCGTGTCGAACATCTGCCGGATTGATCGCTTTGGCAGCTTTCCCACCGCCCATCGCCGGCTGAAGAGACTGCTCGAATTGGGTTTGGTTCAATCAGACCTTCACCCGGATGATGCGCGTGTCCAGGTCCTGTCGCTGACGCCGAAGTCCAGGCGCCAGATCAATCGGATCGCCGAGCAGATCCGCCTTACGATCTCCTGCTAAGGCTCCGTGCCAGCCCTCAGTCGATAAGCTTCTGCAGCAGGCTGTTGTTGGCCGTCAGCCGCTCTGCCAGCAGGGAGACAATGGCACGGTGAAGTGCCGTGGCAATGTGCGGGTCGCGCTCCTCCATCTCGCGGAGTTTTTCCGCGCTCAGCACATAGGCGTGAGTAACCCGGTCCGCGATTGCGGAGGCGTTGCGCGGCTGTTTCAGATACATGCCGATCTCGCCGATCATGGTGCCGAACGTCATGGACCGCAGGCGCATTGAGCGGCCATCCGGAAAGGTCAGGCGCACCGTAACCCGGCCCGATTCGATGAACACGATCTCGTCAGGGGGGCCACCCTGCCTGACCAGATAGTCACCGGGGTTGAAGCTGCGCGGCTGCAGATAGGCCATGAATGCCGAAAGCGGCGTGTCCGCCGGCAGCACCTGCTGGATGCGGTCCCAGATCGACGTATGCGCCGTCAGATCGGCATCCGCGGCGCCACGGAGAATTTCTTCCTCGCAATGCTCAAGCGCCATGTCCAGGTCACTGAAGGCGATCATGCGTGTGGTGCCGGAATCGAGCCCCGCCATCTTTGCCTGCGCCTCGATTGACGCATTCATCCGCGTCAGCAGCAATTGGCACGCATTGCGTTCGCAGAAGGTGCGGATCTTGGAGAAGGCGAGCATGGCGGAGGAATCGCTGGCGGGCACGTCGCGAAAATCGAGCAGCAGGTAGCGCAGCGGCACGGGGCCGGGGTGAGTGATGATGTGCTGTATCTTGTTCAGCACGGAATAGGCCGTTCCGAAGAAGATGAAGCCTTCAAGCTTGATGACCCTGATGGAGTTGCCTTGTTGGCGCAGCACGTCGAGCGCGGCTGGGCTGCGTTCCACATTGCTGTGGTAATCAGCACCGCTCAGTTCCTGGCGGATCACCCGCACCCGGCTGTAGCTCAGAACGAAGATCGCGGTCGCAACCGAAACGCCCACCGCCACACCCGGTATGATGCCGGCAATGCCGATCACCGCCACGATCAGCGCCACGATGATGAAATCCGGCAGCGGCAGCTTGCGCCAGCCGTCATAAAGCCATTCAATCAGCAGTGCCGTGCCCATGGAGAACAGCAGCCCGCCGAGGATCGCCTTCGGCATGAAGGCGAGAAGCGAGCTGCCGGCCAGCAACGTGATGAGGCACAGGGCAGCCGCCGTCAGCCCGATCACGCGGCTGTTGGCACCCATGCGGTATCCCAGGAGGGAGGCGGACAGCGCATGAAACCCAACAGCACCCCCCAAAGCCCCGGATGCCATATTGGCAAGGCCCGTCACCCGCAATTCGTGATTGATGTCGAGATCGCTGCGCGTCGCCAGTTCCAGCCCGCTGGCATTGAGGAGAAGCGCCACGATGCTCACCAGCACGATTGCCGCAAAAGTCGGAATCTGGCCGAGCACCGAAATCCAGTCTTGCGCCGCCAGCCTGGACCATGGCGGCAAGGCCAGCGCGCTGTGTTCGGGGAAGGGGCCAAGCAGAAGGCCTGCCGCCTGTGCGTCCCCGATGTGAATGCCCGCCGCGGTGAGTGCGAGGTCATAAAGAATCACGGCTCCCACCAGCAGCCCCGGCACCAGCAGCGGGTGGCTGTAGCGCCTGAGCAGCAAGGTCAGCAGCAGCCCGAAGGCGAGGCCAGGCACCCAGCGCGCCAGGCGCATCGGCTCCATCAGCTGCTCGAAGCTCAAGCCCCCAGGGTCCGCGCCGGTCAGCACGGGGCCTGCACCCATCACGATGAGCAGGCCGGAGCCCGCCAGGAAGCCGCCGATCACCGGAAAGGGAATGAAGCGCACCAGCGCCCCCAGCCGGAAGCGCCCGAGGCCATAGAACACGGCCCCCGTGGTGAAGGCCGCCACATTCACGCAGGCCAGCACCAGGAGAATGATCACCTCCGGCGCCACATGCCCGCGCATATTGGCAGCGAGCGTGGTGGCCATAACACCGGTGATCACCGCCGGCCCATCCTGCACCTGGGCCACGGCGCCAGGGTAGGTGCTGAGCAACGCCACCAGCGCCCCCAGCACGGCTCCACCGATCAGGATCACCTCGAGTGCGGGTGCCACACCACCTGTCAGCCCCGCCGGCATCACCAGCACCACCATCCCGGCGGAGCCCAGTACAGTCCGGATGCCGGCAATGAGCCCCGCGGAAAGGCTGGTCACAAGCAACGACTTGCGAAAATCCATCGCGCGCGCGTGCATGGGGGGTGATCTGCCGCTAGACGTGGGAATCAAGCATGAACAAACCTAACGCATTTAGTCCGAAACCGCGAATGCGCAGACGGGCAGCAGCGTAAGGGCCGTTGTCTCGTGTTCGGTCAGTTAGGTCTCCGGACCTGTCAATGCTGTGCAGAATTTCTCGTTCAGTCAATGGCCGCTGAGCACGAGTGTCCTGATCGGCAGCATGAGTGCCTGTACGCGCAGGATTGCCGCATGAACCAGCGCAACGGCATCCACTCCGTGCAGGCCAATACGGGTGAACAGGCCCAGGTCTTCCGTCTCGAGGCGGTCATGGTTGTTCGTGTAGGCATTGACGATGCAGCTGCTGCCCGGGCTCACTCCGTCCAGCCCTCCCTCATAGAGCGGCTCAAGGGAGACCAGAATCGTTCCCGGTGCTGCTGCCTGCGCGGCGTCGATCAATTGCTCTCCAGCCCGGATCTGGCCCGCCGCGATATAGTCCTGAACGCTCGTCACCACCATCGGAATGATGACCAGCGGCATTGAAACACACGTTGCCTCCGCTGCCATTCCAACTTTCATCACTTGAGCCTCGATCTGCCCAAAGCCGGCCTGCAGCGTGTTTCGCCCCGCTCCCTCGGGGATCAGAATTCCCGCCGCCCGCATGAACGGGTTCACGATATCGCCGACCCGCAGCACGAACTGCTCGATGTGGCCACTGACGCCGGCGTAGACAGTCCGCTTATCCAGATCGACCTGCGCCTTCTGCAATTCAGCTTCGGCACTCGCCTTCTGCGCCGGAAGCAAGGTGGTCAAGCGGGTTTCCACAGCCTTCTGCTGGCCTTCGGCGGCGGCGACCTGGCCTCGGGCACTCGCCTGGGCCGTCTCCAGCCGCTCGATTTCCCGTGGAGCGACCGCGGCTGACTTCCTGTCTAGCAGACCCTGCTTCACCCGCAACTCGTCCTCAACCTGTTTCAGAGCGCCAAGCGCCTGCTGAACCTTGCCGCTCTCGGCGGCGATGTCGGCTGCCGCCATCACCATCTCGGCATCCACCTCAGCAACGCGGCGCTGGGCGACGGCGAAGGCGGCCTGCTGCTCCGCATCGTCAAGCCGAAAGATGGGCTTGCCCTTTTCAATCTTGCCGCTGAATCCCACGTAGATTTCGCTTACCCGCCCGCTCGCCTCCGGCAAAATCGGGATTGAACGATAGAAACTGCTCGCACTTGTGGTGGTGGGGTGGAAGTAGAAGATGACGGTGATCAGCAATGTCGTTAGCATCAGGCACAGCGTGATCCCCCAGCGAAGCTCGTACCACACCGAGTAGAGCGTGATCTCACGCCCGATTCGCTTGCCCTGCACAAAGCGCCGGAAGAGGTAGTCGGGAAGGATGGTCAGGAACGAGCAAAGGATGATCTCCAGCATCGCCTAACCCTCCACATCATCTCTAGGACGCGGCCGCGTGAAATCCGCAGCAGGGTTTGGCGGATCGCCTGCGAATAGCCGCGGCGGTTCCGCGTGAACAGGCCTGTCAGTTTCAGCGATTTTCTCGGAAGATGCCGCGATGCGGCGCAGCGGCGAGAGGAAATCCGGCAAGTCGATGAGAGCCAGAAGCAGACCCACGATCCAGAACGCATGCTGGTGTGTGAACAGCGACAATAGCCCCAGAACAGCGACGACCTCGAACTGCAATTTCTTGTGACCCATGCGTTCTGGCAGAGAATGCAGCCAGAAGAACAGGACGCCGATCAGCAATACGGCGAGAAGGACAAGGACAACTGTGAAGTTCATCAGCACGTCGGTGCTGCCGGGCGGCGTTATGAACCAGGGAAGGGAATGGGGAGCAGCGGGGTTGAGGGTAAGTGCCATCAGGTGTTCCCTCTGCAATGCTGACCGACTTCGTCTTATTCAGAGTCTTACATGTGTTGTCCATGGGCCGCAAGGTGGGCATTCAGGCCCTAATCTCGTCGCCATGCGAAATCACGTTGACCAGCTACAAGATTAAGTCCGGGCACATGGCCCGGCCGCACTGATGCCGGGCCAGCTCAGTGGAGTTCGCCGGTGTCTGCGTCGAAGATGATGGAGGCGAGTGTGACGTGCCGCGGGCGTTCAAGAGCAAAGATGATGGTTTCAACGACGTCGCGGTTCGTAACCGCGGAACCGGCATCGCGCGCGACGTCCCACGCAGGATCAAGGGGCGACAGATCCTGGATGTCGGGCGGGAAGACGGCTTGCACGCGCACCTGGCCGCCTTTCAGCTCCTGCCTGAGGCCATCGCTCATCGCTGACTGCGCTTGCTTGCTGACGGTAAAAGCCACCGAGGCCGTCCGCAGCCGGGCGTTGGGAAGGCCGGAGGTCGAGACGATAGTCATGATGTCGCCAGCCCCCGATTTCTCCAGCAGCGGGATCAGTCCGCGCGTAAGAAGCATTGTACCGGTTACATTGGCAGCGATGGTCTGGCTGATGGCAAGTGCGTCATGGTCTGTCATGCGGCCTGGCAGCCATTGCGCGGCATTGTTGATTAGAATGTCGAGCGGGCGGCCTTCATCGCGCAGCTGCTTGGCGAATAGCGTCACTGCCGACACATCCGCCATGTCGAGCAGGTGTACCTGCGGCTTGCGGCCGGTGCGATGCAGGATCGACTCCGCGAGCCCGCTCAGGTTCTCGCGGCTGCGTCCGGTGAGCAGCAGGTCTGCTCCCTTATCCGCCAGCACCACAGCGAGGGCCGCACCCAGGCCCCGGCCGGCACCCGTGATGATGACCCGTTTGCCGCTGAAAGCAATTGCCTTTCCCTCAGTCAACAGATGTCAGCTCCCTTCAGGCACATGCGACAGCGGCGATGATAGGCACCATCCGGTGCTGCTGTCCAACCCGGCTCATTCGTGCCTGTCCAGCCAGTGGTGGTTCACTGGCTCAGAGGTAAGGTCGTTTTTCAGCGGAGCCCATCTCCGGATCTGAAGGAGGGCGTGGCAGCCGCTGCAGGATCAAGCAGCCACTCGAGCGAGCCGGACGGCGTTCTCCTGTCCGCTCGCCGGCAGTATGATTCCAATCAAAGCCGCTTCTCGAAACAGCCCATCAGCCACGCTATGTCTTTGAGTTAATTGGTGAGCCCGGCGGGGTACGATCCCGCGACCCTCTGATTAAAAGTCAGATGCTCTACCGCTGAGCTACGGGCCCACGGCCGGGGTTGCCCGGCGGAAGCCGGCGGAACATAGTGGGGGGTGGATGGCGGGTCAACAGAATAACAGGGGTGCGGCTATCGCCTCTGGCAGTGGGACATGCTACCGGACACCGGGTGGAAATGAGCAGTTCGGCAAGGGGTGGGATGACCGGAGTAGCCATTATCGTTCTCGCCGCGGGCAAGGGCACGCGGATGAAATCAGCCTTGCCCAAGGTCATGCACCGGGCGGCCGGGCGCAGCCTGCTGGCCCATGTGCTGCATGCGGCCGCTCCGCTGTCCCCGGCGGAGGCGGTCGTGGTGGTCGGGCCGGAGATGGAAACGGTCGCAGCGGAAGCGCGGAGCGTGTTCCCCCAGGCGCGGCTTGCCGTTCAGGCAGACCGGCTGGGCACGGGGCATGCGGTTTCAATGGCGCGGGCGGAGATTGAGGCCTTCCGGGGCACGGTTCTCGTGCTCTATGGCGATGTGCCGCTGATCAGCACTGGCAGCCTCTCGCGCCTGGTGGCATTGGCCGGAGACGGCATGGCGGTTCTCGGCTTCGAAGCCCAGGACCCCCACGGCTATGGCCGCCTCATCCAGGACTCCGAAGGCCATGTCATCGCCATCCGGGAGGAACTCGATGCCAGCCCGGCGGAGCGCCTGATCCGGCTGTGCAACTCCGGCATCATTGCCATCGCGTCTGATCTCCTCTGGCAGCTCCTCCCACAAATCGGCAACGCCAATGCCAAAGGCGAATATTACCTAACCGATCTGGTGGAACTCGCAGCGAACGCCGGTGCCCACTGCCGCCTGGCGCACTGCCCCGAGGCGGAGGTTGCAGGCGTCAATGACCGGGTGCAGCTTGCCGCCATCGAGGCGGGCCTCCAGCAGGCCTACCGCCGCCGCCACATGTTGAATGGCGCAACCCTCACGGCGCCCGAATCCGTGTTCTTCGCGGCAGACACGGTGATCGGCCAGGACGTGACCATCGAGCCCCATGTGGTGTTCGGCCCCGGTGTGACGGTGGAAGACGGGGTTGAGATCCTCTCCTTCTCACACCTTGAAGGCGCGGTGATCGGGCAGGGCGCGCGGATCGGCCCCTATGCGCGGCTCAGGCCCGGGGCTGACATTGGCGCCGAGGCCCACATCGGCAATTTCGTCGAGGTCAAGAAATCCGTGATCGGCAAGGGCGCGAAGGCCAATCACCTGACCTATATTGGAGATGCCCGGGTGGGTGCGAAAACCAACATCGGCGCCGGCACCATCACCTGCAATTACGATGGCTATGAGAAGCATGTGACTGACATCGGCGCGAATGTCTTCGTGGGCTCCAACACGGCCCTCGTTGCGCCGGTGAAGGTGGGCGACGGCGCATCGATTGCGGCGGGAACCGTCGTCACCCGCAATGTCCCGGCAGATGCTCTGGCGATTGCCAGGGCCGAACTCGATCTCCGCGAAGGCTGGGCCGCGCGCTACCGTGAAATCAAGGCAGCCAAGAAGGCGGCCCGCAGGAAGTAGGATTAGGTCATGTGTGGAATCGTTGGAATCCTCGGCAAGGAACCCGTTGCGGAAAACATTGTGGAAGCGCTGCGCCGCCTCGAATACCGCGGCTATGATTCAGCAGGGGTGGCAACGCTCACCCCCAACGGCATCGAGCGCCGCCGCGCCGTTGGAAAGCTCAAGAACCTGGCGGGCCTTCTGGCGCGGGAGCCCCTTGGCGGAACCTCAGGCATCGGCCACACCCGCTGGGCAACCCATGGCGGCGTCACCGAGGCCAACGCCCACCCGCATGCCGTGGGCAATGTCGTCGTCGTCCACAACGGCATCATCGAAAACTTCCGTACACTGAAGGATGAGCTGGTGGCGGACGGCGCCGTCTTCACCACCCAGACGGATACGGAAGTGGTGGCCCAGCTGCTCTCGCGCGAACTGAAGCGCGGCAGCACTCCGCGTGACGCGGTGCGCGACGTGCTGGGCAGGCTCCACGGCGCCTTCGCGCTCGCGATCCTGTTCAAGGGTGAAGAGGATCTCATGATCGGCGCGCGCAATGGCCCGCCACTTGCCGTGGGCCACGGCGATGGCGAAATGTTCCTGGGCAGCGATGCGATTGCGCTCTCCCCCTTCACCAACCGCATCACCTATCTGGAAGATGGTGACTGGGTGGTCCTCACCCACCGCTCGTTGGAGGTGCTGGATGGCGAGGGGCGGCCCGTCTCGCGTCCCATGAGCTTCAGCCAGGCCTCCACCATGCTGGTGGACAAGGGCAACCACCGCCACTTCATGGCGAAGGAAATTGAGGAGCAGCCCGAAGTCATCGGCCACACGCTCGCGGAATATGTGGATTTCGCCGAGCAGACCGTGCGTGTGCCGGGGGACCTGCCGTTTGATTTCGCCACGCTGGACCGGATCACCATCACCGCCTGCGGCACCGCATCCTACGCAGGTCTCACTGCCAAATACTGGTTCGAGCGCGTGGCCAGGCTTCCCACGGAAGTCGATATCGCCTCCGAGTTCCGCTACCGAGAGGCGCCGCTGCCGAAGCACGGCCTTGCCATCGTCGTCTCACAATCGGGCGAAACGGCGGATACGCTCGCGGCCCTTCGTTACTGTAAGCAGCAGGGCCAGCACACGCTCGCCATTGTCAATGTGCCGGAATCGACCATTGCGCGCGAAAGCGAAGTCGTGTTCCGCACCTATGCCGGGCCTGAAATCGGTGTCGCCTCCACCAAGGCCTTCACCTGCCAGCTGACGGCACTTGCCTGCCTTGCCATACTCGCAGGCAAGCTGCGCGGAACCATCACGCCGGAGCAGGAGCGGGAACTGGTCGGCGCCCTCATCATGGCGCCCCGCCAAATGACGGAAATCCTGAAGGACGAAAAGCACATCGCCGCCGTGGCGCGCGAAGTTGCCAATGCGCGGGACGTGCTGTTCCTGGGGCGTGGCCTTAACTATCCGATTGCCCTTGAAGGCGCATTGAAGCTGAAGGAAGTTTCCTACATCCACGCCGAAGGCTATGCGGCCGGCGAATTGAAACACGGCCCCATTGCGCTGATTGACGAGAACGTGCCGGTGATCGTCATCGCCCCTCACGATGAGCTTTATGAAAAGACCATCTCCAACATGGAGGAGGTGGCCGCGCGCGGCGGCAAGATCATTCTGCTCACGGACGATCACGGCGTGAAGGACAATGAGCACAGGGCCTTCTTGACGATCTGCGTGCCCAAAGCCAATCCCTTCGTGAGCCCGCTGCTCTATGCCGTGCCCGTGCAGCTTCTGGCCTATCATGCCGCGGTGTTCATGGGCACGGATGTGGACCAGCCGCGAAACCTGGCGAAATCCGTTACGGTGGAGTAACGGCGTCCTGCTTCTTCAGCAACAGGAAGAAGACGAGCGTTCCAACCAGCATCGCCGCCGCAAGGAAAAATGCGGCCCCGGTGGACGTCACCGTGGCGCCGGGCGACAGGAACAGGCCGAACACCTGGGTGAAGATCACCGTTCCGAGCAGCATGCCGATGCTTTGCAAGCTGGCAATGCCGCCCTGGATTTCGCCCTGCGCATCCTCCGGTGCGGCGTGGGACATCATGGCCGTGAGGGCAGGGTGCACGAAGCCTTCGGGCGCGTGGATCACGATCAGGATCAGCACCACCCAGAGCCCGGGCGCCAGGCCATAGCCCACGGCGGCCACAACCGCCATCACAAGGCCGAACACCGCCGTGTTGCGCTCACCCAGCCACTTGACGATTGGCCCCGTAAGCCCGCCCTGCACCACCGCCGTAACAAGGCCGAAAGCCGCGAGCGTCAGGCCCACGGTCGCCTCCGTCCACCCGAAGGCAGCGATGCCCCAGAAGGCCCAGATGGCGGGGTAGACGGCCGTTGCGAAGAAATAGAGAAACATGATGGCGCTCAACGGCACCACGCCCCGGTATTGCGCGAACACTTTGAGCGCGCCCACGGGGTTCGAACGGGCGAGTGAGAAGCCGCGCCGGTTCTCGGGCGCCAGCGTTTCTGGCAGCACGAACCAGCCATAGACGAAATTGAGGATGGAGAGTCCTGCCGCCACGAAGAACGGCACGCGCGGCCCGAATTCGCCCAGCAAGCCGCCAATCGCGGGCCCAATCACGAAGCCGAGCCCGAAGGCAGCGCCCATCAACCCGAAGACCTTGGCCCGCTCTGCTGGCGGCGTGATATCGGCCAGGAAGGCGTTGGCCGTTGTATAGGAAGCACCGCATATGCCGGCGAAGATCCGCCCCACGAACAGCCACATCATGCTCGGCGCAAAGCCGGTGAGCAGATAGTCGACGGCCAGTCCGAAGACGGAGAGCAGCAGCACCGGCCGTCTTCCGAACGCGTCTGAAAGATTGCCAATGGCGGGTCCGAACAGAAACTGCATGCCCCCATATGCGAAGAACAGCCATCCGCCCCAGATCGAGGCCCCCGCCAGATTGCTGCCGCTCACCTGCTCGATCAGGCGCGGCAGCACCGGCATGACGAGGCCAAAGCCCACCATGTCGATGAACACGGTGATGAACACGAACACAACTGCAAATCGTCCCGGCCGGCGCGCCATGGTTTTCTCCATCGGGGCCGAGCCTCATAGCGGAGTTCGAAGCGTGTCGCCAGAGCAGGGCGTGGAAAGTGCCATCATCAGGAGAAACCCTTCTCCCGTCCGCAGGATGGGAGAAGGTGCCCGAAGGGCGGATGAGGGCCTCTCACCGCGAGTCGAGAGTCTACCTGATCAAACCGCCGCGCCTTCCTCCGGCGCATGCGGCGGCGTCTTCTCATCGGGTTTCGTCCCCTTCACCTTCTCGCGTGTCCACTGGAACACGACATAGAGAAGCGGGATCAGGAAGATGCCGAGGATGGCGGCGGCCAGCATGCCGCCGAACACCGTGGTGCCCACGCCGCGGCGGCTCAGCATGCCCGCACCTTGCGCCACCACCAGCGGAATGAGGCCGGCGATGAAGGCGAAGCTCGTCATCATCACGGCGCGGAAGCGTTCGCGTGCGCCCGTCGCCGCCGCCTCCTGGATGGATTGTCCCTTGCGTCTCGCCTCCATCGCGAACTCCACGATCAGAATGCCGTTCTTGGCTGCAAGTGCGATCAGCACCACAAGCCCGATCTGGGCATAGAGATTGTTGGGCAATCCGGTGAGCTTCAGTGCCAGCATTGAGCCCATGACGCCCGCGGTGACGGAGAGCAGCACGGCGATGGGAATGCTCCAGCTTTCATATAGCCCCACGAGGAAGAGATAAGCGAACAACACCGCAAGCCCCAGGATCATGGTGGTCTTGCCGCTCGCTTCCTTTTCCTGAAGGGCCGTGCCGGTCCATTCATAGCCATAGCCCTGCGGCAGGCTTGCTCTTGCCACCTCTTCCATTGCGGCAATCGCCTCGCCAGAACTATGCCCGGGGGATGGGCTGCCGTTGATCGTGGCACTGCGCACATTGTTGAAGCGCGTGATGGACTGTGGCCCCAGGATCAGCCTTGCATCGGCAAAGGCCCGCATGGAGACCATCTGGCCTTTGTTGTTGCGCACGAAGATATTGTAGATGTCGTCAATGCGCGCGCGGTCCGCGGCCTCGCCTTGAACCATCACCTGCCAGGTGCGGCCATAGAGGTTGAAATCATTGACATAGGATCCGCCCAGCACCGCCTGCAGCGTGCTGAACACATCGGCCAAGTCAATTCCCAGCGTCTGAACCTTGTCACGGTCAATATCGAGGAACAGCTGCGGCGTGTTGGCCGCGAAGGTGGTGAACATGCGGGCAAGGGCCGGGTTCTGGTTCGCCGCGAAGATCAGCCCGCGCGCCACCGCCGCCAAGTCCTGCGGTGGAGAGCCGCCAAAATCCTGCAGCTGGAATTCGAAGCCCGATCCGGTGCCGAGCCCGATGATGGGCGGCAGATTGTAGAAGATGACATTGGCCCGCTTCACCTGCTGGCCCATTGCCGTCAGCTTGGGGATCAGCCCATAGACCGAGAGTTCCCGCGTGGTGCGCTGGGCGAAGGGGTCAAGCGTCAGCACCATAAGAGCTGCATTTGATTTCACCTGCCCGTCGAGCATGCTGTAGCCGACGACGGTCATCACGCCTGCAACGCCTGGCGTCTTCTTCGCCATGTCGGCCACCTGGGCAGCCACCTCGCTCGTCACATTGACGGAGGAGCCTTCCGGCAGCACCACTTCGCCGAAGATGGCGCCCTGGTCTTCCGGCGGAAGAAATCCGCTCGGCGTCGTCTTGAACAGATAGCCCGTCACCGGGAAGATCACGGCCAAGGCGATGATGCCCACCACCGCCATGCGCACCAGGCGCTTGACGATTGCGGCATAGCCATCGCGCGCCATGTCGATGCCGCCCATGATCTGCCGCATCGGAAAGCGCTTGGGCCCATGGCTGTTCTTCAGCAGCACGCCGCACAGTGCTGGCGAGAGCGTCAGCGCGTTGAGGGCCGAAATGAACATCGACACGGTCACGACCACGGCGAACTGCTTGAACAGCTCTCCCGAAATGCCGGGAATGAAGGCAACCGGCACGAACACGGACATCAGCACCAGCGTGATGGCAATGATGGGCGCCGTGATCTCGCCCATGGCAAGCCTCGCCGCCTCCTTGGGCGTCAGGTTGGGGTCATGCTCCATCTTGGCTTCGACCGCCTCGACCACCACAATCGCATCATCGACCACGATGCCGATGGCCAGCACCAGCGCCAGCAGGGAGACTGTGTTGGCGGAAAATCCAAGCGCCATCATCACCGCGAAGGTGCCGATGAGGGAAACGGGAACGGCAATCAGCGGAATGATGGTGGCCCGCACGGATCCTAAGAACAGGAACACGACGATCACCACGAGGATGAACGCCTCGAACAGCGTCTTGGCGACTTCGTGGATACTCTCTTCCACGAACTTCGTCGTGTCATAGGTGATCTCGTAACCCATGCCGCTCGGGAAGCCGGCCTTGGCCTCCTCGAGGATGTGGCGGACCGCCTCCGCACTGGCAATGGCATTGCCGCCCGGCGCCTGGTAGATACCCACGACGGCAGCAGGAAGCCCGCCAAAGCGGCCTTGCGTTTCCAGAAGCCTGGCACCCAGTTCGATCCGCGCCACATCCTTCAGCCGCACGAAGGAGCCGCCCTCGGTGGCGCGCACCACTACATTGCCGAATTCCTCCGGTGTGCTGAGCCGCCCCTGCGCCTGGATGGAGAGCTGGAACGCCTGGTCGGGCAGGGCCGGCTGCGAGCCGATGCGGCCGATCGCGGCCTGCACATTCTGCTTCTTCAGCGCATTGATGATGTCTGACGGCGTCATCTCGAAATCGACCAGGCGCTGCGGGTCAATCCAGATCCGCATGCTGTAGTCGGTGGGGGTAAGCAGGCTCACGTCGCCCACGCCCGGTACGCGCTTCAGCCGGTCCAGCAGATTGATCGTCACATAGTTGGAGAGGAAGAGCTGGTCATGCTCCTTCGCGGTCGAGGTGAAAGCGATCAGCTGCAGAATGGCGGATGATTTCTTCATCACGCTCACGCCCTGCGTGCGCACCTCCTGCGGCAGCTGCGCTTCCGCCAGCTTCACGCGGTTCTGCACATTCACCGTGTTGAGATCAGGGTCAGTGCCCACGGCGAAGGTAATGGTCAGCGTATAGCTGCCGTCATTGCCGCTGGTCGACTTCATGTAGAGCATGTTGTCGACGCCGACGACGCGGGATTCGATGGGCTGGCCCACCGTGGATTCAACCACCTGCGCGCTGGCGCCGGAATAGCTTGCGGTCACCGAAACCTGCGGCGGCACAATGTCCGGGAATTGCGCCACCGGGATCTGCCGCATCGCCACGAGGCCTGCGATGGTGATGACGAGCGAAATGACGACGGCCAGTCGCGGCCGGTCGATGAAAATGGAAGAGAACATGATCAGGCCTCCGGCTTGATCAGTGTCGCCTCGACGGTCTGGCCGGGCCTCACCTTCTGCACGCCTTCGACGACAACAAGATCGCCCGCTGAAAGTCCCTTGCCGATGGCAATGTTGTTTCCATCCTGGCGCACCAGCTCCACGCGGCGCACCTCGATCTTGTTCTCAGCGCTCACGATCAGCACGAAGGAGCCTGACTGGTCGATCTGCACGGCGTTGACCGGAACCACCAGCATGGGCTCGGCCTTGTCCGCCTCCACGACGGCGGTCACCAGCTGCCCGTCAACCAGCATGCCCTGCGGGTTGGGGAAGATGGCCCGCACATTGACGGCATCGGTGCCGGTGTTCACCGCCACATCGAGGAAGTCCACCTTGCCGGGCTCCGCATAGCGCTTGCCTTTGCCGAATTCGACATAGACCGTCCGGTCGGCCGCCGTGGCATCGGCCCCCATCTTCTCGCGCAGCGCCAGGATGTCGCGCTGGCCCACGGGGAAGGTCACGCCGATCGGGTTCTGCTGCACGATGGTTGCGAGCGTACCGCTGTTGGGGCTCACGAAGCTTCCGACAGACAGGAGAGACTTGCCGATGCGCCCATCGATGGGCGCACGGATTTCCGTGTAGGACAGCTGCAGCTTCGCCTGGTCCAGTTCGGCAATGAGCTTGTCGAGATTGCCCTTGGCCTCATCACGCGACGCTTTGGCGTCGTCCAGCTTCGTCTGGGCGGAGGCTTCCTTGATCACCAGGGTGGTCTGCCGCTTCAGTTCGATTTCAGTGCGGTCGAAGCGGGCGCGTGCGGTGGCAACTGAAGCCTCGGCCGCTGCAACCTTTGCCTCATAGGGCGCCTTTTCGATCACGTAGAGCAGGTCGCCGGTCTTGACGGTCGCACCTTCGGCGAAATTCTGCTTGTCGAGATAGCCCTCGATGCGGGCGCGGAGATCGACCTTGTGCAGCGCCTCGACGCGCGCGCTGAAGCTGACGGAGGCACGCAGGTCCTGCAGTTCGGCCTTGACCACGCTGACCGCGGGAGGAGGGGCAGGTGCTGCAACCGGCTGGACGGCCTCGTCACAGCCCCCCAGAAGCGGGGCCAGGATGAGCGCCAACGCCATCATAACGGCTCTTGCTGCAATCTTCATGATCCGTCCCCCACCCTTCGAATCGACCTCAACCTGATTAAGCCCGACTGCACGCAAAAGGAAGCGCGTGATTGCGGTTTCCTAGCAGAGTGTAGGAAAAAAGTCAAGAGAATTTCGGTCTAATCCTAGTGGCGGGCAGCCGTCAGTGCTGCTGCATGTCCCGCGGCCGGTAGGATTTCCGGCGGTTGTCATAGCCTTCGAAATAATCATGCACCTGGGGGTGGCGCACCGGCTCGCCTGAATCGTCCACCAGCAGGTTCTGCTCGGAGACATAGGCCACATATTCGGTTTCATCGTTCTCGGCCAGCAGGTGGTAGAAGGGCTGGTCCTTGCGCGGGCGGATTTCCTCGGGGATCGAATTCCACCATTCATCCGTGTTGTTGAACACGGGGTCGACGTCGATGATCACGCCACGGAAAGAGAACAACCGGTGGCGCACAACCTGACCGATCCCGAACTTCGCTGTCAACGCGCTGCGCATTACCCTTGATTGCCAAGGTGTAGCGCGGAAGGCAAGGGTCTTGGGCCTCCATGCACAATTTGGCGGGGGAGTGTGTCAGGCAAGCAGCACTGGGGGCTCTGGGGCAGGGGCCCGCATAACGCGCGGAAGGCCGCCTGAGGGCGCAAGGCCATATGTCATCACCGCGCGGCGCAGGGGGCCGAATTGCGCCAGAAGCGCCATGCCCGCCGCCCGGCCCGTCTCGAGCGCCAGAAAGCCTGACAGCAGCGAGCGGTTCATCATGTCGATGACCTGCTGGCGCGGCTGAACATCCCGCCGCCGCAGCGCGTCATAGCGGTTCAGAATGTCAGCGTTTCCGGGGTCTGCCTCGCCCTCCATCAAGTCAGCGGCCTGTGCCGCATCGCGGAGGGACATGTTGAGTCCCTGGGCACCGATTGGCGGCACCACATGGGCGGCTTCCCCGATGAGGATGATGCGGTTCTTCGCGAAATCCCGCGCCACCAGCCCCTGCATCGGAAACAGGCGGCGGGGCCCCAGATTTGAGATCCGGCCGAGTTCCCCGTGGGTTCCGATCTGGATTTCGGCGCCGAGCTCCTGGTCGCTCAATGCCATCAGCTCGGCCGCGCGCGCCGGGCGCTCCATCCAGACCAGGGATGAGCGGTCCCCCGGCATCGGCACTGTGGTGAAGGGGCCGGCCCCCTTGTGATATTCGGTCGAGATCCCGTCATGTGTACCTGTATGATCGAAGCTCGTCACCAGGGCGGACTGGTCATAGGACCAGCGGTTGGTGCGGATCCCCGCCGCATCCCGCAGCAGTGAGTTGCGCCCGTCGGCTGCCAGCGCCACCTGCGCTTCGATCCGCTGGCCAGCCGCCGTCGTCACGCTCACGCCATCAGAAGAGCTCTGTGCAGTGGCGGCATCGGCACCCGTCATCTGGACGCCCAGTTCGGCCGCACGCTGGGACAGGGCGGGGATGAGCAGCCCCAGCGGAAAATTCCAGCCGAAGGCATCTTCGCCAAGTTCTGCCGGGTCAAAGGTGATGGTGGGCGCCTTGAACAGTGAGCCCGTGTCATCCACCAGCCTCAGTTTGCGCAAGGGCTGGGTTTCCGCCTTCAGCTGTCCGGGCCAGAGGCCCAGATGCATCAGCAGGCGGATCGACGGCTGCATCAGCGCCACGGTGCGGGGGTCGCTTTGATCGCCCGGCGTTCGCGCCACCAGCGCCACGCGCCGGCCGTCCAGTGCAAGAAGGCAGGCAGCGGCAAGGCCCGCGGGGCCCGCCCCCGTCACGATCACATCAAAATCGCTCATGACCCGGAAACTGGACTCCGCGCGCCGTCCTTGCAAGGTCTCTCTTGGCCGCAGTCACTTCTGCGTGAGGGCGGTCTTCACCATGCTCTCCCGGCCGGAGAACGCCGCGTGCCAGTGACCGAGCTTCGGGTGGCCATTCCGCCAGTGAAGATCCGGCAGGCGGAAATCCATATAGGACAGGGCCACGGCCACAGCGATGGAGCCCGCATTGACCTCGGAGAGAAGCTCCATCCAGCTCGATTCAAGCTCGTCGAAGGCGGCGTGCTGCCGGTCCATGGTGCGGCTGATCCAATCTTCCCACTGCAGGCCCTTGGGGCGCGCGGCGGTTTCATAGCGATAGGCCACGGCGGCATCGGCCATGCCCTGGCCCAAGGCCTGCAGCGTCAGCACCCGGAAGCGTTTCACGCCATCATCGGGGATCAGGGTCGAATTCCCCGCCACATGGCAGAGATATTCGATGATCACGCGGGAATCGTAAATTCCATGGTGATGGTCAGTTTCGAGGACAGGAATCTTGCCGATGGGCGAGAGGCTGCTGAGCTTCGCATTCACTTCGGTAGGCTTCACCGCCTCCACCACATGCTCGATCCGTGTGCCCAGACCCACTTCATGGGCGGTGACGATGGTCATGCGGACGAAGGGCGAAATCATGTCGCCGTAGATTTTCATGGGGGCAGCACTCCTTGGCTTGGAGCGGAGAGGTTAGGACAAGCGCGGCACTGTTCCAAGGGCAATGCCGCACGAGGCCCGCCAGAGCATCCTCAATATTTTCGCAGAAGCCCGATCAGCCGGCCCTGAACGCGCACGCGATCAGGCCCGCCAGAGCATCCTCAATATTTTCGCAGAAGCCCGATCAGCCGGCCCTGAACGCGCACGCGATCAGGCCCGAAGATGCGCGTTTCATAGGAGGGATTGGCAGCCTCGAGGGCAACCGAGTCGCCCTTGCGGCGCAGGCGCTTCAGGGTCGCCTCTTCATCATCGACGAGAGCCACGATGATATCGCCATTGTGCGCCGTATCGCCCTTGCGGATGATGACCGTGTCGCCGTCGAAAATGCCGGCCTCGATCATCGAGTCGCCCTTGACCTCCAGCGCGAAATGTTCCCCGTCCGTGAGCATTTCCGGTGGAACGGTGATGTTGGCGGTATGATCCTGGATGGCGGAGATGGGAACACCTGCCGCGATCCGGCCCATGAGCGGAACAACGGCTGCCCGCGGCGCGCCGTCCGTTGTGGCGTTGACCGGTTTGACGCGGCCGAGATTGCCCTGGATGACATTGGGCGTGAAGCCCGGGGCCTTCTTCGGCGTGAGGCTTGGCGAATGGCTCTCAGGCAGTTTCAGCACCTCGAGGGCGCGGGCCCGGTTCGGCATGCGCCGCAGGAAGCCACGCTCCTCAAGCGCCACGATCAGGCGGTGCACGCCCGATTTGGACTGCAGGTTCAGCGCTTCCTTCATCTCTTCGAAGGAAGGAGGCACGCCTTCCTCCTTCAGGCGTTCATTGATGAACAGGAGGAGTTCAAGTTGCTTCCGCGTCAACATTGGCCGGTTCTCTCGATGTTCGTTGTCCAGAATCGGAACAAATCCAAAACAAAGATATCCGTACCCTTTTAGTTCTGCAACTGTTTACTTTCTGTAACTGTTCAGAAGTCGAGACGTAAGATTTTAACGACGTCACGTGCGCTTGCCGCGGGTGCATGGGGCGGCCTCACGATCAGCGCTTGTGCACTGCGAAAGGTGCGCTGCATCGAAGAATCTTGCTTGTTGAAGGGGGTAACCATGCGGCTGCCGTCGGCATTCTCTTCCACCGTCGCGCGCACATAGTCCTGCCGGTTGTCGTTCTCTTTCATTGACACTCCGAGCCGCGCCTCGACCAAATCGTCGGAGACCGGCAGCCCCAGCAGCGCGTCAATCAGGGGCTTGAGGAACAACCGGGCACAGACCAGGGCCGACACGGGATTGCCGGGGAGCCCCAGCACATGCTGCCCCTTGCGCCTGCCATACATGAAGGGCTTTCCCGGCCGCATGGCGATTTTCCAGAAGTCGATGGCAACGCCGGAATTCTTCAACGCCTCCTGCACGTAATCATGGTCCCCCACTGAGGCGCCGCCGGTGGTGAGCAGGATATCGGCCGATGAGGCGCGCGCAATCGCCCGCTCCGTGGCCTTGAGGCTGTCTTTCACAATCCCGAAGTTGATGACCTCGGCACCCAGATGCGCGGCCATGGCGGCAAGCGCATGGCTGTTCGACGAGACGATCTGATCAGGCCCGGGGCTGCCCCCCGGAAGCACCAGCTCATCCCCCGTGGCAATCAGCGCCACGCGCGGGCGGCGGCGCACGGCAAGCTCTGCGGCATTGGCGGCGGCGGCGAGGCCAATGTCGCGCGCCGTGAGCCTAAGACCCGGCTCGAGCAGCACCTCGCCCTTCCTGAAATCGAGACCCGCGAAGCGCACGTTCTGTTCAGGCCTCACCGGCTGCTGAATGGTGACGAGGCCCCTTTCCGTCACCTCCGCATTCTCCTGGATGACCACGGCATCGGCACCCTTGGGCACGGGCGCCCCTGTGAAGATGCGCACGCAGTGCCCGCGCTTCACCTTGCCGGCAAATCCATGGCCCGCGGCGGACACGCCATCAACGGTGAGGCGGGCAGGGACCTCCGCCACATCGGCTGAGATCACGGCATAGCCGTCCATGGCGGAGGAATCGAAGGGCGGCTGATTTCGGGTGGCCTTGACGGGTTTTGCCAGCACCCGGCCCAGGGCCTTGTCCAGCGCCACCCGTTCAACCGCCACAGGGCGCACAGCCTTCAGAATGCGCGCGCGGGCCTCTTCAACGGGCATCAGGGCCATGGCATTACTCCGCAGTAAAATGTCCGGACTTGCCGCCGGATTTGTCGACCAGCCTGAGATTGGTGATCTTCATGCCGCGATCGACGGCCTTCAGCATGTCATAGAGGGTGAGGGCCGCAACCGAGCAGGCAGTGAGCGCCTCCATCTCCACGCCCGTCTTGCCCTCGACCTTGACGGTCGCGGTCACCTCAATGGTGCTGGCGGCAACATCCGGCGCGAACGCGACGGAAACCTTGGAGATCATCAGCGGGTGGCACAGCGGGATCAGCTCATGGGTCTTCTTCGCGGCCATGATGCCGGCGATCCGCGCCGTGGCGATCACGTCACCCTTCTTGGCCTTGCCTTCGAGAATGAGGGCCAGCGTCTCTGCCTCCATCTCAACAACGGCCTTGGCAGTGGCGGAGCGGCTGGTCACATGCTTCTCGGAAACATCCACCATATGGGCGTTTCCTTCGGCGTCGAGATGGGTCAGGCGGCTCATGGCTTGGTCAGGATAGCACGGGTTGCCTTCGCCACATCCTCCTGCCGCATCAGGCTTTCGCCGATGAGAAAGCTGTTGACGCCAAGTGTGGCGAGCCGCGCCAGGTCAGACGGCGTGAACAGGCCGCTTTCCCCCACCACCATCCGTCCAGCGGGGATCAGCGGCGCCAGGCGCTCGGTGGTCTCGAGCGAGGTGTTGAACGTGTGGAGATCGCGATTGTTGACGCCGATCATCCGTGAACGGAGCTTCAGGGCGCGCGCCAGTTCAGCCTCGTCATGAACCTCGATCAGCACATCGAGGCCCCAGTCTTCGGCGGCTGCTTCGAGTTCGGCTGCAAGCGCATCATCGATCATCGCCATGATCAGCAGGATGCAGTCTCCACCCCAGGCGCGGGCCTCGGCCACCTGCCAGGTATCGAGCATGAAATCCTTGCGGAGCGCCGGAAGGCCGCAGGCCGCCCGCGCCGCGGTGAGGAATTCGGGCGCCCCCTGAAAGGAGGGCGCATCGGTGAGCACGGAAAGGCAGGCAGCACCCCCTGCCTCATAGGCGAGGGCAAGGGATGGCGGGTCGAAATCGGCGCGGATAAGCCCCTTGGAAGGGCTGGCCTTCTTGATCTCCGCGATGAGCCCCCACTGGCCCTGCGCCCGCTTGGCATCGAGCGCCTTGGCGAAGCCGCGCACCGGCGGTGCGGCCTTGGCGCGGGCCTCGAGTTCGGAGCGCGGCAGGGCCTGTTTGGCCCTGGCCACCTCCTCGCGCTTATAGGCGGCGATCTTGTCCAGAATGGTGGCCATCAGCCGTTTGAAACCTCCACGAGGGCGGCCAGTGCCTGTTCGGCGCGCCCGCTGTCGATTGCCTGCTGCGCGTCGGCCACACCCTGCGCAAGGTCCATTGCCTTGCCGGCCACGATCAGCGCCGCTGCCGCCGTCATCACGGCGGCATCGCGGAAGGCAGAGGGCTTGCCCGCCAGCACATGGCGCAGCGCATCCGCATTCTGCGCCGCATCGCCGCCTTTCAGATCCTCAATGGATGAGCGCTTGAGCCCAGCGGCTTCGGGCGTCACTTCGAAGCTGGTGATCTTTCCGTCCTTCAATTCCGAAATCCAGGTGGTACCGGTGGGCACGATCTCGTCCATGCCGCCTTCGCCATGGCAGATCCAGCAGGCCTCGCTGCCGAGATTCTGCAGAACCCGGGCGAGGGGCTCCACCCACTGTTTCGAGAAGACGCCCGTCACCTGGCGCTTGGCGCCCGCCGGGTTGGAAAGGGGCCCGAGGAGATTGTAGATCGTCCGCGTGCCGAGTTCCACGCGGGATGGGCCGACATGCTTCATCGATGAATGGTGAGACGGCGCGAACATGAAGCCCACACCCGCCCCCGTGATGCAGGCCGAGATCACCTCAGGCGGAATATCGATCTTGACGCCCAGCGCCATCAGCACATCGGCCGCGCCTGAGCGCGAGGAAAGTGCCCGGTTGCCGTGCTTCGCGACCTTCAAACCCGAACCTGCCGCCACGAAGGCCGCACAGGTTGAGATATTGTAAGACCCAGATGCATCCCCGCCGGTGCCCACGATGTCGATCACGCCGGCTGGCGCCTCCACCGGCAGCATCTTCTCGCGCATGATCTCGACGGCGCCGGTGATCTCATCCACCGTTTCGCCACGCACGCGGAGCGCCATCAGGAAGCCGCCGATCTGGGAGGGTGTGGCCTCGCCAGACATCATCACATTGAAGGCCTCGCGCGCTTCGGCCCGGGTGAGGGGCGTTCCAGCGGCGGCCTTGGCGATCAAGGGTTTCAGATCGGCCATCAGCGTGCCCTCGCCAGCGTGAGGAAGTTCTTCAGAATCTGATGGCCATGCTCGGAAGCGATGCTTTCCGGGTGGAACTGCACGCCATGCACATTCCGCGTCTTGTGCTGCAGGCCCATGATCAGGCCATCGGCTTCCGCGGTGACTTCAAGGCAGTCCGGCAGGCTCTCCCGCTCCACGATTAGCGAGTGATAGCGCGTTGCGGTGAAGTCCTGCGGCAGGCCATCGAAGACGCCTTTCCCCGTGTGGTGGATGGGGCTTGTCTTGCCATGCATCTGGGCCGGCGCGCGGATCACCTTGCCGCCGAAGCTCTGCCCCATGGACTGAAGTCCGAGGCAGACGCCGAAGATGGGAATCGTCTCGGAGGCCTTCTCGATCAGCTCCAGGCAGATTCCCGCTTCATTGGGCGTGGCGGGGCCGGGCGAAATGACAATCGCCTCGGGCCTGGCAGAGATCACCTGGCCCACGCTGATCTTGTCATTCCGGTGAACCACGGTTTCGGCGCCAATGTCACCCAGGAAATGATAGAGATTGTAAGTAAAGCTATCGTAATTATCGATAAGGATAATCATTGCGCCCTCCCGGCCCGGCCGGCAAAGCGCACGGCTTCCTCGGCCGCGCGGAACAGCGCCTTGGCCTTGGTCACGCATTCCTGGTGCTCGGCCTCCGGCACACTGTCCGCCACCACGCCCGCACCGGCCTGCACATACATCTTGCCGTCCTTCACGATGGCGGTGCGCAGAACGATGCAGGTGTCCATCTCGCCATCGGCTGAGAAATAGCCAACGCAACCGGCATAGACGCCGCGCTTGTTCTTCTCGAAATCATCGATGATCTGCATGGCCCGCACCTTTGGCGCACCGGAAACCGTGCCCGCGGGAAAGCCCGCGACGAGGGCATCAATCGCATCAAACTTGTTCGAGAGCCTGCCCTCGACGTTGGACACGATGTGCATCACCTGGCTGTAATATTCGAGGACGAACTTGTCCGTCACCTTGATCGAGCCGATATCGGCCACGCGGCCCACGTCATTGCGGCCCAGATCCAGCAGCATCAGATGCTCGGCGCGCTCCTTGGGGTCGGCCAGCAATTCTTCCGCCAGCGCACGGTCTTCTGCAGGCGTGGCGCCGCGGCGCCGGGTGCCGGCGAGCGGCCTGATGGAAACCTTCCCATCCCGAACGCGCACCAGAATCTCCGGGCTCGATCCGATCACCGAGAAGCGGTCGAAATCGAGATAATAGAGAAAGGGTGAAGGGTTCACCCGCCTGAGTGAGCGGTAAAGCGCAAAGGGCGGCAGCGTGAACTCGGTTTCGAAGCGCTGCGACAGCACCACCTGGAAAATGTCACCCGCCGCAATCAGCTCCTTCGCCCTGAGCACCATGTCCTTGTAGTCTTCGGGCGAGGTGTTGGAGCGCGGGGTGCCGATCGCCGCTGCATCGACGTCCGCCAGGGCGAGGTGATCGAGCGGGCGGTCCAGCGCGTCCACGATCTCGCCGATCCGCTCGCTTGCGCGTGCAAAGGCGGCCTTTGCGGAAACGCCCGGATCGGGATAGACGGGGGAGGTGACGGTCACCTCGTCCTTCACGCTGTCGAAAATTGCCATGATGGTGGGGCGGATCAGCACCGCATCGGGAAGCCCCAGCGTATCGGGGTTGGGCGGCCCCAGATCCTCCATCAGCCGCACCATGTCATAGCCCATATAGCCGAAGACGCCGGCGGCCATGGGTGGTGCATCCTCGGCGAGCTTGATCCGGCTTTCGGCCAGCAGCGCGCGAAGAGCCTGGAGCGGGTGGAGGTCGATCGCATCGAAAGGGCCGTCGGGATCAAGTCCCGCCTTGCGGTTGATCGAGGCCTTGCCGTTCTCCACCTTCCAGATCAGGTCCGGGTTGAGCCCGATGATGGAATAGCGGCCGCGCACGGCGCCGCCTTCAACTGATTCCAGGAGAAAGGAATAGCGTGCGTTGCGGGCGAGTTTCAGCTTGGCGGAAACAGGCGTTTCGAGGTCGGCTACAAGCCTGGTCGATACGATTTGCGGCTCGCCCCGCTCATAGGCGCGGGCGAAGCTCTCTTGGTCGGGCGTGATGATCATCTCTATGTTCCGGCGAATAGGTCACGGGGGGAGTATCAGTTCGTTTGTTGTCCCGCGATGTTTCGCCAGAGGCCTTCGTTGATGCTGACGCCGGCTTGGGTCTGGAGTGCCGTGAGATAGGCAGTGAGAACCGCATCCGAAATCTGCGGCTTCAGTTTTTCCGCGATGCTCTTGGCATCCGGGGAATTGGGGTCGAAGGCCGGCAGCATGACGGGTTCGGACTGCATCACCCGCGCGCCGCGCCCATCGGGCTCGGCCGCATAAGCAAAGCCGTTCTCCGGCACGGCGAACAGCGCGCGCACGGCTGCATTGCCGAAGCTGGCGCCGGTTTCGGTGCGGCGCAGTCCTTGCGCCGTCTGAATCTGGGCCTTGGCTTCCGCTGCGAGGTCTTCGAGCTTGGCACCCGTCCGGGCGCGCTCGACGAGCTTCTTGGCTTTCTCCTCCGACAAGGCCTTGACCTTATCGGCGATGACGGCGGCCTTCGCCTGGTCCTTCACCTGGTCCAGGGGCTTCAGTGCGGCAGGCACCACTTCGCGCACTTCATACCACACGTAACCATTGTCGAGCGAGATCGCGTCATTCTCAACGCCCACGTCGCTGTTGAAGGCGGCCTTCAACACGTCGTCCTTGTGCGGAAGGTCGACGTCCTTGCCCGCCTTGTCCTTGCCCTGCGCATCGATGGCGGGAATAAGGGTGAAGGGAACACCGGCCTTGGACGCAATGTCCTCGAACTTGGTCTGCGCTGCCCGGTCATCCTCGATCGCGTCATAGATCGACTGGATCTCTTCGCCCGCCCGCTCGAGCTTCAGGCGCTCGGTCAGCTGCGGTTTGACGTCATCGAGGCTCTGCTGGTTCTCGGGCGTCACCGACACGACTTTGACGAGTGCCGTCGACAGCGCCCCCTTGATCGGGTCACTCACAGCGCCCACGGCCAAGCTGAAGGCGGCATCGGCCACGGCAGGGTCGATGAAATCGGACTTGGTCTTATCCGCAAAGGTCACGTCCGCTTCGGTGAAGCCGCGCTCCTTGGCAACAGCCATGAAGTCAGCACCGCCTGCGATCTTCTGCTTGGCGGCATCGGCATCCGCGGCGCTGGGGAAGGTGATCTGCAGAATGGTGCGCTTCTCCGGCGTGAAATACTCGCTCTTGTACTTGGCGTAGCCGTCGGTGATGTCCTGGTCCGTCAGGCTGATCTTGGCCGCGACGTCGGAGGGCTCCACCTTGATGATGGCGACGGAGCGGTATTCGGGGGCCGTGTAGGCGGCGGGGTTCGCCTCATATTCCTTGGCGATCTCGCCGTCGGTCGGCGCCGCGACCTCGCTGTCGGCCGTCGTCACGACGAAATAGCGGGCATCGCGCTGCTCACTGTCATAGCGGTACTGCGCTTCGAGCATGCCGTTGTTGATGGGGATGTTTTCACCCGCCGTCGCAGTCAGCGCCTGGCGCAGCATGCGCTGGCGTTCCTCGGCGAAGAAGGAGGCCTCGCTCATGCCGTTCTGGGAGAGGAGCTGCTTGAAGCGGTCGGCATCGAACTTGCCGGCGGCATCCTGAAAGGCCGAATTTCCCATCACGTCATGGGCGAGGAACGTGTCGGACACGCCGAGCTTCAGGTTCCGCGCCTCATTGTCCAGTGCAGCGGTCTGCAGCAGATTGTTGAGAACGCCCTGGTCAATTCCCAGCCCGCGCGCCTGCTCAGGGGTTATCGACTGGCCCGTTTGGCGGCTCAGATTCTGCAGGTAGGACTGGAAGGCCTCATTGAACTGGTTGACGGTGATCTCCTGCTTGCCGACCGTCGCCAGGTCCGTGGCGCTGCCGAAGCGGAACACGTCTGCAATGCCCCATACGCCGAAGCTCACGGCCAGCATGCCGATCAGGAGCTTCGCCACCCAGCTCTTGGCGGCGGCGCGCATGGTGTCCATCATTTCGGATCGTCCCTTTCAGAATCTCAAAATCAAAGGCCCTCTTGCGGGCGCGGCGCACTATAGGTAGCCGCTCAACCCCTCGCAAGGGCGGGATGCGTCTGCTAAGAGGCTGTTTCGCAAGGACCTCGAAGCAGAGAGCAGGGAAAAATGGCAAGTGAAGGGCCGCGGCCGCTGGTCGCCGGGAACTGGAAGATGAACGGCGGCGTCGCCATGCTGAAGGAGCCGCGCCTCCTCGCGGCCATGCTGAAGGACGTGAAGCTGAAGGCCGAGGTCATGGTCTGCCCGCCCGCCGTCATCCTGCGCCGGGTCAAATCCGTGCTGAAGGGCTCGAAGATCAAGCTGGGCGGCCAGGATTGCCACGCCGCCGCCTCCGGCGCCCACACCGGAGATATTTCGGCCGAAATGTTGAAGGAAGCGGGCTGCACGGCCGTGATCGTGGGCCATTCCGAGCGCCGTACCAACCACCAGGAAACCGATGAAACGGTGCTCAACAAAGCCAAGGCCGCCCAGCGCGCCGGCCTCACCGCGATCATCTGCATCGGCGAAACGCTGGAGGAGCGGAAGGGCGGTAAGACGCTGGACGTGGTGGCAAGCCAGCTCAAGGGCTCGCTTCCGCCCGGCTCCACAGCTGCCAACACGGTGATCGCCTATGAGCCGGTCTGGGCCATCGGCACCGGCCTTACGCCGACGACGGCGGAAGTGGCGGAAGTCCACAGCCTGATCCGCAAGGAGCTGGAAGGGCTGATGGCGGGGGAGGGCAAGGGTGTCCGCATTCTCTATGGAGGCTCGGTGAAGCCCGCAAACGCGGCCGAACTCATGAGCCAGCCCAATGTGAATGGCGCACTGGTCGGTGGCGCCAGCCTCAAGGCGTCAGATTTCCTCGGTATCATAAAGGTTTATGCCTGATGAGCGAAATCCCGACCCTCACCAAGCGCCGTCTCCAGGCACAGGTGATCGGCCCCATCTTCGCGGAAATGGTGGCCCAGATCGGCGAAGAGAAGGCGAGCGCCATTCTCGACGCCGCGATTCGCAAGGCGGCCATCGCCGAAGGGAAATACTTTGCCGAAAGGGAAGGGGGCCAGACCTCCATGTCCTCCTTCGTCAAGCTGTATGAGCTCTGGACGGCCGATGGCGCCCTGGAAATGAAGGTTCTGCGGGCCGATGAGGAGGCCTTCGACTTCGACATCACCCGCTGCCGCTATGCCGAAACCTACAAGGAGATGGGCCTTGGCAAGGTTGGCCACCTCCTTTCCTGCAACCGTGACGGCACGTTCTGTGAAGGCTACGACCCGGCAATCACGCTGGAGCGGAAGCAGACCATCATGGAAGGTGCGCCCTGCTGCACCTTCAGATACCGCTACGCCGCCAAGGGCTGAGCCAAACCGCAAGCCCCGCCTTGCCCCGCATGGTTGCTTTCCCCATATGAAGCGGGTAAAGCCAGCCCGCAATTCGATCGGAAAGTCCCGGAACGCCATGGAAACCGTCATTCTCGTCATTCATCTCATCATCGCCGTGTCGCTCATCGCCGTGGTGATGCTGCAGCGTTCTGAAGGCGGTGCTCTCGGAATTGGCGGCGGCGGGGGCGGATCTGGCAATCTCTTCACTGCCCGCGGCGTGGGCAATGCGCTGACCAGGACCACGGCGTATCTCGCCGTTGGCTTCTTCTGCACGTCGATTGCCCTGACGGTCATCGCCACGCACAGAGGGTCGGGCTCTGTCATTGACACTGTAACGCCTCCTGCCACGTCCGGTAGCCAGACGTCCCCGGCGCAGGGTACTTCGGGCGGAGACAGCTCCGTGCTGCCGAAGCTCGCCCCCGCTGTGCCGGCCCAGCCTCAGGTTCCGGTCTCACCGTAAGTTCGCGTCCTGCGAGTTATCCACAAAGCCCGGAAACCCCGTTTCCGGGCTTTCAAACGTGTTTTGAAGCAGATAGGGTGAAGTTCCATGGCGCGATACATCTTCATTACTGGCGGCGTGGTTTCCTCTCTCGGCAAGGGTCTGGCATCGGCAGCACTGGGTGCGCTGCTGCAGGCGCGTGGCTTCTCGGTGAGGCTCAGGAAGCTCGATCCCTATCTGAACGTCGATCCGGGCACCATGAGCCCATATCAGCACGGCGAAGTCTTCGTGACTGATGACGGGGCCGAGACCGACCTCGACCTCGGCCATTATGAGCGCTTCACCGGCCGCCACGCCAACAAGCAGGACAACATCACCACCGGCCGCATCTATCAGGAAATCATCGCCAAGGAGCGGCGCGGCGATTTCCTGGGCGGCACGGTGCAGGTGATTCCCCATGTGACGGATGCCATCAAGGATTTCATCCGCTCCGGAAACGACGGCTATGATTTCGTGCTGGTGGAGATCGGCGGCACGGTGGGTGACATTGAAGGCCTGCCCTTCTTCGAGGCCATCCGCCAGTTCGGCCAGGAGCAGCCGCGGGGTGACTGCCTCTATATCCATCTGACACTTCTGCCCTATATCCCGACCGCGGGAGAGCTCAAGACCAAGCCCACGCAGCATTCGGTGAAGGAGCTGCGCTCGATCGGCATCCAGCCCGATATCCTGCTGTGCCGCGCGGACCGCGAAATCCCCGTGAACGAGCGCCGCAAGATTGCGCTGTTCTGCAATGTGAGGCCCTCCGCCGTGATCCAGGCGCTGGACGTGACCTCGATTTATGATGTGCCGCGCGCCTACCACCTTGAAGGCCTGGACAGGGAAGTCCTCGAGATTTTCGGCTTCAAGGATGTGAAGGAGCCGGATCTCTCGCGCTGGACCGACATCATGCAGCGCATCACCCAGCCCGAGGGCGTGGTGAATATTGCGGTGGTCGGCAAATACACGGGCCTGCTTGATGCCTATAAATCGCTTCAGGAAGCCCTCGTCCATGGCGGCATTGCCAACCGGGTGAAGGTGAAGCTGGATTGGATCGAGTCGGAGGTCTTCGAGAAGGAAGATCCAGCCCCCTATCTCGATGGCGTGCATGGCATTCTGGTGCCCGGCGGCTTCGGTGAGCGCGGCTCCGAGGGGAAGATCAAGGCTGCAACCTTCGCCCGCATCCGCAAGGTGCCTTATTTCGGCATCTGCTTCGGCATGCAGATGGCCTGCATTGAGGCAGCGCGCTCCCTCTGCGGCATCGGCAATGCAAGCTCCACCGAATTCGGCGAGACCAGTGAGCCCGTGGTCGGCACGATGACGGAGTGGATGAAGGGCAATGAGCTCGAAATTCGCAAGCAGGGCGGTGACCTGGGGGGCACCATGCGCCTTGGGGCATATGATTCGGAGTTGAAGCCGGGCAGCAAGATTGCTGGTATCTATGGCGCCACCCATATTTCAGAGCGCCACCGCCACCGCTACGAGGTGAACACCCATTACCGGGAGCAACTCGAGAAGGCGGGTCTCGCCTTCTCCGGCATGTCGCCCGATGGCTTGCTGCCCGAAACGGTGGAATATCCCGATCACCCATGGTTCATCGGCGTGCAATATCACCCCGAGCTCAAGTCAAAGCCGTTCGATCCGCATCCGCTGTTCAAATCCTTCATCGCCGCGGCCATTGAACAAAGCCGGCTGGTGTAAGCCATGCGCGCAGTCAGAATAGCACTTGCGGCTCTCATTGCGCTTCATATTGCAATTACTGCAGCATTTGCGTTCGACCAGGCAATACTGGGGGAGAGCGACCGGGCGCTGGCGAAGTACCGTGCAGACCTCGATGCGGCAACGCAGGTTCTGCGCCGGCCGGACTTAAGCGATCAGGATCTCCTCAATCTCAAGGCCGATCTCGAAAAGATCCGCACCTCCTCGGCGGAACGCTCCATCCGCGTCATGGCCCCGCTCGCGGAAGTCACCCAGCAGCTCAACTCACTGGGCCCACCACCCGCCGACGGCAAGAATGAGGACCCGGCCGCCGCCAAAACCCGCGCCGAGCTCACGGCAACGCGGGACCGGCTGCAAAGTCTCAAATCCCAGTTCGACCTGACGGCGCTGGGTGCAGAGCAGGGGTCGAGCGCGGCCTCCACATTGCAGCGCGACCAGTTCTTCGCACGCATCTTTGATCGCAGCCGCTCGATCCTCAATCCCGATCTCTGGTATGACGCCGGGCTCGGCATCACCATGCTGATGAGCCGGCTGTCGCTGCTGCTTGGCACCTGGTGGTCACAGGTGAGCGCGACGGCCAATCCGCTGGGCCTGCTGCTCGTGCCGCTGATCGCCATGATCGGCATCATCGGCTACGGAATTCTGCACCGCAGCGTCGGCAACTGGCTCACGCGCTATTCCAGCCGCGCCCGCCCCATTGATGACATGACGCGCCTGTGGATCATCCTCCGGGCGCTGATCGTCACCTTCGCAGCACTGCTGATCCTGTTCATTCCCATCCGGTTCTCGCTGGAGGCCAGCGGTTATTTCAGTGACGATACGCCGCGCATCGTGATGCTGTGGGATTCGCTGCGCGATTTTGCTTTCGCCACCCTGTTCTATTACGTGCTGGGCCGCAGGCTGGCAGCCCCGGGCCGCCCGGACATCCGCGTCGTTGACATGGACGACGATGCGGCGGTGAAATTCACCTGGCTCGTCGGCCTCACGGCGTTCGTTGCATCCTTCAACACGCAATTGGGCAGGATTTCGGAAGGGCTCTTCCTCAATCTGAGCTACACGCTCGGCCAATCCGCCCTTGGCGCCCTGATCCTGCTGAGCCTCACCGCCGCAACCTTGCTGGTGCTGCGCAATCAGGACGGCTTGCCCAACCCCGGCGGCCGGCGCCTCTATTTCCGTTGGGCCTCGAGGCTCGTGCCCTTCGCTTGGCTCCTGATCTTCATCGGCTTCGGGGCTCTGCTGCTCGGCAATCTTGCGCTGGCTGACTACATTGCCCACCAGATCGTGCGCACCAGCATGGTGCTGGTGGTGGTGTTCCTCATCTACCATCTGCTCGATGCAACCGTCGCCGCAAGCTTCGATCCGCAATCGAGCTTCGGTATTTTCCTGAGGCGCGTCACCGGCCTCGGTGAGCGGGCAATCGAGCGGATGGGCCTGATCTTCCGCACCGTGGTCGATCTCATTCTGGTAGTTGCCGGAATTCCGCTGCTTCTGCTGCTCTGGACGCTGACCTGGGTTGACCTCCGCGGCCTGGTCAACACGTTGGCCCTGGGGATCAAGATCGGCGACATCACCATTCTTCCCGGCACCATTGCCGTGATGGCGATGATTTTGATTGTGGGCGTTCTGGCCACCAAGCTGTTCAACAGCTGGCTTGACCGCCGCATCCTCTCCGACACGCGCATCAACAGGGGCGTTCAGGACTCGATCATCAAGGGGTCGAGCTATGCCGGCTATCTGCTGGCCGCGGTGTTTGCGCTCACCGCGGCGGGGGTGGATTTCTCCAGCCTGGCGCTGATCGCAGGTGCTCTGGGCCTTGGTATCGGCCTGGGCCTGCAGCCGATCATCAACAATTTCGTCTCGGGCCTGATCCTCCTCGCGGAACGGCCGATCCGCGTGGGAGACTGGGTTTCCCTTCCGGAAGGGGAAGGCATCGTCCGCCGCATCAATGTGCGTTCGACGGAAATCGAAACCTTCGATGCCTGCTCCATCATCCTGCCCAATTCCGCGCTCGTCAGCGAGCCGGTGAAGAACTGGACCCACAATGATGACATGGGCCGCTTCACCATCGCGCTCACCGTCGACTATGAAAGCGATGCCGAGGTTGTCCGCACCCTGCTGCTGGAAACGGCCCGCGCCCACCCCAAGGTGCTCACCCACCCGGCACCCGCCGTGGTGTTCGCCCATTTCGGCAAGAGCGGACTCGATTTTGAGTTGCGGGCCTTCGTCTCTGACGTGCTGCAGGGCTCCCAGGTTGCGAGTGACATCCGCTTCAGCCTGTTGAAGCAGCTGCGCGAAAAGGACGTTAGCATCGCCCAGCCCGTTGCGGTATTCCAGGCCGCGAAACCATAGGACCGGCATGGACGAGAATTCCGGGAAGCCCGCCCCCGCACAGAGCGGCCTCGAATATCTGAAGCACCTCATCAATGATTGGCATGGCTCTGCCATGGCCGAGACGATGAACATGCGCCTGATTGCGGCGGAGGAGGGGACGGCGACTTTCGAAGCCTTCCCGTCTCCCAAATTCTACAATCCGCAAATGCGCATCCACGGCGGCTATGCCGCAACGCTTCTCGATTCCGCCCTGGGCTGCGCCGTGCAGACCAGGCTTCCGGCCGGCATCGGCTATGGCACGATCGAACTGAAGGTCAACTACGTCCGCAAACTTCATGCCGATGTGGGCCGTTTGCTGTGCATCGGAACCGTGCTTCACGCCGGCCGCACCATGTTCACCGCGGAAGCAAAGCTGGTTGATGAACAAGGCAAACTCTACGCCCATGGCTCGGGCACATTTCTGGTGTATCCCACATGACGACGAACAAGACTGTGTCCGCGGGCTCCGTCCGCTTCGGCAATGCACTGCCGCTCTCCCTCATTGCCGGCCCCTGCCAGATGGAAAGCCGGGACCATGCCTTCATGATGGCGGGCAGGCTCAAGGAGATTTGTGACCGGCTTGGAATGGGCCTCGTCTACAAATCGAGCTTCGACAAGGCGAACCGCACCAGCCTGACGGGCCGCCGCGGCATGGGACTGGAAAAATCGCTCGCCGTCTTCGCGGACATCAAGCGTGAGTTGGGCCTTCCCGTGTTGACGGATGTTCACGAGAACGGCCAGTGCGCGGAGGTCGCAACCGTGGCGGATGTCCTGCAGATCCCCGCCTTCCTCTGCCGCCAGACCGATCTTCTGATTGCGGCGGCGAAGACGGGCCGTGTAGTCAATGTCAAGAAGGGCCAGTTCCTGGCACCCTGGGACATGAAGAATGTGCTGGCCAAACTCGTGGACAGCGGCAACCCCAATGTGCTGCTGACCGAGCGCGGCGCCTCCTTCGGCTACAACACGCTCGTCTCAGACATGCGGGCCCTTCCCATCATGGCGGAGACCGGCGCGCCGGTGATCTTCGATGCCACCCATTCGGTGCAGCAGCCGGGAGGCCAGGGCGCCTCCTCAGGTGGCGACCGCCGCATGGTGCCGGTGCTCGCCCGCGCCGCCGTGGCGGTGGGGGTTGCGGGTGTCTTCATCGAAACCCACGAGGACCCCGACAACGCGCCTTCCGACGGCCCCAACATGGTGCCGCTGGACCAGCTGGAGGAACTGCTGCGGACGCTCATGGCGCTGGATGCTGTGGCGAAGGGGCAGGCGGCCTAGAACCCGCTCTTTGCCGCCTTGCAAACGGCCCGGCCTCCGGCCATAAACCCTGCCAGATTTCCGCGACATCAGGGGACAAGGCCATGACCACCATCATCGACATCACCGCCCGCGAGATTCTCGACAGCCGCGGCAACCCGACGGTTGAGGTGGATGTGGTGCTCGAAGACGGCTCCATGGGCCGCGCCGCCGTTCCGTCAGGCGCGTCAACCGGCGCGCACGAGGCCGTCGAACTGCGCGATGGGGACAAGTCGCGCTACCTCGGCAAGGGTGTCACCAAGGCAGTGGCCGCGGTCAATGGAGACATTTTCGATGCCCTCGCAGGCATGGAAGCCGAAGACCAGATTGCAATCGACCGCGCCATGATCGAGCTCGACGGCACGCCCAACAAGGCACGCCTCGGTGCCAATGCCATACTGGGCGTCTCGCTCGCCACCGCCAAGGCTGCGGCGGATGCAACGGGCCTGCCGCTTTACCGCTATGTGGGCGGTGCCGCCGCGCGCACGCTGCCCGTGCCGATGATGAACATCATCAATGGCGGCGTTCATGCGGATAACCCGATCGACTTCCAGGAATTCATGGTGATGCCGGTGGGTGCGCCTTCCTTCCGCGAGGCGCTGCGCATGGGCGCGGAGATTTTCCACACGCTCAAGGCCGCGCTGAAGAAGGCGGGCCACAACACCAATGTGGGCGATGAAGGTGGCTTCGCGCCGAACCTGCCGTCCGCCGAAGCCGCGCTCGATTTCGTGATGAAGGCGGTGGAGCAGGCAGGTTACAAGCCGGGCGAGGACGTGTTCCTGGCCATGGACTGCGCCGCCACCGAATTCTTCAAGAACGGCGTCTACGATTATGAGGGCGAGGGCAAGAAGCGCTCGATCGCCGAGCAGGCAGAATATCTGGCGAAACTCGCCAACGCCTATCCGATCTTCTCGATCGAAGATGGCATGTCGGAAGATGACTGGGATGGCTGGAAGCAGGTGACGGTGTTGATCGGCAAGACGCACCAGCTGGTGGGGGACGATCTCTTCGTCACCAACACCAACCGCCTGCGAGAGGGGATTACGAAGGGCATCGCCAATTCGATCCTCGTCAAGGTCAACCAGATCGGCTCCCTGACGGAGACACTCGAGGCCGTGGAGATGGCGCACAAGGCAGGCTATTCGGCCGTCATGTCGCACCGCTCGGGCGAGACCGAGGATTCCACCATCGCGGACCTTGCTGTTGCCACAAACTGCGGCCAGATCAAGACAGGCTCGCTGGCGCGTTCAGACCGGCTTGCCAAATACAATCAGCTTCTTCGCATTGAGGAAGAACTGGGGTCGCAGGCGACATATGCGGGACGTTCCATCCTCAAAGCCTAGTTCGGTGAAGCTCACCAATTTTCACGTCGTGATCTCGAGCCTGGCCGCGATCGCGGGGGTGGCGCTTGCCGCCTATCAGACCTTTCAGCCGAACCATGCCGCACAGCAGCCAGTGACCGTCACCGTCTCCCTCGATCCGCAGAAGCAAGGCGCGATGGCGGAGGATGAAGTCATATCCAAAAGCGATGCGCCCGATCTCCAGACCGAAACCGTGGATCTGGCGTCAGGCGCCAACTTCGCCGCCGCACTGAAGGATTCGAGCGCGGACCGCTACAGCTTCTCCAGCCTGTTCGACGGTGCGAGCGACACCTTCCTTGCGATCGCAGCGCCGGACACCGAACTCAATGTGCAGGTAAATTTTCCGGGCCACCAGGCACGCGAGGTGACGGCGATTGAGTATCTGCCGCCCGAAGGTGTCGATACCGCCAGCATGGCCTCCACGGTGGACGTGACGGTTCTGCCCGAAGGCCAGTTCGGCGCGGGTCTTCCCGTCTACAGCTTCAGGCTGCCGCAATCCCAGGAGGCCACCACCTTCGCCATTCCGGGCCGTGTGGAGGGAACCGGCGTCATCCTCCGCATCGCGGGGAAGCCGGGTGTCACCAAGAGCTACGTGGGCGACTTCCGGATCCTTAGCGAGCGCGTGGCGCCCTAAGGCGGCTCAGCCTCACGGCCCTTTCGCGCTCCGCACCGCGAAAATTCCTGCAGCGATGATGATGATCGTGCCGATCACGGTAGTGAACTTCGGCACCTCGGCGAAGAACAGGAAGCCCCACAGCGGCACCCACAGCATGCCGGTGTATTCGAACACCGTCACCACATTGGCCCGCGCCAGGCGGTAGGCGTGGGTCAGCAAGGTCATGCCGAGGGCGGCGATGACGCCGCACAGCCCCATCAGCAGCAGGTCCTTCAGGTCTGGCATGGCCCATGCCCTCACCAGAAAATCGAGACTCGGGTGGACGGAGGCGGTGAGGCCCAGGGACTGGAAGACCAGGGCGACGAGGCCCGCGGCCACGAGATAAACGCCATTCACATAGAACGCCATGACGGTGGTCGATTCATCCGAACTGTAACGCCTTGCCAGCACCATGGAGAGGGCATAGGCGGCTGCACTTAACAGGCTCAGCAGTGCAGCGGGCTCGAACAGGCCGGTGCCGGGCCGCAGGATGATGATGACACCCACGAATCCCGTGATGACCGCCGCCCAGGACTTGAGCGTGACCTTCTCCCGCAGGAAAACGGCAGCGAGCAGGGTGACGAAAATGGGAGAAGTGAAGAACAGCGCAACCGCCTCCGCCAGCGGCAGCACCGGAAACGCCATGTAATAGGTGGTGTAGGAGACGAGAAGGATCAGCCCGCGCGCAATCAGCAGTTTCCAGTGCCGGGTGCGCAGCGCGCCAAGCCCACTCTCGAAATGCACCATGGCAAGCAGGATGGGAATGCCCACAAGTGAACGCACCACAATGGCCAGCGTCACCGCGTGGCTGCCGCTCAGGCCTTTCAGGATCGCGTCCTGAAGCGAAAAGATGAATACCCCCGCGCAGAGCGAGAGGACGCCGGCGAGCGTCCGGCTCATCACGAGGGTGGATCTGGTCATCCCCGAAGCATGTTGCGGCACAAGGGGGGCTGCCCGTCACGGCGCGGCATGTTTGGTCCGAAGGCGGCGTAACGCCTATTCCGCGGCGGCCATGAGGGGCGGCAGGCCTTTCACCACGCCCTTCTGCTGCACGGCCGCGTCATGCGCCTTCCGTGAGAACACCTCCCTCACCATCGGCTCGAAGAAATCGAGCGTCTCCGTGGGGTATGCGGGGTCGAAAGAGGATTGATCCCAGCGCTCGCAGAAATCGACGCAGGACTGGTAATAGGCCGAGTCGCGGTATTTCTCGCGCTCATGCTGGTTCCAGCCATAGTGATGCGCATAATAATACATCTGGAACGATGCATGGTGCTCAATCGTCCAGACGACCTCTTCTCGCATGAAGGGGCGGAGGATCTCGGCCGCGAAGCGGTCATGGTTCTGAGGTGCCAGCCCGTCGCCAATGTCATGGAGGAGGGCGCCCACCACCCAGTCGGTATCGGCCCCCTCGTGAAGCGCACGGCTGGCGGCCTGCAACCCATGGGTCAGGCGGCTGATCTTGTAGCCGGGAAGTGTCTCGTCCTCCTGCAGCCGCAATTCGCGCAGCACGCGCTCGGCGGTGCCCTTCACATGTTCGTCCTCGAGCGGCTTGAGGAACAGATAGTCCTCGCGCGTGCCGTCCTTCATGGCGGTGAATTCAACGCTCTTCATATGACAATCGCTCCCTGTGAAAGATGTAGAGCCCAGACCCAATGATAAGCGCAGCGCCAGCCCACGTCCACAGGTCAGGCCAGTCGCCCCATATGACGAAACCGAATAGCGCCGCCCAGATCAGCGAGGAGTAGGAGAAGGGTGCAACCACAGAGGCCGGTGCCGCCGTAAAGGCGCGGATCAGGAACAGGTGTCCGAGGCCGCCCGCAACCCCCGTGCCCACCAGCAACAGCCAGTCGAAGGCCGTCGGCCAGGACCAGAACCACGGCACAAGCAGGCTCGTCACCACTGCCCCCGCAGCAGCCGTATAGAGAAGCGACGTGAGCGGATCATCCTGCCGCACCCTGCGCGTGAGGATCTGGTAATTGGCATTGAGCACCGCAGCGGCCAGCAGGAACAGCACGCCATGGCCATAGGCGCCAAGCCCTTCCTCCCACGGCCGCACCACGATCACCGCGCCGATGAAACCGAGGATGACCCCCATCCAGCGCCGCAACCCCACTTTCTCCCCCAGCATGGGAACGGCGAAAATGGTCACGAGAACGGGATTGAGGAACATGATGGTGGTGCCCGTCGCCAGCGGCGTGGTGCGGATTCCGGCGTTGAACACGCCGGTCGTGGCCATGAGGAACACCGATCGCAGCAATTGCTGCCTGGGGTGGCGGCTGATTGAAAGTGCGGGCAGCTTCCGCCCGCAGGCAAGAATGGCAACGATGGTTGCAAAGAAAAAGCGCGCCCAGGTCACCTCCACCAGGGAGTAGGTCTCAAGGAGATACTTCACCATCGTATCGAGCGAGATGAAGCAGAACATGGTGGCAAGCATCCAGAGTATGCCGCGCGTCCTGTTCTCCCTGGTGTCGCCGGTCATGAGGTCATCCGGTGGTCATCGCTTCCAGCACTCACCTTCGCCGGGCTTGACCCGGCGCACCTCTTTGCCGACATCGAAAAGGATGCGCAGGTCATGCCCGCGCAAAGTGAGACGGAGGGGGGCCGGTTTGAGCAACGCCGGACGGAGTGAGTTAGCATGAATTCACGCAGGAAATTCCACACCCGCTCTCGTTCCCGCCGCGGTAAGCTCCGCATAGAGCCCATCCGGCAAGGGAATGCCATCAACCTCGCGAATGCGGCGCCGCTCCCATTCGGGGCCTCCTGCCGCATAGGTGCCGGGCTGGCGGCTGAAAGTGTCGATATAGGTTTGAAGCTTCGCCCCGAAGGCCTCCAGAGTCATGAACAGCGTCGGGTCAATCGCCATCACGAAATGCCCGACCTTGGTGTCACCCAGCGCCAGCCCATCCTGATCGGCTGAAAGCCGCATGCCGCTCAAAATGCCGCCCAGCACCTCTGCCATGCCGGCAATGGCTGCACCCTTATAGCCAAAGTCAGGCCCGCCGAACGGTGCGAGCGCAACGGCGAGGTTGGGGTCCGTGACGAAACGGCCTGAAGCATCGACGGCAACGCCTTCAGGAAGCGTCAGCCCCTCGGTGCGGTAGCGCAGCACCTTGTTCCAGGGGACAGCACTGGTCGCCATGTCCAGCAGAAAGTGCTCTCCCTTCGGATTGGGCGCGGCAAGAGACAGCGGGTTCGTGCCGTGGATCGGTTTCGATCCGCCATGGGGCACCACGAAGGCGCCGGAGTTGGAGGCCACCATGCCGATGAAACCCGCCTCCGCCGCGGCCAGCGTATAAGCCCCCGCCGCACCGAAATGCGTGGAGTTGATGACGCTCGCCATGCCGATGCCGCAGTCCCGCGCCAGCGCGCAAGCCTCATCCATGGCGCGGTACATGGCGATGTGGCCAAGCCCGTCATCCGCATCAACCAGGGCGGCGGCGCGGCGGCGCAGCTTCACCGTCACATTGGGGCTGCCCTTGGCGATGCCGTTCCGCAGGCAATCGGCATACCAGGGCAGAAGCCTGATGCCATGGCTGTCCACCCCGTGAAGCGAGGCGTGCAGCATGGCCCATGTGGCGGCTTCCGACGATTGTTCGTCAGCCCCCGACGCACGCAGCACGGCATTGGAAAATGAGGCCAGGGCCTCCACGCTGGCAGTCTTCGGCATCAGGCGATCTTGCCGCCAAGCTCATCCTCAATGTGAACGCGGATGATGTCTTCGAAGCTGTTCTCGGCCTTGAAGCCCAATTCGCGCCCGCGCTTTGCCTCGAAGTTCCGGGGCCAGCCGGCCACGATCTTCATGATCGTCTCATTGGGCTCGCGCCGGATTCGGGCCGCCACCTTCTCGCCTGCCACCTTGCGCAGCGCCTCGATTTGTTCGCCAACCGTGCAGGACACGCCCGGCAGCGTCACGTTGCGGCGGCTGCCGAGAAGGCCCGTATCCATCGTCGCCGCATGGATCAGGAAGTTGATGGCCGCGCGCGGGCTCGCGTGCCAGTGCCGCACATCCTCGGACACTGGCAGCACCGCCTCATGGCCCGCCAGTGGCTCGCGGATGATGTTGGAGAAGAAGCCCGATGCCGCGAGATTGGGTTTGCCCGGCCGCACGCAGACGGTGGGGAAGCGCAGGCCCACGCCATCGAAGAAGCCGCGCCGCGAATAATCCGACAGCAGCAATTCGCAGATCGCTTTTTGCGTGCCATAGCTGGTGAGCGGCGTGGTGAAATACTCATCCGGAATGGCCTCGGGGAAGGGCGCCCCGAACACGGCGATGGACGAGGTGAAGATCACCTTCGGCTTGTAACCTCCGCCCACCTTGCGGATCGCCTCGAACAGATAGCGTGTGCCGTCCAGATTGATGCGGTAACCCTTCTCGAAATCGGCCTCCGCTTCGCCCGACACAATCGCCGCCAGGTGGAAGATCACATCGGGCTTCAGCGCCGCGAGCTTTTCGGCCTCACCCGGAACAGACAGGTCACCGATCAGCGTTTCGATCGGAAAGTTGGATGCGGGCGGCGGGGGAGACAGCACCACATCCTGCCGGATGATGCGGGAGATCGGCTGATCGCCCAGCTTTCCATCCGCCGCCAGCCGGTTGATCAATTTGACGCCGACCATGCCGCCGCCGCCGATTACCAGAATATTCATGTGAGTCCTCCCGTTTGGCGGCGGAGAATAGGCGCAGCCTCATATGCCGAACAAGGGCTTGGCGCGCACGGCACGGCTGTTGCGCGGGCAGGGGCCACGGTCAAGCTGGCGCTTGCGCAAAATCCCGAAATCATGCTTGTGAACGGGAAAGCGGCAGATGGACTCAAATCATGGCACTTCCTTCGCATGCGCAATATGTGGTGATTGGCGGCGGCATCATTGGTTGCTCCACAGCCTATCATCTGGCGCGGGACCATAAGGCGGATGTGGTCCTGCTGGAGCAGAACAAGCTCACCTCCGGCTCCACCTGGCATGCGGCAGGCCTCGTGGGCCAGCTCCGATCCTCCGCCTCCATCACCCAGGTGCTGAAATATTCCGTCGATCTCTATAAGCGCCTCGATGATGAGACGGGCCTTGCCACCGGCTGGAAGATGACGGGCTGCCTGCGCCTTGCCACCAATGAGGACCGCTGGACCGAGTTCAAGCGCCTTGCCACCACGGCGCAGAGCTTCGGCATGGAGATGCATCTGATCTCGCCTGCCGAGGTGAAGAAGATGTGGCCGCTGATGGATGTGTCCGACCTCGTCGGCGCGTCCTGGCTCCCGACCGATGGTCAGGCGTCTCCGTCTGACATCGCGCAATCCCTCGCCAAGGGTGCGCGCATGCATGGGGCGAAGATCGCCGAGGGCTGCCGTGTTGAAGGCTTTGACAGTGCGGAGGGCCGCATTACGGCCATCCGCACCAATCAGGGCACCATCGCCTGCGAGACGGTGATCAACTGCGGTGGCCAATGGGCCCGGCAGATCGGCGCACTGGCGGGTGTTTCCGTGCCCCTCCAGCCGGTCAAGCATCAGTATGTCATCACCGAAAAGGTGGAAGGCCTCGCCGCGGATGCCGCAACGCTCCGTGACCCTGACCGCCGCACCTATTTCAAGGAGGAGGTGGGCGGCCTCGTCTTCGGCGGCTATGAGCCCGATCCCATCGCCTGGACCACGGGCGATGTTCCGGATGATTTCGAATTCCAGCTCTTCGATGATGACTGGGACCATTTCGAGCAGCACATGGGCGAGGCACTCGCCCGTGTGCCCGCCCTGGCGCAGACCGGCATCAAGAAAATGATCAACGGTCCTGAAAGCTTCACACCCGATGGCAACTTCATCCTGGGTGCCGCACCGGAGCTGAAGAATTTCTATGTGGGTGCGGGCTTCAACGCCTTCGGCATCGCCTCAGGCGGCGGCGCCGGCTGGGTTCTCGCCGAATGGGCCGCCAAGGGCGAGGCGCCGATGGACCTGTGGGTCGTCGACATCCGCCGCTTCTCCAGCCTCCACAAGGACCGCGCCTGGACCTGCGAACGCACACTCGAAGCCTATGGCAAGCACTACACGGTGGCCTACCCCAATGAGGAATATCAGAGCGGCCGGCCGCGCATCGTGTCGCCACTTTATGGCCGCCTGAAATCTCTCAATGCCAGCTTCGGCTCCAAGCTCGGCTGGGAGCGGCCCAACTGGTTCGCACCTGGTGGGACGGAGCCTAAGGATATTCCCTCCATGGGCCGCCAGAACTGGTTTGCCGCCGTGGGAGAAGAACACAAAGCCGTTCGGGAGCGGGCCGGGCTGTTCGACCAGTCATCCTTCGCCAAGTTCGAGATGAAGGGCAGGGGTGCGGCAGAGGCCCTCTCTTACATCTGTGCCAACCGCGTGGTGCGCGGGCCGGGCAAGCTCACCTACACCCAGATGCTCAACAGCCGCGGCGGCATCGAATGCGACCTCACTGTGGCGCAGCTGGCCGAGGATCATTTCTACATCGTCACCGGCACGGGCTTCCGCACGCATGATTTCGCCTGGATCGCCGATCACATTCCGCCAAGGCTGGATGTTTCCTTCACCGATGTGACGGAAGCCTGGGGCACGCTCTCGCTCATGGGACCCAAGGCGCGGGACATTCTCTCGGCCGTTACCACAGCCGATGTGAGCAACGCGGCCTTCCCCTTTGGTGCGGCACGTGTGATCGAGATCGCGGGAACCGAACTCAGGGCGCTGCGCGTCACCTATGTGGGCGAGCTGGGCTGGGAACTCCACGTGCCGATTGCAGCCTTGGGCGAGGTGTTCGATGCCGTCATGGCGGCGGGCGCTCCCTTCGGCATTGCACCTGCGGGCTACCGCGCCATCGAATCGCTCCGCCTCGAGAAGGCCTACCGCGCCTGGGGGTCTGACATCACCCCCAATGACACGCCATTCCATGCAGGCCTCGGCTGGGCGGTGAAGCTGCGCTCCAACGAAGATTTCCTCGGCCGCAAGGCTGTTGAAGAGATCATCGGCAGACCCCTCACCAAGCTTCTGGCCTGCTTCACCACGGAGCGGGACGACGTGGTGCTGGCGGGGCGCGAAACGATTCTCCGCAACGGCCAGTTCGCGGGCTATCTCACCAGTGGTGGCTTTGGCTATACTGTGAACAGACCCATTGGCTTTGGCTATGTGCGCAGTCCTTCAGGTCTGGACGAGGACTACCTCCTCGCCGGCACATATGAGCTGGTGGTGGCCAATGAAGTGGTGAAGGCCACGCTTCACTTGGGCGCCCTCCATGACCCCTCGCACGGGCGGGTAAAAAGCTGAAGATGCAAGGAGATTGTGTTCTGGCACACAATGTTCCACAACTTGCGGCTTATCGTTAATATGTACTTAGCGTTTCCCCGCCAATTTGGTAGTTATGCTTGTAATGCCTTTGAAATCTGACGAGAGGACCATGATGCTTTCCCGCCGAGCAGTCTTGACCGGTGCGTCCGCAGCCCTGCTTGCGGCGCCGCTGTCCACTGCGGCTCTCGCCCAGAGCTCTGACGACGATCCGTATCCGCTTCCGCCCTTCAATTACAGCAAGATTCCCGAGGCTTTCCGCCCTACTGTCGTGAAATATACCGGGCGCCAGTGGCCGGGCACGGTGATCGTCGATACGCCCGCCCGCCAGATTTATCTGGTGCTGCAGGGTGGCCAGGCCATGCGCTGGGGCTGCGCCGTCGGCAAGGACGGTTTCCGCTGGGCAGGCCTCGCGGACATCGGCCGCAAGGTCATGTGGCCGCGCTGGACGCCGCCCAAGGAAATGATCGCCCGCAGCCCGGAAAAAGCCAAATGGGCCAACGGCATGCCGGGCGGGCCCGAAAATCCGCTGGGCGCCCGCGCCCTCTATCTCTACCAGAACGGCAATGACACGCTCTACCGCATCCATGGCACCACCGACCCGATGTCGATCGGCCACAATGCCTCTTCGGGCTGTATCCGCATGATCAACCAGGACGTGGTGGAACTCTATCGCCGGGTGCCGATCGGCACGCGCGTGGTGGTCCTTGCGGAGGGCGTGTAACGTGAGCCCTGCGCGCGGTCTTGCAGGGATGACACTTCTGGCCGCGGGCCTCGCCCTCGGTGCTTGCTCCCACAGTTCCTCAACGCCTGACCTGGCACCGGCAGCACCGCTTGCTCCCGCCGCACCTGCGGTGATGGCGCCGGCGCCGCTGCCCACGGGCCCGCTTTCAGCACCCATGATCACCAACGCCCTGGCGGAGCGCAAATTCACCTTCGCAGCACCCGGCCGCAAAGGCACCGTCACCTATTTCAGGGACGGCACATTTGAGTATGACGAAGCGGGCAAGGGCCCCGGCAGCGGCCTCTGGCAGGCGGCCCAGGGCAAGCTCTGCGAAGCGCGCAACCCAACGAGCTTCCTCCCCAAGGGCACGCCATCGACCTGCGCCCCCATCACCTCTGACGGCACCCGCCTCACCGCAGGCAGCATGCAGCTCATCCCTCTCTGACGCTGCGGCGAGGCCTGATCGTGCCGGAAATGACTGCAATTTTGCCCTGATGCCTATTCCACGGAAGCTGTTTCAGACCGTCCCAGACCGGACTGCCATTGATAACGATTACTCAGCCAACATCGCAAAGCTGATTCGCCAAAACCCGGGATGGGAGCACCGGCTCTTCGACAATGCCGATATGACCGCCTATCTCCGGGACAAGCTGAGCCCGGATGATTGGCGCGCCGTGCAGGACATCAATCCCAAATATGGCGTCGTCCTTGCGGATCTCTGGCGCTACGCCGTGATCTATCACGAAGGCGGCGTTTATCTGGATATCAAGAGCACCATAAATGCGCCGCTGGACGAGATCCTGAAACCGGACTTCCGTTTCGTCATCTCGCAATGGCGGAACAAATTCGGCCAGCTCTACGAGGGGGCGGGCCTTTACCCTGAAATCAGTCATGTGCCCGGCGGTGAATTCCAGCAGTGGTTTGTGATCTCGGAGGAGGGGCACCCGTTCCTCAAGGCCGTGATCGCGCAGGTGATCGCCAATATAAGAAATTATTCGCCGAAGCGATTCGGCATGGGTAAGGAGGGCGTCCTGCGCCTGTCCGGACCCATTTGCTACACCAGCACCATCTGGCCGTTGCGCCAGCATTTCCCCATGACCGCGCTGGACGTCGTGGATTTGGGCTTTCAGTACAGCATCTACGAAGGCACGGCCGACAAGGACCGCCATGCCCGCCAGCCCAGCCACTATTCGAATCTGCGTGAACCGAACGTGCTGAAGGACGTCTACGTGGACCGGGGCCAGGTCATTACCCTTGGAATAGGTGAACTTCTGGCACGTGAGGTCCTCGAGAACACAGATGTTGTCCTGAAGCTCGCGGTGCTTTCCTTCGTGGCAACGATCAGCTTCATCGTCGTCCTGCCAATTCTGCTGTGGGGCTGGCGGTAGCCCGCGACCAGGTTTTCAGAGAATTCTTAGGGCTGATTCACCATTTGTAAGCCATTCGATGCGATTTTTGGTTGTGAAAGTAACCATAAAACGCAGAGGTCTCACCATGAAGAAGGTGCTCATTGCGGCATCCACCGCCGCTACGATGTTTGCCTGGTCGTCCATCGCCCATGCATCAGACATGGGGTTCGCGCCCTCGTCCTATGATTGGTCCGGCGGCTATGTCGGCGTCAATGCCGGGGTGGGAATCGACATGAGCAAGCTCAACTCCCGGTTCCGCTACACAGGCCCCGATGAGTTCGCTGACGGTGACGATACGCCTGATCTGATTCACGATCTCAGCTCCTCGGAAGACGGCAGTGAGACGGTGTTCACCGGCGGCATCAATGCCGGCTACAACTGGCAGCTCAATCATTTCGTGGTCGGTTTCGAAGGCGATTTCAACTATCTGGCCTTCAACTCCAACACCAGCCGGAATGTCAGCGACGTGATGGACGCCGTTTTCACTGATCCGAGCACTAAGGCCACTGACTCGTTCCACATGGAAGGAGACTGGTACGGCACATTCCGCGGCCGGCTGGGCTATGCGGCGAACAATATCCTGCTCTACGGTACGGGCGGCCTTGCCTATGGCAAGTTGAACGTCAGTCAGAAGCTCGACGCGTATAATGACGCCGAATATGCGAACTGGTCCGGCTCCAATGACGGGTGGAGGCTGGGCTGGACACTCGGCGCCGGTGTGGAATACGGGATCGACCGCTGGACACTCGGCGCCGAATATCTCTACGTCGATATGGGTTCCGTTGACTGGACGTCTGCCGCAGATGTCAGTACCGGAGAAGACGTGGTCAACGACGTCTGGAGCGACGTCGAAGAGAGGGGCAGCGTAGACTACCGCTTCAGCGTGGTTCGCGCGACGCTCAAGTATCGCTTCTGATCCACCCGTGCATAACAGCGAAAACCCGGCCCCCGCGCCGGGTTTTTTCTTTTTGAAACAACACTTAACCGATAATTTATCATAAGCAGGCGTAACATTCATAATTCGAAATATGTGCAACCTTGATTATGGTTACATCATTGCAACACTCTGGCAAAACCGTGACGGTACATCCTGGAGGTCGTAGAATCCCCCCAAAATCTAAATTACACACAGGAGGTGCAATCATTGCTGGGGAATCAGGTACATGAACAAAATTCGCGCTATTGTTCTCGCGTCATCCGCTCTCATGCTCGCCTCGGCGGCTCAGGCCGCTGACATCGTTGCAGCCCCGGCTCCGACCTGGACGGGTTTCTACTTCGGCGTCGGCGTGGGCGGCGGCTATTCCTTCGCCGACACGAGCGTTGCAGGTGGCGGCTTCTACGATGACTACTATGAGGGAGAACTTCCGATCCCCCAGGGCGATTCTTCGGCTCTGGAACTCATGCCGATCTATAACGTCGATACCGCCACTGTTCTTGGCTCATTCTTCTGTGACGCCGGTTTCTGCTCGGGCTCGACGGGTGCTGACGCAGGCTTCAAGGATGACCAAGGCAAGGCCGGCATTCTGGGACGCGCCGAAATCGGCGCCGATTACCAGTTTGATCGCATCGTCGCCGGTGTGAATGCCTCTTTCACGCTCGGTAGCCGCGAAATGTCGGCCAAGGCCGGCGGTTCGGGCGGTGGTGACTTCTACGATTCGATTGACGGTTCATCGGGCGGCGGCGGCGGCGGTGTCGTCAACTCCAGCCTCGATATCGGCAACAGCTGGTCGATCGGTGGCCGGTTGGGTTATCTGGTGACCGACAGCACGCTCGTCTTCGCGAGCGGTGGCTATACGCAGGAAGAGGCCAATCTCAAGGCCCGCTTCCAGGGTTCGAGCGGCGCCGGTGACGAAGATGGTGGAATTGAAGCTGCTTACAACGTCAAGGCGTCGAGCGACGAGTGGCTCGACGGCTACTACATCGGTGGCGGTCTCGAAACCTTGCTGACCGACCACTTCTCGCTGAAGCTTGAATATCGCTATGCCGACTACGGCTCCATCAAGGCCAAGAAGGGCGATTCCTTCTATGGCAGCTGTGACGGTGAAGCGTGCTTCGATTACGGTGCAGGCGTGAAGGCCAAGGCTGATGTAACCGATCAATCGGTTGTGGCGACCATCTCTTTCCGCATGTAATCAGCAAACGATTTCCTGCAGATGGCCGGGGTTTTCCCCGGCCATTTTGTTATGCGCATATGTGATGCCTCCAGTGGCCGCCTTGCGTGGAAAAATCGTGCAGGCGCGGGTGCTCTCGAATAAAGTCCGAAGCGTTGACATCAGCCTGTCGCCGCCGGGCGCAACATATGCCGGTGAAGGCGCAGCAGCATCAAAGGGAGGCAAGACCGTGATACACCGTGTACTGACGTTCGCGGCGATGGCGCTGGCGTGCACAGCACCCGCAGCCTGGGCGCAGGAGGCGCCGAAGCCCAACATCCTGTTCATCGTCTCGGACGATACCGGTTATGGCGATTTAGGGATCTATGGCGGCGGCGAAGGCCGCGGCATGCCCACGCCCAATCTGGACAGGCTGGCGGACGAAGGCATGACCTTCTTTTCCTTTTATGCCCAGCCCAGCTGCACGCCCGGCCGTGCCGCCATGCAGACGGGCCGCATCCCCAACCGCAGCGGCATGACCACGGTTGCCTTCCAGGGGCAGGGCGGCGGCCTTCCCGCAGCCGAATGGACCTTGGCCTCAGTTCTCAAGCAGGCTGGCTACGGCACCTATTTCACCGGCAAGTGGCATCTGGGCGAGGCGGACTATGCGCTGCCCAATGCCCAGGGCTATGACGTGATGAAATACGTGGGGCTCTATCACCTCAACGCCTACACCTATGCCGACCCTGAGTGGTTCCCCGACATGGATCCCGAACTCCGCAAGATGTTCGCTGAAGTCACCAAGGGTGCACTCTCCGGCAAGGCCGGCGAAAAGGCGCATGAGGATTTCAAGATCAACGGCGAATATGTCGATACGCCGGAGAAGGGCATCGTCGGCATTCCGTTCTTTGACAATTACGTCGAAAAGGCAGCGCTGGAATTCCTGGATGAGGCGGCAACCAAGAAGGACCAGCCCTTCTTCATCAATGTGAACTTCATGAAGGTTCACCAGCCCAATCTGCCGAGCCCGGAATTCATTCACAAGTCGATTTCCAAGAGCAAATATGCGGATTCCGTGGTGGAGCTTGACGCGCATATCGGCAAGATCATGGACAGGCTGCGTGAACTGAAGCTCGATCAGAACACGCTGGTGTTCTACACGACGGACAATGGCGCCTGGCAGGATGTTTACCCCGATGCGGGCTATACGCCCTTCCGCGGCACCAAGGGCACGGTGCGTGAAGGTGGTAACCGCGTTCCGGCCATTGCCTGGATGCCGGGCAAGATCAAGGATCACCAGCGCAACCACGATATCGTCGGCGGCCTGGATCTCATGGCAACATTCGCATCTGTGGCGGGTCTGAAGCAGTTGCCGGACAAGGACCGCGAAGGCCAGCCCATGATCTTCGACAGCTTCGATATTTCACCCGTTCTGTTCGGAACCGGGCCCGACCCCCGCAAGAACTGGTTCTACTTCACCGAGGATGAGCTTACGCCGGGTGCGGCGCGTGTCGGCCATTACAAGGCTGTCTTCAACCTGCGCGGCGATGATGGCCAGGCAACCGGCGGCCTCGCGGTTGACAGCAATCTGGGCTGGAAGGGCGCGGAAAAATACGTCGCCGTCGTTCCCCAGGTCTTCGACCTCTTGCAGGACCCACAGGAGCGCTATGACATCTTCATGAACAACTACACCGAACACACCTGGACGATGGTGACCATCAGCGATGAGATCAACAAGCTGATGAAAACCTATATCCAGTATCCGCCCAGGAAGCTACAGAGCGGGGGCTACACCGGCCCCATCACCATCTCGAATTACCAGAAGTTCAACTGGGTGCGGGAGCAGCTGGCAAAGGACGGCGTGGTCATCAGCCTGCCTTCGGGCAACTGACGGGACTGCATTCGCGGGGAGGGGGCGGCCTTGAGATCAAGGCCGCCCCCAACCCGGCAACTATTGCTTGAAAGCCTGGCCGGGATCAGGCTATCCGGTTCCGGACATTCGCCATTCATCGCGCGCCACCGGAGCAGGGTTTCATGCGGCAACTGCATTTTCTACACATCGGAAAATGCGCCGGCACCTACATCAAGTCGCTTGCCGCCGTCATCAACGCCACGCGCAGCGATCTGCGCATCATCGCGCACCCCCATCACGTGACGCTTGCGCATCTTCCGCCGGGTTCTGAATATTTCTTCTCCGTCCGCGCGCCGGAAGCCCGCTTCCTCTCCGGCTTCTACAGCCGCAAGCGCAAGGGCCAGCCGCTCTACAACAGCGAATGGTCCCCCTCGGAGCGGATCGCATTTGGCTACTTCGAACACGCGAACGATCTGGCGGAAGCGCTCTTCACCGATGGTGCCGAGGGCAGCAGGGCCTTTGCCGCCATGAAGTCGATCGAGCATCTGGCGCGCGACCAGACGGATTATTTCCGCGGCCTCGGCTTCTTCCTCAGCCACTGGCCGCCGGTCTTCATCATCCGGCAGGAGCATTTCGAAGCGGATATGAGAGAGCTCTATGCGAGGCTGGGCCTCGAGGGCATGCCGCTACAGGTGGTGGACCCCACAACGAGCAAGCGCGCCCGCCATGGCAATGATTATTCCGCCGTGAAGCCCCTGTCGGACACCGCCCTTACCAATCTGCGCCGATGGTACGCGCAGGATGAGGAGTTGCTGCGCCAGTGCAATCGCTGGATTGCGCAAGCGGGGAAAGCCTGATGCCGCCGCCTGGCGGGCCTGAAGAGGTGCGGCTTCACATTGGTGCACACAAAACCGCGACCACCCATCTTCAGGACAATCTGGAGGCCCAGCAACGCGCGCTCATCGAAGGGGGCTGCCTCTATCTGCCGCGGGACCGGACGCGCAGTGCCGGCCTCCTGCGGGCGATCTTCGCAAATCACCTCAATGGAAATCCGCAGACGCGGAAGAGCAGCTTGGGTGAATTCCTCACCCTGCCGCCCGGCCTTCCGCGCCGCTTCCTTCTGTCAGAGGAAGATATTCTCGGAAGCGCTGTTGATCTTCTGACCGGCTTCTACCCGCATGCGCGCGCCCGCCTTCTGCCATTCGCAGGCATCACCAGGCCCGAAAGCAGACGGGTGTTTTTGAGTATCCGAAACTATGCGGATCTTCTGCCCTCCGTCTACAGCCAGGCCCTCAGGGACGGGAGCAGCACCATCACCTTCACCCAGCACCTGAACCGCTGGCTCGAAGCACCCCCCAGCTGGGTGGAACTGATCGAAACCATCGGAGACGTCTTAGGTCCCGCGAATGTCACGGTGTGGACGCTGGAGTTCTACCTCCGCAACCCCGCTGCCATTCTGCAGCGCGTGAGCGGCGTTGACGTGCCGGAGGTGAAGCACGGTATTCCGGGAGATACGACGCGCCTCACCGCTGGCGCCATCCGCCGCATCGAAGCGCTCGACCCCGCAATGAACCTCGCCCAGCGCCGCCAGGCCGCACAGCAGCTGATCGCGGAGGAACGGGCAGGGGAGCGCTATGACCCCCTCAGTGCCGAACAGAAAGCCATCCTCACCGCCCGCTACCAGTCAGACCTCGCCCGCCTGGCCGCACTCCCTGTCACCTTCCTCGGCTGACAGCCATTAACCACATCCGCTGACTCCGTTACCGCTCCAGGCCTTCGCGGACTTACACCTGAGTGATCCGAGCCGGAGGTCAGCACCCATGAGCACCGAACAGCCATCATCCAGCACCATCCAGTTCCGCGGCATGGACTGCAACCTCCTCGCCGACCAATACCGCCGCTACCGCGAATCCGGCATGCCCCAGCCCGAGCGCCAATCAATCGTGGAAGAGGTGGAAGACTGGGACTTCGAAGCGCCAGAACCGGAGCATGCCCTCACGTTGGTGCGCCGGGTATTTGAACGGCTGTTTGCATAGCGGGGCGGTTCTCGCAAACAACCTGCGATGCCCATCCCCGCCCACGACCCGCAGCATCACCAGAGAGCCGGCATGCGCTGCAGATCTGAAGTCTAGCTGCTATATCCCCATGACATAGCAACTGTCTCCAATGCATATAGTAACTGATATGCTTGGTTCCGCGGTTGCAGGGCCTGCTGCCCCCGCGCCAGCCGCTGAACCCCCGGCCGAAAATGCAGCCGGGCCGTTGTGATGCTGAAGGGGCGTGACTTGAACGGTGGCCGTAACTTTGGATTGCGCGACGGATGTTCCCGACCTTGCCGCCTCTGACAAAGCGGCTGCGACGATGGCGCGCCCAAATGAATCAAATGTGTGAACAGAAGCCACCAGCTTGTTCAACGCATCTTCCGTAGATTGGGGGGGATTGGCCTTTTTCGCCATCGATCTATCTCCTGTTCACATTTGCGCTGGAAGACGTATCGCCAGGAAACTTATACTCTGCTTGATACACAAGCAACCGCGCAGAACGGCCACAACAGGAAATCAACGCTCCGTCTTCCGCTACGTGCTCTGGCAGGACGATCAGACCCATTTCGCGGACTCACCGCAGGGCCACCCCGGTTTCAACAGACGGCGGCATATAGATAACTAAATGGCGGAGGGGGAGTCCGCCGCAGTATCGTCCGCAGTCATTCAGCGCCCTTCGTCTGCGTTTCTTAAAAATCCTTTATATTGAAGCATTGGAGCGCCTGCGTTCACTTGCGTTCATTCTTGATTGCTGCAATCCGGCGTTTCTGGTAGGACAATCGGTAGGACAACGGTTGGACAGACGGAGGTGCTGCAATGGCTGGAAAGCTTAATGCCCGCAGGGTGGAAACCCTAACCAAGCCGGGGCGCTATGCAGACGGAAACAACCTCTATCTTTTCATCTCCGCCAACGGCGGGAAGCGCTGGACCTTCTTCTATCGGTTGGGCAAGACCGCCGAGGGCAAAGAGGTGCGGCGGGAGATGGGCCTTGGCGGCGCGGCGCGGGGCCAGGTGTCGCTTGCCGAGGCACGGGAACGGGCACTGGAGGCGCGGCGGCTGCTCTCAGCCGGAGTTGACCCGCTGGAGCATCGGAAGGCCCAGGAAAAGGCCGGGCGCACCATCCCAGCATTCGGGACCTTCGCAGATGACTACATCAACAGCCACAAGCCCAAGTTCCGGAACGCCAAGCATGTCGCCCAGTGGGAGATGACCCTTGGCGAAGCTTACTGCCGGACCATCCGTACCAAACCCATCAATGAAATCGACACCGAGGCAGTTCTCTCGGTCCTCCAGCCGATCTGGAACAAGGTACCGGAGACCGCCTCACGGCTCCGGGGCCGGATTGAGAACGTCTTGGACGCGGCGCGGGCGCTGGGCTACCGCGATGGCCCGAACCCAGCAACATGGCGGGGCCACCTCAAGACCCTTCTCCCGGCCCGTCAGAAGCTCACCAGAGGCCACCATGCGGCACTGCCCTATGATGACCTCCCGGCCTTCATGGCCGACCTGAGGGCGCGGCAATCGACGGCAGCGCTGGCCATCGAGTTTTGCATCCTGACGGCTTCCCGGTCCTCCGAGGTGCTGAACGCCGAATGGAGCGAAATTGATGTGGAGAAGGCCATTTGGACCATTCCTCCCCAGCGTATGAAGGCGAGCCACGCCCACCGCATTCCCATGACGGACCGGGCGCTGGACATTCTGCGAAGCCTACCCAAGCTGCAGGGAAACCCGCATGTGTTCCCGGGCAACGCGAGAGGCAAGCCACTTTCCGGGATGGCAATGGCCATGCAACTCCGCCGCATGAAGCGGGACAGCATCACCGTACACGGTTTCCGGTCCACATTCCGGGACTGGGCTTCCGAACAGACTTCATTCCCACACGAGACCTGCGAACATGCACTGGCCCATCGTATCAGCGACAAGGCCGAAGCCGCCTACAGGCGCGGCGACCAATTCGAAAAGAGGCGAAAGCTCATGGAAGCTTGGACGGCATGGTGCGAACCGAAGTTCGCCACCAATGTGGTGGCCCTGCGTAGTAAAGGTTAACACCGACTATCTTATAGGTATAGGCGGAACTGCTTGAAAAGCGCGTGTAGTTTCCAGACCAATGGAGCTTCAGATGACGATTGTGGCGATTTGGCATGAGGCTGCCGATGATGCGCTCTGGGCAGTTGCAGACACAAGAATTTCCTTTCCGCTCCAATCAGGCGGCACCCAGGTTCGTACTGAGATAGGCGCAAAGCTGCTCCTGTTGCCCACCGTTTGTAGGCGAATTGCGACGCAAACCAACCTTTTTCCAGCTCCACATTTTTGGAGGACCTACGGGTTTGCATTTGCTGGAGACGTACTCCCAGCAATCTTGACGCATGCTCACGCGAGCACGTTTTTGCAGAACTTGGTCAATGTTACCACAGCCGATCCTCCCATGCTGAGAGAAGTTGCAGATATGGTCCGTAGGGTAGCCACGCGCGTTTCCCGCGAAATGCTCACGAATGATATGGCCTACGGCCGCTTTGAGTGCAGCATCTTCGGAGAGTGTCCGCATAGCAATAGATTCGAAGTCTACGGAATAACTCCGCTTACACGCCCCGACGACGAGTCAAAACTAGTTTGTAATGACCCTTATAAGGAAGGTTTGCCAATTCTCCTTGGTGACGCGAAAGAGCAATTCAACTTGGCGTATGAGCAATATCAGAGAGATGGCGACCCCGAAGGGCGGACGTTGCGTTTACCCAAGCGCGCGATAGAACGGATCATATCTGAAGGTGTCGGTACGGTAGGCGGGAGTTTGTCTATAGGGATGGTGTGCCACGCGTACGCCCTACACGAACGAAGCTTTCAGCTTTTGAGATGGCTGCAGCCAATTGAGAGAGGCAAGCCACAAGCAATTTGCACCTTCAATGGAATGGACGTGGACAGCGAAATTGGGCAAGTTGGTCCATGCATTATTGGTATGCTCGGAATGATTTAGGCGAGTAACAAATCAAGTTACTCTGGGCAGACCCGAAGGAGTGAAACGCGGAAGCATCACCGCTTTTCCAGTCGTTCGAATGGTGCGCGCAAAGGTGCGGCGATGAGCCAATGGAAGGAAATTCAACAATACTTGTCGTCAATTGAAAACCAGCCCCATCGGGCGACTACCATTTACGATGAACTTTTCGAGAAATACAGACGAGCGCAACGGCTTATCAGACTCATCACTGGCGGTCGCCCTACCTCCGATGCACGGGTAATGAGGGATGGAGTGATTGCGATTGCGGAGGAACACAGCCTCAATGTGTTCCAAGCGTTTCGACTGCTGCATCGATTGATACGTGTGCTCGGTGTCTATCAGGTGGAAGTGGCGTTTCAGACAGCGCCGATACCCTCCTCAGTTACCAAATCACTCTCCCATATTCGGGCATCAGTGGGTCGTATCGCCGTTTTCGCAAGTTCTGAAGCCACGGCGGACCGTCACGCTATGGACTATCTGGGACGTGCAGTGAGAAGGGTCGTTCGCGAACTTCCTACGGTACAGCAAGAAGCACTTGGAATTCAGTTCGAGACCAACAAAACCGCCGAAGGAGAGTTCAGCACGGACAATATACCCGAGTTTGTCCACAGGTGGTTCGCATTCGCTTCAACTATGCGGCTCTCCATCGCGTCAGAAATCGAGCGGCAGGTGGTTAAAACCCACAGCGAGACGGCTCTTGAGCACGAGAGTTGGAGCGGCCCGCTCTTCTTCAAAGGAGAGGAAGTCACGCCAATAGTTCGACTGATTGGCGGCACACTGCCGGAATTGTACGAAACGTTTTGCAAACTCCGGCTCACTCGCTCCCGATATACAGTTGCACCAGCAAATGACCCTGCAAAGGAAGGCCTTCAGGAGACGTTGGGTGTGAGATTCGTGCTGTCCTGTCTGTCAGTGATGCAAGTAGGCCCGTACTCGCTAGAGACAATTTCAAGATACAGGTCAAAGTTCCTAGCGGCCCTGCCCGCCGGATAGACGTCGTGAAAATTTCTTTCGGCGTCCAATAAGACAATCTCTCGGCGAGCCCCCATAACCTCGTGAGCCGGAGCGTTTTCCGGCGAACGCACCGGGCGATTCCCGGCTTGATACGGGGTTTACATGACCGAATTTGTTCCTTTCGTCTTGTCGGTTGCTGAGGCGGCACGTTGTGCAAATCTGGGGCGCACGTCTCTCTATGCCGCGATTGCATCCGGCATGCTCAAGACCCGGAAGGCAGGACGCCGCACCTTGATCGAGGTGACGGAGCTCCGCCGCTTCATCGAGAGCCTTCCTCTCACTGGCCGCAGCAACGATGCAGCCTGACAAAGAATTGCCCGGCGTTGCAGCGCCGGGCTTGTCCCGCTCCCGTCAACAATCTCAAGAGCTAATGACATGCAATTCATACTCCGAAACGCGACGCAGTTCAATGAAACACCGCTGGGGCACTGGGCGGAAGTCGAACGCCTCAAGAGCCTTCCTGTCGGCATCAGGGTACTTGCGCGACGCCGCCATCTCCCGATCTGGCGCGCGCTGGCCATCTCGGAAATCGCAGGCTTTGGAGGTCTCCATGACCGATAAGCTGACTGTCACAGCCCGCATCGTGCCGGACGGCCGCGCGTTCACCGTAACAGGTCGCCCGGCCGAAACTCTGTTGTCGCTAGTAGAAGCCGGACCGCGCGGCATCACCTCGCTGGAAGCGTTCCAGGCGGGCTGGGCAGTGCGGCTCGCAGCCTACGTCCACCGCCTCCGTACTGAGTGCGGCTTGGCCATTAAAACAAGCCGAGAGCCGCATCCTGGCGGAAGTCACGGGCGTTACATCCTCCAATCTCCTGTGGAATTGATGGAACGCTCGGAGCCAAGAGAACGGATGGCAGCATGACAGCAGAAGTTATCATTGCATCGTGGCCCAAGAACACGCGTGAGACCCTCGTGGTGAGGCTGGACATCTTCAGGGGGCAACCAATCGTTGACCTTCGCACTTGGTATGGGGGCGATGATGGCAAGCTCTTGCCGGGGCGGGGAGGATTGACTGTGTCCATCCGCCATCTCCCTGCGTTGGCGGAAGCCATACGCAAGGCGCTGGAGATTACCGGCGATTTGCAGTTCGAAGCCTTGAATGGCAAGCCGAACCAATAGGAACACGCTGGGCGGGGTTTCGGCTCCGCCCGCTATGCAACAGCCCAGAATCAAACATCGGCCCACAGAGGCGTCTAATGAGTCGGAAACACAATCGTACAGGAAGAACCCGCCATGCCGCGCGCTTCGTCATGCTCGAACACTACCTTCTGAACTCCCCTGCGTGGCGCTCGTTGTCGCTGGCGGCACGTCTGGCATTCATCGAAATGGCGCGCCTGTTTGTGCCCGGACGCAACGGACGTCTAGCCATGTCTGGCCGCATGCTCGCCGAAGCGCTGCCCATCTCCCGCGCCACGGCGGCCCGCGCGCTACAGGAGCTGACCGCCAGAGGCTTTATCGAGGCCGTCAAGCCGGGAGGATTCAATATGAAGGCAGGCGAGGGCCGGGCCACCGAATGGCGTCTCACGCTCCACAAGTGTGACGTGACAGGCGAGAGACCCTCTCGCGCCTTCATGCGCTGGCAAGACGGCAAAATTCATTTCACGGTCTCGCCAGAGAGCCAACCCGGTCTCACGGGAGGGCCACGTTTGGACGCTGCGCAACAATATTGCCGAAAGGTGGCTCTCTCATGAGACCGATTGAACGCCAGAGAACAAACTCCCGGTCTCACCAGAGAGCCGCATATAGATATCTACCATATGGGCACGACGTCAGGGCGCGCATGGAGCGGAGCCAAGGCGGAGCGCAGCGCAACGCGCGACCGGAATGATTCACAACCGGACCCGCGTCGGGCGCGGGCCTCAGCGAATTCAAGGAGCATCAAATGTCACAGACCAAGTCACCTCCCAAGCCAAGCGAACCCGTCAAGACGGACACACTGACAATTGGCGTCAGAGAGGGCGATGACGTGGACCTTCGATCAGCCGAGGTATTGTCGGGGCCGTTCGCAACAAACGCCATGGCTCTCAACAGGTTTGCGCGCGGCACCACGGGTGACGTCTCACTAGACAAGCTGGTGGAGGCGATGACCGCCAATGCAGACCGCGTGAAGAAAGGAGACATGCGAGACGTAGAGGCCATCCTCGTGAGCCAGGCGACTGTCCTCAACGGACTCTTTGCCGATCTGTTGCGCCGTTCCTCCATCAATTTCGGCGGCAGCTATTTCGACGCCGGAGAGCGCTATCTCAAGCTCGCCTTCAAGGCTCAGAACCAGGCACGGATGACGCTTGAAACGTTGAGCACCGTCAAGAACCCACCCGTCATATATGCCAAGCAGGCGAACATCGCGAACGGTCCGCAACAGGTAAACAATGGGACGAAACTCACGACGCGCGCGGAAGTAAATGAAAGTCGGTCAAACAAACAATTAGAGGCTTGTAATGAAAAGGCGATGGACAGCGGAGCAGCGGAAAGCACAGTCGCTGGCAATTCGGCGATGGCGACCTTGGGAATCAGCGACAGGGCCAAGAACGCTCGAGGGAAAGGCAGCCGTCGCTAGAAACGCATTCAAAGGCGGACAGGTAGCGGGGATGCGGCGATACGTGAGGATATGCCGGGAATTCATTACAGAGTGCGGGGGATACCTTAGGTCTGACACTCCAGACGCGTACTAGATCAGCGACGCGCACGGCACCCTAAAATGTCTGCCCTTGAGTAAACTCGCCATTATTGCTATGGAGGCGTAAATGGACGTTCACTATGTCGAAGCCTTGGAAACACTGAGGCAATTAACCCTTCAGCTTATGCTTATTGCTGCGGGCGTGTTTGGCGTGGTCGGAGGCTTTGTAAGTTCTTCAGACAAAGCCTTTGTAAGGAAATGGGTGCTTGCTACCGGGTTACTGTGTTTTTCGCTCAGTGCTCTGATGGGGTACATTCTGCACGGTGCGATAATCAGTCTCTTGTATGCGAATAAATTCGATCCGTTCAACAACGTGCTCGTCTATTCTGGTCTTATACAAATTGTTCTTTTCACGGTGGGTGGTGTGACTTTCACGTGGTTCACAATAGCAAACATCAAGCAAAAGTGAGAGACAAGTAGTTATGCGACGGGCATAGTTTCCACTATTTGCAGCGTATTTATTCTTTTTTCAAGTTGATGCTCCATTCGCTCAAGAGACGCTTGAGTTTAGGAAGCCCAGTTTTACCCTGACAAAGACGCAAGAAGCTTACGTAGCTGCTGTTGTCGACATTCTGCAGCAATGGGAATCGGGCAAGATTATCATCCGCAAAACTGAAGAGGTTTCTCAGCAGTTCGAACAGAGACTGGCCCTATATCAAGCTCGCCAAGAAAGTGGCGATATCGAACAAGTCATCCCGCAAAGTTTCATATTACAAAACTGGGAAAAACTCCCGGAGACTATCACTCCAAGTATTCCACTTTCTCCGGGAGCGTACATGAGCATTATGGCCAATGTCGTAGACGCCTCCGATGAATTACAGCGTCAAGGTATAGAACCCGGCGAACTTTACGAGGCGTTGCAATATTCGCTATACTTAACGCTGGGTGGTGCTCAACTGGATGCGGGATTGAGAAACCAGACTAGCGTAGATGCAATAACGTTAAAGCGAGCCGGAGTAAGGTTCTTTTCACTCGGTTGGCCTTTCTGTTGTGCCGATGAGTAGCGCACAATAGCCGGTTGGCAGGAGCAACAGAAACATCGTCAGCCAGTCGTGGAAAAGTTCCATCAACGATGCATGGTAGGACAATCGGTAGGACAGGATGTCGCGCCGTTCCAAAAAACATCTAAATATCAAATAATTAGAATCGATTAATGGCGGAGGGGGAGGGATTCGAACCCCCGGAGGGTTTGACCCCTCAACGGTTTTCAAGACCGCCGCAATCGACCGCTCTGCCACCCCTCCAGGTGCCGGCGAAGGCGATGCTTCCTAGCAGCCTTCGCGCGGCATCTCAATGGTGGTTCAATCGGCGTAGCTCGGGTCCTCGGCGTCGAGGATTTCCTTCATTTCGGCGAAGTGGGCCTGGAACTGGTCGCGGTCGGATTCCCATTCCTGAGCGGTCTTTTCGGCCACGGCGCCAGACATGACGTGAAGCTTCTGGCCGGTGGAATAGGCCAGGATCAGGTTGCGGCAGGCACGTTCCAGGTAATAGGTGAGGTCGAAGGCCTCGGCCACCGTTGCGGCGCAGACGAGCACGCCGTGGTTTCCCATCATCATGATCTGCTTGTTGCCGAGGAGGCTCCCTAGGCGGTCACCCTCGGCGTCGGTGTTGGCCATGCCGCCATATTCCATGTCAACCGCGATCCTGTTGTAGAAGCGCGCGGTGTTCTGGTCGATCGGCAGCACCTCGGGGTTGGCGAGCGAGGCCAGTGCCGTGGCATAGGGCGGATGCAGATGGATGATGCAGCGCGCCTGCGGAACATTGGCATGCATGCGGCCATGGATAGACCAGGCGGTGAGGTCCGGCGCGTCCGGGCGGTCCATCGTCGAGGGATCGGCCGAATCCAGCAGCATGAGGTCAGAGGCGCGGATTTTCGAGAAATGCTTCCAGCGCGGGTTCATGAGGAATTTCTTGCCGTCGGCCGAGACCGCAAGGCTCAGGTGATTGGCCACCGCCTCATGCCAGTCAAAGCGCACCGCCAGCCTGAATGCTGCCGCAAGGTCGACACGCAATTGCCATTCGTCGGTTTCAACAGTTTTCGCCGTCTTGAGCGTCGCGAGGTTCCCCATCATAATCTCCTGTGCTGAGGACGGTGACGATAACCCTTCCCCTTCACCCCGGCAATCGGGCAAGATCGGGTAAGGGCGCATGGCGGCAGTGCGGAGGTGGCGGGAATGCGGAACGTGGCAGTGGCGGCAGCGGCTTGCGCCGTGGTGGCGGTAACGGGACTTTCTGGCCCCGCGCGCGCAGGTGACAAGGCAACGGGCGTCTGGCGCATGTCCAACGGCAAGGTGACGGTGCGCGTCTCCTCCTGCGGTGCCAGGCTGTGCGGAACGGTCGTCGCCCTCAAGAAGCCGCGTGATGACAAGGGCCGCCCGCGGCTCGACAAGGAAAACCCCAACCCGTCGCTTCGGCGCCGGCCGGTCGTGGGCCTCACCATCCTGTCCAACATGCAGGCCGCGGGTGATGGTTATTGGACCGGCACAATCTACAATCCCGATGATGGCAACACCTATTCCTCGAACATGAAACTGCAGGGCTCCCGCACCATGACGGTCAATGGCTGCGTGGCGGGCGTCTTCTGCAAATCCATGAAGTTCATCCGCGTCGACTGAGCTGGAGCATCCATGCGTTTTCCCGCAACTGTCCTGACCGCCCTCCTGCTGGCCGCCTCACCCGCCGCCGCCCAGGCGCTGCAGGACCTTCCTTTTGACAAGCAGCTAACGCTCGCCAAGGTGGGGGACGTCGACGCGCAATATGAGGTGGGGCTCGCCTATGAGAAGGGCGACGGCGTGAAGCTCGATGAGGCAGAGGCTGCCCGCTGGTTCCGCCAGGCCGCCCTTCAGGGCAATGTCGACGCGCAATATCATTTGGCCCGCCTCGTCTCGCGCGGGGCCAAGGGCCTGAAGCAGGATCCGGGCACGGCCCTGAAACTCTATCAGGATGCCGCCGCCAAGGGCTATGCCCCGGCGATGGATGCGCTGGGCCAGTGCTACCAGCTGGGCAAAGGCACCGACATTGATCTCGCCAAGGCCGCCGACTGGTATCAGAAAGCAGCGGACCTGAAGCTCGCCGATGCGCAGAACAATCTCGGCATGCTTTACCTTGAAGGGAAGGGCGTCTCGCGGGATCTGATCAAGGCCTTCCGCCTGTTCGAAGGCGCAGCCTCGCAGAAGGACCCGTGGGGTCTCAACAATCTTGGCGGCATGTATGAAATGGGCTGGGGTGCCCCCACGGACAAGACCAAGGCGCTCGATCTCTATCAGCAGGCACTCGCCGCCGGCAATGGCAAGGCCCAGCAGAATGTGGACCGGCTGCAATCCAAACCCGCCGCAACGGCGGACTAGCCGACACCCGGCAACCTTCTCTTAACCATACTTCCCAACCCTCCGTTTACGCTCCCGGCGCAAAGTCGTGGACCTCGGGACTCGAATGCGCCACGGGGGCAGCATCAAGCCTGGTCAGGCGGAGTGGGTGAGTATGGTGCGTGTGATGCGGAACGCGGTGGTGCTCGTCGCCATGGGCCTGGCGATTGCCGGTTGCGCCCATTCGAACAAGCAGACGAACCGCGATCCTTTCGCGGGCACCGGCAGCCCCATCTATCCCGGCAAGGGTCCGGTTCCGTGGGGCGGCGGTCGCTATTTTGTCGGCAAGCCCTATCAGGTTGCGGGCCGCTGGTTCGAGCCCAAGGAACAGCCGAACTATGACAGGAAAGGCACCGCCTCCTGGTATGGCGAGGCCTTCAACCGCCGCAAGACCTCCAATGGCGAATGGTTTGACATGAACCGCTTAACAGCGGCCCACGCCACACTGCCGCTGCCCAGCTATGTGAAGGTCACCAATCTCGAGAACGGCCGCGAGATCGTGGTGCGCGTCAATGACCGTGGCCCCTTCGTCAACACCCGCGTGCTGGATGTCTCGAAACAGGCGGCCCTGGCACTCGGCTACAAGGACAAGGGCACGGCCCAGGTGCGCGTCCAGTATATCGGCCCCGCACCCTTGAACGACAATGGCGGGCATCTCGTCGCCATGAACAAGGAGCTCGCCCGCGGCACGCCGATGCGCAGCATGATCGCCGCCGCAGACCGGCGCAAGGGCAGGGCACCGGCGGATACCGTCATGGTGGCAGAGGTGAAGCCCGTGAAGAAGCAGCCTGTGCTGGAGACAGTCGCCTATGTCGCGCCCGCTGAACCGGCAGCGCCCATAACCGCGGAGCCCGCGCCTCTGGCCGAAATCAATTATTACATTCAGCTCGGTTCCTTCGGGGATGGTGCCAACGCCGCCCGCGCGCGGGACCAGTTCTCCGCCGTCTGGCCCGTGCAGTTCATCGAACTCTCGGGCGCCTCGGGGCCTGTCTACCGCGTCCGCTTAGGCCCCATCACCGATGGGAACGACGCCCAGACGGCCTTGGTCGATGCTCAGTCCGCCGGCTACACAGATGCCCGCCTGATCAAGACGCAATCCGTCCAGGCCTCGCTGCAATAGGCCAAGGGCTCAAGCTTCGGGGGCCACGCCCAACCCGCGTTGATTTCCGCGCCGAAGGCTTCTAGCTTGGAGCGATGATGCCGGTACGTCGCGTAATCTGTTTCGTCCTTCTCGCCTGCTTGCTGCTGGGGCAGGCGGCTGCGCCAGGCTTGGCGCAGACCAAGGCGGATGACGTCTATGAGTCAAAGGCCCGCCAGGCGATCCTGATTGATGCCCGCACCGGCCGCGTTCTTTATGAGAAGGATGCCGACGCCGCCATCCCGCCGGCCTCCATGAGCAAGCTGATGACCATGATCATGGTCTTCGAAGCGCTCAAGGCCGGAAAGCTCACCCTCGATCAAACCTTCAAGGTCAGCCAAGATGCCTGGAAACGTGGCGGCGCCTCGTCCGGCGGCTCCACCATGTATGCTGAGCTCAACTCGGACATCCGGCTGGAAGACCTCATCAAGGGCGTCATCGTCCAATCCGCCAATGATGCCTGCATCGTGATCGCAGAAGGCATGGCGGGAAGCGAGGCCGCTTTCGCCGAACAGATGACGAGGCGCGCCCATGAGCTTGGCGCCACCAACGCCACATTCAAGAACGCCACGGGCCTTCCCGATCCGGACCACAAGATGAGCGTGCGGGACCTCGCCATCCTCGCGCGCTACATCATCAATAATTTCCCGGAATACTATAAGTACTATTCGATCCCCGAATTCACCTGGAACAAGATCCGCCAGGACAACCGCAATCCGCTCCTTAAGGATTATCCGGGGGCTGACGGCATGAAGACCGGCTACACCAAGGAAGCAGGCTACGGCCTCATCGGCTCCGCTGCGCGCGATGGCCGCCGCCTCATCATGGTGATCGCCGGCCTCAAGAGCATCAACGAGCGCCGCCAGGAAGCCCAAAGCCTGCTGGACTGGGGCTTCCGTCAGTTCCGGCCCGTTGATGTCTATGCCAAGGGCGCCAGGGTGGGCCAAGCCCGGGTCTGGGGCGGAACCGCCCGCAGCGTGCCGCTTCTCGCCGCCGATAACGTCCGCGTGGCCCTGACCCCGCAGGAGCAGGAATTGGCTGAGGTGAAGCTCGCCTACAGCGGCCCCTTGATCGCCCCGGTGGCGGAGGGCCAGCAAGTGGGCTCCGTCCGCTTCATTGTCGATGGCATCACCGTGGCGGATGTGCCGGTCGTCACCGCCGCCGCTGTTGCGGAAGATTCCTCCATGTGGTCCCGCGCAATCGACTCGCTGTTCATCATGGCCTTCGGCAGCTAATCTCTCCGCATCATGCCGCCAACATCCACCCCACACATTCGCCCCTCCCCAAGAGGGGGAGGGAAAAATAATCTGGCGAAATCATGCCGGTTTCACATTCCCTCTCCCTCGTGGGAAGGGGTGGGGGGCTGGCGGGGCAGCACCTTTCGCATATGAGCGGGCTCTTCATTACATTCGAAGGCGGCGAAGGCTCCGGCAAGTCCACGCAGATCCGCCTCCTCGCCGCGCGGCTTCAGGCCGGGGGCAGGGACGTGCTGGTCACGCGGGAGCCGGGTGGCACGCCCGAGGCGGAGGCCATCCGCGCGCTGCTCGTTTCCGGGGATGTCGCCCGGTGGACGCCCACATCCGAAGCGCTCCTCAATTATGCCGCGCGGGAACAGCATCTGGAGCAGGTGATCCGCCCCGCCCTGGCGGCAGGGCAAACCGTGCTGTGTGACCGCTTCATGGATTCAACCCGTGCCTATCAGGGCTATGCCGGTGGCTGCCCGCCAGGCTTCATCGATGCGCTGGAGCAATCCGTGGTCGGCTCCACGCGGCCTGGCTTGACCCTGATATTCGATCTGGACCCCGCCATTGGCCTCGCCCGCGCCCGAAGCCGGGGCGATCACCAGGCGGAGGACCGTTATGAGCGAAAGGGCCTCGCCTTCCACCAGAGCCTCCGCCAAGGCTTTCTCGAGATCCAGCGGCAGGACCCGCAGCGCTGCCGCCTGATCGATGCCGCGCAGGCTGTGGACAGCGTTGCCGATCAGGTCTGGTCCGCCGTCGCCGGTGTCCTCTGATGGCGGAGGATTTCAAGGACCCGCGTGACGTTGCCTGGCACCCGCGCCGCGCGGCGGAGCTTGTGGGCCATGCAGAGGCTGAAGCGCGGCTCCTTCAGGCGCATCAGTCCGGCAAGCTCCATCACGCCTGGCTGATTTCGGGGCCAAGGGGCATCGGCAAGGCAACGCTCGCCTACCGATTTGCGAAATTCCTCCTGCAGGTGCCCTCCGCCGAAAAGGCCCGTTCCCACGCCTCGCTCTATATCGCGCCGGAAACCCCGGCCTTCCGCCAGGTGTCGGCAGGGGCGCATCCGGGGCTGCTCGTTATCGAGCGCGCGGTCGATCCGCGGGCCAAGCGCCTCAAGACCGAAATCGCCGTGGACGATGCGCGGGAGGCGCAAAATTTCTTCGGCCAGACGGCAGGTGCCGGTGGATGGCGGGTGGCAATTGTCGATGCGGCGGATGAGCTCAACACGGCCTCCGCCAATGCGCTCCTGAAGCTCGTCGAGGAGCCACCCAAACAGTCGGTGTTCCTCATCGTCTGCCATCAGCCGGGCAGGCTCCTTCGCACCATCCGTTCGCGTGCCCTGCATCTGGGGCTTGCCCCTCTCGCCACCAGCCAGACGCTGGAGGTGCTCGAGGGTCTGCCGGCGGGTGCGGTCGAGGCGGGAGGAGGGGCGCTCACCCAGGCCGCTGAACTTTCGCGCGGCAGCCCCGGCCGGGCGATGGAGCTGATCGGCTCCCGCGGAGCTGCGGCCTTTGCCGAATTCCTGAAGCGCTCCAAGCTGTCCCCGGCCACGGCCGTCGAGATCGCGGCCGCGTTCTCGGGCCGCGAGTCGGCTGAGGATTATTTCATCTTCTGCGAACTGCTGGTGGGCTGGACGGCGGAGCAGGCCCGCGCTGCAGGCCTTCACGGCCGGGGCGAGGCGCTGGCCCGCGCCCATGACGACATCAACGCTTCCCTCCGCCAATCGGATGCCCTAAACCTCGACCGCCGCCAGACGGTCACCGATGCGCTGATGCGCCTCGAAGAGGCTCTGAAGGCCTCCTGAACACCAAGACAAGAAGCGCCATGTCGAAACCAAAATTCTACATCACCACCGCCATCCCCTATGCCAATGGCGCCCCCCACATCGGCCACGCTTATGAGCGGATCGCGACCGATGCCATTGCCCGTTTCAAGCGGCTGGATGGCTATGACGTGCTGTTTGTCACCGGCATGGATGAGCACGGCCAGAAGATGCAGCAGACGGCCGCTCGGGAAGGGATAACGCCCCAGGAGCTCGCTGACCGCACCGCTATCCAGTTCGAGCAGATGGGCGAGGATCTGAACGCCCGCGCCGATGACATTCTGCGGACGACGGAGCCGCGCCACAAGGAGTCCGTGCAGGAAATCTGGCGCCGCATGGCCGCAAACGGGGACATCTACCTGTCCAAGTATTCCGGCTGGTATTCGGTGCGGGACGAAGCCTATTACGCCGAGGACGAGATCGAGGAGCGCGACGGCCGCCGCTTCGCCCTCAAGACCGGCACGCCCGTGGAATGGGTGGAGGAGGAGAGCTATTTCTTCCGGCTTTCGGCCTATGCGGAGAAGCTGCTGGAGCTTTACGAAAAGCGCCCGGATTTCATCACGCCGGAGAATTACCGCAACGAGATCGTGGCCTTCGTGAAGCGCGGCCTCAATGACCTGTCGATCTCGCGGACCACCTTCGACTGGGGCGTGCCCGTGCCGGATGATCCCAAGCACGTGATGTATGTCTGGGTCGATGCGCTCACCAACTATCTCTCCGCCACCGGCTTCCCGGACGCCCATGCGCCGCGCGCCGGTTTCTGGCCCGCCAATGCCCATGTGATCGGCAAGGACATCACCCGCTTTCACGCCATCTACTGGCCGGCCTTCCTGCTCTCAGCCGGCCTCGCCGTGCCGGAGCAGATCGTGGTCCACGGCTTCCTGTTCAGCCGCGGCGAGAAGATGTCGAAGTCGGTTGGCAATGTGGTGGCCCCGGCGGATCTCGTCCGCACCTATGGCGTGGACCAGACCCGCTATTTTTTCCTGCGGGAAGTACCCTTCGGCCAGGACGGCAACTACAGCCATGAGGCGATCGTCAACCGCATCAACGCGGACCTCGCCAATGATCTGGGCAACCTCGCCCAGCGCTCGCTCTCAATGATCGCCAAGAACTGCGGCGGCAAGGTTCCGGACATCGGGCCCCTGTCTGAGGCAGACCGGGAGATCCTCGAAGCCGCCGGCCGCATTCATGCTGAGGCCCGGGCCGCCCATGACACCCACGCCATCAACAAGGCGCTCGATTCGATCTGGCGGGTTGTGGCGGACGCCAACCGCTACTTTGCGGGCCAGGAACCCTGGGCGCTGAAGAAGACCGATCCTGCCAGGATGGGCACCGTCCTCTATGTGACGGCTGAAGTCCTGCGCATCATTGGCATCATGTCGCAACCTTACATTCCGTCTTCGGCAGCGACACTTTTGCAGCTTCTTGGCATCGAAGGTAACCGGAGTTTCATCGACCTGGCAACGCCGCTGGTTCCCGGAACGCAGCTTCCCGCACCTCAACCCATCTTCCCGCGCTACGTGGAAGACGAGGTCCAGGTCTGATCATGCTGGTCGTTGACAGTCATTGCCATCTTGATTTCGAGGGCATGGAAGAGAACCTGCCCGGCGTTCTGGCCCGCGCCGAAACCGCTGGGGTGGGTCTCATGGTCTCGATTTCTTCACGCGTCAAAGGCTTTCCGAACCTCAGCCGCATTGCAGATGAAAACCCCAATGTTTTCTGTACGGTAGGCACCCATCCTCATAACGCGCACGAGGAATTGGGCGTGCCTGCGGAGGAGCTGGTCAGGCTCGCCCAGCACCCCAAATGCGTCGGCATCGGAGAAGTGGGGCTCGACTATCACTATGACCTGAGCCCGAGGGACGCGCAGGCCACGAACTTCCACATCCATATCGACGCCGCACGCCGCAGCGGCCTGCCGCTGGTCATCCACAGCCGGGAGGCGGAGGAAGACACCATCGCAATTCTGGAGGAGGAGATGGCAAAGGGCCCCTTCGTGCCCTTGCTCCATTGCTTCACTTCGAAGCGCCAACTTGCTGATTCAACAGTGAAAATGGGAGGATACGTCTCGTTTTCTGGCATCCTGACCTATAAAACCGCGGAAGACATCCGCGAGACAGCCGCATCCCTTCCGCTGGACCGGATCATCGTCGAAACCGATTCCCCTTATCTTGCCCCGGTCCCTTATCGCGGTAAGTCCAATGAGCCCGCCTTTGTAGTCAAGACCTTGGAAACGCTTGCGAAAATTCGTGGCCTCTCGACCGAGGAGATGGCCCGCGTAACGAGTGACAATTTCTTCCGTCTGTTTTCCAAGGTACCGCGACCGGAACGGTTCAAGACTGCGGCATGAGCAGCAAGATCACCATCCTCGGCTGCGGCTCCTCGGCCGGCGTTCCCCGTATCGGAAATGACTGGGGCCAGTGTGACGCTTCCGACCCTCGTAACCGCCGGCGCCGCTGTTCGGCCTTGGTGACACGCACCGGTGGAGGCGGGGAAACTCGTGTTCTTATCGATACTTCGCCTGACCTCCGCGAGCAGATGCTGAGCTCCGGGATCAGCGATATCGATGCCGTTCTCTACACACATGAGCATGCCGACCACACCCACGGCATTGACGATCTGCGCGCCTTCTATCTTCTCAAGCGGAAGCGCGTAGAAGTGTGGGCCGATGATGCCACGGGCCGCATGCTAACCACCCGCTTTGCATATTGTTTTTATTCCGCACCCGGTAGCGATTACCCGCCGATCTTGAACCTCAACGCGATGGAACCACGAAAGCCGGTGACCATCACAGGGGCAGGGGGCCCGGTCACCGCTCTGCCCTTCCAGGTTCACCACGGCACCATTGATGCCCTAGGCTTCCGCATCGGCGGCATGGCCTATACGCCCGACATTGATGGCGTTCCGGAGCAAAGCGTTTCAGCCTTGCAGGGCCTTGATTTATGGGTGGTTGATGCCCTCCGGCGCACGCCGCACCCCAGCCACTGGAGCCTGCCGCAAACGCTGGAATGGGTCGCTCGCGTGAAGCCAAAACGCACTGTTATCACCAACATGCATGTCGACCTGGACTTCGCCACGCTCGCAAAGGAACTTCCCGCTGGGGTGGAACCGGCCTATGATGGTTTCGACCTTCATTTCTGACCGTGGGGCGGACCATGTTGAAATCCTTTGCGGCGAGCATGGCCTCGCTGGCGATTCTTGCCGGACCGGTTCTGGCGCAGTCGACCTGCGATCCCGCTAAGCTCTCCTCCGCCATTGACCGCTATGCCGCGGAGCCATTCAGCGCCAGAACCTGGCGCGTTCTCAACGGCTTGGGCGATCCGATGCTTGACCCAGCACCGTCCGATGCCGATACTTGGGCGCTGCAGGAGCAATGGAAGAAACTCGCGGCCGAAATTCTTCCCGCCAGCCAAAGCCTGCAGGATGTGAGCTGGAGCTGCCGCATCGGCTATCCACTCTCGGTGCTGCAAAAGCGCATCGACCAGCTCGGCAAGGACCACCCCTATGTGAAGCAGTGGCTGATGGTGCAGGAGCAGGTTCTGCGCGCCTGCACCAGCGAGGACGGCCAGATCTCGCTTCCACCGCCATTGGGTGACGATGCCGCCTTTGCCAATCGCCAGAAGGCCGACCGCGCCTATCAGGACGCTTCGATCGCCTTCTACCGTGACAAGGAGAAGGCCATTCCGATGTTCAGGGCGATCGCCCAGTCCAACTCCATCCACCGGGCGGCCGCGGCCTATAACGTCGCGAACTTGCTGGCAAACGCGAAGCAGCCCGCGGAGGCCCGGAAACAGGCTGAGGCCATTCTCGCAGATCCCACGTTGGCCTCCGTCCACGGGATCACGCAGGAGCTTCTCGGCTACATCGCCAATCAGGAAGATACGGCCGAAGGCTGGACTGGGCTGATCGACGGGGATATCGCCGTGATCGAAACGCCGGCGGACAAGATCCTGTCTAGCGAAGACCTCAAACGCCAATATGCGGCAGCGCTTTACGATATCGACTTCGTCGGCATTCGGGCCAAGGACGGGGATTGGTGGTTGGACGGAATCCTGCCCGAAAACCCAACGATTTCAAAGTCACTCGTGGATGCCTCCCGCCAACACCCGATGGCGCTGTGGATGATGGCGGGGCAATCCGCCAATGCGAAATTCCAGTCAGCTCCCTGGAGCCTGATCGGCGACAAATGGCAGACCCGCATGTCGGACTATGTGGGCAAAGCGCTCGCCGTGCAGCCTTCGGGCGGTCAGCTCAAAGGTCCCGCGCTCGACATGTTGAAGGCACTCTCCGCCAAGCCGGATGATGCGACACGGGCCGAAATCTGGTCAAAAGCCAGATCCGCCATGGACTTAGCGGAGAAGAGCTGCGGTGAGGCGCCGGAGACCGCAGCGGCCGGCTTTCTGCTGAACCACGCCGTGCGCCTCTCCGCACTGTCCGGACATTATGAGGAGGCCAAAGAGGGTCTTCAGTCAGTGCCTTTCAAGACGTCCCGGGCCTATTCTGCAGGCGCTCTCTATGGCCTGGCGCAATATCTGGCGGGGCAGGGCAACACGGCGGAAGCGCGGACGCTTCGCGACAAACTCATCACGCCGGAGCTTCTCGCAGGCCTTGCCAGCGGTGACGATGTGCTTGATCGCAATCGGTTTTCAGCTCTGCTGGCACTGGTAGCCGAGGATGAGGCACACTGGAAGGATGCGGTTCTCAGGAACAGCGATCCAGGCTCCGATATCACGTTCAATTTCCTGCCGGTGAAGACGCTCTGGGCGCTGGCGGAGGACACGGGCTTCAGCCAGCAGGACCGGGCGCTGTTTGCGCGGGCGGCATGGACGAGAGACTATGGGCTGCAACGCAAGGTAGACGGACCACACCTCGATCTGATGCTTGGGCTCAACCCTGAAATCAAAGCAATCGCGGACAAGGTGAAGGCGGATTATCCGGACATCTCCCCCCGGAATCAGCGGCTGTTAACCATATTGCGGAGCCCGCCGCATAATATCCTGGTCTCCATGCCGGGCGACTGGATGAACGAAAGCATCAAGCCCGAGAGCTTCACCGAGATTGACGGCTGGAACCCCAACGACAAGAATTGGTGGTGCCCCTTCGAAACCGACCGCCAGCTTGGCGCATTGCGGAAACAGGCCAATGATGTCAATGGGTTGGAAGACGACGGCGGCTACCAGATCAAGCGTCTGGGAGACGTTTACGACCCGGCGCTGGTGCCGCAACTGGACGCCAATCGCGACAAGGTCCTGAAGGCGCATCCCATGATCGATGCGACGGATTGGAAGGAGCTGCGCGCGCTCAGCCGCATGGCCCAGGGACCGGAGCGTCTGTCGGACGCCGCCATCCGCTGGGGCAAGGCCTCCAAGGGCCAGGACGGCGCGCCGGAGGCACTGGCGCTGGCCGTGAGGACGACGCGTTATGGTTGCAATTGGCACGGGAGCCATGAGCGGTATTCGAAGGCGGCACAGCAGCTGCTGGCGACGAAGTTCAAAGGCACCAGCTGGCAGCAGCAGACGCCATATTGGTTCGGCTGCCGGCGCACGGAATGGAACAAGGACTTCACAGAGAAGGTAACGACCTGCGAGCCCAAGACCTGGCCGAAGCAGGCGCCGCTGAACTGAGGGAGATTGTACGGATTTCAGCCCAAACCATTGACAGGGGCTGATTTTCTGCCAATCCAATATACGCGTTTATATGCCATAATATATATTATGCGAATGACACCACGAGCTGGCAGGATGCGTTACGCTGCACTCCGGCCGATCGGAATGATCTCCTTTGCATCGGGTTTGTAGGCTCCGCCCTGCCAGTCGCCGAGCCATTTGTCGACTGCGAGACCGGCCTCCGCGATGCGTTGGGCGATGTCTTTTTTCGGTGCAAAACGGATGCGGGACGTAGCAGTCCGGAGCATTTTGGAAGCAGTCCGGTAGCTGGTTTGGTAGGTCACAATTTGCGCCAGCGGATCGTAGCTGACATCGTTCCAGGCGGTGACCCGCCCGTGGGGCTCCAGCTCGAAGACGCGCTCGGAACGTGCGGGCACCCACTCCCGCCATTCCTCCCGTGCGGGGTTGCGGGAGTCGAAGATGAAGCGGCCGCCGGGGGCCAGGTGTGCCGCAATCGTTTCACACAGTGCCCGCTGATCGGCGTCGGTGAGGAAGCACTGGAAGGCATGGCCGGTGAGGAGGATGAGGTCGAAGCGGCGCCCGAGGCGGACGGTGCGGGCATCGGCCTCAACCCAGGTGACACGGTCTCCCCCTTCCCGCCTGCGCGCCACCTCAAGCATGGCAGCAGCGGGATCGACCCCCCACACGTCGCGCGCGACCCCCAGAGCGGCGGGCAAAAGCCCCGTGCCGCAGCCGAGGTCGAGAACGGATTTTGCATCCGCCGCCAGCGCCACACAGAAGCGCGTATCCTCGCGCCAGCCATTCTCGGCATCGTAGAACTGGACGAGGGCTGGATCGTGGAAGAGCTGGTCCTGCATGGCCTCATGGCTAGTCGAAATCCGATAGATCGGGTAGTGCCTTGTTCATGAGCCAGAATCCTGTCAACCCCGCCACGATGGACCCCCGCAAGATCGAGACGCTGCGCGCCATCATGAAGGCGCTCAGGACGCCGGTGACCGGTTGCCCCTGGGACCTCGAACAGACATTCGAGACGATCGCGCCCTATACGATCGAGGAAGCCTATGAGGTGGCGGATGCCATCCAGTCAGGTTCCCGGGCGGAGCTCTGCGAGGAGCTGGGCGACCTGCTGCTGCAGGCCGTCTACCACGCGCAGATGGCGGATGAGGAAGGGAGTTTCACCTTCGACGACGTGATCGCGGCGGTGAACGCCAAGATGATCCGCCGCCACCCGCATGTGTTCGGCGATGATGAGGCGCGCTCGGCAACTTTGGCCAAGGGCTTCTGGGAGGACCGGAAGGCGGAGGAGCGGAAGCTGAAGCCCCAGCAGGGTACGCTGGCCGGCATTCCCAGCGCCCTCCCCGGCCTTACCCGCGCGGTGAAGCTGCAGGCCAAGGCCGCCAAGGTCGGCTTCGACTGGCCCTCGGTCGACAATGTCTATGACAAGATTTCCGAGGAAGTGGCCGAGTTCCGCGAGGCGCCGGACGAGAAGAAGGCCGAGGAATATGGCGACCTGCTCTTCGCCATGGCCAATGTGGCGCGGCACCTGGGGATCGACCCGGAGGCAGCGTTGCGCGGAACCAACGCCAAATTCGAACGCCGCTTCGCCCATATCGAGGCCAGGCTGGCGGAGGCGGGGAAAGAGCCGAAGGAGTCGAACCTCGCGGAGATGGACGGTCTCTGGGACGAGGCGAAGCGGCTGGGGAAGTAGAGTTCGCTGGATGCGGTGAAAGGGCCTCGCCCGGCTGTTCACTCCCTTTGGGCCATGAGGTGCGGGAAAGCTGGATCCCAGCCTTCGCTGGGATGACGGCATTTCGGGAGCGGCGGAAACTCCTACTCCGCCGCCACCTTCTTCTTCCCCAGCAGCTTCATCGCGGACCCGAAGCGGGATTGGGCCTGGCCTGCGACGTCGGAGGCGAGTCTCACCTTCATGAGGACGCGGCCGTCTTCGTGGCTGCGGCGGCTGAGGACTTCGCCGCGTTCATGGAGCCAAGCCTGGCCCTGGCCGTCTTCGGCACCGAGCAGGATTTCATAGATGGTGTCGCCCGCACCCAGGCGGCCTTCGACAAGCTCGAGGAGCGGTTCCAGCCCCTCGCCCGTGACGGCGGAGACAAGCACGCAGCCGGGCTTCCTGAGGGCCTGCGCCTCGCGCGCGGCACGCTCTTCAGGGGGCAGCAAATCGAGCTTGTTCCAGACTTCGATGATGCGGGAACGGCGAAGATCATCGATCCCCAATTCGGCCAGCACGCGGTTCACATCCTCCGACTGGGCATCTGTATCCTCATGGGCGATGTCACGCACATGGAGGATGATGTCCGCCGAGAGCACCTCTTCCAGCGTGGCGCGGAAAGCGGCGATCAGGGAAGTCGGGAGATCTGAGATGAACCCCACCGTGTCCGACAGGATGATCTTGCGGCCGTGATGCAGCTCGATCACCCGCATGGTGGGATCGAGTGTCGCAAAGAGCAGATCCTTGGCGAGAACACCGGCACCGCTCAGACGGTTGAAGAGCGTCGACTTGCCGGCATTGGTGTAGCCCACCAGCGCCACCACCGGATAGGGCACGCGCGCCCTGCCCTTACGATGAAGCGCTCGGGTTTTCTTGACCGACTCGAGCTGCCTTTCGATGCGGCTGATGCGCTCCTGAATGAGGCGGCGGTCCGCCTCGAGCTGGCTTTCGCCGGGGCCCCCTAAGAAGCCGAAGCCGCCACGCTGGCGCTCCAGATGGGTCCAGGAGCGGACGAGGCGGCTCTTCTGGTATTCGAGATGGGCGAACTCCACCTGGAGCGTGCCCTCACGCGTGGAGGCGCGGCGGCCGAAGATCTCGAGGATGAGTCCGGTGCGGTCCAGTACCTTGGAGCCCCAGGCCGTTTCGAGGTTGCGCTGCTGGATGGGCGAGAGCTGGGCATTGACGACAACGAGTTCAGCCTCGGTAGCCTTCACCTGCTCCGCGATCTCCTCAACCTTGCCGCTTCCCAGGAGGGTTGCGGGCTTGGGCGCGGTGACGGGGGCAATGATCTCACCCACGATCTCAAGATCGATTGCCTGCGCGAGGCCCACAGCCTCCTCCAGCCGGGCGCTGACCGCACGCTCAGAGGTGGGAGGCGCGCCGCGGTCACGCCTGTCCACGTGGAGCACGATGGCGCGTGTGGCCTGCTTGCCTTCAATCTGGAAATCGACGCCGCCGCCCGTTCCACTCTTCCTGCGCGTGCTCAACCGCCTGCCTGCTCCTCATCGAACAGGCTGATCGGCCCGCCCGGCATGATTGTCGAAATCGCATGCTTGTAGACAAGCTGGGACATCCCGTCCCGGCGCAGCAATACGCAGAAGTTGTCAAACCAGGTGATCACACCCTGAAGTTTAACGCCATTCACGAGGAACACCGTCACCGGAATTTTCTGCTTGCGAACGTGGTTGAGAAACGTGTCCTGCAAGTTCTGCTGCTTTTCTTGGGCCATCTTTTTTTCCTGATCTCTTGTTGGGCCATGCCGGCTTCGCCAGCCTATCACGATTTGCATTGCTGCAAAATTTCACAGTTCCGTGTCTTCCTCATTCCGGCCTGCGAGGCCCAGGAGCTTGATCTTCCGGTGAAGCGCGGATCTCTCCATACCTATGAATTGAGCCGTCTTGGAAATGTTCCCGCCGAAGCGGCCGAGCTGGGCGGTAATATAGTCCCGCTCGAAGGCCTCACGCGCTTCCCGCAAGGGGTGAATGAGCAGATGCTCGATGCCGAACGTGGCCGCCGCCGCCCCTGCTCCGCCGGTATCGGAGGGCAGCATGGCGGCGTTGATCTCGCCCGCCCCTTCGCCACTGGCAAGGATCAAGATGCGCTCCACATTGTTCCGGAGCTCACGCACATTGCCGGCCCATTCCCGCGTCTGGAGCACCGCAATCGCATCCTCCGCAAACTTCCGGACGGGCTGGCCCGAGGCCGAGGAATAGCTCTTGGAGAAGTGCCCGATGAGGTCCGGGATGTCTTCCCGCCGCTCGGCAAGCCCCGGCACCTGGACTGGAACCACGCCCAGCCGGTGATAAAGATCCTCCCGGAAGCGGCCGACGGTGATGAGGCTGGGCAAATCCCGGCTGGTGGAAGAGACGACCCGGATATCGACCTTGACCTTTTTGGCGCCGCCTACGCGCTGGAAGGTCTGATCGACCAGAACGCGGAGCACCTTGCCTTGGGTTTCGAGCGGCATGTCCGCCAGCTCATCGATATAGAGCGTGCCACCATGGGCTTCTTCAAGGGCACCCACGCGCCTTGTGGCACCGGTGCCGTCCTCCACACCGAAGAGCTCTTCCTCCATGCGCTCTGGCGCCATGGCAGCGGCAGACAGCGTGACGAAGGGCCCGGGCGCGCGGAGCGACAGGGCGTGAAGCGTCCGCGCCGCGAGCTCCTTGCCGGATCCCATGGGCCCTGTGATCAGCACGCGGCTGTTGGACGGTGCGATCTTCTTCAAAAGCTGGCGGAGCTGGCGCATGGCGGCTGAATTGCCGAGGAGCTCGGTTTCCGCCCCGGACCTGCCCTTCAGATCTTCATTCTCGCGCTTCAGCCGCGAGGTTTCGAGTGCCCGGCCGACGACCAGGATGAGGCGGTCCGCCTTGAACGGCTTCTCGATATATTCATATGCGCCGCGCTTGATGGCGGCGACGGCCGTTTCGATATTGCCGTGGCCCGAGATGATGATGACGGGAACCTCCGGGTGCTTCTCCTTGATGATGTTGAGAAGATCGAGCCCGTCAAGCTTCGAGCCCATCAGCCAGATATCGAGGATGATGAGCGAGGGCCGGCGCTGCGCCACTTCCGCCTGTGCGGCATCGGAATTATGCGCGAGACGCGTTTCATAGCCCTCGTCTTCCAGGATCCCGGCGATCAATTCCCGGATATCCGCCTCGTCATCGATGATGAGGATGTCTGCAGCCATTCAACCAACCTGTACTTTCACTCGGCAGCGCTTGTGCGCACGGCCAGCTTATCGAATTGGAGTGTTACGCGCGCTCCCTGCGTGCCGCCACCGGGCGATGGCGCATCTTCAAGGATCAACCGCCCTTCATGCTCTTCCATGATGCGCTTGACGATGGCAAGCCCCAGGCCTGTGCCCTTCTCGCGCGTCGTCATGTAAGGCTCGGCCAGCCGGTGGCGGTTCTCACGCGGGAGGCCAATGCCATTGTCGGTCACCCGGATGAAGGGGTGGCCATCCTCAACACCCGCCACCACGGCAATGTGGCCGCGCGGCTCCGCCTGCTGCTGCAGACGGGTCTCGATCGACTCACGCGCATTCTTCACGAGATTGGTGATGGCCTGGGTGATGAGCCGCCGGTCAAAGGGGAAGGAGAATTCGCCGGCGCTGACATCAAGCTCGATGTCGATGTCAGACGAAGAGACGCGCTGCAGCACGGTGGCTTCGCGCACGATCGCTGCCAGCTGCTGCGGCTCCGGCACGGCTTTGGGCATGCGCGCGAAGGAGGAGAATTCATCGACCATGCGGCCAATGTCGCCCACCTGGCGGATGATGGTTTCGGTGCACTGGTCGAAGATGTGCTTGTCCGTCTGGATCTGCGCACCATACTTGCGCTTGAGCCGCTCGGCCGAAAGCTGGATGGGGGTCAGCGGGTTCTTGATTTCATGGGCGATGCGGCGCGCAATATCGGCCCAGGCGGAATTGCGCTGCGCGGAAACGAGATCGGTGATGTCATCGAAGGTCAGCACATGGCCGTGGGACGCATCTTCCGAGCTTTCCGTGGTGACGCGTGCGAACAGGCTGCGGCTTGCTCCCTTGCGCTCAATGTCCACCTGCCCTTCGGCAAAGCCGGAGGGCCTGGTGAGCGCCAGTTCGAAGATGGGCAGGAAGGGGGCGAGTGCCACTTCCGCAGGTTCCCCGATCAGATCATTCTCGCCGTGGCCGAGAAGATTGAGCGCCGACTTGTTGACAAGCGAAATGCGGCCCGTGGGATCGATGCCGATGACGCCGGCGCTGACGCCTGCGAGCATCGCCTCGGTGAAGCGGCGGCGCGCATCGATCGCGTCGCTGGCGGCGACGAGATCATCCCGCTGCTGCTTCAAGTGATCGGTCATCAGATTGAAGGTGCGCGACAGCGTCTGCAGATCTTCCGGCCCCTCGACGACGGAGACCTTGGCATCAAGCTCTCCCCCCGACACGCGCCGTGCGGCATCGAGCAGGCGGACGATGGGTGCCACCACCTTGTCCGAGAAGCGCAGACCCACCCAGATGGCGGCGAGAAGGAAGATGAAGCCCACGAGAGCATACATCAGCGCGAAGGTGACCTGCACGCCCAGCCGTTGGGACAGAAGCGTGTCATATTCCTGCTTGGCCTCACGCGTCTTCTCCAGCTGGTCCAGCACGGAGGGGTTGATGGCGCGGTAAACCATCAGGTAGGAATTCGGGAAATTCTGCAGTTTTATCAGTGCACGGACGGTGTTGCCCTTGCGGCCGGGCGGAATGATGACGAGTTCGCCCTTCTCCGCCCGCTGCAGGGAGAAATCGCTGGGCGGGAAGAAGTCGATCCTATCACTGGCGACGACCCTGGTTTCGAATTGCTGGACGCCATTGGCCTTCTGGGTTGGATCGAAGACGAAGGCCGCGGGAAGCCCATGAAGCGCTGCGTGGCGCGTGAGGCGGCGCTGAAAGCCTTCAGGGTCCGTATCGAAGAGTTCGCGCTGCTGGGAGAGATCGGTCGAGATCTGTACCACGTCATTGCGCACGGCCTCCGCATGTTCGCGGACATAGGATTCGGCCACGTTCACAGCTGAATCGACGATTCCCCTCGTGCGCAGCGAGAACCACGCATCAAGCCCGCGGTTGAGCGTGACCGAGGCAAAGACCGCAACGATGATGGCGGGGACGACGGCAATGACGCTGAACAGCGAAACGAGGCGGAGATGAAGGGACGCGCCCGGCGTTCCCCTTCGGCGCTCGATGATCAGGAACAGGAGCTGGCCCAGAACCATCAGCGCCATGATCATCAGCACGATGCCGTTCAGCAGCACGAGCAGCATGGTGCTTTCGCTCGTGGGCTTGATCGGCGTCATGCCCGTCAGGATGGCAAAGGTCGCAATGCCGCAGAGTACGCCCGCCAGCACGAGCGCAAATCCGGCCATGCCGGAGAAGCGGCGGAGCCGGTCTCCCACCCTGTTTTGAGCGCGTTCGATCATCGCAACCTGTTCAGCAGAACCTGTTGCCCGGAATCAACAGTAATTGTGGCTCATTTGCGACAGTTCCCCTGCGTCATCCGAGGCCGCGCACAACCTTGACCTGTCTATCTCGCAGTTTGACGCGCAATGTGTTGCGGTTGATGCCCAAAAGCTCGGCCGCGCGAAGCTGATTGCCCGCAGTGGCGGCAAGAACGGCACGCAGCAGCGGCGGCTCCACCTCAGCCAGAATGCGTTCATAGAGGCCTGCGGGCGGCAGCGTGTTGCCAAAGCCCGCGAAATACCGCGACAGATAGTTTTCCATGAATTCGGGCAGGCTGGCGCCGGAGAAATCCATAGGCTGTGCACTCTGCTGCACGGGAACGGACGCCAGCTCACGCTCGATGGCACCCGATGACACCGTGTCCTCGATCTCGATCGCCACGAGGCGGCGCAGCAGATTTTCGAGCTCGCGCACATTGCCGGGCCAGCGGTGGGACTGGAGCCGGTCGATTGCCTCCCGCGAGATTTCTTTCCGCGGCAGGCCCTCCTTCACGGCCTGGGCGAGGAAGTGGCGGACGAGGTCAGGAATATCTTCCACGCGCTCACGCAAGGGCGGCAGGCGCAGCGGCACCACATTGAGGCGGTAGAACAGATCCTCACGGAAGCTGCCCTGATTGATGAGCTGGCGCAGATCGCGGTGGGTGGCGGTGATGATGCGGACATTGGTCTTGATCGGCGCATTGCCGCCGACCGTCGTGTATTCGCCCTGCTGAAGCACGCGCAGCAGGCGGGTTTGCGCTTCGAGCGGCATGTCGCCGATCTCGTCCAGAAACAGCGTTCCGCCTTCCGCCTGCTCGAAGCGGCCGGCCATGCGCGAGGTGGCGCCGGTGAAGGAGCCCTTCTCATGGCCGAAGAGCTCCGACTCGATCAGCTCCCTGGGGATCGCCGCCATGTTGACGGCGACGAAGGGCCCCTTGCGGCGGCGGCCATAATCATGGAGCGCGCGGGCGACGAGTTCCTTGCCGGTGCCGGATTCGCCCACGATCATCACCGTCAGATCCGTCTGGGTGAGGCGCGCGATGATGCGGTAGATTTCCTGCATGGCAGGCGATCGGCCGACAATGGGAAGGGCTTCGGCCTGACTGCCGGCCGCCACCGGAACCGGCTTCTGCGATTGCTCGAGCGCGCGGCCCACGGTTTGCACCAGGGCATTCAGATCAAAGGGCTTGGGCAGATAGTCATAGGCGCCACGCTCGGCCGCGGTGATCGCCGTCATGATGGTGTTTTTCGCACTCATCACGATGACGGGAAGCGTTGGCCGCAGCTTCTTGATGCGGGGGATCACGTCAAAGGCATTCTCGTCCGGCAACACGACGTCAGTGACGACGGCATCACCCTGGCCCTCGGAGACCCAGCGCCACAGCGCGCCGGCGGTTGCCGTCGAGCGCACGGCATAGCCCGCACGGCTCAGGGCCTGGCTCAACACCGTGCGGATGGCGCTGTCATCATCGGCAATCAGGACGGTCTTGACGCTCATGGCAAATTCTCTCCTTCAAAGTCTCGGGGCGCTGAAGCGCCGCGCAGCATCGGCAGCAGCACGCGGAAGGTCGTGCCGCGCTCGCGCCCGACGCATTCGATGATGCCGCCATGGTCACGCACGATCTTGGCGACAAGCGCCAGCCCCAGCCCCTTGCCGCCGGGCTTGGTGGTCACAAAGGGATCGAAAATATTGGGACGGAGCTCCTCCGCCACGCCCGGCCCCGTATCATGCACGCAGACTTCGAGGGGAAGCGTGATGCGCTCGGAGGTTCCCGGCACGGTGAGGCGGATGCCCGGCCGGAAGGCGGTCGTGAGAAGGATTTCACCGGCCTCACCACCCTGCTGGATCGCTTCTGCCGCGTTCTTGGCGAGGTTCAGGAACACCTGCACGAGCTGGTCCTTGTTACCGAGCACGGGCGGAAGCGACGGATCATAATCCTCGCGCACGGTGACGCCCTGGCCGATCCCTGCATTGACGAGGCGCTTCACACGCTCCAGAACGGCATGGATGTTGACGGGGCTCTTCTCCAGCGGGCGCTCGTCCGAGAAGACTTCCATCTGGTCCACCAGGTCCCGGATGCGGTCCGTCTCCTCGCAGATGAGGCGGGCAAGGGCACGGTCCTCGGAGCCTAATGCGGGCTCCAGCAATTGCGCCGCACCGCGGATGCCGGCGAGCGGGTTCTTGATCTCATGGGCCAGCATGGTGGCCATGCCGGAGACCGAACGCGCCGCACCGCGCGAGGTGAGCTGGCGGTCAATCTTCAGCGCCATGGAACGTTCCAGCAGCATGACGATCACATAGCGCGGCGCGTCATGCATGACGGTGGTCTGGATATCGACCAGGCGCTCGCCGCCAAGCCGCGGGGTGCCAACGGCGACCGAATATTCATTGACCACGCCCGATGTGGCGCGGGCCTGCGCGACGGCGCCGAGCACGGGGCTGGAAAATGGCACGACATCGCCCAGCCGGTGGCGGATCAGCATATTGCTGCTGGCCTGAAAATAGCTCTCCGCCGCCACATTGGCCATGCAAATGCGCTCCATCTCATCAATGACGATGAGGGGATTGGGCAGCGCATCAACCACGGCCTTGGCGAGCGGTGCCTCAGGCGCCGGCAGTTTGTCCTTCAAGGAAGCGCTCATGCGGCGGCCCTTTCGCGCACCGTGTCATAAAGTTCATGGAGGCCGCTGCGGACGGCGGCATTGTCATTGGTGCGCAGCAGGGCGGCGCGCCACTGCGCGGCCTCATCATCCGGCAGCAGCTGGCGTTCGGACAGGCGGGAAATCGCCCAGCCCGTATGCTTGCGGGCGATACGATTGCCATGATGCGCACCGTGGTGGGACAGCATGCGCTCATGATGTTCGATCACGATCTCCGCCTCCTCGCCAATGCTCGGCTCTGCAACACCCGAGCCGGGATCGAGACCTTCGGCGATGACGCCCGGCCACCAGGGACGGCCATAGGCGCCGCGCCCGATCATCACCCCGTCAGCCCCGGATTTGGCCAGCATGTCGCGTGCATCCGCAACAGACGCGCCATCGCCATTGGCAATGAGCGGAATGGAAATTGCCTCACGCACCTTGGCTATCGCAGACCAATCCGCCTTGCCGCCATAGAACTGGCAGCGCGTGCGGCCATGGACAGTGACGAGTGCGATGCCCTGCCCTTCCGCCCGCCGTGCAAGTTCAGGCGCGTTCAAGGTTGCGTGATCCCAGCCCAACCGCATCTTGAGTGTGACGGGAACGGAGGAGGCTTCTACGGCAGCAGCGATCAGCCGTTCGGCATGGTCGAGATCGCGCATGAGGGCAGAACCCGAAAGCCCCCCTGTCACCTCGCGTGCGGGGCAGCCCATGTTGATGTCGATGATCTCGGCGCCCATGTCCTGCGCCACCTTCACGCCTTCCGCCATCCAATGCGGCTCACGGCCTGCAAGCTGAATGACGAAGGGCGAGAGCGATTCGGCGCCGAGCGCACGGCGCAGCATGTCCGGCCTGGCATTGACCAGCTCCTCGCTGGCCACCATTTCACTCACCACCAGCCCGGCGCCATGGGCGTGCGCAAGCGTGCGGAAGGGCTCATCCGTCACACCCGACATGGGTGCGAGGAAAACCCGGTTGCGCGTTTCGATGGCGCCGATCTTAATGCCCATTATTTGATCAGTGACTGCCGCTGTTTAATTTCAAGGCAAGATAGCCCGATGCTGCAATGCGTCAAGACCCTTTCTTGCGAGGCTTGCGAGCGCTTGCTAGAGCAGGTTCATGACAGTTGCGGCGGTGATCGTGGCCGGCGGCTCCGGCTTGCGCGCAGGGGGCGAAAGGCCAAAGCAGTATCAGCTCATCGGCGGCAGGCCGGTCATCTGGTGGACCTGCCGGGCATTCCTCGAGCACCCCGCTGTTTCTCATGTGCAGGCCGTGATCGGCGAAGGCCACGAGGCGATGTTCGCTGCGGCAACCGAAGGCCTTGACCTCATTCTGCCCGTGATCGGCGGTCAAACCCGGCAAGAGTCTTGCCGGATCGGCATTGAGGCCGTAGCGCGCCATGAGCCTTCGAAAGTGCTTATCCATGATGCAGCGCGTCCCTTCGTCTCCGCCTCTCTCATCGAGGAGGTGATTGGCTGGCTGGACCGCTTCCAGGCCGTGGTGCCGGGCATGCCGGTCGCCGAAACACTGAAATTCGCGCCGGGCGGCATCGTCAGCCGCACGGTGGACCGCAGCAGCATCTGGGCCGCGCAGACGCCCCAGGGCTTTCACTATGCGGAAATCCTCGCCGCCTATCGCAAGGCGGAGGCCGAACGCACGCAAGGGCTGACGGATGATGCTTCCGTTGCCGAACATGCAGGGATTGAGATATCCATGATCCCCGGCCAGATCGAGAACCGCAAGCTGACGACGGCGGATGACATCGTGATCGCCGACCGTGACATGATGGGGCGGCAATTGCAGAACCTTCCCGATATCCGCGTGGGCCAGGGGATCGACATTCATCCCTTCGAGCCGGGCGAATTCGTAACACTCTGCGGCGTGAATATTCCGTATGCCCAGCGCCTCAAGGGCCATTCGGATGCCGATGCCGCCCTGCACGCGCTGACCGATGCCATTCTGGGAACCATTGGCGAAGGCGACATCGGAACGCATTTCCCGCCAAGCGACCCGCAATGGAAGGGCGCTGCTTCCCGCATTTTTCTTGCGAAAGCCATGGAGCTTCTGGAAGCGCGGCGCGGGCTTATCGCCAATATCGACATCACCATTCTTGCCGAGGCGCCGAAGATTGCGCCGCATGTGGCGGCGATGAAGGCGTGTCTGAGCCCCCTGCTCCACCTTGACCCGTCGCGCATCGCGATCAAGGCCACGACGATGGAGAAGCTTGGCGCCATCGGCCGCAAGGAAGGCATCATGGCCTTCGCCACCGTAACCGTGCGGCTGCCGTGAGGCAGGTTCAGCCGCCCCTTATCCGTCACCCCAGCGAAGGCTGGGGTCCCGCGTCTGGCACGGTAAGCGGGATGCCAGCCTTCGCTGGCATGACGGAAGCGAGAGGGTCGTGACAGGATTTTGGGTGATGCGATGACCAGTGTAATTCCGTCGGGCTGCGGCATTGATCATGGTTCAGCACCGCTTTGTCCGTCACCCCAGCGACGGCTGGGGTCCCGCGTCTGGCACGGCAAGCGGGATGCCAGCCTTCGCTGGCATGACGGAAGTTTGAGACGGGTGACAGGATTTCGGGTGATGCGATGATCAGTGTAATTTCGTCGGGCTGCGGCATTGATCATGGTTCAGCACCGCTTTGTCCGTCACCCCAGCGACGGCTGGGGTCCCGCGTCTGGCACGGCAAGCGGGATGCCAGCCTTCGCTGGCATGACGGGAGTGTGAGACGGGTGACAGGATTTTAGGTGATGCGATGACCAGTGTTTTTCCGTCGGGCTGCGGCATTGATCATGGTTCAGGCGCCCCTTATCCGTCACCCCAGCGACGGCTGGGGTCCCGCGTCTGGCACGGCAAGCGGGATGCCAGCCTTCGCTGGCATGACGGAAGTTTGAGACGGGTGACAGGATTTCGGGTGATGCGATGACCAGTGTAATTCCGTCGGGTTGCGGCATTGATCATGGTTCAGCCCCGCTTTGTCCGTCACCCCAGCGACGGCTGGGGTCCCGCGTCTGGCACGGCAAGCGGGATGCCAGCCTTCGCTGGCATGACGGAAGTTTGAGACGGGTGACAGGATTTCGGGTGATGCGATGACCAGTGTTTTTCCGTCCAATCTCCTCTCCCGTGCTGCGGCACTGATCGACCATTGCCGGAAGCGGCGGTTGATGCTGGCGACGGCGGAGAGTTGCACCGGCGGTCTGATTGCCGGGCTGATCACCTCCGTACCCGGATCATCGGATGTGCTGGACTGCGGTTTTGTCACCTATTCCAATGGCGCCAAGAGCCGGATGATCGGCGTTCCTGAAACCTTGATCGCGCGGCATGGCGCGGTGAGCGAGGAGGTGGCGCGGGCCATGGCGGAAGGGGCGCTGGCGCAGAGCGAGGCTGATATTGCCGTAGCGGTGACGGGTGTTGCAGGCCCGGGCGGCGGCACGGCGCAGAAGCCCGTGGGCCTTGTGCATTGCGCGGCGGCCCGCAAGGGCCAAGCCACCATCACCCGCGTGCTGCGCTTGGGTGACATCGGGCGTGACGGCGTGCGGATGGAGACCGTTCGCGCTGCTGTGGAACTGGCTTACGAAATCGCCGGGCCGTAAAGCACCCGGGCCCGTTCCTCAAACGCACTCATCACCTTGCGGACCGCCAGATCGAACATGCCTGACAGCACGAATTGCAGGGCCCGGCTCTTCAGCTGGTAATCGACGGAAAAGGTGATGTCGCAGCGGTTCTCGCCCGTGGCCACGATGCGCCACTCGGACGTGAGGTGCTTGACCGGCCCCTCATGCGACTCCGCGCGCACGGTGAAGTTTGCGGGGTCTACCGTGACGCGGCTTACCATCACTTCCGCAATGCCGAGCTTGGCATAGGCAACCGTCAGCTCACCATCAAAGCGGTCCTGGCCATCCTCGCCCTTGATCGCGTTCCGCACAATGGAGCGTTTCACCAGCGGCAGAAAATCACGATAATGCGCCACGTCTCGCGCAATGGCGAAGACTTGTTCCACCGTGTACGGAACACTTCGGGAGACGCTGAACTGGGGCATCAGCCGCGCTGTATCCGCGCGGCGCGGAGCCTGGCGAAATCATCCCCTGCGTGATGGGACGAGCGCGTGAGAGGCGAAGAAGCGACCATCAGGAATCCCTTGGCGTAAGCAATCGTCTCATAGCCCTTGAACTCGTCCGGCGTCACGAACCGGTCAATCGCGGCGTGCTTGCGGCTGGGCTGCAGATATTGGCCGATGGTGATGAAGTCGATCTCCGCCGAGCGCATATCATCCATCACCTGCATCACCTGTTCGCGCGTTTCGCCCAGGCCCACCATGATGCCGGATTTGGTGAACATTGTGGGGTCCAGCTCCTTCACCCGCTGCAAGAGCCGCAGCGAGTGGAAGTAGCGCGCGCCCGGCCTGATCTTCAGATAAAGCGAAGGCACGGTTTCGAGATTGTGGTTGAACACATCGGGCTTCGCCTCAACCACGATATCAAGCGCGCCATCCTTTTTGAGGAAGTCAGGCGTCAGCACCTCGATGGTGGTCAAGGGCGATGCCTGGCGGACAGCCATGATGGTGCGTGCGAAATGTCTGGCCCCGCCGTCGCCCAGATCGTCCCGGTCAACCGAAGTGATCACGGCATGCGCCAGGCCCATGCGGGCAATCGCATCCGCCACCTTCTCGGGCTCATCCGCCACCAGCGCGTCCGGAAGGCCCGTCTTCACGTTGCAGAAGGCGCAGGCCCTGGTGCAGGTGTCCCCCATGATCATGAAGGTCGCGTGCTTTTTCGACCAGCACTCACCGATATTGGGGCAGCCCGCCTCTTCGCAGACGGTCACCAGATTATTCTCGCGCACGATCTTCTGGGTTTCGCCATAGACCGCCGAACCCGGCGCCTTGACCCTGATCCATTCCGGCTTCTTCAGAATGGGCGTATCAGGCCGATGCGCCTTTTCCGGGTGGCGTGGCTTGTCCTTGATGTCGACAATGGTGACCATGACGTCCTTCTACCGGTTGCGGAACAACCGCACGATGAACAGCAGCATGACAGCGCCGGCGGCCGCGACGATGAGATTGCCCCAGAACCAGCCTTCAAAGATTTCGCCCAGATGAATGCCGAGCGCATTGGCCAGGAAGGCACCGAGATAGGAGCCGATGATGCCGATGACGATGTTCATCAGCAGACCGTGATTTTCCTTCATCACCTTTTCGGCGATCCAGCCCGCAAGCGCGCCGATGAACAGCGTGCCGATCCAGCCCACGCCGCCGCCCAGATCCATCAACGTATTCGGTTCCATATGCTGCCCCTTCTTGGTTACTCATGTCATTCCCCTCCCCCTCGTGGCGGAGAGGAAAAACAAATAACAAGCCTTCGGTTCTAGATAAGCACTTCCACTGATCGCATCAAGCGGCCTGCCCTACATGTGAATGACGCGGCCATAGGCGTCCAGCACGCTTTCATGCATCATTTCGGAGAGTGTCGGATGCGGGAACACGGTGTGCATCAGCTCTTCCTCCGTGGTCTCGAGCCCCATGGCGATGACGAAGCCCTGGATCAGCTCGGTGACTTCGGCCCCCACCATATGAGCACCCAGCAAGCGGCCGGTCTTGGCATCGAAGATGGTTTTGACCAGGCCCTGATCTTCGCCCAGTGCGATGGCCTTGCCATTGGCGAGGAAGGGGAAGCGCCCGACTTTCAGCTCGAAGCCCGCCGCCTTGGCCTTGGCCTCCGTGAGGCCCACGCTTGCCACCTGCGGGTGGCAATAGGTGCAGCCGGGGATCTGCTCCTTCTTCATGGGGTGAACGTCGAGGCCCTTGATCTTCTCCACACAGATCACACCTTCATGCTCCGCCTTGTGGGCCAGCATCGGGGGGCCTGCCACATCGCCAATGGCGTAGACGCCCGGCACATTGGTGCGGCCGAAGCCATCCGTGACGATGCAGCCCTTCTCCGTTTTGACGCCGAGCGCTTCGAGCCCGAGATTCTCCACATTGCCCACCACACCCACGGCGGAGATCACACGGTCCACGGTGAGTGTCTCGGACTTGCCGCCGGCTTCGATGGTGGCGGTGACAGTGTCTGCGCCCTTGTCGAGCTTCGTCACCTTGGCGGCGAGGCGGAACTTGATGCCCTGCTTTTCAAGCTGCTTCTGGGCGAGCTTCGAGATCTCTGTGTCTTCAACCGGCATGATCTGATCCATGAGCTCTACCACCGTCACGTCCACGCCCATGGAATTATAGAAGGAGGCGAATTCGATGCCGATGGCGCCGGAGCCCACGACGAGAAGCGACTTCGGCATGGCCTTGGGCACCATGGCCTCGAAGTAGGTCCATACCAACTTGCCATCGGGCTCAAGCCCGGGGAGCACGCGCGGGCGGGCGCCGGTGGCGATGATGATGTTCTTCGCTGTGTAGGTGCCGGGGCCAAGCTTGTCCTTCGGCTCCGGGTTCTGCGGCTGGACGGCAGGCTTCGCGGGCTTTGAGACCACGATCTCATTGGGCTTGGTGAGCTTCGCTTCACCCCAGATGACGCTGACCTTGTTCTTTTTCAAAAGCATGGTGACGCCGCCATTGAGCCGGCCCGCAACGCCGCGCGAGCGTTGCACCACGGCTGCCGCGTCATAGCTGATGTTGTCCGCCGAGAGGCCGTAATTCTTGGCATTCTTCATGTAGTGGTAGATCTCGGCCGAGCGCAGCAGCGCCTTTGTCGGGATGCAGCCCCAGTTGAGGCAGATGCCGCCCAGATGCTCGCGCTCCACCACGGCCGTCTTGAAGCCGAGCTGTGCCGCACGGATGGCCGCCACATAGCCGCCGGGGCCGCCGCCGATGATGATGATGTCGAAACTGGTGTCTGCCATGTCGAAGTCCTCACTTATTGTCCGTCTCCCCAGCGCAGGCTGGGGGTCCCGCTTTGTGCGCCCCAAGCGGGATGCCAGCCTTCGCTGACATGACGGGTTACAGGGCTAGTATTCCCTTCACCACCGGCACGAGTGCTGTGCCAATGGCCCTGGTATTCTCCGCATCGAGATGTCCGCCATCCGTCGGGTCGGCCTTGGCCACGCGGCCGGCGTCGAAGAAATGGACGCCCATCTCCTTGGCCACGCGGGCATAGTGATGGGGAAACAGCTTCGACTCTTCGATCGCATGGCCCCAGAGATCGTTGAACCATTCATCCGTGGTCGGAACAAGTGCGGGCGGCGCCACGACCAGTACTTGCGGGGTCTTGTAGGCCGGGAGGAACGGAAAGGTCTGCACGATCTGGACGAGCCGGGTCATGCCCATCGCCGCATCGAAGGCGCGGCAGCGGTTGGCGAATTTGATGTCATTGGTGCCGAGCAGGATGATGACCAGGTCCAGCGGCTGGTGGGTGGAGAGCAGCATGGGAAGCGCCCGCGCCCCGTTTCGGTCATCAACCGTCGAGGGATCGTCGAAAATGGTGGTGCGGCCATTATGCCCCTCCTCCACGACGCGCGCCTGGCCGCCAAGTCCGGCCGCCAGAACATTGGGCCAGCGCACCTCAAACGGGTGGCGTTCCCAGATGCCGGCAATGAAACCCCAGGTGAGCGAGTCTCCGAAAGCGAGAATGTGTTTCATCTTGCCCCTCACACCAGCATCAGGCCGGGTTCTTCGAGATAGGCCTTGATCGCGCCGATGAATTCCGCACCGAGCGCACCGTCAATGCAGCGGTGGTCGGTTGAGAGCGTGATGGTCATCTGCTGCTCGATCTTGATCTCGCTGCCGCGCACCACGGGACGGCGTTCGGCAGAGCCGATGGCGAGGATCGAGGCCTGCGGCGGGTTGACGATGGCCGCAAAGCTCTTGACGTTCAGCATGCCCATGTTGGAGACGGAGGCGGAGCCGCCGGTATATTCCTCGGGCTTCAGCTTGCGGCTGCGCGCGCGGGCGGCGTAATCCTTCATCTCGTTCGAGATCTGGGCAAGGCCTTTGGTTTCGGCGCTGCGCACCACGGGCGTGATGAGGCCGCCGGGGATCGAGACGGCAACGCCGATATCCGCGTGCTTGTGGTGGATCATGGCGGCGTCTGTCCAGGAGACATTGGCGTCCGGCACCTTGATGAGCGCCATGGCCATGGCCTTGATGATGAAATCATTGACGGACACTTTCCAGAGGACTTTCCCCTCCTTGTCCTTCGGTGCCTGGAGGTTCACGCGCTCGCGCAGCTCCAGCAGCTGATCGATGGTCACGTCGACCGAGACATAGAAATGCGGAATGGTTTGCTTTGACTCGGTGAGCCGCTTGGCGATGACCTTGCGCATGGAGTCATGCGGCACGAGCTCATAGGAGCCCTCGGCAAAGAGCTTCAGCACCTGCTCGTCCGATGGCGCTGCGGCGAAGGCGGGTGCAGCGCCGGGCTTTGCGGCCGGTGCAGCACCGGGCTTGGCGGATTCGACATCCTTCAGAACGATACGGCCATGGGGGCCGGAGCCCAGCAGGGCCGCGATGTCGATCCCCTTCTGCTTGGCGATGCGCCGGGCGAGAGGCGAGGCGAAGACCCGCGCGCCTTCAGCCTTGGGGGCTGCGGCAGGTGCGGGTTGAGGAGTGGGTGCGCTGGCCACGGGCGCGGCGGCCGGAGCTGCTGCGGGTTTCGGTGCGGCGGGTGCAGCGTCCCCCTGCTTTTCGCCTTCACCGAGGATGATCGCGATCGGCGTGTTCACGGCAACGTCATCGGTTCCCTCAGCCACCAGCAGCTTGCCGATGGTGCCCTCGTCCACGGCTTCGACTTCCATCGTCGCCTTGTCGGTTTCGATTTCGGCCAGAACGTCGCCGGATTTGACGGCGTCGCCTTCCTTCTTCAGCCACTTGGAGAGCTTGCCCTTCTCCATGGTGGGCGACAGCGCGGGCATCAGGACATTCACGGGCATCGGCAGCGTTTCCCCATTCCGTCCCGGCGCGGCGCCAAGGCCGCGCCCGGGATTGCGAGATGACTTACGACTTGTTGGCCAAGGGCGAGAGCTGGGCGGCGACCTTGTTCAGGTCCTCGTTCAGCACTTTGCGGATCGCGGCGAAATTATCCGACGCGTTGCCGGTGCCCATTTCCGCGCAGGCGGAGGCCACCTGCTGCGCCATGCCGGCCAGCACATGGCCCCAGACCTCGGGCTTGCCGAAGGCCATGGCATGGAGCGAGAGGCTCAACCCCCCGCCGGTGATCCAGGCGCGGGCCACTTCGCCCGCTTTCGGATCATGAAACACCTCATGCGGCGGCTCCAGCTGGTGGGGGTGGGTTTCGCCGTGGTGGTTGTGGTGGTGATGATCGTGATCAGACATAGAGAACAGCCTTTGCAGCGGCGACCACCTCATCGGCATTGGGCAGCGCCAGTTTTTCGAGATTAGCCGCATAGGGCATGGGAACGTCCTTGCCGGCGACGCGTGCGACGGGCGCGTCGAGGTAATCAAATGCATGCGTCATCACCTGGGCGGCAATTTCACTCGTGACCGAGAATTGCGGATAGCCCTCCTCGACGCAGACGCAGCGGTTGGTTTTCTTCACACTCTCGACAATGGTCGGGAGGTCCATCGGGCGGATTGTGCGAAGGTCGATGACTTCGGCCTCGATCCCCTCGGCGGCGAGCTTCTCCGCCGCCGCCATGGCAAGCGTCATGCCGATGCCGAAGGAGACGATGGTGACGTGGTGGCCCGCCCTGGCAACGCGCGCCTTGCCGATGGGAACGATCCAGTCATCAAGCTTCGGCACCTCGAAGCTCTTGCCATAGAGGATTTCATTCTCGAGGAAGACCACGGGGTTGGGATCGCGGATTGCGGATTTGAGCAGGCCCTTCGCATCCGCTGCCGTATAGGGCATCACGACTTTAAGGCCGGGGATCTGGCCATACCAGGCCGCATAGTCCTGGCTGTGCTGGGCAGCGACGCGCGCGGCCGCGCCATTGGGGCCGCGGAACACGATGGAGCAGCCCATCTGGCCGCCCGACATGTAAAGCGTCTTGGCGGCCGAATTGATGATCTGGTCAATCGCCTGCATGGCGAAATTGAAGGTCATGAACTCGACGATGGGTTTGAGTCCCGCAAAGCCCGCGCCCACGGCAAGGCCGGTGAAACCATGCTCGGTGATGGGCGTGTCAATAACGCGCTTGGGCCCGAACTCCTCCAGCATGCCCTGCGAAATCTTGTAGGCGCCCTGATACTGTCCCACCTCTTCACCCATCAGAAACACGTCCGGATCGCGGCGCATTTCTTCCGACATGGCTTCGCGAAGCGCCTCGCGCACCGTCATGGTCACCATCTCGGTGCCGGGCGGGACTTCAGGTGACGCGGCAAGAGCCTGTTCCAGCACGGCAGGAGCGGAGACTGCGGGGGCATCCGTTGGCGGCGCCGCAGCGGGCGGTGTTTCAGCCTTTGGCGCTTCCGCCTTCGGTGCAGGGGCTGCATCCGCCTCGCCGATCACCGCAATCGGCGTGTTGACCTTGACGTTTTCTGTGCCGGCCGGGATCAGAATGGCCGTCAACTGGCCCTCGTCAATGGCTTCGACCTCCATCGTCGCCTTGTCGGTTTCGATTTCGGCCAGCACATCGCCGGGCTTCACGGTGTCGCCGACGTTCTTGAGCCATTTGGCGAGCTTGCCTTCTTCCATGGTGGGAGAGAGGGCGGGCATGAGGATCGATGGCATGGCGTCTCCCGGGGCTCAGGCGTTCACGTAAATGTCGGAATAGAGCTCGGAGGCATCGGGCTCCGGATCGTTCTGCGCGAATTCCGCGGCCTCCGTCACCTGGGCGCGCACTTCGGCGTCGATCTTCTTCAGATCCTCCTCGGTAGCGAGCTTGCCTGCCAGGATGCGGGCTTTCACCTGCTCGATAGGATCATGCTCCTCGCGCATTTTCTGCACTTCTTCCTTGGAGCGGTATTTTGCGGGGTCCGACATGGAATGGCCGCGATAACGGTAGGTCATCATCTCCAGAATATAGGGCCCTTCGCCCGCACGGCAATGCGCCACCGCCCGGTCTCCCGCTTCCTTGACGGCGCGCACATCCATGCCGTCCACCTGTTCGAAGGGAATGCCGAAGGCGCCGCCGCGTGCACCGAGCTGATCCGCGAGTGCCGTCGAGCGCGAGGCAGATGTGCCCATGGCATAGCGGTTGTTCTCGATGATGAAGATGACCGGAAGCTTCCACACGGACGCCATGTTGAACGTCTCATAGACCTGGCCCTGGTTCGCTGCGCCATCGCCAAAATAGGCAACCGACACATGGTCATTGCCGCGGTATTTATTGGCAAAGGCGAGCCCTGCTCCCAGCGGCACCTGGGCGCCGACGATGCCATGGCCGCCGAAGAACTGCTTCTCCCGGCTGAACATGTGCATGGAGCCGCCCTTGCCCTTGGACAGGCCGCCCCGCCTGCCGGTCAGTTCCGCCATGACGCCCTTGGGATCCATGCCGCAGGCCAGCATGTGGCCGTGGTCACGGTAGGAGGTGATGACCTGGTCCCCCTCCTTCTGCGCCATCTGCATGCCGACGACCACGGCCTCCTGGCCGATGTAGAGGTGGCAAAAACCGCCGATGAAGCCCATGCCGTAAAGCTGGCCCGCCTTCTCCTCGAAGCGGCGGATCAACAACATTTCGCGGTAGGCTGCGAGTTCTTCTTCCGTGGTGAAGCCGCTGTTGGTGAGATTGGGTTTCTCACCCTTGGAGCCCTTGCGGGGGACATAGGCCGACTTGACCGCCATGAATGCTTCCTCCAGCCGTGTTCAGGTTCTGGATACATAGCATTAAATGCTTGAGGATGCAGGCAAAAAGGCGAATTAACCGGATTTTGGTTTACCGCACGGATATCGCTCGCCTTTTAGCGCAAGGTGAAGGCCACCACATCCGTGGGTTTCGCGAGCTGAAGATTGCCGCGGGCAAGCTCGTCAAGAAGGTCAGGATCGATGCTTTCCGGGCGGAGAAGTGCAACCTTCCCTTCCATCCGGGCACGCTCCTGACGCATCCCCTCGTATTTCGCCTTGAGGCTCGCCACCTTGACCTCGAGGCCCTCGCGGTAGGGAAATCCGCGCGGCCCCTTCTCGGCATGCCAGGCGAAATAGCCGAGCAAAGCGCAACACACCAAGGTGACGATCAGGTCGAAGCGGCGCATGGACAGGAGACTCACCTATAAATCCAGTCGCAGGTTTCGGCGGACTCAGTTAACAAACCCTGACAGTTCCTGCGATTAATTCCCTTGACCTTTGCAGCCGCCGTGCCGATGTAACTCGTGGAGTTACCGATATGTTGTCAAGCAGCCGATTCATCGTCGCCGTCCATGCCATGAGCGTGCTCGCACGCTTCAAGGGCAAGGGACCCGTGTGTTCTGCGCTGGTGGCCCAGAGCGTGCACACGAACCCCGTGGTCATCCGCCGGCTGATGACCGAGCTGGAGAAGGCCAATCTGGTGAAATCCGTCGCGGGCCGGGCCGGCGGCTTCGAGCTGAACCGGGACGCCACGCAAATCACTCTCGCCGACATTTATTTCGCGGTCGAGGACGAGAACGTCTTCCGCATGCACAAGACGGATCCGCACTCGCACTGCCCGGTGGCCGCACAGCTGGGGCAGATCCTGTCAGCCCCGCTGCGGGCGGCGGAATGCGCGCTGCATTCCTCCCTCGCCAAGACGTCGATCAGCGACGTCGCATCCTCCATCGTCTGACACCTCGGATATGGCTGACGCCGCAATAAGGGCGAAGGCCTCCCCGCTGCTGTCGCTTCTGGCCCTCGGCAACTTCGTCGTCGGCATGGGCGTGTTCGTGGTGATCGGAATCGTGACGCCGATTGCCGAGGGCCTCGGCATTTCGAAATCCGATGCGGGCATTCTGATCACCAGCTATTCGATTGCCTATGCCGTGCTCTCGCCCATCGGCGCGGCGCTGACCGGCCGGATGCGGCGCCGAACGGTGCTGGCCGCTGCCCTGGGGCTGTTCTGCATCGGCACGCTGGTCTCCGCCATGGCGGGGTCACTCACCATTCTGACGCTCTCACGGCTGATCGTGGCGCTGGGTGCGGCTCTGTACACGCCGCTTTCGGCTGGGGTTGCCGTGGCCATCACAGCGCCCGAACAGCGCGGAAGGGCACTGGCCCAGGTGTTCGGCGGCATCACGCTGGCGCAGGTGGTGGGTGTGCCCTTGGGCGCCTGGATGGCCTACCGTTTCGGCTGGCATGCGCCGTTCTTCCTGGTCTCCTTCCTCACCGCCATTTGCATGATCGTCCTGATACGGATGATCCCGCGCGACATCCATGTGCCGTCGGGCAGCGTGACTGCGATTTTCGGCACGCTGGCAAATGTCCGGCTGATGCTGGCCGTCAGCTTCACCGCCACGCTGATGGCATCGGTCTATGTGGTGTTCACCTATTTCGGACCCATCATCGAGACATCCGCGGGCTTAAGTCCCGAAACCCGCAGCCTCTATTTCGTGCTCTTCGGCATTGGTGCGGTGGGTGGCAATTACGTGGGCGGCTTCTTAAGCGACCGGTTTGGGCCAATCCGCACGCTGATCCTGGTGTGCGTGGCGCATATGGCGTTTCTGCCATTGTTTTCGGTGATGCCGTGGAACCCTTGGCTCCTGGCGCTGCTGGTTCTGGTGTGGAGCAGCTTTGCCTGGTGCTTCATGCCGCCGCAGCAATCGCGCCTGGTGGCCATGGCGCCCGAGATGGCGGCCCTGGCCCTCGCCCTCAATGCGGCGATGCTCTATCTGGGGATCGCCATCGGATCCGCGGTTGCCGCACAGCTTCTGGCCTGGGGCGGGCTGCCCGTCCTGGGCGTTGCCGCAGGGATTGCGGCCACATGCGCGCTGCTCCACCTGCTGCTGTCGATTTGGGTGTCCGGGCGCAAAGCCGCTATTTGAGACGGGCCTTGACGAAGGCACCGGCACTCGCCAGCGCATTTGCCGCCTCGGGTGCTGGTGCACCCTGGAACACGTGCCACATGCCTTCGTAGAGATCGATTGTCGCGTCCACGCCATGATCGCGCAGGGCGCGGTAGACGCGCACACTGTCACTCAGAACGATGGTGCGGGTTCCGTCCTGGATGAGGGTCGGCGGGAACTCCTTGTCGAACTGCGCATAGACCGGCGAGACCCGCGGGTCCTTCAAGTCGAGCGCACCGGCATAGGCGCGGGCGGCATTGGCCAGGAGGCCATCATAGGACAACGTCGGATCGGCATGGGCCAGGGTGATGGCCGTGTCCCCCGAATTGCTCAAATCCCCCCAGGGCGAAAACAGCACGAGCGCTGCGGGGACGGTTGCCCCCTGCTCCCGCAGATTGAGCACGGCGCGCAAGGCGAGATTGCCGCCGGCGGAATCGCCCCACAGCGCCACCTTGTCCATGGTGAGGCCCTTGGCCGCCAGCCCGCCCAGAACCGCCGCGACCTGAGCTTGAACGCTATCCCACTGCACAGCGGGCGGGTTGGTGTAGTCGATCGAATAGACCCTGAGGCCCGTTGCCTTCGCCATGAGCGCCGCGAGGCCCGCCATGGAGCGCGCCGAGAACAGCGTGAAGGCGCCGCCGTGGATATAGATCAGCGCGCGGCCATTTTCCGTCCAGCCTTCGGGCCGCACATCGAGCACTGGAACACCGCCGATCACGTCATCCGCCAGCGTGGCACCCGTCTGTTCGAGGACGATGCGGTTCGGCTCTTCGAGGGCTTTCTCCTGTGCGGCGTGGAGCGCTTTCCAGCCGGCGAGGTCCGTGGGCGCGGGGCCGATCAGCTGCTTCAGTCCCGCATTGCTCAGGAATTCGATGACGGCCCGCGCTTCCGGCGAGATGGTGCCGGGGAGCGGCACCGGCGCGGTGCTTTCCGCCGCAAGCCCTCCCCCCGTGAAGGCGGCGAACGACAGCAGGCTCAAGCCAAAGCGAAGACCGGGAATGGGGCGTGAGAAGATGGCCATGGCTGAAGAGACCTCCGGAGTTTGGACTCGGTGAGCTTGGTTCTTAGAGGCTCGGGCCGTAATCTGGAATCGCTCTTTTTGCAGCCGTCATCCCGGCGCGGGCTGGGGTGACGGATATATTGTGATTACGCGATATATCTTGAAGAACGGTAGCTTCACGCCACGGCTGCAATCTCAGAAAGGTGCAGGACCTGGTGCGAAGGATGCGATGACGTTTCCTGACAGGTTGATATTGTCCGGGTTGAGCATCCGCACCGGCTGGCCCTTGTCAAGGTTCACCAGCGACAGATCGGCCCAGATCAGGTTCGGACTGTTGCTCAGTTCGAAGTAATAGCGTTTGTCCGTCAAATTGGCGGCGGTGCGGTATTCGGTGTTGTAGATGCCAAAGCCCTTGTAGGGCGCGCCGAAGGGCACGGAGACGTTGCGGGCAATGGCCAGAACGCCGGCCGCGGCCTCACGCTCACCCTTGGGCTTTGGAAGAAGGTTCAGATAATAGGTGGCGCGCTGGAAACGGTCCACCGGGTTGACATTGCCAGGAAGCGGCATGGTGCTCGAGGGCTTGGAGAAATCCTGGTTCTTCAGCAGGGCGAGTTGCTGATCATAAGCAGGATCATTGGTCATCACCACGAAGTCCCGGCCATGGTGAATGACGGGCTTTCCGCCGATGAATTCGATGATGGCCGAATCTCCGCTCGCATCCTCGATGGCCAGGTGCACATTGGCCTTGTGGCCGTTGGCTTCAACCATGACGACCTGGATGCCGTCGAACAGCTTCAGCGCCTCTTCCACGGTTGCGGCATTGTCCAGCAGGTATTGCGCCCAGAGGCCGGCGTGGAGGCCCGGCTTCGACACGTCCCGCGCGCCGAAATCCGTGTCGTTGAGATAGAGCATGTGAGCGCCGAGACCGGCCTCGTTGATGCCATCCGCCGTGCCGATCCCGTAGATGGTGGTGACGAGGCTTCCGTATTTGGAGGTCCAGCGGGCCGGATTATCGGTGACGATCACCTCTGCCCCCGCCTTGCCGCCGCCCCGCTCTAACCCACGCGGGAAAATGGTGAGCACTGGCTCCGTGCTCTCCGGCCAATCCATGGTTCTGCCGGTCATGACGGCATAGCCATTGTCGTTCCACAAGACCCGCGTGCAGGCATCCGCGATGCCCGGCAGGGACGCGATGCCCGCCAGCGCGGCGACGGAGAGGAACAGGCAAGCGCGGAGACGGGTCATCGGGTTACTCCTGTGAGAGGTGATGAAACCTAGAGTAGCGCGTGATCCACCCGATTTGCAACGTCCCCTCACCCCGAGGCGCAAAGGAAACTCAGGTCGCGATCGCCTGCTGCAGGTCGCCGATCAGATCATCCGTGTCCTCAAGACCCACAGAGAGGCGGAGCATGCCGTCGGTGATGCCCATCATGGCCCGCGCCTCCGCCCCGATATTGCGGTGGGTGGTGGAGGCCGGATGCGTCATCAGGGATTTGGCATCGCCCAGATTGTTCGAGATGTCGATGATCCCCAGATGGCGGAGCAGATCGAAGGCTTTCTTCTTGCCGCCATCCACTTCGAAGGTGACCATGGTGCCGCCCAGCGTCATCTGCTTGCGCGAAAGGGCGGCTTGCGGGTGGGAATCGAGATGCGGGTAGAGCACGCGGGAGACGCCGGGCATGGCCTCGAGCGCCTCGGCGACCTTGCGGGCAGCATGACTCTGCGCCTCGACGCGGAGCTTCATGGTCTCGAGGCCTTTGAGCAGGATCCAGGCGTTGAAGGGCGAAATCGAAGGCCCCGTGTGGCGGAGGAAGGGCTTCAGCTGCTCTTCCTTGAACTTCTTGGTGGAGACGATGGCGCCGCCCAGGACGCGGCCTTGCCCGTCCATGTGCTTGGTTCCGGAATAGACGATCACATCCGCGCCATAGGTCAGCGGGCGCTGCAGGATGGGGGTGGCGAAGATATTGTCCACCACGACATTCGCACCCTTTGCCTTGGCGATGCCGCAGACGGCTTCGAGGTCGATCACGTCCAGCGTGGGGTTCGATGGCGTCTCGAGGAACACACATTTGGTCTCGGGCGTGATCGCCTCTTTCCAGGCGGCAAGATCGCTCCCGTCCACCAAGGTGGTGCGGATGCCGAAGCGCGGCAGGATCGAGGTGATCACCTGATAGCAGGAGCCGAACAGCGCCTTCGAGGCCACGAGGTGGTCCCCTGCCTTCAACTGGCAGGCCAGCGCGCCGAAGACCGAGGCCATGCCAGAGGCCAGCGCATAACAGGCCTCTGCCCCTTCGAGCAGCGCCAGGCGCTCCTCGAACATGGTGACGGTGGGGTTGCCGTAGCGGCCATAGACATAGCCATCATCCTCGCCCGCAAAGCGCCGTTCTGCGGTTTCGGGTTCGTCATAGACGAAGCCCGAATTCAGGAAGAGGGCTTCCGAGGTTTCGCCATGCTCGGTGCGGTCAAGCCCGCCGCGCACCAGCTTGGTGGCGTCACCCCAGCTCTTCGGGTCTGACTTGTGCTTCTTCATGGCGTTTTCCCGATCTGCTCAGCTCTGGACCCAGGGGAGCCCCGCGGCCTTCCAGCCGCCGAGCGTGGCGCGGTGGCCGGTTGCGTCCTTGTCACCCTCGAAGCCCTGGGCCACGTTCCAGGCATTGCTGTAGCCTGCCTGCGTCAAAGCCGCGGCGGCCGAGGCCGAGCGCGCGCCCGACCGGCAGATGCAGAGAATCTCGGCGTCCTTCGGCAGTCCCATCTGCTCGACCTCGGCGACGAAATTGCCATTGACCTGCATCGAGGGGAAAACCTGCCAGGACAGGCGGATCAGGCGCTCCACCGCGGGCACGCCGACGAACACCCATTCCGGCTGGGTGCGCACGTCAATCAGCACGGCGGACGGGTTGTTCTGGAGCCGCTGATAGGCTTCGGCCGGAGAAATATCACCCTGATGCATGGAACGATCCGTTCGTTGTTTCGAACGATTTAGTCGAAACGGAAGGGTCCCGCAAAGGAAAATGCCTCACGCCTGTGACCGGTGAATGGCTGGCCCGCGCCCGTGAGACAGTCTGGCGCTTCCGGATTACCACCCTGGCCTGATAGATCAGCTCACCACCTGACCCGGAGTTGCCCCCATGTCCAAGTCCCTGCCCGCCCGCGCCGATGTCGTCATCATCGGTGGCGGCATCGTCGGCTGTTCGATCGCCTATCACCTCACCAAGGAAGGGATCACCGACGTTGTGCTGTTGGAGCGGAAGCAATTGACATCCGGCACCACCTGGCATGCGGCAGGCCTCGTGGGCCAGCTCCGCGCCACGCGCAACCTGACGGAGCTGGCGAAATACACAGCCACCCTGTTCGAAGGCCTGGAGGCGGAAACCGGCCAGGCCACGGGCTTCAAGCAGAATGGCTCGATCTCCGTGGCGCTGACCGAGGGCCGGCTGGAAGAGCTGGTCCGCGGCGCCTCCATGGCCAAGAACTTCGGCCTTGATGTGCAGGTGATCTCGACAGGTGAAATTCACGAACGGCTGCCGCACTACAATATGGAGAATGTGAAGGGCGGCGTGTTCCTGCCCAAGGACGGCCAGGTGAACCCCATTGACGTGACCCAGGCGCTGGCCCAGGGCGCCCGCGCCCGGGGTGCGAAGATCCTCGAGAATGTGAAGGTCACCCGGGTGCTGGTGAAGAACGGCAGCGCCTATGGCGTCGAGACGGCGGACGGCACCATTCTGGCGGACAAGATCGTGGTCGCATCCGGCATGTGGTCACGCGATCTGGGCCGCTCCATCGGCGTCAACATTCCGCTCCATGCCTGCGAGCATTTCTACATCGTGTCCGAGCCCATTGCCGAATTGGCGCGCAACATGCCGGTGGTGCGCGTGCCCGATGAATGCACCTATTACAAGGAAGATGCGGGCAAGCTGATGGTCGGGGCCTTCGAGCCCAAGGCCAAGCCCTGGGGCGGCGGCGGCATTGACGAGGAACATGCCTTCGTGACGCTGCCAGAGGACATGGACCATTTCGAGCCGATCCTTGCCAATGCCATCAACCGCGTGCCGCTGCTGGAGACAGCCGGCATCCAGCTGTTCTTCAATGGCCCGGAAAGCTTCACACCCGATGTGAAATATTACCTGGGCGAAGCGCCGGAGGTGAAGAACGTCTACGTGGCGGCGGGCTTCAACTCGATCGGCATCCAGTCTTCTGGCGGTGCGGGTTTGGTTCTTTCCAAATGGATCAAGAACGGCTATCCGCCGATGGATGTGACCGGCATGGACATCCGCCGCATCCACCCTTTCCAGTCGGTGAAATCCTATGTGCGGGAGCGTGTGTCGGAGAGCCTGGGGCTGCTCTATGCCATGCACTGGCCTTACCGCCAGGCGGAAACGGCGCGCGGCGTCAGGCGTTCGCCGCTTTATGCTTACGAGAAAGAGCTGGGCGCCGTGTTCGGAGAGGTGAATGGCTGGGAGCGCCCCAACTGGTATGCGCGCGGCGGCGTGAAGGCTGAGTATGAATATTCCTATGGCCGCCAGAACTGGTTCCCTTGCGCGGATTACGAAGCCAAGCAGCTCATGAATAATTGCGCCTTCTTCGACCAGGCGAGCTTCGCCAAGTATTCGGTCGAAGGACGGGATGCCTGCAAGGTTCTGAACCGGGTTTCAGCCGCCAATGTGGATGTGGAACCGGGCCGCATCGTCTACACCCAATGGCTCAATGAGCGCGGCGGCATTGAGGCGGATCTGACCGTCACCCGGATCGAGGAGAACAAGTTCCTGGTGGTGACAGGTGCCGCCCCCCAGACGCGGGATATGGCCTGGCTCAAGCGCCACACGCCGGCGGACGCGCATTGCGTGGCAACCGACATCACGTCTGGCCTGCCGATGATCGCGGTGATGGGCCCCAAATCCCGCGCGCTGCTGGAAAAGCTCTCGGGCGAAGACCTTTCAAATGCGGGCTTCCCCTTCGGCACATCACGCGAGATCGAGATCGGCTATGCGCGGGTGCGGGCGAGCCGCATCACCTATGTGGGCGAGCTGGGTTGGGAGCTTTACATCCCCACCGAATTCACGGCCCATGTGTTCGAGACGCTGCTGGCGGCAGGCAAAGAGTTCGGCCTCACCCCTGCCGGCATGCACACCATGAACAACTGCCGCACCGAGAAGGCCTACCGCCATTGGGGCCATGACATTGCCGACGAGGACACGCCTATCGAGGCGGGCCTTGGCTTTGCCGTCGCCTGGGACAAGCCCGGCGGCTTCATTGGCCGCGAGGCATTGGTGAAGCAGAAGGCCAATCCGCTGCAGGCCAAGCGCTTCGTCTGCCTAGCGCTGGAGGATAATTCCGATAAGGCGCCGATGATCTATCACGAGGAGCCGATCTACCGGAATGGCGTAATCGTGGGCTCCACCACCTCGGGCGCCTGGGGGCACCGGGTGAACCTGTCACTGGGTCTGGGCTATGTGCACAACACGGACGGCGTGACGCGCGAGTGGATCGAGAGCGGCACATGGGAGGTGGAACTGGCCTGGAAGCGCTATGCCGCCAAGGTTCAGTTCCAGGCCTTCTATGACCCGAAGGGCGAGCGCATCAAGGCGTGACGGCAGCACGCGCTTCGCGCGCCGTCACCTTATGCCGGCCTGAACCGCGGCACGGAGCTCCAGGCTGCGGCTATAGGCTTTGAGGACGCCCACATCGCCCAAGACCTGGACGTCGAACAGGCACTGCTCGCGGGCTGCTTTATCGTTGAGCGAAGAGCAGGCCTGCTTGGCCACGTCATAGGACAAGGGCTCCCGCACGGCCGGTGCGGCAAGGACGGTGCTCTGACAATTATTGGCGGTTGAGGGCCAGTCGGGGTCGGTGAAATATTTGGTCGACTGCCCGGCGGGATAGTCGAAGAGGCTGGTCTGATCCGTCACCCGCCAGGATTCGCCAAATTTTCCGTAGAGCACCTTGTAGCGGGTGGTGAGGGCGGCGGGCATAGCGCCGAAATTCGTTCTGTCGCCGCCGCGTGGCAGCCATTCGCCAGCAGCCACATGCCCCATGAGTCCGGCCCGCGCGGTGGTGTTCAGCACCTCGACCACAATGTGCCAATAGCCCTGGGATTGCCAATAGGTGGGTGTGGCGATGACGCGCGTGCCATCTGCCGCGGTGAAGGTGAGGCTGCCGGCGCCATTCGCCGTAATGGAGCTGCCGGAGCCAAGATCGAGTGTTCCGCGATCCAGCGTCTTGACGCGGCCGCCGATCCGCAACTCCATGCGCCCGTCCCGCGCGGATGGTCCCACTTGCTGATAGGTGACGCGCTGGCTGCCCAGCTTCAAGGCGACGGCCGTATTGAGGCTCACACAGCTGGCAAGGCCGGTATAGGCATTGGCGCCGGGCGTGAAGGTGGTCGTAACCGGGCTTTGCCGCGTCTGCAGTTCGAAGCTGCCGTCCTCGTCCTTCAGGGCCACGAATTCGCCTGCCGCCTGGAAATCATAGGCAATGCCATTGGTGGTGACGATGTGCGGATCGCCCCGGTCCGACGGTCCAGCCGTGGGGCCGATCGCGCAGAAGGGCGTGGGATTACTGGCAGAAGCTGTGAGATCGGCAATGGCTTTCACATCAATATCGTTGGCAGCACTGCCCGGATTGCCCTGCGGCATGGAATGCGGAAGGCCGGTCTGAATGGATTTGGCCAGCACCATGTCGCAGTAGCCCGTCAGCTCCGTCGAGAGATGGGGCAATTGCCCGGCCATACCGCCGGCCGTGTGGCAGCCCTGACAAGCGGCGGGCACATAGGCATCATTCAAGCGCTTCCTGTTCTGCGGCCAGGACGCGAGCACGATGGGGTCATACCAGGTGTCCCCGAACATTGGCAGGTTGAGAGGCGGCTTCCCGAGCTTGCCCAACACCGTCTCCGCAGAGGGGTTTTGTGCTTGCCCGAAGGGCTTGGGGGGAACCGGATTGCGCGGGTGCACGATGAAGGGGTTTTGCCCCGCATGGCAATCGCTGCACATGCCAGCTGAGCCGCTGGTCAACTGCGCGCCGCCGCTCATGAAGTTTCCAGACGGGTTGGGGCTGACCTGCGCGGGATCGTTCCAGCCGATGGGGATCTTCGTGCCCTTGAGGAACGGAAAGCTGGAACCGTTCATCTGATTGTCCCAGAAACAGGCCGAGGATTTGCCGGTGAGCGGAGACGCTCTCTTGCCCAGGCAGACGATGCCATCGAGCGCCACCGTCACCCCATCGGCGGGGTTCGTGTCGTTGGAGCGCGGCAAGGCAATGCACAAGCCCTCGGGGCTGGTGCTCTTATAGGTCATCACCTCGACGCTGGTGTTCACGAGGAAGAGCTGGTCGGTGGGGATGAAGCCCTGGCTCACCCATCTTGAATCGCCAATGGGCGGCGGAATGGGGACGGCATTGTTCCGGCACTCGGTGATATAGGCCTGGCCGGAGTTGACGGTGGCAGAGAGCGGCGTGACCGTGAGCGGCGGCCGGAAGCCTGATTGCTGGATGAAGCGCTCGAAATCCGCACCCAGGGCGAAGGGGCGGGCATAGGGCACGAGAACGTCTGTATCCGTCCTCGGAAGCTCGAAGCGGAGCAGATAAGCAAGCGCATTGAGGGCGCGGCGGTGCTTATCGTCGCCGGGCTGGGCGGGCGCATTCGCGTAAAGCCACTCGACGGCGCGAAGCTCAAGCAACAGCTGCTGATTGACGGTCATCGCGCGCGCCGCGCGGGCCTCGCGCAGCTGCCTGTCATAGCTGAGCCGAAGTTCAGCGGAGGCGCGAGCATAAACATTGCTCTTATACCAGGCGATGGCGTTGGTGATCAGTTTGTCCGTGGGCACCAGCTGACGGCCCCGGCTGTCGAACAAGGCCCCATGGCCCATGCCCGCGATGGGGCTGGGCGATTCCTGGGCGTGAACCGGGCTGTTGAGCACCACAGCACCCAGCAGCAAACAGAGGAAGAGAATCCGGCGCAGCATGATGCCTCCACATCTCTTCCGCCCTTGTGACTGCAGGCTGAACGCAGCCGCAGCGCAACAGAAGTTGACGTAACGTTACATCATGCTATCTCCGGATGCAAGAACCGCCCTTTTAGCGGTCACCCTCAATGGCAAAATCGCGCCTGGCCGCGAAGAGCGAGATGGAGAAGCCCGCGACCACGTCAATCAGCGTCATCAGCGTGAGAATGAAGAAGGTGGCCGTTCCCGCGAAGCTGACGAGCAGGAGGCAGACCAGAGCAACGATGAAGGTGGCAGTGGACAGGATGTGGTCCAGTATCGCGCTGCGGCCGGGCCGCGCGGCCTTCAGCATTTCGAGAAACAGCGCCACGAGGCCCGCGATCACGAAGAAGTCCCCTCCCCGCAGCGTGATTTCGGCGCCAGAGGCGAGCGTCATCGAATAGGCATCGCCATCGAGCAACATGCCACCTCCGGAGGCCATCAGCAGATAGACGGCAATGACGATGGCGAGGGTCGGGAAGGATATGAGGTAGCGCATGATCTGTTTGATCTCCGGTGTGGGGCTGAACCTAACTTAAGTTCTGCGATTCCCGCAAAGGCGGGTTGAGCGCATTATCGTACGAAATGTTCTTTATTACGAACGCACCTTACGCTATATTCGAGCCCTACAGATAAGATGGAGCTCACCATGGCACTGCAAATTGGCGATATTGCACCCGACTTCGAGGCTGAGACCACTGAGGGTCACCTGAAGTTCCATGATTACATCGACGGCGCCTGGGCCGTGTTCTTCTCTCACCCGAAGGATTTTACCCCCGTCTGCACCACGGAGCTGGGCTCGGTGGCCAAGATGAAGCACGAGTTCGACAAGCGCGGCGTGAAGCTGATCGGCATTTCGGTCGACTCGGTTGAAGATCACAAGCGCTGGAAGGAAGACATCAAGGACGTGACCGGCGCCTCCGTGAACTATCCGATGATCGGCGACGAAGACCTCTCGGTGGCAAAGCTTTATGGCATGATCCACCCCAACGCCTCCGGCAATGCCAAGGGCCGCACCGCAGCGGACAACGCCACCGTGCGTAACGTGTTCATCATCGGGCCTGACAAGAAGATCAAGTTCATCGTCGCCTACCCGATGAGCACGGGCCGCAACTTCAATGAAATCATCCGCGTGGTGGATTCGCTCCAGCTCACCGCCACAAAGTCGGTGGCAACCCCTGCCGACTGGAAACAGGGTGAGGACGTGATCATCTTGGCTTCCGTTTCAGACGAAGCGGCCAAGGAAAAGTTCCCGGGCGGCTGGAAGACGCTGAAGCCCTATCTGCGCATGGTGCCGCAGCCGAAGTAACTGCGATTTTTTCAGCGCTCACAATGGCCGGGCTTAGCCCGGCCATCTTTTTTGCCGTTGTAAAAGGATGCCCGGGTCAAGCCCGGGCAAGGTGATGATTGGTGGGTGTGCCCCGGAAAACGGGGCTCACCACCATTTTGGCGCGGCATATCCCCCTGCCGCTGCTTCAATTGCGGCGGCCGCCTGGAACAATGTTTCCTCGCCGAAGGGCTTGCCGATCAGCTGCAGGCCCAGCGGCAGGCCGTCTGCCGAGAGGCCGGCGGGAACGGCAATGCCGGGGAGGCCCGCCATGTTCACCGTGACCGTGAAGATGTCGTTCAGATACATCTGCACGGGGTCGGTGATTTCGCCGGGTGCGAAGGCGGGGCTGGGGGTTGCGGGCGTCAGCACGACGTCCACCTTGTTCCATGCCTCTTCGAAATCGCGCTTGATCAGTGTGCGGACTTTCTGGGCGCGGACGTAATAGGCGTCGTAGTAACCAGCGGACAGAACATAGGTGCCGATCAGAATGCGGCGCTGCACTTCGCGGCCGAAGCCCGCGGCGCGGGAATTCTCATACATATCCACGATGTCGTCCCCGCGCACGCGCAGGCCGTAGCGCACGCCATCATAGCGCGCGAGGTTGGACGAGGCTTCCGCCGGGGCCACGATGTAATAGGCAGGGAGCGCATATTTGGTGTGAGGAAGCGAAATCTCGACGATCTCCGCCCCCTGCTCCTTCAACCACGCCGCACCCTTGGCCCACAGCGTATCGATCTCGCCAGGCATGCCGTCGACGCGGTATTCCTTGGGGATGCCGACGCGGAGGCCCTTGATGGGCCGGCCGATGGCGGCCTCATAGTCCGGCACGGGCAGATCGACGGAGGTCGTATCCTTCGGATCCACACTCGCCATGGACTTCAGCATAATGGCGGCATCGCGCACGTCCCGCGCGATGGGGCCTGCCTGATCAAGCGAGGATGCGAAAGCGACAATGCCCCAGCGCGAGCAGCGGCCATAGGTGGGCTTGATGCCCACGGTGCCGGTGAAGGCTGCGGGCTGGCGGATGGAGCCGCCCGTATCCGTCGCCGTCGCTGCCGCACAAATATGGGCAGCAACCGCAGCGGCGGAGCCGCCGGAAGAGCCACCAGGCACGAGGGCTGCGTTTGAGTTCTTCCGCTTCCACGGGTTGATGACGTTGCCGTAATAGCTCGTCTCATTGGAGGAGCCCATGGCGAACTCATCCATGTTGAGCTTGCCAAGCATCACCGCGCCATCGCGCCAGAGATTGGCGCTGACGGTTGATTCGTAAGGCGGCTTGAAACCATCCAGCACATGGCTGCAGGCCTGGGTGTGAATGCCCTCCGTCGCGAATAGATCCTTGATGCCAAGAGGAATGCCTTCGAGCGCCCCGCCCTGGCCCGCTGCCAAGCGCGCATCAGATGCTTTTGCCATCTCACGGGCCTTCTCGGGCGTCTCGACGATATAGGCGTTGAGCACGCGGGCGGCTTCCATGGCGGCGAGGTAGGCATCCGTCAGCTCGAGGGTGGAGAACTGCTTCTTCTTCAGGCCGTCGCGTGCGGCCGCGATGGTGAGGGCGGTGAGGCTGGTCATTCGATCACCCGCGGCACCATGAAGAAATCATCCTCCTGGGCAGGTGCATTGGCCGTGATCTTGTCAGGGTAGTGGCCGTCCGTCACCTCGTCCTTGCGCATCTTCATCTTCATGGAGACGACGGAGGTCATGGGTTCCACATTCGCCACGTCGACTTCGTTCAGTTGCTCAATGAAGCCGAGGATGGCGTTGAGTTCGCCCGCAAGCCGCGGCACGTCCTCATCCTTCACCTTGAGCCGCGCCAGGCGCGCGACGCGCTTCACCGTTGTCTGATCGACCGACATTCCGTTTCCAGTCCTTGAGCTTCGTCGAGGCGCGGAATAGCACCCGCTCAGGCCACCTGCAACTTGGCTTTCTGGCGGCCCTTTTCGTCGAAATTCTCAGGCCTGAGCCAGCGCTCGAAACCGGCCCGGATACGGGGCCAGTCCTTGTCCAGCATGGCGAACCAGGCGGTATCCCGGTTCCGCCCCTTGACGATCAGGTGCTGGCGGAAAATGCCTTCGAATCCAAAGCCAAAACGCTCCGCCGCCTTGCGGGAGGGCGCGTTGAGCGCGTCGCATTTCCATTCCAGGCGGCGCACGCCCAGGTCATCGAAGCAGTGACGGATCATCAGGAAGATAATCTCGGTTGCCTCCCGGGTCTGCTGCAGGCCGGGGGACATCCAGATATGGCCGATCTCGATCACCCCATTGGGCGCATCAGCGCGCATGAACGAGCCCATGCCGCAGGCCTTGCCCGTATCGCGGCGGATGAAGGCATAAAACCACGGGTCCCGCGACGCTTCGCGCTCCTTCAGCCAGCCTTCGAACTGCTCGAAACTCTGCCAGGGGCCGTAGCCCAGATAGGTCCAGACATCGCCACTGGGGTCGCTGTCCTTGAAGCTGTCGTAGAGATCCTTCGCGTGGGTGGCGGCGATGACGGGTTCCAGCACCACCCAGCGGCCGTGGAGGGGCCGCATGTCGGGCTTGGAGCCGGGCGGCAGCGGATCGACGATCGGGCCTACGGGGCGTTCGGCTTTCTTTGCCATCAGAATTCCACCGTTTCTTCTGCGGCCATTACCTTAACCTTCGCGGCATCCGGCCCCATGGCCTTGAGGAAGGACGAGGCATCATCGGCCACGAATCCCTTGAAGGAGCCGAAATGGCAGGGGATCACCGCCTTGAAATCAAAGAAGTTGCGGCAGGCATAGGCCGCCTGGTCCGCACCCATGGTGAAACGGTCCCCAATGGGAAGGATGCCGATGTCCGGCCGGTACAGCTCCTGGATGAGCTTCATGTCCAGCGAGAGGCCGGTGTCACCGGAGATGTAGAGCGTGTTGCCATGTTCGCGCTTTGCCTCGATCACGAAGCCCGATGGATTGCCGAGATAGACCGGCGTTCCCGCCACCATGTCCGAAGAGGAATGCCAGGCGTTGGTGAAGATCACGTCGAAATCGTCAAAAACGATCCGCCCGCCATGGTTGCCGGGGCTGTAATTGTCGATGCCCTTGGCGTTGAGCCAGGAGCATATCTCGAAATTGGAAACGAGCAGCGCGCCGGTCTCCTTCAGGATCTCAAGCGAGTCGCCCGTGTGGTCGCCATGGCCATGGGTGAGCAGCAGATGGGTGCAGCCCCGGCAGGCCTCCTGCCAGGTGGTTTTGGCGGCCGGGTTTCCCGTGAAGAACGGATCAACGAGGATGACGGCATTGCCCGTTTCCACCCGGAAGGCGGAATGGCCGTGATAGGTGATCTTCATGGAAGGCACTCCAGATGTGAGGTCCGCATGATCGGCTGCTTGCTACATATTGGCAAGTTCGCTTCCTCAGTTTTCAGGTCCGTCACCCCGGCGTAGGCCGGGGTCCCGCTTTGGGCGGCGCGGCGTGAGGAAAGCTGGATCCCGGCCTCCGCCGGGATCACGGAAGGGTGGGAGGTTTGCTTGCTTGGCCGCAAGGAAAGGGTAAAGGGACGCCATGGCCGAAGCTGATCTTTCCCTCCGCGAAGCAATTGCCACCATTCCCGCCGGCAAGCGGCTTATGGGGCTCGACCTGGGGTCGAAGACAATCGGTGTTGCCACCAGCGACCGGACGCGGATGATCGCAACCCCCATCGAGACCATTGCCCGGAAGAAATTCACCCAGGATGCGGAGCGGCTGCTGGCGATCATCGCGGCGGAGAATATCGGATTGATCGTGCTGGGCCTGCCCATCAACATGGATGGAACGGAAGGCCCGCGGTGCCAGTCGACCAGGGCCTTTGCGCGCAACTTCGCCAGGCTCTCGCCCGTCCCCGTGGTCTATTGGGATGAGCGGCTGTCAACTGCGGCGGTGGAGCGGATGCTGATCCAAGCCGATGCCTCCCGCGCGAGGCGGGAGGAAGTGATCGATAAGCTGGCCGCCGCCTGGATCCTGCAAGCGGCACTCGACTCTCTCAGATGACCACGATTTTCCTCGCCCTTTTGCCGGTCTTCATCGTGATTCTGGTGGGCTATGCGCTGCGCCGCTTCGAGGTGATTGATACGGCGCAATGGGCCGGGCTCGACCACCTCTGCTATTTCGTGCTGTTTCCGGCGATCATCTTCAAGGAAATCGCCGCGGCGGATTTCGCCAATGTTCCGGTGCTGCAGATGGCGGGCGCCATGGCGATTGCGGTCATTGCCATGATCGGCCTCCTCGTTCTGCTGAACCGGCCGGTGATGGCGGTGCTGAAGATTGACGGGCCGCAATTCACCAGCCTCGTTCAGGGTGCCGCGCGCTGGCACACCTTCATTGCCTTTGCCATCATCCCCCTGCTCTTCGGGGCGGAGGCCTTATCCCTGGGTGCCGTCAGCGCGGCGGCGATGACGCCCCTCCTCAACATCCTCTGCGTCATCGTCATGGCCCGCTTCGCCCATGAAACCTATGTGGAGCCGGGGAAGCTGCTGCTGTCCATTTTGAAGAATCCCTTTGTCTTCTCTTCATTGGGGGGTGTTGCCTGGCAGCTTTCGGGCCTTCACGTGCCGGGCATGGCGCTGCAGGTTCTGGACATGATCGGCCGGGGCGCCCTGGGCCTTGCCCTTCTGACCGTGGGTGCGGGGCTCCAACTGGGCTCCGTGGTGAAAGCCTGGCCGCCGATTGCAGCCGCCACCGTGCTGAAACTGCTGGCCATGCCGGCGTTGATGGCAGGCGCACTGTGGCTGATGGGCGTTCACGGCCAGGCCTTCGCGGTGGCTCTTCTCTGTGCGGCGGTGCCCACGGGCTCAGGCGCCTATGTTCTGGCCCGCAAGATGGGGGGAGACGCGCCCATGGTGGCCAATATTCTGACCATGCAGGTCATTGCCGCCGCCCTCACCATCCCGCTCGTGCTGTGGCTGGCGGGCGCAACCACCTGAGGCTTGTGCACAGGGGGCCACATGGCGCTTGCGGGCCACGGCAATTGTGCTTACACACCCGGTTTTGATGACACGCGAAGCCCGCCCGCCGCTCCTCAAACGCCAGCACCTGCTGGCCATCGACGATATCTCCCCTCCTGAAGCCATCCGCCTCCTCGACCTGGCCGAACGCTATGTCGAGGTGAGCCGCCAGACCGACAAGCGGCAGCCGGTGCTTCAGGGGCGCACCCAGGTGAACCTGTTTTTCGAAGCCTCAACCCGGACCCAAAGCTCCTTCGAGATTGCCGGAAAGCGGCTGGGTGCGGATGTGATGAACATGGCGGTTGCCACCTCATCCGTCTCCAAGGGCGAAACGCTGATCGACACGGCGATGACCATCAACGCCATGCAGCCGGACTTTCTGGTGGTGCGCCACCAGTCTTCAGGGGCAGCGGAGCTTCTGGCGCAGAAAGTCTCCTGCGCCGTCATCAATGCAGGGGACGGCCAGCATGAGCACCCCACGCAAGCACTTCTGGATGCCCTCACGATCCGCCGCCACAAGAAGAGTTTCGAGGGCCTTACCGTGGCGATCTGCGGTGACGTGCTGCATTCGCGCGTGGCGCGCTCCAACATCCATCTGCTGAACAAGCTGGGGGCACGGGTGCGGGTCGTGGCACCCTCCACCCTGCTTCCCTCCGGCATCGACAATTTCGGCGTCGAGGTACACCGCAGCATGGAAACGGGCCTCAAAGGGGCTGACGTGGTGATGATGCTGCGCCTGCAGCTGGAGCGGATGACGGGGGCCTTCGTGCCTTCGATCCGCGAGTATTACCGCTTCTACGGCCTCAACGCAGAGAAGCTGAAGCTCGCCAAGCCTGATGCCATGGTGATGCACCCTGGCCCCATGAACCGCGGAATCGAGATCGACTCGGACGTGGCCGATGGCGTTCAATCGGTGATCCGCGAACAGGTGGAAATGGGTGTCGCCGTGCGCATGGCGGTGCTCGATGCTCTCTCCCGCAACATTCCCGGCGGAGGCAACGCGTGAAGAGTCCAACAAAGCCCCATGCGCGCCGCCGGGCCTATGTGAATGCCGAAATCGTGGCCCCTGCCCAAGGCCTTGCGGGCCGCGGCGGCATACTGATCGATGATGGCTGGATCCTGGATGTAGGCCCCAAGGTGACGCGCGACAGCGTAGGCTCTGGCGCTGCCGTAATCGACTGCCAGGGCCTCACCCTCATTCCGGGCCTGATCGACATGCGGGTGTTCACGGGCGAGCCGGGAACCGAATACCGCGAAACGCTGGCGAGTGCGTCGGAAGCAGCAGCGGCAGGCGGTGTGACGACTATGATCGTCATGCCCAATACGCAGCCCGTGATCGATGATGCGGCCATTGTCGACTTCATCATGCGGCGCGCGCGCGATACCGCATCCGTGCGGGTGGCGCCCATGGCCTCGATCAGCAAGGGCATCGGCGGTGAGCTGATGACGGAGATCGGGCTTCTGAAGGAGGCCGGTGCCGTCGCCATCACCGAGGGCACCAAGGCGCTGGTGAACGCCAATGTGTTCCGCCGCGCCCTCACCTATGCCAAGGATTTTGACATGCTGGTCGTCCAGCATGTGGAGGAGCCGGCATTGTCCTCCGGCGTCATGAATGCAGGCGAGGCCGCGAGCAGGCTGGGGCTTTCTGGCATTCCCGCCATGGCGGAAGTGATCATGCTGGAGCGCGACCTGCGCCTGGTGGAGATGACAGGTGCCCGCTACCACGCTTCGCAAATATCAAGCGCGCTTTCGGTTGAGGTGATGCGGGCGGCCAAGGCCAGGGGCCTGCCTGTCACCTGCGGCGTCTCCGTCCATCATCTGGTGCTGAACGAAAATGACATCGGGGCCTATCGCACCTTCTTCAAACTCTCGCCGCCTTTGCGCAGCGAGGATGACCGGCGCGCGCTGGTGGCAGCCGTGGCGGATGGCACGATTGACGTGATTGTCTCCGGCCATGACCCGCAAAGTGCCGATACCAAGCGGCTTCCCTTCGCGGAGGCCGCCTATGGCGCCGTCGGCCTCGAGACCATGCTGTCCGCCGCACTCGGGCTTCACCACAATGAAGGCATGCCCCTCTCCCGGCTGGTTGAGGCCATGTCCTCCAAGCCCGCGGAAATCCTGAAGCTCGAGACTGGCCGATTGGCCCCGGGAGCACCTGCAGATTTTGCGCTCGTTGACCTCACGCTGTCCTGGACAGTGGAGGAGGAAAGCCTGCGCTCGCGTGCCAAGAACTCCCCCTTCGAGCACCGCACGCTGGAAGGCCGCGCCGTCGAAACCATCGTTGCGGGCGAGAGCGTTTACGCTTACGTTCGGGAATGACGGACGGCAACGATCCTTCTTTCCCGGTTCCCCTCCCCTTGTGGGGAGGGGGAGAGAATGGTTCGTATACGGATGTTTGAACTGAGTGCATGGGTGACTGATGGGTTCCGCCCTCGACATGATTATATCGCTGGTGTTCGGCTATCTCTGCGGCACCATCCCCTTCGGGCTGATCCTCACCAAATCGGCGGGGCTGGGTGACATTCGCACCATCGGTTCCGGCAATATCGGGGCCACCAACGTGCTGCGCACCGGCAACAAGAAGGTGGCAGCACTCACCCTCATTCTCGATGCGCTGAAGGGAACGGTCCCTGCCCTGCTGATGGGATGGCTCTTCGGACCGCAGGCTGCAATCCTCGCCGGGCTTGCAGCCTTCTTCGGGCATCTCTTCCCCATGTGGCTGGGCTTCAAGGGCGGTAAGGGGGTGGCCACCTCCATCGGTGTGCTCTTCGGCCTCTACTGGCCGCTTGGGTTGATTTTCATTGCGGTGTGGATCGTGATGGCGCTGGTCTTCCGCATGTCCTCCCTCTCCGCCCTCAGCGCGAGCTTCGTCTCGCCGCTCGCTGCCTATGCATTGGGCCAGTTCGATCTGGTGCTGCCGGCAGCGATCATGGGGGCAGCGGTTTTCATCACCCACCGGGCCAACATCGCGCGCATCCTCAAGGGCGAGGAACCGCGCATCGGTAAGTCCAAGCCTGCATGACGGCGGGCCCGCTCAGCGACGAGGAGCGCCGTGACTGGCTCCGCCTCTCGAAGAGTGAAAATGTCGGGCCCTCCACCTTCAAAGCGCTTCTCAAACGATTTCGCACCGCCTCCGCGGCGCTGAACGCCTTGCCGGACCTGACGCGCAAGGGGGGCCTCAGCCGCCCGCCGCGGATCTATGGGCGCGACATGGCCGAACAGGCGATTGCCAGGGCCGATGCGATAGGCGCCCGTTTCATCGGCATGACCGAGCCCCACTACCCCGCCCTGCTGCGGGAGACGGATACGGCACCCCCCATCATCTGCGCCAAGGGCGACATGGCGCTTCTGGCGAAGAGCGGTGTTGCCATCGTCGGCGCCCGCAATGCTTCCGCCATCGCCCGGAAATTCTCCCGTCAGCTCGCCCGCGACATTGGTGTGACGGGCCATGTGATCGTCTCGGGGCTTGCGCGCGGCATTGACACGGCGGCGCATGAGGCCTCACTCGAGACCGGCACCATCGCCGTGATCGCCGGCGGGATCGACGTCGTCTACCCGCCCGAAAACCAGGCGCTACATGCAGCGATCGGCACGCGCGGGGTGATCATCTCGGAGCAGGTGCCGGGGACGGAACCCAAGGCCGATTTCTTCCCGCGCCGGAACCGCATCATTTCCGGCATCGCCCGCGCGTTGGTCGTGGTGGAGGCCGCCATGCGCTCAGGCTCGCTGATCACCGCGCGCTATGCGGCCGACCAGAACCGGGAGGTGTTTGCAGTGCCGGGCTCGCCGCTGGACCCCCGCTGCGAGGGAACGAACCGGCTGATCCGCGATGGCGCTACGTTGCTGATGAGTGCGCGGGACGTGCTGGATGCACTGGGTGCCACGCGCCGGCCGCCGCAGATGGATTTCTTTGAACCAGAGCCGGAGCCCATTGCGCCGCGTGAGCCCGATCAGGCGGACATGCGCCGGCTACTTTGAGCTTCTCTCGCCCTCTCCCATCGATACCGATGATCTGGTGCGGGAAAGCGGCATCGAAGCGGCAACGCTTTCGGCCCTCCTCCTTGAGCTGGCGCTGGCGGGGCGGATCACCAGGCATGCCAACGGCTCAGTTTCGCTCGCGTGAGAGCCCGTTGATTTCTGCCGCCACCAGATGCTGCAACTCCCAGAGATAGGTATCGTGGATGCCGAGTTCCTCGAGCTTCGCCACGGTGTAGTGGAGATAGGCCGCACCGGAGCCGCCAAAGCCCGCCGCCCGCGCCAGCATATGGGCCTGGGCATGGAGCGGCAGATTCACATAGAAACGGTCGCGCCGCATGCCGGCATAAAAGGTGAGTGCCCGCTGGCGGCGGCCTTCCATATCCACATCGACCCAGCGCCAGGCGCTGGCGATGCGGCGGAACGGCACTTCGCGGCGGAGCAGCTTCTCAAGCTCCGTTGCAGCCGAGGCCTCGGGAATGAGGAAGACCTCGCCCTTGCACGAGCCGCCATGATCGAGAGCGAGCATCAGCCCCGGCTGCTCGGGCGAGCCGCGGAAGCGCGACAGCTTGATGCAGAAGGCGCGGTGCCAACCCCTCAGCCGGGCCGGAATGCGTGCGTCGAAGTCAAAGCCGGGATTCCACAGAAGCGAGCCATAGGCGAAGATGTGGACTGGGCCCGGCCCGTGCTGCTGCAGAATTGTCGTGACATATTCGGTAAAATCTTCATCGCGCATCGGCTCGCGGTCAGGATCGGGCGGCAGATGATCTTGCGGCACCTTGCGCTCGACCAGCGCAATGAGTTCCGGCGTGAGAACAACCTTCCTGCGCATTGTTCCCCTTCTTTCCTGCGGTCTAGTTCGAAGGGGAATCCCCGGCGCCGAGCTGCCGCAGCACCAGCATCATGGTGGCATGCGCTTCGCCCTCGCCGACATTGACGATCTTGTGCGGCAGGTCGCCCCGGAACCGCAGAGTCTCGCCGAGTTTCACGCGCTTGGTATCGTCCCCCGAGGTCACATCGAGCTCACCTGCCAGAATATAGAGGTGCTCAACGGTGCCCGGCGGGTGAGGGTCTGATTCAAGAACGCCCGCGGTCTTGGCCCGGAAATCGTACAACTGCACCTGGTCCACCAGGTTCAGGGGGCCCGTAATGGCCAGCCGGCAGAGCCCATCCTGGCTTTCGAGAATGGGCACCCCAGATTTCGTCTGATGCTCGAGGAACACCTGCGCGCCCTTGGTGCGGAGAACTTCGTCAATCGTCGTGTCGAGCGCCCGGGAAAGCCGGTAGACCGTCGACAGCGTGGGGTTCGTCTCGTTCCGCTCGATCTGGGAAATGATCGACTTTGCGACCCCAGATTGCTCAGACAAGTCCCCCAGGGACATGTTGTAGGCCTTGCGCAACCGCTGGATGGTGATCCCTAAAGACGGTGTCGGATCAAAGTCCTGTGAGGGTGGGTTTTTCCTGCCGCGACGCGTTGACATTTCGTCGTCCTGAACTTAGAACTGTTGTTCGTTAAAACGAACAACACCTTGGTTGGGTGTTCCTTGGATCCCGTGATAGCGCGTTTTCGTTCCGTAGTTCAAACGAAATCGTGTGTTTCCGGTGGGACCTGTACGGAAGACCGAACGTTTGGAACAGCGAACGCGAGAGCAAAGGGAGCAGCCGGGATGCGCTATTTTCCCATCTTCATCGATCTGAAGGACAGGCCCGTAACCGTCATCGGCGGCGGCGAGGAAGCCCTGCGCAAGATCCGCCTGCTGATGAAGACCTGCGCCCACATCAACGTCATTGCCCCTGAGCTTCACCCGGAACTCGCACGACTCGCCCGGGTGAACTGGATATCCCGCGGCTATCATGCGGGCCTGCTCGAAGGCGCGGCACTGGTCTATTCGGCCGATCCCGCCCTCAATGCACGGGTTGCAGAGGACGCGCAGGCACTGGGCATTCCCGTCAATGCGGTCGACAACCCTGACATTTCAACCTTCATCGTGCCCTCGATCGTGGACCGCAGCCCCGTCGTGGTGGCAATCGGCACCGAAGGGACCGCCCCAATCCTGGGCCAGGGCCTCCGCGCCCGGATCGATGCGATGCTGCCGCAAGGGCTGGGAGATCTCGCCCGCGCCGCCGCCGCCTTGCGCGAACGCGTGGCGGGCGCCATTCCGCCTGGCAGCCAGCGCCGCTCCTTCTGGTATCGTTTCTTCTTCGGCGATGTGCGCGAGGCTTTCCTGGCGGGCCAATCCTGCAATTATCTGGCCGGTGTCGAAAACCTCTTTGCGGAGGAAGCGCAGCCGGCTCAGGGCCGCGTCGCCTTTGTGGGGCTGGGCTCGGAAGACCCGGAACTGCTCACCATCAAGGCGCAGCGTAAGCTGCATGAGGCGGATGTAATCATCCATGACGCGCATGTGCCTGCCGCCATCCTCGAAATGGCGCGGCGCGATGCCGTCCGGATTGCCGTCAAGGGCGAGCTTTATGATGGTGCGACCGATCTGCTGATTGCGGAAGCCAGGGCCGGCAAGCTCGCCGTCCGGCTTTCCGCCGGCGAACCGTCGCTTGAGGAAACGGTTTCGGTCGCGGCCGAAGGCATTGCCTTCGAAACCATGCCCGCCGTCGCTCAGCCAAAAGCCGTGGAGCCCGTTCCCTTTCCCGTCCGCGAAGACATTCGTGAAGAATTTTTGAGAGCTGCATCATGACCACGCCCGAGAAAGGCCAACTTGTCACCGCCAACCGCCTGAGGGACGGGATCGCCGTCTTCCTCACGCGCTCCGGCGGCTGGAGCGAAGTGATCGACGAGGCCGTTCTGGCGCTGGAACCCCAGGCCGCCGCGGCGCTGGAAGCCCGCGCCCGCGAGGACGAGCGCAAGACGGTGGTGACGGGCTCCTATCTGATCGACGCCGAGCGCCTCAATGGGCGCGTGCGCGCAGCCCATATCCGTGAGCGCATGCGGGCCCTGGGCCCAACCGTGAGATTGGACCTCGGCAAGCAGGCCGAAGGCAAGGGTGCAGGCTTTGCCGCACCTGAGGGAGAGTAAGACCGATGTACCGCTACGACGAGTTCGACCACCAGTTCGTCCGTGAACGGACCAACCAGTTCCGCAACCAGGCGGAGCGCCGCCTGTCGGATGCGCTGACCGAGGATGAATTCCGTCCGCTGCGGCTGATGAACGGCCTCTACCTGCAGCTCCATGCCTATATGCTGCGCATCGCCATTCCCTATGGCACGCTGTCGGGCCGGCAGATGCGCCAGCTGGCGCTGATTGCAGACAAATGGGACAAGGGCTACGGCCATTTCACCACGCGCCAGAACATCCAGTTCAACTGGATAAAGCTGGAAGAAACAGCCGACATTCTGGACGCGCTGGCAGACGTCGAGATGCATGCGATCCAGACCTCGGGCAATTGCATCCGCAATGTGACGACGGACCACTGGGCGGGCGCTGCTGCCGATGAAATCGCCGACCCGCGCCCAGTGGGAGAACTGCTGCGGCAGTGGTCTTCGCTCCACCCTGAATTCTCCTTCCTGCCGCGCAAGTTCAAGATCGCGGTGACGGGTGCGCCCAACGACCGCGCCGCAGTAAAGGTTCATGACATTGGCCTCCGCCTGCACAAGGCTGCGGATGGAACCATCGGCTGGGAAGTGATCGTGGGTGGCGGCCTGGGCCGCACGCCCATGGTGGGCGTGACCGTGCGGGACTTTCTGCCCCAGCATGAGCTGGTGGGCTATCTGGAAGCCATCATGCGCGTCTACAATCTCTATGGCAGGCGCGACAACAAGTACAAGGCGCGCATCAAGATCCTGGTGCACGAGATCGGGGCTGCAAAGTTCAAGGAAGAGGTCGAGGCCGAATATGCCAGAAGGCCCCACCCTTCAACCGAAGTCGAGGAGCGTGAGCTCGCCCGCATCGCCGCCTATTTCGCCGCCCCCGAATTCGAAAAGCTGCCGCGCTGGTCTGCAAGCTTCGAGACGGCGAAGCTCGAACACCCAGCCTTTGCACGCTGGGCCAAGAACAATCTGGGGCCACACCGTGTGGATGGCTATGCGATCGTCAACGTCTCGCTCAAACCGGACGGCGGCATTCCGGGTGACGCCACCTCGGAGCAGATGCGCGTGATGGCCGATCTGGCAGAGCGTTACGGCTTCGATGAGCTGCGCGTGAGCCATGCCCAGAACATCGTGCTTCCGCATGTGAAGAAGGATGATCTCTTCACCGTGTGGCAGGCACTGGAGAAGGCCGATCTCGCCGCCGCAAATTACGGGCTCGCGGGCGACATTATCGCCTGCCCCGGCCTCGATTATTGCGCGCTGGCAACCGCCCGCTCCATTCCCATTTCGCAGTCGATCTCGCGCAAATTCGCGGATTCCGCCAAGCAGGATGAAATCGGCAGGATCAAGATCAACATCTCGGGCTGCATCAATGCCTGCGGCCATCATCATGTGGGCCATATCGGCATCCTCGGCCTCGACAAGAAGGGCGAGGAATTCTACCAGATCACGCTCGGCGGCTCCTCCGCGGAGAATGCCTCGATCGGCACCATCCTGGGACCAGGCTTTGCCGGACATGAGGTGGCTGACGCCATCGAAACCATCCTCGACACCTATCTGGCACTGCGCGAACCCGGCGAGGAATTCCTTGCCGCCTACCGCCGTGTTGGGCCCAAGCCTTTCAAGGAGGCACTCTATGCCACTGCTTAAGAATAACGTGCTTGTGCCGGATAGCTGGACGCACGCCGAGGCTGAGGGCGAATTGCCCGCCGCCGGCGACGTCTCCGTTCCATTTGCGCGCCTTCAGACGGACTGGGACACGCTTTCCAGCAGGCCGGGCAGGCTGGGCCTTCGCTTCAGCAACACGGACAAGCCGGAATCACTCGCCAACATGCTGCCCCGCCTGTCGCTGATCGTGCTGCCCTTTCCCGCCTTCAACGATGGCCGGGCCTATTCGATTGCCCGCAGCCTCCGCGAGATGGGCTACAAGGGCGAACTCCGCGCTACCGGCAATGTACTGCCCGATCAGCTGCAGTTCATGCTGCAGGTGGGCTTTGACTCTTTCGAGATCGGCGAGCGCTTTCCGCTCGAGACTTGGCAAAAGGCTTCGCACCAGATGTCCCTTGCCTATCAGCGCGGACTGTTCCGACGTGCGAACGAAGCCGAAATCTGGACCGAGCGCCACACCGATGCCGAGCCCTGGCTCGAGCAGCCGCACGCTGGATAAATCGCCGTGGACAAATTCATCTTTGAAAGCTACGCGGGCCTCGAAGGCCAGCAGTTGCTGGGGCCGATCCTCAGGGACTTTCCCGGCCGCGCTGCCGTGGTCTCGTCCTTCGGCGCGGAATCGGCCGTGCTGCTGCACATGGTTTCCGAGGTCGACAAGGCAACGCCTATCATCTTCCTCGATACGGGAAAGCATTTCTGGGAAACGCTCTCCTACCGCGCGATGCTGATCGACCGGCTGGGTCTCACGGGCGTGCGCACCATTGCTCCGGATCCAGCGGATCTGGCCAGTCAGGATGCGGAAGGCAAGCTTCACACGCTGAATGCGGACCAGTGCTGCCACATCCGGAAGACGCTGCCGCTGCAGAAGGCGCTTGAAGGCTATGACGTCACCATCTCGGGCCGCAAGCGCTACCATGGCGCGGCGCGGGCCACGCTCGATTTCCTGGCGATCACTGATGGACGCCTCAAGGTGGAGCCGCTCGCCGGATTTTCCGCTTTGGACATCGGGGCCTATATGTCGGCGCATGACCTGCCCGCCCACCCGCTCACGGGGATCGGCTATTTCTCGATCGGCTGCGAGCCCTGCACCACGCCTGGCGGTTCTGCCGCTGACCCGCGTGCCGGTCGCTGGGCGGGGTCAGGCAAGACCGAGTGCGGCATCCATTGGTCACACAATGGCGAAACGATCACCGTGCCGGCGGCTGCGCGCCACTAGCGGGCTCAGGCCGGTCCAAAGGAACTAAGTTACGTAAAAAACTGCCCGGCCGGCCCGGTGCAAATCGCCAAAAGCCGGTTATAGTCCCGCGATGAATTCCTGGGCCAGCGACTTCCTTCTCTTTGCCACCGTCGGCTTCTTTGCGCAGATCGTCGATGGCGCGCTGGGCATGGGCTATGGCATCATCGCCTCAACGGTGCTGCTGGCCACGGGTGTGGCTCCCGCCCACACCTCCGCCAGCGTCAATGGCTCCAAGATCTTCACCTCCGCCGCCTCAGGACTTTCCCATATCTACAACGGCAATGTGGACCGGCGGCTTCTCGTCATCCTCAGCATCGCGGGTGCCATTGGCGGGGTGTTGGGCGCCATGCTCCTCATCAGCGTTCCGCCCGGCGCGACGCGGCCTTACATGTTTGCCTATCTCTTCCTCATGGGCCTCATCATCATCTGGCGCGGCACCATGCCCGCCGTGAAGAAGACGCCGTCAGGCGCATTCGTGGCGCCCGTTGGAACGGTGGGCGGCTTCCTCGACGCTTTCGACGGGGGCGGCTGGGGACTGGTCGTCACCTCGAGCCTCATCGGTGCGGGTGCGGCACCCCGCTTCGTCGTCGGCACAGTGAATGCTGCGCAGTTCGTGGTTACCTGCACCATCATTTCGGCTTTCGCAGCAACCGCGGTGCTGGGCATGTGGCATGAGGCGAATGGGCCCGCCAATCACCTCGCGGCCGTCGCGGGGCTGGTGATCGGCGGCATTCCGTCGGCCCTCTTTGCCGGTTGGCTTCTGCAAGTCGCACCGCGGACGCCGCTGATGATTGCGGCGGGCGTGACGATCTGCGCCATCTCGGCCTGGCAGATTTGGAAGACCTTTGCTTGAGAGCTAGTCTACTTCGTCAGACGGGACGATCCAGCTTTCCTTCAGCGCTGCTTCTCGCCAGGAGGTGAAGGCGGGGGTGTTTAGAACGGCGTCCATATAGGCGCGGGTATCTTCCGCCACCGGCACCATGAAGGTTTCGAAGCGCGAGACCACGGGCGTATACATGGCGTCAGCAATGGAGAAGCGGCCGAAGAGGAATTTTCCGCCCTTGCCGAATTTGCTCCGGCAATGCCGCCACAACTGCTCAATGCGGGCCACGTCCCGGTTGACGGCCTCGCTCATCGGCACAGGTCTGGGCGGACGCCTGATGTTCATCGGGCAGGCATTGCGCAGGGCCGAGAAGCCCGCATGCATTTCATTCGAAACGGCCCGCGCAACGGCGCGCGCGGAGGAGGTCTTGGGCCAGAGGTGCTTTTCAGGGAAGAGCTCCGCCAGATATTCCATGATGGCGAGGGACTCCCACACCACCTGGCGCCCATGGTGCAGCACGGGAACACGGCCCGCGCCCGAATGCTCCGCGATCAGGGCTGCCGTTTCGGGCGTGTCGAGGGGGATCACCGTTTCGCGAAAGGGAATTCCCGCCATGCTGAGCGCCATCCAGGGCCGGAGTGACCAGGAGGAGTAATTCTTGTTGCCGATGACGAGGTGGATGTTGCTCATTTCTTTTCAACGGCCTCCACCGGGCCACCTGCTTCCTTCCACGCCGCGAAGCCGCCCTTGAGGTTCTTCACCGGGTTCAACCCCATGCGCTGCAGCACCTGCGTGGCCAGAAGCGAGCGCCAGCCGGAGGCGCAGTGGATGATGAAGGTCTTCTCTTCAGCGAAGATCGGCTTGTGGTAGGGGCTTTCCGGGTCCACCCAGAACTCCAGCATGCCGCGCGGGGCGTGGAAGGAACCCGGAATGCGGCCCTCACGCTCGATCTCCCGCGGGTCGCGAATGTCGATGATCGCAACATTGGGCTGGCCAAGAACGGCAATCGCGTCAGCAACCGGCATGCTCTCAACCTCGGCCTCGGCTTCCGCCATGAGTTGCCTGTGACCGATGACGATGTTCTGCGGCATTCGTCCCTCCCCCGTGGTTTGTTTTACTTTGTGTTGCGCGAGGGGCTCCGGCTCGTCAAGTAAAATGGCTTCATGACAGGCCTCAGAGAGATTTCGGAAGGTGCCGCCAGGCAACGAAACCCGCTGCCGCCAGCGCGGCAGAAAGGATGACGAACACTGCGCCGATCGGGAACCACAAAAGTGCAATGGCGAAGACGAAGGCGGGGATAAGTTCCGAGCAGTCGATATAGGTGCGGTAGACCGCCGCCATCTGCTGGCGCTCATGGTGGCGGACCGCGCGCAGGAACGGAATACCGCCCACGCCATCAATCGCTGAGGCCGAAACCGAACCCAGCAGCAGGAAGCCGATGGCGAGGTAAGGTGATGCCGTTCCTGCAAGCCCTGCCCCGAGTGATGCCGCCGCGCACAGCGCGAAGGCACAGGCCAGCACGCTCCGCACCCCGTAGCGTTGCGCAAAGCGGCCAGCGATCCAGGCGGTGAACAGAAGCGCCTGGCTCGCAGAAATCATGAAACCGCCCACCCGCTTGTCGAGCCCCGCCTCCACCAGCAGCAGCGGGCCATAGATGAAGAAGGTGGTCCAGAAACACGAGCGCCCGAAGGCGATGAACCAGGCAAGCCTGAGCCGTGGCTGCGCCAGAAAACGCCGCACATTCCTGAGGGCGCTGAAATTCTCCGCATTGCCGGGCGGCAGAGCGTTCACATTATCGGAGAGCTTCAGATACCAGAACAGCGCCATCAGCCCCGCCGCTGCCGCAATGGCAAGAAGCTGCGGCCCCCAGGGCCCGTAACTCACATAGAGTGTGACGCCCAGTGCCGGTCCCGTCATCCAGGAGACGGTCGACAAGCTCAGCCGCAATGGCTCTGACCGCGCCAGATCCGTGCGCCGGATATGTTCCATGATGTAGAGCTGCAGCGTGATGTTGATGACCGCCGCGCCCAGGTTCCGCAGCAGCATGCCGAGCGCTTGGCCTTCCAGCACGTGGCTGGCAAGTGCGAGACTCGCCGCCATCATCATGCTGACGCCCAGCGTGTAGGCCCAGCGCCGCCGCATCCGGCCCAGGAGATGCGGCAGGAACAGCGTGGCCGAGAGAACGGTGACCGAAACGACGGTCGAGAGCACGCTCACCTTCTGTGCCGCCCCCAGAATGTCATAGGCCTGGAGCGAGATCACCGTGGAGTTCAGCGAGCGCACGAAGGATTCCACCGCGAACAGGGCCGCGAAGGTATAGGCTCCCGCGCGGCGCGGCAGCGAAAAGTCCGTGGTGGAAAGATCGGTCGGCATGGTTGCTTCGAGTCGCAAGACGAGCATTTCTGATAGCGGGTCCGCAACAGCCGAGACAGATTGCCCACATGCTGTGAGCGTATGGCTTGAGGCGAAAGCGGCCGGAAGGTAAACACATTCTTATGTCCAGCTCCGAAAAGCAGTCTGTTGCGTTGGTTTCCATTGGGGCAAGTGCCCTGCTCGCAGGTGCCAAGTTCATCGCCGCCCTGTTCACAGGATCGCTCGGCATCTTGTCGGAGGCGATCCACAGCCTGATCGATTTTGGGGCCACCATCGTCACCTATTTCGCGATCCGCTGGGGTGACCAGCCCGCCGATGACGAGCATCATTATGGCCATGCCAAGATCGAGAGCATCGCCGCACTGGTTGAAACGGGGCTCCTCTATGCCACCACAGGCTGGATCGCCTGGGAGGCGATTTCACGGCTGACGAGCGGCGAAAGCCATTCCGTGGATGTCCAATGGTGGGCAGTCGCCATCATCGCAGGCTCGATCATCATCGACTACAACCGCGCGCGCGCCCTGAAGCGGGTGGCAAAAAAGACGTCGAGCGAGGCGCTGGAAGCCGACGCGCTCCACTTCTCCTCTGACATGTGGAGTTCACTTGTGGTGCTGGTGGGGCTTGCTGCCGTTTGGGCAGGTGTTCCCGCGGCAGATTCCATTGCCGCCCTCATCGTCTCGGGCTTCATCGCCTATGCAGGATGGAAACTCGGGGCCCGCACCATGAGCACCTTGCTCGATGCCGCACCCGCGGGTGCCACCGAGATCGTGCGCGGATTGGTGGGGGACGTCCATGGCGTGCTGGCGATCAAGTCCATCCGTCTGAAGCCCGCAGGCGCCACCATGTTCACCTCCATCATCGTGGAGGTGGCCCGGACCATGCCGATCGACGAGATTGTCCGGACCAAGGATGCGATCCAGGCGGCGGTTCAGGACCGCTTCCCAAACGCCGACATCACGGTGACGGCGAACCCGGTGGCGCTCGACAATGAATCCGTGTTCCAGAAGGTGATGCTGATCGCCAGCCGCCGCAACCTGGCCATTCACCACCTCAATGCCCAGCAGATCGGCGGCAGGCTGGCAATCAGCTTCGATCTCGAAGTCGATGGGTCCATGTCCCTGGGTGAAGCCCATGAAACGGCAACCGGCCTCGAGGATGCGATCCGCGCCGAACTTGGTGGCGATGTGGAGGTCGAAAGCCACATCGAGCCGCAGCCCGAGCGCATGCTTCAGGGCCAGGACGCGGCCTCGGGGCTGACAGCGGAGGTCTCAGCCGCCCTTCTGGCGCTCGCGGCTGCCCACGCGCGGCTCAGCGACATTCACAACATCCGCCTGCGGCGCAATGAGGAAGGCCTTTTCCTGCACTATCATTGCCGCTGCTCACCCGCCGAGACGGTGGAACGGATCCATGACGACATTGACCGCGTCGAGGCCGGGCTCAAAGACCGGTTCGGGGACATCAGGCGCGTCATCGCCCACGCCGAACCCCTGGGCGCGAGGCGGCACGCGCTCTAGCCATTCAGGTGCCGGAACGGTCCGGGTCGCTGTCCATCTCCGCGCCCGCCTTGGCAAGGACCTTGATGCGCTCGATCTCGTGGGCGGGGACCTCCACCCTGTTGGCAAAGCCGAAGGCTTCGTAATAGGCATATTCGAGCGGTACCATCACGGTGTAGAGCTGCATTGACCGGGCAAGGTTGCGAAATTCGAGGATCATGTCCGCCAGATACTCGGCGGTTTCGCGCTGACGCTCGGGAAAGCTCTTGGACGATTTATTCGCTTCCGCCACCAAGACCGGCGTGACCGAGGAAGCACCAGCGCGCCGTCTGTCCATTTCCACCCTCCAGTTGTCTTTACGTCCGATTTTTTCACTCTATACGTGCCGAAACAGATAGGAAGCACCTTAAGATTGAAAGAGCGGTGTGGACGGTAGAAAATTCCCTCGGCTTGAACCGCGCCGAGGATGCCTATATGAGGCCTGAAACCTGAACGGGACCATGAATGACAGTCGTCGTCGTTGAATCACCGGCCAAAGCCAAAACCATCAACAAATATTTGGGCAAGGATTTCAAGGTCCTGGCTTCATACGGCCATGTCCGAGACTTGCCCGCCAAGGACGGTTCCGTAAGGCCCGACGCCGATTTCGAGATGGATTGGGAGGTGGACGGAAAGTCCGCCAAGCGACTGTCCGACATTGCGGCGGCCCTTAAAACCGACGACCGGCTGATTCTGGCAACCGACCCTGACCGGGAAGGCGAAGCCATTTCCTGGCACGTCATGGAAGTGTTGCGCAAGAAGGGCGCACTCAAGGGCAAGGCCGTGCAGCGCGTGGTGTTCAACGCCATTACCCGCAGTTCCGTTCTGGAAGCGATGCAGCATCCGCGCGATGTCGATGCAGCACTGGTCGATGCCTATCTGGCACGCCGGGCACTCGACTATCTGGTGGGCTTCTCGCTCTCGCCGGTGCTGTGGCGAAAACTGCCGGGCTCCCGCTCGGCAGGCCGCGTCCAATCCGTGGCGCTGCGGCTGATCTGTGACCGCGAACTCGAAATCGAAGCCTTCCGCGCCCAGGAATACTGGACGATCGACGGCACCTTCACCACACCTCAGGGCCAGGAATTCCAGGCCGCGCTCAATTCGATCGGCACAAAGAAGCTCGGCAAGCTCGACATCAAGGACGAAGCCTCGGCGCGCGCCATCGAACAGGCCGTCAAGGGCCAGCCCTTCAAGGTGGACCAGATCGAGTCCAAGCCCGCGAAGCGCCACCCCTACCCGCCTTTCCGAACCTCGACCTTACAGCAGGAAGCCTCCCGCAAATTGGGCTTCTCCTCCTCCCGCACCATGCAGATCGCCCAGCGTCTTTATGAGGGGATCGATATCGGCGGCGAGACCGTTGGCCTCATCACCTATATGCGAACCGATGGCGTGGACATGGCGCCAGAAGCAATCGCCGCAACGCGCAACGCCATTCTCAAGAACTTCGGCGAGCCCTATGTGCCCTCCGTTCCGCGCCATTACACCACCAAGGCCAAGAACGCCCAGGAAGCCCATGAGGCGATCCGCCCCACTGAAATGTCGCGCCATCCAGGTGCGGTGCGCGGCAAGCTCGATCAGGACCAGTTCGCCCTTTATGAACTGATCTGGAAGCGCACCATCGCCAGCCAGATGGAAAGTGCGGAGCTTGAGCGCACGACGGCCGACATCGGCACCGATGGCAAGGACGGCAAGCACTATACGTTCCGCGCCAACGGCTCCGTCGTCAAATTCGATGGCTTCCTCAAGGTCTATACCGAAGGCCTGGATGACGCCGAGGATGAGGATTCCCGCAGACTTCCCGCCATGGCGCGGGGCGACTCGATTGGCGTCAAGAAGATCGAAGGGATCCAGCATTTCACCGAGCCGCCGCCGCGCTATTCCGAAGCTTCGCTCATCAAGAAGCTGGAAGAACTGGGCATCGGACGGCCCTCCACCTATGTCTCGATCCTCGAAACGCTGCGGACGCGCGGTTACGTGCGCATGGACAAGAAGCGCCTGATCCCCGAGGACAAAGGCCGCGTCGTCACTGCCTTCCTGGAGAGCTTCTTCAGGCGCTATGTGGAATATGATTTCACCGCCGATCTGGAAGAGCAACTCGACAAGGTGTCCGCAGGTGAGATCGACTGGAAGCAGGTGCTGCGCGATTTCTGGCGGGACTTCACGGCAGCCCTTGAAGACGTCAAGGAACTGCGCGTCACCAATGTGCTGGACGCGCTGAACGATCTGCTCGCCCCTCACATCTTCCCGCCGCGCGAAGATGGTGGTGACGCGCGAAGCTGCCCCTCCTGCGGCAATGGCCAGCTGTCGCTGAAGCTCGGCAAGTTCGGCTCTTTCATCGGCTGCTCGAACTATCCTGAGTGCAAATTCACCAGGCCCATGTCTCCCGGTGCCGAAGGGGCTGATGCCGTTCCGGCGGAAGGCGTGCTGCTGGGGGTGGATCCTGAGACCGGTGAGAATGTCACGCGCCGTGCCGGCCGCTTCGGCCCCTATCTGCAGCTGGGCGAGGCCGTCGAAGGCGAGAAGCCGCAGCGTGCCTCGATTCCCAAGGGCAAGAAGCCTGAGGAGATCACGCTGGAAGAGGCGCTGAAACTTCTCTCGCTGCCGCGGGAGATCGGCCTGCACCCGGAATCGGGCAAGCCCATCGTCGCCAATTTCGGCCGCTTCGGACCCTTCGTGCTGCATGACGGCACCTATGCCAATCTGGAATCGCCCGAGGACGTTTTCACCATCGGCATTAACCGGGCCGTGGACGTGCTGGCGGAAAAGAAGGCCCGCGGCTTCCAGCGCCCCAAGGCCAACGCGCTGAAAGACCTCGGCGCCCACCCCAATGGCGGCGGCAATATCCAGGTGATGAGCGGCCGCTACGGTCCCTATGTGAAGTTCGGCAAGGTCAACGCCACGCTGCCGAAGGACAAGGACCCGCAGACGCTGACGGTTGAGGAAGCCGTGTCCCTCATCGCCGAGCGCGAAGGCAAGAGCCCGGGCAAGAAGAAGTCCGCGCCCAAGAAATCCGCTGCGAAGAAGACACCCGCCAAGAAAGCACCGGCCAAGAAAGCACCGGCCAAAAAACCGGCGAAGAAGGCGGCAACCAAGACTGCGAAGCCAAAAGCAGCGTAAATTGCTTTCCTTCCCTTCTCCCGTTGCGAAGCAATTGGAGAAGGTGCCCGAAGGGCGGATGGGGGCCTCTCGCCACGAGTCCCGCCTGTTGAAAGAGGCCCTCATCCGCCTTTCGCGCCACCTTCTCCCATCGGCTGCGGTAGGAAAGGGAAACGTCAACCAGACCCGGAGAAACCCCATGCCCGTCGACTACCGTGCGATGATTCCCACCCTCTCCTACCGCAGCCAGGCCTTCATCAACGGGAAGCATGTGCCTGCGGCCTCCGGCAAGACCTTCGACTGCGTCTCGCCTATTGACGGCCGGGTGCTGACCCAGGTGGCGGAATGTGATGTGGAGGATGTGAACCGGGCGGTTGCCGCGGCGCGGGCCGTGTTCGAAAAGGGCAGCTGGTCCGCCTGCCACCCGGGCAAGCGCAAGAAGATCATGCTGAAATTCGCCGAGCTGATCGCCAAGCACAAGGACGAGCTGGCGCTGCTCGAAACTCTCGATGTTGGAAAGCCTATCTCGGCTTCGGCGGGCGGTGACATTCCGGGCGCGATCCAGGCCATCCAGTGGTACGCCGAGGCCGCCGACAAGGTTTATGACGAGCTCTCCCCCTACCGGCCGGACTCGGTCTCCCTCATCACGCGGGAGCCCATCGGCGTGGTCGCGGCGGTGGTGCCGTGGAACTATCCCCTTATGATGGCCTCCTGGAAGCTGGGGCCTGCCTTGGCCACCGGTAATTCGATCATCCTGAAGCCCGCCGAACAGTCCCCCTTGACCGCACTCCGCATCGCGGAGCTGGCGACGGAGGCGGGCTTGCCCGATGGCGTGCTGCAGGTTCTCCCCGGCTTTGGTGAAACCGCAGGCCAGGCGCTGGGCCGCCATATGGATGTGGACATGGTGGCCTTCACCGGCTCGACCACCGTGGGCAAATATTTCCTGCGCTATGCGGGCGAAAGCAACATGAAGCATGTCTCGCTCGAGACCGGCGGCAAATCGCCCAACATCGTGTTTGCCGATGCAGGCGATCTGGATCACATCGCCAAGGTCTCGGCCGATGGCGTATTTTTCAATTCGGGCCAGAGCTGCAATGCACCCACCCGTATTCTGGTCGAGCAAAGCATCAAGGATGAGTTCGTCGCGCTGATCGCCAAGCATGCGAAGCCGTGGACACCGGCGGACCCGCTCGATCCCGCCACCTCCATGGGGGCCGTTGTCGACCAGGACCAGATGAGCCGCGTGCTGGGCTATATCGAGGACGGCCGCAAGGAAGGTGCAACCATTGCAGCGGGAGGCCACCAGACCCGGAAGGACACGGGCGGCGCCTATATTGAGCCCACGGTATTCTCGGATGTCACCAACAGCATGAAGATCGCGCAGGAGGAGATTTTCGGGCCCGTCGTGGTGGCTGTCTCCTTCAAGGATGAGGCCGAAGCCGTGGCGCTCGCCAATGACTCGATCTATGGCCTCCAGGCCAATCTCTGGACGCGTGATGTGAGCCGCGCCCACCGCCTGTCACGCCGGCTCAAGGCTGGCACGGTGGTTGTCAACAATGTCTGGGGCTCCGACATCACCAATCCCTTCGGCGGCTACAAGCAGTCCGGCATCGGGCGCGACAAGTCCCTCCACGCGATGGACAAGTATTGCCAGGTGAAGAACACCTACATCCAGCTCTGACCGGCGCCGCGGCTTGGCCCGATAGTTGCTTATTCAATCGATTGAGTTGAACAGGCCAACATCGGGTGAGCACAGCCATGATCTGCCGCGTTACTGGTCAGTGTGAGGTGAAAAATTGGGCGCCTGACGTCCAGCCATCGCGGGATTGCCACGCGCATGCATGAGTTCGACCTGGCCCTGCGGCGCGTCTGGGGGGAGCAGCTCAGCAATTCGGCAGGCGTCGTGGCCGACTATATTCCTGAGCTCGGCCGGGCTAACCCCGATGATTTCGGGCTGGCCATCATGAGCGTGAAGGGCCGCCTCCATGCGGTGGGCGATGCCGAGAAGCTCTTCACCATCCAGTCCGTCTCCAAGGCCCTCGCCTTCTGCCTCGCCCTGCAGACGGCAGGCTACGACAAGGTCATCTCCCGCGTCGGATTCGAGCCGAGCGGCGATGCCTTCAATGCAATCGAGCTCGACCCCGTGACCCAGAAGCCGTTCAATCCGATGATCAATGCCGGGGCGATCGCCATTGCGGGGCTGTTGTGTCAGACGCTCGGCGCTTCCGCCTTTGAGCAAGTTCTCGACTGTTTTTCCGCCGCGGCGGGCCGGTCCCTCACCATCGATGACCGGGTTTACCGGTCCGAGAAGGAGACCGGAAACCGCAATCGTGCCATTGCCTATCTCCTGCTCGGCCACGGCCTCCTCAACGTCGACCCGGAAGAAGCGCTCGACGTCTATTTCAAGCAATGCTCGATTGCCGTGAGCGCGGTGGACCTGGCGGCCATGGGAGCAACGCTTGCTCACATGGGCCAGCAGCCGGCAACGGGGGCTGAGGTTTTCGACGTGTCGGCCGTGCGCCTGACACTCTCCGTCATGTTCACCTGCGGCATGTATGATTATGCGGGAAACTGGGCATGTGACGTAGGTATTCCCGCCAAGAGCGGCGTGGGCGGCGGCATCATGGGCGTCATCAACCGGCAGCTCGGCATTGCCTCTTATTCGCCCCGGCTCGATGCCAAGGGAAACTCGCTGCGCGGTGTAAAGAGTTTCAGTACGCTTGCCGAGGAGTTCGGCCTCCATGTGTTCGACTGCACCAATGCCGGATCAGCCGTTGCCGCCACCTATATGGCGTGAGGCATCTGACGGCGGCCGTTCAGACGTTTCGGGCCGCGCCTCGTTTTCGATCTCGGAATTGAGTTCTGCACCGGTCATCACGATCGCCGCTGACAGCCACATCCAGGTCATGAAGCCAATGGCAGCGCCGAGTGAGCCATAGGTTCCGTTGTAATCGGCGAAGTTCGCCGCATACCAGGAGAACAGCATTGAGAAAATCACCAGTGCCAGCGACGCCATCAGGCTGCCCGGCGTAATCCACCGCCACGGCACCTCCGGCCGGTCCGGCCCGTATCGGTAAAGCACGGCAAGCGCTGCGAGGATCAGGACGAAAATGAGCGGCCAGCGTCCCGCCCAGATCAGGAAATCGACGGCGGAACCGAGCCAGAACAGCTTGAGCAGGATGGGGACTGCTGCAATGGCGCCGATGAGGACGATGAGCCCCAGGATACCCGCAAGGGTGAAACCGAGGGACAGGAGGTTCAGCTGGAAGAAACCGCGCTTTTCCTCGGCATCATAGGCGATGTTGAGCGCGTCCATCATCGCCTTCATGGCCGCATTGGCACTCCACAATGCCACCAGCAGGCCTGCGATGGCCGCGAGGCTCAGCTTCGACTGGTCGCTCTGGGCGATGCGCGTCACCTGTTCGCCAATGATTGAGAGCGCACCGTCCGGCAGGAATGTTTTCAGTGAGGCCAGATGCTGCGAGATGCTGCCGGGATCGGCTACCAGCCCATAGGCGGAGACGAGCACCGTGATGGCCGGAAACAGCGAAAGGAGGCCGTAGAATGTGACGCCCCCAGCCACGGCGAGCACGCGGTCTGAGTTCACTTCCGAGAAGGTCCGCTTCAGAACGCTCCACCAGGCGGGGGCCGGAATATCACTGGGTGTTGCGGAGTGCTGGTGATCGCGCGGGATGCTGGACATGGCAGCTGAACGCTGCCCGGTTTCGCGGGGTTCCCGGATAATCGGGAGTGCTGCCGGATCAAGCCTTCTCCCGTCGCCAGGACGGAAGAAGGGTACCGATCATTCCTGCACGTCCGACTGTTCCGGCAGATGCATTTCGAGGGGCAGCTGTTCGGTTTCCGTGCCGTCGAGCGGCTCTTCGTCCGGCAGCAGGTCGTCGTTGCTGCGGGGCATCGGGATGTCGAAGCCGGGCGGCAGATTGGCGTCCAGCAGGCCAGCGCCTTTGAGTTCCTGGAGGCCCGGAAGGTCCCCCACCTCGTTGAGGCCAAAGTGGTTGAGGAAAGCCTCCGTCGTGCCGTAGGTGACGGGGCGGCCCGGCGTCTTGCGGCGGCCGCGCATGCGCACCCAGCCGATTTCGAGAAGCTGGTCCAGCGTGCCCTTGGAAATGGCAACGCCGCGAATATCTTCGATCTCGGCCCGCGTGACGGGCTGGTGATAGGCGATGATGGCCAGGGTCTCCATCGCGGCCTTGGAGAGTTTGCGCTCCTCCACCTTCTCGCGGCGGAGGATGTAGCCCAGATCATCGGCCGTCCGGAACAGCCACTTGCCGGCCACTTCGACAAGGTTCACGCCGCGATTGGCATAATTCGTCTTGAGGTCTGCCAGAAGTGCGGCCACATCCGTTCCCTCGGGCAGGAAGCCGGCCACATAGGCCGTATCGACCGGCTGGGCGGTGGCGAAGAGAATGGCCTCCACAATGCGCAAATGCTGGTTGCGGTCAGCCCGCGGGTGGCGGGTGACGGTGGCTGACGGCTGGTCCTCCATGCCTGATGAAGGCGGGGAATCGGACTCATCCTCTTCGCCTGCGATTTCCGCCGCAGCTTCGGTTTCGATGGCAGCCTCCGTGGCCACATCGTCTTCCAGGCCGGGAGCCACATGCGTGACGGCGTCTTCGATCTCCAGCGCGGCTTCTGCCGCAGCGGTGTGCGTCTGCATGGTCATCTCCTTTACTCCGTCACTTTACTGACGCGGCCTCACGCCGCATTCGCCCGCCGCCTGAGATAGAGTGGGCGGAACGGCCCCTCCTGCCTCAGCTCCAGAAGGCCTTCGCGCGCAAGTTCCAGGCTTGCGGTGAAACTTGACGCCGTCACCGAGCGGCGCATGCCGGGTTCCGTCAGATATTGCGCCAGCCAGATGTCGAAAGTGCCCCACTCGTCCATCACGCCCACCATGCGCTCGAGCGCGTTGCGGGCTTCCTTGATTGACCAGGTGGGGTGGCGCTTGGGCACATAGATCTGGTGCACCATCTTCTTCTTGCGCCGGTCAGCATAGGCCTTGAGGAGGTCGATGAGATTGTCGCCATATTCGCGGCGCGTATCGATGATGAGGGGTTCAGGGGCGCCGCGCGCGAACACGTCCCGCCCGAGCACGCTGCGCTTCATGAGGTTTTCGGAGGCCGTCCGCATGGCCTGAAGGCGCTGCAGGCGGAAGGCCAGCCTTGCGGCGAGGTCAGCCGGCTCCGCCTCTTCGCTGCCGGGAGGTACCGGGATCAGCAGGCGCGATTTGAGATAGGCGAGCCAGGCCGCCATCACCAGATAATCGGCCGCCACTTCGAGCTGGAGCCGCCGCGCTCTCTCAATGAATTCGAGATATTGCTCGGCGAGCCTGAGGATCGAGATGTGCTTCAGATCCACCTTGTGCTGGCGGGCAAGCTCCAGAAGCAGGTCAAGCGGACCTTCGAAGCTGCCCAGTTCGACGATCAGCATTCCGTCATCCGCCGCTGGCGGCACGAGTTCCGCCACGCGCAAGGGCGTCTCGCCATCAGGCCAGGCTGCCGGGGCGGCATCGGTTTCGGGTCTGGTCTCGTCTGGGCCGCTCACGCGTGGATCATCCTCGTTCGGTCACCTCCCTCAATACCAATGGATGGGGGGTGATTCGCGCTCTAGCCACAACTTATCCCCAGATTCAGCCGCTTAACAGCGCATCCAGATCGCTCAAGGCCTGTTTCCGGTCAAAGACTTGGGGCTTGCGGGCAGACTTGAGGGCGGCGCGCGCCCGGGCCAGCGCCCTGCCCTTGAGCGCCCCGGCGGCGGCGGCAACCTCTTCCATCTGATCCAGCTCACCATTGCAGTGGAGGACGATGTCACACCCTGCCGCAAGGGTAGCTTTGGTCTTCTCGGCGTAGCTGCCCGACAGGGCCTTCATCGAGAGATCATCCGTCATCAGCAGCCCACGGAAGCCGATCTGCTTGCGGATGACAGTGGAGATGATTTTCTTGGACAGTGTGGCCGGCAATTTGCGGTCCAGTGCGGTGTAGACCACGTGTGCGCTCATCGCCATTGGCGCGTCCGCGAGCGCTGCAAAAGGCGGAAAATCGATCGCCTCAAGTTCTGCCCGGGAGGCTTCGACCACGGGAAGCTCAAGGTGGCTGTCAGCCCTCGCCCGGCCGTGACCGGGAATGTGCTTGATCACGGGCAGCACCCCGCCATCGGCGAAGCCCGCCGCATGGGCCCGCGCCAGCGCCATGATGGGCTCGATGCGGTCAGAATAGGCGCGGCTGCCGATGATCTCATGGGCACCAGGCTGCGGCACATCCAGCACTGGCACGCAATTGGCAGTGATCCCCGCCTCGATGAGGTCAACTGCCATCAACCTGCCGACGTTGCGGGCGCTGCGGAGGCCGGTGAGCGGATCCTTGGCATAGGCCTCGCCATAGGCACGCGCCGCGGGGTAGCGCCGCCAGGCGTTGCTGGGTGGCCCCAGCCGCTGCACGCGTCCGCCCTCCTGATCAACGAACACCGGCGCATTCTTGCGGCCCACGGCTTGGCGGAAGGCACTGGTGAGGGCTTTCAGCTGGTCAGGCGTTTCGCAATTGCGGCGGAAGAGGATCAGCCCCCAGGGGCTGGTGCGGGCAAAAAACGCGCATTCTGCCGGGCTCAGGGCGTGGCCTGCGCAACCCGAAATGAAGGCGCCGATGGTCAAGCCTCAAGGACCCCGGACGATGCAGTCGCTCTCGCCGCCGCCAATGAGCGCGCTGCACACCTGCGTGGCGCTGCTGCGCGAGGAGACGGGGCCAAGCCCAAGCTGATAGCGCGTGCCGCCGGCGACACTCGTCTGGCGCACCTGAGACGGCAATTGGCCGACGACGGACGGATAGGCCTTGGCAAGCCTTGCATACTCGCTGCGCGCTTCGGATTCACTCCGGAAGGAGGCGAGCTGGATCAGATAACCGCCACCGGTTGCGGCCTGTTGCGGCGCTGCGGATTGGGTTTGGGCAGGCTTTGGCGCAGCTTTGGTCTGCTGCGCGGCGGAGGCCACTTGCGTGGGCTGCGCCACGGGAGCGGTGGCGGTGCCTGTGGTTCCTCCGGAGCCCGTCCCGTTGAACAGGTCGAAGATGGTCTTCTTCTTGGCGGCAGGTGCCGCAGGCGCGGCGGGCACTGCCGGTTCAGCGACCTGCGAGACGGGGGACGTGGTGGGCGCTGTCTGCTGTGCCACCTGCTTGGCGGGGGGCACCAGCACCACGGGGGCGGCACCCAGATCGTCAAAATTCTGTTGCTGTTGCTGCGCCTTCTTCTTGGCGGCGGCGGCCGCGGCCTTCTTCTTGGCGGCGGCCGTGGCGGCGGCGGAAGAGGCCTGCTGCTGGGTAGCCTGAGCCGCGGGCTTGGCGGGCTTGGGCGGCGGCGGATCGGGCGTTACGGGCGTTGCGGTGTTGTCGGCATTGATCGTCCCGGCATCCCCAGAAACAAGAGCCGCCCCGTCGGTGGCTTTTTCCGGGGGCGGCGGGGAGGCGTTGTCACTCGACGAGGTATCGGTTGTGAAGCTTGGTGGAGGCGGCGGTGCCGCCCCCTGATCCGGTTCCGCCGAGGCGGCTGCGACCTGCCCGGTTCCTTTCAGTCCGAGGCTGCCCTGCTGGTCACTGCCGGGAAGCGGCAGTGGCGGCGGCGGCTCCACCTCAGGCAGGCCCTGGCCCGTGGCGCCCTGGCCACCAGCATCAGGCGCGGGAATTGCCGTGCCGCCATTGGGCTCGATCTTCGGAACCTGATCGGGTGCCTGGCCGTCACCGGGGGCGACGGGTGTTTCCTCGGTCGGCTGCATCTGACTGCCGCCCGTCACTTCCTGTTCGCCCACGATCCGGTCATAGATCTGCTTCTTCTGAGCGGCGGGGGCAACACTCTGGCCATCGGCCGAGGGCGTTTCCGGCGCGACCTTGGCCGGCGCATCGGGCGAGGAGACGACGGGCACGCCATCGCTCGTGCCGGAGGAGCCGACGCCCGCCAGGTTCTTGAAGCTGTCGCTGTAGTACCAGACGACGCCGCCCGTCAGCAGCAGGCCGACCAGAAGCGCCAGCATCAGCAGCAAGGGGCCGCCGGAGCGGCGCGGTTCATCGGCGAAGGCATCGTCCCCGTCACGATAGGCGGACTGGTAGTCCCGCGCCGTGGCGCGGCCGCGCGGCGCCTGATCTTCCTCGAAGACCTCGTCAAATTCATCCTGCTGGGGCGCGCGGCCGCGTGCGGCGGGTGCCGGACGGCCGAGGCGGGGCACGGAGCGGCCCTCTTCCTGGTAATCATCCTCAGAATACTCGCGCGGCTCAGGCGCCCGGGCATAAGGATCAACCGCGGGAGGGCGACGGGCGGGAACACGGGCCGGCACATAACCGCCGGATTCCGAACCAAGGCCCGGGCGGGACGCACCCGGCACCTGAAGGCGCGGCGGCGCGATATAGCCCGAGCTGCCCGTATCCGTGGGCCGGAAAGGCGGTTGCGGCCGGGCACCGAGGCTGCCATTGGGCGTCGTCGGGCGCAGGAAAGGCGGCTGACCGCGCTCGCCACCCAGCGCAGGACGTGGCGGTGTGAGCGGTGCACCACCAAGGCTGGGGCGCGGCGGCGTTTCGGAACGGCCCTCATCAGCAAAGCTGAATTTGGGCCGGCTGCCGCCAGCGGGGGGCGGAATGGCGCCCGGGGTGCGGGCAGCAGGCGCAGGCGGCCTTGCGGAGGAAGACGGCGGCGGCGGGGCCTGGCGCGGCTGCGGAGCTGCGGGTTCCGGCGCCTTGGGTTTCGCCTCGGCACGGTTGCGGGCTGCCTGCACGCGCTGTTCAGCGAGTTTCTCGGCAGCAGCGCGCTGGGCCCGCAGCTTTTCAGCAAGGGCTTCCTGCGTGGCATTGTCCGGCGCCTTCGGGGTGGCGCGGGAGGGTGGTGGGGTTGGGGCGGGCGCTGGTGCAGCGGCGGCAGGTGCAGGCGCTGATTCAGGTCCGGCGGGAGGCGCCTGGCGGGCACCCGGGCGCGGCGCCATGGGTGCAGGCCGCGTGACCGGCTGGGGCGCACGCGGGGCTGGCTTTGCGGCACCTGCAGGCGGCGGCGATTGCGGCTGCTGCAGCGGCGGCTCTTCACGAAACTCATCGGACAGCTTCGGCAAGTCCTTGGCACCGATGCCGAGACGCTCGCGCCAGTTCCGCTTGTCCGGCCCTGAGCCGTTGCTCGAATCTTGATCCATCTGACCCTATCGCCTCTACATCTCTTCGGCGGGTCTCACCCCGAGGATCCGAAGGCCATTTCCCAAAACATATCTAATCGCACCCAAGAAGGCGAGACGTGTTGTGGTGAGTTTAACATGTTCTTTCAAAATAAATCTTAAATGCGGCGAGTCTTTGCCCTTGTTCCAAAGCGCATGAAAATCGCCAGCAAGGTCAAAAAGATAGAAGGCCACACGATGCGGCTCATGCGCTTGGGCCGCGGCCTCGACGAGCCGCGGGAATTCAGCGAGGCGGCGGATCAGGCCCAGCTCTGCTTCGTCCGTGAGCAGATTGAAATCGGGCGTCTCGGGCGCGAAGCCCTCTTCCGCGGCGTTGCGCATCACCGAACAGGTGCGCGCGTGGGCATACTGGACGTAGAAAACCGGATTATCCTTCGACTGTTCCGTGACCTTTGCAAAATCGAAATCGAGTGGCGCTTCGTTCTTGCGGAACAGCATCATGAAGCGCACGACGTCGGGGCCGACTTCATCCACCACTTCACGCAGCGTCACGAATTCACCCGCCCGCTTGGACATCCGCACCGGCTCTCCGGCGCGATAGAGTTTCACAAGCTGGCAGAGCCTGACGATCACATCAACCGACCCCCTGCCCGCCAGTGCTGCGGCCACGGCCTCGAGCCGCTTCACATAGCCCCCGTGATCAGCACCCAGCACATAAATCAGCTCGTTGAAGCCGCGCGAAATCTTGTTGCGGCTGTAGGCGACGTCGGACGCGAAATAGGTGTAGGACCCGTCTGACTTGAGCAACGGCCTGTCGATATCGTCGCCAAAATCAGTGGCGCGGAACAGCGTTTGCTCGCGGTCTTCCCAGTCTTCCGGAACCTCGCCCTTGGGCGGCGGCAAAGTGCCCTGATAGACGGTTCCCTTCGCCCGCAGATCAGCGATCGCGGCAGCAACCTCGCCGGAATCGTGGAGCGACTTTTCGGAAAAGAACACTTCCTGCCGGATGTTGAGGGCCGCGAGATCCTCGCGGATCAGCGCCATCATCATCTCCATGGACCGGGCGCGCACGACCGGCAGCCACTGGTCTTCTGCCATGCGTTTGAGCGCAGGACCATATTCCTGTGCGAGAGCCGCGCCGACCGGCTTCAGATAATCGCCCGGATAGAGGCCCGGCGGAATTTCGCCGATGGTTTCGCCCAAGGCCTCAAGGTAGCGGAGATAGGCGGAACGGGCCAGCACGTCCACCTGGGCGCCGGCGTCGTTGATATAATATTCACGCGTAACCTCATAGCCTGACTCAACCAGAAGCTGGGCCAGCGCATCGCCGAACACGGCGCCGCGCACATGCCCCACATGCAGGGGCCCTGTCGGGTTGGCGGAGACATACTCGACATTGGCCTTGCGCCCGCCACCGAGCGAGGACTGACCGTACGCATCACCTTCCGCAAGCACCGCATCAAGAACGCGCGGCCACACATGAGCATGCATCTTGAGGTTGATGAACCCCGGTCCCGCAATGGTCACACCGGCGATATCCGGGTGGGACGAAAGACGCGCCGCAATCGCCTCCGCCAGAACTCGTGGCGGCTTGCCGAAAGACTTGTTGAGGACCATCGCGGCATTGGTCGAGATATCGCCATGCGCAGCATCACGCGGCGGCTCTGCCGTGACGCGCGAAAAATCCAGACTGGTGGTGGACAAACCCTGTTCGGCCGCAACTGCCGAAACCGCGTCACGGACCACCTGCAGAAACTCAGCAAACAGGTTCATGTCTACATTTAAACTGTTGAATTAACGCCCTGCCGCCCCCTAGCGGAAAAGCGGATCAAGGTCAAACAGGCGTTTGTGCTGTTCGAGCGCATAACGGTCGGTCATGCCGGCGATGAAGTCACACACCTGGCGGGCATAAAGCCCGGTGTCGGCCGGGCTCGCCTGCTCCTGCCAGGTCAGCGGAAGAAGTTTTGGATCGCTCATATAGGCGTCGAAGAGATCATGCATCACGCGCCGCGCGCGAGCCATGATTTGTTCCACCTTTTCATGGCGATACATGCGATCGTTAAGAAATGACTGGAGCACGCGGTTCTTCTCCTGCATTTGCGCCCCAAAGGAGATGAGCGGCTGGCCCAGCGCCCGCACCTGGGCCGCAGACTGAGGTTTCAGGCTCTCCGCCCGGCGCCTCGTTTCGGCGATGACGTCGGAGACCATGTCCGACATCACGCGGCGCACGGTTTCATGCACGATCCGGTCATGCTCGAGATCGGGATAGAGGCTCAACACCCGGGACAGCGCTTCGCCCGCCAGTGGAACGTCCCCCAGATCGATCAGGCCGAACAGGCTGGCGCGGAGCCCGTCGTCAATGTCATGGGCATTATAGGCAATGTCGTCCGAAATGGCGGCAACCTGGGCCTCGGCCGAAGCGAAGGAGTGAAGCTCCAGTTCATGATCGGCGGCATATTCGAGGATGGCCTCGGGCAACCCCCTCTCGCGGTAGCGGCCCACGGGATCGCCCTCCAGATTGATGAGCGGTCCGTTATGCTTGACCAGGCCTTCGAGCGTCTCCCAGGTCAGGTTCAGCCCGTCAAACTGGGCGTAGCGGCGCTCCAGCTTGGTCAGGATCCGCAAGGACTGGGCATTGTGGTCGAAGCCGCCATAGGGTCGCATGAGCGCATCCAGCTCGCGCTCCCCGGCGTGGCCAAAGGGAGTGTGGCCAAGGTCATGCCCGAGGGCGAGCGCCTCCGCCAGATCCTCATCGAGCCCCAGCGCACGGGCAATGGAGCGGGCGACCTGTGCCACCTCAATGGTATGGGTGAGCCGCGTCCGGTAGTGATCGCCCTCATGATAGACGAAGACTTGCGTCTTGTGCTTCAGCCGCCGGAAGGCCTGGCAGTGGATGATCCGGTCCCGGTCCCGCGCGAAGGCAGAGCGGTAATCGCTTCCAGCTTCAGGGACCACGCGCCCGCGGGTCTCCTCCGGCAGGGAGGCATAGGGTGCGGTGAACCGCTGCATGGGAGAATCCGTTGACAAGCCGAGAATAGCACCCAACATACACCATCATGACCGTGTCCATCACCCTCACCAGCAGCGCTGCCACGCGAATCCGCGAAATCATCGCCAAGGAGCCCGGCAAGAACGCGCTCAGAATCGCGGTGAACGGCGGCGGCTGTTCCGGGTTCCAATATGATTTCCAGCTGGCCGAAGCGCCCGCGGAGGATGATCTGGTGATCGAGCATGGCGGCGCCAAGGCGCTCGTCGACCCGGTGAGCCAGGGTTTTCTGGCTGGCGCCGAAATCGACTTCGTGGATGATCTGATGGGCCAATCCTTCCGCATCAGGAACCCGAACGCCACCTCATCCTGCGGCTGCGGCACCTCCTTCTCAATCTAATCAATCTGACTTGCAGGCGCCGCACCTGGCCTCCATCATGCACTGATGAAAATCGCCACCTGGAACGTGAACTCGATCAAGGCCCGCTTGGACAACGCGCTCGCGTGGGTCGGGCAAGCCAAGCCGGACGTCCTGTGCCTGCAGGAGCTGAAGTGCGAAGATCACGCCTTCCCGGCCCCGGCCTTCGAGGCGCTGGGCTATAATGTGCTGGTGCACGGCCAGAAGACCTATAATGGCGTCGCCATTCTCTCAAAGCTTCCGCCGGAGGACGTGACCCGCGGGCTGGCTGGCGATGATGACGACGCCCAGGCGCGCTATCTGGAGGCCGTGTTCTCCACCAAGTCGGGCAGTGTTCGCGTGGCCTCGATCTACCTGCCCAACGGCAATCCTCTGGGTACGGAGAAATTCACTTACAAGCTGCGCTGGATGGACCGGCTCCATGCGAGGGCCAAGATGCTCCTCAAACTCGAGGAGCCCTTTGTGCTCGCTGGCGACTTCAACGTGATCCCCACACCACTCGATGCGAAATTCCCGGATAACTGGACGGGTGACGCGCTGTTCCAGCCGGAATCGCGGGCCATGTTCAGAACCCTCCTCAACCTCGGCCTCACCGATGCTGTGCGCCAGATCCATGGCGATGAAGCGGGGCTCTATACATTCTGGGACTATCAGGCCGGGGCCTGGCAGCGCAACAACGGCATCCGCATTGACCATCTGCTGCTCTCGCCGCAGGCGGCAGACCTTCTGAAGAGCGCGCAGATCGAGCGCGAGGTGAGGACGCAGGAGCGGCCGTCAGACCACGTACCGGTGATGATCACGCTGAAATAGCGCCTGCTTGCATCCAATGCGGCTTCGGCGGCAACGTCAGCAGCAAAAAAGCCCGCGAGCCAATTGGCACGCGGGCTTTTCGGAAACCGGAAAAACTTACTTGGGGGCCTTGACGCCGAAGGAGGCGAGCGAGGCTTCGAAGGGCTTGTAGACTTCCTTCGCGGTCGAAAGGTAAAGCTCGTTGATCTTGGTCATCTGGGCGACCAGGGCGTCATAGCTCTCCTTGGCGAGGCTCTGCTGAACCTCAAGCACCTTGTCGACCGACTTGACGGCGGACAGCTTCTCGAAAGCGGTGGTGCTCTTCTCGAAGGACTTGCGTGAGAAATCGGCAGCTTCCTGGGCAATGGCCTGGAAGCCCTTGGTCAGCGCGTTGGTGGACGCGACATAGGCCTCAAAACCGTCTTTGCCGAAGGACTGAAACTCTTCAAAGGACTTCATCATGGTTGCGTCTCCATTTGCCGCTAAGTGATGTGCCTAATATGTGCACTGCAACATGATTGTCAATGGCTTTTTGCACCGCACAATTGTATGACTTTAGGCGAAGGCGCCCGACGTGGCGGTTAACGTTCCTGTAACGGCCTGTGGACAAAACTCGCCCGCAGGACGTCCGGGATGGTTTGTGAAGGTTGAAGCGGCGGGGTGGCTGCGTCAGCCTTCTTGTGATAATGGTGCGCCTTCATCTGGGCAGCCACGTTAGTTTGGAGTGGGCATGCATATTGACGTTATCCGCGGCGGACGCTTGAGGCAGCGCCTGCTTCCGCTTCATTGGCGCGCCGCCATGCTGGCCTTTTTTGCCATTCTGGCGGCGGGACTGATTCCCGCCACGGCACTTGCGGCTCCAAAATTCGCCGCTCTCACGGTCGATGCGCGCACGGGCAAGCTGCTCTACTCCCAGGACCCGGACGGCCAGCGCCACCCGGCGTCTCTCACCAAGATGATGACGCTCTATCTGCTCTTCCAGGATCTGAGCACCGGCAAGCTGACCCTCAATTCACCCATCCGCATGACCAACCGTGCCGCCGGCATGGCGCCATCGAAACTCGGTGTGCGCGTGGGCCAAACGATCACAGTTGAAACGGCCATTCAGGCAATCGTCGTCAAGTCCGCCAATGACGTTGCCGCAGCCGTTGCCGAAAATCTGGCAGGCTCAGAAAGCGCCTTCGCCCAGCGCATGACGCGCACGGCGCGCGCGCTCGGCATGTCTCGCAGCACATTCCTCAATGCGTCGGGCCTGCCGAATCCCGGGCAAATCACCACGGCGCGCGACATGGCCACGCTGGGCCTGCGGCTGATGCGTGATTTCCCGCAATACTATCCTTATTTCCGCACCCGCAGCTTCGTCTACCAGGGCCGCACCATCACAGGCCACAACCGGCTTCTCGGAAGCTATGAGGGCACGGACGGCATCAAAACCGGCTACATCGCAGCATCGGGCTTCAACCTCGTCACCTCCGTCCGCCGTGGTGACAAGCGGCTGGTTGGCGTTGTGCTCGGCGGCCGCACCGGCGCCTCGCGTGATGCCTATATGAAGCAGATGCTGAGCCGCTATTTCGATGACGCGCAGAACGGCAAGAACATCGTGGCCAGTGCCGGATCCTCCAAGGGGGCGCTCGAGACACAGGAAGTCGCCGCCATTCCAGCACCCCAGGCGACCCCCGTCGTGAAGCAGGTGGCGCGCAAGGAAGCCGCCGCAAAGCGCATCACCAAGCGCAAGGGCAAGGCAGATGACGTCCAGGTGGCGGCTGCTCCGCAGGAGCCCGCCGAACAGGGCGACACGGAAGACGGCATGGCCGATCTCGCAGCCCAGGCTGCCTCACCGGCTCCGGTGAGCCTCGCCGAAGCCTCCGCCGCTGCCTCCGTGACCACTGAACACATTGAAACCGTGCCCCAGCCAATGCCCGATCAGCCGGTGGCTGATGCCTCCGGCACAGTGCCGTTCCAGGTAAAGACGCCCGAGCAGCAAATGGCTGATCAGGCGCAGGTCGCCTCGCTATCGCCCACCGCAGATGCCGGCTGGATGATCACGCTGGGTGACTATGCCACCAAGAATGACGCCCAGGCCGTGCTGCAGCAGATGCGGAAGAGAACGCCGTCCGTGCTCACCGGCAAGACTGCTCAGACGGTGATGGTGGAGAAGAAGGGCAAGATCACCTACCGCGCCCGCTTCACCGGGTTTGACCAGACGGCGGCCGCCACAGCCTGCAAGGCGATCAAGAAGCAGAAGACTCCCTGCCAGCCCCAGGGGCCGACCTAACAGCGAAACCGTCAGTCCCTTAGGAGCTGTTCCTTGGCTTCGTTGATCTTGGCGGCCAGGTAATCAGATCCGCCCATGTCCGGGTGTGCTGCTTTCATGAGACGGCGGTGCGCGGCACGGATATCGTCCTGGCTGGAGCCATCCTTGAGCCCGAGAATCGCCAGCGCTTCCGCACGGCTCATCTTGCCTGAGGGCGTGGAGGCGGTGGAACGCCCTGCCCCGCTGTTCCAGCTTTTCCGCCAGTCCGGGTGGGCACGCTCGATCCAGGCTTCGAGCAGCGCGCGGCTCTGATCCGCGGTGCTGGCACAGAGACCGTGGAGCGTCTGGGCTTCGGCCATTGTCAGGCTGGAGAGCTTCCGGCCCTTGAAGGGCCCCGTCAGCACCTCGCCATCCATGCGGCCCGTGTCATGGTCCAGCTCCATGGCGAGAATGCCCGTTGCCACCTTGGAGCGCTGCCCGGAGCTTTTCTGCTGCCACGGCATGCCATTGGGGAACAGCGACTGCTGGCCCATCAAGCCCGCCCCCAGCAGGAACAGCGGCATGGCAATATTGATCTGGCCGCGGAGCGCCAGGAGCCCGGCAAAGGCGATGACGCCGCCCCCCGCCACCTTGCGGATGAGGCCCCGCACCTTGGAGGGCTGGGCATTGGCGAAGGCCTTGATCAGCCACCAGCCGCCCACCACGATGACCAGACCCAAAATGAAATTCATCTGCCGTGCCCCTCAGCCCATCTGCCTGAGAAGCAGCGCCGCTGCCCCGCCATGCGAGGCCGAATGATTTTCAAGCGCCATGTAGCCACCCGCCGCATAGACGGCGACGGCGGCGAGAAGCTCCCGCAGGATGTTTGCAGCATCGGCACCAAAGTGGAAATAGGCGCCGCGCGTGAGCCGCGCGATCTCGCGGAAGCCCGCCTCGGCGGCGCGGTCCCGCCCCTCCTGAAACATGAACACGGGAACACCGAGAAGGCCCACTTCACCGGCAATGGCCGCCAGCGCGTCAATGGGCTCCTCAAGGGCATCCCCGATATAGACGCAGGCATTGACCTTGCCGGCCGTGGCCTCCGTCCGCAGGTGCTTCAGCACGCGCAGGATCTGGGTGGAGCCGCCTTGGCAGCGGATGCCGGACATCAGGCGCGCCAGCGTGGACGTATCAGGCGTCCACTTGGAGGCACGGCATTCACCAGCACCACGGAAATAGACGAGCTGCACATTAAGCCCGCCCACACGGCCCGCCTCTGCGAACATGTTGCCCTGGATGCCTAAGGCCATGTCCCAGCTGTGCTGGCGGCTCATGGTCGCGTCCATGGCTAGCACCAGGCGGCCGCTGCTTCCCGAGGGCTTGGGCGGCGCCGGCATCTGCCGCACGCGCTCCAGAAAGGCCTCAACATCGCCTTCCCCAGCGCCATCCTGTTTCTTAATGATCGGCATCGCGGTCAGGGGCAGCTCTGCTTGTCCAGCAGCGTCAGCTGGCTGAGCGTGCCACCCAGAGCGAAGTCGCCATAGTCCAGCACCAGCCCGGTGGCGACGCCGTTCTCATACATGTCGAAGCTCACTTGATATTCGGGCTCCTCGGTCTTGCCGTCGAGAGCGTAATAACTGACCGTGATCGGCCACGCGCCCAGGGTTTTGAGGGGCGCTGCGGCGGGATTGGCGGTGTCGCGCACAATGCTGCCCGGTGGTTTTTGACGGCCCACGAAGGAGATGGCGCGGAAGGACTTTTCCCCATCGGACCCATCGAAAACGATGCTCGAATCGCGGCCGCCGCCGGCCTCCCCCAGGGCCATCAGGCGCAGCTGGTGCTGCATGGGCAGGGCAGCGCCTGCAGGAATGGCGAAGGGCTCATTGGGTTTGGTGGAGAGAACGCCCTGCCCCTCAGCATCGGCGCTGGCGCGCGTCACCTTGATGCGGCCAGTGTCCTTCACCGCGCCATCCACCGTCTCTTTGAGCTGGTGGCGGAGTTCCGTGGCGCCAGGGCTCTCATAGGTCGTGGTCATGGTGTCGATGACCGTGACGTCGCCTTCGTCCGGGCGATACTTCGTGGCCATGCGGAAATTGACCGTGAATCCTTCACACGTCGAACCGTCGATCTCGAACGCAAGCTTGCCTGCCGCAGACTGCAGTGAGGCCCCCTCATTGGCGCGCAGCAGGGTCAGATCATAAATGGCCCGGTGCGGGGCCACCGTGGCGGCATCGGCTGCGCCCGCCACAAACAGGGCGGCCAGAAACGGCAGAACGGTTTTCAACCTTGAAACTCCTTTGGCACGGTGGTCCTATATGGGGGCCCGCCGGGCACCCTAACATAATCATCCCACGAAAAGAGGCAAAGATGGCGCCAACAGGGCCGGAGACCCCGCGTGTTCTCGTGACGCGGAAGATGATGCCGGATGCCGAGGAGCGCATCTCCAAGGTGTTCCGCGCCACGCTGAACCCGGATGACCGGCCGATGGACCTGGACGAGGTGCTGGAGAAGGCCGCCGCCCATGACGCGATCCTGCTCACCTCCTTCGACAAGCTGGGGCCGGAGTTCATTCCTGCCCTTCCGCCCTCGATCCGCATCATCGCCACGCATTCGGTGGGCTATGACCACCTCTCGATCCCGCAGGCGAAAGCCAAGGGCATCGCCGTCACCAATACGCCGGGGGTGCTGACCGATGCCACGGCGGACATTGCCCTGCTCCTGATTCTCGGCGCGGCGCGCGGCGCATCCTGGGGGGACCGCATGGTGCGGGAAAACCGCTGGGGCGCCACCACGCTGATCTCTCCCATGGGCTGTGACGTGTCGGGCAAGCGGCTGGGCATCCTTGGCATGGGCCGGATCGGCCAGGCCGTGGCCCGGCGCGCCAGGGGCTTCGGCATGGCGATCCACTATCATTCGCGGAACCCGGTGGCGGTGGAAGATGCGCAAGGGGCAATCTACCACGCACACTTTGAGGAGATGCTGCCCAGCTGCGATTTTCTCTCGGTCAACTGTGCCTCCACGCCTGAGACCCGCGGCATGGTGAACGCCCAGGCGATTGCGCTGCTGCCGGACGGTGCCATCATCGTCAACTCGGCGCGCGGCGACATTCTGGATGACGACGCACTGATCAAAGCGCTGATTTCGGGAAAGCTGGCGGCGGCCGGTCTTGACGTGTTTAAGGGCGAACCGGCGATCGACCCGCGCTACCGGACGCTGGAGAATGTGTTTCTTCTGCCGCACATCGGCAGCGCCACGCCCGGCACACGCAGCGCGATGGCGCACAAGTGCATCGACAACCTGGAGCAGTTTTTTCGCGGCGAGCGTCCGGCCGATTTGTTAACTTGACGACAGTCGCACGGGAAATACTGCATTCCTTGCGTGTTTTTGCTGATGAGTTTCGTAACGTTTTGAACAGAAGTAGCGTATAGCATCGGCTTCTCGCTACGTTTGAAGCGCTCCGGTTTGCGGTTGCAGCCGGGCCAATCAGGATCATTGCATGAGCATGCCCCGCATATTTTCGCCAACCCTGTGGATTGGCGCCCTGCTGCTGTCTGCCTCCCTTGGCTTAACCACGGCGAGCCCCGCAGAGGCCGCTTCGCTGAGCACGTCTCCTGCGAAGCCCAATGTGTTGCTGGTGCTGACCGACGACATCGGCATGGACCAGCTTCAGACCTATGGATATGGCGGCCTGACGGCTCCTGCGACGCCGAATCTGCAATCGATCTCTGCTGCCGGACTCACCTTCCGCAATGCCTGGACCATGCCCGCCTGTTCGACGGCGCGCGGCGTGCTCTACACCGGGCGCTATCCCTTCCGCACCAATCTCCTCGCCGCGCTGGGGCCTGACGATCTCGCCAACTCGATGATCTCTCCCTATGAGAACACGCTGCCCAAGGTGATGAAGAAGGCGGGCTACACTACCGCGCTGTTCGGCAAATTCCACGTCGGTCTGCAGGGCAACAACCCTTACGGCCTCGGCATGGTGAATGCGCTGGGCTGGGACGAATACAATGGCTGGCTTGACCAGACGGGAGATCCGTCCAGCATCGACACCACCGCAGGTGGCGTTGGCGCCACGGGACAATATCCGCTGGGCTATGTTCCGGGCTCACGGAACGGCGGAGCGGATTCCGGCGCTTGTTACGCCGCGGCAGGCGGATGCAAGATCATGTCCTCCGACAGGCTGTCCAAGAATCCCGCAGGCCGGGCCTGCCGGGACTCGGGCGGGATCTTCGTTCCCAAATCTGCGTGCAGCAAGAATGGTGGGAACTCTCTCGCCTTCTCAAACCTCAGTGCGCATTACGTGTCGCCGCTGGTGATCAACGGTAAGGCCATTCCCTATACCGATGTGCGCGCAAGGACCTTCCGCAACATCCAGCAGACGGACGCCGCAATCGCTTGGATCAAACAGCAGCAAACCTCGCGCAAGCCTTGGTTCGCAACCATTTCGACAGCCACCGTCCACACCCCCATGCAGCCGCCGCCGGTATCGACCCTTCCGAGCGACGCGCCGGACAGCAACGGCGTCGACCCCTCCTCGGCACCGGGACGCATCCTGATTGCCAATCAGATGATCCAGGCCATGGATTACGAGATGGGCCGCCTGTTTACGTCCATAGGCATCGCCACCAAGAAGAACGGCAAGCTGGTGTTGACGGCAACTGCCAGCAACACCGTGGTCATCTACGTGAACGACAATGGCTCTCTGGGCTCCCAGGTGCGCCAGCCTTTCGACCCGCAGCGCTCCAAGGGCACGCCCTACCAGACAGGCGTATGGACTCCGATGATCGTCGCCGGCCCCATTGTGAAGACACCCGGGCAGGAAACGGCCGGAATGGTCAATATCGCCGATCTCTATGAGCTGATCGGCACCATTGCTGGCGAGGACGTTCGCCGCAACAATCCGCGCCGCGTCGATTCAGTGCCGATGCTTCCCTATTTCACCAACATCAACAAGCCCAGCATCCGCAAGTTCGATTTCACAATGGTAGGCCCCAACATCCAGGCCAACGGCTCGATGAACGGGCCCTGCCAGTTCGCCAACTCCTGCTCTCAGATTCCGGTAACGAAGAGCGTGTGCGAAGACAATGGCGGTGTGTGGTTCGGAGCCCAGGCCACGGGCAGTTACAACAACGTGCCGATCCCGACCGATGGCTTCACTTATTGCTGCCAGGTTCAGGTCTGGGTGAAGGACAATGGCGGAACACCCGTCTCGGTTCAGCCGGAAACCGGTGTTGGCGTGCGGGACGATAGTGGCTTCAAGCTGGTTCGCAATCAGATGAATGACTACGACACCGATACCAATTCCTGCGTCGAGAAGACCTACAATGAGCTCTATGTGGTCACCCAGGGAAAGCCTCCCCTGCTCGACCGCGAGGATCTGATGATCCCTGAGCCCTACACCCAGGTTCAGCAGCAGAAGTTCGACCAGCTGACCGCCTACATGAACCAGGTTCTCGCATCCGACCCCGAGTGCACGGGCGATGGCAATGACGACGGCATCGTCAATGTCGAGGATCTGTGGAACTTCGACAAGATGCGCCTCCTGACGAGTGGCTCCAGCTGGTATGACATCAACGAGGATGGCGTGACCAACACCGCTGACCGTCAGCTGATCCTCCAGAACCTCGGCCACATCTGCAAATAGGCTCCCTGGCAGCACCCATGCTCATAAGGCATGGGTGCGCTTGACCCTCCGGGCGCAAGCGGCCAAGCTCGTCTCATTCACCGGGGCCGGAGTGCTCCGCATTGGGAGAGTTGAATGGGACAGATCGACAAGCGCCTCGCGGAACTGGGAATCACCCTGCCGGAAGCTGTGAAACCCGTGGCCAATTACGTGCCGTGGTCGCGCACGGGAAACCTCGTCTTCATCTCGGGCCAGGGCCCCATCGACAATGGCAAGATCACGCTGCAGGGCTGCCTGGGCGATACGATTTCGCTGGAGGATGGCTACAAATCCGCCAGGCTCTGCGCCATCAATGTGCTGGCACAGCTGAAGGACGCCTGCGGCGGGGACCTTGACCGCGTGAAGCGTGTGGTGAAGTTGGTGGGCTTCGTCAACGCCACAGCCGCCTTCACCGACCACCCCAAGGTCATCAATGGCGCCTCGGACCTGATGGTGGAGGTTTTTGGTGACAAGGGCCGCCATGCGCGCTCGGCCGTCGCCTCCCCGTCACTTCCCTTCGGCATTTCGACGGAAGTGGAAGCCATCATCGAAGTGGAATGAACATGGACCGCCTGGCACCTGCGCGCGCGGTGGGCTTTCTCACCGCGCAACCTATTGCCCATCGCGGGCTGCATGACTGGCGCAAAGGCGTGGCCGAAAACACCGCCTCGGCCTTCGCAGCTGCGATCGCCGGGAGCTATGCCATTGAATGCGATCTTCAGCTCACCAGCGATGGTGAAGCGGTGGTCTTCCATGATGAGCAGCTGGAGCGCCTCACCGAGGGCACGGGGCTTGTGAAAGACCTCACGGCAGCAGGGATGAAGCAACTCACCATCCGGCATTCAACCGACCGTGTGCAGACACTTGCCGAATTGCTGGCCCAGGTGAAGGGCCAGGTTCCGCTCATCATCGAACTCAAGTCCCACTGGGACGGCGATGAAAGGCTGGCGGTTCGGGCGCTGAAGGTGCTGAAGGACTATCGGGGCCCCTATTGCGTGATGTCGTTTGACCCGGACGTGATTGCCGCTGTCCGGCGTCTCTCCCCTGCAACGATCCGCGGCATCGTGGCGGAGCGTGCCAGCGATTCCTATTACAGCATGCTGCCGCTGGCAAAGCAGATGGAGCTCCGCACCCTTTCCCATCTGTCCCGGACGGTGCCCGATTTCGTGTCCTTCTATTTCGAGGAGCTTCCCTGGGCGCCAATCACCGCCCTGCGGGCCGATGGGATGCCGGTGATCAGCTGGACCATCCGCACCCCGGCGGAAGCCGCAATGGCGCGGCGGCAGTCGGACCAGATCACCTTCGAAGGTTTCACCGCCTGAGATGCTGAAAGCCGTCACCAGTGCCCTGTTGATTCCGCCTGACGCCTGGGACCGCCTGGCGAACCCTGCGGGCCAGGAGTTCAACCCGCTCGTCTCCCATGATTTCTTCCGCTGCCTGGAGGAGTCTGGATGCGCGGTGGCAAAGACCGGCTGGGCGCCGCGCCACCTGGTGATGGAGGATGAGGCCGGGCAAATCACCGGCATCGCGCCCTGCTACCGCAAGCGCCATTCGCAGGGCGAATATGTCTTCGACCATGGCTGGGCCGATGCCTATGAGCGCGCCGGCGGGCGCTATTACCCCAAGATGCAGGTGTCCGTTCCCTTCACCCCCGCCACCGGCCCACGCCTGATGGCCGTGACAGAAGCGGAGCGGCGCGAGCTGGCCTCGGGGTTGATTGCTCTGTGTACGGAGGAAAAGGCCTCTTCGGTCCATATCACCTTCCTGCCGGAACAGGATTGGCAGGCACTGGGCGGCAAGCTGTGGCTGCAGCGAACCGACATCCAGTTCCACTGGGCCAATCCGGGCTATGGCAGCTTCGATGATTTTCTCGCCTCTCTCTCCTCCCAGAAGCGCAAGAACATCCGCAAGGAACGTGCTTCCCTTGCGAAGAACGGCATCACCTTCCATGCGCTGACCGGCAATGACATTGCCGAGCGGCACTGGGACGCCTTCTATGAATTCTACATGGACACTGGCGCGCGCAAATGGGGTACGCCCTATCTCAACCGTGAATTCTTCAGCCTCATTGGCGGGTGCATGGCCGAGCACATTCTGCTCATCATCGCGGAGCGCGCGGGCAAGATGATCGCGGGCGCGCTCAATTTCATCGGCTCGCATGCGCTTTACGGGCGGAACTGGGGGGCGGTCGAGTATCACGACAACCTTCATTTCGAAACCTGCTACTATCAGGCGCTCGATTTCGCCATTGCCCGCAAGCTGGCGCGGGTTGAAGCGGGTGCGCAGGGTGGCCACAAGCTAGCGCGCGGTTATCTTCCGCAGAAGACCTACAGCCTCCATTACCTTGCCCACCCCGGGCTGCAGCGCGCCGTCGCGGACTATCTGGCAGCCGAGCGCCAGGGGGTTGAGGCCGAGCAGCAGGCCCTTGCGGCCCACACGCCATTTAGGCAGGAACAAGACTTCTGAACGGGTGACTGAGATGAGCTACGATACCAACAACATCTTCGCCAAGATCCTCCGCGGCGAAATTCCCTGCCACAAGGTCTATGAGGATGAGCACACGCTGGCCTTCATGGATGTGATGCCCCAGGCCGATGGCCACACGCTGGTGATCCCCAAGGCCCCGTCCCGCAACCTGCTCGACGCGGACCCCGCTGCGCTGGGCGCGCTCATGGCCACGGTGCAGAAAGTTGCCCGCGCCACACGCCAGGCGTTTGGCGCAGAGGGCGTGCTGATCCAGCAATTCAACGAGCCCGCAGCGGGGCAGACGGTGTTTCACCTCCACGTCCACATCCTGCCGCGCAGCACCGGCGTGGCGCTGAAGCCCCATTCAGGCAAGATGGCGGACCACGCCCTGCTCGCCCAGCATGCGGAGAAGATCCGCCACGCGCTGGAGGCTTGATCAGAATCAAAGAAGCCCCGCGTGCAGCTTCTAATGTCCTCTCAGAATGAGGAGACAGACATGAATCACAAGCACCGCAAGATCCTGCACAGCCTGTTCAGCCACCCGCTGCCGAACAACATCCACCTCCATGAGGTGGAGCCCGTGTTCAAGGAACTGGGCGCGGAATTGAGCCACTCGGGCCATGGGCGGCTGATGGTCAGCATGAACGGCAACACAGCCACCTTCCACGGCTCGGACCACGGGCTTTCGAAGGACGAAGTGCATGACATGAAGAAGTTCATCGAAACCTGCGGGATTGAGCCGCAACGCGATTATCCGCTCTGAGGCGAAGTCAGGCTGAGGATCAGGGGCTGGCCGTGGCCGGCCCCTTCGTCAGCAGAACCGATACCCAGCGGGCGGACGGCAGCCTTTCGCAGATGGCCGCCGTTGCGATGAGAACGGGCACGCCGATGAACACGCCCGGAATGCCCCACAGAAAGCTCCACAGGAACACCGCAAAGATGACGGCGAAGGGTGAGAGCGAGAGTGCCGCCCCCGCAAACAGCGGCTCCAGATAATTGCCGATCAGGAACTGAACCAGCGTCAGCCCCGCGAGTACCGCCAGCGCCATTTCCCAGGAGCCGAATTGCGCCAGCGCGAAAAGCGTGGGCAGCGCCGTGGCCACCAGCGGCCCGAGGAACGGGATGAAATTGAGGGTGAAGGCGATCACCCCCCAGGCCGAGGCAAGCTCCAGCCCCACACCCAGCGCGAAGATCCACACCACCGTTCCCGTCAACAGGCTGGCGAGGGACCGCACAAACATGTAGCGGCGGAATTTCGCGGCAATCGACTTTGCCGTGCCGACGAGGCCCATGGAACGCCGCGACGCCTCGATGCGCTGCAGACGCACCGCGCACTCCTCCACCTCAAGCAGCCCGATGATCACATAGATGAAGATCAGCACGCCAAATCCGATGAGACCGCTCAGGCTCTGCGCCACGCCCTGCAGGAACCGGACCAGCCAGGACATGTTGAATTTCTCGGCGAGCGGCCCCGCAATATACAGTCCGTGGGTTTCGAGCCAATCGGTTGAACGGGTGTAGATATCCTGGAACTGCGCGACATTGGCCACGAACCAGCGGCCAACCACGCTGAAGCCCCAGGCCATCAACGAGACGATCAGCACGATGCCGCCCACCGTGGCGATGACGGTTATGAGCAAAGCCAGGAACTTCGGCATCTTGCTCTGGAGCGCCAGCTGCAGCGGCCAGACGATGGCGATGATGAATACGGCAAAGGCAATAGGCGCAAACACCGCCTGGCCAAAATGCAACGCGGCAGCCGCAAGGATGATGGCGCAGACCGTCACGGCGGGATTGAAGGTGCGTGCTGCCGGAAGGCCAGAGCGGTCATCAGTCACTGTCATATGTTTTCCCCGGCTCGCCGTCTTCTCTGTACGGAGGATAGACCAGAAACACCCTGCCACCAATTCTGAAACATCAGTGCGGCGCTTTCCCTTGGCAGGCCGCTGGCCTGGGGCCAGTCAGGCTGTTCAGCGCGGCCTGATCTCCACAGTTGCGCTCACGAGCCTCTCGAGAAGATTGATGCGTGCCTTGAGCGGCCACCAATCATAGAGAAAAATTTCGAGGGGGCGCCAGATCGCGACCCAGCCGAGAATGAACAGGCCCTGCTCCGTCATCTGCGCCACAGTGGTTTGCCTGGAAGGCAGATCAAGCAATTGAATGACGAGAATGCACAGGCCAAGCACGCCAAGCCCGATGACGAGAGACAGGCGGCCGAGGCGAAACAGCTCCCGCAACTGGCGGCGGACGGCATTTGCGCGCGCGCCGAAAGAGTTCTGAACCGCTGAAGGCAGTTCCTGCGCCAGGCCGCGCGCCGCCTGGTCGGACGGCAAATCGAGGATGAGCCGCAGCGTCTCGCCGGACGCTGCTTCCTCAGCCCGCTCCAGAATGTAGTCCGCCGCCCTGTCATCCAGATCGCGCGTGCGAAAGGGTGCAGGGTCGAAGGAGTTGAGCAGCTGCTCGGGCGTGTTGAGCTTGATCTCGATCATGAGGCGTTTCCGGTGATGGTACCTGCTATCAGAATCGTCCGATATCGGCAGGTCTTATCTTGTGAGGATCCGTCTGCTACATGCAAGCTTGTGGCATTGGCCGCATTTGCCGGAGCAGGTTCGAAATGGCGTCGATTGCAAGTGACTTCATGTTGTTGCTGGTCACGATTAACCCATTTGCCGTGGTGCCTGTCTTTCTGGCGGTGACACGCGGCATGACCGCGCAAGACCGCCGCCGCATCGCCATGCGCGCCACGGTGATTGCGACGGTGATCCTGATCTTCCTTCTGGCCTTTGGCCAATTGTTCCTGGAGAAGGTGGGCGTGACGCTGCCGGCACTGCGGATTGCGGGGGCGCTGGTCCTCCTCATCCTCGGCATTCGCATGGTGTTTGGCGAAGTGCCGGGTTCCCAGCCCGTGAAGGATGAAGAGCCAGGCGACATTGCGGTGTTTCCCCTGGCAATGCCCATGCTGGCGGGGGGCGGTTCCATTGCCGCCATCGTTGCCATGACCGATCACCATATCAACAGCCTGGTTGATCAGGCTGTCACCGCCATTGTGCTGCTGGCCGTCATGGCGATCATCTATGCGGTGCTGCGGTCAGCGGAAAAAATCCAGTCCGCCATTGGCGCAACCGGCACCAATGTGATGAGCAGGATCATGGGCCTGGTGCTGACGGCACTTGCCGTGCAGACCTTCTTCTCAGTGTTCCAGCCGCTGCTGCCCGCCGCCATCTACCCTTAAGCTTCAGCCGGCGCGCTGCGCGGCATGCGGATGTTGAGGAAGGCGATCGCGATGACGATCAGTGGGCTGGCGAAGTTGAAAACAGCATAGGGGGCGTAGCTGGTCGTCGCAACGCCCAGCGTTGCCGCCATATAGGCGCCGCAGCTGTTCCAGGGGATGAGCGCAGATGTGGGTGTTGCCGCCGCTCCCACCGCCCGGGAAAGAACGATGGGCGAGAAACCCAGCTTGGCGAAGGCAGATTTGAACATGCGCGCCGGCAGCACGATGGCGATATATTGATCCGCCGTGATGATATTGGCTGCGACGACGGACCCGATCAACGCACTGATCAGGGCACCCGTTGAGCGTGCCGCATTGACCACCGGTTCGATGAGACGTTCGAGCACACCCGCCTTTTCCACGATGCCTCCAAAAGCGAGTGCCGTGATGACGAGCCAAATGGTTTTCAGCATGCTGGCCATGCCGCCGCGGCTCACCAGATCGTCAATCATCTGGTTTCCGGTTTTGGCGCTGTAGCCATCGGCAAGCGCCAGCCAGACGCCCTTCACCATGGCAAGCCAGCGCGGCAAGTCAGGATCATTGGCGAAGGCAACAACGCGGTCCGGCGCGTGAAACACCGCCAGAAGCCCGCCCACGATGGCCCCCGTGAGAATAGCCGTGAAGGGCGGAAGCTTGAGGGCGGCCAGCGCCGCCACGACAACAAGTGGAAGGAACAGCACCAGAGACATCGGGTAGAACTGCTGGATGGCGTTGATCTTCTCCGTCGCATCGAAATCGCCGGGCCGGCCCAGATAAAGGAAAACCACAAGCGAAAGGATAAGCGCAATGGTGGAGCTCAACAGCGTTTCGCGAATGTGCTGATAGAGCCCGACATCGGAGGTTCCGGCCGCGAGATTGGCGGAATCGGACAAGGGTGACGTGGTGTCCCCGAAATAGGCACCCGATATAACGGCAGCGGCTGTGATGCCGGGGTCCAGCCCCATGTTCACGGCAATGCCCATGAAGCCGACGCCGATCGTGCCTGCCGTCGTCCATGAGCTGCCGATGCTGGCCGAGACGATGGCGCAGACGAGTGTTGCCGTCACATAGAAGTAGTTGGGGCTCAGAATCTGCAGTCCGTAATAGACCATGGCGACAAGCGTTCCGCTCATCGCCCAGGTGCCGATCAACGCGCCCACGGCAAACAGGATGAAGATCGCACCGAGCCCGGAACTGACGCTGGCGACCGCCGCCGCATGGAGCGATTGCAGCGAATGCCCGCGGCGCCAGGCCACGAAAACGGCAATCATCGAGGCGACCACGAGCGCCACCTGGTTCGGGCCCGAGGCGCCTGCATCACCAAACAGGAAATAGGAAAGCCCCACCAGAATGACGAGGCCGGCAACCGGCGCCAGCGCTTCGAGAAGGGTCAGCGGCTGGATGTCTTCTGGCTTGGTCATTTTCATTCCAAGGCTGCTGCGCCGCTTGGGTCAACTCCCGCGCGGCGCAGTGCCATTACCTCAGAAATCCACGGCGTCGCGGATGATCGGGCACGTCATGCAGTGGCCACCGCCGCGGCCGCGGCCAAGCTCCGAGCCGCTGATGGTGATGACCTCAATGCCTTCCTTGCGCAGCAGCGTGTTGGTGTAGGTGTTGCGGTCATAGGCATAGACAACGCCGGGCGAAGCACAGACGAGATTGGCGCCGCTGTCCCACTGGGTACGTTCACGCATGTAGGCGGTGCCGCCCGTCTCCACCACGCGCATCTTCTTGACACCGAGCGAGTCCGCCACGGTCTCCACGAAGGACTTTTCATCCTTGCGCAGTTCCACGCCGCTCGAATGGCTGCTCGGGCGGTAGGAATAGGCCTGGATGTTGTTGACGATGTCCGGATAGAGCAGCACGCAATCGCGATCCGCGAAGGTGAAGACCGTGTCGAGATGCATGGCGGCGCGAAGCTTCGGCATGGCCGCCACGATGACCCGCTCCGCCGCACCCTGCTTGAACAGGGCGGCTGCGAGCTGGCTGATCGCCTGGCGCGAGGTGCGCTCGCTCATGCCGATCAGCACATTGCCCTTGCCGATGGGCATCACGTCGCCACCTTCGAGCGTGGCAAGGCCGTGGTCCTTGGTCGGGTCACCCCACCACACTTTCACCTTGCCCGCGAAGTCCGGGTGGAACTTGTAGATGGCGGTGGTGAGGATCGGCTCCTCGTGGCGGGCGGGCCAGTAGAGCGGGTTCAGCGTGCAGCCACCGTAAATCCAGCAGGTGGTATCACGCGTGTAGAGTGTGTTGGGAAGGGGCGGCAACAGATATTCCGTGATGCCCGCCGCATCCTTGATGACCTTCAGCGTGTCGCCGCCGATCTTCTCGGGGAATTCCTCGGTCGACAGACCGCCGATCAGCGTTTCCGCCAGATCGCGGTCGGAAAGGCCCATCAGGTAGCTCTTGATTTCATCGATGAGGCCCAGCCCCACCTGGTCCGGCACGATCTGATTGTCGATGATCCAGGCGCGGGCCTCCGGAATGGCCATGGTTTCCGCAAGGAGATTGTGCATCTCGACCACGTCAACGCCGCGGTCGCGCATTTTCTGCACGAAATCGAAATGGTCGCGCTTGGCGGTCTCGACCCAGAGCACGTCATCGAACAGCAGTTCGTCGCAGTTGCTGGGGGTCAGGCGCTGGTGCGCGCGGCCGGGCGCGCAGACCATGACCTTGCGAAGCTGGCCGACTTCGGAGTGAACGCCAAATGCAGTGGAAGCCGTCATGATACTTTTACCTTTCGATCAGGGTGTAATGGTGCCGGAGAGGAGCCCGTAAAGACCTACGAGACCTGCCGCCGCGGTTGCCGCAAAGATGAAGACGTCGATTGAGGAGAACAGCGGAAGCTTCTGCTCGCGCCTGGCCCACGCATACATAATGGTACCCGGCACATAGAGAACGGCGACGAGCAGCACATATTTGAGGCCCGCAGCCATGAACATGACGAGGGTGTAGGCAACGGCAATCCATGAGATTACCTCGTCGCGCTTGCGTTCGCCCGGGACCGTCTCATAGCCCTCGCCGCGCCTGGCGATGAGCACGCCATATCCCGCCACCAGCAGATAGGGCAGAAGCGTGGTCACGCTGGTCATGTCCAGCATGAAGTTGAAGGCATCGCGCGACCAGTAGGTGGAGATGACGAACAGGGAAACGACGATGTTCGTCAGCCACAGTGCATTGGCCGGCACTTTCTGGCCGTTCTGCACCGCGAACATCTTCGGCATGTCCTTGGACTTGGCCGCGGCGAACAGCACCTCCGCGCAGATCAGCGACCAGGCGAGATAGGCGCCGAGCACCGAGATCAGCACGCCAATTGAAATGAACACCGCACCCCAATGGCCGACGACCGATTCGAGCACGCCAGCGAGCGAAGGCTGGCGCAGCCCGGCGATTGACGCCTGGGGCATGGCGGCATAGGGCAGCAGTGTGATTGCCACCATCAGCCCCATCACACCCAGGAAGCCGAGGATCGTGGCGCGCCCTACGTCCGCGCGTGTTTTGGCGAAACGCGAATAGACGCTGGCACCTTCAATGCCGAGAAATACGAACACGGTAATCAGCATCGTATCGCGAACCTGCTGAAACAGCGTCTTTTCCGGCATGCCGGGGCCGCCAAAGAAATTCTCCGAAAACTGTTGGTAGTTGAACACGAAGATCAGCGCGAGAATCGCCACGATGATCGGAACGATCTTGGCAACGGTGACGACCGAGTTGACGAAGGCCGCCTGCTCGGTGCCGCGCAGGATGAGGAAATGGAAAGTCCAGATGCCGATAAGCGACACCACGATGGCAGTGATCGTGCTGCCGCCGCCGAAGACGGGAAAGAAGGCGCCGAGCGTGGATCCGATGAGCACCCAGTAGAACACGTTGCCGAGGCAGCTTCCCAGCCAATAGCCGAAGGCGGAAAGAAAGCCCATGTAATCGCCAAAGCCCTCCTTGGCGTAAGCGAACACACCGGCGTCGATTTCAGGCTTGCGTTCTGCCAAGGCCTGGAACACGCGCGCCAGCATGTACATGCCGGTTCCGGCAATGGCCCAGGCGATGAGTGCGCCGAAGGGTCCCGTCGCTGTTCCGAATCGTCCCGGAAGATTGAAGATACCCGCACCCACCATTGAACCGACGACCATGCCGGTGAGGGCAACGAGTGAAAATTTTTGACTCTGTCCAGATGCCATGGTCCCCCCAAACAGCCGCAAGTTGCGGCCAATCAACCCACGGGGGTGAAGTGAGTTTTCTTTGTCATTTTCATTTCACACCCGAATGCTGCAACCTTATGCAATTACGCAATTGGATACAAGTCCGCCGGGTGGAAAGCGTACGTTCGGGACCCATTTCACAACCTTGTTATCGCCGCATGCCGTGGTTTCCGGCAATCAGGCCAGCATCACTGCAAAAGCGATCACGATCCCCAGGAAAACCGCACAGGCGATGGGCCATTGACGAAGCCTTGCCTCGAACCATTCCATGCCGTCGCCGCTTCGCGCCGCGAGAGGCACAACCAGGCGCTCAAAGGGGTGCAGCACGTCACCTTCCGGAATGCGGATGGGAAGCGGACCCCTGGCAAACAGGACCAGCGCCATCACACATCCCGTCAGCACTGGCCACGCTGCCTCCCAGAGGGCAGCAGTTGTGAAGGGATATGCGAGGGGAATGCTCGTTGCGGACTGAAACAGGGCCCACGGCAGCGCAGCAGTGGCCACGGCTGCAGCCAGCCAGACGCCCACACTCCGCGCGTTCCCTGCGCCCTGCCCCGCCTTCGGCTCACGGCTCCTCAGTTGCAAGATGAAGTGAACCATCAGCACACTGCTTGCGATTGCGGATAATATTCCCACCGCTCCTGCAAAGCCCCCGGTCAGAATCGGTTTGATGGCGAGTTTCGCCAGAGCACCGCCGGTCAGTGGCAGGCCGCCAAAGCCCAGTGCAACGATTGCCGCTGGGATGAGGATAATCCCGATGCGCCGGGCGGCACGCTGCTCCACCGCGCCAATTGCCAGGAACAGCCCGCCCTTAGCCAGGATGTGGTGCACGCAATAAAAGGCGATGGCGATGGCCACTCCGCCACTGCCTGCAGCAAGGCCCGCTCCCAGAACTGCCGCCAGCAGCCCCAGCTGGCTAACGCTCGAATAGGCCAGCACGCTGCGCGGATCTCTCTGGGTGATGCCAATCAACACGCCATAAAAGGCCGAGAACGCGCCGGCCAGCAGCAAGGCCTGGCCCCAGCCGGCAGGAACCGAGTCGACCGGCAGGAAGCGGATGAGGCCGATGATGCCGGCCTTGGAGGCCGCACCGCTCAACACCGCAGCGGCGGGAATGGGGGCCGCGGCATAGGTGAGCGGCATCCACACATGAAGCGGCACGAGCCCGGTCTTCAGGCCAAAGCCGAGGATAAGCGCTGCAATGGCGGCATTGCCCCACGGCGCGGCCGCGAGGCCCTTCACTGCATCGGCGATGAGCAGGCTGTGCCCGGGAGAGGCTTCGGCCAGAATGACGAAGGCGAACAGCAGAAACGCCTCACCCAGAAGGGCCGCGGCCACATAGACCACGCCTGCGCGCTGGGCTTGCCCGCTGCCATCGAACACCACAAGGCCATAGGCCGCGAGGCTCACGATGGTGAACAGAAGATAGAAGCTGATCAGGTCGGCGGCGATGAAGATACCAAGGCTTCCGGCAAGCGTCAGCAGCCACCAGGCGCAAAAGCGTGGCGCATCAGACCTTCCGCGCAGAAAATCCGTGGCGGAGAATCCTGCCAGCATCCAGAGCAGTGAAGACGCCCCCAACAGCAGAGCGGCCGGCTCGTCCATCTGCAGCGTCAGCCCGAAGAGCTGGGGCACCGCCTGGCTCGCGCCGTCCGGCACCACCAATGCGGCAATCAGGCCCGGAAGCGGTGCTATGGGCAGCAACACCGGCATCGCCGCGCGCATGGGCCGGAACAGGCAGGAGGCCAGCATCGCCAGCGGCATGAGCAGCGTGAGGATGAGCCATGTTCCCCCGGTCATGATGGTGTCACCATCCGGCCGATCTGCAGAAGCGGCGATGGTGCGAGCGGCACAAATGCCAGCGCCAGCGTCACCAGCGCCAGGCCGAGCGCGATGACCTGCCGCCCCTGCGCCACGGGGCTGATTTCAACCCCGCCGCCGGAAGGCGCCACCATGCGGCCGAGCACTCTGAACACATAGGCGGCCGCGATGAGGCCGCCGGCCAGGATCACCACGGCCCACAGCCACTGCCCTTCGCCAACCGATGCCACCAGCAGCAGCCATTTGGCTGAGAAACCTCCGCTCGGCGGAACGCCCATCAGCGAGAGCCCGGAAATCGCAAATGTCAGCACCGCCAGCGGTACGGCCTTGGCGGCACCCCCCAGATCATCGATCCGGTCATGCCCTAGCGCCTCCGCGATGAGGCCTGCCGCCATGAACATCGCGGCCTTGGCAAAGGCGTGGGAGATGAGTTGCAGCCAGCCGCCGGTCCACGCAAAGCCATTCCACATGGCCTCGGGTGCTGCGAGTGATACGAGCGGGAACAGGAAGAACAGATAGCCGATCTGCGCCACCGTCGAATAGGCAACGAGCAGCTTCAGCCGCTTCTGACGGAGCGCCAGAATGCTGCCGAACAGCACCGCAGCAGCGCCAAGTGCAGCGAGCATCTGCATGGCGGCAGGCTCACGCAATTGCGGCATCGCATCGAACCACAGCCGCACGATGAGAAAGAAAGAGCCCTTGACCACCAGCGCTGAAAGCACGGCACTCCCCGCCGCAGGAGCGCCCGCATGCGCCGGCGGCAGCCACAGATGAAGCGGGAACAGTGCCGTCTTGGCGAGAAGCCCCACGGTCATCAGCGCCGCGGCGATGAAGGCCACGGGTTCGGGCTTCACCAGGCCCGAGAGGCTGGTAATGTCCAGCGTGCCATAAGCGCCATAGATCAATGCGGCACCCAAAAGATAAAGCATCGAGCCCAGCACTGCGTAGAGCAGGTAGCGAAGCGCTGCCTGCAGCGTGGCCGCACTCCCCTTGATGCAGACCAGCGGCACGGCCGCAAAAGTGAGCAGCTCGAGGGCCACATAGAGATTGAACAGGTCCCCGCTCAGGAACAGCGCGTTGAGCGCCAGCCAGATTGCCAGCAGCAGGCACCAGAACACGATGGGCTGGCGCGCTTCGGGTGCGGCCGGGGACTGTCCGAAATCCGCCCAGGCGAAGGCACCCGCGGCGCAGATGATGATGGCCGTCACCGCCATCATCACGGCTGAAATGCCGTCTGCCCGCAGCACAATACCAAGCGGCGGCTGCCAGCCCCCCACCACATAGACGATTGGCGCGCCGCTTTCCCAGACGAGGACGAAAATCGCCACTGCGACGGCAAGCCCCGCAGCCAGAAACACGGGAACGAGGCGCGGCAGCCAGCGTCCGCCCAGCAGCATGAGCAGCAGGATCGCCGCGACCGGGAGGACGATCGCCAGAATGAGAAGCGGCCCGCCCGGGGTCACGTCTGGTCACCCGGAGGTGGCGGTGGTGCCTCATCATCGGTAGCGAGGCTCGCTTCGCCCGATACGGCATCGAGCCGCATGAGCAGCGCCACGGCAAGGGCGGTGGCCGAAAAGGCAACGACGATCCCCGTAATCACCAGCGCCTGCGGCACGGGATCACCACCGAGCCCTGCCCCCGCGCCGCGCCGTGCGATGACACCGAACAGCAGGAACACGCCGGACCCCAGAAGATTGAGCGCCAGAATCTTGCGCAGAGGCTGCGGGTTGACGGTGAGCCCGTAAAGCCCGAGCCCCACCAGCGCCGCGCCGCACAGCCAGAACAGCGTGACCGCGCTCATGTGGGTGGTGCCCTTTCCGGGGGGCCGGCCGCAAGAAGGCCCAGCGCAACGCCGATTGACAGTGTGAGTGCGAACTCAACCACGATGATGAGCAGCTTTGCGAAGCCCGACGGATAGGCGAGGAAGGCATCCGCCAGAACGAAGCCCGCAAGGCCGATCACGAGGAAAATCGCAGGCCCCGCCAGCAGCATGATGCGCAAGGGGCGCGACTGGATTGGTGGCACGGGCCACAGCCCCGCCATCATCACCAAGATCCACATGGCGGCCAGAACCGTGCCGCCCTGGAAGGCGCCACCCGGCCCATCTGCCCCTACCCACGTCATGTAGATCGCGAACATGATACCCACGGGCGGCAAGGTGCGGGCGAGGAACACCAGCGCGCTGTCCCGTTCCGCGATCACCTTGAGGCCCGGAATTCCGCCCCAGAACTTATCTGGCGCCAGTGACCACACGCCCAGCAGCGCCAGCAGCAGCACGACTTTCTCGAGAAGCGTGTCGAAGGCCCGGTAGACAAAGAGAACGCCCGCCACGGGGTTGCCAAGCCCGCTGGAGGCCAGATTATCAACAGCCTGAGCGGCGAGAGAGGCGGGAGGCCCGGCGTAAAGCGGGAGCACGGCGATCCCACCGGCAATGGCAGCGCAGAAGACCCCCGCAATCACGCGGAAGGGAAGCCCCGGCACGAAGGCCGTGCGCACGGCGGGGCGAAGGCGCGCTGCGGCTGTGATCAGCAGCATGCCGGTCACGCCACTGCCGATGGCCGCTTCCGTCAAGGCCACATCGACCGCCGCAATCCTGACCCACACGAGTGACAGCAGCAGACCATAGATGATGAAGATGATGACGGCGCTGCGTGCCTCCCGCGCCACCACAGCCCAGCCCCCCATGGCGATGAGCAGCAGGGCGAGAAACACGTCGACGAGGGTCTCCATCAGCCCCGCTCCCTGACCGCGCGCGCGAGGATCTGCGTGACGATGGCGCCCGAGAACTGCACCAGCAGCCACACGGCGATGAGCTTCGCCGCAGCGCCGGGACCCGCCACTTGCGGCAAGAGCCCGGCGGCGATGAGGCCGAGCCCGAGATTGTCAACCTTGGTCAGCGCGTGGAGGCGGCTCAACGCATCGGGAAAGCGCAGCAGCGCCACCGTGCCTGACATGTAGAGCAGGCAGCCCGCAATCACGGCGATGATCGTGAAGATGTCAGCGGCGAACGTCACGTGCATCCTCCGCCGCATCGGCCGGTTTGGAAGGGGCGAGGCTGCTGACGAATCCCGCCGAGGCGAAGACGGCAAGTATGGCCAGCATCAGCGCGGCATCCACAATGGGCGGCATCTCCATCGCCGCCGAGAGCAGCAGCAGCACGGCCACACCGCCGGAGCCGATGAGCTGTGCAGCCATCATGCGGTCAGCATCCGCGGGCCCCCGCAGGATGCGGTATAGCCCCATCGCCACCATCAGCAGCACGAAGCCCGCAGCGCCGAACAGAAACTGGGACATGGTCAGGGCGCCTCCCTGAAGGCGCGCATCAGGCGCTCTTCTTCGCCGCTCAATTGCGCCGCCACGGGTTTTGTCACATCAAGGCAATGCACGGCCATGCCGCCTTGATCAGGGCCGGACGGCAGCGTGCCCGGCAACAGGCTGGACAATGTGGCAAAGGCGTCCTGCCGCGGCCCCGCCGCGAGCCGCGGGCGGAACACGATCATTCCAGGGAACAGGGGCATGCGAGGGTCAAGTGCGCAGCGCGCCACGTAGAGCCCCGCGCCAAAGCTCTGGCCGATGAAGCGCAGGAACATCATCAGCGCTGGCCCTGCCCGCAGGCTCAAGGCATGGGGCGGCAGCAGGCTGAGGCTGACCTTCGCGGCGATGAAAGCAGCGATGACGCCGGGCAGAATATCCTTCGTGGCCGTGCCAGCGAGCATCAGCCAGAACAGAAAGCAGAACCCCGCGCGCGTCAGCAGCGGCCGCAGGCGCGAGGGACTCGCATGAGAGACAGGCACCATCGGTCCACCTCCCCGTTCAGCCTGCCGCCGCTTCAACCGTGTTCTTCTTCGAAGGCTCCCGCCAGCTGAACCATGTCACGTAAAGCGTGGGCAGGAAGATGAGCGTCAGCACCGTTGCCACCAGCAATCCGCCCATGATGGCAAATGCCATCGGCCCCCAGAACACGGTGAAGGCAATGGGGATCATGCCCAGCACGGTCGAAATCGCCGTCAACATGATCGGCCGGAAGCGCGCCGAGCTGGCATCGACCGCCGCCGACAGCACATCCTTGCCCTGCTCCCGCTCGGCATCGATCTGGCCCAAGAGGATCACCGCATTCTTGGTGATCATCCCGAGAAGCGCCAGGATCCCCAGGATCGCGACAAAGCCCAGAGGCCTGCCGGACAAGAGCAATGCACCCACAACGCCGATGAGGCCCAGAGGCGCGACACTCAGCACGATGAACAGGCGCTGGAAGCTCTTCAGCTGGAACATGAGCACGGTGAACATGATGAGCAGCATGACCGGCACCACGGCGATGACAGAGGCCTGCGACTTGGCAGCCTCTTCAACCGTGCCACCCGTCGCGATCGCATAGCCCGGAGGCAGCGAGGCGGAGAGCTCCGCAATGGAACCGTCGAGATTTGCGACCACTTCGGCCGGAAGAATGCCCGGTGTGAGATCGGCATTGACGGTGAGGGTCGGCACCCGGTCACGCCGCCAGATCAGCGGATACTCAAGCTCATTGTCAAAGGAGGCGAACTGGCTCAGCGGAACAGTGCGGCCATTGGGCAGCGGGATCTGCAGCGAGCGCAGCGAATTGATCGACACGCGTTGCTCATCATTGGCGCGCGCCACCACATCGACGAGGTAGATATCGTCCCGGAGCTGGGTGACCGGCACGCCGGAGACCACCGTGTTGAGGATCCGCGCCACGGATTGCGAATTGAGGCCGAGGAGCCGCGCTTCGTCCTGGTCGATCCTGATGCGCAATTGCCGGGCCGGCTCCTGCCAGTCGAAATTGATGTTCACCGCATGGGGGTTGGAGGCAATGACCTTGGCGAGGTTGAGCGAAATCTCGCGCACCTTGGAAAGATCCGGGCCGCTCACGCGGTATTGCACCGGCCAGCCCACCGGCGGCCCCAGCTCCAGCGGATAGACGCGCGAAATGGCATTGGGGAAATCCCTGGCGAGGGCATCCTGCAGCTTCAGCTGCAGCCGGTCGCGGGCTTCCACGTCCTTCGCGACGATCACCGCCTGGGTGAAGAAGTCATTGGGCAGCTGCACATTGAGCGGCAGGTAGAAGCGGATGGCGCCGCGGCCCACATAGGTGCTCCAGCGGTCAACGTCCTTGTCATCCTTCAGCAGCGCATCGAAGCGCTCGGCCGCGGTCTGGCTGCCATAGATCGAGGAATTCTGCGGCAGGCTGATGTCCACCAGCAATTCGGGCCGGTCCGAGGACGGGAAGAACTGGCTCGGGATCAGCGGCAGCGCCATGATCGATCCCGCGAACAGAACGGCCGTCAGCCCCAGCGTCAACCACTTGGCGCGGATGGCGAAACTCAAGAGGCCCCGATAGGTTCGGAACACGATCCCCGGCTTGCCGGAAGAAGCCTTCGGCGGCTTGAGGATCGCGATCCCTAGCAAGGGCGCAAACAGCACCGCCACAAACCAGGACACGAGCAGCGCAATGCTGACCACGGCAAAGAGCGAGAACGTATATTCACCAGCCGAGCTTGCCGCGAAGCCCACGGGAACGAAACCCGCCATGGTCACGAAAGTGCCCGCCAGCATGGCATAGGCATAGGTGCGATAGGCGAAGGTGGCGGCTTCCACCTTGCTGTCCCCCTGCCCCAGCCGGTTCAGCATCGCATCCGTCGTCGTCATCGCATCATCGACGAGAAGCGCCAGCGCGATGATGAGCGCGCCCAGCGAAATGCGCTGCATGTCGATGCTCACAAGGTCCATGACCGAGAACACGATGGCGAGTGTCAGCGGAATGGCGAGCGCGATGACCAGCCCCGGCCTCACACCAAGGCTAAGGAAGCTGACGACGAGGATGATGCCCACGGCCTGCCACAGGGAGGACATGAACTCGGCGATGGCGGTATCCACCGTCACGGCCTGATCAGCGACCAAAATAGGCTCGATGCCCAATGGCAGATTGGCGGTCGCCACGGCCATGGCCTTCTTGATGTTCTCGCCCAGTGCCAGAATGTCCCCGCCGTCGCGCATGGCAATCGCAATGCCGATTGCGGGCTTGCCATCCACCCGGAACAGCGGCTGCGGCGGATCGGCATAGCCACGGCGCACCTTGGCGATGTCGGCAAGCCGCAGCATGCGCCCGTCCACGGCGAAATTGACGTTGGCGATGTCCTGCTCCGACTCGAAAGAGCCCGAGACGCGCAGCGAGATCGATTCATTGTCGGTTTCGATCAGGCCCGCCGGCCGCACGATGTTCTGCGCCTGAAGCGCAGCGAGAAGTGCCGATCGGTCGATGCCAAGCGTCGCGAGGTCGGACATCGAGAATTCGATATAGATGCGCTCATCCTGGGTGCCGAGAAGCTCGACCTTGGAGACGTCCGTCACGTTCAGCAGTTGTGAGCGGATGCCCTCCACATAGTCGCGGAGCTCCCGGTGGCTGAAGCCGTCGGCGGTGACGCCATAGATGATGCCGAATGTGTCACCGAAATCATCGTTGAAGCCGGGGCCGATGACGCCCTGCGGCAGGGTGTGGCGCATGTCGCCGATGTTCTTGCGCACCTGATACCAGGTATCCGCCACTTCCGCGGCGTTCGTCTTGCCGTCGAGGTTGACGAAGATGGTGGTCACACCGGCGCGCGTGAAGCTGCGGAGGAAATCGAGATGCGGCGTTTCCTGCAGCGTGCGCTCCAGCCGCTCCGTCACCTGCTTCAGCGTTTCCTCAACCGTGGCGCCAGGCCAGGCCGCCTGCACCACCATGGTCTTGATGATGAAAGACGGGTCTTCGCTGCGGCCCAGCCGGTAATAGGAGGCGACACCCGCCAGCACCGCAATCAGCATCAGGTAAATGGTGATCGAGCGGTATTTGAGCGCCCAGCCCGAGAGATTGAACCCGCTCATTGCTGCGGCTCGAGCAGGCGCACCTGCTGGCCCGGGTGCAGCGCCTGCACACCGGCGGTGACGACGAGATCGCCCGCTGACAGGCCATCGGCAACGGCCACGAGGGACTCACCGAAGCGCGCCACTTCGATGTTGCGCAGTGACACCGTGAGGGCGGCCGGATCGACGATCCACACCGCAGGCAGCTGGTTCGACCGTGTGAGGGCGCCAGCGGGAATTTCGATCACCGGATCTTCCGCGGTCTGCATGGTGCCCGTCACCGTGGCGCCAAGGCGCATCGCCTCGGGGGGCGATTCGAGACTCACCTTCACAGCAAATGTCCGGGTGACGGGATCAGCCGTGGGAGAAACTTCGCGCACATGGCCCTTCACGCTCACACTCGGTTCATCGGCAAGCGTCACCGTGATCTTGGGGTCACGCGGTGCGGTGCGGATCACTTGTGCGGGCACATCGAACACGGCATCCCGGCCATCCTGCCGGGCGAGCCGTGCCACCATCTGCCCGGCCTGCACCACTTCGCCAGCCGATGGACCCGCAAGTGTGAACACGCCCGGCTGATCGGCCTTCAGCTCCGTGAAGCTCATCAGATCCTCGGCGGAGCGCAGCTGCGCTGCGGCAGCGTCAACCTGGGACGACGCCGTCTGATAACCCTTCTCGGCAATCTCGAAATTGGCGCGCGTGGCCCAGCCCTGGCGGAACAGCGTCTGCTGCCGCTCGAAATGGCTGCGCGCCTGGGTGAGCTGTGCTTCCGCGGCGGAGAGTGCGGCGGCCGCGGCACGAAGCGTGTTTTCCTCATTCTGCGATTCAAGCCGCGCGACAACGTCTCCCGCTTCCACACGCTGCCCGGCCACGGCCTTGTTCTCGAGCAGGCGGCCCCCGATGCGGAATGCCAGCGGCACTTCATCCTCAGCCTCGATTCGGCCCGTCAGCGTGATGGCGGCGGACGCATCGCGCTTCGCGACCGTCTCCGTCCGCACCATGCGCGGCGCAACTTCGGGTGCGGCGGCCTCCTGCTTGCAGCCGAGAAGCGTTGCAGACAGGGCGAGCAGGACAGCACCTCTCATGTGCCACCCGAGCCAACGCCCAATCTCACCCGTTTGCGCTTCAATCATCATCTGCTCCCGTCCCTCGTGTCCCGCGTGAGGGCACACTCATAAGCTGGTTCGAGATTGCAAAATGCGAGAACACAACTCAAGATGATTTTTTGAAAGTAACGGGTGGAGCATCACTTTGGACAACCCGTGCGCGCCGTGGAGAGCACAACAAAAAGGCCCGGTTTGCACCGGGCCTTTTTAGCTCGTCACACGCGAGGCTTATTCGGCGGCGGGCAGTTCCGCGGCCCTGGCCTGCTCCTCGAGGATCAGCGCATCGCGCTTGTCCGCAACAGCGCGGAGGCGAGACAGCATGCCACCCGTGCCGGCCGGGATAAGACGGCCGACGATGACGTTCTCCTTGAGGCCCTCGAGCGTATCCACCTTGCCGATGATCGAGGCTTCGGTGAGAACGCGCGTGGTCTCCTGGAAGGAGGCCGCCGAGATGAAGGAGCGCGTCTGCAGCGAAGCCTTGGTGATGCCGAGCAGCACAGGCTTGCCAGCGGCAGGCCGCATGCCTTCGGCGATCAGCTTGGAATTCTCGTGGTCGAGTTCCTCGCGGTCCACCTGTTCGCCCATGAGCAGTGTCGAGTCACCGGAGTCGGTGATCTCCACCTTCTGCAGCATCTGGCGGACAATCACTTCGATGTGCTTGTCGTTGATGTTCACGCCCTGCAGACGATAGACTTCCTGAATTTCATTGACGAGGTAGGAGGCCAGCTCCTCCACGCCCTTGATGTCCAGAATGTCATGCGGCGCGGGGTTGCCGTCCATGATGTATTCGCCCTTCTCGATGAAGTCGCCTTCCTGAACGGGCAGATGCTTGCCCTTCGGGATCAGATACTCCACGGCCTCCGCACCCTCCTCCTGAGGAACGACGCGGATGCGGCGCTTGTTCTTGTAGTCGCGTCCGAATTCGACGCGGCCCGAGATCTCCGCGATGATCGCGTGATCCTTGGGGCGGCGTGCTTCGAACAGCTCGGCCACACGCGGCAGACCGCCGGTGATGTCACGCGTCTTCGCACTTTCGAGCGGGATACGCGCCAGCACGTCGCCGGCCGTCATCTTGGCACCCGGATCGACCGAGAGCACGGCATCGACCGACAGCAGGTAGCGGGCTTCGCCACCACGCGCCAGCTTCTGCACCTTGCCGTCCTTGCCCTTCACCACGATGGCGGGCTTGAGCGAGGAGCCGCGCTGGTTCGAGCGCCAGTCGATGATGACGCGGTTGGTGATGCCCGTGGCTTCGTCCGCCACTTCGTTCACTGACACGCCTTCGACCACGTCCTCGAATTCCACCGTGCCTTCGACTTCCGTCATCAGCGGGCGGGTGTAGGGGTCCCACTCGGCAAGCCTTGAGCCGCGCTTCACCTTGTCACCCTCGTCCACATAGAGACGGGTACCGTAGAGCAGCTTGTGAACCGCACGTTCCGTGCCATTGTCGTCGACCAGCACCAGCGAGCTGTTGCGGCCCATGACCATGAGACGGCCCGTCGCATCCTTCGCGAAGTTGCGGTTGCGGATGACGATCTTGCCGTCCGCGTTGGCTTCGATGAAGGACTCGTTCAGCACCTGCGCGGTGCCGCCGATGTGGAAGGTACGCATCGTCAGCTGCGTGCCCGGCTCACCGATCGACTGCGCGGCGATAACGCCGACCGCTTCACCCATGTTGACGGGCGTACCGCGTGCAAGGTCACGGCCATAGCACTTGGCGCAAACGCCGAACTTGGTTTCACACGTCAGCACGGACCGGATGCGAAGCTCGGCAATGCCGGACTTCTCGATCCGCTCCACATGCGGCTCCAGGATTTCCTCGCCCGCCGGAACGATGATGTCGCCCGTGGCCGGGTCGATCACGTCCTGCGCCGCGGTGCGGCCCAGCACACGGCCGCCCAGCGAAGCGATGATCTCGCCAGCGTCCACGATCGGGCGCGTGGTGAGGAACGCCTTGGTTCCGCAATCCACTTCCGAGATGATGGCATCCTGCGCCACGTCCACCAGGCGGCGCGTCAGATAGCCTGAGTTTGCCGTCTTGAGGGCCGTGTCGGCCAGTCCCTTGCGGGCGCCGTGGGTCGAGTTGAAGTACTCGAGCACGGAGAGGCCTTCCTTGAAGTTCGAGATGATCGGCGTTTCGATGATCTCGCCCGAGGGCTTGGCCATCAGGCCGCGCATGCCGCCCAGCTGCTTCATCTGAGCAGGCGAACCGCGCGCACCTGAGTGGCTCATCATGTAGATCGAGTTGATCTGCTTCTCGCGGCCGGTCTTCTCGTCGATCTGCACCGCGGAGATGCGCGCCATCATTTCCTCGGCCACCTTGTCGGTGGTCTTGGCCCAGGCGTCCACGACCTTGTTGTACTTCTCGCCCTGGGTAATCAGGCCGTCGATGTACTGCTGCTCGAACTCCTTCACGAGTTCGCGCGTGGTGTTGACGATCTTCTCCTTCGTCTCGGGGATGACCATGTCATCCTTGCCGAAGGAAATGCCCGCCTTGTAGGCGTTGTAGAAGCCCAAGCTCATGATGCGGTCACAGAAGATGACCGATTCCTTCTGGCCGCAATGGCGGTAGACGGCGTCAATCATCTTGGAGATGTCGCGCTTGGTCATCAGCTTGTTGCACAGGTCATAGCTGATGCCCGTGGACTTGGGCAGCAACTCGCCGATCTTCATGCGGCCCGGCGTCGTCTCGACGATGCGGGTGGCAAGCCTGCCTTCCGCATTGATGTCGCTGACGCGGCCCTTGATCTTGGTGGCAAGCGTGATGACACCAGCCGCCAGCGCATGGTCGATTTCCGCCATGTTGCCGAAGGCCTTGCCTTCGCCCGGCTCGCCCTTGCGCATGATCGAGAGATAGTAGAGCCCGAGCACGATATCCTGTGACGGCACGATGATCGGCTGCCCGTTGGCAGGGTGCAGCACGTTGTTCGTGGACATCATCAGAACGCGCGCTTCAAGCTGGGCTTCCAGCGACAGCGGCACGTGAACAGCCATCTGGTCGCCGTCAAAGTCCGCGTTGAAGGCGGTGCAGACGAGCGGATGCAGCTGAATGGCCTTGCCCTCGATCAGCACCGGCTCGAAGGCCTGAATGCCGAGGCGGTGAAGCGTGGGAGCGCGGTTCAGCAGCACCGGATGTTCGCGGATGACCTCGTCGAGGATATCCCAGACTTCCGGCTTCTCCTTCTCGACCAGCTTCTTGGCCTGCTTCACCGTGGCTGACAGGCCCTTCGCGTCAAGCCTCGAATAGATGAAGGGCTTGAACAGCTCGAGCGCCATCTTCTTCGGCAGGCCGCACTGGTGCAGCTTCATTTCGGGACCAACGACGATCACCGAACGGCCGGAATAGTCCACGCGCTTGCCGAGCAGGTTCTGGCGGAACCGGCCCTGCTTGCCCTTCAGCATGTCAGCCAAGGACTTTAAGGGGCGCTTGTTGGCGCCCGTGATCACGCGGCCGCGGCGGCCGTTGTCGAACAGCGCGTCAACGGCTTCCTGCAGCATGCGCTTTTCGTTGCGCACGATGATGTCCGGGGCGCGCAGCTCGATGAGGCGCTTGAGGCGGTTGTTGCGGTTGATCACGCGGCGGTAGAGATCATTCAGATCTGACGTGGCGAAACGGCCGCCATCCAGCGGCACCAGCGGGCGGAGCTCGGGCGGGATCACCGGAACCTGGGTGAGGATCATCCACTCCGGGCGGTTGCCGGATTCGATGAAGCTCTCCACCAGCTTCAGGCGCTTGGCGATCTTCTTCGGCTTCAGGTCGCCCGTGGCGTTCTTGAGCTCTTCACGGAGCTGGTCGCGCAGCTGCTCCATGTTGATGGCCATCAGAATGTCGCGGATCGCCTCAGCGCCGATGCCCGCGGTGAAGGCGTCCTCACCATAGTCTTCCTGCGCCTTGATATATTCGCTCTCCGACAGAAGCTGGTGCAGCTTCATCGGCGTGAGGCCCGGCTCGAGGACGATGTAATTCTCGAAATAGAGAATCCGCTCCACGTCCTTCAGCGTCATGTCGAGCAGCATGGAAATACGGCTCGGCAACGACTTCAGGAACCAGATGTGGGCGACGGGAGCCGCGAGTTCGATATGGCCCATGCGCTCGCGCCGGACCTTGGACAGCGTCACTTCCACGCCGCACTTTTCGCAGATGATACCCTTGTACTTCATCCGCTTGTACTTGCCGCACAGGCACTCGTAATCCTTCACCGGCCCGAAGATGCGGGCGCAGAAAAGCCCGTCACGCTCCGGCTTGAAGGTGCGGTAATTGATCGTCTCCGGCTTCTTGATTTCGCCGAACGACCACGACAGGATCTTTTCCGGGCTCGCAATCGAGATCCGGATCTGGTCGAAGGTCGGTGCCGGCGTTGCCGGGTTGAAGACGTTCATGACCTCTTGGTTCATCGGTCACTTCTCCATGTATTGCGGGCGTCCCCCCGCTGGGTGTTCGGAATTCGGATGGTGATGAAGGCGGGAGGCTTCCCTCCCGCCGTCGAAGGCTTAACCGGGAACGTTCTGCTGCGAGTTCTGGAGCTCGACGTTGAGGCTCAAGGACCGCATTTCCTTTACGAGAACGTTGAAGCTTTCAGGGATCCCCGCCTCGAAGGTGTCGTCACCGCGCACGATGGCCTCATAGACCTTGGTGCGGCCGGCAACGTCATCCGACTTGATGGTCAGCATTTCCTGAAGCGTATAGGCCGCGCCATAGGCCTCGAGCGCCCAGACTTCCATTTCGCCGAAGCGCTGTCCGCCGAACTGCGCCTTGCCGCCCAGCGGCTGCTGGGTAACGAGCGAGTAAGGACCGATCGAACGCGCGTGGATCTTGTCATCCACAAGGTGATGGAGCTTCAGCATGTAGATGTAGCCCACCGTCACCTGACGGTCGAAAGGCTCGCCCGAACGGCCGTCGAACAGCGTGACCTGGCCTGAAGTTGAAAGACCTGCGTCCTTCAGCATCGCGGCGATATCTTCCTCACGCGCCCCGTCGAAGACGGGAGTGGCGATCGGAACGCCGCGGCGGAGGTTCTCTGCGGTCTCGACGAGTGACTTGTCGTCGAGGCCATCGAGTTCCTCGTGCTTGCCATAGATGCGGCTCATCTCGGTGCGGAGCGGCTTCACGTCCTTCGTGTCGCGTGCGGCGTCGAGAATGGCGCCGATCTTGCGGCCAAGGCCCGCGCAGGCCCAGCCCAGATGCGTCTCGAGGATCTGCCCGACGTTCATGCGCGACGGCACGCCCAACGGGTTCAACACCACGTCCACATGCGTGCCATCATCGAGGAACGGCATGTCCTCGACGGGAACGATGCGGGAGACCACACCCTTGTTGCCATGGCGTCCGGCCATCTTGTCGCCCGGCTGGATCTTGCGCTTCACGGCAACGAAGACCTTGACCATCTTCATGACGCCGGGGGGAAGCTCATCGCCACGCTGCAGCTTGTCCACCTTGTCGTGGAAGCGCGTATCCAGGCGCTTCTTCGACTCGTCATACTGCTGCTTCATGGCCTCGAGCTCGCCCATCGCCTTCTCGTCGCCGAGCGCGATGTTCCACCACTGCGACTGCGGAAGGTCATCCAGCGTCTTCGCGGCGATCTCGCCTTCGATCTTGTGGCCCTTGGGGCCGCCCGTGGCGGCCTTGCCCGTCAGGAACAGCTTGAGGCGGCCGTAGGAGTTGCGGTCGAGGATCGCCAATTCGTCGTCACGGTCCTTGGCGAGACGGTCGATTTCCTCCCGCTCGATCGCCTGGGCGCGCTCGTCCTTGTCCACGCCATGGCGGTTGAACACGCGCACTTCGACGACCGTTCCGGCAACGCCGGGCGGAAGCCTGAGCGAGGTGTCACGCACGTCGGATGCCTTTTCGCCGAAGATGGCGCGAAGCAGCTTTTCTTCCGGCGTCATCGGGCTTTCGCCCTTCGGCGTGATCTTGCCGACGAGGATGTCACCCGGCTTCACTTCCGCACCGATATAGACGATACCGGCTTCGTCCAGGTTCTTGAGAGCTTCTTCACCGACGTTCGGAATGTCGCGGGTGATTTCCTCGGGCCCAAGCTTCGTGTCGCGCGCCATCACATCGAATTCCTCGATGTGGATGGAGGTGAACACGTCGTCCTTGACGATGCGCTCCGAGAGAAGGATCGAGTCCTCGAAGTTGTAGCCGTTCCAGGGCATGAACGCGACGAGCACGTTCTGGCCCAGCGCCAGATCGCCCAGATCCGTGGACGGACCATCGGCAATGATGTCGCCAGCCTTCACCCGGTCGCCCACACGCACCAGCGGACGCTGGTTGATGCAGGTGTTCTGGTTGGAACGCTGGAACTTGGCGAGCGTATAGATGTCAACACCGGACTTCGACGGATCGGTCTCTTCCGTGGCGCGAACCACGATGCGCTTGGCATCGACCTGGTCGACAACGCCGGAGCGGCGTGCGGCCACGGCCGCACCAGAGTCGCGCGCGACCACCGACTCCATGCCGGTGCCCACGAGCGGCGCGTTGGTGCGCACCAGCGGCACAGCCTGGCGCTGCATGTTGGAGCCCATCAGCGCGCGGTTGGCGTCGTCGTTCTCGAGGAACGGGATCAGCGCCGCGGCCACGGAGACGAGCTGCTTCGGCGACACGTCGACATAGTCGATGCGGTCTGCCGGAACGATCAGCACGTCACCCGCATGGCGCGCGATGACCAGGTCTTCGGCGAAGCCGCCCTTCGGGTTCAGCGCCACGTTCGCCTGCGCGATGTGGTGCTTCTGCTCTTCGATGGCCGAGAGATAGACCACCTCGTCAGACACGCGCCCGTCGATCACCTTGCGGTAAGGCGTTTCGATGAAGCCGTACTTGTTCACGCGGGCATAGGTTGCCAGCGAGTTGATGAGGCCGATGTTCGGGCCTTCCGGCGTTTCAATCGGGCAGATGCGGCCATAATGCGTCGGGTGAACGTCGCGAACTTCGAAGCCCGCGCGCTCACGCGTCAAGCCGCCCGGTCCGAGCGCCGAGAGGCGGCGCTTGTGGGTGATCTCGGACAAGGGGTTCGTCTGGTCCATGAACTGGGAGAGCTGCGAGGAACCGAAGAACTCGCGCACCGCGGCAGCCGCGGGCTTGGCGTTGATCAGATCATGCGGCATCACCGTGTCGATATCGACCGAGGACATGCGCTCCTTGATGGCGCGCTCCATGCGCACGAGCCCCAGGCGATACTGGTTCTCCATCAGTTCACCCACGGAACGCACACGGCGGTTGCCGAGGTGATCGATGTCGTCCACTTCGCCCTTGCCGTCGCGCAGCTCATGCAGCGTCTTGATGACGGAGATGATGTCGTCCTTGCGGAGAACGCGCATCGTGTCCGGCACGTCGAGCTCGAGGCGCATGTTCATTTTCACCCGGCCGACGGCCGAGAGGTCATAGCGCTCCTGGTCGAAGAACAGGCCATGGAACAGCGCTTCAGCGGTCTCGCGCGTGGGCGGCTCGCCCGGGCGCATGACGCGGTAGATTTCGACGAGCGCCTGCTCGTAGCTTTCCACCTTGTCGGCCTTCAGCGTGTTGCGGATATAGGGGCCGTTGTTGATGTGGTCGATATCCAGAAGACGGAGCTCGGCAAAGCCAGCGTCCTTGAGAGCGGCCAGCGTCTTCTCGCTGATCTCGTCACCCGCTTCCGCATAAAGCTCGCCCGTCTTCTCGTTGACGAGTTCGTCAGCGAGGTAGAGGCCATGCAGTTCCTCGTCCTGGACGAGGAGGTCCTTCACGCCATCTTCGGCGATCTTGCGGGCAAGGCGCGGCGTGATCTTCTTGCCGGCTTCGACAACCACCTGCCCCGTCTTCGCATCGATCAGGTCAACGGCGGGCTTGATGCCCTTGTAGCGCTGCGGGTCGAAGGCGGTCTTCCAGCCGGTCTTGGTCAGCTTGTAGGTGACCGTCTTGTAGAAGGTGTGGAGAATCTCTTCGGAATCGAGGCCAAGCGCATAGAGCAGCGTGGTGATCGGCAGCTTGCGGCGGCGGTCGATGCGGGCATAGATGATGTCCTTCGCGTCGAACTCGAAATCGAGCCACGAGCCGCGATAGGGAATGATGCGTGCGGCAAACAGCAGCTTGCCGGAGGAATGCGTCTTGCCCTTGTCATGGTCGAAGAATACGCCGGGCGAGCGGTGCATCTGGGAGACGATCACGCGTTCGGTGCCGTTCACCACGAAGGTGCCGTTGGCCGTCATGAGCGGCATGTCGCCCATATAGACGTCCTGCTCCTTGATGTCCTTCACGGAGCGCGACTGGGTGTCGGGGTCGACTTCAAACACGATCAGACGCAGCGTCACCTTGAGGGGGGCCGCAAAGGTCATGCCGCGCTGCTGGCACTCGTCCACGTCGAACTTCGGCTGCTCGAATTCGTAGCGCACGAATTCCAGCATCGCCTGGCCCGAGAAATCGGTGATCGGGAAGACTGACTTGAAGACGGCCTGCAGGCCTTCATTTGCCCGCCCGCCTTTGGGCTCCACCATTTGCAGAAACTGGTCGTAGCTTTCGCGCTGAACCTCGATGAGGTTCGGCATTTCGGCCACTTCGATTTTCCTGCCAAAGAACTTGCGGAGGCGTTTGCGGCTAGCAGCGGACTGGGTTTCGGCCATGGGTTTTCCTTGACGGTTCAGAAACAAGCAAATTCGACAGCTTGCCGAACCCCCTTTTTCCCCAAAAGCAGGTTCGGCAAGCCGTCGCGGACGGCGCGATAATGACCCACCGGCAGCCTGCCGTAAAGGCAAGCTGCCGGCGGTAACGCTTTACTTCAGCTCGACCTTGGCGCCAACGGCCTCGAGCTTCTTCTTCATGGCCTCGGAATCGGCCTTGTTCACGCCTTCCTTGACGGTCTTGGGAGCGCCTTCGACCAGGTCCTTGGCTTCCTTGAGGCCGAGGCCGGTGATGGCACGGACTTCCTTGATCACTTCGATCTTCTTGTCGCCAGCGGCGGCGAGAACGACGGTGAACTCGGTCTTCTCTTCAACCGGAGCTGCGGCAGCGGCACCCGGAGCTGCGGCCATAGCGACCGGAGCAGCGGCGGAAACGCCCCACTTCTCTTCCAGCAGCTTCGAGAGTTCAGCAGCTTCGAGAACGGTCAGGGCCGAGAGGTCTTCAACGATCTTGGCGAGATCAGCCATGTGAGTATCTTTCTATTGTCGGTTTGGTTTGTTGAGGTGACGGCTGGGCGTCTTAGCCAGCTGCCTGATCCTTGGTGGCATAAGCGTTGAAGACACGCGCCAGCTGGCCAGCAGGAGCCTGAAGCACACCAGCAATCTTGGTGGCGGGCGCCTGAATGAGACCAATGAGCCTGCCCCGGAGCTCGTCGAGCGAGGGCAGTTCAGCGAGTGCCTTGACCGCATTGGCATCCATCACGGTCTTGCCCAGCGCACCGCCGAGGACGACGAACTTGTCGTTCCCCTTGGCGAAGGCCGAGGCGACCTTGGGAGCCGAGACGGGATCGGCGGCGTAAGCCACCATGGTCGGACCCACGAAGAGGTCCTTGATCCCGGCTGCGTCAGTGCCATCAAGAGCAAGCTTGGCAAGACGGTTCTTGGCGACCTTAACGGTCACCCCCGCCTGGGCCATCTTGTTCCGCAGGTCGTTGACCTGGTTCACAGTAAGGCCCTTGTTGTGGGCCACAACGATCACACCGGTGGTCTTGAACACCTGGTTGAGCGTTGCGACGAGCTCTACTTTCTCAGCTCTTTCCACTTGCTCTCTCCTTTATGGCGGTAGGGTTCTTCACCCGCCCGCCGTTGGACCAACCGCTCAAGACACCAACCACACGAGGGCAGCAGGCGCTTCAGCGGCGCTTACGTGCCTGTCCCCCTGGGCCCAATACACCGGGCTTGCGGGTTGTGAGGTCCAAACCGACTTGGAACCCCCATATAGGGATTCGAATTCTGTTTTGACACCCATCTCATGCAGGCTGGGCTTTTAAGCGGGAAGCGATTCCCGCGCCTGCAATCTCGGACAGGTAATCCGAAGTTCGAGGAACTTCGGTTACCCCGCTGAAATCCTTGAGGGATTTCAGCGGAGAAACTGGTATTTAGGCTTTACGCGCCGCCCGTGACGGAGGCGAGATCAAGCTTCAGGCCCGGACCCATGGACGAAGAAATGGACAATTTCTTGACATAGGTGCCCTTGGCCGCCGGCGGCTTCGCCTTGATGACGGCGTCGACGAAGGCCTTGATGTTCTGGTTGAGCTGCTCGTCCGAGAAGGACGCCTTGCCCACACCGGCCTGGATGATGCCCGCCTTTTCGACGCGGAACTCCACAGCGCCGCCCTTGGCAGCCTTGACGGCGCCGGCGACATCCATGGTCACCGTGCCGACCTTGGGGTTCGGCATCATGCCGCGGGGGCCCAGCACCTTGCCGAGACGGCCGACGAGGCCCATCATGTCCGGCGTGGCGATGCAGCGGTCGAAATCGATCTGGCCCTTGTTGACGATCTCGAAGAGATCCTCGGCGCCGACGACTTCAGCACCAGCCTTCTTCGCTTCCTCGGCCTTCGCACCCTTGGCGAACACGCCGACGCGCAGGTTGCGCCCCGTGCCGTTCGGCAGGTTGACGACGCCGCGGACCATCTGGTCCGAATGGCGCGGGTCGACGCCGAGGTTCATGGCGATTTCGACGGTTTCGTTGAACTTGGCGTTGGCGCGTTCCTTGATCAGCTTCACGGCCTCGTCGAGCCCATAAAACTTCACCCGGTCAATGCCTTCAGCGTTCTTGGCGATGCGCTTTGCGAGTTTTGCCATTGTCTTACTCCGTCACCTGGATGCCCATGGACCGGGCAGAGCCGGCAATTTCGCGCGCAGCAGCGTCAACATCGCGGGCGTTCATGCCCTTGAGCTTCTGCTCGGCGATCTCGCGGCACTGGGCCATCGTCACCTTGCCGACGAAGGCGCCCTTGCCGGGTTCCTTCGAGCCTGACTTGATGCCGGCGATCTTCTTGAGGAAGTAGGACGCCGGCGGCGACTTCATCTCGAAGGTGAAGGACTTGTCCTGGAAGGCGGTGATGACCACCGGAACCGGCTGGCCCGGCTCCATCTTCTGCGTGGCGGCATTGAAGGCCTTGCAGAATTCCATGATGTTGAGGCCGCGCTGACCGAGAGCGGGGCCGATAGGCGGAGACGGGTTAGCCTGCCCCGCGGGCACTTGCAGCTTGATGTAGCCGACGACTTTCTTAGCCATAGTGTTTCCCTCGCCGGACGACCCGGCTGATTGAGGTTAGTGGTCCGGCTTTTTGAGGGCCTCCCACCGGGTAGTCAGGACATCAGCCCCTTAGCGGAGCTTTTCGACCTGACCATACTCGAGTTCGACAGGCGTGGGCCTGCCGAAGATGGACACGGCGACCTTGAGCCGTGACCGTTCTTCGTCCACTTCCTCCACCTGACCGGAGAAGGAGGCAAACGGACCATCGGCGACGCGAACCTGCTCGCCGACTTCGAAAGACACCGTGGACTTGGGGCGCTCGACGCCCTCTGCCACCTGGTTCAGGATGCGCGAGGCCTCGGCATCCGAGATCGGGATCGGCTTCGAGTCCGACCCCAGGAAGCCCGTGACCTTCGGCGTGTTCTTGATCAGGTGGAAGGCCTGGTCCGTCAGGTCCATCTTCACCAGCACATAGCCGGGGAAGAAGCGCCGCTCGGACTTGATCTTGCGGCCGCGCCGGACTTCGATCACTTCCTCGGTCGGAACCAGAACCTGCTCGAACTGGTCGGTGAGGCCCTTCTGGACCGCCTGTTCCTTGATCGATTCGGCCACCTTTTTCTCGAAATTCGAGTAGGCGTGAACGATGTACCAGCGCTTTGCCATGTCTTTTGGTCTGTCCCTTAGCCCGCAATACCCAGAATCCACTGCACACCGCGATGCAGGCCGAAGTCGACCAAGAGGAAGAACACGGCGGCAACCGCCACCATGACGAAAACCATGGCTGTCGAGATCATCGTCTCGCGCCGGGTCGGCCAAGTCACCTTGGCGGCCTCCTCGCGGACTTGCTGCAGAAACTCGAACGGATTGGTCTTGGCCACGTGTGTTTCCTAAAAAATGGCAGGGGCAGAAGGGCTCGAACCCTCGACCTGCGGTTTTGGAGACCGCCGCTCTACCAACTGAGCTATACCCCTATCGGAGCGGCAGGTCCCTCAAGTAGGGGTCCTGCCGCCCCATGTAAAGTGTTAGTCTGTAATCTTGGCGACGACGCCGGCGCCGACGGTACGGCCGCCTTCACGGATGGCGAAGCGGAGCTTCTCTTCCATGGCGATCGGCGTGATCAGTTCGACGTCGAACGAGATGTTGTCGCCCGGCATCACCATTTCGGTGCCTTCCGGCAGCGTCACCACGCCCGTCACGTCCGTCGTGCGGAAGTAGAACTGCGGGCGGTAGTTGCCGAAGAACGGCGTGTGACGGCCACCCTCTTCCTTGGTCAGGATATAGGCTTCCGCCTTGAACTTCTTGTGCGGCTTCACCGTGCCGGGCTTGCACAGCACCTGGCCGCGCTCAACGCCTTCACGATCAATACCACGCAGCAGCGCGCCAACATTGTCGCCAGCCTCACCTGAGTCCAGCAGCTTGCGGAACATCTCGATGCCGGTCACCGTCGTCTTCTGCGTGTCGCGGATGCCGATGATCTCGACTTCCTCGCCAACCTTCACAATGCCGCGCTCGATGCGCCCGGTCACAACCGTGCCACGGCCCGAGATCGAGAACACGTCTTCGATCGGCATCAGGAACGGCTGATCCTTCGGACGCTCCGGCTGCGGAATGTAGCTGTCAACCGCTTCCATCAGCTTCAGAACCGCATCGCGGCCAATCTCGGGGTTCTTGCCCTCGAGCGCGCACAGCGCCGAACCACGGATGATCGGAATGTCATCGCCCGGGAACTGGTAGGACGAAAGCAGCTCGCGCACTTCCATCTCGACGAGGTCCAGAAGCTCCGGATCGTCCACCATGTCCACCTTGTTCATGAACACCACCAGCGCCGGCACGCCAACCTGGCGGGCGAGCAGGATGTGCTCACGCGTCTGCGGCATCGGGCCGTCAGCAGCTGACACCACCAGAATGCCGCCGTCCATCTGGGCAGCACCGGTGATCATGTTCTTCACATAGTCGGCGTGGCCGGGGCAGTCGACATGCGCATAGTGGCGCTTCGTCGTCTGATACTCGACATGGGCCGTGTTGATCGTAATACCGCGGGCGCGCTCTTCCGGCGCCTTGTCGATCTGGTCATACGCCGTGAACGTGGCGCCGCCCGTCTCGGCCAGAACCTTGGTGATCGCTGCCGTCAGCGACGTCTTGCCATGGTCAACGTGACCAATCGTGCCAATGTTGCAGTGCGGCTTGTCGCGGTTGAATTTCTCTTTGGCCATCGTCGTCTACCCTGTTGGCCGCACCGAAGCGGCATCACAATTCAAAACTTTGGAGCGGGTGAAGGGAATCGAACCCTCGTATTCAGCTTGGAAGGCTGCTGCTCTACCATTGAGCTACACCCGCCCGGGAAAATCGTCGTCCAAAACTCCATCGACCCATTGCTTTGACGTCCGGCCCCAAAGCAGTGGTGGGGGAGGTAGGACTCGAACCTACGAAGGCGAAGCCAGCGGATTTACAGTCCGCCCCCTTTGCCGCTCGGGACACTCCCCCGTATCACCCTCGGAAAGGGTAAACCGCTTGCTTTAGGCCAAACGCCAATCAGCCCGGGGATCGCCCGGGCCGTTTGGTGCGCGCCTTATGCAAGGATCGGGAACCCAAGTCAAGGGAATGATTGAAGCTTGTGGTCTTGCAGCATGGCGCCAATGAGGCTGTCGCAGCCCTGGTCGGCCCGAAGCTGCACCAGAACCTTGAAGATCAGCCACAAACCATTGTAACAACTTACGAATGCAGCTCTCAGAAGTTTTATTCGGAAGCCATTGACCTGAGGGAGCGATCGCGCTTCCCTGCCGTCATGGACCTGATTACGACAACCGAATCGCTTTACCGCCTCTGCACCAGCCTTGCCGGGGAGAGTTTCATCACCGTCGACACCGAATTCATGCGGGAGTCGACCTACTGGCCTGACCTCTGCCTGATCCAGGTCGCGGGTGAGGAGGTCAATGGCCTGATCGATCCTCTGGCCCCCGGAATCGACCTCGCACCCTTCTTTGCGCTGATGAACGACCCGAATGTTCTGAAGGTCTTCCACGCCGCCCGCCAGGACATCGAGATCATGGTGCACCGGGCTGGCATCGTACCGCACCCCGTGTTCGACACCCAGATTGCCGCAATGGTCTGCGGCTTCGGCGATCAGGTGGGCTATGAGGCGATCGTCCGCAAGCTCGCGAAGGCCCAGATCGACAAGTCCTCGCGCTTCACCGACTGGTCCAGGCGGCCTTTGAGCGAGAAGCAGCTGGCCTATGCACTGGCGGACGTCACGCATCTCCGCGTCGTCTATGAAGCGCTGAAGCAGGAGCTTGACCGCACCGGCCGTGAGCACTGGCTGCGCGAGGAGATGGACATCCTCACCAATCCCGCCACCTACCGCACCGAGCCCGAAGATGCCTGGAAGCGCATCAAGGTCCGTCTGCGCTCCAAGAAGCAGATGGGCGTGCTGGTGGAAGTGTCCGCCTGGCGTGAGCGCGAGGCGCGGGAAAAGAATGTCCCCCGTTCCCGCGTGCTGAAGGACGATGCGATTTCCGAGCTCGCCGTGCAGATGCCGCAAACGCGCGAGGCGCTGAACCAGCTCCGCGCGCTTCCCAAGGGCATGTCCACATCGCGGGTGGGTGATGCGATTCTCAAGGCCGTGGCGGCGGGCCTCAGCGCCGATCCGAAGACCCTGCCCCCGCTCGAGGACGGACGCGACGACATGAGCGATGCCGCCCAGGCGGCAGCCGAAGTGCTGAAGCTCGCTCTTAAGGTTGTTTGCGAACAGGAAGGGATCGCACCCAAGCTTGTGGCCTCCAGTTCGGACATCGATGCCATTGCCGAGCGCGACGATGCGGACGTCCACGTGATGCATGGCTGGCGCCGGGAATTGTTCGGCGATCTGGCCCTCGCCATCAAGCGCGGCGAAGCGGTGATCGGCTTCGAAGGCGGCCGCGTCCGCGTGCTCCCCGCCATCCGCGAGATGAAGGCCGCGGCGGAGTAGACTTCGGCCTTCGGGGTCCCCACCCCTCCCCCTCGTGGGGAGGGTTAGGGTGAGGGGCCACGAGTCCAGACTCCAACGGCAAGCCCGGTCTTCTTCAGAACGACCCGAACAGCGATCCCAGCACGATGACGGCCACCAGCGCCAGGATTGCGCCGATGATGCCGACCATCACGATATCCCGGTAGCTTTCCCGGTGGGTTGATCCGCATACCGCGAGAAGCGTTACGACCGCGCCATTGTGCGGCAGGCTGTCAAGCGTGCCGGCGCTCATCACGGCCACCCGGTGCAGCAGCGCTGGGTCCAGCCCGATCGCCGCCGCGCGCTCCGAGAAGGTGCCCCCCAGCGCATCGAGCGCGATGGTGAGGCCGCCTGAGGCAGAGCCCGTCAGCGCCGCCAGCACGTTGACGGCAACCGAGAGCGAGACGAGCGGTCCGCCGCCGATCCCCAGCACCCAGTCGCTGACCGTGGCGAAGGCGGGCATCGCCGCCACCACGGCGCCGAAGCCCACGAGGCTGGCGACCGCCATGATCGGCAGCACGGAGGCATTGGCCCCGGCATCGATGCTCTGCCGGAGCGTCGGCATCCGCATGGCATTGATGGCGAGTGCAACGAGGATGGCCGCCGCCAGCGCGGTAATCACCGCCCACACCCCGCTCAGCGCGGTGAGAGACGTGGCGCCGAACTGCGGAAGCGCCAGAAAGCCCGCATCGATCCGCGGCAGGATGACAAAGGACATGACGAGATTGACGAGGATGACCACCACCAGCGGCAGGGCAGCGAGCAGAACCGGCGGCCCGCTGACGGCCATCCGGCCATGCTCGATCTCGGCCGGGTCGAACTCGCGCGAGGCCGCGGCGCGCTCGCGCAGGCGGTCATCCTTGGCGAGGTCCGCAGCCCCGGCGGGTTCGCCTTCGCCAAACCCTTCACCGGCCAGGCGGGCGCGCTGCTCCGCGCGGTTGAGCCACCACATGCCGAAGCCGAACATGACGAGCGAGGCGATGATGCCGAGCCCCGGCGCCGCGAAAGGTGTCGTCCCGAAGAACGGCATCGGGATCGCGTTCTGAATGGAGGGCGTACCGGGCAGCGCCGACATGGTGAAGGTCGACGTACCAAGCACGATGGTGGCCGGCATCAGGCGGCGTGGAATACCCGCCGAGCGGAACAGTTCCTGCGCCATGGGGGCCAGCACGAAGAACGCCACGAACAGGCTGACGCCGCCATAGGTGACCAGGGCGCCGGCCAGCACCACGGCGAGGATGGCGCGGCCGGATCCCAGCTTCTCCACCAGCCAGCGGGCAATCACCGACACCGATCCGCTGTCCTCCATCAGCTTGCCGAAGAGGGCGCCCAGCAGGAACAGCGGGAAGAACTGCGCGATGAAGCCCGCGGCACTGCCCATGAACACCTGGGTCCAGTGCGCCAGCAGCGGCTCACCTGAGAAGATGGCCGTGACCAGTGCTGCGATGGGTGCCAGCAGCAGGATGCTCCAGCCGCGGAAGGCAAAGAAGATCAGCAGTGCGAGGCCCGCCAATATGCCGATGAGACCCATGGATCAGCACTCCGCCAAAAGCACGTCAATGTCAGCCGTGCTGCGCTTTCCGACATCTGCGCCGTGCGTGGTGATGAAGGCGTCCGCCGCCAGCCGCCCTTCGGCGTGGAGCATCTGGAGGAAGTCCCACTCCGCATTGAGCTTGGAGGACGCGCCCAGCGCGCCCAGCTTTTCCGTCATGATGCGGTGGGTGCGCATGCTGGCCCAGCGTGCCCCCTCCCCTGAACCCGGGTCCGCCACCTGGCGCAGCAGGGCGATCATGCGGATTTCCTTCATCAGGGAGGCATTGAAGGAAATCTCGTTCAGCCGGTTCAAAATATCGGCCGCGCTGCGCGGCACCTCGGCGCGCTCGCGCGGATTGATCTGGATGAGGATCGAATCCTGCGCCTCGCTCTCCCGCACCAGCGGGGTGATGGTCGGGTTTCCTGAATAGCCGCCATCCCAATAGGATTCGCCATCGATCTCGACGGCCTGGAACATGGTGGGAAGGCAGGCAGACGCCAGCAGCACATCCGCCGTGATCTCGCCATTGCGGAAGATGCGGCCGCGCCCTGTCCTGACATTGGTGGCGGTGACGAACAGCTTGATGGGCGATTTGGCGAGGGCGGTGAAGTCAATGCTCTCTTCAAGGATCGGTTTCAGCGGATTGTAGCCGCTGGGATTTAAATCATAAGGCGATGCCACGCGCGTCAGCAGGTCCATGGCGAGGTAGACGGGCGAATGGTCAAGCGACCAGCGGCCCATCATCCGGTCCATCACCGTGCGCTGAAACGGGCTGAAGGCCGCCGCATCCGACACCCGCTTCCAATAGGCGGACAGCGCCGCCCGGGCACCCTGTGCCCCGCCTTTCAGCCAGCCATCGGCCAGCACCGCGGCGTTCATGGCGCCGGCGGAGGTGCCGGAAATGGCCTCGATCTGCAGCCACGGCTCTTCGAGGAGCCTATCCAGAACGCCCCAGGTGAAGGCCCCGTGAGAGCCCCCGCCCTGAAGCGCCAGATCGACGAGAACCGGTTTCCGCTTCGGGGCGGCAGGTGACTTCATGGAGGTGAACTTTCGCTTGGGCGGCATCATTGCGCTGCACAACATATTGCACTGCACAACGGCTAACACAACCGGTCACACCTGTCATGGTGTTTCCGCCATGCTTCGCCAAGCGCTCATTCCCGCCGGAGATCAGGCGGGGTCGCTTCCTCCTTCAGTGACGCGATTGCCGCATCAAGGCTCATCGGCGTCTGGTTCTGCGAACCCAGCCGGCGGACATTCACGGCGCGCTCATCCATCTCGCGTTTTCCGACGACGAGAATGACCGGCACCTTGCCCACTGAATGTTCGCGGACCTTGTAGTTGATCTTCTCGTTACGAAGATCAGCCTCGGCGCGGAGCCCGGCGCGGCGCAGAAGGTCCCGCACCTCGAGCGCATAGCCATCGCCTTCAGACGTGATGGTGGCGACGACCACCTGGGTAGGTGCGAGCCACAGCGGGAAGTGCCCGGCGAAATGCTCGATCAAGATGCCGAGGAAGCGCTCCATCGAACCGCAGATGGCGCGGTGAATCATCACCGGCACCTTCTTCTCGCCATCAGCGCCAATGTAAAAGGCGCCGAAGCGTTCCGGCAGGTTGAAGTCCACCTGCGTGGTGCCGCACTGCCAGTCACGGCCGATCGCATCACGCAGCACATACTCGAATTTGGGGCCGTAGAAGGCGCCCTCGCCTGGGTTCACCGCCGTCTTGATCTTGCCGCCGGAGTCCGCCGCGATCTGCTCCAGCACCTTTGACATGATGCTTTCGGCGCGGTCCCACGCTTCATCCGAGCCCACCCGCTTTTCAGGCCGGGTCGAGAGCTTCACCACGATCTCCTCGAAGCCGAAGTCCTTGTAGGTGGAGAGGATCAGATCATTGATCTTGAGGCACTCTTCCGCCATCTGATCTTCGGTGCAGAAGATGTGCGCATCGTCCTGCGTGAAGCCGCGTACCCGCATCAGCCCATGGAGTGCGCCCGACGGCTCATAGCGGTGCACATTGCCGAACTCAGCCAGGCGCAAGGGCAGTTCACGATAAGAGCGCAGCCCGTGCTTGAAGATCTGCACATGGCCCGGGCAGTTCATCGGCTTGATGGCGAAGACCTGGTCATCCTCCGTCGTCTCGCCGGCGGACGTGGCGGCGAACATCGCCTCCTTGTACCAGCCCCAATGGCCTGAGGTTTCCCACAGGGACTTGTCGAGGAGCTGCGGCGCGTTCACCTCCTGATAGTCGAGCTTGGCGAGGCGGCGGCGCATATAGGCGATCAGCTGCTGGAAAATGGTCCAGCCCTTGGCGTGCCAGAAGACGACGCCGGGGCCCTCCTCCTGGAAATGGAACAGGTCCATCTCGCGGCCGAGCTTGCGGTGGTCGCGCTTCTCGGCTTCTTCGAGCGCGTGGAGATAAGCCTTCAGGTCATTCTCATTGGCCCAGGCCGTGCCATAGATGCGCGTCAGCATCGGGTTGTTGGAATTGCCGCGCCAATAGGCCCCGGCAACTTTCATCAGCTTGAACGCATTGCCGATTTTGCCCGTGGACGTCATGTGCGGCCCGCGGCACAGGTCGGTCCAGCCGCCCTGGTCATAGAACTTGATGTCCTGGCCCTGCGGGATCGCATCCACCAGCTCGACCTTGAACAGCTCGCCCTTGGCACGGAAGAAGTCCTTGGCCTCCTCACGCGTCTTGGTGGTCTTGGTGAAGGGCTTGTCGCGCTGGATGATCTCGCGCATCTTCTTCTCGATCGCCGCGAAATCCTCCGTGGTGAAGGGCTCGTTGCGGAAGAAGTCGTAATAGAAGCCGTTCTCGATCACCGGGCCGATGGTCACCTGCGTGCCGGGGAACAGCTCCTGCACGGCCTCCGCCAGCACATGGGCGCAGTCATGGCGGATGAGCTCGAGGGCTTCAGGGTCGTCGCGCGTTACGATGCGGAGTGAGGAATCACTGGTGATGGGATCGCTCAGATCCACCAGCGTGCCGTTGACCACGGCGGCCACGGCCTTTTTCTCAAGCGACTTGGAAATCGATGCCGCCACATCGCGGGCGGAGACCCCCTGCTCTACCTGGCGCTTTGCGCCATCGGGGAAGGTCAAGCTGATCATATTTCGTCCTCCTGCTCACTCCCGCGCACACTGCGGGTAAGCGAAATCAATGGTTTAAGATGCGGGTGGGGATTTACGGCCTGTCGCTATCCCGGTCAAGATGCTGATGATCCTTCATCCGCCAGACCGGCCCCTCATAGACTTCCGGCACCGGATCAAAGCCGGATTGGCCCCAGGGGTGGCAGCGGCAGGCGCGGGCGAAGCCGAGCCCCAGCCCCCGGGCGGAGCCATGTTTGCGGATGGCGTCGCTCGTGTAGTCGGAACAGGTCGGTAAATAGCGGCACCGCCGGCCGATCAGGGCCGATAATGTGAGCTGGTAGAACCGGATCAGTGCCAGGAGAATGGTTTTCATGTCGCGCTGACCACAATATAGGCTTCGCCCATGCCAGATACAAAACCCAACATCCTGTTCGTGATGGCTGACCAGCTGGCGGCCCAGTTTCTTCCCTTTCACGGTCACAGGCTGGTGCAGACGCCGAACCTGTCCCGGCTTGCCGCCGAGGGCGTCGTCTTCGAGAACTGCTATTCGACGAGTCCGCTGTGCTCCCCCGCCCGCGCGACGGTGATGAACGGCCTGCTGCCCTCCCGCACCGGCGTCTATGACAACGCGGCGGAGTTCCCCTCCTCGATTCCTACCTGGGCGCATTACCTGCGGCTTGCGGGCTACAAGACCTGCCTGTCCGGCAAGATGCATTTCGTGGGTCCCGACCAGCTGCATGGGCTGGAGGAGCGGCTGACGACCGATATCTACCCGGCCGACTTCGGCTGGACGCCGGACTGGCGGCTGCGCCAAGAGCGCATCGACTGGTGGTACCACAACATGACATCCGTGCTGCAGCCGGGGATCGCCGAGATCACCAACCAGCTCGAATTCGACGATGAGGTGGCCTTCCTCGCCATCCGCAAGATCTATGACTATGTCCGCTTTGATCCAGACACGCCCTTCTGCCTGATGGCCTCATTCACCCACCCGCATGATCCTTATGCCGCGCGGCGGAAATTCTGGGACCTGTACCGGGATAAAGACATTGACCTCCCGGCCGTGCCGCGCATGGAAAGAGCCCAGCTCGACCCCCATAGCCAGCGGCTCTACGACGTCTCGGCCATGGATGACTACACCGTCACCGAGGATGATCTCCGCAAGGCGCGCCACGGCTACTATGCCAACATCTCTTATGTCGATGACCTTCTGGGCCAGATGATTGCGGCACTGGAGGCTTCGGGCAAGCTTGATGACACCGTGATCGTGTTCACCTCGGACCATGGCGATTTTCTGGGCGAGCGCGGGCTTTGGTACAAGATGTCCTATCTCGAACCTTCAGCCCATGTGCCGATGCTGGTGTGGAACCCCAAGCGCTTCAAGGCCAGGCGGGTGAAGGAGCCGGTGACGCTTGCTGACATTCTGCCGACGCTGACCGCAATCGCCAATGACGGCGTGGCCCAGCTGGCGCGGCCGGTTGACGGACGCTCGCTCTACCCGCTGCTGACCGGCGGCGCGGAGGACCCGGACGGCACCGCCTGGTGCGAATATCTGGCCGAAGGGGCGATTGCGCCCATCTATATGCTGCGGCGGGGTCAGTGGAAGTTCATCCATTCGCCCGCCGATCCGGACCAGCTCTATGATCTGGAGAATGACCCTCAGGAGCTAAAGAACCTGGCTGAACAGAATCCGCTGGCAGCCAAGTTCCGCGCCGAGGTCGAGGCGAAGTTCGATATTCCCCGTGTCAACGCACAAGTGCTCGAAAGCCAGCAGGCGCGCCACATGCTGTTCGAGGCGCTGAAGCGCGGCAACCACTTCCCGTGGGATTTCCAGCCGCTGCGCGATGCCTCGGAACAATATACACGAAATCATATGAGTGTGACTGACCGGGACCTGAAGTCCCGCTTTCCCCATGCGCCAGATATCGAGGACAAGCGGCGCAGGTGACCGGTATGAGCGCGTATTGCCGTTCACGCTCCTATGTTGCCGTCATTCCGGCGAAGGCCGGAAACCCGCTTTGCATCAGCACGCACGACGAAAACAGCGGGATTCCAGCCTTCGCCGGAATGACGGCAGCATAGCCCATCGGAAATGAAAATCCCTCTGATGGCTCTTTGCGCCTCTCGCTTCAGTAAGGCGTTCCGTCCTTGTGGGTCAGGCGGTAGGCGCCGTTTTCCTTGACGGCGAGCATATCCGCCTCCGGGTAATGTGCCCGGTCGCCCTCGGCACGGGTGCCGACTTCAAGATATGTGGCGGATGCGCTCGACTTGTTCACCAGCATGTGCCCGTTGGGAACGGCAGCCTTGAAGCCCACACACATGCCGGGGCCAAGGATGTGCTCACCCTCATCATCCACCAGCGTCACCTCGCCCTCGATCACATAGACGAACTCATCTTCGCTTTCGTGCCAGTGGCGGTGGGCGGAGGCAGCGCCGGGGGCAAGCACCGTCAGGTTCACGCCAAACTGAGTGAGGTGAAACAGGTCGCCAAGCTTGCGCTTGGCGCGCCCTTTAAGCGGGGCCGCCAGGGCTTCGGGATAGATCGTCGTCGTGCGCGCGGGAACGTCCAGCGCGCGGATCGGCTCAGCCATGGGCCACGTCCTTCTGCTTGGCGTCGATCTGGTTCACGGCGTCAACCACCGCATCGAAGGTGAGGAGCGTGGAGGCGTGCCGCGCCTTGAAATCGCGAACCGGCAGCAGCGCCTCAAGCTCGGCCCATTTGCCCGTGGGCGGCGGCCCATCTTCCTTCAGCATGCGGTACATCTGGTCCCGCAAGGTGCGCAGCTCTTCGGCCGAGGACCCCACCACATGGCGTGCCATAATGGAGGATGACGCCTGCCCCAGGGCGCAGGCCTTGACCTCATGCCCGAAATCCGTGACGGCCCCGTCCTTCATCGCAAGATCAACGGTGACCTTGGAGCCGCACAGCCTTGAATGGGCAACCGCCGTGGCATCAGGCGAGGCCAAGCGTTGCAACCTTGGAATATCTGCCGCGAAGCCCAAGATCTGACGGTTGTAAATCTCGTTAATCATTCCAACATCCTAGCCCAAGCGCAAACTGCTGCAAACCGTCGTTTGGCGGTTTGCCATCGGGGTCTGTGGCATGATATGGGGGCGGCCATCCACAGGGCGCAAGCGCCCGGCCATGTTATCCGCTGGCGGCAGAGTTGCGAAACCGCCTCAGGGAAAGTGAAGTCAGGAATATGGACGCCGTCATCAAGAAGATCCCGCCCAAGCCCGTGAAGCGCCCCAGCCAGGAAGAAGCCGAGGCCGCCGTCCGCACCCTCCTCGCCTGGGCCGGCGACAATCCGGACCGTGAAGGCCTGCTGGACACGCCGCGGCGCGTGGCGAAAGCCTTCCGTGAATATTTCTCAGGTTACGAGGATGATCCCGCCGAGGCGTTGTCCCGCACCTTCACCGATGTGGGCGGCTATGACGACATCGTCATGCTGCGCGACATTGAGTTCAACTCGCATTGCGAGCATCACATCGCGCCGTTCATCGGCCGTGTCCATGTGGCCTATCTGCCGAAGGCGTCAGTCGTCGGTATCTCCAAGCTTGCGCGCGTCGTCGAGATCTATGCCCGCCGCCTGCAGACGCAGGAGACGATGACGGCGCAGATCGCCAATGCGATTACGGACTCGCTCAACCCCCGGGGCGCTGCGGTGCTGGTGGAAGCCGTTCACACCTGCATGTCCATGCGGGGTGTGGGCAAGCGCAATGTTGCGACCATCACCACGCAGTTCACCGGTGAGTTCAAGACCAATCCGGTTCTGCAGGCACGCTTCATGGAACTGGTGCGGGCCCCCAGCGCCGGCTTCTCGCTCTAAATGGCATCGGACCTCGACGAAACACATGCGTTTCAGCCGAGGTTCGACCGTGACGGCCTGATCGCCGCCATCGTGACGGATGCCGGAGACGGCACAGTCCTCATGTTTGCTTACATGAATGCGGAATCGCTGCGCCTTACTCAAGACACCGGCATCGCGCATTTCTGGAGCCGCTCCCGCCAGGCGCTCTGGAAAAAGGGCGAAACCTCCGGCGAGATGCTGAAGGTCATCGAGATCCTGACCGATTGCGACCAGGACGTGCTGCAGGTGAAGGCGCAATTGCAGGGCAAGGGTGCCGCCTGCCACACGGGCCGGCGCAGCTGCTTCTACCGCCGCGTGGAGGGTGACCGGCTGATCTTCCTCGATGAGGACCGGCTGTTCGACCCCGGCGCCGTTTACGGGCGCGGCGGGCCTGCGTCCTAGCGAGGAACCTTCGCCGCAAAATCTCCGTTGACCTCCGGAAATGAAACGCCGGAGAGATCACCATGGCCACCACACGCGCCCTCAACACTTCAGCAGACGTTCACCGCCAAAGCGGATCAGACGCGATGGCGCGGGGGCTGGGCGTCCTGTCGCTCGCCCTTGGCGCAGTCGAGCTGGCCGGAGCCAGGCCCCTCGCCCGCATGCTGGGGCTCAGGGGCCAGGAGAATTTCATCCGCTTCTGTGGCGCCCGGGAAATCATGCAGGGTGTGGCGATCCTCAGCGCCAAGGACCCGACCCCATGGGTGTGGGCGCGGGTCGCCGGTGACGTGCTCGACATCGGGACTCTGGCGATCGAGCATGGCTTGGCCCACCCCTCGAAGCGGCAGAATGTGACGCTCGCACTGGGCACGGTTCTCGGCATCACCGTGCTGGACGTAATGACGGCCAGGCAGTTGAGCCAGGAGAACCGGGAGCCGTGGTCCACCAACATCGACTTCAGCACGCGTTCGGGATTGCCCGGCAGGGGTGAAGTGCCACGGCGCGGCCGTTCACGCGCCGAGGCTGAGGGCAGGTCCGAACCTCCCGTTCCCTCCCATTTCGTGTCGCGCGGGCTGAACGGCGGAGCTCACCCGGCTGAGGCGATGTAGGATTTCATCTCCTCGGCCTCGCGCTCGATGGACTCGATCCGGTTCTTCACAACGTCCCCGATCGAGATCATGCCTGCCAGCCGGCCATCGACCACGACGGGGAGATGGCGGATGCGGTTGGCCGTCATCAGCTGCATCAGTTCTGCTTCGGAGTCCGCGGGAGAACAGGTGCGGACCTTGACGGTCATGATGTCCTCTGCGGTACGGCTCAGCACGGCGGCGGCATCCTTCGCCAGGGCGCGGACGACATCGCGCTCGGACACGATGCCCGCGATCGTGCCGTCTGCACTTTCCACCACCACGGCGCCGATGCGGTGGCGGTTTAGGGCGTCAACGATGGTCTGTACCGTGTCATGCGGCGCGACGGTGATGACCTCCGCGCCCTTCTGCCTGAGGATGTGAGCAACTGCCATGAGAGCCTCCTTCCTTCCCGGTGAACGAAGCAGAGGCTAACATGGTTTCAGGCGGTCCGCACCGTCCGCGGGGCCATCCAGGAGAAGCAGAGGAGGCCCGCCAGGAAACCGCCGATATGTGCCTCCCAGGCAATGCCACCTTCACTGACGAAGGAATTGCCCGTCCAGCCCGCAGCACCCGAGAACAGGGTAAGGGCCAGCCACACGCCGGTGAACATCAGCGCGCGCGGATTGCGGATGAGTTCTCCCAGGGTGAGCGGGCGGGCGCCACCCGCCACCGACCTGCCATAGATCAGCGGCATTGCAGCACCGAGAAGGCCAGAGACTGCGCCCGAGGCGCCGATGATGATGATCTCCTGCCCCCAATGGAGCGCCAGGCTGCACAGGCCGCCCACCAACCCTGAAATGACACAGAGTGCCAGAAAGCGGGACGTGCCCAGATAGCGCGCCGCCGGCGTTCCGAAGATCAGCAGCCACAGGCAGTTGAACAGCAGGTGCATCCAATCTGCGTGGAGCAGCATGTAAGTGAAGAGCGACCAGTATTGCGAGCCCGGGATCATCGCAAAGCCCGGGTCCGTGAAGCGGACGGGGATCAGCGCCAGAGCGAAAAGCGCCCAGCGCTGCCAGTTTTCTCCGCCGAACCATAGGGCGCCATGGATGGCGGCGAGAAGCCCGATGACGCCCAGAACGGCCGCTGGCGCATTGATGGCGGGGGGAGACTTGAGCGGCGGTTGGTTGGGCCGCACCCAATGGCCAGGCGGCGGGCTTTGCTCGGACAACGCTGTCCCTCTCTCTTGGCACGCGGACTGCAAGGCAGCGCCCGTGAAGGTCAAACTGAAACACCGGAGGGCTCTGGCCCCCGGAGACGGGGTTTTCGGATGAGGGTTAGCGAGGAGGCACGGAGAAGCCAAGAGGAAACCATCCTCCGGCCGGAGAGCCGCATGCTGCTCAACGTCTGGCGGGCGTTGCGGCAGGACCGTTCTGCGCCGCAACGGCAGGATCTCGATCTGAAACAGTTGCAGCGCCTCGTTCCCTATCTCTTCATCGCCGAACAGACCGGGGCGGCGGGCGGCTTCACCTGGCGGCTGGCCGGCACCGGCGTGTGCAGCTTTGTCGGGCGCGAGCTGACGGGCAAGGATGTTCTCGCCGGCTGGGACCGCTTCGAGCGCGGGGTGCTCTCCACCCTTCTCACCGGCGTCATCACCGGCCACCGCCAGGCCGCAGTGCGCCTGCGCTTCCGGACTGACCGGGGGCAGACGGAGGAGGCGGAAATGCTGGCTCTGCCGATGACATCCTTCGACGGCAGCGCAACCCATGTGCTGGGCGGTCTTTTCCCGCAGCCTTCGGCCGGCACCGGCCATTATATGGAACTCGTCCCCCTGGAACTCTCAACGGCCCGGTTCCTGGACGCTGATGCAGGTCTCCTTGCTGCGGCCACCAAGGCCGCGCAGGCCACCCGCAAGTTCCGCATGATATCGGGTGGTCTCGAACACGGCTGAACACGAAAGCCCCGGGAGATTGACATGGCGAATTTCGGCAAGCGCCTGGCACCTGCTGCCGAAAGCGCGGCCCTGATGCCACAGACATTTTCCGCCAGGCTGGTTCTGCCCGGCGGAAAGGTGCATGGCTGCGAGGTGACGGCAATGGACCCCGACAGTGCCCGCATCATCACGGCAAAGCAGGTTCTGCGCGGCACATCGGTTTCCGCCCTCATCGAGGATGTGGGCCGTGTCGACGGCCTTGCGGGCGAGGCTGCTGACGATGGCTTCTGGATGGAGTTCACCTTCTCCGGCAAGCGCCATGCGCAATTCGTCCGGCACTTGCGCTGGCTGATCCGCAGGGAGCAGCAGCGGGCCCAGGCGGACCGGCGCCACACGCGCTTTGCGCCGCAGGATGGCACGGCCCGCATCACCCTGCCGGGCGGCCGCGAGATGCTGTGCGAGGTGCAGGATATTTCGCTCTCGGGTGCCGGCATCAAATCCCCCACGCTTCCGAGCATCGGGTCTCCGGTGACACTCGGGCGCATGCGGGGCCGTGTGGTACGCCATCTGGACGGTGGCTTCGCCATCGAATTTCTGACTCCGCTCGAAGGAAGCGACCTCGACAGCGCCCTGTGCTGAGCGATAGAGTTCCGGCCTCACGCTTTTGAAAGAGGCCGCCCGGAATGCCCTCGCTTTCACCCTACCTCACCACCGCCGCCCTGCCCGCTGAAGGCCTGCTTGTTGGCCGCGTCTGGAACCCCGCCGTTGATGGCCCCTGCGTGGTGAAGCGTGAAGGCGGCAGCCTGATTGACATCACCTCAGCCTTCCCGACCATGCGTGACCTGTGCGAGGCGCCCGATCCCGCCCGCGCCGCGCAGAGTGCAACGGGCGAGACCCTCGGCAGCATTGACAGCATCATGGCCAACACGCCGCCGGAAACGCGGGACGCTTCCCGGCCGTGGCTGCTGGCACCTGTGGACCTGCAGGCGCTGAAGGCAGCGGGTGTGACCTTCGCCACCTCCATGCTGGAACGCGTGATCGAGGAACGGGCCCGCGGCAACCCGGCCGCCGCTGCCGAAATCCGCACCACCATCGGAACCCTGATCGGCGAGGACCTTTCGAAACTCCGTGCCGGCTCACCTGAGGCGATGCAGCTCAAGACCGTGCTGATGGAAAAGGGTGCCTGGTCGCAATATCTTGAAGTCGGGATTGGGCCCGATGCCGAAATATTCACGAAATCGCAGATCATGTCCGCCGTGGGCCATGGCATGGAGGCTGGGCTGAACCCGGTTTCGACCTGGAACAATCCGGAGCCGGAAGTGGTGACCGTCGTTTCCTCCGCGGGCAAGATCGTGGGTGCGATGCTGGGCAATGACGTGAACCTGCGCGATGTCGAGGGACGCTCGGCATTGCTCCTCGGCAAGGCCAAGGACAACAATGCTTCGTGCGCGCTAGGCCCCATGATCCGGCTGTTTGACGGCGCCTTCTCGCTTGACCACGTGCGGCGCATGCAATTGTCGCTGAAGGTCGAGGGCGAGGATGGCTATGTGCTGAACGGCGGCTCCAACATGAGCAAGATCAGCCGGGACCCGGCCGATCTCGTGGGCCAGATGATCGGGCCCAATCATCAGTACCCGGACGGTGCTGTCCTGTTCCTCGGCACGCTGTTCGCGCCCGTGGAGGACCGGGACGCGCCGGGCAAGGGCTTCACCCACAAGATGGGGGACATCGTGACCGTGAGCACGCCGGAACTGGGAACGCTGGCCAACCGCATGACCAGCTGCGAAAGGGCAGCGCCCTGGACCTACGGCGCGAGCCATCTGATGCGCAACCTGGCGAAACGCGGGCTTCTCTGAGCACTCCCAATCCGGGAATTTAGTCCTTGAAAGCGCGCGCTCGTCAGGGTATGAACGGGCATTCTCAATAATTGGGTTCGTATCGGGCTGAGGCCTTTGGCTTGACCGGGGACTCTTGCATCTTGAGATGCGTTGTCTTGCTTTTCCTCTCCCACATCGGGGGGAGGGGAAAACGAAGAGCCGAATACCACGGGATCGTGCGGTCAAGTGAGATCACGGGCAGATTTACTCTCCACCCGTTCCGTCACCCCAGCGAAGGCTGGGGTCCCGCTTTGTGCCAGCACGTGCGGCAGCACAGCGGGATGCCAGCTTTCGCTGGCATGACGGTGCGAGCTGGAGGCTGGTCTCAGTCGAACGCGTGCCAATTTGCACTCCACCCGGTCCGTCACCCCAGCGAAGGCTGGCATGACGGTGCGAGCTGGAGGCTGGTCTCAGTCGAACGCGTGGCAATTTGCACTCCACCCGGTCCGTCACCCCAGCGAAGGCTGGGGTCCCGCTTTCGGTCCGCATGTGCGGCCACCACAGCGGGATGCCAGCCTTCGCTGGCATGACGGTGCGAGTTGGAGGCTGGTCTCAGTTGAACGCGTGGCAATTTGCACTGCACCCGGTCCGTCACCCCAGCGAAGGCTGGGGTCCCGCTTTCGGTCCGCATGTGCGGCCACCACAGCGGGATGCCAGCCTTCGCTGGCATGACGGTGCGAGTTGGAGGCTGGTCTCAGTTGAACGCGTGGCAATTTGCACTCCACCCGGTCCGTCACCCCAGCGAAGGCTGGGGTCCCGCTTTGAGCATCTTCGGAAAGCACAGCGGGATGCCAGCTTTCGCTGGCATGACGGTGCGAGCTGGAGGCTGGTCTTAGTCGAACGCGTGGCAATTTGCACTCCACCCGGTCCGTCACCCCAGCGAAGGCTGGCATCCCGCTTTGTGCCAGCATCTGCGGCAAGCACAGCGGGATGCCAGCCTTCGCTGGCATGACGGTGCGAGTTGTTGATCGGGGTATCTGTTTTGGGGCGGAGGAATGATGATGACGATCTGGGATTGGCTCTGTCAGCTGCAGCAGGGTCTGGTCGAAGCCGCAGCGTGGGTCATGGCACCCATGAGGAGAAATCCCTCCGCCGCCGGGGCAGGATTTGATAGGATTCCGCCTGCGGAGGTGCCCACCATGAACATCCATCTCGATCCCGTCGCCGAGCTTGCCGCAAATGCCGCCCTGCCCTTTGCGCAGGCGCGCGCCATGCCGAAGAGCGTTTATACGTCGAAGTCGTTTCTCGACGCGGAGCTCAGCCACGTGTTCTCGCGCGAATGGTATTGCGTGGGGCGGGCCTCGTCACTGAAGGAGGCTGGGGATTACCTCGCCTTCGAACTCGCGGGCCAGCCCCTGATGGTGATCAAGGGCAAGGATGGCGTGATCCGCTGCCAGTCGAACGTCTGCCTGCACCGCATGTCGGTGCTGCTCGAAGGCCGCGGCAATGCCAGGTTGATCACCTGCCCCTATCATGGCTGGACCTATGAGGCGGATGGCACCTTGCGCGGCGCACCCGCCATGAAAGCCAATGAAGGCTTCTGCAAGGAGCACTACCGCCTGCCGCAGATCAGATGCGAGAACTGGCTGGGCTGGGTGATGGTCTCCCTCAATCCGGACGCCCGGCCGGTTGCTGAGCATTTCGCGGAGGTGGAGGAACTGATCCGGCCCTTCGACATGGCGAACTACACCGAGTGGTTCAATGAGAGCTTCGTCTGGAACACCAACTGGAAGGTGCTGGCCGAAAATTTCATGGAGAGCTACCACCTGCCCGTCTGCCATGCCGGCACCATCGGGGGGTTATCGAAGCTCGATGAAATGATCTGCCCGCCGTCACCGCCGCATTTCAACTGGCACACGATCCTGAAGGACCCCGCCTTCCGCATCGCCTGCGCGCACCCGTCCAACACGCGCATGGAAGGGGACCTGCGGCGGACGACATTCCTGCTGGCGCTCTACCCGTCGCTGCTGATCACGCTGACGCCGGGCTATTTCTGGTACCTCTCGCTCCACCCCGTCAGCGTGGGCGAAGTGCATGTGCGGTTTGGGGGCGGCATGTCGAACGACTTCCTGGGTGACCCCGACGTGCCGGAACTCTTCGCAACCCTCAAAGAGTTGCTCGACAAAGTGAATGTGGAGGACAAGGGCTGCACGGAACGGGTCTATCGCGGCCTGTGCTCCGACATGGCCGTGCCGGGCCATCTCTCGCATCTGGAGCGGCCGAATTATGATTTCGCCAATTACCTGGCGCGGATGACAACTCCCGCCTGAGACCCGTCAGCCTCTCCCGCTGACGCGGGAGAAGTTGAAGGCAGGGCTACAGATCCTGCACGTCAATCACGCCCGCGATGGCCTTGATTGCGCCTTTGATCTGCGGGGTGACTGTGAATTTGTTGCCGAGGGAGACATGGACCTCGCGGCCCTGCTCCATCAGCACGACGAGCCGCACCGGGGCCCTGCCGCCATTGGTGAGGCGCGCAGCGATTGACTCGAGCGGCTTTGAATCGCGGACGAAGATTTCCAGGCCCGCCACCATCTGGGAGGCGGCCTTGTCCAGCATCTCCACGCCCTGGAGCCTGAGCTTCACCTCCTCGCCTTCGACATCGGCCTCGACCCGGGCGATGACGGCATTGCCGGGCTCCAGCAGATCACGGCAGGCGGCGAGCGTGTCCGAGAAGCAGATGGTTTCGAACTGGCCGGTCGGATCCGAGAAGCCAACGAAGGCAAATTTGTTGCCGGATTTGGAGCGGCGCTCCTGGCGGTGGGTAATGGTGCCGGCGAGCTTTGCCGCGCGGGCGCCCTTGGTGAGGGCCTTTTCATAGAAGCTTGCGTATGTATCAACCGAAAGCTTCTGCAGGGGTTTCATATAATCATCAAGCGGGTGGCCCGAAAGATAGAAGCCCACGGCCTCAAACTCCTGCGCCAGCTTGTCCATGGGGAGCCAGGCATCGCGCCGTGGGAGGACCAGATCATCGGAGGTGCTGGACATGCCGCCGAAGAGATCGTTCTGGCCAGCCTGCGCGGCACTGGCTGCGCGGTTGGCCATGGAGAGGATCGACTCGACCGCGTCCAGCACTTGCGCGCGGTTGGGGTTCAGACAATCGAAGGCGCCGGCCTTGACGAGGCTTTCCAGCGCCCGCTTGTTGACGGCGCGCGCATCGATGCGCTTGGCGAATTCGCCCAGGGACTTGAAGGGGCCACCCTCCTCCCTCGCCTTGACGATATGCTCAATGGCGCCGGCGCCCACGTTCTTCAAAGCCGCGAGCGAATAGAGGATGGCACCGTTCACCACCGCGAAATCAACGCCGCTCGCATTGACCGATGGCGGGATGACCTTGACGCCGATGCGCTGCGCCTCCCGGCGGAAGAGCATCAGCTTGTCGGTGTTGCCCATGTCGAGCGTCATCGAGGCGGCGATGAACTCGACCGGGTGATTGGCCTTGAGCCAGGCGGTTTGATAGGAGACGACCGCATAGGCTGCTGCGTGGGACTTGTTGAAGCCGTAGCCCGCGAATTTCTGGACGAGTTCGAAGATGTTGTCGGCCTGGGTGGGATCGACCTGCTGTTTCGCGGCACCTGAAACGAAGCGCTCCTTCTGCGCATCCATCTCCGCCTTGATCTTCTTGCCCATGGCGCGGCGCAGAAGATCGGCCTCGCCCAGCGAATAGCCCGAGAGCACCTGGGCAATCTGCATCACCTGCTCCTGATAGACCATGATGCCATAGGTCTCTTTCAGGATCGGCTCGATCAGCGGGTGAAGATAGTCGGGCTCCTCCTCACCCTTCTTGCAGGCGATGTAACGCGGGATGTTGTCCATCGGGCCCGGGCGGTAGAGCGCCACGATGGCGATGATGTCCTCGATGCGGTCCGCGCGCATTTTCTTGAGCACGTCACGCATGCCCGAGCTTTCCAGCTGGAACACGCCAACCGTATCGCCATGGCCCAGCATCTCGTAGGTCTTGGGGTCGTCGTAGGGAATGTTGTTGATGTCGAAGGAAGGCTCCCGCACGCGGATCAGCTTCTGCGCCTTCTCGATCACCGTGAGGGTCTTGAGGCCGAGGAAGTCGAACTTCACGAGCCCGGCCTTCTCGACATATTTCATGTTGAACTGGGTGGCCGGAATGTCTGACCGCGGATCGCGGTAGAGCGGCACCAGCTCTTCCAATGGCCTGTCGCCAATGACGACGCCCGCCGCATGGGTGGAGGCGTTGCGGTAAAGCCCTTCGAGCTTGAGCGCGATTTCGAACAGCGTGCGGACCGTGGGGTCCTTGTCGCGCTCCTCCTGCAGCTTCGGCTCGCCATCAATCGCCTGACCGAGCGTTACCGGGTTGGCGGGGTTGTTGGGGATGAGCTTCGAGAGCCTGTCCACCTGGCCATAGGGCATCTGCAGCACGCGGCCCACGTCGCGCGTGACCATGCGGGCCTGCAACTTGCCGAAGGTGATGATCTGGGCCACGCGGTCAGACCCGTAGCGCTGCTGCACATAGGTGATCACCTCGCCGCGCCGGTCCTGGCAGAAGTCGATATCGAAGTCCGGCATCGACACGCGCTCCGGGTTCAGGAAGCGCTCGAAGAGGAGGTTGAAGCGGAAGGGGTCAAGGTCCGTAATGGTCAGCACATAGGCGACGAGCGAGCCTGCGCCCGAGCCGCGGCCGGGGCCCACGGGAATGCCGTTCGACTTCGCGTAGCGGATGAAGTCCGCCACGATGAGGAAGTATCCCGGAAATTGCATCTTGTTGATGACGTCGAGCTCGAAGTCCAGACGGCTCACATAATCTTCGCGCGTGCGGCCTTCAACGAGGCCGCGGGTGGCCAGGCGTTCCTCGAGGCCCGCATGGGCCTGGATGCGCAGTTCCTCCGCTTCGTCCCCTTCGGCATAGCGCGGCAGGATGGGCGCGCGGGATTTGACGCGGTAGGCGCAGCGCATGGCGATCTCGATGGTGTTCTCGACCGCCTCCGGAATATCGGCGAAGAGGGCCGCCATTTCCTGCTGGCTCTTGAAATAATGCTCAGGCGTCAGCCGGCGCCTGTCCTCGGTGATCAGCACTTCGCCTTCGGCAATGCAGATCAGCGCATCATGCGCGGCGTAGTCATCCACCTTCGCGAAGTAAGGCTCATTGGTGGCGACCAGCGGCACTTCGAGGTCATAGGCCAGCTGGACGAGGCCCTGCTCCGTCTCGCGCTCAGGCTTCAGGCCATGGCGCTGGAGTTCGATATAGAGGCGGTCTCCGAACACGTCCTTGAGGCGCTGGAGATGCTCGGCCGCGAGCGAGCCCTGACCGGCCAGCAGCGCATCATTGACCGGGCCATCGGACCCGCCGGTGAGGCAGATGAGGCCTGCCGAATGCGCCACCAGATAATCCCAGGTGATGTGATGCTCGGCGTTCTCGGGGCTTGAGAGATAGGCCCGGGACGAGAGCTTCATCAGATTATGGTAGCCCTGCTCATCCTTCGCGAGGAAGGCCATGGAGGGAATGCGGCGAAGCCCGCCCGTGTGCTTGAGGCCCCCTTCCTTCTGCGCGATCAGATCAATCTTCAGCGTGCAGCCGATGATGGGCTGGATGCCCTTTTCCGCCATGGCATCCGAGAATTCGAGCGCGCCGAACAGATTGCCGGTGTCGGTGATGGCAACGGCGGGCATCTTCGCGTCCTTCGCGAGGACGGCCAGCGCCTTGATCTGGAGTGCACCCTCAGAGAGCGAAAACGCCGTGTGGGTGCGCAGATGCACGAAGATCGGGGGCTGGTGGGGCGAGTCGGCCATGGGTTCAGGATACAGCGGCAGCGGGCTTCATCACACCGCCCGCTTGCCCTCATGCACAGCCATGTGAGCACCCTCATAGGCGGCGAGGAACATGGCCAGATTGTCCGGCAGGTGTTCCGTCAGGTAGCCCCCTTCCTGCACGATGACGGTGGGGAGCTTCAGCGAGGCAATATCGGCTGCAATCCGCGCAAAGCCCGCTTGCGTGACCCGGCCACCCTGAAGGGGGTCCTGCTCGTGTGCATCAAGGCCGAGCGCGATCACCAGCGCGTGGGGCGCATAGCCCTGGATCGTCACCAGCGCCTGCTCCAGCGCGGCCAGCCACGCATCGTCCCCTGCGCCCACGGGGAGCGGCAGGTTCAGGGTGAAGCCGCGGCCTTCGCCCTCGCCTTTCTCATCCGCGCCACCCCAATAATAGGGATAATAGTCATCGGGCGTGGCGTGGATCGAGACGGTGAGCACGTCAGGCCGGTTGTAGAAGATCGACTGGGTGCCATTGCCGTGGTGAACGTCGACATCAAGGATGGCGACGCGGGCGTGATCTTTCCGGAGGTGCTGGGCGGCGAGTGCTGTGTTGTTCAGGTAGCAGAAGCCGCTTGCCTTGTTGGCATAGGCGTGGTGGCCGGGCGGCCGGCAGAGCGCGTAGACCATGCGCTCGCCCCCCAGCACCATCTCCGCCGCGGTCAGCGCCGTCATGGCGGAGGCGCGGGCTGAGTCCCAGGTCCTGGCCGTCATGGCGGCCGAAAAATCCATGAGGAAGCGCCCGGCCCTCGCCATGATGTGCTCGGACGCGTGAAGTGAGGGGGCGAGCGGCCTGAGGCTGGGAATGAGGTCCGGTGCGGCCCCGTCGATCTTCGCCCATTCGGCATGGGCGGCTTTCAGGAAATCCAGGTAGCGCTGGTTGTGGACCGTGTTCAGCACCGCCTCATCAAAGCGGCGCGTGGCGCAGATCTGCGCTCCCGCCTGGCGCGCACCTTCGAGAAGGGCCCGGGCCCTGTCAGGGCTTTCGGGATAGTCCACGATATGGCCCTTGCTCAGGAAATAGCTTGGCGCATGGCCAAGCTGCAGGGCGGAGAACACGGCCTTCATGTCAATCCTGTGCAATCCGGCCCCGGTCCAATCGGGCAATGCGGCTCATGCCGCGGGCGAGATCCAGATTATGCGTGGCGACCAGGGCGCCCAGCCCCTCCTCCGCAATGAGGCGGAGGAGTTCTTCATGGACATGGGCCGCCGTCTCGGGATCGAGGTTACCGGTCGGCTCATCCGCCAGCAACAGCAGCGGGCGGTTGGCGAGCGCACGGGCAATGGCGACGCGCTGCTGCTCGCCGCCCGAAAGCTCTGACGGGCGGTGCTCAAGCCGCGGCCCCAGCCCCATGCGGACCAGAAGATCGCGGCCGCGCTCATCGGCTTCAGCGCGGGTGGCGCCGGCGATGAGTTGCGGCATCATCACATTCTCCAGCGCCGTGAACTCCGGCAGCAGATGATGGAACTGATAGACGAAGCCGATGCCGATGCGGCGGATGCGGGTTCTGGCCCTGTCATCCAGCTTGGCGCAGTTCTGGCCCGCGATGAAGACTTCGCCCGCCGTTGGCGCCTCCAGCAGGCCTGCAATATGCAGAAGCGAGGATTTGCCGGAGCCGGACTGGCCGACAAGCGCCACGATTTCACCGGCGCGGACCGTCAAATCCAGATCCTTGAACACCTCGAGCCTGCCCTTGCCCTCGGCATAGGAGCGCGCCACGCCGCGAAGTTCAAGCGCTGGGGTAAGCTCGCTCATTCGTAGCGCAGCGCCTCAACCGGATCGAGCTTCGCGGCCCGCCAGGAGGGATAGAGTGTGGCCGCGAAGGAAAGGCCCAAGGCCATCAGCACGATCAGCACCGTCTGGTAGGAATCCATCCGCGCGGGCAGCTGTGCGAGATAATAGAGCTCGGGGTTGAAGGGATCCACACCCGAAACCCAGGAGATGAACTGCCGGATGCGCTCCGTGTTGAGGCAGATCAGCAGGCCCACCAGGAAGCCGCCAAGCGTTCCCGCCGTGCCGATGGCGGCTCCGGTGAGGAAGAACACGCGCTGAATCGTGCCGCGCGTTGCCCCCATTGTGCGCAGGATGGCGATGTCCCGCCCCTTGTCCTTCACCAGCATGATGAGGCCCGAGATGATGTTGAGCGCGGCCACCAGGATGATCATCGTCAGCACCAGGAACATCACGTTGCGTTCAACTGCCAGCGCGTTGAAGAAGGTGGAGTTCCGCTCCTTCCAGGTGGAGACCGCCATGTTGGTTCCCGCATCCGAGGTGATGGGAAGCAGATATTGCTCCACATTGTCCGGGTCGTCGACCATCACTTCGATCTGGTTCACGCCATCCTCGGTGACGAAATAATCCTGCGCTTCGGCGAGCGGCATGTAGATCACGTTCTCATCATAGTCCGACATGCCGACCTTGAAGATCGCCACCACCGGATAATCCCGGATGCGCGGCGCAGTACCGATGACCGTGTCCGGACCTTCCGGCGAGATGATGGTGATGCGGGAGCCGAGCCCCAGCTGGTGGCGCCAGGCCATGCGCTCCCCGATGGCCACGCCGCCCGACGCCTCGAAGCCCTTGAAGGAGGCTTTATCGTCTGGAATATAGTCCTTGTTGATGGCGGTCCGCAGATCACCGTTGTTGAGGCTCGGAAGCTTCTGGATGTCTGATTCCGAAATGCCGCGAACCAGTGCGCCCGTGTTGTTGTGCAGGCTCGAAGCCATGGCCTGGCCTTCGATCAAGGGCACGGCGCGGACGACGCCGGGGATCTTCGACAGCCTGTCTGACAGGGCCTGGTAATCGGTGATGGGCGAAATGTCGGAGTGGTAGACGCTCACATGCCCCTGGAAGCCCAAGATCTTGTCCAGCAATTCGCCGCGGAAGCCGTTGAGAACGGCCATGACCACGATCAGCGTCGCCACCCCCAGCAGGATGCCGAGGAATGAGAAGAGCGAGATGACGGAGATGAAGCCTTCCCGGCGGCGGGCGCGCAGATAGCGCCCCGCCAGCATCCACTCGAAGCGCGCAAAGGGCTTCGTGTCAGGAAGGGCCTTGTCCATCAGCGGGTGAAGCGGGTGAGAAGCTGGTCCAGTGCCACGTTCTCGCGTGCACCCGTCTTGCGGTTCTTCACCTCGGCAATGCCGTCCTTCAGGCCGCGCGGCCCGATGATGACTTGCCAGGGAAGGCCGATCAGGTCCATGGTGCCGAACTTGGCGCCGGCACGCTCATCGCGGTCGTCATAGAGCACATCGACGCCCTTGGCTTCGAGCGCCTTGTAGAGGTTTTCGCAGGCGGCATCTGTCTCGGCATCACCCACCTTGAGGTTGATGAGCCCCACCTTGAAGGGCGCCACCGGTTCCGGCCAGATGATGCCCGCCTCATCATGGCTCGCCTCGATGATGCCGCCGACGAGACGCGACACGCCGATGCCATAGGAGCCCGATTGCACGGGAACCATCTTGCCGTCGGGGCCCTGCACCACGGCCCCGAGCGGCTCCGAATATTTGGTGCCGAAGAAGAAGATGTGGCCGACCTCGATGCCGCGGCCCGTCACCCGGCGCTCGGCAGGAACACGGGCTTCATAATCGGCCTGGTCATGCATTTCGGAGGTTGCGGCATATTTGGAGGTGAACTCGTCCACCACCTTGGCGACCGCCTCCACATTATCATAGTCGATCTCAAAGGCCTGCCAGTCCATGTCATGGAAGGCGCGGTCCATGAACACTTCCGATTCGCCGGTGTCGGCGAGAATCAGGAATTCATGACTGTCCTTGCCGCCGATCGGCCCCGTCTCGGCGCGCATCGGCACGGCCTTGAGCCCCATGCGGGCGAAGGTCTTGAGGTAGGAAACGAACATCTTGTTATAGGAATGCTGTCCGGATTCACGCGTCAGGTCGAAGGAATAGGCGTCCTTCATCAGGAACTCGCGGCCGCGCATCACGCCGAAGCGCGGGCGCACCTCATCGCGGAACTTCCATTGGATGTGATAGAGATTGCGCGGCAATTCCTTGTAGCTCTGCACGCCCTGACGGAAGATATCTGTGATCATCTCCTCATTGGTGGGGCCGAACAGCATGTCCCGGTCGTGCCGGTCCTTGATCCTGAGCATTTCCTTGCCATAGGCATCATAGCGGCCGGACTTGCGCCAGAGGTCGGCGGGCTGAATGGTCGGCATCAGCACTTCGAGGGCGCCTGCCCGGTTCTGCTCTTCCCGCACGATTTGCTCGATCTTGCGTAGCACGCGATATCCCATCGGAAGCCAGGAATAGCTTCCCGCTGCCTCCTGACGAATCATGCCGCTGCGTAACATGAGTTTGTGGGAGACGATTTCCGCTTCCTTGGGATCGTCCCGCAGAATGGGCATGAAATACTGGGAGAGGCGCATGGGAATCCTGCTTGGGGGGCGTTTGCGGCTCTTTTACGGGAAATGCCCCGGAACTCAAGCATGAGGGCGGAGAGGCCAGGGACAATCCCCCTCACTCACGCCAAAATGGAGTTTTCCACTGGCCTGCACCGGCCCTCGAAAATATGGCACGCGTGTGACATTTTTAACTCGACAACTCTCTGGCTTGTGATAGTTTTTTTCACATTAGAGAGACGGCCACGGTGTGCACTTCGGTGACCCAGGTCTGGGGAGGCAGGTTTCCGGGCGCGCAACAATGCAGCTGCCCCGCCGGTTCGGTCACCGGCAGTAGAGAAACCCAAAAGGAAAGAAGAAGGCGAGACCGGTGTCTCGCCTTCTTCCTTTTTGGGCCTGCCGGATTGCCCCCCGGCGTTCCAGCTTTCTTGCATCTTCGTTACGTGCGAATTGTTGCTGCAGATCAAATTCCGGAAATTTATCTTCGGTCCAGCCTTGGGCGTGGCGCGTGGGGGGAAGCGGGATCCCAGTCTTCGCTGGGATGACGGGATTGACGGCTAGGGTACTCTCTATCGGCCGTCACCCCGGCACAGGCCGGGGTCCCGCTGTGGGCGGTGGAGCGCGGGGGCAAGCGGGATCCCAGCCTTCGCTGGGATGACGGACGTCACTGGGGGGTGTTCAGCCGGTCAGTTTGCCCAGGTATGGAATGTCCTCGAAGCCGATCCAGCGGTAGGTCATTTGACCCCAGATCAGCGCGAAGACCAGGGCGGACAGAATCGTGGTGGCGATGACCTTGCGAAGCATCAACGGGCGGATGGGCGCGCCATGCTCATTTCCGGGCTCAACCACAGCTCCCGCTTCATGGGCATTTCGAACGCCCCAGGGCAGCACGGCGAACAGGCACACCCACCAGACGATGAAATAAATGGCAAGACCACTCTCGAACGTCATGCCTGCTCCAGTTCAACCAGCGTGCCGCAGAAATCCTTGGGGTGAAGAAACAGCACTGGCTTGCCATGCGCACCTGTCTTCGGATTTCCATCGCCCAGCACCCGCGCACCTTGCGCTTTCAGATGGTCACGCGCTTCCAGAATATTCTCGACCTCGTAGCACAGGTGGTGGATGCCGCCGCCCGGGTTCTTCTCCAGAAAGCCCTTGATGGGGGAGTTCTCGCCCAGTGGCTCCAGAAGCTCGATCTTGGTGTTGGGAAGTTCAACGAAGACGACCGTGACGCCATGGTCGGGCTCAGCCTGCGGGGCCGAGACCGTGGCGCCCAGCATGGTGCGGTAGACGGCCGTTCCGCTGGCAAGGTCCGGCACGGCAATGGCCACGTGATTCAATCGTCCGAGCATGGGCGCAGTCTCCTGTCGGGGCGGTATGTAGGGGTAAGTCCGCCGGGGCTCAATGCGGCCTTTCGGCCAAGGTGCGGATGATCCACGCCTGCTGCTCCGGAAACGGGACGCCACGCGGCTCGAACAAATGCCTGTTCAGAAAGAAGGCCGCGAGTTTCAAACCGTCGATGATGTCAGCCGCCGGTGCGGCCACGCCGCTTTCGCGGAGGAATGCTGGAAGCGGAAACAGCCTGTCCTGAAAGGGGGCACCGGCCTCTGCCGAAACCGCCTTGCCGCTCCGGGGGGAGACAAAGATCAGGCCTTCGCGCACGCCGGTTGCCGCACAGCGGGATAGATCGAGCCCGAAACCCAGCTCATCCAGAAGCCCCATTTCCCAGCGCACCAGTAGGGCGGGCCACACAAGATCGTCCGAAATCGCGTCCAGCACCACGCGGAGGGCCTCATAAACGCGGGGGTGCGGCTCTCGCTCGGGCAGGAGCTGCGAGAGCCCAGCAAGGGTCGCAAGCCCGGCGAGCCGGAAGGGCTCTTCCATGATGGCCCCGGCGCGAAGGTCCATGGGTTCGAGCACGAAGGTGCCGAGCTGTTCCTCAAGCCTCGCCCGCCACACGGCCTGGACGGCATTGCCGGCCTGCAGCACCGGGCGCTGCTGGCGTGAGCGGCCGCCGCGCACCAGCCCCATGGCGCGGCCATGCCCGGCCGTCAGGATCTCGGCGATGGCGCTGGTCTCGCCATGGCGGCGGACGGAAAGGATCACGCCTTCGTCACGCCATTCCATGGGATCAGACGTCGAGGCCCATGTTGCGCAGGCGCTCCTTGTCCTCCGCCCAGTTCTCGCGCACCTTGACGAAGATGAAGAGATGGACCTTGCGGCCGAACTGCTTTTCCATTTCCGCCCGCGCCATCTGGCCCAGAAGCTTCACCTGCTGGCCACCCTTGCCCAGCACGATGGCCTTCTGCGTGTCACGCTCGACATAGATCACCTGGTCGATCTTGACGGAGCCGTCTTTGCGCTCCTCCCAGCCTTCTGTCTCGACCGTCGATGAATAGGGCAGCTCTTCATGCAGCCGCTCATAGATCACTTCGCGCGTCATTTCGGCGGCCATGAAGCGGAGCTGCACATCCGCCACCTGGTCTTCCGGGTAGAGCCAGGGGCTTGCCGGCATTTTCTCGCCCAGATACTTCAGAAGGTCCTGCGTGCCGGAGCCGTTCAGCGCGCTCACCATGAAGGTCTGCTCGAAGTGGAAGGCCTCATTGAAGGCCGTCGTCACGTCCATCAGATGCTCGCGCTTCATCAGATCGATCTTGTTGATGACGAGGATGGCTTTGGTCTTGGTGGCCTGAAGCTGCGCGATGATCTCTTTCGCCTCGTCGGTAAGGCCGGGGCGGCCGTCGATCAGCAGGATCACGGCATCGGCGTCCCCTGCCCCACCCCAGGCATTCTGCACCATGGCGCGGTCCAGCGTGCGCTTTGGCCGGAAGATGCCGGGCGTGTCGACCAGAATGATCTGGGCATTGCCCTCCATCACAATGGCGCGGATGCGGGCCCTGGTCGTCTGCACCTTGTGGCTGACGATCGAGACCTTGGAGCCGGTGAGCTGATTGACCAGCGTGGACTTGCCCGCATTGGGCGCGCCGATGATGGCGCAGAAGCCGCAGCGCGTGGGGCCCGTAATCTTGGTGGTTTCGTCCGTCATGGCCTGATCCCTTCACGTTTCAGGAATTGATCCGCCGCGTCCATTTCTGCCCCGCGCTTGCTCTTGGCGGTGCCAAGTGCGGGGTCCTTGCCTTTGACGTCGACCGAGACGGCGAAGACCGGCTCATGTTCCGGCCCTTCCCTGCTTACGACCTTGTAGGCCGGAATGGGAAGCGCGCGGGCCAGCGCCCACTCCTGCAGAAACGTCTTGGCGTCCTTCACCGTCACCCGCGGGTGCCGGAGGAGGCCATCCCAGGCCTTCAGCACGAAGGCCCGGGCCTGCTCGAACCCGCCATCGAGATAGATGGCGGCGACGAGGGCTTCCATCGCATCCCCCAGCAGGGTGCGGTTCAGGTTCATGCCCTTGGCGCGCTCGCCCGTGCCGATGATGACGAGTTCGGATAGGCCAACAGTATCTCCCGCTTCAGCGCAGGATTCGCCGCGCACAAGGGCGGAGTGAATGGCCGTCAGCTCGCCTTCGCCATGGCCTGGATAGGTGCGGAACAGATATTCGGCGATGACCAGGCCCAGCACCCTGTCACCTAAGAATTCGAGGCGCTGATAGTCGCCCTTATGGGCCTGGGTGGAGCCGTGCGTCAGCGCCTCCACCAGCAGGTCTTCATTGGAAAAGCGATAGCCGAGCCGCTCTGAGATTTCGTCGCGCTGTGCGGTGGAGAAGCGGGTCAAGGCCTTCTCAGATCAGCGTGAAGAACCTGTTCCAGCGGATGGCGAAGGGCCATTCCCACACTTCGAACAGGCTGGCATCCGGCGAAACCGAGAAGAAGATGATGTCTGCACGGCCCACGAAATTCTCCAGCGGCACATAGCCCACGCGCGGGTAGCGCGAATCCTGCGAATTGTCACGGTTGTCGCCCATCATGAAGTAATGGCCGGCGGGAACGATGTATTCATCCGTGTTGTCGGCTTCCCCCACGGATTCGGTGTCGAGCACATGGTATTGGACGCCGTTCGGCAGGGTTTCGTTATACTGCGGAACCGGTGTCTGGAGGCCGGGCTCGGAACTGTCCACGAAGTCCTGGATGCGCTCCTTCTTCACGGCGGCGCCGTTGATGAAGAGAACGCCATCGCGCATCTGGATGCGGTCTCCGGGCAGGCCGATGACGCGCTTGATGTAGTCGATGTTGGTGTCTGTCGGCAGCTTGAACACGGCAACATCGCCGCGCTTCGGATCAGCCGCGAAGACGATGCGGCCCGGGAAATCCAGGTTGCAGCAGGAGATGATCTCATGCCCGAACATGCCGAGCGAGAAATTGAAGGAATAGCGGCCATAGCCGTAGGACAGCTTGGACACGAAGAGGTAATCGCCAACCTTCAACGTCGGATACATGGAGGCCGACGGAATGTTGAAGGGCTGGTAGAGGAAGGTCCTGACGACAAAGGCGATCAGCAGCGCCTGGATGATGACCTTGACGGTCTCCCACAATCCGTCTTCTGATTTGCGCCGCGTGTCCTGTGCCGCCGCCATCGTCTTGTCTTTCTGATGCAATTCGCCGGGCCATGAGCACCCGGGCCATATGAACCCCGGCGTATAGCCTTTGCCCGAAGTCGATGCAACGCAACGGCGTTCAAGCACTGCCACTGTTGCCAATAGGATACAGTGGCCCGCTGATTATGGGGTGTCCGGCATCGCCTCGATCATCACAAAGGCGTGCGCATAGGGAAAATCATCGGTGATGGTCAGGTGAATGCGCGGCCGGTGGCCTTTCGGCACCAGCCGTTCCAGCTGTTCCAACGCGCCCCCGGTCAGCACCATGGTGGGCTTTCCAGAGGGCTCGTTGACGACCCCCATATCCTTCCAGAAGACGCCCCTGCGGAAGCCTGTACCCAGCGCCTTTGAGCAGGCCTCCTTGGCGGCGAATCGCTTGGCATAGGAGGCCGCCCGCTGGGCGCGGCGCTCCGACTTCACGATTTCGACCTCCGTGTAAATCCGGTCGATGAAGCGCGCGCCATATCTGCCGAGGGTCTGCTCGATCCGGCGGATGTCGATCACGTCATTGCCGATTCCGAGGATCATTTGAGGCCGCGGCTCCCCGGCTTGATGGCGGGAACGGCGGCGAGCTCCGGCGGCAGCTTGTCCGCCTCCCAGGTGGGAATGTCGAGCCTCGTCAGCGCGGCGAGCGGCACGCCGATATCGGCCTTTCCGCCGGACCGGTCGATCAGGCAGGCGGCACCGACGGTAATGCCCCCCTCCTCATTGATCCCCTCGATGCACTCGCGGGAGGAGAGGCCCGTCGTCACGATATCCTCGACCATCACGACGCGGGCGCCCTTGGCGATGTTGAAGCCCCGGCGCAGCACCAGCTTGCCGTCCACCCGCTCGAAGAAGATCGCCGGAACGCCAAGCTGGCGGCCCATTTCATAGCCCACGATCACGCCCCCCATGGCGGGAGATGCAACAAGATCGATGGGAGAGGTGACCATCGCCTTCACCTGCCCCGCCAGCACCGCGCAGAGCCTCGCCGCGCGCTGAGGGTCCATCAGCACGCGCGCACATTGCAGGTAGCGGTTGGAATGAAGCCCAGAGGAGAGCACGAAATGCCCCTCCAGCAATGCGCCTGCCGCGCGGAATTCGTTCAAAACCTCATCTTGCGTCATCTTGAAACTCCCCTCCTAAGCTAGGCGATCACATGTGGCCCTTTACCCTTTTTTTCCTCTCCCCCACGCATGTGGGGGAGAGGGTGGGGTGAGGGGGTCGTTCCGCGCGGATGCCGCTTGCATTCTGATTCAAACATTATGCTCGCGGACAGGCCCCCTCACCCTGCCCTCTCCCCCAGTTGGGGGAGAGGAAAAAAGCGGATACCAAATCTTCACATGCGATAGACCTTCCTCCTATCCGGTCTTGCGGCTCACATCGCTGACGGGTGGCTTGCCGCGCAGGCTCGCCATGATCTCGTTCAGATGCTTCAAATCGTGAACCTCGAGCGTGATGTCCACATCATAGAAATCGCGCGCGCCTTCGCGGGCCACCATCATCAGCGCGTCGATGTTGCCGCCAAGGTCGCTGATCACTTGCGTTACCTGCGCGAGCGAGCCCACTTCGTTCAGGATCGTCACCGTGATGCGGGCCGGAAAACGTTGCTCTTCCGCACCCGTATCCCAGGCGAGGTCAACCCAGCGTTCCGGCTGGTTGTCAAACTGCTCCAGCGCCTTGGCGAAGATCGGGTAAATGGTGATGCCTTCACCGGGCGTCAGAATGCCAACAATGCGTTCGCCCGGAACGGCCCCGGTTTCGGGGGAGATCTTGAGGGCCGTCGTGCGTGACACGCCGCGCACCGGCACGGAGAGTGCGGGATCGTTCTTCTTGGTGGGCGCCTTGCGGCGGAGTTCCTTCAGCTTGGTGTCATCAATGGTGAGCCCCATCGCCTTCAGGACGTCGATGGCGGAAAGCTCGCCCCGGCCGATGGCAGCCAGCGCATCGTCCATGTGCTTGTGGCCGAGCCTTGGAATGGCGGCGGCCACTTCCTTCTCGACATAGGGCTTGCCGAGCTTGGCCAGCGTCTTCTCGACGATCTCGCGGCCAAGGCCTGCGAATTGCTTGCGGGCGGCGGCGCGGGTGGCCCGGCGGATGGCGGCGCGGGCCTTGCCGGTGACGGCGAGGCCTTCCCAGGCTGCGGGCGGCGTTTGCGCGTCAGACCTGATGATTTCAACTTCGTCGCCGTTGCTGAGCTCCGTGACCAGCGGCGCGTGGCTGCCATTGACCTTGGCTCCCACGCAAGAGTCGCCCACGGAGGTGTGAACCGCATATGCAAAATCGATGGGCGTTGCGCCCTTGGGAAGTGCAATTAGCTTGCCTTTGGGCGTGAAGCAGAACACCTGGTCATGGAACAGCTCGAGCTTGGTGTGCTCAAGGAATTCGCGCGGGGATTCGCCCTCCTGGAGCATCTCGACGAGATGGCGGAGCCAGCGGTAGGCATTGGATTCGGCAGCCGGCGCCTTGAAGCCGTCGAGGGCTTCCTTGGCGTCCGGCGCATCCTTGTAGATTGCATGTGCGGCCACGCCCCGCTCGGCGATTTCATGCATAAGCCTTGTGCGGATCTGCATTTCGACGCGCATGTGGTGGGGGCCGATCACGGTCGTATGGATCGAGCGGTAGTCATTCTGCTTCGGCGTCGAGATATAATCCTTGAAGCGCCCCGGTACCGCGCGGTAGGTCCGGTGGATGATGCCAAGCGCCCGGTAGCACTGGTCGACCGTGCCGACGATCACCCGGAAGCCGAAGATGTCCGACAGCTGGCCGAGCGAGAGAAGCTTCCGCTCCATCTTGCGGAAAATCGAGAACGGGCGCTTCTCGCGGCCGTAGACTTCCGCCTTGATGCCGTTCTCGACCAGCTTCTGGGTCAGCTCCTGCTCGATGGATTTGAGAATGCCGCCAGACTCGGCGTGGAGCTTCGCGAGCCGGTCCAGGATGATTTTGTTGGCCTCCGGGTTCAGCACCTGGAAGGCAATGTCTTCAAGCTCGTCGCGCACGGCCTGCATGCCCATGCGCCCGGCAAGGGGCGCATAGATATCCATCGTCTCCTGGGCGATCCGCAGCCGCTTTTCCGGGTTCACATGCTCGAGCGTGCGCATGTTGTGCAGGCGGTCCGCGAGCTTCACCAGCAGCACCCGCACGTCGCGGGACATGGCGAGGAGCAGCTTTCGCAGGTTTTCGGCCTGGGCGGCCTCCTTCGTCACGAGGTCAAGCTTGGCGATCTTGGTCAGGCCATCGACGAGGGAGGCGATCTCCTTCCCGAATTTTTCTTCGATTTCCTGGTGGGTTGCAGCCGTATCCTCCACCGTATCATGAAGCAGGGCGGCGGCAATCGTGGCCGAATCGAGCTTCATTTCGGTGAGAATGGCCGCCACTTCCAGCGGGTGGTTGAAATAGGCCTCGCCCGAGGCCCGCTTCTGGTTGCCATGCGCCTTCATGGCATAGACATAGGCGCGGTTGAGGAGGTCCTCATCCGCATCCGGGTCATAGCGGGTGACCCGTTCCACAAGCTCATACTGGCGCATCATGGGCGCAACCTTAGGACAAAAAAGGCCGGACTCCAGAGGTCCGGCCTTGAAACGTCAAAAAAGCTTGGGCGATCAATAACCGTTGCGCTGGCTGCCTGGGCTTTCGGCGGGCGGCATGCCCTCAAGGCCGCGCAGCATGTCCTCTTCGGTCATCTGCTCCATCTCAACCTGATCCTCGACGGCGGCATCATTGACGATGCTCATGTCACCGGACTGCTGGATGAGCGGCACCTCGGTTGCTTCCGGCTCGTCCACTTCCACATGCTTCTGCATGGAGTGGATGTATTCCTCGCGCAGGTCTTCCGGCACGATGGTCTCGTCCGCGATTTCACGGAGCGCCACGACGGGGTTCTTGTCGTTGTCACGCTCGACGGTGATGTGCGCGCCCTGAGAAATGGAGCGGGCGCGGTGGGCGGCGAGCAGAACCAGCTCAAAGCGGTTCGGCAGCTTATCGATGCAGTCTTCAACGGTGACGCGCGCCATGGGGCTCGTGCACTCCTTTTGAATTGAACGGAATTGCGGGCTCTTAGGCGGATTTTGCGGCCAAATCAAGCCCGGCTTGCTACGGGGTCAGCCACACCGCCGCGAGGCCCAGAAAGGCGAAGAAGCCGACGACGTCCGTCACGGTGGTCACGAAGGTGCCGGAAGCGACCGCTGGATCGATGTCGAAGCGGTCGAGCGTCAGCGGCACGAGGATGCCGGCGAGGGCCGCCGCCAGAAGATTAATGATCATCGCCGCGCCGATGATGAGCCCCAGCTGATTTGACCCGAACCACGCCCAGGCGAAGACCCCCACGATCAACGCGAAGAGCACCCCATTGATGAGGCCCACGGCGCATTCCCGCAAGGTGAAGCGCATGGCGTTGACGGGGCTTAAAGAGCGCGTGGCCAGCGCCCGGACGGCGACCGTCATGGTCTGGGTTCCGGCATTGCCGCCCATGGAGGCGACGATGGGCATGAGCACGGCCAGGGCCACCATTTGCTGGATCGTGGCGCCGAACTGCGAAATCACCCAGGAGGCGAGGAGCGCCGTCAACAAATTGACGAAGAGCCAGGCAAAGCGCGATCGCGTGGTTTCGATAACGGTGTTGCTGATCGCCTCCTCGGCACCCACACCACCCAAATGGAGGACCTGTTCCTGCGCCTCTTCCTGGATCACGTCCACAATGTCATCCGCCATCAGCGTGCCGATCAGGCGGCCGCTGTCATCCGTCACAGCGGCGGAGACGAGGTTATATTTGTCGAAGCGGAAGGCCACGTCATCCTGCGCGTCGCTCGCGCGGAAGACGGTCTGCTCATCCTCCATCACCTGCTCGATCCGGCGGTCAGGCGCCGAGCGCAGCAGCCTGGCCAGGGGCACGGTGCCCACGAGGTGAAAGGACGGGTCCACCGCATAGACTTCGATGAACTGGTCGGGCAACCCCTTGTCGGAGCGGATGAAGTCATTGGCCTGGCCCACCGTCCAGTTGGACGGCACCGCCACGAACTCCGTCTTCATCAGACGGCCGGCGGTGTCTTCCGGATAATCGAGGGCGCGGGTGAGGGCCGCACGGTCTTCCTTTGGCACCTTGGACAGGATCTCGCGCTGGTCGTCGCGCTCGAGATCTTCGATGAGGTAGAGCGCGTCGTCCGTGTCGAGTTTTTTAATGGCCGAGGCGATGACGTCGTTGGGCAGCGCCTCCATCAGCTCATCGCGGACACCCTCGTCGAGCTCCGCCAGCGCCTCGGCATCGAAGCTCCGCCCCAGAGCGGCGATGAGGCGCACGCGGTCCTGCTGGTTCAGCGCCTCGATGACGTCCGCCAGGTCAGCCGCGTGAAGGTCCCGGACCAGGGCACGGATTGCTTTCGGCTCGCCGCCATCCAGCGTCTCGACCACGCGCGCGCGGAAGGACGGATCAACACCGCCCCAATCATCATGCGTTCTGGTGGTTTCGAGATCGGACATGGGGCGAAGCTCAATCCCATTCTCCGGCCCTGCGCAAGTTGAAAGCGCCTGACGGTGCGCAAGCCCTGCGCCATGGACCGGTAAATGGAATGGGTCTAGACTTCGCGTCAGCGATCAGGAGTTCCGTCCCATGCATCTGTCCCGCAGATCACTTCTGGCACTTGGCGGTGCGTTGGCGCTCTGCCCCCGCGGAGCAGTGGCCGCCCCCCTGGCAGCGCTCTATCAGGCCCGGACCATCGTGACCGGGCGCCGCCCCGAAACCACCGTTCCGGGGCTCGCACGCTGCCTGGCGCAGGTGCTCGTGCGCGTGTCGGGAGACCAGCGCGTGGCCCAGCACCCTGCCCTGGCGGGCCTCAGCACATCGCCCGAGGCGGGGGTCAAGGGCTATTCCTACCGCGATCTTTATGCCTCCCGGCCGCTCAAGGACGAGCAAGGCACGCGTGACCGGCCCTATGAGATGACCGTGGAATATGTGCCAGCCGAAATCGACGCGATGCTGGCGAAGCTGGGATCCAGGCCCTGGCTTGCCGAACGCCCGCGCCTCGTTGTGTTTCTCGCCGTCCACCACATCGGCAGCACATTTATTCTCAGCTCTCTGGCTGACCAGGGTGACCTGATGCGCGAGTCCTTCAAGGATGCCGCCTGGAATTCGGCCATGGAGGTGGTGATCCCCTCCGCGGAGACCATTGCGAAGGCTGGACTCACGGTGGAGACCCTGCCCGGCGCGCCGCTTTCGTCACTCCTGGAACGGGTGGACCGCAAGGTGGGTCAAATCCCCCTCGCCGGGACGCTGGATTGGAGCAAGGAGCTGCTCGCCTGGAAGGCCACATGGCGCACTGGGGCGGGGGGCATGGAGCACAGCTGGCAGGTGGCGGGCGTCAATTTCGATGCAGCCTTCCGGAACGGCGTTGGGGGTTCGGCACAGATCCTGTCCGGCAATGGCGATCCTGCGTGAGGCAAAGTGCAAGGGCCGCGCCTTGAGACGCGGCCCTCAAGCGCGGGCACCCAGTACATCCGTGGTGTGCCTCAGCGCCGAAAGATGACGTGATGGACCTGTTAGTCTGCGCGAAGCTGATCCGCCGCAGCCTTGCCGCTGCGCTTGTCTGTCACGATCTCATAGGAGACCTTCTGTCCGTCCTTGAGGCCCTGGAGCCCTGCGCGTTCAACTGCGCTGATATGAACGAACACATCTGGACCGCCTGATGCAGGCTGGATAAATCCGTAGCCCTTCTGGGCATTGAACCACTTCACGGTACCTGTCTGCACGTGAGTTCCTTTCAGGACCGCCTGAGCGGCGTGCCGGTGGCACAGCGCCCCTCAAATCTGCCGGTATTGCTGCTGATGACAAATGCACTCGCGCGGGACAGCTGTGACCCCTCGGCCAAACCGGTCGAAAACATCCCCTCCCCCCTCGCGCAAGCTGTGCAATGCGCGAAACGACGGAACAGTGCGTTGGTTCCCGTCTTTGCAGTCTCTCACGTCTTGGTTTCGTCCGGGCGGGGAACTGGGAGGTGCTACGCGCGTTCCCGTAGGGACCAAGATGCGAACGGAGTGTGACATGAGTACGATACCGGTTCAGAAGCGGCGGCCCCGCACTGAAAAGAACATTGACGAGACGATCGACGAATCTTTTCCGGCAAGCGACCCACCGTCCTATTCCCGCACTGCGGGGGCTGGCGCTCCAAAGCGGGAAAAGCCCAAGGATAAGGAAGAGGGCGACAAGGAATGAACGTGTTCGCCCCCCAGAAAAGTTCCCCCGACGCTGCTGGAGAGAAGGCGGCCGATGGTGACACCGCGAGTGACGTAAAATACCGGCAGGATGCGGCGAATTATGTCTCGGCCATGGTGGCGGAGCTTCGCCAGATTGCCGCTAAGGCAGGTTTTGACAAGCTCGTGACCGCCTTGGACAGCGCCTACTATGAGGCCTATGGCGCCATGGATGGAAAGGCCCGGGAGACCCCTTCCGGAGCTCAAGAAAAAATTTCTGAACGCGTGGAACCAAAGGTCTCTGCGCAGCGTTAGGGGTCGCTTGTCTCTCTCGGGCCAAGATTGGGTGTTCCGGTCACTCTTGTGGATTGCCCCCCGGCGGGGTGGCCGGACACTGCAATCGTTCTCTGGTTCCCTCGCCCGTCTTATATTTTCGGAATTTATTGCAACCAGAGTCCCGGAACTTCGAGCAAACACACGTCGTTGCCTCCTCACTTCACAGAGGAGAAACACACGATGAAGTATCTCACAATTTCTGCAGCAGCACTGTTCCTGATGGCCGCCCCAGGCGCGGTCTTCGCCCAGGATAATACCGGCGGCAACAACTCCGGCAACAGCGATACCGGCAATAACGGCAGCAACAACTCCGGCGGCGCGTCGTCGGACAACACTGGCAGCGGCGGTTCCGCCAAGGACACGAGCCAGTGCAGCGACCAGACGGCAACATCCAGCTACGGCTCATTCTCGTCCAAGTGCCGCAGCCAGATCGATGCCTGGGCAACGGAACAGACCGGCAAGTCCATGAAATATGATGGCGAGCTGGCAGAGGGTGCAACGATCCCCGACAATGTCGAGATCATGGAAGTTCCTGCCTACAAGAACTATGGCTACGTGATGCTGAACGACAAGCGCGTACTGGTCGATCGCACCACGCACAAGGTGATCCGCGTTTACTGACCCTGACGAAACGTGACATTTCCCTCTCCCGCCACATCAGCGGGAGAGGGCCACATCTTCTGATGGTGGCGCTCGTCTTCCGGCCAGTGTAATGAGCGTCCGCGGCAGCGGGCGTGGCGGAACGGTAGACGCAGCGGACTTAAAATCCGCTTCTCGTATGAGAGTGTGGGTTCGATTCCCACCGCCCGCACCGCTGAAAACCGTCGATCGTTTCCCCCTCCGATGACCCTTCATGCAGGCAAGCCGTCTTTAGGGTTTGACGCTGAGTTGTATCAGCTCCTTCCGTGCTGTTCCGTATGCACCCAACTGGTAAACGGACGCTCCGACAGGTGAGAAGGAAAAGCTCTCGAACGGCTCTGCAAGCATGCCGTCGAGATAGGAAACCGGACCAACACCTATGGTGACATGGGGATTGAATTTCTCTCCGGCAGCTATGATTCCGAAGTTCGCGATGTAGTCGATCAGGGAGGGCTGGATGTCCTTGCCGTCGTCATCGGACACGAATGATGCAGCGGTGCCCGTCTTGAGGGCGTAAGGCGCGACCGCATCAAGCAGCTTCTGCTGCAGGCCCTTCAGGTCCGCTGTCGGTTCCACCACGATGCCGCCAAGTCCGGATTGGCCGTCGGGTATGTAGTAGTACTTGGACGCCGTCAGCGTCCACGAAATGGGCGTCACGCCGGCCAGGACCTTGTTGGCAGCTGCGTAGACGTCGCCAAGATCGGATGTACGCACAAACTGCTGCACCATCGTGATGTGCGGGGTATGTGTGGCGTCCAGCGCAAACCCTTGAGGAAAGACGCCAAGCAAGCGCGCATTCGCCGCTTTCGCCTCGTCCAGCATTTTGCCGTCCGGCTCCAAGGCAATGTCTATGGCGATGACATCGACCTTATCTGCCCGGGATTGTCCAGCCATGCAGAACATTGCGGCCACCCCGATCGCCAAACTGGCAACGAAACCCTCAGCATAGCTCATGTGACTGTCCTGACTGCAACAAGGGTCCTGACGATAGCACCCCTTGGTGAGTCGTTCCGCCCGCAACATTCCCGCCCGATTCTGACCGCATGAGGACCATGCTCAGGCCCCTTTTTTCCTGTTTCTGACTCATGAAAATGGGGAGCCCGCCAGATGAAACTCGTCGAAGTTGTGATGCTGATCGGGGCGCATTGCGTGAGCCCTGTCGAACATAGCCAGCTGATGACGGAGGCGGCCAAGGTGCAGTGTGCCGCCGTGGTCGAGAAGGATACGGAGCTGGGAACCGTCAATGTCATTCCCGCTGCCGCCGCCGTGGATCCCAAGGTGATTGCCGTCATCACCCGCTTCAATGCGGTCGCCGCCGAGGGCGCGAAGATCGTTCCCGCCTTTGCGCCAGCCGGATCGCCTCCCAGCAGTGTCGTCCCGCCACGTGCCGCCCCCCAGTTGGCGCCAGTGGCGAGTGCAGCTGAATCTGATGCCCCGCCCGCTCCGGAACCAGAACCGCAACAGCGTGTCGCCGCGATCGCTCCCGCCCCGGCTGAAGCGGCAGAAGCACAGAGGCCTGTCACAGCAGCGCGGCCGGTGGTGAAGGAAAAGAAGAGCGTTGCCGTGGCGCCGCCCAAGAAGCAGCAGATGGCCGCAGCGGAAACCACGCCGGACCCGAAGGTCAAAGCCCAATGCAAGGGCGAGGCGATTGCCAAATGGTACAAAGCCGCCGACGGACACCGAAAGTATCGTTGCGTCCGCCCGGAACCCGCAAGCGATACGCCAACGGCACAGCTTTACTGAGGCCCGCGGCACGGGCCGAAGACTGTTGCCATTCATTCCTGTGAGGGGAACGATGGTGCGGCCAAGAGGACTCGAACCTCCACGGTGTTACCCGCTAGCACCTCAAGCTAGTGCGTCTACCAATTCCGCCATGGCCGCACGCCATATCGTTGGACGCGCGGTGTCTAACAGGCGTAATTCCATTAATCAACCACTTTCCGGCCGCCGCTCCAGCGGTCCATCGTGGTGAATGTTTTGCTACCGCAATGCCCTGCATTTGAGGGCCAGACTGAACGCCATCGCAAAGCCTTGCCCCTAGGATCGCCTCTGCAGAGAACGAATGGGGCGACAGATGAACACCGGCGTGGCCGCCGTTGCGGCCTTTCTCATCCTCCAGCTGGCAGTGCCGGCGGCGACGGCCGCAACCGACAGTGTTCCCAGCAGATCGCCAAGGCCAGTGCCGCGGGCTGCAGCCACCTTTGGCAAGACTTTGCCACCCGTGGGCTTCGTGCGCTTCTGCCTGCGTGAGCCCGAGGCCTGCACCGCCCGCGGCCACAGTTCGCGCCGCACCGCCCTTACCGCTGCCCAGTGGGACCTGGTCTATGGCGTCAACAGCTATGTGAACCTCAAGATCGTGCCTGCGAGCGACAAAGAGCTTTATGGCGAAGTCGAATACTGGGCCTACCCAAACAGCGCCGGCGACTGCGAGGACTATGCGCTGCTCAAACAGCGATACCTCGAAGGTCTCGGCATTCCGGCCTCTGCCCTGCTCCTCACAGTTGCGCTCGACAACAAGAACGAGGGGCACGCGGTGCTGACCCTCGCCACGGACGAGGGCGATTTCATTCTGGACAACCGGCGTGACGACATTCGCCGCTGGACGGACACTGACTACACATTCCTCAAGCGGCAATCGCAAAGCGATCCGCGCGGCTGGGTTTCACTTGTGGGCGACAAGGCAATTGCTGCCGGCGCCGTCGCATCCCGGGCGGAGAAGTAGGCCGAGCGGGGCTTGCACGTAAGAGGGGAGTTTCGCCCGGTCAGCGTCCCCACGCAAACCCAACCAGACCGGGCGCTGCGCGAGCCGGCACAGGCCCCACCCTGTGCCGGCTCCGTAACACAGCGAATCAGCCACCTTAAGATACGGTTTTGAGCAAGCGTTCGACCCTTGCGATCAACACAAAAAACATTTCAGTCAATTTTGTTCAGGGATAGCTGATTAAAACACAAATATATCAGAATACCCGTATTTATACGAAGGGTGATGCGGCTGTTCCCCATGCCGCAGTGCAAAACTGCACTTTACCATTATGTGAGATTTCGCACGGAGTTTTACCCAATGGATTCGATCGCGGCACGCGCGACCACGAATGCTTCGGCCTTCAGCACCTCCACCGCAAACCCGCAAATCGCGGTGGTCTACGCCATGGCGGAACTGGAAAACCTTCTCGAGAAATTCCTGGCGACGGGAGATGTGGCAGACCGCATGCTGCTGCTCACGAAGGTCGAGGATCTGCGGCGCTATGTACTGGTGCGCAGCGCCTTGGTGAAGGGCCTGCAGAAACCGGCGCGGGCCGACGGCAGCTCCCTCGGAAAGGCCCTGTGCGACACGCTGCGCCTGATCATCGGCGACGTGCCGAAGCTGGTGAAGACCAACTCGCTCCAGGGTGCCCGCAACATGGAACGCGACACGCGCCGGGCCATCGCCTCCCTCACCTTTATCGGCAGCCTTGATCCGTCCTTTGTCTGATATCGATTGCCGTTCAAGCCTGCGGCGCGCCCATCCCGGCCAGCACAGCCAGCCGGACCAGCGAGGCGGTGTTGGAAATCCCAAGCTTCTGAAGAACATTGGCGCGGTGGGCCTCGACTGTGCGCTGGCTGACGCCAAGCGCCTCCGCGATCTGCTTGCTTGAGCTTCCGGCCACGATCGCATCGACGATCTCGTTCTCGCGATCCGTCAGTGTACGGAGCATGCGGCGGGCGTCTCTGATGCTGTCTGTCATTTGCGCGGAATCGCGCGCCTTGCCGATGGCGGTCTCGATCGATTCCAGAAGCTCTCCGGGCTCATAGGGCTTCTCCATGAAGTCGGCAGCGCCCAGCTTCATGGCGAGCGTGGCGGTTCGCACATCACCATATCCTGTCAGCATGATCTTGGGAAAGGCGTGCCCCTCCTCACCCAGTCTGGAAATCAGCGTCGTTCCGAGGGTTGCGCCCAGATTGTAGTCGATCAACGCGCAATCGACGGGCTGGTTACGAGCCTGCTGAAGCGCACTGGCGGGATCGTAGCTCACGCAGGTGCGATAACCCGATGCGCTCAGCAAATTGGCGAGCGACTGCGCGAAGCCTCTGTCGTCATCGACGATCATGATGGTCTTGCTGCTCATGAGGGGTTTCCTTCCTTTGCAAGTGGAACGGTGAAGGTGAAGATGGCGCCCGACCCCTCCCGGTTCGTCCAGGAGAGCGAGCCGCCGAGTGTCGAAGCGATGCGCTGGCAGATGGCAAGACCCAGCCCCATGCCGCCGCGCGCCGATTTCGAGAAGGGCATAAAGATTGACTTCGCGGCATCGGGCGAGACGCCTGCGCCAAAGTCCGCAACCTCTATTCGCGCCAGATCGCCTTCCGCCATCACCTTGACGGCGGCGCCGCGCCGCCCAGCTGCGGCGGACGCACTCAGCGCATTCTTGAGAAGGTTGACGATGACCTGCCCGATGAGTGGCAGGGAGCCGTTCACCTTCATGTCCGCGGGTTCTTGCACGATTTCGATGGGCGGTGGCGGGCTCCTGCCCAGGGTGACCAGGCGCACCGAATGGGCAATGGCCTCGCCGATGTTGCAGACGCCGGGATCCTGGGGGTCCTGCGGGCCCATGCGGCGCACATTGCGCACCACTTCTATGGCGCGGTCGATCTCCTCGCCCAGATGCTGGGCGATGGTGCGATGCTCGGGCGCACCTGGATGGAGGTCAAAGGATACCTTGAGGGCATAGATGTAGTTGCGGATGGCAGCCAGCGGCTGGCTGATCTCATGCACGATGCCACCCGAAATCGCCGCATATGCCAGGAGCCGGCTCATCTCGCCGATTCGCGCATCATATTCCTCGCGCCGTTGTGCGGCTTCCTCTTCGGTGGTGACATCGGAGATCGTGACGATGAACGAACTGTCCGAGCCCGCGCGGGCCGGGCCTGCAGGGGCGGAACGGAACTTGCGCAGCACATAGGTGCGCGGGCCTTCAGGCATCGTAAGCTGAACCTTGCGGCCGGCAGCAACGCCATCCTTGTCCTGATGGAACGGTTCACGGGCGAGCTTCCACACCTGAGCCGCAAGATCATCATCGCGGGCGGCGGCCACCGCCATGCGCGCGCCGCTCGCTGCGGCGGGCCCCAGCATTTCGGCCGCACGCGGATTTGAATAGAGAACCTCGCCTCCGGCGGAGACTCCGATGATCGCATCATCGACGGAGCGCATCACGGCATCATGGGTCGCAAACTGCGCGGCGATTTCCTTGTTTGCCCGGCGCAGATCGCTGGTGGTGCGCATCACCAGAACACCAAGACACAGCAGCGCCACGAGAAGCGATTCCAGCCCTCCGAGATAGACCAGCAGCGTGCGCGTGCGTTTGGTGCGCTCCTCTGACTGGAGCTCCCGGTTCAGGCTGGTCATGTCGAGCATCAGCTCACGGACGGATTGGGCGTCGTCGCGCAGCTCGTGCAGCAGCGCCTCATGGCCCTCGCGCGTGTCCGCGAGATCGATAAGCCCATCCGTGGCCTGCGCTGACTTGAAGAGCTTGGTCAATTCGCCCGGATCCATGGCATCGCGCAGGTTCTGCAGCATGGGCGCATCGCGCAGCAGGATGACGCGGCTCAAATAAAGATCACCGCGAAGCCGCAGCTCCGGTTGCGGCGCCCCCGTCTCGGCGGCAAGCAGCAGGCGCTGGTGCTCGAACCCGATCTGGAAGATCGTCCAGCCCGCATCATCACGCGGGGCCTCCAAATCGCGCAGGTCCTTGTAGCCGAGCAGCCCGATCACCGCCGCCACCAGGATGAGCGCGAGCATCGTGAATACGAAGCCTGCCGTCCAGTGGTTAAGTTGCGCGCTGCGCGGCACAGGCGGCGGCAGCGGCCGGCTGGTGGTGGAATGCGGCACGGGGCTATTTCACCGTAATGCGGCTGACCTGCCAGACGGACTGCGCATAACGGAACTCGTTTGCGAGAGCCGGCACGTCAGTGAAGGGGAACACGATAAACAGAGGGCCTTTCTCACGCACGGGCATGTAAAGCCCTTCACGCTGGTAGGACAGGATGATGTCATAGGCATCGATGTCCGCCACGCTGATGACCGACCGGTAATCATTCAGGGCTGTCACCTGGATGTTCTTGCCATCGGCATGCACATATTTGAGGACGTCGCTGATCAGCACACCCCGGTAGGTGACGATGCCCGTTTCCCAGGGGTTCTGCGTCTTCACGTCACGGGCCGGAAGCGCCTCGAGCATGGTGAGATCAAATCGCACTTCCAGGCCAGCGTTGCAGCCATCGATCAGCCCCTCGATGGTCAATATGACCGCCCCCTTGGGCTCAGGAATGCTGCAGGCCGTAGCCGAGCCGCATATTAACACTTGAAGGAATACAACCGCCGCAGCGAAAATGCCTTTCATCGCCTCTACCTTGCCGCGCCACACTGATTCTGGAAAAACGTCCGGATGTCAGATGCTTCCGCGTGCCAACCGGTGCATCACCATAGATGAAAACGGTTGCAAATCGCAGTAAGCAAATCTTCGGCCACCATTGCAATGATTTCTGCGGTTGTGGATAACAAAATTTTGGGTTGTGTGACTTATTTGTTTAAAATTCTTGATTGATCCACCCACCGCGGTTGAAGCCGTTGCGGACCGCGCCAATGACCGGTAGTTTTGTAGGATAAAAGGCAGAAGGAATGGGGTCATGGGCCAGCGCCAGGACGCGCCGGAGCCGGCAGCGCAGCGGAGGCCGGGAAGCCGGGTTCATGCCGAACTTGCCGAAGGGATCGGCCGCCGCATACTGGATGGCACCTATCCGCCGGGAAGCCTTTTGCCCAATGAAGCCGAATGGGGCCGCATTTACGGTGCCAGCCGCACCGCCGTCCGGGAAGCCATCAAGACGCTGGACGGCAAGGGCCTTCTCGTGTCGCGCCCCAAGATCGGCTCCCGCGTGGAACCGCGCGAGCGGTGGAACCTGCTGGACCGTGATGTCATGGCCTGGCACCGGGCGGCAATGGACGAAAGGGGCTTCCTGCATGCACTTCAGGAAATCCGCCGCATCCTCGAGCCCGGTGCTGCCGTGCTGGCCGCAAGGAGGCGTACGCCCGAACAGCTTGCCACCCTCGACAAGGCTCTGGACGACATGCGCTCTGCGCCGGATCCGCAGGCAATGGTGGAAGCAGATGTCCGCTTTCACCTGGCGCTTCTTGCTGCCGCCAACAATGAGCTGCTGGCCCCCTTTGGCATCATCATCGAGCAGGCGCTCGCCAGCATGTTCGATTACACGACGCGCCACTCGCCCCACCCTGAGCAGGTGCTGCCGCTGCATGCCGCCGTGGTGAAGGCCATTGCCGCGCAATCGCCTGATCAGGCGAAAACCGCGATGGAAACCCTTCTTGACGATACCGACGTTATTCTCGCAAGCCTCGGCGGGATCGCCGTCAAAGAGGTTTGAGGCCCGCCGCGTAGCGCTGCCAGTTTTTCACATATGTCTCGGCCGAGCGGCCAAGCCTGGCAATGGCTTCCTCATTCAGCTCGCCCGCGACCTTCCCGGGCTGCCCCATGACGAGTGAATTGTCCGGGATCACCTTGCCTTCGGTGATCAGCGTGTTGGCGCCGATCAGGCAATTCGCGCCGATTTTCGCGCGGTTGAGAATCACGGCGCCCATGCCGATCAGCGTGTTGTCGCCAATGGTGCAGCCGTGGAGAATGGCCTTGTGGCCGATGGTGCAGTTCCTCCCCACCATTAGTTCGAGGCCGGGGTCCGTGTGCATGACGGCGCCATCCTGCACATTGGAATTCTCGCCTATAGTGATCAACTCATTGTCGCCGCGGATCACCGCGCCGAACCACACGCTGGCATGGCGCTCCAGCTTCACCTTGCCGATCACCGACGCATCGGGGGCGATCCAGAATTCACCTTCCGGCGGCAGTTCGGGCGCCACGCCATCGAGCGCAAACACGGCCATGCTCAGTCCTCGAGGTCGAAGTCGAGGATGGCCATGGAGAAGTTGTAGGACAGCTCGCCATCTTCCTCATCCCGGAAGATCACGCCCACGAACTCCTCACCGATATAGACCTCGGCGCTGTCGTTCTTCTGGGGCCGCTTCTTCACGCTGATCGAGGGCAGCTCGAACTTGGCGCGCAGGAACTTCGTCAGCTTGGCGATTTCTTCGGGTTTCAAGGCGGCCTCTTCAGCTCATGGGGATCATGGAGATTGGCGCCCCTCTAGCCCTATTCCTCAGACGCCGCAACATGCTCCACATTGTGGTCCATGGCGCGCGAAGGCTCAGTGCAGCCGGCATAGCCCACAACCTTGGCCGGAACGCCCGCCACCGTCGTATTGGCCGGAACGTCATGCAGCACCACGGAGCAGGCGGCAACGCGCGAGCAATGGCCAATCTCGATATTCCCCAGGATCTTGGCCCCCGCCCCCACCAGCACGCCGCGGCGGATCTTGGGGTGGCGGTCGCCTGCCTCCTTGCCGGTGCCGCCCAGCGTCACGCCTTGCATGATCGAGACATTGTCCTCGATCACCGAGGTTTCGCCGATCACGATGTCATGGCCGTGGTCGATCATGATGCCCTTGCCGACCTGGGCGCCGGGGTGAATATCGATGGCCGAGATCATCGAAAGCCGGCTCTGCAGGTAATAGGCGAAATCCTTGCGGCCCATATGCCACAGCCGGTGTGCCATGCGGTGGGTCTGGATGGCCTGGTAGCCTTTGAAATAGAGCAGCGGATCGATGTAGCGGTGGCAGGCAGGGTCACGGTCGAAGGTGGCGATGATGTCCGCGCGGGCCGCATGTCCGATCTCGGGTTCGGCCTCAATCGCGTCATTGAAGGCATGAACGATCAGATCGGCCCCGATATCGGCATTGCCCAGCCGCTGCGCCAACCTGTGGGTGAGGGCTTCCTCGAAACTGTCATGGTTGAGGACGAGGGAAAAGATGAACCCGCCCAGCGCCGGCTCGTGACGGGCGATTTCCTCCGCCTCCTCGCGGACGCGATCCCACACTGGATCGATCTTCTCGACAGCGAATGTCTTGGTGGCTTGACGCATGTTTCACTCCCGGGCCGTCAGTGATTATAGCCTATGGCTCGTCATATGGGTATCCCATCGCAGCATTGTACTGAACGCGGCCGAGGGCTAGACGTTGCGCATGATCTCGCTTCCCTCCGCCTCTCCCTTTCTGCAGGCTTATGTTGATGGTTCAACGGGTTGGCTACTGCTCAACCGGCCGGAGCGGCGCAATGCGCTGAATGCGGAGATGTGGGCCGCGATCCCGCAATTGATGAATTCTCTTGATGGGCACCCTGATGTGAGGGTCATCGTCGTCCGCGGCGCCGGGGCGGAGGCCTTCGCGGCGGGAGCTGACATTTCGGAGTTCGGCGCCGCCCGCAACAGCGCCGCAGCTGCAGCCGATTACGAGCGGCTGAATGGCGAGGCCTTTGCCGCCATCCGGGCCTGCAGCAGGCCCGTCATCGCCATGATCCAGGGCTTCTGCATCGGCGGCGGCCTTGCCATTGCACTTGCCTGCGATCTGCGGATTGCGGATGGAACGGCCATCTTCGCCCTGCCCCCAGCCAGACTCGGCCTCGCCTACCCGCTCGATGGCCTGAAGGACCTCGTGGCCACCGTGGGCCTTGCCGCCGCGAAGGACATGATCTTCACCGCCCGCCGCATCACGTCAGATGATGCCCTGCGGCTGGGCCTCATCACCCGCCTGGCAACCGAACTCGACGCGGAGACCCGCAGCCTCTGCAGCGAGATCGCCAGCGGCGCACCCCTCACCATCACCCACGCCAAGCGCGCGCTGGACCTGATCGCAGAACGCCCAGGCCATGTGGCGGAAGATGACATCGCAGGGCTTGCCCGCCTCTGCTTCGAGAGCGCCGACTACATCGAAGGCCGCACGGCATTTGCAGAAAAGCGGAAGCCGGTGTTCAGAGGGCGCTGAGCATCCCTCACCCGAGAAACGCCAGCACCGCCTCCTTGTAACCGCGGTCCCCCACGGCATTCATGTGGTTGCGGTTGGCAAGCGTCACGCCTTTGGCGCCGGGAATGGCGTTGACGAGTGTTTTCACATCCCCCGCCACCTCATCCTTGTCGCCTGCCACAACCAGCACCGGCACGCGGATCTGGGCCAGTTCCTCCGGTGTGATCTTCTCGCGCGAAGAGCGGATGCAGGCGGCCAGTGCCTTCAGGTCGCCCTTGGTCTGCTCGGCGAAGATCCGGAAAGCCTTGGCGCTGTTGTCGGTCACATCCTGGCGGCTCGGCGCCTCCAGCGCCTGGGCAATCGCCTCTGCTCCGCCAACCCCGGTGATCATGCGGGACGCGAGCCCCGCGAAGACGGCGCGGCGCACCCGGCTCGGGTGGGCAATGGTGAGGAAGGCCGCAACCCGCGCACCCATGGAATAGCCCATCACATCGGCCTCAGTGATTCCCAGATGGTCCAGCAGACGGCGGGCATCCTCCGCCATTTCAGCCGCTGAGTAGACGGCTGAATCATACAGCTTCTCGCTCGCCCCATGGCCGCGGTGATCGAAGGTGATGACGTGGCGTCCGGAATCGGTGAGCGTCCTGACCCAGCCCGTATCCCACCAGTTGACGCGGCCCGTGGAGGCAAACCCATGGATGAGGAGGATGGGCGGACCCTCGCCCGCGGTTTCATAGGCGATCTGGACGCCGTCCGAATTGAAGCTGTGCATGGGGCGCGAACATATGCTAATCGGCCTTCGAAACAAGCATTTCGAGGGCAAAATGGCATCGGGCGCAACTCCGCATTTCCATAATCAAATGGGCCTTGCAGCAATCGAAGTGGGCGCTAAGGAATTCATGTGCATCGGCGCACTTCCGCCCTTCGACCACCCGCATATCTTCATCGACATGGGTGCGGATTCCGAGGTCGTCTGCCCCTATTGCTCGACCCTCTACAAGCACAATCCCAAGCTGGCCAATGACCAGTCCATTCCGGCGCAGGCCGCCTGGGCCGACAAGGCTGCCTGAGCGTCTGACCATTGCCCAGGCGCGCCGCGTGGCACTGGCCGCGCAGGGCTTCGCCAATCCGGACCGGTCCAAGCGGGTGACCTGGGCGCATATGGCGCCGATGATCCGGCGGCTCAACCTGCTGCAGATCGACAGTGTCAACGTGCTCGTCCGCTCGCATTACCTGCCGCTCTATTCGCGGCTCGGCGCCTATCCCCACGCCACACTCGATGAGCGGAGCTTCGGCACCCGCAAGCGCACACTGTTCGAGTGCTGGGCGCATGAGGCGAGCCTGCTGCCGATGGAACTTCACCCGCTGATGCGCTGGCGCATGGCCAGGGCACGCGCGGGCAATGGCGTCTATTCCAGCATGGATCGGTTCGGCCAGGAGGAGACCCGCTATCTGCACGAGGTGCTGGACTTCGTCACCCGCAACGGCCCGACCGCCGCGAGCGAGGTGCCGGGGGGTGGCAAGGCGGAGGGCGGCTGGTGGGGCTGGTCCAAGGGCAAGCTGGCGCTGGAGACACTGTTCGACCAGGGCCTCGTTACCACCGCCACGCGCGATGGCTTCGAGCGCCTTTATGACATTCCGGAGCGCGTCATCCCCCCGGAGGTGCTGGCCCTCGACACGCCGCCGGAGCGAGAGGCAATCCGACGCCTGCTCGACCTCTCGGGGCAGGCGCTGGGGATCGGCACCGAATTCGACTTGCGAGATTATTTCCGCTTGCCCGTCGCCGAGACCAAGACGGCACTGGCGGAGCTGGTGGAAGGGGGCACGCTCATCCCCGTCACCGTCCAGGGCTGGAAGCCGCAGGCCTATCTCCACCGGGAGGCGAAGCTGTCACGCAAGGCCGGCGGCACCGCCCTTCTCTCCCCCTTCGACCCGCTCGTGTGGGAGCGCGCCCGGGCTGAGCGATTGTTCGCGTTTCACTACAGGATTGAGATCTATACCCCTGCAGAGAAACGGAAATTCGGCTACTACGTGCTGCCCTTCCTGCACCAGGACAGGATCGTGGGCCGCGTCTGCCTCAAGGCGGACCGGCAGGCTGGCATTCTCCGCGCCAATGCCATCCACCATGAGCCCCATGCCGATGTGGACCGCACCGCCGCTGCACTGGCCGGCGAGCTGAAGCTGATGGCTCGCTGGTTGGAGCTTGGGCATGTCGAAGCAGGCGCATCCGGCAATCTCGCCCCGGCGCTGAAAGCCGCTCTGTGACGGACATTGAAACCTCGCGCCTCACCCTCCGCACCGTTCCGATGGCGGGGCTGGCAGCGACCGCCGCAGGTGACATCGAAGCTTGCCGCAAGCTCATCAGCCCCTCCTTGCCGGAAGACTGGTTCGAGCACAGCTGGGTCGCAGACTTGCGCCTGTCGCAGTGGAAAAAGGATCCGGCCTATGGGCCCTGGTCGATCCGCGCCATCTTGTTGAAGGATACGGGCCAAGTCATTGGCAGCATCAATTGCCATGATATGCCGCATGACATTTGCCATGGCGGCGAGACAGGTCTCGCCATCGAGCTGGGCTACACGATCTTCGAGCCCCGGCGCCGTCAGGGATTGGCCTTCGAGGCAGTGCGGGGCCTGGCAGAGTTCGCCCGTTCCCAAGGTGTCACATGGGTGCAGCTGTCAATCTCCCCCGGCAACCTCCCCTCCCAGGCCATGGCGCAAAAAATGGGAGCCGAACGGATCGGCTCCCACATGGATGAGATTGACGGGCCGGAGGATGAGTATCTGGTGCGGCTCTAACCCCGCTTCTGCGCCGTCATCCCCGCGAAGGCGGGGATCCCGCTTTGCATCGGCACGTGCGGTAAGATAGCGCGATCCCAGCCTGCGCTGGGATGACGGCCGCAGAGGTTGTTGGCTACTCCCCCTCTAGATCACTCCTTCAGCCCGGAGCTCGTCCGTGGCCTTGATGATGGCACCGCGCAGCGTATCCACCACGAAGTCGACCTGTTCGCGAGTGATGATCAGGGGCGGCGACAGCACGTCGAGGTGGCCCAGGGGCCGCACCAGCAGGCCCTTCGTCTCGCACTCATTCGAAATGCGCTTCGAGATGTTGCAGGAGTCCGGCAGTTTCTCGCGCGTGGCCTTGTCCTTCACATATTCAACGCACATCATCAGACGCCTCCCACGCACGTCTCCCACGAGGGGAAGCGCGCGCAGTTCGCCCAGCCGCTGCTCCAGATAGTCGCCCACGCGCGCGGCGTTGCCGCAGAGATCTTCGCGCTCGATGATCTCGATGTTTTTGAGGGCTACGGCACAGGCCACGGGATGCCCCGCATAGGTATAGCCATGAGTGAACCACGCATCGGGGTCAGGGGCCGAGATCACCTCATGCACCTCATCCGAATAGATGACAGCTGAAAGCGGAATGTATCCAGAGGTCAGCCCCTTGGCGCAGAGGATCATATCCGGCACCACGCCATATTCATCATAGGATGCGAACATGTGGCCCAAGCGTCCGAAGGCCGTCACGATTTCATCGGCGATGAACAGAATGCCGTGCTTGGTGCAAAGCTCCCGCATGCGCGGCAGATAGTTGGGGGGCGGAATGCAGACGCCACCCGAAGCCTGGGCAGGCTCCGCGATGAAGCAGGCGATGTTTTCAGCACCCAGCGCCTCGATCTTGGCTGCGAACTCCTCCACCAGAAAATCGCTAAAGGCCTCGAGGCTCATGCCCTCAGGCCTCCGGTAGGGATAGGGTGCGGAGAGGTGATGTACGAGATCCGGCACATAGCGGAAATGCGGAGACTGGTCGCCATCGCGCAGGCCCACCGACATGCCGAGATAGGTGGAGCCATGATAGGAATTCTGCCGCGAGATCACGAAGCGCCGGTTCGTCTCGCCCTTCCGCGACTGGTAAAAATGCGCAAGCCGGATCGCCGTATCGACGGCGCAGGAACCGGATGTGGCATAGCTTACATGGTTGAGGGAGCCTGGCGCCAGTTCCGCCAGCTTGGCGGCGAGCCGTGAGGCGGGGGCGTTGGTCACGTCCACGAAGGTCGTCGTATAGCACAGCTGCAGAGCCTGCTCGGCCATCGCCTCCGCGATTTCGCGGCGGCCATAGCCCGCATTGACGCACCACATGCCGCCAATGCCGTCGAAATAGCGGCGTCCTTGTGCGTCTGTCACATAGCAGCCGTCTCCTTCGACCAGCACGAGGGAGCCGTCCTTCTTGAAGCTGTCGAAATGGGTGTAGGGGTGCAGAACATGGTCATGGTCCTGCTGCCAGAGTTCCTGGGCGTTGAAGCGGTTGTGAGCCTGATGCAGCACGTGTGGGGTCCTCCGTTGAGATGTTGAATGGGCATTCAATACCACGAAGGAAGTCTCACAGCCAGCCCCCTAGACCAGGAGCTCTCGCCGCTTCGTAATGTAATCTTCAACAGCGCTCACAAGCCGGTCGCAGTCTGCATCCGTCACCTTGAGGGAGAGCGCCATGAAGCCCCGCTCGGCCACGTAAATGCCCTGCTCCAGCAGATCCAGGAACAAGAGCTGGCGGAGGCGCTTGTCGGTGTGCTCCACGTCCTTGGGGGCGGTGATGTCAGCGGCAGTGGGGTGGATCACGATCATTGAGCCCTGCCCCGCCGCCTTCATCTTCACCTGATAGCGCATGAAAAGATCATTGAGCTTTTCGCGCAAACGGTCGCCGCGGGCGTTGAGGTCAACGCAGGCCTCCGGCGTGAAGATCTCCGTCATCGCCACATGGCCCACACGCATGGTGAGCGTATTGTTGTTGAACGTGCCGGCATGGGGCAGCGCGTTGGGGGACGTGGGGTCGAACAACGCCATGATCTCGCGCTGGCCGCCAAAGGCCCCGAAGCTCATGCCGCCGCCCACATATTTGCCGAGCGTCTTGAGGTCGGGCTCGATCCCCAGCTTTGCGGACAGGCCGCCGGGGTGAAGTCTTGAGGTCATCACCTCGTCAAAAATCAGCACGATGCCGCGAGCTTTCGTTTCCGCTCGCAGCATGTCGAGAAACGCCCGGCTGGCGGAGATGCCGCCACCGCCGCCCAGCATCGGCTCCAGGATCACGGCCGCCAGATCATCCGCGTGCTGAGCAATCAGCGCTCGCGTGGTCTCAACATCATTGTACTGGCCCATCACGCAGTCGAAGGGCGCATTCACCGGCGATGCGCCATGCGAAAAATAGAGTGTGCCGCCGTGGTAGCCACCTTCCATCGGCATGATCTTGCTGCGTCCGGTGAAACATCGCGCGGCGGCCAGCGCCATCATATTGGCTTCCGTGCCGGAATTGGTGAAGCGCACCATATCGAGATTGAAGCGCTCCGTCACCACTTCGGCAAGCTTCACCTCGCCTTCGTGATGGGCGCCGAAATTGAGCCCATTGTCCAGCGCGGCGCGCGCGGCTTCCAGAATGCGCGGGTGCGAGTGGCCGTAGATCCCCGCCGAGTATTCGCCAAGGAGATCGAGATAGATGTTGCCATCAATGTCGGTGACGGACGCACCTTCCGCTCTTTCCACGCGCAGCGGAAAGGGTGCTGTGAACAACACCGTGCGGGTGTTGCCGCCGGGCATCACCTCGGCCGCGCGGGCATGCATCTCACGCGTCTTCGGGCGCTTTGCGGCAAAGACGGATTTAGCCTCCTCGAGGGCGCTTTCAACCGGATCCAAGGCCATCAGGCGGTCGCCTTGTCGCGGATCGGTGGCGCAAAGGTCAGATGCATGTCCCAGGGCAGGTAGATCCATGTGTCCTGGCTCACTTCCGTGATGAAGGTGTCAACCAGCGGACGGCCTGCGGGCTTGGCATAGACCGTGGCGAAATGTGCCTTCGGCAGCATCTCGCGCACCACGCGCGCCGTGGCGCCGGTGTCCACCAGGTCATCGACGATCAGCACACCCTGCCCGCCATCGCCGCCGGCAACCGTCTCCGCGATGGTCTTCAGCACATGGATCTCGCCCTGCTTGTCATAGTCATAGGAGGCCACGCATACGGTCTCGATCACCCGGATTCCCAATTCGCGGGCGACCACGGCTGCGGGAACAAGCCCGCCGCGCGTTACTGCCACCACGGCGCGGAACGGGCCAGCGGCCGAAAGCCGCCAGGCGAGTGCGCGCGCATCGCGGTGGAACTGATCCCAGGAGACGGGAAAACTCTTCTGCCACTTCTCGTCCATGATCCTCGCCCTCAACCCCGTTTCAGAATTTATGCGCCGGGAGCTGGCGCCTGGCAACGCCTCAGGACCAGCCGCGCGCCTTGCCCTCTTGCGTAAGCGCCTCAGCCATGCGGCAGACGGCGTCATAGGCTTCAACAAGGGCCGCCTCATCGCGCGAGCGCAGCACCAGATTGGTGGCAAAGCCATCGGGCGACTGGAACGGATAGGAGCCGATGACGACCTTGGGATAAGCCTTCTGGATCTCGCCCAGGGGCTTTGCAGCATCGCCCTCGCCACCCAGAAACTCCACGTTGCGGGACTGCATTGGAATTCCCCTCGTCAGCCGCTTCGCCACATCGTCCATCATCGCATTCATGATCTTCGGCACGCCCGCCATCACGAATACATTGCCAATCTGGAAGCCGGGCGCCCTGGAGACCGGATTGTCGATCAGGATCGCCCCTTCAGGCATCCGCGCCATGCGCATCCGCGCCTCATTGGGCTCGCGGCCCATTTCCTTGAAGAAGGCGAGCAGGATCTCGACCGCCCGCGGGTCATGCCCGATGGGCACGCCAAAGGCCTGTGCCATGGCATCGGCCGTGATGTCGTCGTGGGTGGGGCCGATCCCCCCTGTCGTGAACACATAGCTGTAGCGCTGGCGGAGCGCATTCACGGCCGCGACGATATCATCCTCATCGTCAGAAACCACGCGCGCCTCCTTCAGGTCGATCCCAATCGCCGTCAGGTAATCGGCCAAAAATCCCAGGTTCTTGTCCTTGGTGCGGCCGGAGAGGATTTCATCGCCGATCAGCAGAACGGCGGCGGTGGGTTGGGTGTCGGTCATCGGTCTTGAAGCCCCTGTTCGAAGCGGCTCCTGCCAGTTGGCCTCCGCCCTGTCAACGAGAGCTCATCAACGCACCCTTGCGGCGGGCCACCAACGGCATTATCTGCAGGTCACGTGGGTGGAAAGCAGTGGTTGAGGCTGCCGCCCGATCCTGTAAACTCCGAGCCAAATCGCCGGCTACCCCGGTTCTGGACACGCGCCCCTGATGACTTACGCCGAAACCGAAGACTCCGCCTCCCCGCGCTCCAACCGCATCAAGCTGCACACGCCTGCCGAATTCGAGGCGATGCGCAAGGCCGGCCGGCTGACGGCTGAGGCCCTCGACCTTCTCGTGCCGCTGGTGAAGCCCGGCGTCACCACGGATGAGCTCGACCGTACGATTGTGGAATTCGCCCGGGACAACAATGCCATTCCCGCCCCCTATAATTACCGGGGTTATCCGAAGTCGATCTGCACCTCGATCAATCATGTGGTGTGCCACGGCATTCCCAATGACAAGCCCCTGCGCGATGGCGACATCGTCAACATTGACGTGACACTGATCGTCGATGGCTGGCATGGCGATTCAAGCCGCATGTACAATGTGGGCGAGGTCAGCCGCAAGGCGGAGCGCCTCGTCGAGGTCACCTATGAATGCCTGATGCTGGGCATCGCCGCCGTGAAGCCCGGCGCGCATCTGGGCGATATTGGTTATGCCATCCAAACCTTCGCCGAGGCCGAACGCTGCACGGTGGTGCGGGATTTCTGCGGCCACGGCCTGGGCCGCACCTTCCATGACCATCCCAATGTGCTGCATTACGGGCGCATGGGCGAAGGCGTGGAGCTGAAGCCCGGCATGTTCTTCACCATCGAACCGATGATCAATCTGGGCCGCCCCCATGTGAAGATTTTGGGTGATGGCTGGACGGCCGTCACACGGGACCGTTCGCTGTCCGCCCAGTTCGAGCATACCGTGGCAGTCACCGAAACCGGCGTTGAGATTTTCACGCTCTCGCCCAAGGGCCTGCACCACCCGCCTTACAAGGCCTGACCCGATGTCGGGCTTTGAGGATGCCGGCCCAAAGCCGCTGCCGCATTTCCTCGGTCACCGGGAGCGCCTCAAGGAGCGATTCCGGGAGGCGGGCCCCCTTGCCATTCCGGATTATGAGCTGCTCGAAATGGTGCTGTTCCGCGCCATCAAGCGGGGCGACACGAAACCCCTCGCCAAGCAGCTTCTCGCCCGCTTCGGCACTTTTGCTGAAGTCCTGAGTGCAGAGCCCGAACGATTGATGGAAGTGCGCGGCGTTGGGGAAGCGGTCGCCACCGAAATCAAGATCGTGCATGCCGCTGCGATGCGGCTGATGCGAGGACAGGTGATAAACCGCCCCGTGCTCAACACCTGGAACGCCATCCTGGATTATGTCCGCGCCGCCATGGCCTTCAGCGACAATGAGCAGTTCCGCATCCTCTTCCTGGACAAGAAGAACCAGCTGATCGCGGATGAAGTCCAGCAGGAAGGCACGGTCGACCACACGCCCGTCTACCCCCGCGAAGTCATCAAGCGTGCGCTCGAACTTGGCGCTTCGGCCATCGTCCTCGTTCACAATCATCCCTCGGGTGATCCCACGCCGTCGCTGGCGGATATCGAGATGACGAAGAAAATCGTCGACGCCGGCCAGCGCTTGGGCATCGCCGTTCACGACCACATTGTGGTGGGCCGCCAGGGTCACTTCAGCTTCCGCTCCAACGGGCTGATCTGACCAAAACAAACATGGCCCGGCGAAGCCGGGCCATGGGTAAGAGTGGAGCCGTTCGACCCCTATTCAGCCGCCTTCGGCAGCCTCGCCATGTCGTTCGCGGGCGCATCCAGATGCGGGGCGAGGACGTCGGAGGCATTTTCGTCGTCATGCATGTGGCGGCGGTCGCGCGCGACGTAGGAATAGATCGCGGGCGTGATGAACAAGGTGAAGAGCGTGCCGATGCTCATGCCGGCAGCAATCACCACGCCGATGTCGAAGCGGCTCTTGGCGCCTGCACCATTGGCAATCAGCAGCGGCAGAACGCCGATCACCATGGCGGCCGTGGTCATCAGGATGGGGCGCAGGCGAACCGCAGCGGCTTCCTTGATTGCCGTGTTCTTGTCATAGCCCTGTGTTTCCTGAAGCTTGTTGGCGAACTCCACCATCAGGATGCCGTGCTTGGCGATGAGGCCGATCAGCGTCACAAGGCCGATCTGGGTGTAGATGTTGATGGTTCCCGAGCCCAGGTTTATGGGCGGATTGTTCATCATCGCGCCATTCACCTCACCCAGCACGAACAGCACCAGCAATGCGCCGAACACTGTGGCCGGAAGGCCGATCAGCACGATGAAGGGATCGCGGAAGCTTTCGAACTGCGCGGCGAGCACCAGATAGATGAGCAGCAGCGCGATGGCGAAGGTGACGGCCAGCGTGTTGCCTTCATTCACGAACTGGCGGCTCTCGCCCTTGAAGTCATAGGCCATGCCGGGCGGCATGATCTCATCCGCCTTCTGCTTGAGGAAGGTGATGCCCTCGCCAATGGTGCGGCCGGGGAACGGCACGCCCTGCAGCATGGCGGAGTTGAGCTGCTGGAAAGTGGCAAGCCCGTTGGGCTGCACCGTCTTCGAGACATTCACGAAGGCTGACAGCGGCACCATTTGCCCATCAGCCGAGCGCACGCGATAGCTCAGGATCTGGTCCACGCTGGAACGCTCGGTTCGCGGCACCTGCGGGATCACCTGGTAACTGCGGCCATCGACCGAGAAGCGGTTGACGTTGTTGCCGCCCAGAAGGGTCGAAAGCGTTGCGCCGACATCCTGCATGGTGACGCCAAGCTGGTTGGCGCGATCCTTGTCGACCACGAGTTCCACCTGCGGCGTCTGGAAGCGCAAATCCGCATTGGTGAAAATGAAGAGCCCGCTCTTGTCGGCTTCCGCCTTGAGCTGGTCCAGCACTTCAGCGAGCCGGGTGTAGTCCCCCGGATAGGTGAGCACGAATTCGATCGGCAAGTCGCCCGCACCCACTGGAATGGCGGAAGGGGCGGTTGCAAAGATGTTGACGCCGGACACCGCCTTGAACTTCGGCTGCAGCTCACCCATCACCGACAGGTCGGAGCGGGTGCGCTCCTCCCACGGCTTCAGGATGAGACCCATGAAGGCCGAATGCGTGTTCGGAAAGCCGTTGATGGCAAAGAGGTTCTGCTTTTCCGGAATGGCGAGGAAGGTCTTCGTCAAGTCATCCGTATAGGTGGTGAGATAGTCGAGGTTGGTGTGCTCCGGCGCGTTGACGAAGGCAAACAGCACGCCCTGGTCTTCCGCCGGTGCCAGCTCACGGCTGATGGCATTGTAGAGGACGCCCGAGAGCACGATCATCAGCACGGCAATCCAGGCGAAGACGGCGCGCTGGCGGATCGTGCCGTCAAGCCTGCGGCGGTAGAAGCGCTGCAGCGAACCGAACACGCGCTCCACCAGCCGTCCGAACCAGGACAGCTTGGCATGGGGCTTCAACATCTTGGAGGTCATCATCGGCGACAGCGTGAGCGCGATGATGCCGGAGACCAGAACCGCACCTGCCAGCGTGAAGGCAAATTCGCGGAACAGAGCGCCAGTGAGACCAGAGGTGAAGCCGATGGGCGTATAGACGGCCGCCAGCGTGATGGTCATCGCGATGACGGGGCCGGTGATTTCGCGCGCGCCCTTGATGGCAGCATCGAAGGGCCGCATCCCTTCCTCGATGTGGCGGTGGATGTTCTCGACGACCACGATCGCGTCGTCGACGACGAGGCCGATGGCCAGCACCAGGGCAAGGAGCGTCAGCAGATTGATCGAGTAGCCGAAGGCCACCAGCACCAGCGCCACGCCAATGAGCGACAGCGGAATGGTGACCACGGGAATGATGGTTGAGCGGATATTGCCGAGGAACAGGAAGATGACGACGATCACGATGGCGCCCGCTTCAAGCAGCGTCTTGCCCACTTCCCAGATCGAGGCGTTGATGAACTCCGTCGCGTCATAGGCGATGTTCGCCTCAAGGCCCGTGGGCAGCATGCGCTGGATTTCAGGCATGGTGTCACGAACTTCGTTGATGACGGTCAGCGGATTGGCGTCGGGCGTCGTCTGGATGCCCATGAACACGGCCTTCAGCCCGTCAAAGGCCGAAGTTGAATTGTAGTTCTCTGGCCCCAGATCAACGGTCGCGACCTGGCCAAGCCGGATCACCGTATCGCCGCGGGTGGCGACCACGAGGTTCTCGAACTGGGCAGGCGTTTCAAGAGAAGTCTGGGCGTTGATGTTCTGCTGGGTGAAGTCCGACTTCACTTCGCCGGCCGCCGTGGTGAAGTTGTTGGCGGCCAGCGCCTGGCGCACGTCAAGCGGCGTGATGCCGAGGGATGCCATCTTCTCGGGGTCAAGCCAGACGCGCATGGCGAAGGTCGAGCCACCGAGAATTTCGGCAGAGGCCACGCCATTAATCGCCTGCAGCTTCGGCCTGACCACGCGGTCGAGGTAATCCGAGATCTGCGGAGCGGACATCACATCGGATTTGAAGCTGATGTACATGAGGGCGAAGCCCGCACCATTGGTGCGCTTGACCACGGGGTCGTTCGCCTCCTCCGGCAGAACGCCTTTCACTTCGTTCACCTTGGAGAGAACGTCAGCCAAGGCGCGGTCGGCATCGGCATCGAGCCGAAGCTTCAGTGTGATGGTCGAGACGTTCTGGGATGACTTCGATTCGAGAATGTCCACGCCTTCGGTCGAGGCCACGGCCTGCTGAATGGGCGTGGTGATGAAGCCCTTGATCTGGTCCGCGTTGGCGCCCGGATAGGTGGTGGTGATCTCGATCTTGGTGTCTGACACTTCCGGGAACTGGCGGATCGGCAGTTGCAGGACCGCCTGGATACCGGCCAGCAGGATGAGCAGGCTCACCACGGTCGCAAGGACCGGGCGCTTCACGAAAATGTCGGTGAAATGCATGGGTGCCGGTCCTTACTGAATGGTGCTCGTATCCTGGAGCTTCAACGCAATCGAGTTATCGATCACCACCTTGCTGCCCTGGTCGATCTTGTTCTGGCCGGCGGTCACAACCTTGTCACCCGGCTTCAGCCCGCTGGCGATGGCAACGCGGCCTTCGCGCACGGTGCCCGGCTTGATGAAGCGGCGCTCAATGACGAGTTCGTCGACGTCCTTGCCGTCCTTGTCCTTCGCCGTCGTGGCATTCACCACGAAGACATTGTCGCCATAGAGCGAATAGGTGACGGCCGTCTGCGGCACGGTCACGACCTGCTCGGGCTGGCCCACATCGACCAGCACATTGGCATACATGCCGGGAACGAGGCGCTTGTCCGGGTTCTTGAATTCAGCACGCACCGTGATCATGCGGTTGGTGTCGGAGACGCGGGCATCGGTGGTGGTGATGGCACCGGTGAAGGCCTCACCCGGATAGGCGTTGAACGTCGCCGTCACTTTCTCGCCCATCTTGATGCGGCCATAGTCGGACTCCGTCATGGAGAAGTCGACGTAGACGGGATCGATCTTCTGCAGCCAGACGATCTTCTGACCGGGTGCGAGATAGCTGCCGATGGCGATGTTGCGGATGCCGGCACGGCCGTCCCACGGCGCGTAGATGAATTTCTGCGCGATCTCCGCCTTGCGCCGGTCGAGGGTGGCCTGCAGCACGCGGGCCTTGGTCTTGAGGGAATCGAGTTCGGTGATGGCAACGATGCCCTTGGAGACGAGGCCTTCGCGGCGCTTCAACTCAGTTGCATTGTTGGCGAGTTCGGCCTCGATCGAGCGGATGTCCGCCTCTTCCGTGGCGGAATCGAGCTTCACCAGAAGATCACCCTGCTTCACGTCCTGGCCGGATTCGAAATTGATTTCGGTGACGACCCCGCCCACCTGCGGGGTAACGTCGATCCCCTGGAATGCGGTGACGGTACCGATCCCTGCAATCTGCGGCTGCCAGGATTCGGTGCGCGCGGCCTCCGCCGAGATGGTCTCCGGCGGGCGCGGCGCCCCCATGATGACCGTTGCCAGCATTTTCGGCTTGAAGTCAAAGGCATAAAAGGCAATCGCCCCCGCAAGGCCGCCAAGCAGCACGGTCACGAGGAGGAGGTATAATATGCGGCGTATCATGTGTTTCGTTCCCAGTCTTACTCTGCCGCCTGCGGTGTGGAGGCCCGCAGGAGTTCTGCCTTCTTGTCTTTAAGGACACTGACGGCGGCGCTCATCACCGCCTTGCCATAGTCCGCCACGAAACGCGCCCCGGCATGGGGGTGCTCCGCGCATTTGCATTCACCGATACGTGTGAGATCGGCCTCGAGATCGGCGAGCTGCTTGTCGATGGCCGCCAGCATCACGCCGGGCGTGATGTACTCTCCGAGCAGCATCTGGAACAGGAACTCCGACTTGTACTTGTCACGCCCAGGTAGAACGGAGATTGCACGCGCCAGCGCGTCCGTTCCCTTGGCATTGATCGCATAAACCTTCTTGTCAGGCCGGCCGGATTGCTCCTCGGCGCGGACTGTGAGCAGCCCCTCGCCCGCCAGCTGGGTCAGCGCCGGGTAGATCGAGCCATAGCTCGCATCGATGAAGTGGCTGAACAGCCCCTCCTCGATCTCCTTCTTGATCTCATAGCCCGACGCCTCTCCCGCGGAGAGAACACCAAGGCACAGAGTTCTGACATTCATGCCCATTCCGATCCGATATATAACAGTCCGATAGATGACGAGCCGATATATATCGCGCCGGCATATTGGGCAAGGCGAATCTGCCGCTGTCTCCGCGGCTCACTGGCTTGTGTTAAAAATCCGATCTGTCTATGACAATTGAACGGCAGCAAAAAAACCGCGCCGGGCACAGAAACACAGGGGGGCTCATGGAGTATTTTCTCCAGCAGCTTATCAATGGAATTACCTTGGGGTCGATTTATGGCCTCATCGCCATCGGCTACACCATGGTCTATGGCATCATCGGAATGATCAACTTCGCCCACGGCGACGTTTTCATGGTGGGCTCTGTCGCGGCCTTCCTGGTCGTCCTCGGCATGGGGCTGACGGGCGGCAGCGGGGTGATGATCATCCTGTTTTCGCTCATTCTCGTGGCGGTGATCGCCATGGTGGTGGCCGCCGCCTATAACTGGACGATCGAACGGCTGGCCTACAAGCCGTTGCGCGGGTCCTTCCGGCTGGCTCCGCTGATTTCCGCCATCGGCATGTCAATCGTACTGCAGGAATTCGTCCGCGTCAGCCAGGAAGGCCGCCCCAAGCCGGTGCAGCCCATCGTGACCGGCGGTTATGAGCTGATGACGCGTGTGACGGAGTCCGGCCAGTTCATCGTCCGCCTGACCAACATGCAGATCCTGATCATCGTTTCCACCCTCATCCTGATGGCGGTGTTCACCATTCTCATTCAGAAGACCTCGCTCGGCCGCGCCCAGCGCGCCTGCGAACAGGACATGAAAATGGCCTCGCTTCTGGGGATCGACGTCGACCGCACGATTTCCGTTACCTTCATCATGGGTGCCGCTCTCGCGGCCTTCGCCGGCCTCATGTTCTTCCTCTATTATGGCGTGACCGACTTCTTCGTGGGCTTCCTCGCCGGCATCAAGGCCTTCACGGCCGCCGTGCTGGGCGGCATCGGCTCGCTTCCCGGCGCCATGCTGGGCGGGCTGATCATCGGCCTGATTGAGACCATGTGGTCGGCCTATTTCACGGTTGAATACAAGGACGTGGCGGCCTTCACGGTGCTCATCATCGTGCTGATCTTCATGCCCCAGGGCCTCCTCGGCAAACCGGAAGTGGAGAAGGTCTGACCATGTCCACACAAGATATTCCGGCCCGCAAAGCCGATGGCTATGACGTTGCGGCCATCGCCAAGGACCTGATCGGCACCGCCATCGTCACGCTTTTGATCCTCGTGCCGATCGTTGCCTATAAATCGGTCATCACCCAATACTCGCTGGTTCTGCAGGCACGCTGGGGCGTCGTCCTGACCATTCTCGCACTGGTGGTAGGCGTCAGGCTTTGCATGCACCTCTTCGTCTGGACCAGGGCCCCCTCGCCGGTTCAGGCGGCTGCAAAGGCCGGCCCCATCCGGATTCCCATGGCAGACCGCATCGGCCCCTGGGTCTTCCCGGCCATGGTCGCCTTCGCCGTGCTGCTGCCCTTCCTGTTCGGCTTCGAGCGCCGCCCCATCGATTTGGGGATCTATATTCTCACCTACGTCATGTTGGCCTGGGGCCTTAACATCGTGGTGGGCCTCGCAGGCCTCCTCGACCTTGGCTATGTCGCTTTCTACGCCGTGGGTGCCTACGCTTACGCGCTGCTTTCCACGGTCTACTTCCCCTTGTGGTTCGGCAATGGCGTTGTGCCCTGGGCCTTCTACATCACGCTTCCCGTCGCAGGCCTTCTGGCCGCATTGTGGGGCGTTATTCTGGGTTTTCCGGTGCTTCGCCTGCGCGGTGACTATCTGGCCATCGTCACGCTCGCCTTTGGCGAAATCATCCGCCTGGTGCTGATCAACTGGTTTGACTTCACCAACGGCCCCCAGGGCATTTCGGTGCCCAAGGCCACCTTCTTCGGCCTGCCCTTCACCCGTGGCCCTGACGGTTTCGCGGCTTTCTTCGGCCTCGAGTTCAAGAGCATCCAGTATTACACCTTCCTCTATTACGTGATCCTCGCCCTGGCGCTGCTCACCTATTACGTCACCAACCGGCTCCGGCGCATGCCCATCGGCCGCGCCTGGGAAGCCCTTCGGGAAGATGAAATCGCCTGCCGCTCGCTCGGCATCAACACCACCAACACGAAACTCACGGCGTTCTCCATCGGCGCCATGTTCGGCGGCTTTGCCGGCTGCTTCTTCGCCACCCGCCAGGGCTTCGTCTCGCCGGAAAGCTTCGTCTTCATCGAATCCGCGATCATCCTGGCCATTGTGGTGCTGGGGGGCTTGGGCTCTCAGCTCGGCATCGTGTTCGCGGCGATTGCGATCATGGGCTCGTTCGAACTGTTCCGTGAGCTGACGTTCTTCCAGCAATGGCTGCCGGAAGGCACCGACCTCGTTCACTTCCGCATGCTGGCGGTGGGCCTCGCCATGGTGCTGATGATGCGTTTCAGGCCGCGGGGCTTCGTCACCAGGCGGCAGCCAACCGTGTTCCTCAAGGAGCGCAAGGCCGTTTCGGGCGATCTCGTCAAGGAAGGGCACGGCTGACATGGCAACGGAAATCAAGACCCCGGTGCTCTCTGTCGAGCATCTGACGATGCGTTTCGGCGGACTGACCGCCGTGTCGGATCTCTCCTTCGAAGCCTATCCGCATGAGATCACCGCGATCATCGGCCCCAATGGCGCCGGCAAGACCACGGTGTTCAACTGCATCACCGGCTTCTACAAGCCAACCGAGGGGCGCATCCTGTTCCGCCACGGCGATGGCAAGGAATTCCTGCTGGAGCGCATCGACGATTTCAAGATCGCGCAGATCGCCAAGGTGGCGCGCACCTTCCAGAACATCCGGCTGTTCTCCGGCATGACCGTTCTGGAAAACCTGATGGTCGCCCAGCACAACAAGCTGATGCTGGCCTCGGGCTATACGGTCGCCGGCATTCTGGGCAGCGGCCATTACCGCCGCGCCGAGAAGGACGCGGTCGAACTCTCGAAGTCATGGCTCGAAAAGGTGCGGCTCATTGACCGTGCCGACGATCCCGCAGGCGACCTTCCCTATGGCGATCAGCGCCGCCTCGAGATTGCGCGTGCCATGTGCACGGAGCCCCACCTGCTCTGCCTGGACGAGCCGGCGGCGGGCCTCAACCCGCGCGAGTCGGAGGAACTCAACAAGTTGCTGCGCGCCATCCGCAGCGAGAACGACGTCTCGATCCTGCTGATCGAGCATGACATGAGCGTGGTCATGGGCATTTCGGATCACATCGTGGTGCTCGACTATGGCCAGAAGATTTCCGACGGCGATCCCACCCACGTGAAAACCGATCCCGCCGTGATCCGCGCCTATCTCGGCGTCGAGGACGAGGAAGAGGATGCGCTTGCCGCCAAAGTGGTTGCCGAAGCCCTGGGAGAAAAGCCGTGAGTGAACCCCTCCTCAAAGTTCATGGGGTCCAGACCTTTTACGGCAAGATCCAGGCCCTCAAGGGCATCGACATGGAAGTCAAGGCGGGCGAGATCGTCACCCTCATCGGCTCCAACGGTGCTGGCAAATCAACGCTGATGATGACCATCTGCGGCACGCCGCGCGCACGCGCGGGTTCGGTGCATTTCGACGGGAAGGACATCACCAAGCTGGCGGTCCACAAGATTGCCCAACTGGGCATTTCCCAGTCGCCCGAAGGCCGTCGCATCTTCCCGCGCATGACGGTGCTGGAAAACCTGCAGATGGGCGCAACCGTCAGCGACCCGAAATTCTTCGAGGAAGATCTGGCCCGCGCCTTCAAGATGTTCCCCATATTGGAAAAGCGCCAGACCCAGCGCGGCGGCACGCTCTCCGGCGGCGAACAGCAGATGCTGGCGATTGCCCGGGCGCTGATGTCCCGCCCCCGGCTTTTGCTGCTGGATGAACCATCGCTCGGCCTCGCGCCCCTGATCGTCAAGCAGATCTTCGAGGCCATCAAGGAATTGAACCGCACGGAGGGGCTCACCGTATTTCTGGTGGAGCAGAATGCCTTTCATGCGCTGAAGCTCGCCGACCGCGGATATGTGATGGTGAACGGCCGCATCACCATGTCCGGCACCGGCAAGGAATTGCTCTCCAGGCCCGAGGTGCGCGCCGCCTATCTCGAAGGAGGTCATTGAGCCCATGTCGTTCCTCATCGAACAACGCTTCGGCATCTTCCTCGTGCTGACGGTCATCATGGGCGGCGGGGCCGCCTTCCTGGCGGGCCGCGGCCTTGCCATGAAGTGGCGGCCGGTCTGGATGGCCGTGCTGGCCATGGTGCCGCTCACCCTGGGCCTGCGCTTCCTCCACTACGCCCTGTTCGAGGCGGATCTGACCTCGCTCCACTATCTGGTGACCGATTTCCTGATCCTGCTGGCCTTCTGCCTCTTGGGTTACCGGATGACCCTGGCCAAGAAAATGGTGCGGCAATATCCCTGGATTTATGAGGCAAATGGCCCCCTCGGCTGGCGTTCGAAGGTCTAAAAAGCTGATTTACCAAGCCATTTGCCCCCTTTCCAAGGTTCGTTCTTTGCGCAAATATGGTCCGGGGCGGTCACGCAAGAACCAGAACCATCGTTTGGGAGTCGAAACATGAAGAAGTATCTTTTGGCAGGCATCGCGATCGGCTTTGGCGCCGCGCTCACGGCGACAGCGTCGCTTGCCGACATCACCGTCGGCATTGCCGGCCCGCTGACGGGCCAGCTCGCCGCCTATGGCGAGCAATATACCCAAGGCGCCAAGAAGGCGGTGGACGATATCAACAAGGCCGGCGGCGTGAACGGCGAAAAGCTGGTGCTGGAGATGGGCGATGACGCCTGTGACCCGAAGCAGGCCGTAAACGTCGCGAACCAGCTGGCCTCTAAGGGCGTCAAGTTCGTGGCCGGCCATTTCTGCTCGGGCTCCTCGATCCCCGCCTCCAAGGTCTATGAGGAAGAGGGCATCCTGCAGATCACGCCCGCTTCCACCAATCCCAAGTTCACCGATGAAGGCGGCTGGAACGTCGCCCGTGTCTGCGGACGTGACGATGCCCAGGGCAAGGTGGCGGGCGCCTTCCTCGCCAAGAACTACACGGGAAAGAAGATCGCCGTCATCGATGACAAGTCGGCCTATGGCAAAGGCCTGGCGGATGAAACCCGCAAAGCGATGAATGCCGCGGGCCTGACGGAAGTTCTGAACGAGTCGATCAATGCGGGCGAGAAGGATTATTCCGCCCTCGTCTCCAAGCTCAAGGATGCCGGAGTCGATGCGCTTTACTTCGGCGGCTATCATCCCGAAGCCGGCCTCATCCTGAAGCAGATGGGCGAACAGGGCCTCAATGCCAAGATGTTCTCGGGTGACTCGATGAACGCCGCGGAGCTGTGGACCATTGCTGGCCCCGCCGCCACCAACCTGTTCTTCACCTTCGCGCCCGAACCGCGGAACTTCGAATCCGCGAAGAAGATCGTGGATGAGTTCAAGGCTGGCGGCTACGATCCGGAAGGCTATACCCTCTACACCTATGCCGCCTTCCAGATGTACAAGGCGGCCGCGGAAGCCACCAAGTCCACTGACAATCAGAAACTGGCGGAATGGCTGCGCGCCGGAAACCCGATCAACACCGTGCTTGGCGAAATCAAGCTCGACTCGAAGGGCGACCTCGTCGATCCGAAATACGTCTGGTACACATTCGCGGACGGCAAGTATTTCGAAGATACATCGCTGCAATAAGAACAAGTTTACCCCCGAAGTGCCCGGCCGCAAGCCGGGCATTTTTCCGACCAACCAAGAACGACTTCATCAGGGAGACAGTGCATGAAGAAATATCTTTTGACGGGCGTTGCCATCGGCTTCGCCGCGGCCCTTTCCGCCGGATCGGCATTGGCGGATATCTCCGTCGCCACCGTTGGCCCGATCACGGGCCAGCTCGCCTCCATGGGTGAGCAGTACAGCCAGGGCGCCAAGAAGGCCGTTGAGGACATCAACGCCGCCGGCGGCATCCTCGGCGAGAAGCTCGTACTCGAAATCGGTGACGATGGCTGTGACCCCAAGCAGGCCGTGAACGTCGCCAACCAGCTCGCCGCCAAGGGCGTGAAGTTCGTGGCAGGCCATCTCTGCTCGGGCTCCTCGATCCCGGCGTCCAAGGTCTATGAGGAAGAGGGCATCCTGCAGATCACGCCCGCTTCCACCAACCCCAAGTTCACCGATGAAGGTGGCTGGAACGTCGCCCGCGTCTGCGGCCGTGACGATGCGCAGGGCTCCTTCGCCGGCGCCTATCTCGCCAAGGCCTATGCCGGCAAGAAGGTTGCGATCGTCGACGACAAGTCGGCTTACGGCAAGGGCCTGGCGGATGAAACCCGCAAGGCGATGAACGCGGCAGGCCTCACGGAAGCGGTGAGCGAGTCGATCAACCCGGGCGAAAAGGACTATTCCGCCCTCGTTTCGAAGCTCAAGGATGCTGGCGTCGAAGCCATCTATTTCGGCGGCTACCATCCCGAGGCCGGCCTCATCCTGAAGCAGATGGGCGAACAGGGCCTCAATGCCAAGATGCTGTCGGGTGACTCGATGAACAACGTCGAGCTCTGGACGATCGCCGGCAAGGCCGCCGAGAACCAGATGTTCACCTTCGCGCCTGAGCCCCGGAAGATCCCGGAAGCCGCGGCGATCGTGGAAGAGTTCAAGAAGGCCGGCTATGATCCGGAAGGCTATACGCTTTATACCTATGCCGCCTTCCAGATGTACAAGGCTGCGGCGGAAGCCACCAAGTCCACCGACAACCAGAAGATCGCCGAGTGGCTGCGCGCCGGAAACCCGGTCAAGACCGTGCTGGGCGACATCAAGCTCGACAGCAAGGGCGACATCGTGAACCCGGTTTACGTCTGGTACACGTGGAAGGACGGCAATTACGCCGAAGATCCCTCGATCAAGTAACGCTACCAGCCTCTGACATCACCTGGGACCCGCGCAATTCGCTTGCGCGGGTCTCTTCTTGCGCGGTTTCCGGGAAGGCCCGATACTGCCGGCAACCGAAAGCACACCATGTCCAAGCTCCGTCTGCCGCTCGCCCTGCTCACGCTATTGCTGGCCACAACGCCCGGCCTTGCCGATATACTGATCGGTGCTGCCGCGCCCCTCTCCGGCAACAATGCGGTCCTGGGCGAACAGCTCCGCCGCGGTGTTCAGTTGGCGGTTGATGACATCAACGCCACGGGCGGCATCCGCGGGGAAAAGCTCGCCGTGCAGTTTGCCGATGACGGCTGCGACCCCAGGAAGGCGATCGACGCCGCCACCAGCTTCGTGTCCGCAGGCGTGAAGGCGGTGATCGGGCATTATTGCTCCGGCGCCTCGATCCCTGCCTCCAAGGTCTATCAGAAGGCGGGAATTCTGGAGATCAGCCCAGCTTCCACAAACCCGAAATACACCGATGAAGGCGGATGGAACGTGATCCGCCTCGTCCCGCGCGATGATGCCCAGGCCCGCGCTGCGGCCGTTCTCGTGCTGGACAAGTTTCCAGGCGCCAAGATCGCCATCGTGAACGATCAGACAGCAGCCTTCGCCACCCTGGCCGCCACCTTCAGGGACACGCTTCAGCAAAAGGGCATCACGCCCGCCCTGCAGGAAAGCTTCAAGGCCGGAACCAAGGATTTTGCGCCCCTGGCGCAGCGCCTGAACGCTGCGGGCATTGGCGTCGTCTACCTCACGGGCTCCTATGTGGAAGGAGGCCTGATCGCCCAGGCGCTCCGCGCTGCGGGCTCCCAGGCGCAGATCGTCTCGGGTGACGCGCTGGTGACGGAGGATTACGGCAACCAGGCCAAGGACGCGGCCAATGGCACGCTGATGACGTTCACCTACGACCCCCGCAAGTTCAAGACGGCCCAAGGTGCGGTGGAGCGCTTCCGCGCCCAGGACCAGAATGCCGAGGGCTTCACGCTCTATGCCTATGCCGCCGTCCAGGCGCTGGCCGCTGCGGCAGAGGCAACAGGCACGCTGGACGCAACCAGGCTGGCCGAATGGCTGCGCGGCGGAAACCGGTTTGACACCGTCGTCGGTCCCATCACCTTCGATCAGAAGGGCGATCTCACCAACCCTGCCATCGCTTGGTTCAAATGGATCGACGGCCGCTATGTCGAAGTCGATCCCGTAACTCTCGTCCCGCCCATCCCAGACACAACGCCCTGACGGAGCCCTCCTCCATGCGCGCCTTTTTCGTCCAGATCAAATGCGAGCTCGGCAAATCCTATGAGGTGGCGACAGCCATCGCCGATGCCGAAATCGCGTCCGAAATCTATTCCACGGCCGGCGGTTATGACCTCCTCGTCAAGTTCTACCTGAAAGAGGATGAGGACGTTGGCCACTTCGTCGCCCAGAAGATCCAGACCGTGCCGGGGATCAGAGACACCTATACCCTCATCACCTTCAAGGCGTTCTGAACCATGCGCACCCTGCTAATCTTCCTTGCCCTCATCCTCGGCTGTGGCCGTGCGCTCGCGGCTGATGGCGCAGCCTTCAACCCGATTGGCTATTCGCCCGACAGCCGCTATTTCGCCTTCGAACAATATGGCGTGCAGGACGGTTCGGGCTTCCCTTATTGGGATGTGTTCCTGATTGACCTCAAGGCCAATGAGTGGGTGAAGGGCAGCCCCTACCGGGCCATGATCGAGTCAGAGGAGGCAAAGCCTTCCGCCGCGCGGGACCAAGCGCGTGCCGCCGCAGACCCCGCCCTGAAGCAACTGGGCATCACCGCCCCTGCCGAACTCCTGGCCGCCAATCCCGCGACCGAAGCCGTGCCCGAGCGCGAGCGCCTGACCTTTGACCGCTGGTACCAGAGCCTGGGCTCCCGCAGCGGCGAGAAGAGTGCACTCGGTGTCCGCTTCGAGCTCTCGGTCGAGAAGCTGCCGCTCCCCCGCCCCGCCGCCTGCCCCGAGGGCGATGGCGAAAGCTATGGCGTCAAGGTCATCCTCAAGGATCTGCAGACCGGCACCAGCCGGGCGATCTTCGAGGACAAGTCGATCCCCGCGTCCCGCAACTGCCCCGCCGCCTATGACGTCGCCGCCGTGGTGGCACAGGCGGGCCTCCCCATGACGGACCGGCTGGTGGCCGTGATCGGCGTCTATTCCAGAGGCTTCGAAGGCCTGAATCACCGCTTCATCGCCGTGCCCTTCACGATCAGCGATTGACGCCTTGCCGCAAGCTGCGGGCAACAATGTCGGCCCAGCGAAGGCTGCATGACGGTGCGAGCCATATGAGAAGGTGGAAAGACTTAGCGCTCGCACAAAATTCGCGGATTTGTTAAGCGGACCGCAAAGCCCCCCTTCGAAAGGTTTCCCATGATCCCGCGCTACTCCCGGAAAGAAATGGCCGACATCTGGGAGCCGCAGACGCGTTTCCGCATCTGGTTCGAGATCGAGGCCCATGCGACGGACGCCCTGGCAGAGCTCGGTGTGGTCCCGAAGGAGGCGGCAGCCAGGATCTGGGAGAAGGCCGGAGAAGCCACCTTCGACGTCGCCCGCATCGATGAGATCGAGGCCGTCACCAAGCATGACGTCATCGCCTTCCTCACCCATCTGGCGGAAATCGTCGGCCCCGAGGCGCGCTTCGTGCATCAGGGCATGACCTCTTCCGATGTGCTGGACACATGCCTCAGCGTTCAGATGACGCGCGCAGCCGATCTGCTGATCGCGGATGTGGACGGCCTGCTCGCCGCCCTGAAGCGCCGCGCCTTCGAGCATAAGGATACGGTCACCATCGGCCGCAGCCACGGCATCCACGCGGAGCCCACCACCTTCGGCGTGAAGCTGGCCCAGGCCTATGCCGAGTTCCAGCGGGGCCGGGAGCGGCTGGTGATGGCGCGGAAGGAAATCGCCGTCTGCGCCATTTCAGGGGCCGTCGGCACCTTCGCCAACATCGATCCACGCGTTGAGGAATATGTGGCGGAAAAGATGGGGCTCGTGCCCGAGCCCGTCTCCACCCAGGTGATCCCGCGGGACCGGCATGCCATGTACTTCGCAGCCTTGGCCGTTGTCGCCTCCTCGATCGAGCGGCTCGCCACCGAGATCCGCCATCTTCAGCGCACGGAGGTGCTGGAGGCGGAGGAATATTTCTCGCCCGGCCAGAAGGGCTCCTCCGCCATGCCGCACAAGCGGAACCCGGTGCTGACGGAGAACCTGACGGGCCTCGCCCGCCTCGTCCGCTCTTCCGTCATTCCGGCGCTGGAGAATGTGGCGCTCTGGCATGAGCGGGACATTTCGCATTCGTCCGTCGAGCGCGGCATTGCGCCCGACGCTACGATCCATCTGGACTTCGCGCTGAAGCGTCTCACGGGCGTGATCGACAAGCTGCTGGTTTACCCTGAAAACATGCAGAAGAACCTCAACCGGCTGGGCGGCCTCATCCATTCCCAGCGGGTGCTGCTGGCGCTGACCCAGAAGGGCATGAGCCGCGAGGATTCCTATGCCGCCGTGCAGCGGAACGCCATGCCGGTCTGGCGTGGCGAGGGCAATTTCCTCGAGCTGCTCAAGAACGACAAGGACGTCTCCGCCCTGCTCTCCCCCGCCGAACTCGAAGGCCTCTTTGACCTCGGCTACCATACGAAGCATGTGGATACGATTTTCCGCCGGGTCTTCGGTCAGTAGAGAACAAGCCCGGCTGTCCTCAAATGGCAACCGGGCGGCGATGCCTCTGCCGTAAGTTCACCGCATGCGCTGGGGTGGATATTAGAGGCGGTTATGAGGGGCGGACGGGTCGTCGCCAGTCTGATTCTGGCGGCAGTGGTGATCTGGCAAAACATGCCTGCACAGGCCGCCGATACGGCCCCGGCGCAATCAGGCGATCTTCTGCGCGCATTGTTTGATGACGCGACCTTCACCCTCCATCCGCGCAGCTACCTGTTTGATGACAATGAGGCGTCCGGTGGCGGCCCCGCCGCCTTGGCGCTCGGCGGTTGGCTCGGCTACCAGACGGGCTGGATTGGCGATGTTCTGCAATTGGGTATCACGGGCTACACATCCCAACCCCTCTGGGCCCCGCAGGACCGTGACGGAACCCTGCTGCTGATGCCCGGCCAGAAGGGCTTCTCCGTGCTGGGCCAAGCCTATGCGGCCCTGCGATATGAAGACCAGCAGCTCACACTGTACCGCCAGCTGGTGGAACTGCCGGAAGTGAACAAGCAGGACGACCGAATGGTGCCCAACACCTTCGAGGGCGGCACCCTCAAGGGAGAGTTGGGCCCTTTCAGCTACTTCGGCGGCGTCCTCACCGCGATGAAGACCCGCGACGCGGATCATTTCGTGAATATTGCGGATGCCGCGGGCGTGGAGCAGAACGAGATCATGTATCTGGGCGAACTCGCCGTCTCGCAAGATGAGGACGTGAGGGCCCGCACCTCCCTCTATGTCGTACCCAACCTGCTGGCATCCTCCTATAGCGATGCGGAATTGGAGCTCTCGCTTGCGACTGAACTTCGCGCCAGGCTGTCAGGCCAATTCATGTTCCAGACCGGCATCGGTGACGAGATGATGACGGGTCCCGGCTTCCAGACCTGGATCCTCGGCGTGATGGGCGACATCCAATATCGCGGCCTCACCCTGACAGCCGGCTACGCCGCCAATGGCGAGGACGATGACTGGCAATCGCCCTATGGTTCGTGGCCTGGTTACACGAACATGGTGGTCAGGGATTTTGACCGCGCCGAAGAGCAAACGCTGCTGCTGGGCGCAGCCTTCGATTTCGGAGCAATCGGCATCGATGGGCTGGCGCTCGCGGCACGGACCGCGCTGGATCTGGACGTCGCACCAGGGCTTGCCAGTTACAATGAATATGATCTTCTGGCCGACTACCGGCTGCAATCATTGTCCGGCAACTGGGCCTGGCTGTCTCCCTTCCGGCTCCGGGCGCAATATGCCTGGGTGGAGGAAGACGACACCAATGGCACCCGCAGCCTCTCCAATGAGCTCCGCGTCATATTGGATTATGACTTCAAGTTTGAAGGCAGCGATCTCTAGAGCGCCAGGCGTTCTTGTATCAGCCAGTTTGGCCGTCATTCCAGCGAAGGCTGGAATCCCGCTTTGCGTCCGCACGCGAGGCAATGGAGCCGGATTCCGGCGTTCGCTGGAATGACGAATATGAGAAGAACTTAGCAGTCTCCAAGCACGTGCGCCTCGGTTTAGACTTGCCCGAACGTCACTTGCATGTAATTATCACATAAACATTTCTTACCTTTATACCGGCAAACTCCATGACCAGCCTCCAACAGCGTTGCACTGCCTGGCATGCAACCGACTTGCAGGAATATTTCTAGCTCCCTCATCCCCCGCCTTCGCTGAGGGACCGTAACCCTCAATTCCCCTGACCATGCGACTTGTGTGAGGATTCCATGCATGCGGATTCCGGCAGGAATCAAACACGGCAGCTGATTGCAGCGCTCGCCGGCATTTCCGTCTTCGGCCTCAGCTTCGGCCTCCTCTACCCGCTGATGGCGCTCAATCTGGAGGGCCGGGGTTTTAGCGCAAGCTACATCGGAATCATCGCGGCGATGCAGCCGCTGGGCCTCGTCATGTCCAACTTCCTGCTGCCCACCGTTGTCGCGAGAACCGGCGTGGGTGGGCTTCTTAAAATTTGCATCGGCGCGATCTCCCTGGTGTTCGCGGTCTATCCCTTCCTGCCTCCCACGCCCTGCTGGTTCCTGCTTCGCTTCGTGCACGGCGCCCTTGCGTCTTCGATCTATGTGGTCAGCGAAGCCATCATCGTGCGCTTGTCGGTGGGTGAGCGCGCCACCCGCGTGCTGGCGCTTTACACGGCGGTGATGCAGACGACCTTTGGCATCGGCCCCCTCATCCTGCTGCTGACGGGTGTTGATGGCCCTGCCGGCTTTCTCACCGGCGCCATTCTGACCATTGTCGGCGGCCTCATCATGATCCTGGGCGGTGCGGGCAAGGTGGAGCTTTATGACGAGGGTGAGCGCAAGCCATTTCTGTCCGTGCTGTGGCAGATCAAGTTTCTGCTCGCGGGTTATGCCGTCTTCGCCTTTGCGGATGCCGTCACCGCGGATCTGCTGCCAGTCTATGGCAAGCTGCTGGATTTCTCGACCACACGCGCCGCACTGCTGCTCACTGCCTTCCTGTTCGGCAGCACCATCCTGCAAATTCCCTTGAGCTTCCTGTTCAGCAAGGTGGATGAGACTTATCAGCTTCCACTCAATGTGAGCGGCGTCGCGCTGTCGTTTCTGGCGCTGGTCTTCACCTGGGACACGGCCCTGGTCTGGCCCGTCATCGCCATCGCCGGCGCGCTGACCTCTTCGATCAACACGATCTCGCTCACCCAGGTCGGAAGATACGTCGCCGCAAGAGACCTCGTCGCGGGAACCGCCAGCCTCACAACGTCCTGGGGCGTGATCTATCTCATCGCGACGCCGATTGCCGGGATCGGCATGGACAGTGCCGGCCCCCAGGCACTTCCCTACAGTGTCGTGATCTTCGGGCTGCTGTCGCTTGCCGTCTTGCTCATCGGAAGCCGCCGCCGCACTAGGCGGTTGTAATCGGCAGGAACCACAATGCCAGAAATGGCACCTCTCCGGAGCGCATGGCGTGAAGAATGCCCGGGGGATTGTAGATGATGCCGCCGGGCCCCGGCCTCGTCCAGTCCATGCCGGCGTTCCACCACTCCCCATCGGTGAGTGCCAGATAGATCTCTTCCGGCGGATGGTTGTGATCGGGGTAGAGGATCCCCGGCGCCATCAGCGTGGCCCCCACCCAGACGTCCTCCCGCTGCTCCAGCCCTCCGGGCCCGATCAGCATGGCGTTGGCGTGGCCATCAAAGAAGGGCTGGTCAGCAGGGGTGACACCCTTGCGGTGCGTCCAGCGCAGGCGCCCTTCGATCGCGGCAAAGGCGCTGGCAATGTCAGGAAGCGGAGAGGCTTCAGCGGCCATACTGGAATAAGCGGCATCGAGACGGTGCTCACAGAGCGGGAACCGCTCCGCCTCAACGGCCGCTGCATTGCCCTGCGCGCCGGCCAGACGGTCAAGAACCCTTTGCCCCGCCAAAGCAGCGGGTCCCGTAACCTGGCTGAGAATGGCCTCGAGTGACCGGTCAATGATGATGGCGAGGTTTGGATCGCGTGTGACCATTGTCATTGGCTAGCCTTCCCCGCCGCGCCGCGCAACGCCCCGCAACGTCACTTCGGATTGAGCTCGAGCCAGGCCTGCAGCTTGGCCACTTCCCCTTGCTGGTCGGCCTTCATCTTCTTCGCCATTTCGGCGATTTCCGGTACGACGTCCTTCTGCTGCAGCAGCACATCCGCCATGGCAATCGCACTCTGGTGGTGCAACACCATCAGGCGCACGAAATCGCCGCTGGGGTTTCCGGACATCTCCGTCTTCATCATGGCCTGGTCCATGGCCTGGAGCGCCTTGATGTAGCCGCGGTCTGCTTCGGAGATTTCGGCACCGGGCCGCATCGCGAGCATGTTCAGCATGCTGTCTTCAGCCGCACTTTCCGCCGGTGGCGGCGTTGCCACGTCCTCAGCCAGTGCCGCGCTGCCCATCAGGGCAAAAACGATGATGAGCGCCGTCGATCTGTTCATTGGTGCACCTCCCCTATAGGCGCAGCAATGCCCCACCGGGGGCGGGTGTTCCGTCCACCGGTGGACAGAGGGAATGATCCCTCAGTTGATGATGGTGATCCGCGTGGACTTCATCCCGTGCTTCTGGACAAGGGAATAGAGCCTCGCCGCATTCTGCGGATGCAGCCTGATGCAGCCGTGCGACGCCGGGCTCCCCAATTGGCGCACATAATAAGTGGCATGGATCGCGTAGCCCCCGAGGAAGAAGATGGAATTCGGCATCGGCGAATTGTCGTATTTCTTCGAATAATGCATCTTCTTGAGGAGGAATGGCCGCCAGCTGCCGCGGGGCGTGTGATAGCCGTCCCGGGCGGTCGAAACCTTCCAGCGGCCATAGGGCCAGCCGTTGACGTCAACCGTCATCGATTGGTTCGAGACATCGATCAGGATTTCGATTTCAGGTGGCGCTTTGGCTTTGGTGGCAGCGCCCACGGCGCCTGTCAAAACCCATGCCAGAACCACCAGCCCTGAAAGCAGGGCAAACAGCTTCTTCATCTCTCCGTCTCCATCCCCTCAGGCGTCATCATCCCGGCCTGTTGCGGGTGCCGGGCAAGGCTCAGTCCTCGTGGAGGAACTCCCGCCCGACCTTCACCCGCCGCACGCCATCATAGCGGATTATGTCAGCTGTTGCGTAAGTTTCAGTTAAGGTTGCAGGAAGGAAGCTGCCGGTTCCCACCATGTTGAGCGGTGCCCGGGCGGCCCCCATGATCTGGCATTTCTGCGGATCGAAGCCGGAAGAGCCGACGATGGTCGCCCGGCCATAGCCCGCCTTATCGAGCGCCCGCCTCACGTGGATGATGGCTGCGGCGGACACGCCCTTGCCGAACAGGATGCGCCGCACCTTGTCCACCAGGATGTTGTTGGGGTCGAGCTGGAAAGCCCGGCCGCCCAGCACCTGCTCCACGATATTGTATTCGCCCTGAACTCCCAGCCAGTGCCCCACCGTCTCGACCGATTTCTCGTAATCGAGCCCCTCGGCGAAGCGGCCGCCATGGGTATCAAGCCTGACGCCGAAGGATTTTCCCTCCGCGTCGAGCTTCGCCTCCTCGTAGAACCAATGCGCGCAGCGGATCGAATCGGTGACCTCCTGCCCCGTGTAATCGACAAGGGCTGTCAGGTTTTTCACCTCCGGCAGGCTCTGGGAAAAGAGCTTCATCGCCTCCAGCACGTCCCCGCCGGTATAGCCCACCAGAGCATGGGGCATGGTGCCCATGCCGGCCTTGGCGCCGAAGAAGGGCGCCGTCAGATCCTGCGAGGAGCCGACGAATCCCTTGACGCTGGGGTCCGCGTGCTTTGCAGCGGCGGAGCCGACGGCTGCGCCATAGGCGGCGAGAATGTTCATTTCCGCCCCCGAACCGTGGCGGGCATGCATGTCCATGAAGGCGGCCGAAGGAATAGCCCGGCACATTTCATAGGCATTATTGGCGGAAACGCAGGGAAAGCCGATTTTCTGCAGCATCAGCGTCTCGATCTCCGAGAGCTTGGCCATGGAACCGGTGATCTCCAGCATCTTCGATTCGGAGGGGACGATGTCACCTTCCGCATAGAACCGCCTGATCTCCACATTCGGCACGAAATGCCGGATGAGCCGGATCGCGGGCTCGAGCGCGGCCACAACGCGGCGGCGCATGAATACCGCAAACGTCACCGTCGAATCGCCATTCGCCGCAACGATGCGGCTGGTATTGGTGAAATACTTGTCCGTCTGCGCGCTGACGGGGCCCGCACACAAAGCGAGGGCGATGAGGCGATCCAGGATCACCTCAGCGCCGGGAATGAGAGAAGCATGCTGGTCCATGGTGTTTACTCTTGCGCGGAACTCCCCAGGCGTCAAACTTGGAGCGACTGCCGGAGCTTCTCCGCCCCCGCCTGCAGAAGGTCCACATCGACCGCTGCGGCGATGAAGGTGAAGCCAATCTTGAGATAGGCCTTGATGACATCCGCACTGCCGCCGAAGGCGCCGGCAACGAGGCCGTGTCTGCGGGCGGCAGCGGAGACCTTTTCCATGGCGGCCAGCGTAGCCTTCCCCGTCTTGTCGATCCCTGCCCCCTTGGACAATGTGATCGACAGATCGGAGGGGCCGACGAACAGCCCGTCAAGACCGGGCGTTGCCGCGATCTCTTCCAGGTTTTCCAGCGCCTCAACCGTTTCCACCATGGCGAAAACCATGGTCATCCGATTGGCCTCGCGCAGATAGTCGCCAGGCGCCAGGCCGGAGGCCTGAAGTGCGGTGTAGCCGCCCCAGCTTCGGGCGCCCAGCGGGGGATATTTGGCGGCCCGCACCAGTGCCTCAGCCTGGGCCCTGCTGTTGACCATGGGGGCAATCACACAGACTGCACCCGCGTCGAAGGCCTGGCCGGGAATCGCGGCGTCGTTCCACAAGGAGCGGACCAGCGCGGGCTTACCCGCCGCATTGATGGCGGCAATCATCGGAACCGCGTCCGAAAAGCCGATCATGCCGTGCTGCATGTCCAGGCACACGCCATCGAGCGGAAGCCGCGCCACCTGGGCGGCAAGGGCGCCCGAAGGGATGGACATCCAGGAGAACAGAAACGGCTCGCCCGTGGCAAGCCGCGCCCTGAGGTCGAAATGGGCGGCGGGCACTTAACCCGTCGTCCTGATCTGCTCGACGGCCTTTGCCAGAAGTTCCTGCATCACCTGCCGGATCTGCTGATCGGAGACCGCCACTGATTTTGCATCGAAATCCGACCGGACCTTGCGGAACACGTCTTCATCGCCCGCTTCCTGGAAATCGGCCACCACCACGGACTTGGCATAGGCGTCAGCCTCATCGCCTGAAAGACCGAGCTTTTCGGCCGCCCACAGGCCCAGAAGCTTGTTGCGCCGGGCACCGGCCTTGAACAGCAGCTCCTCATCCAGGGCAAATTTCTTCTCGAAGCCTTCTTCGCGGTTGTCGAAGGTTGTCATACCAGTCTCCCGTTTTCGGTCTGGGACTTGAATAAGCCACCTCTGCCCGCCAAATCAACTGAACAAACCAAGGGCCGTTGTGCAGCGCACCACGTTGCGTTAAGGAGCCCCAAAGGATTGGGGAAACTTCACCCCGAAACCGCAACAGAACTGGCGCAGACACCCTTCCGGGTCTAAAGCTTCGGGGGTGGATTAGGGATTTGATGAGGATATTTCAAATGAACAGCAGGCGCACCCGAATCTACGAAGGCAAGGCCAAGATTCTCTATGAAGGCCCGGAGCCCGGCACCATCATTGTGCATTTCAAGGATGACGCGACTGCTTTCAACGCTCAGAAGAAGGCCGTGATTGAGGGCAAGGGTGTTCTCAACCAGCGCATTTCCGAGTTCATCTTCACGCGCCTGAACGAGCTCGGAATCCCCACCCATTTCCTCCGCTCCCTCAACATGCGCGAGCAGCTGGTACGCGAAGTCGAAATCGTGCCGCTGGAAGTTGTCGTCCGCAACGTAGCGGCAGGTTCCCTAGCCAAGCGCCTGGGGCTCGAGGAAGGCCACCAGCTGCCGCGCTCCATCATCGAATTCTATTACAAGAACGACCAGCTCGGCGATCCCATGGTCTCCGAGGAGCACATCACGGCCTTCAACTGGGCGTCTCCCCAGGAGATCGACGACATGATGCATATGGCCATCCGCATCAATGATTTCATGTCCGGCCTCTTCCTCGGGATCGGCATCAAGCTCGTGGACTTCAAGGTCGAATTCGGCCGCCTCTACGAGAATGACATGATGCGGATCGTGCTGGCGGACGAGATCAGCCCCGATTCGTGCCGGCTGTGGGACATCAAGACCCAGGACAAGCTGGACAAGGACCGTTTCCGCCGCGACATGGGCGGCCTCGTCGAAGCCTATCAGGAAGTGGCCCGGCGTCTGGGCATCATCGCCGAGGGCGAAAAGCCCGAGCGCTCCAAGCCCAAGCTTGTCAAGACGGATCTGAACTGATGAAGGCCAAGGTCAAGGTCACGCTCAAGAACGGCGTTCTGGACCCGCAGGGCAAAGCAATTGGCGGTGCTCTCGGCCATCTCGGCTTCGATGGCATCGGCGACGTGCGCCAGGGCAAGTATTTCGAGATCGAATTGGCCGAAACCGACAAGGCCAAGGCGAAGGAGCAGGTAAAGGCGATGTGCGAAAAGCTCATCGCCAATACCGTGATCGAGAACTACGACATCGAACTGGCCTGAGGGCGCGCCCCATGAAATCCGCCGTCGTCGTCTTCCCCGGCATCAACCGCGAACGCGATATGATGCTGGCACTCGAAACCGTCACCGGAACAAAGCCCATCGCCGTGTGGCACACGGAGACGGAGCTTCCCAAGGTTGACCTTGTGGTTGTGCCCGGCGGCTTCTCCTTCGGCGACTATCTGCGCTGCGGGGCGATTGCCGCACGTTCACCCATCATGGAAGATATTCGCGCCAAGGCCTTGGCCGGACTCAAGGTTTTGGGGGTGTGCAACGGCTTCCAGATCATTGCAGAGGCAGGCCTCCTGCCCGGCGCCCTGGTGAGGAATGCGGACCTGCGCTTCGTCTGCCGGCAGGTGAAACTCAAGGTCGAAAACAACGAGACCTTCTTCACCAACCGGATGGCCACAGGCGCCATCGTCTCCTGCCCCGTGGCCCATGGCGAAGGCAATTACATCTGTGACCCCGAAACGCTGAAGCGGCTCGAGGGTGAAAACCGCGTGGTCTTCCGCTATGCCGAAGGCACCAACCCCAACGGTGCGCTGAATGACATCGCGGGGATATCTAATGAGTCCGGCACGGTGATCGGCATGATGCCGCATCCTGAAAACATGATCGAGCCACTCCACGGCAAGACCGACTGCCGCCCCCTGTTCGAAAGCCTGCTCGCGGCTTAACGGCTTGCGCCGGGGTGGCGGCGCGACAACTGAATCTCACAGGAGCATTTCATGGCCTATGACGTCGCCGTTCTGATTGGCAGCCTGCGCAAGGAATCGCTCACCCGGCAGCTGGTCCTGGCGCTTCAGAAGATCGCGCCGCCGGGCCTCAAGCTGCGCATTGTGGAGATCGGCGATCTGCCGCATTTCAACGCGGATCACGAGGCCTCGCCGCCGCCGGAGGTGACGGCTTTCAAGCAGTCGATCGAGAAGGCTGACGCCGTGCTGTTCGCCACGCCCGAATACAACCGCTCCGTTCCGGGCGTGCTGAAGAATGCAATCGACGTTGGCTCCAGGCCCTATGGCAAATCCGTCTGGAACGGAAAGCCGGCCGCGGTGATCTCAATCTCCCAGGGCGTGCTTTCGGGCTTTGGCGCCAACCACCATCTGCGTCAGTCTCTCGTGTTCCTGAACATGCCCACGCTGCAGCAACCTGAAGCCTATATTGCCCAGGTCCAAACCCTGCTCGACGGCAAGGGCGGCTTCGTGAAGCCGGAGACCAAGGCGTTTCTGGAAAGCATTCTCAAGGCCTTCGAGGCCTGGATCGGAAAGGTGAAGGGCTGATCCTCCCGCCTCCCCCGCCCGTCACCCCAGCGAATGCTGGGGTCCCGTTTCGGGCGTCCGGAGCGGGATGCCAGCCTGCGCTGGCGTGACGGACGATTGTGTATGGAATCGCGTTTGAGATTACCGTTGCAAGGCGCTAAAGCCCGTGTCCATGACCCTCGCCAAAGACCCCAAGATCACCCCGGACCTCGTCAAGAGCCACGGCCTCAAGCCTGATGAGTATGAGCGTTTCGTGAAGCTTCTGGGCCGCGAGCCCAGCTTCACCGAACTCGGCATCTGCTCGGCCATGTGGAACGAGCACTGCTCGTATAAATCCTCCAAGAAATGGCTCAAGACCATGCCCACCAAGGGCCCCCGCGTGATCCAGGGGCCGGGCGAGAACGCCGGCGTCATCGACATCGGGGATGGCGATGCCATCGTGTTCAAGATGGAAAGCCACAACCACCCTTCCTTTATCGAGCCCTATCAGGGTGCGGCGACGGGCGTCGGCGGCATCCTGCGCGATGTCTTCACAATGGGCGCACGTCCCATCGCGGCGATGAATGCGCTGCGCTTTGGCGAGCCCTCGCACCCCAAGACGCGCCATCTCGTGGCGGGCGTCGTTCATGGCATTGGCGGCTATGGCAACAGCTTCGGCGTGCCGACGATTGGCGGCGAGGTGAATTTCCACGCCCGCTACAACGGCAACATCCTCGTCAACGCCATGGCGGTCGGCCTCGCCCGCACCGATTCAATCTTCTATTCCAAGGCCAAGGGCGTGGGCCTGCCCGTCGTCTATTTGGGCGCCAAGACGGGGCGGGACGGCATCCACGGCGCCACCATGGCCTCTGCCGAATTCGATGACAAGGCGGCGGAGAAGCGCCCCACCGTTCAGGTGGGAGATCCCTTCACCGAGAAGTGCCTCTTGGAAGCCTGCCTTGAGCTGATGGCCTCCGGTGCCGTCATCGCCATTCAGGACATGGGTGCGGCGGGCCTCACCTCCTCCGCCGTCGAGATGGGCGCTAAAGGAGATCTTGGCATTGAACTCGACCTCGACAAGGTCCCCTGCCGCGAAACCGGCATGACGGCCTATGAGATGATGCTGTCCGAAAGCCAGGAGCGCATGCTCATGGTGCTCGACCCCGCGCGTGAGAAAGAAGCGGAGGCCATCTTCCACAAATGGGGCCTGGACTTTGCCATCGTCGGCAAGACCACGGACACGCTGCGCTTCGTCATCAAGCACCAGGGCGAGGTGAAGGCCGATCTCCCCATCAAGCAGATGGGGGACGAAGCGCCCGAATATGACCGCCCGTGGGTGGAGCCCAAGACGCTTCCAGTGCTGAAGGACGTGCCGCCTCCCACTGATCTGAAGGCCGCGATCCTCAGGATCGTTGGCTCGCCTGACATGTGCTCCAGGCGCTGGGTGTGGGAGCAGTATGACAGCTTGATCGGCTCCAACACCGCGCAGATACCCGGTGGGGACGCAGGCGTGGTGCGGATCAGGGGCAAGAAGGCAATTGCCGTGTCAACCGATGTGACGCCCCGCTATGTGGAGGCCGATCCCTTCGAAGGCGGAAAGCAGGCCGTCGCCGAATGCTGGCGGAACCTCACCGCCGTGGGGGCGGACCCCATTGCCATCACTGACAATCTGAACTTCGGCAATCCGGAGCGGCCGGAAATCATGGGCCAATTCGTGAAGGCCATCAAAGGCCTGTCAGAAGCCTGCATCGCCCTCTCCTTCCCCATCGTCTCCGGCAATGTCTCGCTCTACAACGAGACCAACGGACAGGGCATCCTGCCCACACCCGCAATCGGCGGCATCGGCCTCATCCCCGACCTGGACGGCATAGCCACCATCCCCTTCAAGGCAGTTGATGATGTGATCCTGCTCGTTGGCGGCGAAGGCACACATCTCGGCCAGTCCATCTACCTGCGTGAGGTTCTGGGCCGCGAGGAAGGGGCACCCCCGCCCGTGGATCTCGCAGCGGAAAAACGCAATGGTGACTTCGTGCGCAGCCTCATCAGAACCCGCCAAGTCTCTGCCGTGCATGACATTTCCGACGGCGGCCTCGGGCTTGCGGTGATCGAAATGGCCTTGGCCTCAGGTCTCGGCGCCAGCCTCTCCGCCCAGAGCCATGAGCAGCTCTTCGGCGAGGATCAGGCGCGCTATGTCATCACCGTTAATCCGGCCACCGCCGCCGTGGTGATGGCGGAGGCCGCCAAGGCGGGCGTTGCCATCCAGCAGGTTGGAACTGTCACCGCCGAGGCTACATTGAAGATCGCGTCCGGGCCTTCTATATCTGTGGCTGATTTGCGTGCTGCCCATGAGAGCTGGTTTCCGGCCTACATGGCGGGCGAGCTTTAGGGGGAACGACCATGGCAATGTCCGCCACCGATATCGAGCGCTTCATCAAGGAAGCCCTGCCCGATGCGCAAGTCACCATTCGCGATCTCGCGGGCGACGGCGATCACTATGCGGCAAATGTCATCTCCTCCGCCTTCAAGGGCAAGTCCCGCGTGCAGCAGCACCAGATGGTCTATTCGGCGCTGAAGGGCCGCATGGGCGGGGAATTGCATGCATTGGCACTGCAGACGAGCGCGCCGGAATGAGACGAGAGATACCCCGGGCCGTCATGCCAGCGAAGGCTGGCATCCCGCTTGGGGCCGAAACAGCGGGACCTCAGCCTTTGCTGGGGTGACGGAACAGAGAGGGAAAAAGCGATGACCGACATCAACAGCTGGATCGACAATGAAGTGAAGTCGAACGACGTGGTTCTCTTCATGAAGGGAACGCCGGACATGCCCATGTGCGGCTTCTCAGGGCGCTCCGTGCAGATCCTTCAGCACGTGGGCGTGCCGTTCAAGGGCATCAATGTGCTGGACTCGGCGGAGCTTCGCCAGGGCATCAAGGATTATACGAACTGGCCCACCATTCCCCAGCTCTATGTGAAGGGCGAATTCGTGGGCGGCTCGGATATTCTCATGGAGATGTTCCAGTCGGGCGAGCTGAAGCAGCTCTTCACCGAGAAGGGCGTGGCGTAAGCCGTTCACTGCATGCCTGCCCCGGCGTTGCGCTGATTGACCGTTGCGCAATGTTCGGGCACGCATGGGGGTCTTGCCGGAGCCCCCATGAGCAGCACGAAGACCCGCGCCATCCTCGCCCTGACGGCCGCCATGCTGGTCTGGGGCTGTTCCGCCGTCTTCATGCGCACCCTGGCGCTGGCGCTGAGCCACGAGAACTCCTTGGCCATGCGCTACATGGTGCTGACCGTCATCAACATTGCGGGCCTCGCCTATCTCGGCACCTGGCGCATTCCCCGGGCTGACTGGCCGCGCTTCCTGATCGCCGGGGTCATCGGCATGGCGGGCTACAACTGGTTCGTCAATGCCGGCTACCAGCTGGTGCCGGCGGGGGTCGGAACGCTCGTCACCATGATCGAGCCGCTGATGATCGCCATTCTCGCCGCCATGCTGCTGGGTGAACGGCTGACGCGCTACGTGCTCGTGGGCGTGGTGATGGCGATCCTGGGCTCCGTCGTCCTGTTCTGGCCGGACATTACCTCAACCACGCCTTACACCGTCTCGCCCCTCGGGCTGTTCTATCTCTTCCTCTGCTGCATCGGCTGGGCAGTCTATACCATCGTCACGAAGCCGCTTCTGGCCCGGCATGACAGCTTCACGGTCACCGCCGTAACAATGCTGATCGCCGCACCCATCATGGTGGGGGCCGCAAGCGAGCCGCTGCCGCAGCTGGCCGCCAGGCTCGACATGCGCCAGTGGTTCGAAGTCGCCTATCTCGTGCTGGGCGCGGGCCTTGGCGGCACCATGCTGTGGAATTATGGCTCGAAGCACCTCTCCAGCACGGCCGCAGGCACCTTCCTCTATCTGATCCCCGTCGTCGCCGTCACCGCAGGCGCGCTGATGCTGGGCGAGAAGGTGACGATCCATATCGTGGCGGGCGGGTTGCTCATGCTCACCGGCGTTGCCGCGGCACAGTTCGGCCCGGCGCTGCTGCGGAAAGGTTGAGGGATGGACCTTCGCGCCATCCTCGCCCTCACCTTCACCATGGTGGTGTGGGGGGGTAGCCCCGTGTTCTTCCGGTCGCTCTCCCTGGCACTGGGGCCCGCTGACCATCTGGCCATCCGGTATGCCATCGTGGGCCTGTTGTTTGCGGGCGTGCTCGTGGCAACCGGCGGATGGCGGATTGCGAAGGCGCACTGGCCGCGCCTGCTCTTTGTTTCCCTCTGCTTCACCGGCTATAATCTGGGCTCCGCCTATGGCTTCGAGCGGATCAATGCCGGAACCGGAAGCCTGATCATTGGCACCCAGCCCCTGCTCATGGCGCTGGTCGGCACCATCGCCGCAAAGGAGCGGATGACGCCCGCCGTCATGCTGGGGCTCGCAGTCGGATTTGGCGGCATCGTGTTCCTCGTCTGGAACGATCTCGGCATTCAGGGTGATCCACTCACATTCCTCACGGGCTGCGCCATGATCTTTCTGTCCGGCACCTGCTGGGCGCTCTATGCGGTGGTGAGCAAGCCCTTGTCCCAGGAATATGGCTCACTGGCGGTCACCGCGGCCTCCGTCGTCCTTGCCTCGCTGGCGCTCGTCCTGCTTCTTGGCCGGCCCTCGACCTTGGTGACGATTCAAACCATGAGCCTCCGGAGCTGGCTGGAAATGGCCTATCTCGTTGTGTTCGTCACGGCCCTCACCATGGTCACCTGGAACTATGGCGCCGCGCGCCTGCCGGCTGCGGTGGCCGGAAGCTTCCTGTACCTCGTGCCGCCCCTTGGCGTGCTCGCTGGTGCGCTGCTGCTGGGCGAACATGTGACGCCCGGCATGCTGATCGGCGGCGCGCTGATCCTCACGGGCGTCGCCATCGCACAGTTTGGGGGAAAGCTCTCCATCAAGGGCAGCTTTGCAGGGCTGGCCGCCGTCCTCTTCGCCGTTACCATGTGGGGTCTGATCCCCGTTGCCATGCGCTATCTGGTGACGGAGCTTTCCCCCGAAACCGCCATGGTGCTGAGGCTTTATCCCGCGGGGCTTCTCGCCATCACCGTGTGCCTGTTCACCGGGGTCCGGCAGATCGCCTGGCGTGACTGGCTGCGGATTGCCATTGCCGCCCTCGCCGGAAACCTCGGCTACCAGATCCTCGCCGCCTATGGCATGCAGTCCGTGCCCGCAAGCTGGACCGGGCTGATCTTCGGGCTCGAACCCGTCTTCATCGCCCTCTTCGCCGTCCTCTTCGCCGGAGACCGGCTCACAGCCTGGCTCATCGCCGGCATTTTCGTCTCGATGCTGGGGACGGCGGCGCTGATGCTCGGCAGCACCCTTGTCCCATCAGGCGACGTATCGCTCTTCGGGTTGATGCTGGTCACCCTCTCGACCATGGGCTGGGGCATCTACACGGTGGTGATCAGGCCCGCCTCGCGCAAATATGGTGCCCTCCCCGTGGCCTGCCTTGCCATGGCCATCTCGGCGCTGCCCATGCCGCTGTTCGTCAATCTTCAGTTCCCTGCAACGCTCGCCTCCATGAATGCCACGGCCTGGTTGGCCGTGGGCTTCGTCGTCGTGTTCGGCACCTTCCTCGCCACCTCTGCCTGGAATTTTGCGCTGGGCCAGATGGAAAGCTCGATTGCTGGCATCTTCCTCTATGTGCAGCCCGTGGTCGCAGCGATCGGCGGCATCCTGCTGCTGGGAGAACGGCTCACATGGCCGCTGCTGCTGGGCGGTGCCCTCATCATCCTCGGCGTTGCCATCGCGCAGTTCGGCCCACTCATCAGCAAACGGATGGGATCCATCAAGAATGCGAATTTGAGGGGCGCAAAAGAGCCCGGTATGGTTGCGACATGAGCACATCTTTGACGTCCCGCCGCTGGCATCCCTCTCTCACCGTTTTGATCATCGCGGGCTGCCTCGTCGCCATCGTCAACTTCGGCATCCGCTCCTCCTTCGGCTTCTTCACGCTGCCGATTTCAGAGGCCCATGGCTGGCCGCGGGAAACCTTCTCCTTCGCCATGGCCATGCAGAACCTGCTCTGGGGCCTCGCAACACCCGTGGCCGGCATGCTGGCGGACCGTTACGGCTCCGCCCGGGTGCTGATGTCAGGCGCGGTCATGTATTGCCTCGGCATCATCATGATGGCCTATACCGATACCGCCTTCATGTTCAATGTGGGTGGCGGGCTGCTCGTGGGCGTCGGCGTTGCGTTCTCCTCCTTCTCCATCGTCATGGCGGCCCTGGGGCGCATCGTCCCGCCGGAAAAGCGCAGCTGGGCTTTCGGCATCGCCACGGCGTCAGGCTCGCTCGGGCAGTTCATCTTCGCACCGCTGGGGGCCACGCTCGTGTCGGCGTTTGGCTGGCAGTCAGCACTCCTGGTGCTGGCGGCGCTCTCGCTGCTCATCATTCTTTTTGCGGCCCCGCTGCTCAGCCAGAACACCTCATCAACGCAGCGCAGTGCAAGCGAGGCGGATCTCACCATGCGTCAGGCGATCGGCTATGCCTTCGGCCATGGCTCCTATCTGCTGCTGGTTTTCGGTTTCTTCGTCTGCGGCTTTCAGCTCGCCTTCATCACCGTGCACATGCCGGCCTATCTTTCCGAACACGGCATCTCGACTGAGTTCGCAGGCTTCGCCATTGCGCTGATCGGCCTGTTCAACGTGGTCGGCTCCTATGCCTCGGGCGTCATCGGCGGGCGCGGCGAAAAGCACATTCCGCTCGCCATCATCTATCTGCTGCGCGCCGGCATCACCGCCATCTTCGTGCTGCTGCCGGTCACGGATGCCTCAACGCTGTTCTTCACCATCTCCATGGGCCTCCTGTGGCTCTCCACCGTGCCGCTGACCATGGGGCTCGTCACCGTCATGTTCGGCACGCGCTACATGGCAACGCTTTATGGCTTCGTCTTCGTTAGCCACCAGCTGGGCTCCTTCCTGGGCGTCTGGCTGGGCGGCAGGCTTTATGACCAGTTCGGCTCCTATACCATCGTCTGGTGGCTGAGCGTGGCGCTGGGCCTCTTCGCCTTCGTGGTGAACCTGCCGATCCGCGAGCATCGCGCGGCCCGCTTCGCCGCGGCATAGCCCCATGACGCGCGGCGGGCACAGGCTGGCACTCGGTCTCTTCGCAACGGTGCTCGTGGTGTGGCTGGCCGGCATGGCCCTGCTCATGCGCCACGCGGCCCTTCCGCCGGATGCGACGGGTCCCATGCTGGCTGTGTTCGAGCCGGGAACGTCGGGCGATGAGGCCTTCGCCAGCCTCACCCGCGCCGGTGCGCGGGTCATCCGCCCGAGCGGCCTCTCCTTCATCTGGGTGGTGACGAGCGATGAGCCGGGCCTCGCCGCTAGGCTCACCCAACAGGGTGCATTGGGTGCCTATCGCGACCTTCCGATCAGCCCGGTGATCGCCGGCTGCTTCGCGCTCGCCGATGCGAAAGTCGCAAGCCTCAGCCCGTGAACTTAGCAGCAGTCTTCAACATACGCTGCTAACACATTGTTTTAATGATGATTATTGAGATTCTCTGGCTTGACGGGAGCCCGCCGTCCTTGGCAGCATGGTTGAGTCTCAACCGCCAAGGAGGAAACGCCATGGGTGACAGGGATTTCGAACGCCAGATCCAGGGTTGGCATCTGACCACAGCCGAAATCATGTACCGGATGCCGGATTTCAGGAGCGTGCTCCAAACCTTCGTCTGGCAGGACTATGATCTGGCCCCCAAATTTCCGCGCCTGATCAAGTTCCTCGATTACTGGTCCCATAATCTGGACGGCCCGCTCGCCTCCGTGCGCGTCGCCCATGCGGGGATCGTGGGGCCGGTTGAATTGCGCCACGTGGGGTCGGAGTGGCGGCTTCACTGAGCCGCCACACGCAAGGCCAGTCCGCCCGCCTCATTTCACCGCAGTGATCTCGCTCGGCTTCCAGCTGCCGTCGAACCACGGCTCCAGCGGTCCGTAAAGCCTGAGGATCATGAACCAGCCCTTGCCGGGAATGGTTTGGACCCAGTTGTTCTCCATGCCCTTCGGCGCGCTGGGGCCGAAGAACACGTCAACCGAACCATCAGCATTGATCTTAATGTCCTTGTTCTGGCTGGAAACACTGGGCGCGGCCTGGTCCGTCTGCAGCATCGAGCGCGTCTGATTGTCATAAACGATGACCGACCAAAAATCCTTGACCGGAATGCCCTTGGGCAGGGTCAGCCGGTAGGTTTTGGCGCCGTCGAAGGGCTTGCCATCCGCATCGAGTGCGGCCCAGGGATATTGCGACCCGCGCCCCACCATCTTCTCTTCCATGGCCGGGGTCACGCCCGTGGCGAAGAAGTAATAGAACGCCGCACCATCGAGGTTCGAGACACCTGGCTGGGACTGGAACTTGTAGCCCCCGAAAAAGGGCAAGCGCCAGTGGCTGGTGCTGTCGGGATAGATATACGCATCGCGGGTGCGGATGTTGAAGGCGAGGGACCGCGCGGTCACCGCACCGATTTTCGCGGCATCCGTCAGAATGGCCTTCATCCGCGCGTCGGGGGCGAAGGGCTTGCCCTTTTCGATGCCGACCGATGCGAAGAGGCCAAGCGTAGTCGGGTCTGATCCCTCCGGCGGCTCTTCCTGAATCACCTTGTTCAGCAATTCCCAGAAAGCATAATCCGTCGGCATGACGAAGGTCGCCGGAACGCCCGATGCATTCACCAGCGTGGCCGGCTCTGGATTGTCCTTCTCCGCCAGCGGGTAGATTTTCAGGTGGTTCTTCACGTCCTCCACGCCGGGCCCGGTTTTCCCGTCCACCAGGAAGGAGCGGAACACCGTCCACATGCCATATGTGGAAGGACGCACCACGTGATAACCGTCGGGCACCGCGCCTGCATATCCGGGAGGCAGGATCAGATATTTGCCGCCAGCGCCTTTATCAGGCCCGGTAACCCCCACATCCACCACCCATTTGTACCAGAAGTCATTGATCGTGCCCAAGACCTTGGGCGGAATCTCCACCACCAGGGGGCCGCCCTTGGTGTCGACCCAGATGAAGCTGTAAATCGTGTTGTCATTCGCCGTCAGTTCCACCGTCTTGGGATCGACGAGGTCTTCCCAGATCACATTGGTGCGGTTCACGGGCCCGAATTTGAGAAGCGAATCCCGCATGCCCGCCTGGTTGACGATCGGGATCGCCAGGAGGTAGGCCTGCAACGCCCGCGAGCGGTCCAGATTGTCCCAAACCTTGTCCATCGTGTCCGGGGTGGGGAAACCATCATTCAGCTTCAGCGTGCCGATTGACGTATCGAGACTGTCCGGCGTTGCAACGCCAGGTGCAATCTCCGTCGTCATCTTGTAGGTTTTGGCCTGAACCGGAAGCGCCGTTGCGCAAAGGGCCGCGCCGAGAAGCAAAGCTGCGGCAAAGCCGCAATATGTCCGTGTCATGATACGCCTCATTGCAGGAGCTGATGAGCAGAACCGTAAATGAATTTGCCTCAAACTGATTGCGAATTGAGGACACCAGCCATCGCGGCGCGCCCCATGCAGCGCGCCGCCCCCCTGCTGCTGCTCGAGCCCCTTCTGGCGGAGCTGGGTTCGAGCCTTCCCGAGGCCCTCACAGGAAGCGGCGTTGCAGCCGGGGATTTGCGGCCCGGTGGCTTCATCCCCTATGGGGCGTTCCTGGCGATTCTGGACAGGGCGGCAGCACTGACGGGGCGCGATGACATCGGCCTGCTGCTGGGCCAGCGCCAGGGCCTCAGCGCCCTGGGGCCGCTTGGTGTTGCCATGCGCCATGCCGCCACGCTGGGAGAGGCACTCTCGGCCTTCGCATCCTTCCAGATTTCGAACTCGACAGGTGGCGCCGTCTATCTGTTGCGCAGCGAGGAGGACATCATCCTGGGCTACGGCGTCTATGACGCATCGATCCAAGCCTTCCCCCGCATCTATGACATGGTTCTTGCCGTCGGCTGCAATCTCGTCAGGGAGCTGACGGAGGGTGAAGTGGAGCCTGTAGAAATCCTCCTCTCACGGCGCGCACCGCGCGATCATGGCCCCTATCGGCAGCTGGCGCGCTGCTCCCTCCGCTTCGGGCAGAGCCAGACGGGACTGGTGCTCAAGGCATCGCAGCTGGCCGTCAGGCTGCCCGCAGCGAGGCGCGACCTCTGTGACGATGCCCTGTCCCAGCTGATGCGGTCCAGTGGCGGCGCGGAGCCTCGTGTGAGCACCAAGCTCCGTCATGTGCTCCGGCCATGCCTGCTTATGGGACAGGGGCAGATGGCGCATGTGGCGCAGCATCTCGGCCTCCACCCGCGAAGCTTGCGCCGCCACCTCAAGGCGGAAAACACGAGCTTCGCCGCCATTTCAGAAGAGGTCCGCTCGGCTGCGGCCCGTGAGTTGCTGTTGCTGGGCGCCCTCGATATCGGGGACATTGCGGCAACACTCAACTATTCCTCGGCCAGCGCCTTTGTGCATGCTTTCCGCCGGTGGACCGGCATCTCCCCCGCGCTGTGGCGCAACCAGGCCCAGGCCCGGGACCTGCACCGAACATGAGACGTCAGCTCGCCTCGGCAATCCAGCGCCGGATGGGATCCCTTGTGGCCAGCATGCCGCCATAGCGCAGCCGGTCTTCGCTATAGGCCGCCAGCAGCCTGTCCATTGCCGCAAGGCCCTCCACGTCATCCGCAACGGTTGAAAGCGGGTGGGAATAGGTATGAATGCCGAAAGCCAACGCACCTGTCTCAGGCAGCCGCACGAATGTCTGCCGCTCGACGCGAAGCCACAGCAACTCGCCAGCTTTACGGAAGTCCTGCACAAGCGCCTGCGCCACCTGCTCGGCTGCTTCAATGTTGGCCGCGTGCGAGCGCTCTGGAAACAGCCTGCTCGCAATGGGCGTCACGAACCAGTTGAAGCGCACCACCGGTTTACCTGGCTGCACATTGCCGATCACCCGGTCGATGCGCGCGCCCAGCTGCTCATTGAGGCCCGGCACCGGATCATGGGCGAAGCGCATGTTGCGGCCAACACAGGAGACGATGCGGCCGGAACTCGTATAGGCATTGGAGGCGGCGGTCACGATATCCCCGCCCTCCTCCGCCGCGAAAAGCACGAAATCCTCCTCCACCAGATTGCCGAGGATTTCGAGCGGCTCCTGGGTTTCGTCCGCAAGGTTGTGGCGGGTGCCGTCGAGATGGTCGCGCACCAACGGGCCATCGCCCGAATAGACAGTGCCGTGGTTCGCCAGGAGATTTTCCGCCACCACGCGCAGCAATTCGGATTGCGCCGGGCGAGATCTTTCGAGCGACTGATAATAGAGCGGCGGCCGGCCATTGAGCCGCGCCCGCTTGGCCGCCATGAAATCAGCATGGTCCGATCCGGTGTCCAGCCACTGGGCCATGTCCATCGGGCGCAAGCCGATTTCAAACACGGCTCCGGAGAACAGATAGGGCCGGTGCTCTGGCTTTGCGGGAACATTCATAATCTCAGTATCAACAGCCTCAGAGCCGCTGTCCACCACACCGAAGCTCCATGCCGCCCCGCAAAAACAAAGGGGCTGCGGAACCAGTCCTCAGCCCCTCCGGATCGGAATTTAGATTAGCGATTCTTGATGGCGCCGACGATGGCCGTCAAAATCGCGCCGCCCGCACCACCGCCGATGACATTCGTAAGAATGCCTGCAATGTCGAGGTTGGAGGTCATCGCAGCAGCCTGATCCGCGGTCACGGCGCCGCCCGTCATCCGCTCGATGATCTGGCCAAGAACCACGCCGCCAATGGCGCCGGCAACAGAGTTACCCGCACTTCCGAGATCGATCTTCGGCGAGGCGCGCCCCGCAACATTACCGCCAATGGCGCCGACGACGAGTTGAATGATGATTGCAACGATATCCATGATTGGGTTCCCTCCCTTAGCCGTTTCAGGGCCGGCACCAGCGTGGGGCACAACCCGCCACGATACTGGGTTGATTCGGCGGTGCGTCAAAGCAACGCGGTTCCTCGTCCACAAGTCAGGTGGCCGAAGTCACTACCATCGGTTGTGCATAGAAAAAGCGCCGGCAAATGACTGCCGGCGCTTGAGATAGGCTCGAAGGCGAAGCCGCTAGCGGGAGTAGTATTCCACCACCAGGTTCGGCTGCATCTGGACCGGATAGGGCACGTCCGAAAGGGCCGGCACGCGCACCAGGCGGGCGGTCATGCCCTTGTGGTCCACTTCGATGTAGTCGGGCGTGTCACGCTCGGCGAGCTGCGTTGCCTCGAGAACGATGGCGAGGCCCTTCGACTTCTCGGTGAGCTCAATCGTGTCGCCGGCGCGCAGGCGGATCGAGGAAATGGTCACGCGCTTGCCGTTCACCTTCACATGGCCGTGGGACACGAACTGGCGGGCGGCGAAGATGGTGGGAACGAACTTGGAGCGGTAAACCACCACGTCCAGGCGGCGCTCCAGGAGGCCGATGAGGTTTTCCGACGAGTCACCCGTCATGCGGACGGCCTCGTCATAAACCTTGTGGAACTGGCGCTCGGACAGATTGGCGTAATAACCCTTGAGCTTCTGCTTGGCCTTCAGCTGCGTGCCGAAGTCAGACATCTTGCCCTTGCGGCGCTGGCCATGCTGGCCGGGGCCGTATTCACGCTTGTTGACGGGGCTCTTCGGGCGGCCCCAGATGTTTTCGCCCATGCGGCGGTCGATCTTGTATTTCGCGTTTGCGCGCTTCGTCATTTACGGTCTCCAGACAGGACTATTGAGAACCTACCCTCCTCGACACCGGTCTCCCGGCCGACAGCCCCTCGAAAGGAGCATGGGCAAGCGTGCCCGGGGCAGGAAAGCCCCGTGCTGCGGCGCATATAGGGGATGCAGTGAGCACTGTCAAATCCGCCTTGCCGGGCCTTTTGCCCTCGGCCAAGCTCCGGCTTCAACAGCGATCCCGGATCTATGCCGCAAAGCCTCAGCCTCCGCCTCCTCCGGGATGCCGCAGCCCTGTTTACCGTTGGGTGTTTCATGTTTCCCCTCTTCTGGTGGGGCCTGAACTCGGTGAAGCCCGCCCACGCGATTTTCGAGAATTTCAGCGTCAACTGGTTCGATTTCACCCCGACGCTGGACAATTACCGGGTGACGCTGGCAGGCGAAGGCCCAAGCTTCTTCGCCTCCCGCCAGGCCATATTCGATACGCTCCTGGTGGCGGCGGGCGCCACCATCGCCACGCTGCTGGCCGCCCTCCCCGCCGCCTTCGCCCTGTCCCTCATCCAGTTCCGGCGGCAGCGCCTCGTCTTCCTCTGGGTGCTGTTCCACCGCATCCTGCCGCCCATCGCCGTGCTGGTGCCGCTGGTCTTCATCTACTGGCAGATCGGCCTTCGTGACACCCGCCCCGGCATCATCCTGGCCCATGCCGCGGCGAACCTGCCCTTCGCCGTGCTGCTGCTCAAGTCCTTCTTCGATGACGTGCCCCGCGAGGTGGGTGAAGCCGCGGTCATCGACGGCGCCACGCGCTTCCAGAGCTTCCTCCGCATCTACGCGCCGCTGGTGAAGAGCGGCATCGCCGCCACGGCGGTTCTCTGCTTCATCTTCTCCTGGACGGAGTTCCTGATGGCGCTGTTCCTCACCAACACGATCAGGCTTCTCCCGGTGCAGCTCAGCCTGGTCGCCACCCAGACCTGGGGCTTCACCTCCGCCCTCAGCACCGCAAGCATCCTCCCCGGCTTCATCTTCATCCTCCTCGTCCAGCGCCACCTCGTCCGCGGCCTGACGATGGGGCTGGCAAAGGGATGATGAAGTTGAAGCGCAATCTCGGAGAATATCCTCCTATACCCTGATGAGCGCGCGCTGTCAAGGACTAAATTCATACACGGAGATCGAGGAACTCCGGCAGGTGAAAGCTCATCTTCGCATAGGCGGGGAGCGCGTCCTCAGCGCCGGCGCGGTTTGAGGTGAGGAGCACGGCATTATGCGGCGGAACGGGCTTTGAGGCCTCCACCACCGGCGTCTCCTTCAACACTTCCGCCACCCGCCGGGCAATCGCCGGTGCGGGGTCGATATAGCGGACGACCCAGGGCTCGACCTTGGCCATCTCCTCGGCCAGCAGCGGGTAATGGGTGCAGCCCAGCACTACCACGTCGGTGCGCGCCACTCCTTCGCCCTTGAATACCGGCGCAATCTCGCCGCGGAGCTCCTCGAGGTTCACGGCCACGCCCTTCAGCTTGCTCTCGGCAATCTCAGCAAGCTTCGGTGCGCCGTGCAGCAGCACTTGGCAGTGGGAGGCAAAATCATGGATCAGCGCATGGGTATATTCGCGCCGCACAGTGCCCGGTGTCGCCAGCACGCCGATCACATGGGATTTGGATTGCGCCGCCGCCGGCTTGATCGCCGGAACCGTGCCGACGAAGGGCACCTTGAACCGCTCGCGAAGCGCGCCAAGCGCAATGGTGGAGGCGGTGTTGCAGGCGACGACCACGATCGTGGGCTCCACCCGGGCAATCAGCTCGCCCATCACCAGAAGAATGCGCTGAACCAGCGCCTGCTCTTCCCAGGCGCCATAGGGAAAGGCAGCATTGTCAGCCGAATAGACGAGATGCGCGAAGGGCAGCTCATGCCGGACGGAGCGGGCCACGGTCAGCCCGCCCATGCCGCTGTCAAACAGGAGAACCCGCGGCGTGCTCATCCCTCGTCGCGCTCCTTCAGTTGCTCGCGCGCTTCCCTCCGCTTCTCATGGGCGCGGGTCAGCGAGGAGACGATGCCGCGGAGCGAGCGCACCTCCTGCTCGGTCAGTTCAGCGCGCGCGAAGAGATTGCGGATATTGCGCAGCATGCCGGGCTTCTTGGCATCCGTCTTGAAGAAGCCCGCCACATCCAGCTCCTGCTCGAGGTGGTCGAAGAAGCCGAAAAGCTCCTCCTTGGTTGCAGGCCGTGTGTCGGGCGTCTGGAGGCCGGGGCCGTCAAGAGCCGCCAGTTCCGGCGTCTGCTGGCCCAGGCTTTCCGCCTGGTCCTTGAACCACTCATAGCCCATCAGCAGCACCGCCTGCGCGATGTTGATTGAGGCGAAGGCGGGGTTGACGGGTGCCGTCACGATCACATCCGCCAGGGACACTTCATCATTGGAAAGCCCAAAGCGCTCCCGCCCGAACAGCAGCGCCACCTTCTCGCCGCGGGCCACGCGTGCGCGCATGTCATGGCCTGCCTGCTCGGGCGTGATCACTTCCTTGGTCATGCCGCGCGGCCTGGCCGTGGTGGCATAGACGTAGTTCACGTCCTTGAGCGCCTCCGCGAGCGTCTCGTGCACGGCGGCACTCTCGATGATCCAGTTGGCACCGGATGAGGAGGTGAGCGCCTTCTCATTGGGCCAGCCGTCCCGCGGGTCCACCAGGCGCAGCTCATGCAGCCCGAAATTGGCCATGGCGCGCGCCGCCGTGCCGATGTTCTCTCCCAGCTGCGGGTTCACCAGCACGGCGATGGGGGCGGGCCCCAGCACCTGATTCTTCGTCTTGTCCGTTCCAGCCATGATGAAGGGGGAATAGCGGCCCTAGCCCCGCCCGTCCAGCCGCCGCGCGGTGCGAAGCTCGGGGAACCAGCGTGACCATAGCACGGCGACCACCATCGTCCCCGCCCCGCCCATGGCCACCGCCGCCACCGCCCCGATCAGGCGGGCCACCACACCCGCCCGGAATTCACCCAGCTCGTTCGAGGCCCCGATGAACACCCGGTTCACCGCGTTGACGCGCCCGCGCACCTCATCCGGCGTCCAGAGCTGCAGCAGCGTCTCGCGGATATAGACGCTCACCATGTCGCACGCCCCCATCAGCACCAGCGCCGCGATGGACAGCGGCACGGAGGTGGACAGCCCGAACACCATGGTGAAGAAGCCGAAAGCCGCCACGAAGGCAAACAGGATAATGCCCGCCTTGTCCCGGATGCCGTAGCGCGCAAGCCACAGCGCCATAGAGACGGCACCCACGCCAGGTGCCGCCCGCAGCAGCCCCAGCCCCCAGGGCCCCACATCCAGAATGTCCCGCGCATAGACGGGGAGCAGCGCCACGGCTCCCCCCAGCAGCACCGCGAAGAGATCGAGCGAAATCGCGCCCAGCACGATTTTCTCGCGCCGGATGAAGGCGAAGCCCGCGAAGAGCGAACCCAGCGTCGTCTCTTGCTTCGCGTCACTCGGCTGCGGCACGCGGCCGATGGCGAGGATGAGCAGCATGGCAATCCCGACAAGCGCCAGCGCCACCCCATAGGAGACTTCGCCCGCAATGCCATAGAGCAGCCCGCCCGCCACGGGGCCAGCGATGTTCGCCGTCTGCCAGATCATGGTGGTGAGCGAGATCGCATGCGCGATCGCCTCCTTCGGCACGAGATTGGGAGCCAGCGCATCAGATGCCGGGTTCATGAAGGCGCGGCCAATGCCCAGCACCACGAGAATGCCGAAGACGGGCGTCACGTCCGTGGGCTTGGACAGTGTGAAGAGCAGCAATCCCAGCGCGCAGAGTGCTTCAAGGGCAAGGCAGCCCGCCATGATGAAGCGCCGGTTGAAGCGGTCCGCCACCAGCCCCGTCACCAGCACGAGCAGCAGCGGCGGCAGAAACTGCGCGAGCCCCACATAACCTAGATAGAGCGGGTCCCGCGTGATGTCATAGATCTCCCAGCCCACCGACACGGACATGATCTGCACCGCAAAAGAGGTGCAGCCGATGGCCAGCCAGTAGAGCACGAATTTCGGATGCCGAAGCGCATTGGCTTCGGAAGAGGCACGAAGGGTGGTCATCTACTCATCACTGCCGTCATTCCGGCGAAGGACGTCATGTCCCTGCCACCACGCGCTCCAGCAGCGGCACGTAATGCCGGAACTCTGGCGTCACCACACCGGGCGTCTTGCCTTCGTCGTCCCAGATCCGGACTTTCACGGCCTCGCGCCAATAAGGGTGGGCCTCGAAGGCCTTCACTTCCTCGGCACTCATCGGCCCCCCTTGCAGCATCAGCGTATGCTTGGAGGCTTCCGACAGCCGGTCGAAGTAATCCGCGTTGGTGGCGCAGAGATAGCGCTTGGCCGGCACATGCAGCCTGACGCATTCGGTGATGACGGGCGGGAAGAACGGCTCCAGCACATGGGCACCCGCCTCCTCATGCAGATTGTCACGCGCATCGCCTAAGGACATGGGGCCGAACTCGGAGGTGTAGTGGCCGATGTCGTGGAGCAGCGCCGCAGCGACCAGCTCTTCGGGCGCGCCCTCCTTTTCGGCAAGGACAGCGCCCTGCAGCATATGCTCGGACATGCTGACGGCCTCTCCCAGATAGGACTCGGCTCCGCGCCGCTCGAAGATATCGGCGATGAATTCCACGATGTTGGAACGGTCGAGCGTCATGACAGCAGTCCTTCTTCCTCAATGGCATCAAGCGTCGAATAAAGCCCGTCCTTGTCAGCATAGCACCCCTGGAGCCAGCGTTTGCCGGTGCCCGAAAAGCTCTTGCGCGCATGCATGACACGGGTGTTGTCCACGATGAAGAGTTCGCCGGGCTTGAGCTTGAAGCTCACCTCCATGGCGGGATCCTCGATCAGCTCCGCGAAGCGGCGGTAGGCGGCATAATAATCCGCCATGTCCGCATAGGGAATGTCCGTGGCCGCGGCCAGCGAGCGGTTGTTGAAGCGCACCGCGAGAAGCTCGCCATCAGGCCCCAGCTCAATCATCGGGCGCTTGGCCCTAAGCCTCACACCGGAGGAGCCTTCATAGGCAAATCGCGCGGCATGGCCGGAGAGGAGATCGAACCAGCGCGCATTCTCCGCCTTGAGACGCTCCACAATCTTGAAGCCGTCGACCACGATCGAATCCCCGCCTTCGACGGAGTTCTCAAGACAGGCCAGAATCTGCAACGTGGGAACCGGGTCCCGGTAGGGATTGTCCGTATGGGCCTGGAGGCCCAGATTCGTATAAGCAAGATTGTTGGGATTGACCTCCGCCCTCACCTCGAACCAGCGGCCGTAATTGGTTTCCCGCACATAGCCGAACAGCTCCGCCACCTTGCACAGCGTGCCGGGCTCCGTAGGCGTACCGGTCATCACCGCAAAGCCATAGCGGCGGATGGCGGCAAGCCAGCGGCCCAGGGCCAGGCGATTGCCCGTCACATCCGCCCAACTTTCGGATGGCACATGGTTGAGGACGCGCTGGTCCCACCGCTCGATTGCGGGCCCGGTCCAGCCCGGTTCCCGCCGCTCATGTCTGTCATAGGCGTGGCGGGCGAGCCAGGCGCCGTCATAGGCGATGGTCCGGCCCTCCGGCTCGAAGCGGATGGCGAGGTGGCCCCCTTGGGCCTTGGCCTCTGCAATCACCGTCTCAGCTGGAATATCCAGAATGGTGATCAGCCGCTGCCCATTGCCGGGGCTCCGCGTCTTCTCATCGCGGGCATTGTCCCTGAGCCACAGCGCGTGAAAGCGATGGCGTTCACCCCCTAAGGAAAGCTCCACCGCCGCGCCGCCATCAATCACGCGCGTTTCCGAAATCTCCATGTCCGTCAATTCCCTCACAACCCTGCCCCGGGCGCACAGTGGACCGGGCGAAGCCTCAATTTCAAGCCCCGCCACAGGCATGGCCTCCGCCTACAGTCTGAATTGCCGCCTTCACATTGGGCTGCTATAGCCGCCCCCATATCCCGTGAGCGCAACAGAAGGCTTTCCCCATGGCGAAGATCAAGGTCCAGAACCCGGTTGTCGAGTTGGACGGCGACGAGATGACCCGCATCATCTGGGACCTCATCAAGCAGAAGCTGATCCTGCCCTATCTCGATGTCGATCTTCACTATTACGATCTCTCGGTTGAAAACCGTGACAAAACCAATGACCAGGTAACCATCGATGCTGCCAACGCCATCAAAAAACATGGCGTCGGTGTCAAATGCGCAACGATCACGCCGGACGAAGCCCGCGTGAAGGAATTCAACCTCAAGCAGATGTGGAAGTCGCCCAACGGCACGATCCGCAACATTCTGGGCGGCGTCATCTTCCGTGAGCCGATCATCTGCTCCAACGTGCCCCGCCTCGTTCCGGGCTGGACCCAGCCCATCGTCATCGGCCGCCATGCCTTCGGCGACCAATACCGCGCCACTGATTTCACCTTCCCCGGCAAGGGCACGCTCACCATCAAGTTCGTGGGCGAGGATGGAACGGTGATCGAGCGCGAGGTTTTCAAGTCGCCAGGGTCGGGCGTCGCCATGGCGATGTACAACCTCGATGAATCGATCCGGGAATTCGCCCGCGCCTCATTCAACTATGGCCTGATGCGGAATTACCCGGTCTATCTCTCGACCAAGAACACCATTCTGAAGGCCTATGACGGCCGCTTCAAGGACATCTTCCAGGAGATCTTCGACGCCGAGTTCAAGGCCGAATTCGACAAGCGCAAGCTCACCTATGAGCACCGCCTGATCGATGACATGGTGGCCTCCGCCATGAAGTGGACGGGTGGCTATGTCTGGGCCTGCAAGAACTATGATGGCGACGTGCAGTCGGACGTCGTGGCGCAAGGCTTCGGCTCGCTGGGCCTCATGACCTCGGTGCTGATGACGCCTGACGGCAAGACGGTCGAGGCCGAAGCCGCCCACGGCACGGTCACCCGCCACTACCGCCTGCATCAGCAGGGCAAGCAGACCTCCACCAATTCGGCCGCCTCGATCTTCGCCTGGACCGGCGGCCTCAAGCACCGCGCCAAGCTGGACGGCAATGCCGAACTCGACCGCTTTGCCACCACGCTGGAAAAGACCGTGGTCCAGACCATCGAAGCCGGACAGATGACCAAGGACCTGGCCGTCCTCGTCGGCCCCGACCAGAGCTGGCTTTCAACCGAAGGCTTCCTCGATGCGGTGGACGCCAACCTGAAGAAGGCGATGGGCTGAAGGACGCAGAGGCCGGAGCCCAGCGAAAGCCGCTTCACATCTCTCGATTCCGTCATTCCGGCGAAGGCCGGAATCCCGCTTCTTTTGCTCAGCATGTTGACGCAAACCGTCATCCCAGCCAGCGCTGGGATGACGGCAGTGGAGTATTCCATTGACCGCCTTGCAGGTTAAAGCCACATGCGGGAACAATGCCCCGGGCGCAGGATTTCGCAGGGGCAACGCAAGAGAGGGAGGGATCTTCACACTATGTCGACACCCATCACAGGCGGCTGCCAATGCGGCGCCATTCGCTACCGGGTCACCGCACCTCTCGAGAACCCGCACATCTGCCATTGCCGCATGTGCCAGAAGGCCTTCGGCAATTTCTTTGCTGCACTCGTCAGCATGAAGAAAGCGGACCTGCAGTGGACGAAGGGCGAGCCCTCCTACTTCAGCAGTTCGGAGATTGTCGAGCGCGGCTTCTGCAAGGACTGCGGCACGCCGCTGACCTTCGCCTATGACACGTCCGACAAGACCTCCGTCTCGATTGGCTCACTCGACCATCCGGACGCCGTGACGCCCGTGTGCCAGTACGGACTGGAATCCCGCCACCCCGCCTTCGCCACCTTCCACACGCTGCCGGGCTCCACAACGGAGGACGATATTCCGGCAGACCAGCGCGAACACCTGAAAAGCCTGCAGCACCCGGATTTTGAGACGGGGTAGTGCACCGGCGGTCAAGTGAGATCCGAGGAAGAGTTGCGCTCCATGACGGCGCCCATTTCAATAATCAAACCGTCACCTGGCTTCCCACCTCGATCACGCGCCCCGGCGGCAGGCTGAAGTAGCGGCTGGCGTCATTGGCGTTCCTCGCCATCATGATGAACAGCTTGTCCTGCCACACCGGCATGCCCTGATATTTCGAAGCCCTGACGCTCCGGCGGGACAGGAAGAAGGATGTGTCCATCATGCTGAAGGACAGGCCGTCCTTCGGCAAGGAGAGCAGCGTCCGCGGCACGTTGGGATTTTCCATGTAGCCGAACGTCGCCTCGATCCGCCAGAAGCGGTCCGACAGCTGTTCGACCGTAAGCCGCCGCGCCTCCGGAACGGAGGGCACATTGGCGCTCTTGACGGTAAAGACCACATTGCGCTCATGCAGCACCTTGTAGTGCTTCAGGCTGTGGAGAAGCGCCGTGGGCGCGCTGTCCGAGTCGCCCGTGAGGAACACCGCCGTTCCGGCAACGGTTGGCGGCGGCCTTCGGGTGAGCGAGGAGACGAGGTCCTTGAGCGGCACTTCCGAAAGCCTTGTCTTCTCCGCCAGGAGCCTTGAGCCTTCGCGCCATGTCCACATCAGAAGGAAGATGACAGCGCCCAGTGCCAGCGGCATCCAGCCGCCCTCGAAAATCTTGAGCGAATTGGCGCCGAGGAAGATCAGGTCCAGTGCGAGCAGCGGCAGCATGATGGGCAGCACCAGCCACAGGGGCCAGCGCCAGTATTTCCACATCACGACGATGGCCATGACCGCCGTCACCACCATGGTGCCAGTGACGGCAATGCCATAGGCCGTGGCAAGTGCGCCTGAGGACTTGAAGGCCAGCACCAGCACGATGACACCCGCAAGCAGCATCCAGTTGACCTGCGGCAGATAGGTCTGGCCGGCATGGGATTCAGACGTGAAGCGGATTTCCATCCGCGGCAGGAGGCCCAGCTGGATGGCCTGCTGGGTGAGCGAATAGGCGCCGGTGATCACCGCCTGGCTGGCGATGATGGTGGCGATTGTCGCCATCACCACCATGGGTGCCAGTGCCCAGTTGGGCACCATGCGGTAGAAGGGGTTGTCGATGGCCGAAGGGTCTGTCAGCAGCAGCGCGCCCTGCCCCAGGTAATTGAGCAGCAGCGCCGGCAGTACGATCACCAGCCACGCCGCCTGAATCGGCCGCTTGCCGAAATGGCCGAGGTCGGCATAGAGCGCCTCCGCCCCGGTGACCGCGAGAAACACCGCGCCCAGCGTCACGAGCCCGATGACGCCATGATGCTCCAGAAACTGCACGGCCTTCAGCGGATTGAAGGCGAGAAGCACGGCCGGCTGATCGAAGATATGGATAAGCCCCGCAATGGCGATTGCGAAAAACCAGATCAGCGTGACTGGGCCGAAGAACGCAGCAACCCGGCCCGTCCCCTGCGCTTGCACCAGGAACAATCCGATGATGATCACGAGCGTCAAGGGCAGCACGAAGGGCTCGAAGGCGGGCGTCAGCACCTTCAGGCCTTCGACGGCGGAGAGAACCGAAATGGCGGGCGTGATGATGGCATCGCCATAGAACAGCGCCGCGCCCACCATGCCCAGCACGGCCACCACCGTCACGGATTTTCCCATGGCCCGCTGCGCCAGCGCCATGAGGGAAAGCGTGCCGCCCTCGCCTTTGTTGTCCGCGTTGAGGAGGATCAGCACATATTTGACGGTCACGACCAGGATGAGCGACCAGATGATGAGCGACAGCACGCCATGGATCATCACCTCGGTGATGGCGCCATCCTTCCGCATCGCCGCCAGCACCGCTTCGCGCATCGCGTAGAGAGGGCTGGTGCCGATGTCGCCGTAGACGACCCCGAGGGAACCCAGCGCGAGAATGAGAAAATGCGGTGGCCTGTGGACATGATCCGGGCCCGGAATGCCAGGCGTCTCGCCAGCGTCCTGCACAACAGCCATGCATATGCCTCCAGTTGTTGCTGCAGCGCAGCAAAGTCGGGTGATATGCTCCTTCCCATGCCGCTTGTTGCGCGGGAAGTAAACAGGCCAGAATTGCAATTCTCGAAACGTAAGCTAGGCTTCCCCAAGGCGTGATCAGGGTGAGCAGGATGAGCAAGACCGAAGCTGTGACGGGCGGATGCCAATGCGGCGCAGTGCGCTACCGGATCGAGGGGGCACTGGGCCCGTCCGGCTTCTGCCATTGCCGCATGTGCCAGAAAGCCTTCGGCTCATTCGGGGCGCCACTCGTCAGCGTGCCTCATGATCAGTTCCACTGGACGCGCGGCACGCCAGCGGTCTTCCACTCTTCCCCCATCGTGCAGCGCGGCTTCTGCCGGGACTGCGGCACGCCGCTGTTCATGCTGGAGGAGGGCCATGGCGTAATCGAAATGGCCATCGGCTCGCTGGATGATCCATCAATCGCAGCGCCTGACCACGTGGTGGGAATTGAAAGCAAGCTCGCCTGGGCGGACACCCTGCCCACCCTGCCATCGCACAGCACCGATGACGACCGCACGCCGGAAGACCTGGCGAAGCTCAAAAGCCTGCAGCATCCCGACCATGACACAGCGGATTGGCCGCCCCTTCGCTAGAGCAACAGCCGGTTAACCGAGATCAGCTTCCCCAGCTCGCACAGTCATGCCAGCGCAGGCTGGGGTGACGGAATGGACGGAGCGCAAACATTCAGTGGTCTCACTTGACCACCTGAAGCAGAGGCCGAAGACGTCGGTCTGGTAGGACCTACCCCAGCGCCGCCCTGACCGCTGCCAGAGCCTCTTCCGCCTTGGCGCCATCGGGGCCGCCGGCTTGCGCCATGTCGGGCCTGCCACCGCCGCCCTTGCCGCCGAGCACGGCGGAGCCCGCCCGGACCAGGTCCACGGCATTGAAACGGGATGTCAGGTCGTTCGTGACACCGACCACCAGCCCGGCGCGGCCTTCGTCATTGAGGCCGACCAGCGCCACCACGCCGGAACCGAGCCTGGCCTTGGCCTCATCGACAAGGCCCTTCATGTCATTGGGGGAAATGCCCTTCAGCACGCGGGCCATCAGCTTCACCCCATTGACCTCGGAAATGCCCTCGTCCCCGCCCTTCGCACTGCCGCCCATGGCGAGCTGCTTCTTCGCTTCCGCCAACTCGCGCTCGAGCTTCCGGCGCTCCTCCATCAGCGTTTCGATGCGGGTGACGATCTCTGAGGCAGGCGCCTTGAGCGCCGCAGCCGCAGCCTGCACGCGGCGGTCCTGCTCTTCGAGATAGGCGCGCGCAGCGGGCCCCGCCAGCGCCTCGATGCGGCGGACGCCCGCAGCGGAGGCGCTTTCGCCGATCACCTTGATGAGGCCGATGTCACCCGTGCGGCCCACATGCGTGCCGCCGCAGAGTTCGAGGGAATAGATGGGCCGGCCCGCGCCATGGCTGTTGCGGCCCATGGAGACGACCCGCACCTCATCGCCATATTTTTCGCCGAACAGCGCCATGGCGCCTTCGGCAATGGCGGCATCCACCGTCATCAGCCTGGTGGTGACGCCGTCATTCTGCAGCACGATCTCATTGGCAATCGCCTCGACCTGGGAGAGCTCGTCAGGGCTCATCGGCTTGTTGTGTGAAACGTCGAAGCGCAGGCGATTGGGCTCCACCAGCGAGCCCTTTTGCGCCACGTGGCTGCCGAGCGTGAGGCGCAGCGCCTCATGAAGCAGATGGGTTGCCGAATGGTGGATGCGGTTGCCGCTTCGCCGCGCATGGTCCACCACAAGTTCAACCGCATTGCCGGGCTTCAAGGACCCCTGAACCACTTCGCCCAGATGGACGATCACATCGCCCACGCGCTTCTGCGTGTCGCTCACACGGAACAGCGCACCATCGGCGGTGCGGATCACGCCATGGTCTCCGGTCTGCCCACCGGACTCGCCATAAAACGGCGTCTGGTTGACGATGATGGCGCCCTTCTGCCTGGTTTCGAGGCTTTGTGCTTCCTTGCCGTCCACCACGATGGCGCGGATGATGCCTTCCGCCGTCTCCGTGGCGTAGCCCAGAAACTCGCTCGCCCCCAGGCGCTCACGCAGTTCGAACCAGATGGTTTCGGTCTTGGCATCGCCCGAGCCCTTCCAGGCCTTGCGGGCATCCGCACGCTGGGCTTCCATCGCCACGTCGAAACGCGCCGTATCGACGGTGATGCCGCGGGGCCTGAGCGCATCCTGCGTCAGGTCAAGCGGGAAGCCATACGTGTCATAGAGCTTGAAGGCGGTCTCGCCCGAGAAGGTGTCGCCCTTGGCGAGCCCTGCGGAATCCTCGTCCAGAAGCTTGAGCCCACGCTCCAGCGTCTTCTTGAAGCGCGTTTCCTCCAGATAGAGCGTTTCGGTGATCAGCGCTTCGGCGCGCACCAGTTCGTTGTAGGCAGCACCCATCTCGCGCACCAGTGCGGGAACCAGCCGGTGCATCAGCGGTTCGCGCGCGCCCAGCAGTTCGGCATGGCGCATGGCGCGGCGCATGATGCGGCGCAGCACATAGCCGCGGCCTTCGTTCGACGGCAGCACGCCATCGGCAATCAGGAAGGAGGAGGCGCGCAGGTGATCCGCAATCACGCGGTTCGAGGCCTTGTTCTCGCCCGTGGCCGGAACGCCCGTCTTCTCCACGATGGCAGAGATCAGTGCACGGAACAGATCGGTTTCGTAATTGTCATGGGTTCCCTGCAGCACCGCGGCGATGCGCTCGAGCCCCATGCCAGTGTCGATCGAGGGCTTGGGCAGGCTCACGCGCTCACTTTTCGAGAGCTGCTCATATTGCATGAACACCAGGTTCCAGATCTCGATGAAACGGTCGCCATCGGCTTCCGCCGAGCCCGGAGGCCCGCCCCAGATCTTGTCGCCATGGTCGAAGAAGATTTCCGAACAGGGGCCGCAGGGGCCGGTGTCGCCCATGGACCAGAAATTGTCAGACGTCGGAATGCGGATGATGCGGCTGTCGGGAAGGCCTGCGATCTTCTTCCACAGCCCATGTGCCTCGTCATCTTCCGAGAAGACGGTGACGGTGAGCTTGTCCTTGGGCAGGCCCAGCTCCTTGGTGACCAGCGACCAGGCCCATTCGATGGCCTGCGGCTTGAAGTAATCGCCGAAGGAGAAGTTGCCCAGCATCTCGAAGAAGGTGTGGTGGCGGGCGGTATAGCCCACATTGTCCAGGTCATTGTGCTTGCCGCCGGCACGCACGCATTTCTGTGCCGTGGTGGCCCGGCTGTAGGGCCGCTTCTCCATGCCGGTGAACACGTTCTTGAACTGCACCATGCCGGAGTTGGCGAACATCAAGGTGGGATCGTTCCGCGGCACCAGCGGCGAGGAGGCGACAATCTCATGGCCCTGGCGCTTGAAATAATCGAGGAAGGTAGAGCGGATCTGTGCAAGCCCTGTCATGTGACGCCCGGCAAATGGTGAATGGAATTGCAGGCGGTCTTAATGGCGTGAAGCGGCCCTGTCCAGACTAACCAAGTCCAGGGCGCCGGGCCTCAATTCGAAGAGATGCCGTTAATCCAGCGAAGGCAGGACTCCCGCTGCGCCGGAACAGAAACGAGAGCAGCGCCCCCCGGCCAGGGAGACCGGAGAGCGCCGTGCGCGGTGTGGGGCAAACACCGTGGGCAACCGGGAGCATGCTTGGGAAGTGCCCCCGGGTCTTGGGAGAGAGACGGTGAGGGCTGACGCTCAATCGTCCGCGTCAGCGTCCTTTTCCGTGCCATTGCTCAAGGCGGCGGCAAGAATGCCGGCATTGGAGCGGATGGTGGCCTCAATGGCATTGGCCATGTCAGGGTTCTGGCGCAGGAAGTTCTTGGCGTTCTCACGCCCCTGCCCGATGCGCTCGCCATTATAGGAGAACCAGGAGCCGGACTTCTCGACGACGCCCGCGGTGACGCCCAGATCGACCAGCTCGCCAACCTTGGAAATGCCCTCGCCATACATGATGTCGAATTCCACCTGCTTGAAGGGCGGTGCCACCTTGTTCTTGACCACCTTCACGCGGGTCTGGTTGCCCACCACCTCGTCCCGGTCCTTGATGGCGCCGATGCGGCGGATGTCGAGGCGGACGGAAGCATAGAATTTCAGCGCATTGCCGCCCGTGGTCGTCTCGGGCGAACCGAACATGACGCCGATCTTCATGCGGATCTGGTTGATGAAGATGACCATGCAATTGGTCTTGGAGATGGAGCCCGTGAGCTTCCGCAGCGCCTGGCTCATCAGCCGGGCCTGAAGGCCGGGAAGCTGGTCGCCCATCTCGCCCTCGAGTTCGGCGCGCGGCGTCAGAGCGGCGACGGAGTCGATCACCAGCACTTCGACAGCACCTGAGCGCACGAGCGTATCTGCAATCTCCAGCGCCTGCTCGCCGGTATCCGGCTGGGAGATCAGCAGGTCATCGACCTTCACGCCGAGCTTCCGGGCATAGACGGGATCCAGCGCATGCTCGGCATCGACGAAGGCGCAGATGCCGCCGCGCTTCTGGGCTTCGGCAATGGTCTGCAGCGCCAGCGTGGTCTTGCCGGAGGATTCTGGCCCGTAAATTTCAACGACGCGGCCCCGCGGCAAGCCGCCAATGCCAAGGGCGATGTCGAGCCCCAGCGAACCCGTGGAGATCGCCTCGATCTCGAGCGCGGTGGACGCGCCCAGCTTCATGATGGAACCCTTGCCGAAAGCCCGCTCAATTTGGCTCAGGGCCGCATCCAATGCTTTATTCTTGTCCATGGAACTTTCAACGACCCGAAGATTCGACTGTGCCATCGGTTTACTCCTTCATGCTCTATGGGTCCACCGGCGGCCGTCTCAGCCTTGCCGTGCGGTTCGTGTTCGTAATATGTTCTATCTCCGTTCGTTCCGCAAGTGAAAAGTGGAACATACGTATCATCTTGAAAACATTGTTAATGCGGCAGACGAATGTAGAACAAAGCAGAACGATCATTCGTGTGCGGAACAATCTACTTATTTGCCCGCCATTTCGACTTCTACGCGAATCAGCGGTGTATTTCCGACATCTCAGCTAGCACCGTTTCAACCGCCCCGGCGACGCCGAAGAGCGCCCTGTCCTGCCCCCAGGGTGCCATCGCCATGAGCCCGCAAGGCGGCTCGCCCGGCTGCTGCATGGGAAGCGAGATCGCGCAGCTGTTGAGGAAATTGCCCACATAGGTGTTGCGCAGGCTCATGGCATTGAACCTGATGTAATCCTGATCCGCGCCAAGCTCGGAAATTGCCGGCGGTGTGTTCAGCGTGGTGGGCAGCAGCACCGCATCAAACCCGGCGAAGCGCTCCGCAAACAGCCCGATCATCTCGCGGCGGCGGCCAAGATAATCGAGGAGGTCGGCAGCGCTGATGCCCTGGGCCAGTTCGATGCGCAGCTTGACGCGCGGGTCATAGTCTTCACCTGCTTTTCCCATCAACGCCCGGTGCGTGTGCCAGGCCTCCGCCGCGACGATGCCGCCCTTGCTGTTGATCAAAGGAATTTCGCGCAGTTCTGGAAAGGCAAGGTCCGTCATCCCGGCGCCGGACGCCGCAAGACGGCTGAGCGCCCTTTCAAAGCAGCGCCCGACTTCGGGCGTCAGCCCGTCCAGAACGAAATCCTTGAGCACGGCAAAGCGCAGGCCACGGGCCTCGCGCTTCGGCACCACCCCATCCCAGTCGCCCGCCATGATGGCATCCGCCGTGGCACAGCAAGCAACCGAGTTGGCCAGCGGCCCGATCGAATCGAAGCTCGCCGACAATGGATAGCAGCCGGTGAGCGGCACGCGCCCGTGGCTCGACTTGTAGCCCACGATGCCGCAATAGCTGGCGGGCACGCGGCAGGAGCCGCCCGTGTCCGTGCCGATGCCGAGGCTCACCATGCGGTCGGCAACGGAGACGGCAGCGCCGGAAGAAGATCCCCCCGGAATGCGCCCCGTGGCCCGATCATAAGGCGAGCGCGGCGTGCCGTAATGCGGGTTGAGGCCCACGCCCGAATAGGCAAACTCCGTCATGTTGGTGCGGCCGATGACGATCATGCCCTTGGCCTTGAGCCGCGCAATGGCAATGGCATCCGCCGTGGCCGGCGCTGCCCCCTTCAGCACTTTGGAGCCTGCCGCCGTCACCTCGCCGCTGAGGTCGAAAATATCCTTGGCGGAAAACGGAATGCCGGCAAGGGCCGAAGCCGCACGGCCCCGCTGGCGCTGCCCATCGTGAAAGGTGGCGGCCGCGCGGGCGCCGTCCGCATCGACGGAGATGAAGGCACGCGCACCTTCGCCGGAGGGGTCTGCGATGGCGGCCAGCGCGCGCTCGACCAGCTCCCGCGAGGTCGTCTGCCCTTCCGCCAGCTGCCGGGAAAGATTGGCGAGCGTATCCATGATGAATTTCCCTGTGATGCCGCCGGATGGATTAGGATGATTCACCGGGGCACGCATCTCAAAAAGGGGCAAGGGCTTCCATGGGCCAGGAGATCAGGACACTTGATTTGGACGGCATTCGCACCGCCGTCGAATGGGCCCGCCGTGAAGGCTGGAACCCGGGCCTGCGCGATGCGGAGGCCTTCGCCGCGGCCGATCCCGATGGCTTTTCCGGCCTGTATGTGGACGGCCAGCTTGCGGCGACAATCTCGCTCGTCACCTATTCGCCGGAATTTGCTTTCCTCGGCTTCTACATCGCAAGCCCCGAATTCCGCGGCCAGGGGCTAGGGCTCCAGCTTTGGACCGCGGCGCTGGCGCGCTGCACGGCCGCAACCATCGGCCTTGACGGGGTGAAGGCCCAGCAGCCGGCCTACCGCAAATCGGGCTTCGTTCTGGCCCATGAGAACATTCGCTATGGCGGCCTCAAACCCGGCGGCTACGCCCAGCTGGACCTGGCCCTCAACCCGCTGGGGCCCGGGGATGCAAAAGAGGTCGATCGCTTCGAACAGCGCCACCACCTGTTCCCCGCCTCCCGCCGGGGCTTCCTGCAGGCTTGGCTGGGCTATGAGGGAATGGCCCTGCGGCGCGGCGGCGAGATTGCAGGCTACGGCGTGATCCGCCCCTGCCATGAAGGTTTCAAGCTGGGGCCGCTCTTCGCGGACACGGTGGCAGATGCCGAAACGATCCTCCGGGGTCTCCTCACGCGCGCGCCCGAAGGCATGATCTTTCTCGATACGCCCGGCACCAATCCCGCGGCGATTGACTTGGCTGTCTCGCTCGGGTTTCAGCCGATGTTCGAAACCGCACGCATGTACCGTGGGTCCACACCGGCCCTCGACACGGCGAAGGTCTTCGGCATCACCACATTCGAACTGGGGTGAAGGCTTACCCTTCCATCGCTTCCTTCACCTTCTCAACCAATTGCTTCAGCGAGAAGGGCTTGGGCATGAAGCTGTATCCGGAATGGCCCTCGAGGTCCTGTTCGAACTGCTCACCCGGATAGCCCGAGACGAAGACGAATTTGGTCTCGTCGCCGCGCTTCCTCAGCTCACGGAGCAATGTGGGGCCGTCCATCTCCGGCATCACGACGTCGGAGATGATGAGGTCGAAGCCCTTCTCGTCCATGTCGATCTTCTCGATGGCGCTCTCGCCCGAATCCGCCTCGACCACGGTGTAGCCGCGCGAGGCAAGGGCGCGCAGGGCGAAGGCACGCACCGCATCCTCGTCCTCGACCAGCAGAATGCGCTCCTTGCCGGTATAGTCACGCTTGGGCTGTTCCGCGGGCTTCTCCTCCACCGGCTGTTCATCCGCCTTCTGCGGATAGTAGCGCGGCAGGTAGATGCGGAAGGTCGTGCCCTTGCCCACTTCACTGTCACAGAAGATGAAGCCACCCGTCTGCTTGACGATGCCATACACGGTGGAAAGGCCAAGGCCCGTGCCCTTGCCCACATCCTTGGTGGAGAAGAAAGGCTCCCAGATTTTCTCGCGGATCGCTTCCGGAATGCCGCTGCCCGTGTCCTGAACCTCGCAGGCGACATATTCACCAGGCGGCATGAGTGACGGCATGATGCTGCGCGACTCTTCGAGCGGCACATTGAAGGTCCGCACCGTCAGCGTGCCGCCATTGGGCATCGCGTCACGGGCATTGACCGCGAGGTTGATGATCACCTGCTCGAACTGGTGGATGTCGACCAGCACCAGCCCCAGGTCCCTGTCATGGGTGATTTTCAGCGCCACCTTCTCGCCCAGCACCCGCCCCAGCAGATTGCCGAGGTCCGAGAGGGCTTCCGTCAGCACATGCACCTTGGGCTGCAGCGTCTGCTTCCGCGAGAAGGCGAGAAGCTGGCGCACGAGATTGGCCGCGCGGTTGGCATTCTGCTTGATGTTCATCACATCGGCGAAGGCGGGGTCGGTCGGGCGCATCTTGGCCAGCAGCAGATCGGCAAAGCCGATGATCGGCGTCAGCACATTGTTGAAGTCATGCGCGATGCCGGAGGCAAGCTGGCCCACCGCCATCAGCTTCTGGCTTTGCGCCAGCTGAACTTCGAGCGACTTGTTCTCCGTCTTGTCCACCGCGAAGACCACCGCCGTGTCATCCTCGGCGGCGAGCCTGGTAAAGCTGAACAGCACGTTGCGCGGATTGGCGCCCGCCACATTGGCCTCGATCTGGTGCAGGCTGCCTTCATTCCTGAGCGCTGCGGATAAGGTCTGCAGCAGCGTGGCGCGCTCGCCCTCGGTGATGGCCCCCGTCAGCTCCGCCCCGCGGCGAACCTTGGGCGAGAGATCGATAAAGGCGGCATTGGCCATGCGGATGATGCCGTCCTTGTCGATTTCGGCAATGCCGATCGGCGCATTGTTGATGAAGCGCGAAAGGCGCGGGGCCGAGATTTCGCCACCCGCGGCGGAGGTGCCTGCAAGGTGGCGCGGCACCACGATGGTGCGCGACGGCGAGGGCACACCTTCCGCATCGAACTCCACATGGTGGATGAGCTGCACCGGAAACAGCTTGCCGGTTCCGGCATTGCGCAGGTCGAGGCCGAAGCTTTCAGTGACCGCCGCTCCGGGCCTGACGGCGAGGCCCGCGATCAGCCGCGCGGGCGTTTCGCCCAGGAGGTCCGAAAGCTTCATGCTCGCATTCTGCGCTTCGGTCAGGTCGATCCCCAGCCACTGCGCCAGCGTGGCGTTGATGTAATCCACATTGCCGTCGCTCAGCGTGGAGAAGAAGCCCGCCGGCGCATTGTCCAGATACGTGATGATGAACTGGAGCCTGGAGAAGGCCTGCTCCTGGCGCGCCCGCTCTTCGCTGATGTCCTCAAGCTGCCAAAGCCGCAGCGGCTTTCCTTCGGCGATGACCGGCGCCACGGACAATCTGATCCACACCGGCTGGCCAGGCCTGGCGCAGGGTGCGGCCGAGCCTTCCGCCACGCGCAGCTCGCGCGTTTCGCTCCGCCCCTCCATCACGGCTTGGGACAGCTGGTAGACGGGTGCCGAGAATTCCGGATAGGGCGTGAACAGCACATCCATCCCGATCAGACGTCCGCCCGCTGGCCCAGATTTGGACAGCGCCAGGTAGGCTGCATTGGCATAGAGCGCGCGGCCATGCGCGTCCGTCACCACCAGAGGGTGGCCCATTGCTGCCGTCACCGCATCGAGGAAGGGCTCGCCAGCACCTTCGCGTCCGCCACCCACGCGGAGAATTCCCGCAATGAGCGAAAAACATGCCAGAAGCCCCAGGCCCGCAAGCGCCGCTCCCGCCCAAAGGAGCCAGCGCGGATCGCCTTCTGGCAGATGCTGAACGCCGAACACAACCGCTGCGGCTGAAAGTGCGGCCAGCAGCACCGCAACAACCATGCGGCCGCGTGCAGCACCCGGAGCCGCCGCAGTCTCGCCTCTTGCCGGCGCGTTCCTATACGTCATGCATGCCCACCCCGAATCAAAGAGCAGTATAGGGCATTGGCCGCAGTGCGGAATTGCCCCGTAGCACCCTTTCTTCTCCGCTTTACAAATGATTATCGTGGCGTCAGAGTCCTGCGCATCGGAATGCGAGGCCAATCGGGGGGCACGCGGCCAGACCCCAGCACTGTCACCCGTCGGAGAGAGAATAAGGCGATGGACTTCCTGAAAGAGAACCTGCCGACCATCCTCACGGCTGCGGCCGTTCTCCTGCTGCTGATTGTCGTCGTCGGCGTGTGGCGCGCCTTTGCGCCGCGCATGTCAGGCCGCCGCGGCCAGCGCCTCGGCATCAGCGAATATTATGAGTTGGACAAGACCCGCCGCCTGGTGCTGGTGCGCCGGGACAATGTCGAACATCTGGTCCTGATCGGCGGCAGCCAGGACATGGTGATCGAACCGGGCATCACTGCCACCGCCATCGTCCAGGCTTACACCTCTTCTGCGTCAAACCTGGGAGATCCGCCGGCGGGCACTGCGCGCCCCGCACCACGGCCCCCTGTCTTCGCGGAACGGAAGCCGCCCCCGCTGCGCCCGGTGGCCGATCCCGCACCGGCACAAAGCCGTGGAGCGCGGGAAGAACCCGAACTCTGATATGCAAAGAGCCCGGCCAATGGCCGGGCTCTTCTCAATTCGTAACCAGTTAATCGCTCAGACGGTGGGGTTCACCGGCGGCGTCTGGTTGCGTTCGGCCATGAAGCGGTCGAACTCGTGCTGGTCCTTTGCCTGGCGCAGGCGCTCCACGAAATCACGGAAGGCGCGCTGCTCATCCTCGAGCTTGCGGCGCTCTTCATCCAGCCGCTGCAACTGCTCGCGCTTGTAGGCGTCGAAGGCCGCATTTCCCGAACCTGCAAAGCCATAGGATGGCTGCTGCCACCGCCAGCTTGCCAGATCAGGCTTCTTGAAGCCCGCCCAGGGCGTACCGCTCTCGCCGGAACCTCTCCACATTTCGCCGTTCTTCCACTTGAGGAAGATTGCGATCAGGCCCAGCGGCCAGAACACCACGAAGCCGGCGACCATCGCGCCGATCTCCCAGGGGGACCAGCGGCTCATGCCGCCAAACCCGCAGCGGCGCCCCTGGGTGCCGTTGCGTTCACCGAAACCAGCCGAAGCCGAACTTGTCATCTCCAAAACCTCTCTTCAGGGTTGACGATGAAAGAGGTAGGAAGAGGGAACCCATCCTTCAATGAAAATCGAAAACCAGCCCCCAACCCATTGGAGATTTGCGAATTCCCGGCCAAGTGCTAGTCCTCGGTGCCGGTCCGCCTACGGAGTTGACGAGAGATGACCCAGCACCAGAAAATCGCCATGCTCACCGCCGGGGGACTTGCCCCCTGCCTCTCCTCCGCCGTGGGCGGATTGATCGAGCGCTATTCCGAGCTCGCACCCGATGCGCCGATGATCGGCTACCTCTCAGGATACAAGGGTCTCCTCCAGGGCAAGTCGATTCCGGTCACGCCGGAAGTGCGCAGCCGCGCGCATGTGCTGCACGGCCATGGCGGGTCTCCCCTGGGCAACAGCCGCGTGAAGCTTACGAACGTCGCCGATTGCGTGAAGCGCGGCCTCGTTAAGGACGGCGAAGATCCGCTGAAGGTTGCGGCCGGCCAGCTGGTCAAGGACAAGATCACCATCCTCCACACGATCGGCGGGGATGACACGAACACGACCGCCGCCGATCTCGCCGCCTATCTCCACGCCAATGGCTATGAGTTGACCGTGGTGGGCCTGCCCAAGACCATCGATAATGACGTGATGCCGATCCGCCAGACGCTGGGCGCCTGGACGGCGGCGGAACAGGGTGCGGTGTTCTTCGAAAATGTCGTGAACGAGCAGTCCACCTCTTCCCGCCAGCTGGTGATCCATGAGGTGATGGGCCGCCATTGCGGCTGGCTCACCGCCGCCACCGCGCGTGACTGGCGGCTTCGCCTCGACAAGCTTGAATTCCTGCCCGAGTTCAACCTCTCCCGGAAGCACAAGGATATCGACGCCGTCTATATTCCTGAGATGGCAATCGACATCGAGGCGGAGGCCAAGCGCCTGGCCCGTGTCATGGACGAGAAGGATTCGGTTTCGATCTTCGTGAGCGAGGGCGCTTGCGTGCAGGAGATCGTGGCCGAACTCGAAGCCAAGGGTGACAAGGTGGAGCGCGATGCCTTCGGCCATGTGCGCCTTGACCAGGTGAAGGTGGGAGACTGGTTCGGCAAGCAATTCGCCAAGAAGATCGGTGCGGACAAGACTTTGGTGCAGAAGTCCGGCTATTTCGGCCGCTCTGCCGCGGCCAACCGCGCAGACCTCGATCTGATCCGCGCCATGGTGCATGTGGCGGTGGACTCAGGCCTTGCGGGCGTCTCCGGCGTCATCGGCCATGATGAGGAACGTGGCGATGAGCTGCGCGCCATCGAGTTTCCGCGCATTAAGGGCGGCAAGCATTTCGACTCGGAGACGCCGTGGTTCGTGGACATGCTGCGGGACATTGGGCAGCTCGCGTGAACCGGATGCTCCGCCCCCTGCTCGCCCTGATGCTGCTTGCCTCCCCCGCGCTGGCGGATGAGGCGCTGGAGCAAGGCAAGGCGGATTTCAACCGCCTCTGCGCCCCCTGCCATGGCGAGAACGGCAAGGGCGATGGGCCGCAGGCCGAACATCTGCCGAAGAAGCCGGCGGATTTGACCGTCATCACCACGAAATACGGCCGCTTCCCGCAAGACCGCGTGTTCGAGACCATCGCCGGCCTCGACATGCCGGACGGCCACGGCACCCGCGAAATGCCGATCTGGGGAGACGTGTTCGTGACCGAAGGGGTGGGCCAGAGCACCCGCATCGAAGACGCCATGAAGGCCTCCGACGACGCCTCCCGCCGCATTGCAGGCCTGGTGCATTACATCGAGTCGATCCAAGGGAAGCCGTGACGTCCGGGTGGGACATGTGTAATAGTCGTGTGGCTATAACGTTTTGGACCCCGATGCCCATCTGCAAGACATCGCCAATTTTCCCTTCTCCCGCTGCGGAGCAATGGGAGAAGGTGCCGCTCGCCAGGACCGCACCATGAGCTGGTTCGGCCTCAGCCCGGATGAATGGAGTGCGGTCCATCTGAGCCTCAAGGTGGCGACCGTCGCGATGATCGGCAGCCTGCCGCTGGCGCTGGCCGTGGCCTTCCTCCTGGCCAGGCGGGAGTTCTGGGGAAAATCCCTCGTGAACGGCATCGTGCATCTGCCGCTGGTGATGCCGCCAGTGGTGACGGGCTATCTCCTGCTTCTCACCTTCGGCACCAAGGGAACGATCGGGGCCTTCCTCGCGCAATTCGGCATCGTCTTCGCTTTCCGCTGGACGGGCGCGGCACTGGCCTGCGCGGTGATGGGCTTTCCGCTCATGGTGCGGGCCATCAGGCTTTCGATCGAGGCAGTGGACACGAAGCTCGAAGCGGCCTCGTCCACGCTTGGCGCCAATGCTGCCTGGGTCTTTCTCACCATCACCCTGCCCCTGACCATTCCCGGCATCATTGCCGGCATGATCCTGTGCTTTGCCAAGGCCATGGGCGAATTCGGCGCTACCATCACCTTCGTCTCCAACATTCCGGGCGAAACCCAAACACTGCCCTCCGCCATCTACACGCTCACGCAGGTGCCGGGCGGTGATGCGGGCGCCCTGCGGCTGACGGCGATTTCGGTTGCCATATCCCTCGGTGCACTGATCATCTCGGAGGCGCTGGCGCGCCGCGCCGGGCAGCGGATTGCCGCATGAGCCTTCTGGTTGACGTTCGCCACAGGCTCGGCAGTTTTTCGCTCGAAGTCTCCTTCGAAAGCCTCCAGGGCCTCACGGCCGTCTTCGGCGCGTCGGGCTGCGGCAAGACCAGCCTCGTCAACGTGATTGCCGGATTGCTGAAGCCGGACCATGCGCGGATCAAGGTTGGCGATACAACGCTGATTGACACCGAAGCAGGCATAAACCTCTCCCCGCCGCGCCGCCGCATCGGCTATGTGTTCCAGGATGCGCGCCTGTTCCCGCACATGACGGTTGAGAGCAACCTCGCCTATGGCGAATGGTTCACGCCACGCGCGGAACGCTATGCCGCGCGCGGCAAGATCGTCGAACTGCTGGGCATCGGACATTTACTGAAGCGCCGCCCACGCGATCTCTCAGGGGGAGAAAAACAGCGCGTCGCCATCGGCCGCGCACTTCTCGCCTCACCGCGCCTCCTGCTGATGGATGAGCCGCTGGCCTCGCTCGATGCCGCGCGCAAGGCGGAAATCATGCCCTATCTCGAACGCCTCCGGGACGAACTGCGCATTCCCATCGTCTATGTCAGCCATTCGGTGGCGGAGGTGATGCGGCTGGCGAATGATGTCGCCGTTCTTTCCCAGGGCCGCCTCGCCGCTTTCGGGCCCGCCGCCGACATCGCCCAGCGGCTTGACCTCGTCCCCGAGGACGATCGTGACGAAGGCGGTGCTATCATCGACATGACGGTGGCCACCCATGACACGACTTTTGACCTGACGAGGCTGACCTCTGCCGCAGGCGATATCTATGTGCCGGGCCGCATCGGCCCCGAAGGCACACCTGCCCGCGTCCGCATCCGCGCCAGGGATGTGATTCTGGCGCTGGAAGAGCCGCAGAAAATCAGTGCACTGAACATACTGCGTGGCACCGTGGCGGAGATCTCCCAGGCAGGCCAGGCCTCAGTCAATGTCAGGCTCGATTGCGGGGGTGCGGCCGTCGTGGCGCGCATCACCCGGCACTCCGCCCATGCCCTCGGCCTCGCACCCGGAACACGCGCCTTTGCGGTGGTGAAGGCCGTATCTGTCAGCGGTCCGTCACCCGATTCCGCACTGACCAGAGGGTAAAAGCGCTATGGCCGCTGAAACTCAGCGCTCAAGGCATCGAGATGAGGCTGGGTCGCCGCCGCCGCTGCCCGCTCCATTGCCCGGTAGCGCGAGATCAGGCTGAGGCCGAAGGGTGTGAGGGTGGCGCCGCCACCCTTCTTGCCGCCGCTGCGCGATTGAACGACGGGCTTCCCGAAAATCGTGTTCAGCTCCTCGATCAGTTCCCAGGCGCGCCGATAAGACATTTCCATGGCGCGGCCGCCAGCCGAGATCGAGCCCAGCGCCGCGATCTGCTCCAGAAGGGCGATCTTGCCTGGCCCCACCCGGAGGCCGGGACCAAAATCGATGCGGATGCTGAGCTCTGCCATGTGGATTGCACTTTCCTGTCAACCACATGATCGGACAAACCGGCCTCCAAATCCAGTGCCTGGCTCAAAGGCCGGTGCCCTCGAACGACAGCCCGGCGGGGCCGAGCGGCACGATGCCGGAGGGGTTCAGCGATTTGATGGAATAATACCCACGCTTGATGTGGGGAATGTTCACCGTCTCCCGAAGGGCCGGAATGGCGAGCAGGCGCTGCAGATAGGCGTTGATCCGCGGATAATCCACGATGCGGCGCAGATTGGCCTTGAACAGCCCGTGATAGGCCGCATCGAAGCGCACCAGCGTCACGAAGAGCCTTATGTCCGACTCCGTAAACGCCTCACCGAAGAGCCAGGGTCCGGCGGCAAGCCGCGCCTCAAGCTTGTCGAGCATGGCGAACACGCCATGGAAAGCCTCTTCATAGGCCAACTGCGTGGTGGCGAAACCGCAGCGGTAAACGCCATTGTTCAGTGTCTCGTAGAGCTCCGCATTGAGCGCGTCGATGGCAGGTGCGAGATGTGCCGGATAGAGATCGGCCGCGTTCCGCGCCAAGCTGCCGAATCCTGCGTTGAACATGCGGAGAATGTCAGCTGATTCATTGTTGACGATGGTTCCGCGAAGCTTGTCCCACAGCACAGGCACCGTGGCGCGGCCCGTGTAGTGCGGATCGGCGGTGGTATAGATCTGGTGCATGTGGTGGGCGCCGTTGACGGGGTCCGCGCCAGGCGCAAATCGCCAGCCTTCGGCATCAAGCTCGGGCTCGGCAACCGACACAGAGATGACGTCCTCGAGGCCCTTCACCTTGCGTGCGGCGAGCGTGCGTGACGCCCAGGGGCAGATTAAAGCCACGTAGAGGTGATAGCGGCCGGCCTCGGCCTTGAAGCCGCCCTCCCCGGTGATCCCTGCGCTGCCGTCGGGCGTGACCCAGTTCCGGAACTGCGATGTCTGGCGGACGAAGCCGCCCTTCTGGTCCTTTGCCTGAACCGGGTGCCAGTCACCTGACCATTTGCCGTCGACGAGCATGTGAGGATCCTTTCAAAAATGAAGGAGCCGGCCGCGGTGCGCAGGCCGGCTCCTGATGTCATACGATATGGGATCAGCCGCGCTTCAGTGCGAAGGCTCCGCCGCCGATCAGCGCCTGAACGCCGAGTGCGACGGCCCAGAAAGCAGGAAATTCCCAGCCGCCATTGGGATTCATGAAGAAATAGCCATTGCCAGCATGCGCGAAGACGGCGCCCAGCAGGATGGGCGACAGCGCCAGGGACACCCAGCGCGTCCAGACGCCCAGGATAAGGGCAATGCCACCGGCAAACTCTGCGAACATTACGAGATAGGCGAGCGGGCCCGGCAGGCCGAGGCTCTGGAAATACTGCACGGTGCCGGCGGGGGTGAAGACAGCGTATTTCAGCCAGGCGTGGGTCAGAAAGGCGATGCCCATGGTGACCCGCAGCAGCAGGGCCGCATAATCAGCGCGGCTGGCTTCGGAGGAGAACGGGGTGGAACGGGCGGCAGTGTAAGACATGGACGCTTCCTTTCAATTCACCGGCGGAAATGCCGGTCGCGATGCGAGGAAACGTAACTCGATTTGTTACGGATGATAATGGATGATGCCGGCATATCATTCCTTCCGAAATGGAAGGAATAATTACTACCAGCCTTGGTCCCACTCCGGTTCACCACGGAATCGCTCCGCCAGGAAATCCACCAGCGCCCTGACTTTCAGCGCCAGGTGGCGGCCCGGGGGATAGGCCACCTGGATGGGCACGGGGGGCGGCGCGAACTTGAGCAGCAGCGGCACCAATGCGCCAGACTTGATGGCAGCCCCCACGACGAAGCTCGGAACAAGCGTGATGCCCAGCCCTGCCCCGGCCGCCGCCGCACAGGCATCGGCATTGGAGAGAAACAGCCTGCTTCTGACCGTGACCGACATGGCCCGGCCCTTCTCACGAAATGGCCAGGCCTCGCGCTCCTTGAAATTGGTATCGACGATGCAGTGGTGGGTGCTGAGATCTTCCGGCCGTTTCGGCGTTCCGTTCTTGGCCAGATAGGCTGGAGCCGCGACCGCCACGATCCGCGATTCGCAAAGCTTGCGGATGACGAGGCTGGCATCGCTCTGCTGACCGATGCGCACCGCTGCATCGAAGCCCTCATCCACCAGATTGACGAGACGGTCTGAGAAGCTGACATCCAGTATGAGCTCCGGATAAAGCTGGGCAAGCGCCACCAGCGCAGGCGCAAGCTGTGCGGTGCCGAAGGACAGCGGTGCCGTCAGCTTCAGCTTGCCGTTCACCGAACCCGAACGGTTCTTCACGGCCTCGCCAAGGGAATCGAGTTCGTCAATCAGCAGGCGGATGCGCTCGTAATAGGCTTGGCCCACCTCCGTTGGAGAAAGTGCGCGGGTGGTGCGGTTGAGAAGCCGGACGCCGAGGTCGGCTTCGAGGCGGGAGACCAGCTTTGAAGCCTGGCCAGAGCTGGTGCCGAGGCGCCGCGCCGCTTCCGCGAAGCTTCCCGTCTCCATCACAGCAACGAACATGCGCTCAGACTCGAGCCGCTGCATTCCGCTTTCCCCGCTTGGAACCAATCTCGCGGGGGAGCTTTGCCCCGCTTGCAGCGCGGGCGCAATGGCCGGGAATGGCGTCAGCTCAGGGCCTGTTCGGCCCCGAGGCGATGTTGGTGGTTTGGCGCTCCTCGTGCCCCAGTGACACCCAGAGCTCAGGGTCAGCCTCCGACTGGCGCTTCACGAAATCATAGCCCGTGGCCCACCAGGGCAAAATTTCGTCGCGCCGATTGTCCAGCACCAGGTCTCCGCCGGCCGTGGGAACCGTGAGAACGGCGTGCCCCTCGCCATTTTCATCATGAACCACGGTGATGAGGAGAGACGCTTCCGGAACGCCCTGGCGCGCCAGCGTCTGGCGCTTCAGCAGCACGTAATCCTCGCAATCACCCGCCGTCTCGGGGATCGTCCAGTATTCCGCCGTGCCATAAAGCTGCAGGTCGGTCGTTGAGGTGATGCGGTGGTTGATGCTCAGATTGACGCTGTTCAGCAAATCCCACCGTGCGGGCGAGAGATTGAGATCGTGCGGCGGTGCGCGAACCGCACTGCAGAAGGACGGATCACGCTTGCAGAGGCCGGCGAGGCCGCTCGGCATTTTCACAGTGTCATGTTCCACAAGCGCGAACCTGCGGACATCCGATGAAGAGTGAGGCTGCAACGAGGCTTCGTCAGCCACCGCCAATCCGCTGCAGCCGAAACTCAAGACCAACAACGTTGCGCGTGCTGCGTGTGCCCCTCGCATCACATCCCCCCCGGGTATTCGGTAGGGTGCAGGCTACGTGTGGATCACGCTGCTGTCAAAAGAGTTTCGCTCCGCTGGACGGTATATCCAGCGGAGTTTTCTTATGTCGCCTAGTAGACTTGCTTAGTTCCCGTTAGCGCTCACATCGCGAGCGAGAGCTTGGCTCCTGCAATCTCGTTTGATGTTCGTTCAGCTGTTGCCTCGGTCCAGTGCCAGTGCACGGGGCCTTCCTGCGCCAGCGCCCAACGCAGCCATCCGTCGAAGGCGTGGCGGAGCGCCAGCTTGGCATCGGCCAGTGTTGATGCTTCGCCGCAGGTGATCATCACCTCCGGCATGCTGTTGCAGGAGGGTCCTGTGAGAGACCAGAGCCAAACTGATTTACCTTCGCCCGTTGGCGCATGGCTCACGCGGCCAATGCGGACCCCGCCGAGCACGACGGCAGATTGCCCACGGGCCAGCGGGCTGAGAGAAATTTCCTGTGCAATGAAACGCTGTGGGTTGACCATGGTGTGCAAGGCTGTTCTCTCCTTCTGGCGGGAATAGTGCGCGGGCACCTGCTGCATGCAGCCGGGATCACATAACGGGCCACGACGTTGAATGTTCCACCTCCCCTTGCCGCCGCAGCGCCGCTGTGAGAGATTGCCAACAGCGTCACAATCCGCCTTTGCCATGTTTGCAGCGCAATCCGTTCTCATAAGGCAGAGTTGCAGAACCCACCGGCGGACACGCCCGTTCATAAGACTTGCTTCGGCTTCTGGAGAATCCACATGAAAAAAGCGGCATTGCTCGCCCTCACCCTTCTCATTCTGCCCACCTACATGGCAGCCCCCAGCTATGCGGCGCTGACCAACAGCGAACGGCGCTATTGCCAGCGCAAGGCCGAGAACTATGCCGATGAGCGCTCCACCGGCAACGCCGTGGGCGGCGCCATCGGCGGCGCGGTCGTCGGCGGCATCATCGGCGGTTTGGCGGGCGGCAAGCATTCCATCGGCACCGGTGCGGCCGTAGGTGCAGGCGTCGGCGGCGTGGGCGGAGCTGTTCGCGGCAGCCAGCGCTGGAACAACTACTACTGGAAAAAATACAACGATTGCATCCGGAAGTATTACTAAGAGATTTTAACCCATTCCGGCGGGGGCCGCCTGGCAGCAGGCGGCCTTTTCTTCGCATTACAAATACAACTTTTACGGTTTATTGTTTCCGTTTTTAATTCTCCTTCATACCTTTCTGATTTAAAATGGCGCATCTCACTATCTAAGGTGCACCATGCGGCGTATTCTGTTTGCCCTGTCGGCCACACTCTCGATCCTTTTCGCAAATCAAGCTCTTGCATCCGGTACTGAGCGGGTTCTGCTTTCTGCCAGCAGTTCGACCTTGCCCGGAACCGCACAGCCGAAAGCAGACATGCAGACGCTGCGCGCCACAGCTTCCCGGCAGGGGCGCATCAGTGTCATTGTCGGCCTGCGGGTTCCCTTTGCGGCTGAAGGAAAGCTGGACAGCAGCGAGCGCGCCGACCAGCGCCGGGAGATCGCCGCCGCGGGCGCCTCACTCAAGGCGCGCTACGCGGCCACGCTCAGGCGCGCACCGGAACGGTTCCGCACCCTTGGATCTCTGCCCTTCGCGGCCATGGACGTCACCCCCCAGGAACTCGATCGGCTGGCAGCAGATCCCGAGGTCATCAGCATCGTCGAGGATGGCACGCTGAGGACGTCGCTTGCGGAGTCAATCCCGCTGATCCGCGCCAACGAAGCCTGGAGCGCAGGCTTCACCGGACAGGGCCAGACCATCGCCATCCTCGACACGGGCGTGGACAAGCATCACCCGTTCCTTGCCGGAAAAGTGGTCTCAGAAGCCTGCTTTTCAAAGGGGGGCTGGTGCCCAGGCGGTGCGACAGCGTCTGTCTCCCCGGACTCGGGCATGCCATGCCCTGTTGACTGCGAGCACGGAACCCATGTGGCGGGAATCGCTGCGGGCCACGGCGAGAGCTACTCGGGTGTCGCCAAGGACGCCAATCTCATCTCGGTCCAGGTTTTCAGCCAGGACCCATTTGATTCCACCCGCAGCCTCACCTACTTCAGCGACGTCCTCCTCGGCCTCAACCACATCTACTCCCTTCGCGACTCCACCTCAATCGCAGCTGTAAACATGAGCCTGGGCAGCGGGCGGTACCAGGGCAACTGCGACACGTTAATTCCGGCCCTGACCGCCGCCATTGCCAACCTCAGAAGTGCAGGCATCGCCACCATCGTGGCCAGCGGAAATGCAGGCTATACCAATGCCATCAGCTTTCCCGCCTGCATTTCCTCTGCGGTGAGTGTCGGTGCAGTGGCCGATGGCAACTCAAGTGGCGAATGCGGCACCACTGTTGCCGACCAGGTTACCTGTTATTCCAACACCTCCTCCATCCTGTCGCTGTTGGCGCCTGGCTCCGGCATCAAGTCATCCGTGCCAGGTGGCGGCGAAAAAACCCTTGAGGGAACCTCCATGGCAGCCCCGCATGTGGCTGGTGCCTGGGCCTTGCTGAAACAGAAATATCCGACAGGCGCCACGGGCGATCTGCTGCTGGGACTGAAGAACACCGGCAAGATCATCCGGGATGGCCGCGTCACCCTCTACAAGCCGCGCATCGATGTGGCAGCAGCCTTGGACACGTTCCAGCAACTCAGCTTTACCGCGACGGGCGAAGCTCAGGGCGGCGTGAACTTCTCCACGGACGGCGGCACCTCCTCCTGCACGGACGACTGCACGCGGCCTTTCGTGGCCGGAGCCGAAATTACTCTGAAGCCCGCCCCTGTCGCCGGTGCGGCCTTCGTGAGCTGGTCCGGAGCGTGTTCCGGCACCGGTGCATGCAAGCTGATTCTCTCTGGACCCACCGCAGTCACGGCAGAATACAAAACGGCTCCCATATTGACCTTGAACTATCGCAGCAGGGGAAGGGGCACAGGCGGTGTCAGCTTCTCACCAGCCGGCGCGTTTCAAACCTGCACCGGCGCCTGCTCGGCCAGCTTCAGCGAAGGAACCTTCGTGACGGTAACACCCGAGGCTGATACCGGTTCAACCTTTGCCGGCTGGTCAGGCGCCTGCCGCAAAAAGAACCGCTGCATCATCGAAATGTCAGCCGCAAAGACCGTGACCGCGACCTTCAACCCGGCAAAGAAGAAGAAACGGAGGTAAGTGCCACAGCGAACGCACGCAGGCCGGAAGCACCACGCATCCGCGCACGGCACCACCGCGTAGGTCCATCATTCCTGGCATGATCGGGAATGGTGGGCGATGTAGGACTCGAACCTACGACCCGCTGATTAAGAGTCAGCTGCTCTACCACCTGAGCTAATCGCCCGCCCTGTAAGGACGTTCGGCCCCGCAACACCGGGGCCGATGGCGGGCTTAGTACATGGCCCGCCGCCGCCCGTCTACTGTTTTTTGAGCGCCCTGTTGACGCCCGAAACAACCGCCTTGAGCGAGGCCACGACGATGTTCTTGTCTATGCCGACGCCGAACAGGCTGGAGCCGTCGCCCAGGCGCAATTCGACATAGGCAACGGCTGTTGCATTGGCCCCCATGCCCATCGCGTGCTCACGGTAATCGGCCACATCGAAGCTGAGCCCCGACTCCTTCCGGATCGCATCCACGAAGCCGTCGACCGGGCCATTGCCATGGCCGAGGATGGTCTTGAGATTACCGTCCGCCGTGATCTTGGCGACGACATCCTGCTCGGCATGGTCCGTGCTGGCGTTGTGGGAGATGAAGCCGTAGCGGCCATTGCCTTCGAGGTATTCGCGCTCGAAGGCGCTCCACAGCCGGTCTGCGGGAAGCTCCACTCCCTCCCCGTCGGCAATGGCCTGCACCACTTTCGAGAACTCGATCTGGAGGCGCCGCGGCAGCTCGATCCCGTGTTCCTTCTCGAGAATATAGGCGATGCCACCCTTGCCCGACTGCGAGTTGATGCGGATCACCGCCTCATAGGAGCGGCCGAGATCCATGGGGTCGATGGGAAGATACGGCACCTCCCATAACGGCGCGTTGGACGCCGCCATGGCCTTGAAGCCCTTGTTGATCGCATCCTGGTGTGAGCCCGAGAAGGCCGTGAACACCAGCTCCCCCGCATAAGGGTGGCGCGGGTGGATGGGCAGCTGATTGCAATATTCCGCCATGCGCACGAGCTCATTGATGTTCGAGCAGTCGAGGCCCGGGTCCACGCCCTGGCTGTAGAGGTTCATGGCGAGGGTCACGAGGTCCACATTGCCGGTGCGCTCACCATTGCCGAAGAGTGTGCCTTCCACACGGTCCGCCCCGGCCAGCATGCCGAGCTCGGTTGCGGCAACGGCCGAGCCCCGGTCATTGTGCGGGTGGAGCGAAATCGTCAGGCAATCGCGCATCTTGATGTTGCGGCAGAACCATTCGATCTGGTCCGCATGCACATTGGGCGTCGACATTTCAACCGTGGCAGGCAGGTTGAGGATCAGCTTCTTTTGCGGCGTGGGCTGATAGCAGTCGATCACCGCCTCGCAGATCTCCTTGGCGAAATCGAGCTCCGTGCCAGTGAAGCTTTCCGGAGAATATTCATGGCGGATTACATCCTCCATCCCGAATTCGGCTTCGAGCCTGCGGATGAGTGTTGCACCCTTCACCGCAATGTCCACGATCCCTGCCTTGTCCAGCTTGAACACCACGCGGCGCTGCAATTCGGAGGTCGAGTTGTAGAGATGGATGATCGCACTCTTGACGCCCTTGAGGCTTTCGAAGGTGCGGCGGATCAGCTCCTCGCGCGATTGCGTCAGCACCTGGATGGTGACGCCATCGGGGATCTTGTTGTTGTCGATCAGGTGGCGGACAAAATCAAAGTCCGTCTGCGAGGCAGACGGGAAGCCCACTTCGATTTCCTTGAAACCCATCTTCACCAGCGCATCGAACATGCGGAGCTTGCGGTCCGGGCCCATCGGCTCGATCAGGGACTGGTTGCCGTCGCGCAGATCGACCGAACACCAGATGGGCGGCTGGGTGATGGTGCGGTTGGGCCACTGCCGGTCCGGCAGGGAAACGGGCGGAAACGGGCGATACTTCTCGCGGGGGGAAATCATCATGATGTCAGAACTTTCGGATTGCCTGGCTTAGCTGGTGTGGTCGGTCTCGCCCCCGGAGAGCCAAGGCAAATGCCCGGCCGGCCCTCAGGGGCAGCTAAGAAGGAGGCGGCCAAGCGCAAGCGGCAGCGGCGTGGCTGCTGACAAGAACGGGATGTTCCGCGCGTTGGACATGGAAGACCCTATAGAACACCGCGGCACGTGGCGCAACCGGCATGGCTGGATGCCCTCGTCCAACCGGGTTGTAGCGCTCGCAATTCCTGCTAACATATTAGTATGAACCCCCGGAAAGAGGGGTTCCACATTCCGGGAGGACCCAAGATGCTGAAGAAGACACTTGCCTGCACCATTGCGCTTTCTGCCCTGCTCGCCACGGGCGTTGCCATGGCGGACACCAAGGACAAGAAGATCGCGCTGTCCAATAACTACGCCGGAAATTCCTGGCGCCAGGCGATGCTCAAGAGCTGGGACAAGGTGACGAAGCCTGCCGTCGAGGCCGGGATCGTGGCTGCGGCCGACCCCTTCACCACCTCGGAAAATCAGGTGACCGAGCAGGCAGCCCAGATCCAGAACCTGATCCTTCAGGGCTATAACGCCATCGTCATCAATGCCGCTTCACCCGACGCGCTGAACGGCGTCGTCAAGCAGGCCTGCGATGCGGGGATCGTCGTCGTCTCCTTCGACGGCATCGTGACCGAGCCCTGCGCCTGGCGGATTGCTGTGGACTTCGAGAAGATGGGCGCGTCCGAAGTCGAGTATCTCGCCAAGAAGATGCCCGACGGCGGAAACCTGCTCGAGATCCGCGGCCTTGCCGGCGTGTTCGTCGATGACGCCATCTCCAAGGGCATCAACGAGACGGTCGCCAAGAACCCGCAGTTCAAGATCGTCGGCTCCGTCCACGGTGACTGGGCCCAGGAAGTGGCGCAGAAGGCCGTAGCCGGCATTCTGCCGTCTCTGCCGGAGGTCAAGGCTGTCGTCACGCAAGGTGGTGACGGTTATGGCGCGGCCCAGGCCTTTGCGGCCGCCGGGCGCCCCACCCCCACCATCATCATGGGCAACCGCCAGGATGAGCTGCAGTGGTGGAAGGAGCAGAAGGACAAGAACGGCTATGAGACCATGTCCGTCTCGATCGCACCGGGCGTCTCGACGCTCGCTTTCTGGGTGGCGCAGATGATCCTTGACGGCAAGGACGTGCCGAAGGACCTGACCGTGCCGTTCCTGCGCATCGACCAGGACACGCTGGAAGCCAATCTCGCCACCACGGAAAAGGGCGGCGTGGCCAACGTCGAATACACCGCCGAAGACGCTGCAAAGGTCGTCGCAGGCAAGTAAGACCTTGGCATCTGAAGCCATCAGACTGGACGGCGTCGAAAAATCATTCGGCGCCGTCCGCGCCTTGGCAGGTGTCGACCTGGTGGTCGCCGCCGGCGAATGCTTGGGCCTTGTCGGCCACAATGGTGCAGGCAAATCCACCCTCATGCATGTGCTGAGCGGCAATCTGACGCCCTCTGCCGGCACGCTGTCCTTAGGCGGCCAGCCCCTCACGCACGCATGGACGGCCGCCGCCGCACAGGCCGAAGGCGTGCGCTGCGTGTTCCAGGAGCTTTCTCTCTGCCCCAATCTGACAGTGGCGGAGAATGTGCGGATCGTGCACCGCGCGCTCAAAGGCTTCGGCTGGAAGGCGCGGGCGCGCGCCCTGATCCGCCAGAAGCTCGATCAAATCTTCCCCGGCCATGGAATCGATCCCGATGATGAGATCGCAGGCCTCGCCATCGGCCAGCGGCAGATGGCGGAAATCGCCCGGGCTTTCACCGTCACCGAAGGTCCCCTGCGCCTCGTCATCCTCGATGAACCCACATCCTCTCTCGACGCCGTGACAGCGCAACAGCTTCTCGCCTATGTGAAGGCGGAGACGGCGCGCGGCACCTCCATCATCCTGATCTCGCATCTCCTCGGCGAAATCCTCTCCACGGCTGACCGTATCGTGGTGATGAAGGACGGAAAAACCGTGGCGGACCGGAAGGCGGCGGACTTCACCCGCAACTCCCTGGTGGCCGCCATGGGCTCCGAGGCGCGCGAGCACGCGCGTGGGGTGGAGCGCACCGCCACTGGCGAAGCACTGGTCAAGGCCCTGCCCCGCACCGGCGGCACGGCAGCCCTCGAAGCAAGGAAGGGCGAGGTGATCGGCCTCACCGGGCTTGCAGGCCACGGCCAGACCCGCATGCTGCTGCAGATCTATGAGCGCCGCCAGGCACAGGTACAGGGTGCTTCGGCCTTTATCGCTGGCGACCGGCAGTCAGATGGCGCCTTTAATCTCTGGTCCATCGGCCGCAACATCACCGCGCGGTCCCTCAAAGCCCTGCGCAAGGGCGGCCTCATCGACCTCGCGGCGGAGCAGCGGCTGGCCGAAGAGTGGAAGGTTCGCATGGCGATCCGCACGCCGGACGTGAACAACAACATTCTCACACTGTCTGGCGGCAATCAGCAGAAGGCGCTGTTCGCCCGCGCGCTGGCGTCTGACGCCACGATCATTCTGATGGATGATCCGATGCGCGGGGTGGACATCGGCACCAAGCAGGAAGTCTATGCGATGATCCGCGCGGAAGCCGAAAAGGGCCGCACCTTCATCTGGTACACGACCGAGATCGAAGAACTCACCCATTGCGACCGGGCCTACGTCTTCCGCGATGGCGCCATTGTTGCCAGCCTTGCTGCCGGCGATCTGACGGAAGAGAAGGTGCTGCAGGCAAGCTTTGCGGAGCATGCGGCATGAACCGCCGGCTTCTGCGCCAGGCCCTGCCCTTCCTGTCGCTTGCCATCGTGCTGGCCGCAACCTTCTATGTGCAGCCGCGGACCATGAGCTATTTCGGGCTCAATCTGATGCTGCAATATGCAGTGCCGATTGCGCTTGCCACCATCGCGCAGATGTTCGTGATCACCGTCAACGACCTCGATCTCTCCATCGGGCCCTTCGTCGGCCTGGTGAGCTGCGTGGGCGCGACATTGCTGTTCGAGAATCCATTCCTGGGGCTTCTGGTGCTTCTGGTGCTGATTGCCGCCTATGGCGCGGTGGGAGCCCTGATCCATCTGCGCAACCTGCCTTCGATCGTGGTGACGCTCGGCCTCTCCTTCGTGTGGCTGGGGATTGCCGTGCTCATCCTGCCATCGCCCGGCGGCAAGGCGCCGCTGTGGCTCAAGAGCTTGATGGGCGTGCAGGTGCCTTACGTGCCCTTCCCCATCATCGCCGCAGTGGTGATCGGGGTCCTGGTTCATCTGGCGTTGATGCTCTCATCCTATGGCGTCATCGCACGTGGCGCGGGCGGCAACCCCAAGGCGCTGACGCGCGCCGGCTGGTCCATGCTGAAGACCAAGATCGTCATGTATATGCTCGCGGGCTTCTTCGGCGTGCTGTCGGGGCTCGCTCTGCTGGGCCTCACCACATCGGGAGACGCGCATGTGGCGGACCGTTATACGCTCTACTCGATTGCCGGTGTAATCTTGGGCGGTGGCGAGTTCATCGGGGGGCGCGTGTCGCCGCTGGGTGCGGTGGTGGGTGCCCTCACCCTGGCGCTGGCGGGGTCGTTCCTCATCTTCCTCAAGATATCGCCGGACTGGCAGATCGGTGCGCAGGGAGCGATCCTCATCATCGTTCTCGCCCTGCGCGCACTCGTCTCTTACGGGGAGCAGAAGCGATGATCGCCCGAATCCTCCGCCAGCCCTGGGTCTTCTCCTTCGGTGCGGCCATTGCCGTCTGGCTCATCACCATCGCCTATACGCAAGGCCAGGGTGCGGGCGCCATCCTCACCGCGGCCTTTTCATTCGCCACCTTCACCATCATCGTGGGGCTGGGGCAGATGATGGTGATCACCACCGGCCCCGGCAATGTGGACCTGTCGATCCCCGCCACCATCACGCTGTCGGGCGTCGTCGCCATGAAAGTGATGGATGAGGATTCGGGGCGCATCCTGATCGGCATCATCGCCGCGCTGGGGGCGGCGACACTTGTGGGCGTGTTCAACTACGCGATCATCAGGCTGTTGAGAATTCCGCCGATCATCGCCACGCTGTCCTCGAGCTTCCTGGTTCTCTCCACCGCCATCTCCTATGGCCGCGGCATTCGCATCAAGCCGCCGGAGCCCTTGGCGGAATTCGCCACCATGCAGGTTTTGGGCATTCCCGTCATGGCCTTTGCCGTGCTGGCGCTGTCCATCATCATTGCGGTGATGCTCACGCGCACCGTCTATGGCCGCAGTGTGCTGGCCGTGGGCCAGAACAGCCGCGCGGCGTGGCTCGCGGGATTGAACGTCGATGCCACACGCTTCCTCACCTATGTGCTGAGCGCCTTTCTGGCGGGCGTTTGCGGCATCCTGCTTTCAGGCTTCTCGCGCGGGGCGGCGCTAAACATGGGCGAGGAGTTCCTGCTGGCCTCCATCGCCACGGTGGTGATCGGGGGCACCTCGGTCGCCGGCGGCCGCGCCAATGTGCCCGGCATCTGGGGCGCGGCGCTCTTCATGTATCTCCTCGTCACCATGCTCAACACCTTTGGCGCCAGTGCCGGGATCCGGCTGATCCTGACGGGGGTGATGATCATCGGCGTGATCGTTGCGGCGGGCGGAGATGAGCAGCGGTGAGTGAAAGCCACCACCTCGGGCTTTCCCTGTAATCAATTGCGCATGCAGCTGACCCATGCCTAGGGTGCGGCCTCCCGCGCCTCGATTCGCCGCGCGCCAACCGCCAAGAGGACGCCATCACATGCGAGTATATTGGACCGCCCTGATATCTGCCGCGCTCTCTCTTGCCGCAACGGGCGCTCATGCCGCAGAAAGCAAGCACACGCTGAACCTGCACCAGGAAAAGCCGGCACTGACCCATGTCGACCTCGGCGCCACCGGACCCAGCCATGGTGACATGCTGGCCTTTGAAGCGGCCGTCTCCGCGGAAGGCGGCCTCAAGGGTGTGATGTTTGGAATGCTGATGACCGTTGACATTGCAGAAGGTGACGACACCTTCGAAGACCGGGCGGGCCAGATCTTCATCGATCTCGGCGGCGGCAACTCTCTCGCGATTGCCGGTAAATCGGTCTACGCCAACAACAGCAAGGAAATGGACCCGGGTACGCCGCAGATCCGCGCCGTCATCGGTGGCACCGGCACTTATATCGGGGCCCGTGGCCAGATCACCACCACCCGCAATGCTGACGGGAGCTATGAACACAAGGTCGAATTGCTGGACTGACGCCCGTCAGATCTTGCCCACCGCATTCACGAAGAAGCCCTGGTCATCCGCTTCGAGATCGGCCAGGTCATCCGAGTAGGTGCCGAAGTTGTAACCGACACCCACTTCGAAATTGTCGTTGAGCTGGCGGTAGATCGCGGCGACGGCGCCCCAATTGGCGGATTCGCTCGCGCTCTCCCACAGGCAGCGGCCTTCGATCATCAAATCCCACTTCTTGACGACATGCAGATCCGCGCGGAGAACGCCCAGCTGCGCATTAGAGCTCTCCCAGTCGCCATCGCCCGACTCCGGCTTCCACTCGCCAATGCGGATGCCATATTTGCCCCCGATGGTGACGAGCTGCGTGACATCATAGGACGCATCGACCGTGAAGATGCTGCTCATCTGCTCCGGCCCGCCAATCGTCCCCGAAACCGAAACCTGATCGGCGGTGGGCGTATTATAGAGGAAGGTGTATCTGGCCAGCGCGTTGAGCCGGTCATTGTCGACCGGGCGATACGCATAGCCGATCGAGGCCTCGACATAGTTCCCGCCTGCGGTTGACTCCGTGGCATCGGCCACAACCGCATCCACAGAGGCCAGGAGGCGCCAGTCCTCGTTGATGGCATTGCTCAAGCGGCTGGCGAAATAATAGGCGGTGACATTGCCATCATCGATACCGCCGCCATCGTCGAAGCGCACTTCGCCCTTGCCCGAAACCGTCACCCTGTCGCTGGGCGTGTAAACGGCCGTAGCGGAGACTGCGTTGCGGTGGAATTCGGAATTGTCGAAGCCAAGGTCCGCGCTGTCGCCCCAGATCATGCCGGATTCGATCGCACCCCCCAGCTTCCACTCGGGCGTTGGCGTATAGGTCACGCCATAGACCTGGGTCAGGCTCGGCTGGTCCGTGAAGAAATCATATTTGTCCTCGGCATAAACCGAAAGCCGCTCGCTGAAGCCATGCTTCACGCCGGCGATGATTCCGCCCAGATTGTCTTTCTCAGTGGGCGAGAGCAGATCATTGCTTACATAATTGCCGGGATCCAGCGCATAGCCGATGTAATAGCGGTTGGCCGCAACCGGCTCATAATTCAGAAGTGCGCGCGCGCCCACGCCGCCATCGCCATAGGAAATCTCGCCCGTGGCATCGATCGTGTCCGTCAGGGCGCGGCTGCCGCCGATGCCGCCCCGGTTGTTGAGATCCACATTGCCGGTGCGGGCAAGCGTCGCCTGGCCGAAGACATAGACGGACGCCGTATCGCTGAGGATGCGGGTGATCTTGGCCGCCGCATCGGTGCGGGTGCCGTCCACATTCTCGGTTGGATTGTCGATGTCGAGCTGCTGCAGCCCGGCTGCCATCACATAGCCGTTGCCGAGGGCCACGGTGAGGTCCGCGCCGCCCTGCCGCTGGTTGATATCATCATCGGTGATCAGCTGGTCGCCATAGAAATTGAGCGTGACCTTTTCCGAAAGCTGCAGATCACCCTTGAGGCCCAGTTCCTGGCGGTTATCCGTCACCTGCTCGTCCAGGGTGGAAAAGCCCTTCTGCTTATAGGCGTAGCTCGCTTGGAGATCACCTTTAGCGCCGGGGATGAACTCGCCCGGATCAAGCCGGCCGAGCACGCGATAGGCCATCGCCTGTTTGCCCTCGCTGCCCACGATGCCAGGGTCGGTAATGGTGAGGCCGCCATTGATCGATTCCGAGAAGCCGAAGCCCGGCCCTTCGGACATGGCAACTTCCCCTTCGAGGAAGGTCTTTTCAGACTTGTAAAGCTGAACATCCGCACCGGCGAGCTTCTGATCCGCAGCGCCGGTCTTTTCAAGCGCACCGGTCGCACCCAGCCGCACATGGCCGCCCACCCATTGCTGGGCGCGGCCACCATAGACATAGCCATCGACATCGCCAGCAACGGGGGTGAATTCATAGGCGGCAACAAGATATTGGTCATTCCCGCCCAGGGCACCGTCCCGCACCAGCGTTCCAGCATCGACGGTGGAAGACAGGGGCTCTTTGAGAAGCACAACACCCTGCAGATAGTCGATGGTGTAATCACGTCCGAAGACCAGCGTGTTGCGGCTCACCACCCGGCCTGTCACCGGGTTCCTGACCTCGGCATAGAGCGTTTCGGACCCGATCGTCAGATCCTGATGGGTGAGGAAATAGGCCGAGCCCCCGGTGCCGCGGAAAATGTCACGCTGCGGCAATGTGCCGGGCTGGGCGGCATAGGCATGCAGCTCGCCCGTGCGCTCGCCTGAGGGCGCCATCTGATCCGACTTCAGCACCAGATTGGCGCCATAGAGCGCGCGGTCATTGCGCAGGAATTCCGTGCCGCGAATGTCCGTCTTGAAATTGCCCCACACCGCCCGGCTGTCGCCGCGCTCGAGGCGGACATAGAACTTCCCGCTCGTCGGCGCATCTTCGATCGCCACCGAGTCATCGCCATAGACCGGATAATAATCATCGGGATCGATGCGTTTGAGGAAGCTCTTGGGATCCTTGTCGTCCAGCCCGGTGAACAGATTGTCCACCCCCGCTTCGCCCGTATCCGCCGCGGCGGTCAGCAGCCAGGATCCCTTGATCTTTCCCTTCAGGTAGAAGGCAAGGCGGCCCTTGTCATAAACGCCGTCATATTCGCCGGGTTTCACATCCTCGATATGTTTGGAGCCCGTTTTGGAGCCGAGCGTCAGATCCGCCAGGCCGACGTAGAACCATTCATTGGACGGAATATTGATCGACCGGTCGAAGCGCAGGCTTCCGCCCTTCTCGCCCGAGAGCGCCACATTCACATCGGTCTCGCCGATGGGCAGAATGCGCTGGACGACGAAGCTGCCCTCGCCATCAACCGGAATCTCCTCACCCAACACCTTGACCTTCGCACCGCCCGGCACGTTGCGGCCGGCCACGGTTACGGCACCCCCATCCACCTGGATGTTGCGGAACGATGTGTTGTCGTCGCTGTAGCCTGGTGCTGTTGGCCCCTCCTCCTCAGGCTTGGTTTCGAGTGCGGAACGCCGCGCCAGGGTGAGCGGGCGGGTTTCGTCAAAGCGGCCCTTGGCATCATAGACGCGCAGCACATAGGCGAAGTCATTAAGACCCGCCGTCACAGCCGCATCCGGCATGGTCCAGAGGGCCTTGCCCTGGGCATTGACCTTCACCACCGCCACCGGCTCCGCCGGCGCGTGCCGGCCCGTGGCGAAGATACGGATTTCCTGGCGCGCGATGTAGCCCGGGTAGTTGCTGCTGGCGAGGAACTCCACTTCCTCTCCCACCGCGAAGGAGCGGCGGGACGACGTGGTCGCGGCATTGAGGATGGGCTTGGCGTTCAACCCATCATACTTCACCTGAATGTCAGCGCCTTCGAGTGCAACATCCGTCTTGCGCTGCTTGTCTGGCGGCATGGGCGTTCCCGCCACATGCTCGCCATCGACACTGATCGAGAACATTTCAGTGCCACCCGCCTCCTGCGCGCGGAGGGAGGACATGGCGCTGCCGGACATCAGCGCGGCCGTTACCAGGGCCAGGGTGCGGGGAAACCTCATTGTACGCCTCCCACGATGCGCGTCTCGACAGGCAAGTCGTATGACGTCTTCTGTCTTGACCAGCGCGCGATCACATCCTGCTTCACCGCCCGGACGCGCGCCTGCGCCAGTTTTCCGTCCTCCCCGCGATAGGTGATGGAGAGAACGGAGGGCTCCGCCGCCAGCGCGCTCACCAGCTGGTCCAGCCCCTTCTGCCATTTGGATTTGAGCGCATCCGAGCCCTGCTCGAAGACCTGGGCATTAAGATCAAGCTTCACCAGCCGCGAGATGGAGGCGCCGAAATTCAGCTTCACCATTCTGCCCCGCGTGAGCCGCACCCGCCGCGGATTTTCCGTGGTGATGTGGTAGCCCGTGGGCAGCGTGCGCGGGTCAAGCTTCAGAATGAAGTTGGTGCCGATATCCGCATCCGGAATATCCGCACACGGAATGTTGTAGCGCCCGTTGGGGTCTGTGGTGATGAGAAGGCCGTGAACCGTCGCAAGCCGGACGGCGGGAAGGCCCGGCTCGCCCTGGTCCTGGTAGCCATTGCGGTTCTTGTCATCGAACACCTTGCCGATGATGTCGGTGCAGTCGAACACCGCTTCCGACAGGATGGTGACAGTGGCCCGCGCCGTTGCCACAACCGCCCCCGTCTCCGGATCGATGAGCTGCGCCTGGTTGACGGCGGGGCCCGGATTGACCGAGGCCGTGACAATGAGCGTGAGCGAAAGCTTGATCGCGCCCTTTGCATCCGGCACGAGGCCGGTGAAGGTGAGCTTCCGGCCTTCGATCCTGGGCTTCACCGCCTGTCCGTTCGATTTGGCACTGTCCGCCACAAAGGCGAAGCCAGGCGGCATCACGTCCACGATCACTGCGGGATTGAACGGTGAGTCCTTGACCTTGATCTCGTAAGGAACCTGCTCGCCACGCTTGGCGGCACTGATGAGCGCGGTCTTGGTGATGGCGTTCTTGTCGATAACAGCAACGACGGGCGTTTCCGTCGTCGCCGACACCGGCTTTGGCGTCTGGTCACTCACGGCGGTTGCAACATTGATGACGTTGCCCGCCTGAACATCCGCAATCGTCACGGTGAGGGAGCCGGTCAGAACGCAGCTGTCATTGGGCGCCAGCGTTGCGCAGGTCACAGATGAGGGCGTGATGCGGCTGTCCGCGACCACGACATTGGTGAGTGGAACTGTCCCGCTGTTGGTCGCCGTCGATTTATAGGACAGCGTGTCATTGAGGGTCACGGAGCCGCTGTTGTCCGCATCTGTGTGGCCCGTCACCTCCTTGGCGATTTCAAGCCGCGGCAGATCGACGGTAACCGGCACGCGCTGAGACTGCGCCGAGACAGGCTGGGCCGATTGGCTCGCCTCACCTGTCACACTGGCCTGGTTGAAATAACGCCCGCCATTTTCGAGGGGCGGCAGCGGATTGGTGGGGAACACCTGCAGGCCGAAGTCGATGGTGCAGTTCTGTTTGGACTCGATGGTGAAGGCAGCGGCGACAGTGGCCGCGGTACTTCCATCGAAGTCTGAATTCAATCCGCCGCAGCTTCCTGAGGGCGGTGCCCAAATCTTGTAGCTGCCAGGCGTGGCCAGGCCCGCATCATAGCTGCCAAACTGCGGCGCAGCACCTGCGAGCACATCTGTCACCACGACATTGGCGATCTCTTCCAGGCTCGGATTGGAGAGCGTGAGCCGGAAGCTGACGTTGAAGGTTCCGTCCGCATTCACCGTGGGATCGCCAAGGCTCTGCTTGGTGATCGTGATGCTTGCCGCGCTCGGCACCAGAGCAAAGTCATAGCTGGTCTGGGGCGCAGCCTTGGTGAGGTTGATGCCGGTGACCGTCACCGGGCCGGAGACGGTGCCACCTGCCGTGCCCGGCGTGACGATGCCATCGGAAAGTTCGAGATCGGCCGGAACCGCCCCCCTCACGAGCGTGTAGCTGCCCAGCAGCAAATTGCTGAACAGGTAGGTTCCGTCCGGCGACGTCACCACGGGAACGGGCGCGGCGCCTGGACCTCCGGTGCCCGTCAGCGTCATGGTGATGCCACCAACGCCCGTGTCACCGGGGTCCTGGACACCATTGTTGTTGAAATCCCGGAAGACGGCCCCGGCGAGAGATGCGGCACCGGAGACTTCGACCCGGCCCAGCTTGAAATCATTCGTCTCGTCGACGTCGGAGGACAGGGTGGAGACCGTCGCCTTGTTGTCGAAAGTCTGCGGCAGGCTGCCGGAGAATGCGTTGATCTTCACCGGCACGGTGACAGTCAGCTCTGCGCCGTTGGTCATGGTGCCGAAGGCGCAGTCGAAAGACGATTCTCCCGCAGCACCTGTGCAGCTGAGTTCAGTGGTGGAACCGTTTGTCACAACCGGCGTGGGTGAACCGGTGAGGACCATGCCGGCAGGCATTTCGTCTCTCAGTGTGACCACATCGGCATCGCCCAGCTGAAGCGCGGGATTGAGCGGGTCCTGGCCGGGGCGGTTGCGGACCCGGATCGTGTACTGGAATTCTTGCCCCAGCCCCACCGCTGCCGGATCCGCCGTCTTGGAGACGACCTCCATGTCAACGCGGGAGACCACGATCGATGTCGTGGAGCTGTCATTGTCGCTGGTGCTGCTTTCCGCGTCGCCGGGGTTTGTGAGTTTGACGTGAACTTGGTTGACCGGCGTTGAAACGCGTGTGCTGCGCAGCGTGATGGTGAAAAGCTTGGATCCGCTGGTTCCGCGCGCCAATGCGGGAATGGCGCATGTCACGAATTGGCCAGTGGTGGCAGCGCCTGCGGCAGGCGCCGTGCAGGTGATGCCCGCTGGCGCGTCGTAGGACACGAAAGTCATGTCCGGCGGCAGCGTGTCCTTCATCTCGACATTGCTGGCGTCGGATCCGCCGAAATTGCTCACCCTTATCGAGTAGATGATCGGCCGGGTGACATAGCTGAGATGGGGATCGTCGGATTTCTGAACGTTGAGATTGGGCAATTGGCTGGTAACGGAAACATCAGCCGTTGCAGTGTTGTTGTCGGGTGTCGCATCCGTATCCGCGAAGACTTCGACGAAATTGGTCACCGGCCCTTTGTTCGCAAGCTCCAGCTCCGGGCGGACGGTAATTTGAATGGTCCTGGAGCCAGCCGTAATGATCCCGACATTGCAGCTGACGAGAGTTCCGCCCCCATCTGCCTCGGCAATGGGCGCAGTGGTGCATTGAGCCGGTTGGCTGGTCGAGACGAACGTCATGCCTTTCGGCAGCCTGTCCTCGAACCTTGCGTCTGCGGGGCCCCTGTTCGGGGAGGCGATGCGTGAGGAAATACTGTAGACGAGTGTCTGTCCCGCTTCGACCGTGGCCGCAGGAGACGCTGACTTGACGACAAAGACGTCTGGCTGACTCCAGATCTGATAGGGCAGGATGAACTGGTTGTTGAGAAGGTCCGGGTCTGACGTATCCGACGAGACGCTGGCGGTGTTGGTCGTGTTCGTGATGGGAGTGCTGCTGTTGCCAGTCTGCCTCACACTCAAGGTGATGACCGGGCAGTTCACATCCTTCTCGCAAGGCGGAAGTGATGCCATGCTGCATGAGAACTCTCGGGTGGTGGGGTTGACTGCTGTTTGCCCGCAGCTGACCCCCGTGGCATTGCCGGGAGAGATTGAATAGGCGATCGCGGCATTGCCATCGGCAAGCCTGCTGAACACATCCGTCACCTTCACCCCTTGGGCGTTGGTGGACGTGCTCAGATTTTGCGGTTGGAGCTTGAATTCCGTCAGCTCGCCCCACAGCGCTGGACTGCTGGTGATGGTTTTGAAAACGGTCACGTCAGCGGAAATTGTTTCGGTGGTCCCGCTGCCGGTGAACGTCGCATGATTGTTTTGAATGTCGGGATCAGTATAAATCGGACCGCCCGGCCCCGGCGCGACATCCAGTTCGTTCGTGAAGGATCCGGCCGCCACCACCTCCGCGGTGATCACCACCGGCGGGGCCGTCTCGAAGGAGTTCAGCGGGCTGGTGGTTGTGTAGATGCGGGAACAATCGATCGTCGATCCCGCCGGCACATTGACCGGACCGGAGACGACAGGCCCTGTATTGTTGATTTTACAGCTCCAGCCATTGCTGGCGATATTGGTGGCCCTGAGATTCGCCGTCAGCCTGTCATGTAGTTCAAGCGTGCCGACAAAGGCGTTGACCGCTGTGTTGTTGATGGCGGTGATTTCGAAGGGAAATTGCGTTCCTGCTGGGGCATTGTTCGTAGGGGGAAGCACGGGCGCGGTCTTGCTGGCCTTGAGGTCAAGCTCCAGTCTCTGAATGCTCACGGAATTGGTGCCCTCGGCCGTTTGCAGGCCCGAACCGCTGAGTTGGGCGATGTTGGTCGGGTCGTTGTTTGCGCCAGGGGTTTCGAGGAAGTTGGCCCTGGCGACGATCTGAATCGTCCCAAGCGAGCCGCCGCGGGCAGCGGTGAAATCCGAGCGGCGGCAGACAATGGTCTGCGCAATCGGATCGCAGCTCCATCCGGCGGAGGGTGTTCGGCTGATCGGCGTGAAATTGGCGGGGAGCGTATCGGTGACGGTCAGCTCAACGCCTGGCGCCTGGCCGGAAAAACTGGGCCTCAGCGTGAACGTCACCTGGGACTGATCGCTGAGGACCGTATTGGGCGTCCGGGATTTCGTGATCTTCAGCGTGGTGCCGGGATTCACAAGCGTGGTGACCGTGTCCGAGGCAATCGTCGCCGCATCCGACCCCTGATTACGGACACTGGCCGTGACATCAACCGTGGAGTTCGGGCCCCAGACCGATGCGGTGAAGGCGAGGTTTCGCGTGGTGCCGGCAGGAAAGCTCCCCGGATAGCTGCAGCTGTATCTGTGCTCTGCCTCCACATCAGGCAGCCCGACGAGGCTGCAGTTGGAGGGAACTGACGCAATCTCAAGGCCAGCCTCGAAGACAACCTCCACAGCGGAATCGATCGCCGCATCCGGACCATTGTTCTTGACGGCGAAGGAATAATTGACGGGCGCACCCGGATCGACGGTGCCGGGGGAACCGGTGCCGGTGATCTCGAAGACGGCCGCAGACGACACGTTCAAAGTGAGGCTTACGGCATTGGGAGACAGGTCAACGCCCGAGACGGGAACCTTCAGGCCAATCGGAATCGCACCTGGCGTTCGTGCCGTAAGCGTCAGCACCAGGTTCGCGGCAAGTGTGCCTCCGAGCGAAGGTACGTCACAACTGATCCTGTCATTGGCGGGATCGAGCGGCGTGGTGGGATCCGGCGTGGACGTCAGGGCGCAATTGGCGATGGGCGGCGTGCTGGACGACGTGCTTCCTGCAAGTGTCAGCGCACCCTTTGGAAAATCGATGTAGAGCTTGTTTGCAGGCGATGTTGAATTGCCGCCGTTTGTGACCGCCACCGAAATCTGCGCGTTGGTATTGAGATCGACCGCATTGTCGAGATTGACGAAATTGGCGCTCAGGAGCCAGTCGACCGCCGCCTCTGCAGGCTGGGCCATGGAGAGCGCAGCCGCCCAGCTGATGGCAAAAATGGCAAGTCCCAGCTGTGCGAAACGCCGCCACCGCCAGGCAAAGCGGCCGCGCGGGCCTTCCAATTGTCCAACACGTCCGTTCATGCCTGTCTCCGCCTAAGGTGGAGCTGGGCAACAGTTTCCCGTCACGGAAACGCTCGATTTCCGTTTATCCCCCGGCCCCTTGTCATGCGATCTGTCGCCGTCTCTTCCGCGTGAAAATCACGACTCAGAGATGAGGAGATCACCGATTTGGGACACAGAAATAACGAAATGGTAGGGTCCGTCAATCCTTACGTGTAGGTAGAGTGATGATTCATGATGAATGAGGATCATCCTGGTTGATCCAGCTTTGCCATGATCAGGGCGCAGCGGCACCCTCCGGAGAAGATTGGCGGGCGCTGCTGATCGGGCTATAGCAGTGCTTCTGGATCGACACGGAGTTTGAGATGAAAGCTGCAGCCCTGGGTTTGGCTCTGTTTGCCATGAGCGTTCCCGCCCTCGCCGGACCCTGCGATGAGGACATCAAACGCGTGGACGCCGCCCTCACGCGCACCGATCTTTCACCGGACGTCAGGGCGCAGCTTCAGGACATGCGCAACCAGGCGGAAAAGCTCTGTCAGGCCGGAAACGAGGAAGAGGCGGCAGACGTGCTGGCTGAAGCGAGTTCGATTCTGGAAGGTCAATAACCACCATTGAAGGGCTGGCGTGCCGGACTTTGCAGGGCATACGCCAGCCAAGGAAGAGCGCCCGTCAGAAGGCGATGCGCATGCCCACGGTCCCGTTCCAGGATTGCTCGCCATCACCCCCGACGGCTGTGCTGTAAGTCAGCTCACCGTGAAGGTGGAGCGGCGTTTGTTCCGTGCCCCAGTGAAAGCCGCCCCCGGCCTCGATCGCGCCGCCGGTCTGGTCGATTTCCAGTGGTGTTCCGCCCACGGATGTTTGTGCGTCATCACCAAAATCCTGCCAGTAGTTCAAGATGCCCGTCAAGCGTAGCGGCATGTCATTGTAGGTGCCGGCAGCGGCATCCAGCGCAAGCCCAAGACGCCCGATCGGCGTCGTCTGGTCTTCGAAGGACACTTTGGTGCCCGAGGCGTCCGTGAAGCTGTCGGTATCCGTGCTCACCCAAGCAAATTGCGCCTGCGGAACGAGTTTGACGGACTTGGAGACCGCGAATTCGCGACCCGCTTCGAACGACACATAATAACCATTGCCATTTGTGTCCGCCGAGCCAGTCCTGCTCTCGGTCGAGATATCATAGCTGTTCCAGGCACCAACCGCTTCGACGTAGAACCTCCCGGCGTCGAGGCCGATCGAACCGCCAAGGCCCCAGGCATCGGCTTCCGAAGAGCCAGCCGCGCTGTGGTTTGTCTCGTTTTTCGCATTGCCGGTAAGGCGCCCGGTCTGGCCGAAGAGGCCGGCCGTCACGAGATAGGATGAAGTCTCGGCGACGGCGGCGTCAACGCCGCCCTGCACGCCCGCCGTATCAGCCTCATAGGACAGCTTCTGGTTTCCGATGCTGGCGGGGCCGCCCTTCAGCTGGCCGTCGCCATCCGCCCACTGGCCGATGGCGCGGATCCACACATTGCCGTTGGCATTTGGGTCACCGCCTGCAAGCGTGGTCACACCAGAGGCCGCCACCGCGTCCTCACCTGTGGCCCTGGCCCGCACCCATGATCCCGTCCGTTCGAAATGGGTGGCGATGGTTTGCCTGCCGAACTGGTCCAGCAGCTTGCCGAGTGTGGGATAGAGCGTGCCGCTGTCTGTCATTTCGGTTGGCGCGAACTGCCATGTGCCGCCATCAAGTTGCAGGGCATAGGAATAGGCACCGAGATCGAAATCCGCCGCCGTGAAATCTCCTTCGCGGGTCGCACCATCGACATGGACCACCTCGATCGGCACGCCCGTGGTGTTCTCGCCGAGGAAATTGGTGACGATCTGCGTGGGCGCTCCCAGCACATCGCCAGCAATGGCCATGCGGTCCGCAGTGTCGCCATCGATCTCAACGAGGAGTTGGCCGCCGCCCGTATAGTTGCCGCCAACCGACAGCACATCCGCCGCAGTTCCGTTCTGCAGATTGATCGTGCCTGCATTGGCAAGCCGCCCGGTCACCGCATGCGTGCCAGACACCAGCTGTTCATAAACCGAGCCGGAGCCTATCGACAGATTGCCGGTGAGGCTGAGGGGAGCACTGGCCTTGAGATAGGCGCCGCCGGTCAGGAACAGGCCTGTCGTGGCATCGGCAGGGTCGCCCACTGCAATGGCGCCATCGCTCAGCGTCAGCCCGCCGCCTGCGAGCGTCAGCTTCTCCCAATTGAGGAGCTTGGTTCCGGTGGTGGTGATGGTTTTGCCATTGATGCTGAGCTCATCGATATAGGTATCGGCAACAAGCGCATCGTCACCGCCATCGAGCAGCTGGCTGCCGTCATAGCCCGCGGCAATAACCGTCACGAGGTCGGATCCAAGTCCGCCGTTTATCGAGGTCAGGCTGCCGGAATACCAAGAAATTTGGTCATTGTCCTCATTGCCGGAAACGGACCCCACCTGCGGCCCGCCGGATGACGCATTGCCACTCTTGCCAATCTCGATGATGTCATTGCCTGCATTGCCGAACACAGATCCACTTTGCCCTGACCAGAGCTGCATCGTGTCGTTTCCACCATTGCCCTCTATACCGCCCACCACTGTCGCGCCGTCGAGGGTAATCGTATCGTTTCCCTCGTCGCTGCCACCGAGATCGCCCGAAACATTTCCCCCCACGATCCCGGACTTCAACAAAATCGTATCGGATTGCAGTCCACCAACAAGAAAGTTTTGGACCGTTGCTCCGTCCAGCGTGATGGAGTCCACACCCTGGCGGCCATCCACCCAGAACATCGTCGCACCGGCCTTCAGGAGGATGGTGTCGTCACCGGTTTCCCCATTTACGCCGCCCTGGATTTCCATGATCACATCTGCGGAGCCCGACCCGACCGTAATATCGTCAACGCCGAAGCCGCCGATATAGCCGGTCGTCGTGTTATTCGTCGGCAGCAAAATCCGCCCGGATCTCAGAACGGCGGTGTTGGAGTAATTCGTGCCTCTGACCGCTGTGTCCGCGCGGACAATGCCATAGACCGTCGTCCCGTCGAGCAGGATATGATCGTCATCATTTTCACCCGATACGGTCGAATTATAATCGGGGGAGCCGATCTGTCCGCCTCTGAGTTCAATGATATCGCCGCCGTCGCCACCGGCCACGTTGATGGACGACTGATTGACGACGGCCGCACCGGTGACCGTGCCGCCGTTGATGCGGATTGTATCGACCCCGCCGCCACCCTTGACTCTGAAGAGAGTCCCGCTGTTCACATCGATCGTGTCGTTGTCACCTGCACCGTCAAGATCAACGATTCCGGTCGTCAGCGTGTCGTCGCAAACGATAATGTCGGGATTGGGCGTTCCTTGTTGGTTGCAATCGGCGAGAGCGGCGCCGGGGGCGGCAGCAAGCCCAATCAAAACCGTGCCGAGTGCCGTGGCCGAAACCCGATGGCCCCGCCGCCGCACCCGATCGGACCCGTTCTCATGCCAGTGGATGCCAAAAGAAGTATACTGCAAGACCCGCCCCTTCCGAACTGTCGATCTGGGCGGTGCAAATCACCAGGATTCCTTGCCCGCCCTTCCGTTACAGGCAGTCAACACACTCTTAGACGAAAAAACAATCTATAATTATCTTATGTAATCTCTTGCAGTTTCGGCCAGTCGAAAGAAAGGGAGTGGAGAAGGCCGCATACGGCCCAGTGGCGCGGGCGTTTTATGGCTCGAAGGCGAGCACCGCGAGGATGATGGCGGCGAGGGCCGAGATCCACACGCCCGAGACCAGAAGTTCCATGCGCGAATAGAGGGATTGGTCACCCGTGCGCCGCATGCGGCCCGCCGTCATGCGGGCCAGGCCGTGGCATAGGGTCAAGAGCACCACGAAGCCCATCTTGACCACGAACCAGCTGTTCGGCTCATCGGCCGGTGGCAGGCTGAAGAACAGGCCGAGGCCGGTGATCCAGATGGCGAGGATCACCACATCCGCGATGCGGGCCAGCACCCGGCGCAGGAAGGCCAGCGCCTCGCGCCGCTCCCCCGTTTCGCCCGCCGCAATGCGGATATTGATATAGTTGGCGATGCTCATGCCCGTTCCCGTGGCAATGGCAATCAAATGGGCGATGAGCAGAATTGTCTTCATCAGCGCGTGGCCCTCCCCTGGCCGGTCCGGCTGCCGTCCCGTTCCCCGTCACACCTCTAGCACACCCGACATGATTTGCACGGCCTGTCCCGCCACCCGGACGGCCACGAGCTTCGCAGCTGCAACATCGGCCTCGAGCCACAGGTCTGACGGGCGGCCCATTTCATAGCCCTGCTCGAGCGTCCAGTGGTGGGTGCCGTCGGCAAGGGCCTCGGCCACAAGCAGCTGTGCGGCGAAAAGGGCCGTCGCGGAGCCGGTCGCGGGGTCTTCCACGATGCCGCTCGTGGGCGCAAACATGCGGGCGCGGTAGGCAGTTTGAGCGCCATTGCCCCCCGGGGTATACAGATAGGCCATGTCGGTGCCGAGCGGCGCCACGAGGGCAGACCAGTAAGGTTCCAGCGGCCGCGCACGCTCCAGCGCAGAGCGGGAGGCGATCGGCACATGCAGGCAGCGGGGTCCGCCCTGGTGCAGGCGTGGAACATGGCTGCCGAAGCCCACATCGGCCACCGTGAGGCCCAGTGCCGCCGCAATGTGTTCGGCCGTGGGCTGTGGCGCCTCCGGCACGAAGGGCACGACGGGGGCCGTGAACTGGGCCCGCGGCACATCTCCGATGCGCGAGACCTTCACGGGCACAAGACCTGCCACCTCTTCCAGCGTGATGGTGGTCTCGAAGGAGCAGCCCGCCTTGTATTTCTTTGCTGCGAGGTGAATGGCGCAGCCCACCGTGGGGTGGCCCGCAAAGGGAATTTCAGCCGTGGGGAAGAAAATCCGGACGCTCGCCGTGTGGACGGGATCATTGGGCTTCAGCACGAAGATCGTTTCGGAGAGGTTGAACTCCCGCGCGATCGTCTGCATCTGCTGATCCGTCAGGCCATCCGCCTCCTCGACGATGGCCAGCGGGTTGCCGCTGAAAGGGCGGTTGGTGAAGACGTCATAGGTGAAGAAGGGAAGCTTCATGCGGCGAAGACTAACGCCTGGCACGGCGGCCCGCCACACTCATTTGAACAGCGCGTCATAGATGAGCTTCAGCGAGATGATGAACAGCGCCACTTCCACCAGGCGGTAGAACAGCTGTTCCGGAAGCCGCTTGGTTCCCCAATAGCCCACCACGGCACCCACAATGGCGACGGGGGACAAAAGGGCCGCCACTTCGAGGTTCCCCGGATTGAACTGGCCCAGCGCCCAGTAAGGCACGAGCTTCACCACATTGATGATGGCAAAGGCGATGGTGCTCGTCCCCGCGAACACCATTTTGGGCAGCTTCTGCGGCAGCACATAGGTCTGGAACGGCGGGCCTCCGGTGTGGGACACGAAACTGGTGAAGCCGGTGATGGTGCCCCAGAAGATGCCGCGCGGCACATCCGCCCGGTGCGGCGGCGCATTGGCTTTGCGGAACACCACGGTGGCGCAGTAATAAAGGCCGACGACGCCCACGAGCAGTGTCACCATCCATTCCGGCGTGATTTTGGCCGTGGCCCAGCCAACGCCCACGCCGAGCACCATGGCAGGAAGCAGGATCGCCAGATTGCGGGCGCTGTATTCCCTGCGGTAGGCCCAGAGCCCCACCCAGTCGCTGACGATATAGACGGGAAGCAGCAGCGCCGCAGCAGCGACGGGAGACATGACGAGCGCCAGCAGCGGAACGCCTAGCGCCCCGACCATGGGAAGCCCGCCCTTCGATGCGCCGACGAGAAACGCCGCTGCACCTGCCACCACGAAGAAAAGCAGGCTGTAATCCATCAGTCGATTTCGATGGCGGGCGGAAGCGCAAGCTGGGCGGGATCGATCTCGAGATATCTGCTCAGCATGCGGACCACGAAGCCATGGTCCTCGCGCTGCGGAATGCCGGACACTGTGACGGCACCCACAACGCCAGTTCGCAAAATGTGGATCGGGAAGCCGCCGCCCTGGGGCGCGAAGTCCTTCAGGTCGAGCCCGCGCGAGGCATCGAAGCTGTTTCCTTTGAGCGCATATTCGCGGCCGACCCGGTAGGAGGATTTCTGAAAGCGGTAAACCGTGTTGACCTTGCGCCGCACCCAATCCGGGTTCTCAGGCGTGGTGCCGGGGAGTGCCGTGTAGAAAAGAGGCCGGATGCCGATGCGGATGTCGATCACCAGCGGCAGGCCCTTCGCCACCGCCTCCTCGCGCATCAAGCTTCCCAGGGCCCAGGCGTCTGCCTCGCTGAAGGCCTCGAAGCGCAGGGCCTCCTCTTGGCGGGTGATCTGCGCGATGTCGTTCTCGATGCTCATGTGCCCTCCCCCTCCATTATTCCGTCGCCCCAGCGAAGGTGGGGTGACGCTTTCAGCGTCCACAGCGGGATCCCGGCCTTCGCCGGGAAGCCAGACCATAAAACCAGAAGGGCGGCTCCGTGGGAACCGCCCTGACCCGTATTGGTCCTATGCAGGAACGCTAGTTCCGTGCGCGGTCGACCAGCTTGTTCTTGCCGATCCACGGCATCATGGCGCGGAGCTTGGCGCCCACTTCCTCGATGTTGTGGCTGTCGTTCATGCGGCGGATGCCCTTGAAGCGGGCGGCACCGGCGCGATACTCCTGCATCCAGTCGGAGGTGAACTTGCCGGTCTGAATATCGGTCAGAACGCGCTTCATCTCCTTCTTGGTCTCCTCCGTGATGATGCGCGGGCCCGTCACGTATTCGCCCCACTCGGCGGTGTTGGAAATCGAGTAGTTCATGTTGGCGATGCCGCCCTCATAGATGAGGTCGACGATCAGCTTCACTTCATGCAGGCATTCGAAATAGGCCATCTCGGGCGCGTATCCCGCTTCAACGAGCGTCTCATAGCCCGCGCGGATCAGCTCCACCAGGCCGCCGCAGAGCACGACCTGCTCGCCGAACAGATCGGTCTCGCATTCTTCCTTGAAGCTCGTCTCGATGATGCCGGAGCGGCCGCCGCCAACACCTGAGGCATAGGAGAGCGCCAGATCATGGGCATTGCCCGAAGCATCATGGTGGATGGCGATGAGGCAGGGAACGCCGCCGCCCTTCTGATATTCGCCGCGCACCGTGTGGCCGGGGCCCTTGGGGGCGATCATGATCACGTCGATCGTCTTCTTGGGCTCGATCAGGTTGAAGTGGACGTTGAGGCCGTGGGCGAAAGCAATCGCCGCGCCATCACGGATGTTTGGGGCGATCTCGTCACGCCAGATGTCGGCCTGGAGTTCGTCGGGCGTGGCCATCATGAGGAGGTCGGCCCATTTGGCGGCCTCCGCCACGGTCATCACCTTGAAGCCGTCGGCTTCCGCCTTCTTGATGGTGGCAGAGCCGGCCTTGAGGGCGATCACCACATTGGTGGCGCCGGAGTCCTTCAGGTTCAGCGCGTGGGCGCGGCCCTGGCTGCCATAGCCCACGACCGCCACCTTCTTCGACTTGATGAGGTTCACGTCGGCATCACGGTCATAGTAAACGCGCATATCTCAGGTCCATCCCATTGGAATTGAATTGGCGCGGGAATAGCGGGCTGAAAGGCCCAAGGCAAGCGGCAAAAGCCTAGTGTCCGCCCTGCGTTAAGGGCTGGGCGGAGGGCTGGGCCAGCCCGATCCGCTGCCAGAGCAGGATTGCCCCGGCGGTGACGGCGCCGCCCGCCAGCACGTCCACCAAGTAGTGCTCCCCGAAGATGGGCGTTGCGAGAACGATGCCGATCCCGCTGATGCCGCCCGCCAGCGCGCCAAGCCAGCTCCCCCGGCTGCACCACATGATGATGAAGCCGAGACAGGAGTGATAGGAGGGGAAACCGACAATCCCCTCATTGTTCGCCGGGGTGAAGGTGACGGGGCCGATTCCGCGCAGGGCGTGGAAATGATGGATCCAGCCCAGAACCCATTGATCGCCGATCAGGGCACGGCTCTCCGCCGAGGCCAGCGTCTTCCACGCGCCCTCGGCGGGAAACAGTGCCGCAACGCTGACGCAGACGATGCCCGTGAAGAGCGCCAGGAAGGCCACTTCGTTCACCCTGTCATATCGCGCGTGCCAGATGCTGAGGACGATGATGACGCCGATCGCCGGTCCGAGCAGGTCGTAATAGGCGAAGAACAGCAGGTTCCGGCTCCACGGTTCTGACGCCATCAACCGGACGTAACCGTTCCAATCAAATCCGAGAGCCTGGTCCCACTGGGTGAGGCGGGCATCGGCGAGCGGCAGCCCCAAAGACATGGTGAGATGGCTGAAGAGATTGACCTGCTGCGTGAGAAGCCCTGCAAACAAGGTGACCATGAGGGTGCGGACCAAAACCTCGAGCGGCCGGTCGAAGGCCTTCTCCCGCACATGCCAGTAGATCAAGATGAGCGGCGTGCCTATGAAGATGGCCGCCATCTGCAGTGCTGTGGCTGCCGACAGGGTGAGCCGCAGGCTGAGGCCAACCCAGACCATGTTGATCGCATAAAGGCCGATAAGTGCTGCCCAGAGCAGCCAGTGCGGACAGAGAATGCGCTCTACCTTGTGGCCCAAGTACAAGAGGTCATGCCTGGTCCACACAGGTTTGAGAGTTTCCGCTAAAGACATTCGTTCCGCTCAGGTCGATGAAGCGGAAGTACACCCCACGAGGTGTAAAATACAAGTTAAAATTGTATCTCTAAAGCACATCTCCCGCGGACCAGAGCAGCCTGAGGCCCAGCGCCCCGAGGAACAGGCCGGTGACCCTGTCAATCCACACCTTGGCCCCTAGATAGAAACTGCGCACCGGGCCTGAGGCGAAGAACAGGGCGACCACGCTGTACCACCACACTTCGTTGAAGCTCACGATGGCGATCAACGCCAGCGTCATCCACAGTGGCACCTGGGCTGGCAGCATGGCGATGAAGATCGAACCGAAGAACACCGCCACTTTGGGATTGGAAATTTGGGTGAGAAGGCCCTTCACATAGGGACTCCCCCGCAGCGCAGCACCGCCTTCAACCTTCAAGGGCTCCGCCGCGTGGCGGAAGATGTTGTAGGCGATGTAGAGCAGGAACATCGCGCCTGCGAATTTCATGGCGACGAACAGGGCTGGCACCGCGTGGAACACGGTGATGAGGCCAAACAGCGTTGCCGTGGCCCAGATGACAGTTCCCGTGCCAAGCCCCAGAGCGACCTTGATGCCATCAAGCCGCGATTGCGCCACGGCCGTGCGCGCGGTGATGAGAAAGCTCGGCCCCGGCGAGATCACCGCGAGGAGCTGCACCACGCCGATCGAGAGCAGCGTGAGAAGGTCAGAGGTCGCCAATGGCAGCCCGGAACTGGCGAACGGCCTCGCCGAGGCCCAGCATCAGCGCATCCGCAATGACGGCGTGGCCGATCGAGACCTCCTGCAGATTGGGGAGCGCCTTGACGAGGCCGGGGAGATTGGCCCTCGTCAGGTCATGACCGGCGTTGAGGCCGAGCCCCGCCTGCCCCGCGGCCTGGCCTGTTGCGACCACAAGGCCGAATTCGCGGACCACATCGGCTGCCGCGAAGGCGCCGCCATAGGGGCCGGTATAGATTTCCACACGGTCCGCCCCAACGGCCTTGGCAAGCGCTGGCACTGCGGGATCGGGATCGATGAACAGGGACACCCGCATGGAGCCCTGGTGGAGGCGGGCGATGACGCGGCTCAGCTGGTCCTGATGGGTGGCGATGTCCCAGCCATGGTCCGAGGTGCCCTGGGCCGGATCATCCGGCACCAGCGTGACCTGATCGGGGCGGACCTCCTCGACGAGCGCCAGGAAGCGCTCATCCGAATAGCCCTCGATGTTGAATTCGCGGCCGGGATATTCCGCGCGGAGCATGGCACTGATGTCACCCACGTCGGCGCGGCGGATGTGCCGCTCATCAGGCCTCGGATGAACGGTGATGCCGACGGCCCCCGCATCAAGCGCAATACGGCTCAACTCCACAACCGACGGCCACGGCAGATCCCGGCGGTTCCTGAGATAGGCGATGGCATTGACATTGACCGACAATTTGCACGGCACGGCGCAGGCAACTCCTTCAATTCACAAGAACTTCTAGCGCAAATTGGACCGGAGAAAAAATCCGGTTCGGAGGAAAATGAGCAGACCAGTTCGCAACGCATGCAACGGCGTTTAATTCTTATTACTTGACTTTATTCCTGCTTCATGCTAGCACTCTGCCTTCGACGTGCCTTCTGCTGATTGACATCGTGAATCTGTTTTCCGAGGCCTCACCCGGTGAGGCCCGGCCCTTCCCGCCCCTCTCCGCGTGGCCACGCGAGGGGTGGCGCGGAGGGATGCGAGGCCTCCGGTAGGGACCACCCCCTCACCCTGCCCTCTTCCCCACATGCGCGGGGGGGAGAGGAAGGAGAAGTTTCCCCAGTGTCGCCACGCCGGATAACGCGGTGTGGAGCTTTGTCGAGGCAAGACTAATTTGCCTGGATCTCATCCCAGACAAGCCATTGAAAACCCAGCGCGCCCGGATGCACGGGAAGCCTGACCGTGCTTCCGGTCTGAACTGCATCGAAGAGAAAGCTGCTCGCGGAGAACATATAGGGCTCCCCCTGCTGCCAGTGCTTGACGCGAAGGCTATAGTCAAACCAAGCACTCGATGCGCAAATGGGTTCTGACGCTATTTTGCTGAGCCTGATCTCTTCCCGCCGTTGAGGGGCGCAGTCACTGTCCGTGTGGAAGGTATATGACAGGCGCCGAGCGCGTCTTCTCCTCCCCATCTTGCATTGGAGCACACAGATCTTCTCGACCACTGGCTGCAGGTAAACAGTGGCCGCGGGCTGCGGCGCCATGACATTCACCTCGCGGAGCACGACCATGCCTGAGAGCACGAAACCGAGAAATCCAAACAGGACAAAGTCAGCCAAAACCCAGCTGGTCCAGGGCGACTCGCTGAAAACGACGATGATGAATGAGGTCCACAGGATTGCCGCGATTACTCCGGCCGCAAGACCTGTTACGGCCAGGCTGTAAGTGTTCACCGTCTGCGCCCAGTCAAAGTAGGCGGGAAAGCTGCCGAGGAGTCCGAACATCAGCACGCCAGCTTGCAGCGCAATGAACAGCAGAGCTGCTCCCCCGCGCCACCGCCACGCCGCAGGCGCACGCTCCCGGGCGAACGACGCCTGACTTGCCGCCGAGATATCCTTGAGCAACGTCAGGTGACCGGCAAGTTCTTCATCGCTCTTGTGAAGGTCCTTGTACCAAAGTGTGCACCAGATCCGCCTTCGCGTGGCATGGAGAGACTTGACCGGCAAGTCAAATAGCTTACGCACGGCCGCCTGCAGCTCTTTCGATGCGAGAAGCTGCTCCAGATGGCCCGGAAAATTGGTGGTGATGAAGAATGTCCGGTCGAATGTTTCATGACCCGCGCTGATCTCGGATGCGATGCCGAGCTTCTTCAGAAGCCGGTGATACCATCTCTCCCGCCTGATAACGAAAGGAATGCCGCCCTGTTGCACAAGACCGATATGCCTGGCCCAAATGCCCTTGCGCGTCTTGAGCGTAAAACAAAGCGTGTCACTGCCCGGGCTGGCCGGAGAGAGGTGTTCGCCAATGAGTGTGGTGCCGCGAAAAAGAGCGAAGCCGATAAAGATGCAAATCTGAAGTAGAATGACCATAGGCCCTCCCGAACTGGCACGATATGATCGATGCGAGCAACAAGGTACCTACATTATCTATAATTTCTTTAAAACACCCCGCGCAGAAGAACCTTTGACCGCGCCCGAATGACGGCCGGGAGTGAGCGTTCCCAGCGCTGTGACTGATCCACGAGCCGCTGAAAAGAAATGCGCGGGCTGAACACCCGCGCATGACATATTGGAATACTCTTGGAAGGGAGCGTCAGACCTTCATCCCCTCAGGCCCTCGGGTAATGCCGGCAACACCGGTGCGGGCGACTTCGACGAGGCCCAGCGGCACCATGAGCGAGATGAACTGTTCCACCTTGTCGCTCTTGCCGGTGATCTCAAAGATGAAGCTGGTGGTTCCGGCATCGATCACGCGGGCGCGGAAGGCGTCCGCGATGCGGAGCGCCTCGACGCGCTTTTCGCCGGTGCCTGCCACCTTCACCATGGCGAGTTCGCGGGTGAGCGCGTTGCCCTGGACCGTGAGGTCCGCCACGGAGTGAACCGGCACCATGCGGCCCAGCTGGTTCTTGATCTGCTCGATCACCAGGGCCGTTCCGCTGGTCACGATGGTGATGCGCGAGACGTGGCGTTCATGCTGCGTCTCGGACACGGTAAGCGAGTCGATGTTGTAGCCCCGCCCCGAAAACAGGCCGATGACACGGGCCAGGACGCCCGGCTCATTGTCGACGACGACAGCTAGCGTGTGGGTCTCGATTGCGGGCTTCGCATTGTCGAGGAAATAGGCCGAGCCCGAGGGCTGAAGATGAGCGTTCATGTTCTTCTGTTCCTTAAACCAGCATCTTGCCCTTGGCGTCGATCACCGAGCCAACGTCTTCATCGGCCACTTCCTCGCCGAGGATCATCTCGTTGTGTGCCTTGCCCGAGGGGATCATCGGGAAGCAATTGGCGAGATTGGCCACGCGGCAATCGAACAGCACGGGCTGCGGCACCTTGATCATTTCCTTGATCGCATCATCAAGCTCAGCGGGCTTGGACGCCCTGATGCCGACGCAGCCATAGGCTTCCGCCAGCTTGACGAAATCTGGCAGCGCCTCCGTATACGAATGCGACAGCCGGTTCCCGTGCAGGAGTTGCTGCCACTGGCGCACCATGCCCATGTGCTGGTTGTTGAGGATGAAGATCTTGATCGGCAAATTGTACTGAATGGCCGTGGACATTTCCTGCATGGTCATCAGCACCGAGGCGTCGCCTGCGATGTCAATGACGAGCGACTTGGGGTGCGCCTGCTGAACACCCACGGCGGCAGGCAGGCCATAGCCCATGGTGCCGAGGCCGCCGGAGGTCATCCAGCGGTTCGGCTCCTCGAAGCGGTAGAACTGCGCTGCCCACATCTGGTGCTGGCCGACCTCGGTGGTGATGTAGGTGTCACGGTCCTTGGTCAGCTCATAGAGGCGCTGGACTGCATATTGCGGCATGATGACATCGGCGTTCTTGCGGTATTTCAGGCAGTCCCTGGCGCGCCAGCCATCGATCTGCTTCCACCAGGCATCGAGCGCCTTCTTGTCGAGCGAGAGCGACTTGGACTTCCACACCCGGATCATGTCTTCCAGCGCATGGGCGACATCGGCCACGACCGGAATTTCGGCACGCACCGTCTTGTTGATCGAGGAGGGATCAATGTCGATGTGGATCTTGCGCGAGTTGGGCGAGAAGGCGTTGAGGCGGCCGGTGATGCGATCATCAAAGCGGGCGCCGACACAGATCATCACGTCACAATCATGCATGGCCATGTTGGCCTCATACATGCCGTGCATGCCGAGCATGCCGAGCCAGTTCTTGCCCGATGCCGGATAGGCGCCAAGCCCCATCAACGTGGAGGTGATGGGGATGTTGGTCATCTCCACGAAATCACGCAGGAGCTTCGAGGCCGTGGGGCCGGAGTTGATGACGCCGCCGCCCGTATAGAGGATCGGGCGCTTGGCCGTGGCGATGAGATCAACCGCCGCGCGGATGGCGTTCTGATCCGCCTTCACCTGCGGGCGGTAGGTCTTGTGCTCAATGTTCTTGGGGCCGACATAGCGGCCCTTGGCGAACTGCACGTCCTTCGGGATGTCAACCACGACCGGGCCTGGCCGGCCATGGGTGGCGACATAAAAGGCCTCGTGCAGGATGCGGGCGAGATCATTCACGTCCTTCACCAGGTAATTGTGCTTGGTGCAGGGCCTGGTGATGCCGACGGTATCGCATTCCTGGAAGGCGTCCGAGCCGATCAGATGGGTGGGGACCTGGCCGGTGAGGCAGACCATGGGGATCGAGTCCAGCAGCGCGTCCGTCAGGCCCGTGACCGCATTGGTGGCGCCGGGGCCCGAGGTGACGAGGACAACGCCGCACTTGCCGGTGGAGCGCGCATAGCCTTCGGCGGCATGGGTTGCCCCCTGCTCGTGCCGGACGAGAATGTGCTGCACCTTCTCCTGCTGGAAAATCTCGTCATAGATCGGGAGCACGGCACCACCCGGATAGCCGAACACATGCTCGACTCCCTGATCCGCCAGTGCTTTCAGCACGATTTCAGCGCCCGTCATCTCATTCGTGGCCATGTTACAACCTCTTGGACTTTATCGTTCGTCAAACACATGATCTGCCGTTCAGGCAATAAAAAAGGCCCCCGAGGGAGCCTGTTTTCCGCGCAACACCACCAGTTCCTGGAAGCCTTAAGCTTCCCCGGCGTTGCGCAGACCTACTACGAGAATGGTGTTCATGGGGCGGGTGTTTACTTGCGCGTGAGGCAGAGGTCAAGGAGAAATCAGCCTGGGGGCTTGGCTGATGTACTGGCGGCAACGGTGAGCCTGGCGCCCTCCGCATAAGGCGTCTTCGCAAGGTTCGGCAGCAGGGACCGGAGCCGCGCATCATCCAGCAGCACCGGGGTTTCATGCAGATAGCGCACATCCTTCAGCTCACGGAGGACCGGCATGAACAGGCCCATGGCGGACTGGAGCCACGGCGGCATCACCTTAAGCTTCGGCGGATGGCCCGCGGCCTCATAGAGCAGGCTGGCGAGCTGACGCTGGGTGGTGACCCCTGCCCCCGCAAAATTATAGGCGCCGGAGACCGGGCCCTGATGCTCCAGCAGGGCCTTGACCACGGGGCCCACATCCGGCGTGAAGACGAATTCATGCGGTGTGTCTGCGGGCCCCAGCACCATGCCGGTGCCGCCGGTGGCAGCGGCCTTCGCCGCCATGTTCATCAGGCTGGTCTCGACGCCGGGACCATAGAAATCCGGCAAGCGGAGTGAGAGGGTTTCGAAACCGGGCGCATTGGCCGCGAGCAGAATGTCTTCCTGCTGTTTGCGGAACTCGCCCTTCTTCATGCAAGGATTGCGCGGATGATCCTCGGCGACCAGTGACGTTTGCGGAATGCCATAGGGATAGACGTTGGAGATCAGCAGAACCCGCTTGAGCCCCTGCTCGCGCGCCGCCGTGACGAAGGCCTCCATCATGGCGGGATAGGCCGCGAAGGACAAGTCCGTATACGGAAGACCCAGTGCATAGACCGCCATCTCCGCGCCCGCGAGCGCACTGCGGCAGCCGGCCAGCGTGGCGACGTCGGCCATCACGATCTCATCGCCTGGCGCTGCAATGGCGGCGAGCGGCGGCTTGCGGCGGCCGACCAGCCTGAGGCGTGTGCCACCGCCATGGAACGCATCCGCCACCGACCGCCCAATCGCCCCGGATGCGCCGATGATTACGAGAGTCATGGGGAGCACCCTTCCAGATTGTATGGGACGTGAGTTTAACATCATCTCGCACTTGCAGCAATACAAGGGGCGGGCGAGCGCAGATGCTCCGCTCTACCCTCTCGCAGTCGGGCCTTATCGCCAGTGGGCCATTTGACCGCGCCACCAGGTGCTCTGGCGCTTGATGTAATGGCGGGTGGCGGTCTTGGCGTTCTCGATGGCGTCGGCGAGGCTGAGCCGGCCGTCGAGATGGGCGATGAGTTCGGGGAGGCCGATGGCTTTCATGGCGGGGAGTGCAGGATCGAGGCCCATCAGCGGGCGTGCTTCCTCGAGGGCGCCTTCGGCCATCATGCGGTCGAAGCGGGCTTCAGCGCGGGCGTAGAGCTCTTCCCGCGGCACATCCATGTAGATGCGTTCGACGGCCACACCGGACAGGGGTGCGTGGTCCCGGCCCTCGCGCTGCCAATCAAGAAGGGACCGGCCTGTGGCCTCCACCACTTCCAAGGCGCGGGCCAGGCGCTGGCGGTCCGTGGGGAGAAGCCGTTGGGCCATGGCGGGGTCCAGCTTCAGGAGCTCGCCGTGAAGATCGCCCGTGAAGCTGCGCCAGCGTTCCCGCGTGGCCTGGGGGATGGGCGGCACGGGCGCGAGGCCGCCATCGAGCGCGCGGAAGGACAGGCCGGTGCCGCCAGTGACGATGGGGAGCTTTCCCTGTGCCCAGGCGGCTTCCAGCTCCGCCAATGCCTCACGCGCCCAGGCGGCCACTGAATAGGGCTGGTCCACCGCCACGTGACCATAGAGGCGGTGGGGCACCAGAGCCTCCTCCTCAGGCGCAGGCCTGGCGGACAGGATGCGGAGCGGCGCGTAAACCTGCAGGGCATCGGCGTTGATGATGACGCCGTTCCGCGCCTGCGCCAACTCAAGTGCCAGCGCGGACTTGCCGCTGGCGGTGGGGCCTGCAATAAGCAGCGCGCGTTTTTGATCAGTGGGCGACATATGGATTCCGTTCTCGTTCTCATAGCAGCCCCGGGCTCCGGCGCAATCAGCGCCGAGGTGGTGGAGATGCTGCAAGGCTTTGGCGCGGAGACGCCGCGCTGGCTGGCCGAGGGCGAGGCGCTGGAGGTGCCCGCCTTTGCAGCGGTGCCCGAATTTCTCGAAGCGATCCGGGGAGCAGCCATCGATGCCAATCTGGTTCCCGCCCAGAATCGCGCCAAACGCCTGCTGATTGCCGACATGGATTCGACGATGATCCAGCAGGAATGCATCGATGAGCTGGGCGTGATGGCGGGGATTGGCGACCACATCAAGCAGATCACCGCGCGCGCCATGCGGGGCGAACTGGACTTCGAGGGTGCGCTGCTGGAGCGGGTGAAGCTGCTCAAAGGGCTGGACCAAGGGATCATCGGCAAGATCATCCGGGAACGGATCAGTTTCATGCCCGGCGGCAAAACGCTGATTGCCACGATGAAGGCCCATGGCGCCTACACGGCGCTTGTTTCCGGCGGCTTCACGCCCTTCACGGAGCGCGTGGCAGCCGAACTGGGCTTCGACGAGCAGCAGGCCAACGGCCTGATCATCGAGGATGGCGTGCTCACTGGCGCGGTGGAATATCCGATCCTGGGCCAGCAGGCGAAGCTTGAGGCGTTGAGGCGCATCGCCGCAAGGCTGGGGATTTCCTCATTGGACGCCATCGCCGTGGGCGACGGCGCCAATGACCTCGCCATGCTGGGGGAAGCCGGCATGGGGGTTGCCCTTCACGCCAAGCCGCAGGTGCAGGCGGAGGCCAGGTTCCGCATCAACCACGGCGACCTGACGGCGCTGCTCTATTTGCAGGGTTATGAGAAGGCGGCGTTCGGCAAGGGAGCGGATGCGGAAGGAGATCGCACGTGAAGCGCATTGCCGTTACGCTGATCTGCATCCCCATCGCATTGTTGGTCCTGCTGGCCGCGGCCTGGGCCGCACTGGCCCTGTGGTTCCGCTTGCCGATGGATGAGGTGTGGCGCGGTGCGGCGGCGGCCCTTTGCGGCTTGGCCGGCCTTCTGGCAGCCGTGAGCCTGTTCAGCCGCCGCAGGTGGTGGCCCATGGCGGCTTTTCTGGCGCTTCTGGTTGCGGTGGGTGTCTGGTGGCAAGCCATCAAGCCCGCGAGCCAGGCGGACTGGGCGCCGGAGGTGGCACGGCAGGTGACCGGCACCATCAATGGCGACATGCTGACGCTTACCAATATTCGCGATTTTGAATGGAAGAGCGCAACGGACGTAACCCAGAACTGGACCACCAAGAGCTATGACCTGACGAAGCTTCGGACGCTCGACATCTTCCTGTCCTATTGGGGCAGCCCCTACATGTCCCATGTGATGATGAGCTTCGGCTTCGAGGGCGGCGAATACCTGACATGGTCGGTTGAGGTTCGCCGCCTCAAGGGCGGGGTCTATTCGCCCATTGCAGACATGTTCAAGACCGACCCCCTGGTGATTGTCGCCTCGGACGAGCGTGACGTGGTGGGCGTGCGCGCGGTGTTCCGCGGTGAAGACGTGCAGCTTTACCGGATGAAGACGCCGCCGGAGGTGGTGAAGTCCCTCCTCCTTGAATATGTGCAGGATGCCAACGCGCTGACGCAGCATCCGAGATTTTACAATTCGCTGACCACCAACTGCGCCACCACGGTGTTTAAGATGGCCAGGGCTGCGGGAGACAAGCTGCCCTTTGACTGGCAGCTGATCGTGGATGGCTATTTGCCCGGCTATCTCTATGCCCATGGCGCGCTCGACAGCCGCGTTCCGCTGGCGGAGCTGGTGGCGCGCTCCCACATCGACAGCCGCGCGCAGGATGGCGGCCTTTCCCCCAGCTTCTCCGAGCGCATCCGCGTGGGGGTGCCGTCTCCCTACGGGCCCTAGTTCAGCTTCACCGCGATGAAGCGCATCTCGGCAGATTTGCCGGCCTTGGCGATGAACAGCAGGATCGAGTTCTTATTTGCCTTCTTGGCCTCCTCGACGCGGGCCGAAATATCGGCGGCACCCTGAACGTCCTGCTCGCCTGCCTCGGTGATGACGTCTCCCGGTTCGATGCGCTTGTCAGCCGCGGGGCCGTCCTTCGCGACCTCGGTGACAACCGCACCCTTGAGTTCCTTGTCGATCCCATACTTGGTGCGGAGCTCATCGGTGATGGAGGTGACGGTCATGCCGAGCACGGTGACGACGGCGGGTGCGGGCTTTGCGGGCTGGCCCGACGCATCCGCCAGCTTCTCGCCATCCTCCAGGCGGCCGACTTCGGCCGTCACGCTGACTTCCTTGCCCTTGCGCAGAAGCTTGACCGGAACCTTGGTGCCAATCGGCGTTTCCGCCACGATCTTCGGCAGGTCACGCATGGAATTGACGGCGCGGCCGTTGAATTCGACCACGATATCTCCGGACTGGATGCCAGCCTTTTCGGCAGGGCCCGAGGCCGTGACATCGGCGATGAGGGCGCCATGGGGGTTCGGCAGGTTGAGGGAATCCGCGATCTCCTCCGTCACCGACTGGATCTTGACACCAAGCCAGCCGCGGCGGGTTTCACCATATTGAATAAGCTGGGTGATGACGTTCTTCGCGGTGTTTGACGGCACCGAGAAGCCGATGCCGACAGAACCGCCCGAGGGTGAGAAGATGGCCGTGTTGATGCCCATCACCTGGCCCTTGAGGTTGAAGAGCGGGCCGCCGGAATTGCCCTTGTTGATGGCGGCATCCGTCTGGATGAAGTCATCATAGGGGCCGGCGTTGATATCGCGGTTGCGGGCGGACACGATGCCCAACGAAACAGAGCCGCCGAGGCCGAACGGATTGCCGATGGCCATCACCCATTCGCCGACGCGCAGCTTGTCACTGTCGCCGAAGGAGACAACGGGAAGGGGCTTCGCGGGCTTGACGCGGATCACTGCAAGATCGGTCTTGGGGTCACGCCCCACGAGCTCCGCCTTGAGGATCGTATCGTCATGGAAGTGGACTTCGATAGTCTCAGCACCTTCAACCACGTGATTGTTGGTGACGATGATGCCGGAGGGATCGACCACGAAGCCCGAGCCCATGGACGTCATCCGCTGCGGCGGCTGCTGGCCTTGCCCGCGCTTCAGGAATTCATCGAAGAAATCCTTGAAGGGGTTGTTGGGATCATCCGGGCTCTTCTCGGCACCGGGCGGTGTGGGAGTATCCTGCTGGGTGTCAGGCGTCGTATCGGCGGCAGCGCCACCCCCGGATTCGATTGTGATCTCGACCACGGCGGGCAGCAGCCGGTCTGCGAGGTCCGCCACGGAAGGGAGTTCCTGCAGCTCAGGCTGTGTGGGGGTGAGGGTCTGGCCGGGTGCTGGTGTCTGGTTGAGCGCAGGGGCCTGCGCCGTCGACTGCGCATGCACCGCAGAGATTGCCAGCAGGCTGAGGCCTGCGGCCAGGCCCAAGCTCCGAACCGTCATGATCTTACCGCTCATCAAAACCCTCCTCACGGTCCAAACCTCAGGAAAATGCCGCGTGCACCAACCATACCGCCACGACACCCGTGGCCATGGCGGCCACGCCCCCAATACGCAATTGGTCGTCCGACAGTTTCTGCACCGCAAGCATCATGGCCTTGAGCTGCGACGGAACCAAGGCATAAAGCAGACCCTCGATCACGAGTACGAGACCGAGGGCCGTCAGCACGCCCGCCACCATCACGGTGAGGGCGTTGCCGGTGCGGGTGTGGCGGGAACCTGTGCAGGTGCGACGGCCAGCGGCGGCGGAGCAGCCGGTCCGGCGGCCTTCTGCGCGCCGAAATAGCGGAAGAACTCCGAGTCCGGGCTCAGCACCATGGTCGTTCCGCTGTTGCCCAGGCTCTTCGCATAGGCCTGCATGGACCGGTAGAAGCCGAAGAATTCCGGATCCTGCTCGAAGGCTTGGGCATAAACCTTGTTGCGCTCGGCATCGCCCTGGCCGCGCAGGATCTGCGCTTCCTTCTTGGCCTGCGCCAGCTTCTCCGTGACCGTGCGGTCGGTCTCGGCGTTCATGCGGGTCTTGGACGCCTCACCCTGGGAGCGGATGTCCTGGGCCAGCGCCTTGCGCTCGGATTCCATCCGGCGGTAGGTCTGCTCCAGCACATTCTCGGAGAGGTCGGTGCGGCGGACGCGGACGTCGACAATCTCGATCCCGAGCGTATCGGCTTCCTCGCGCAGCTGATCGCGGATCTCGCGCATCATGGTGCCACGGTCGGACGAGAGCGCGGCATCGAAGGAGCGGCGGCCATAGGTCTGGCGGAGCGCTGCATCGAGGCGGGCGGCCACGCGGGCTTCCGCCTGCAGCAAGTCAGCACCCAGCGTCTCACGGAACAGCCGCGCATCCTTGATGCGGGCGAGCGTGATGGCATCGACGATATAGACCTGGGAGGCGACGTCCTGCACCGGACGGTCATTGTTTTCCCAGATCATGATGCGGTTGTCGATCATGGTGACCGTATCAGCGAAGGGCACCTTGAAATAGAGGCCGGGCTCTTCCACCACGCGGTTGATGTCACCAAAGCGCAGGACCAGCGCCTTGTGCTTCTGGTCCACCACGAAATAGGACATGTAGAAAGCCACGGCGGCCACGATGGCAACGGCGGCAATGATGGTCTTGGTTGTGCTGTTCATCTCTCTCGCCCCGCTCAGTTCTGCTGATTGCCCTGGCGGGCCTTCACTTCGGGAAGCGGCAGATAGGGGATGACCCCCTGCCCGCCCGCGCCCTGCTCGACGATCACCTTGTTGGTCTGGCTCAGAATCTGCTCCATGGTTTCAAGGTAGATGCGCTCACGGGTGACATCCTTGGCATTCTTGTACTGCTCATAGACGGAGAGGAAGCGCGCGGCATCGCCCTGGGATTCCGCAACAGTGGCGGACTTATAGGCGCTGGCGTCTTCAATGAGCTTTGCCGCTTCACCATCGGTCAGGCGGTATTGCTGGTTGCGGTACTGTTCGGCCTCATTGATCGACTGCTGCTGGTTCTGGCCGGCACGCACCACTTCGGCAAAGGCATCCGCCACTTCGCGGGGCGGCTGCACGTCACCCAGATTGATGGAGGTGATGGTGACGCCCGCGCCATAATCATTGAGAAGGTTCTGGGTGATTTCGGCGACCTGCGCCTCAATCGTGTTCTTGCCCGTGGTCAGGATCGCCTGGGCGCGGGTCTGGCCCACGACTTCACGCATCGCGCTCTGCGAGACGGAGCGGATGACCCGTTCCTGATCGGACACGTTGAAGAGATAGTTCTGCGCATCATTGATGCGCCAGAACACCGAGAAGGGAACATTGATGATGTTCTTGTCCGCCGTCAGCATCTGGCCTTCATTGCCTTCGCTGCCGATATTGACCTGGCGGACGGAGCCGACCTTGGGCTTCTCCATCGTCTCGACCGGCCACAGCGCGAAATGGAGGCCAGGATCGGCGATGCGGTTGAAGGTGCCGAAGCGCAGGACCACGCCGCGCTCATCCGGCTGCACCTGGTAGACGCTGTTGTAGACGACGATCAGCACAATGAAGGCCGCTGCAATCAGCCAGCCCATATAACCGCCGCCACCCTGCGGCAGCACCTGCTTCAGCTTGTCCTGCCCACGGCGGATCAGATCATCAAGGTCTGGCGGATTGGGACCGCGGCCGCCCGGGTTCGGACGGCGCGGTCCGCCACCCTGGCCCCACGGCCCCTGTCCCCAGGGACCCTGACCACCGCCACCACCACCACCTTCGGAATTCCACGGCATTCAATTCATCCTTGTTCTTCTGATGTCGTGACAAGCAATCGCAACGATATAGGTACGCAGGCGAAAAATGTCCACCGCACTGGAAAGACTTAATTTTTTGTCATGCGGTCCAGCGTGCGGAGAATGAAGCCCGCGCTGTCTCTTTCGCCCTTGGCATGGACCTCGCGCCCCATCTCCCGCCATTCGCCTGGGACGAGTTCGGGAAAGCGCGTGTCGCCCTCGACGACGAGGTCCACCTCGGTGAGGTAAAGGCGGTCCACAAGGGGCCAGAACAGCCGGTAGATTTCACCGCCGCCGATGACGGCCACCTCCGGCGCGCCCGCGCAGAGCGCCAGCGCATCCTCCACAGTTCCTGCCACCTCCGCCCCTTCGGCGCTGAAGCTCTTGGCCCGGGTGAGGACGATGTTGCGGCGGCCGGGCAGCGGCTTTCGCGGCAGGCTGTCCCAGGTCTTGCGGCCCATCACCACGGGTTTTCCCATGGTGATTTCCTTGAAGCGCTTGAGGTCTGACGAGATGTGCCAGGGAAGGCCCCCCTCACGCCCGATCACCCCATTGCGCGAGACCGCGACCACGAAGGAAATCATGCGCCCAGCCTTTGGAGTGCTTCGCCCGACAGCTTGCAAAAGCAATTGTCAGCTTCGACCGTGGCGCCTGCGGCCTCATAGAAGCGGCGCGCATCCGTGTTCCAGCCCATCATCAGCCATGAGACGGCGGCCGCCCTGCGGGAGACGGCGAGCCGGGCCACGGCCTTGAGCAGGGCCTGGCCGATGCCCTTCCGGCGGAAATCCGGCAGCACGGAGATATCCTCCATGTAGAGCGTCTCGCGGCCCTGGAAGGTGGAATAGCTGCGCTGCCAGGTGGCGCAGCCGGCGGGCGCCCCGTCCCAAAAGGCGAGGAGCGCGCCGTTGTTTGCGTGGGGGTCGGCAAGGAAGCGCTCGTAATCCGCAGGGGTGGCGGCAAAACCCTCTTCATAGCCATGGTGAACCACAAGGGCGTGCACCATGGTGTGAAGGATGGCGCCGTCTCCGGCGGCTGCGGCTCGGATGGTGATCGTCATCGGGCCAACTCCTCCAGCTCAGGGCCTGACACGCGGAAAACCGTCCATTCATCCATGGGCTTTGCCCCCATCGCGCGGTAGACCTCGATTGCGGGCTGGTTCCAGTCCAGCACCCACCATTGGAAGCGCGGCAGGCCTTCGGCCACGCAGCGGCGCGCCAGGGTCTTGATGAGCGCCTTGCCGATGCCCTTCCCGCGCAGATGCGCCTCCACGAACAGATCTTCGAGATAGATCCCGGCCTTCCCCTCGAAGCTCGAGAAATTATAGAACCACAGGGCGAAGCCCGCGGGCTCCCCGTTCCAGAAGGCGAGCGCGCAGTGGCAGCGGGGCGTGGGCCCGAACAGGGCGGCGGCGACATCCTCTTCTCTGGCGGTCACCTCATCGAGCTTTTCTTCATACTGGGCGAGCTTGCGGATGAAGGCGGTGATGAGCCCCTCCTCCCCCGGCACGGCCTCTCTGATGTCGAGAGTCATGTTCCGCCTCCGAGATTGGCGAGAATGAGAAGTGCATAGGTGCCGTTCCACGCGCCGTGGCAGGCCATGGTGACCCAGATACTGCCGAAGCGGAACATCATCCAGCCAAAGATCAGCCCCATGACGAAGATGAGCGTGATCGAGAGCCACGGCTCCGTGACATGGAGCAACGCCCAGAGCGCCGCCGTCACCACGGTGGTGCCGGACGCGCCGAGCCTGGTTGTGGAAAGCGCCGTGAACAGCTGCCCGCGGAAAATCAGTTCCTCCGCAATGGGCGCGCCGAGGGCGATCGATGGGAACACGAGCAGGAACAGCCGCGGCTCATTGGCAATGTCGAACATCGCTTCCTTCACCAGCCCGGCGGAGCCCGTGCGCGGCGACTGCCCGTTGGGGCCTGGCGTATACTGGGAAAGATCGACGCCCAGTGCCAGCACGATGGCCATGATCGAGAGATACATGATGACCATGAAGCCGAGCACGAGCACCAGCCAGCCCAGCGCCGTGAAGCGCGGCAGGCGCATGTTCAGCACCTGCGCGCGGACACCGCCGCGGAAGCCTGCCAGCCACCACGCAGCTGCGGCCACCATGAGCGAGGCCGGAAAGATGATGACGAGGTTCGCCTTCACCAGATCCCGCGTGTTGCCAAGGTCCGCCCCGGTGAACAGCATCAGCGCCGTGGCCAGAACGATTTGAAAAAGCTGGTGCAGCCCCAGCAGGCCTACCGCCACGCAGACGGCATAGATCAGGCCTGCCGGGTTTTCAGGCTGCAGCAGCCGGCGGAACCAGCCGCCCTCAAGATCATCGCCCAGCATGCTCATACGGCGATGGGCGCTGGAATGTTCGGGTGAGCCTCATATCCTTCGATCTCGAAGTCCTCGAAGCGGAAATCGGCAATGTCCTTCACGTCCCGCTTGATGTTGAGGCGGGGCAGCGGCAGAGGCTGCCGCTTGAGTTGCAGCTCCGCTTGATCGAGGTGGTTGAGATAGAGATGCGCATCACCCAGGCCGTGAACGAAATCGCCGGGCTTCAGCCCCGTCACATGCGCGACCATGTGGGTCAGGAGCGCATAGGAGGCGATGTTGAAGGGAACCCCTAAGAAGATATCGGCCGAGCGCTGGTAAAGCTGGCAGGAGAGCTTGCCGTCCGCCACGTAGAACTGGAACAGGCAGTGGCAGGGGGGCAGCGCCATCCGGTCCACATCCGCCGGGTTCCAGGCGGTGACGATCAGGCGGCGCGAATCCGGGCTTTTGCGGATGCGGGCGATGACATCGGCCAGCTGGTCGATGGTGGAGCCGTCGCGCGCGGGCCAGGAGCGCCATTGCGCCCCGTAGACCGGCCCCAGATCGCCCTTCTCATCCGCCCACTCGTCCCAGATGGTGACGTTGTTGTCATGGAGATAGCCGATGTTGGTCTCGCCCCGGATGAACCACAGAAGCTCATGGATGATCGAGCGCAGATGCAATTTCTTGGTGGTGACCAGGGGGAAGCCCTGGGCGAGGTCGAACCGCATCTGCCAGCCGAAGACGGAGCGCGTGCCGGTTCCCGTCCGGTCCTGCTTCAGGTGGCCGTGCTCGCGCACATGGGCCATGAGATCGAGATATTGCTTCATGGGGCGGACGTTAGACGATTCCGGCGCGCGAAACAAAGACCCCGCCCGGCGTGGCGAAGTTTCCCTTTCCTTCCGCGGCTCCAATTCCTATATTCCACCCCGTCACGCCCAAAAGGCATGACTATGGTGATAAACGGTAATCGTAATAAGCCTTTCGGACCCGGGGGCAGTACCCGGCGCCTCCACCACCGACCGCCGCAGGCGGCGGCCGGTGATGGGGGCGAAATAGGATCGACGAGGGTGTAAAGGGTTGCTTTTTGCCCGTGATGGTACCGACGTTATCGGGCTAAACATATAGTTGCCAACGACAACTATGCTCCGGTCGCAGTGGCTGCTTAACGCAGCCTGAGCAACCGAACTCAAGTCCTTGGGCTTAGCCGTTCAAGGCGGGGTCCGCCGGCACCTGGCAACAGAAGCCGGCACTTTCATTTATCTCGCGGACCCTCGGAAATGCGCAAAATGTTGCGCATGGACGCACTATCGTCTATGTAGTCTCCATGGAGCGGGACAGCAGGAAGATCATCCAGCGGCTCACGGATGAGGGTTTTGAGCTGATCGGCATTCGAGGCTCCCACCACAAGTTCCGCAAGGCTGGGAAGACGATCATCGTTCCCCATCCGAAGAAGGATTTGCCCACGGGCACCGCCCGCGCCATCGCGAAGGACGCGGGCTGGATTTGAAGGAGAGCACCATGCAGTATTTCATTGCCGTCGTTCACAAGGATGAAGGATCGAGCTTCGGGGTTTCATTCCCTGACGTGCCCGGAGTCTTTTCGGCCGCAGACGATATGGCAGGCCTCATTCCACATGCGGCGGAAGCTCTTGCCCTTTTTGCCGAGGACGACACGCTGCCCGAGCCACGTTCGCTTGACGCGCTCAGGCGCGATCCGGCGGTGGCGGCGGAGCTATTGGAGGGGGCCTTTCTGGTGGCCGTTCCCGTCATCGAGAACGACGGCCGGATCGTTCGCATCAATGTGAGCATGGAGAGCGGAATGGTGAAGGCGATCGATGCCGCAGCCAGTGCGCGCAATCTGACCCGGTCCGCTTTTTTGGCGCAAGCCGCACGCCACGAGATCGAGCGCTAACTTTCCCGAACCTCCCCTGCGGCAAGGGCACAAAGCTGTGCCGGACGGCGGGGATGACTTTGCCTCCGCAGCGAGGCTATGCTAGGCGGGCGAAGACTGATGTGAATGAAACGCCGGATTCCCGCATGCCAGAAGACTTGATGCGCTATGACCTGCTTGCCCAGAATGCCCTCAAGGGGGTCGTCCGGGAGGCGCTGCGCATTGCGGAGGGGCCGGGGCTGCCCGGAGAGCACCATTTCTATATCGCGTTCAACACGCGCCATCCGGGGGTGCAGATTTCCGAGAAGCTGTTGCAGCGCTACCCGCGCGAGATGACCATCGTGCTGCAGCACCAGTACTGGAACCTGCGGGTGATGGAAGACCGCTTCGAGGTGGAGCTTTCCTTCGACAATGTGCCCGAACATCTGATCGTGCCATTCGATGCGGTGAAGGGCTTCCTGGACCCGGCGGTGCAGTTCGGCCTGCAGTTCGAAACCCAGGCGGCCGAGCGCCGGCCGCGCGAGGTGGAGCAGCCGAGGCCTGCCCCCGCAAGGCTCGAAACGGACGCAGAACCGGCCGAATCCGCGCCCGAGGCCGCAGCGGAGGAAAAGCCCACGCAAGATGATGCGGCGAAGGTCGTGTCGCTCGATCAATTTCGCAAGAAGTGAGGGTTTCGATGTTCAGGCATGTGCTGCTCGCCGTGGCGCTGGCCACCGCAACTGCCGGAATGGGTGTGGCCTGGTCCCAGTCCGCCTCAGACATGCGGGGCCTGGCGGCCATGACCGACAAGGAGCTGATGAAGCTTCCGGCCAAGAAAGTGTTCGGCAGCATCAAGAGCCCCACCACCACGATGAAGCCGCGCGCCATTGGCTTTTATGCCAAGGGCTGCATGGCAGGCGGAACCGCCCTGCCGATCAACGGCCCGGCCTGGCAGGTGATGCGCCTGACCCGCAACCGGAACTGGGGCCAGCCGCAGCTCGTGGCCCTGGTCGAAAGGCTGGCAACGGAGGCCAAGGCCAAGGACGGCTGGAACGGCCTGCTGGTGGGTGACATGTCCATGCCGCGCGGCGGGCCCATGCCTTCGGGCCATGCGAGCCACCAGGTGGGGCTTGATGCCGATGTGTGGCTGACCCCCATGCCGGACCGCATCCTCACGGCCAAGGAGCGCGAGGAGATCCAGGCGACCGTCGTCGTCAAGGACCGCAAGACCATCGACAAATCTGTGTGGACGGAGGCCCATATGCGGCTTCTCAAGCGGGCCGCCTCCTACCCGGAGGTAGAGCGCATTTTCGTGCATCCGCCAATCAAGGCAGAGCTGTGCAAATGGGCCACGGGAGACCGTTCCTGGCTGTCCAAGGTCCGGCCCTATTACGGGCACAACTACCACTTCCACATCCGCATCGGCTGCCCGCAAGGCTCGCCCACCTGCAAGTCCCAGCCGGAGCCCCACCCCAAGGACGGAACCGGCTGTGGCGAGGAGCTGAGCTATTGGCTGGGGAACGCACCCTGGCAGCGGATCGACCACCCGCCGCCGCCGCCCACCAAGCCCGTGAAGCCGGCCCCGCCCTTGACACTGGCATCGCTTCCTGCTGAATGCCGCGCCGTCGTGACGGCCGAATAGCCGCCGAGGAATAGACAAGGGGCAGCGCCACAGCGCGCGCATCCATGCAACAAGATAACGCTGAGCCGTCCCGCTCCGGAAAAGCTCCCATCAAGCTTGCGTTTGCCTCGCTGGGGGTCGTGTTCGGAGACATCGGCACGAGCCCGCTCTATGCGATGCGCGAGGCGCTTCACCCGGTCGTCTCCCATGGCGGCGACCTGCGGGAGGCGGTGCTGGGCGTCGCCTCCCTCCTGCTCTGGGCGCTGATCCTTATCGTCACCGTGAAATATGTGTTCTTCCTGATGCGGGCGGACAACCGCGGCGAAGGCGGCATTCTGTCTCTCGTGGTGCTGGTTGAAACGCAATTGCGCAAGAAGGGCGGCTTCGTGCTGGCCCTCGGCATCATTGGTGCGGCCTTCTTCTTTGGCGATGCGATGATTACGCCTGCCATGTCCGTGCTCTCGGCCGTCGAAGGGCTGAAGGTGGTGCACCCGGGCTTCGAGCCCTATGTGGTGCCGCTCACGCTGGCGATCCTGATTTCGCTGTTCCTGTTCCAGTACAAGGGAACGTCCGGCGTCGCCTCCCTCTTCGCGCCCATCACCACTGTCTGGTTCCTGGTGCTGGGCATCATGGGCATCGTGCACATCACCGACGACCTTGAAATCTTCCGCGCCTTCAACCCGGCCCACGGCATCGCCATGCTGGTGGAGCGGCCGGGCCTCGCACTTCTCGTCTTCGGTGGCGTGTTCCTGGCCGTCACCGGTGGCGAAGCGCTTTATGCGGATATGGGCCATTTTGGTGCGAAGCCCATCAGGCTCGCCTGGCTGGCCGTGGTCTTCCCCGGACTGTTCCTCAACTACCTGGGCCAGGGCGCCTTCATCATTTCGCACCCCGAGGCCGTGTCTAACCCCTTCTTCCTTATGGTCGAGGGCTGGCTGGTGATCCCCCTCGTGCTTCTGGCAACCGCGGTGACCGTGATCGCCTCGCAGGCGGTGATCACCGGTGCCTTTTCGATTGCGCAGCAGGCCATGTCACTGGGGCTGTTCCCGCGCATGGGCATCACCCACACCAGCGAAACCGAGCAGGGCCAGATCTATGTGGGCCAGATCAACTGGATGATCCTGGTGGGAGTCGTCATCCTGGTTCTGGTGTTCCAGTCCTCCAGCAATCTGGCCTCGGCCTATGGCATTGCCGTCAACACCTCGATGCTGGTCGATACGATCCTCGCCTCGATCTTCTTCTGGAAATCGCGCAACCTGCCGCGGTCCATCGTGATCCCGGCGCTCGCCATCATCTTCGTGATCGAGGCGACATTCCTGGCGGCGAATGGCCTGAAGCTCGCGAATGGCGGCTATGTGCCAGTGCTGCTGGGTGCGGCCATCATCCTGCTGATGGTGACCTGGATGCGGGGCCGCCAGGCACTGTCCGACAAGCTGAAGAAGGAATCGGTCGAACTCGTGCCGCTGCTCGAAAGCCTGGAACGGCGCCAGCCCACGCGCGTGGCAGGTGCTGCCGTGTTCCTGCAGACGGACCCGCTCTATGCGCCGAGTGCGCTGATGCATAACTTAAAGCACAACCGTGTGCTGCATGACCGGCTGGTCTTCATCACCGCGGAGACGACGAGCCAGCCGCGGCTTGAAGGCGAGGACCGGGTGCGGGTGAAGCAGCTTCCCTTGGGAGCATGGCTGGTCGAGGCGCGCTTCGGCTATATGGAGCAGCCGGACGTTCCCAAGGCACTCAGGGCCTGCGCGCCCTTTGGCCTCGAGATCGACCCGCGACATGCGTCATATTTCCTTGGCCGGCGGGTGATACGCATGTCGGCGCGGTCGTCTCTGCCCTATTGGCAGCAGCGGCTGTTCATCATGATGGCGAACCAATCCTCCCGCGCCATCGAGTTCTTCCGCATCCCGCCTGACCGCGTCGTCGAGCTCGGCATGCAGATGAGCGTCTGACCACCAGCAACAGGAACACGGCATGACACTGCTTAGCCCCTTCTCCGCACCGGGCCGCTTCTGGCGCGGCAATCTGCACACCCACTCCACCCTCTCCGACGGCGTGCTGGAGCCCAAGGCCGTGGTCGAGGCCTATCGCAATGCCGGCTATGACTTCATGCAGCTCTCCGAGCATTTCATCGGCAATTTCGATTTCCCCATCGCCGACACCCGTGGCTTCCGCTCCAACAATTTCACCACGCTGATCGGGGCCGAGCTGCACGCGCCGGAAACGAGCGCGGGCGAGCTCTGGCACATTGTCGCCGCAGGCCTGCCGCTGGATTTTCCGCGGAACCTTGATGGCGAGACAGGTGCTCACGTCTCCGCACGTGCCAAGGAGGCCGGCGCCTTCATCGGCATCGCACATCCCGCCTGGTCCCAGCTGACGATCGAGGACGGCCGCGCCATTGAAAGCGCTCATGCGGTTGAAGTCTACAATCATGGCTGCGCCATCGAGAATGACCGCGGCGACGGCTGGTATTTGATGGACCAGCTTCTGAACGAAGGCCGCCGCCTGACCGCCTTCGCCACGGATGATGCGCACTTCCAGTCGCAAGATCATTTCGGCGGATGGGTCCATGTGAAGGCAGAAAGCCTGGACCCCGAAGCGCTGCTGAACAGCCTGAAGCAGGGACTTTACTATTCGAGCATGGGTCCGCAAATCCACGGGATCGAGATCGAGGGCAATGAGATCGCGATTTCCTGCTCGCCGGTGGACACGATCACGGTTGTGTGCGGCACCTCGCGCAGTGCAGTACGGACGGGCCGTGCCATCACCGAAGCGAGCCTGGATCTCGCCAAGCTCGCAAAGGGCTGGCTGATGCGCAAGCAGAGCCCCTGGTTCCGCGTGACCGTCATCGACAGTGCGGGACATCGCGCCTGGAGCAATCCGATCTGGTGGGATGAGCTGCGCTAACGCTGCTCGCCTGTCACAAGCACCGCCGTCATCCCGGCGCAGGCCGGGATGACGGATTTTCGGCTATAGAGAGAATCAAGTCTGGCGAAATACAGGAGCAGGTCTTGGCAGGTGTCTCATCCTATTCGAAAATCTTCAGCCTCGAGGGCCGCACTGCCATTGTGACGGGTGGGTCCCGCGGGATCGGGAAGGCGCTGGCGGAGGGGCTGGCGGCGCATGGGGCGGACGTGGCGATTGTCGTCAAATCAACCGTCGCGCGCGCCGAGGAGCTGGCGGCGGACATTCGCGCGAGCGGCCGCCGCGCACTGGTGATCAAGGCCGATGTCGCGGATGAAGCCGATGTCGAACGCATGGCGCAGGAGGTGACGGCGCAATGGGGGCGGATCGACATTCTCGTCAACAATGCCGGCATCGTCCTGCCTGCCCGCGCTGAAGAAAGTTCGCTCGACACCTGGCGGCAAACCATGGCGGTGAACCTTGACGGCGTGTTCCTTGCCTCGCAAGCGGTGGGCCGGCAGATGATCAAGCAGAAATCGGGCTCCATCATCAACATCGGCTCGATGTCCGGCCGCATCGTCAACTGGCCGTTCCGGCATGCGGCCTATAATGTCTCGAAGGCGGGCGTGCACATGCTGACGAAATGCCTGGCAACCGAATGGGCGGAGTTCAACATCCGCGTCAACGCGCTGGCGCCGGGCTATATCCGCACCGAACTGACGGAAGAGGTGCTGCGCGAACACCCCGATGTGGTCAACAATGTCTGGGCCAAGGGTGCCGTTCAGAACCGCATCGGATCGGTGGAGGAACTTGTCGGTGCTGCTGTTTATCTTGCGTCCGATGCCGCGAGCTTCACCACGGGTGAGGTGATCACCATCGATGGCGGCCTGACGCTGCGCTGACATCTTGCCGCTCTGGCTCATCATCTGCGGATTGGGCGTTACCCAGATCATTGGCTGGGGCACCACTTACTATGTGCTGGGCGCACTCTCGCAGGATATCGCCGCATCGACGGGCTGGCCGCAGACGCTGATCTTCGGCGCCTTCTCCGCCGCGCTGCTGCTGAGCGGGCTGATCTCCCGCCGGGGCGGACGGCTGGTTGACCAGCTGGGCGGGCGCAAGGTGATGATGGCAGGATCCGTCTGCGCTGCCGGGGGCCTGATGTTGATGGGCCTCTTGCCCCACCCCGTGAGCTATGTTCTGGGCTGGCTGGTGCTGGGCCTTGCCATGCGCTTTGCGACCTATGATGCGGCCTTTGCGAGCCTTACGCAGATTGTAGGAACGGGTGCGCGCCGCGCCATCTCCTATCTGACGCTGTTCGGCGGCCTCGCCTCCACCGTGTTCTGGCCTGTTGGACATTACCTGGCACTCGGCATTGGCTGGGCCAATACGCTGCTGGTCTATGCCGCGCTCAACCTGTTCATCTGCCTGCCGATCCACTGGGCGGTGCTGCGCGGCGCGCGGGGCGACAGGTCTCATGAGGATATCCACAGCGACGCAACGGCGCCGCTGGCTGACCATCACCGCTTCAAGGCGATGGCGCTGTTTGCGGCAGCCCTCGCGCTGAACGGCCTGGTCTTCTCATCGATCTCGGCCCATGCCGTGCCGCTCTTCGCTGGCCTGGGCTTTCGCGGCGATGAGGCGGTGTTCATGGCAGCCTTGATCGGGCCTTCGCAAGTGGCAAGCAGGCTGGGCGAGATCGTGATGGGACGGCGGCTGACCCCCATGCAATTGGGGTTAATCGCCTTCGGGCTGTTGCCGATGGCAATCGGGCTCTTTGCGCTCATGGGTTTTTCCTGGGGCGCGGCATTGGTGTTCGCGGTGCTTTATGGCGCCTCGAACGGGCTCGTCACCATCGCCAAGGGCGCGGTGCCGCTCATGCTGTTCGGGCCGAAGGGTTATGGCGAGGTTCTGGGCATCGTCTCCGCGCCCAATCTGGTTTTGAATGCATCAGCCCCCCTGCTCTTCGCGCTGCTGCTCTCGGCGGTGACCCCACAGGCTGCACTTCTCGTGGCCGGAGGCTCCGCCTTGGCCTCAACCCTGTTCATGCTCTGGCTGGCCAGGCTTCACCCACGGCAGGCCTAGCAGGCTGAGCACCGCGAAGCCTCCTCCTGCGATGAAGGTGGCGGCAGGGCCGTAGCCGTCCCACAGGAGGCCCGCCAGCACGCTGCCCGCAAGCAGCGCCAGCCCGCTTGCCAGGTTGAAAATGCCAAACGCCGTGCCCCGCAGTGCCTTGGGCGCGGTATCGGCAACCATGGTGGAAAGGACCCCTTGCGTGAGGCCCATATGGAGGCCCCAGAGGGCGACACCCGCCATCATGACGGCGATGCCGCCGCCGAAGGCCAGCACGAGATCCGCCGCCACCAGCACGAGAAACCCCGCTGCCAGAAGGCCGCGCCGCCCCACCCTGTCTGACAGGACGCCGGCCGGATAGGAGGAAAGCGCATAGACCAGGCTCATGACCACCATCACCAGCGGCACATAGGCGGTGGCGAGGCCCGCATCAGACGCTTTGAGGACGAGGAAGGCCTCGGAGAAACGCGCCAGCATCATCACCGCGCCCAGTGCCGTCACCTGCCAGAAGGCGGGGCTGAGGGAGCGGACGGTGCGGAGATCGAAGCCCGGTTTGCGCGCGGGCCTTTCACGCTGCGGCGGCTCCTCGACGCCGAAGGCCAAGCAGGCGACGGCAAGGACGGCGGGAATGCAGGCAATCCACATCACGCTGCGCAGATCGAACAGGAACACCGACATGAGGATGATGGCAATCAGCGGCCCCGCAACGGCACCCATCGTATCGAGCGACTGGCGGAGGCCGAAGGCGGCGCCGCGGAGTTCCGGCGGGGCGATATCCGCCACCAGCGCGTCCCGCGGGGCGCCGCGGATGCCCTTGCCCACCCGGTCCGCAAAGCGGGCGGTGAAGACGGTGGTAAGGGTGGTGGCCAATGGAAACAGCGGTTTCACCACGGCTGCCATGCCATAGCCCAGAAGCGCCAGGCCCTTGCGGCTGCCCCAGCGGTCACTCAGCACGCCGGAGAACAGCTTGGTGATCTGTGCCGTTGCCTCCGCCAGGCCTTCAAGCAGGCCCAGCAGTGCGGCGGATGCGCCCAGCGTTCCCACCACGAACAATGGCAGGATAGCGTGGATCATCTCGGAGGAGACGTCCATGAACAGGCTGACGAGCCCGAGCATCCAGATGCCACGGGGCAGTTTGGGGCGCATGCCTGGTCAACTTCCGTCTGACTGGCGGGAGGGGGTGTGAAGTGATAATCAGCCGCCCGGTACCATTCCGCAAGACCCCCGAATTCCGAGGACGCCATGACCAAGACCCGCACCGAGACGGACAGCTTTGGCCCCATCGAGGTGGACGCCACGAAGTATTGGGGCGCGCAGGCGCAGCGTTCGATCGGCAATTTCAAGATCGGCTGGGAGAGACAGCCGCTTCCCGTGGTGCGCGCGCTCGGCATCGTGAAGCGTGCGGCGGCGGAAACCAACATGGCGCTGGGGCGCCTCGACAAGACCATCGGCGAGACCATCGTCAAGGCCGCGCAGGAAGTGATTGACGGCAAGCTCGATCAGCATTTCCCGCTCGTCGTCTGGCAGACGGGGTCTGGCACGCAATCCAACATGAACGCCAATGAGGTGATCTCGAACCGCGCGATCGAGATGCTGGGCGGCACCATGGGCTCCAAGAAGCCGGTGCACCCCAATGACCACGTGAACATGAGCCAATCGTCCAACGACACCTACCCGACCGCCATGCATATCGCGGCCGCCGAGGAAGTGGAGCACCGGCTGATCCCCGCGCTCCGCCACCTGCACAAGGCGCTGGACGAGAAGGCGAAGCAATGGGCCAACGTGATCAAGATCGGCCGCACCCATACGCAGGATGCAACACCCCTGACGCTCGGCCAGGAATTCTCCGGCTATGCCCAACAGGTGGAGAATGGCATCAAGCGCATCGAGATGACCATGCCGATGCTGATGGAACTCGCCCAGGGCGGCACGGCCGTGGGCACCGGCCTCAACGCGCCCCTGGGCTTTGCCGAGATGGTGGCGGAGCGGATCGCCGCGATCACCGGCATGCCCTTCACCTCCGCTCCAAATAAGTTCGAGGCGCTCGCTGCCCATGACGCGATGGTGATGACGCATGGCGCCATCAACACGGTTGCCGTCTCGCTGTTCAAGATCGCCAACGACATCCGGCTTCTGGGCTCAGGCCCGCGTTCGGGGCTCGGCGAATTGTCCTTGCCGGAGAACGAACCGGGCTCCTCCATCATGCCGGGAAAGGTGAATCCCACGCAGTGCGAGGCGCTGACCATGGTCTGCGTGCAGGTGTTCGGCAATCAGGCGGCCTTGAGCTTTGCCGGAAGCCAGGGCCACTTCGAACTCAACGTCTATAATCCGGTGATGGCCTATAACTTTCTCCAGTCAGTGCGCCTGATTTCGGATGCGTCTGTGAGCTTCACCGACAATTGCGTGGTGGGGATCGTGGCGCGCGAGGACAACATCAAGCGCTCGCTCGAAAACTCGCTGATGCTGGTGACCGCACTGGCCCCCAAATATGGCTATGACCGCGCCGCCAAGATCGCCAAGACCGCCCACAAAAACGGCACCACCTTGCGCGAGGAAGCGATCAAGGATGGCATTCCCGCCGATGATTTCGACCTGATCGTCAGGCCCGAGGACATGATCGGGCCGAAATGAATGGGTGACCTCCTCAGTCTCAAGCTCCACCGCAAGCGCAAGGCGCGCGCCGCGAAAGAAGAACACGCGCAGGACAACCGCGTGCAGTTCGGCCGCAGCAAACAGGAGCGCGTGCTGACGGAAGCGCTGAACGAAAGATTCGCGAGGGAGCTCGACGGCCAGAAGCGCGAGGAGTGAGCGGCATCTCTCCACACCGTCATTCCAGCGACGGCTGGAATCCCGCTGTTCTCGGGGCACGTGCTGATGCAAAGCGGGACCCCAGCCTTCGCTGGGGTGACGGGGGTTAGCAGGATGTCAATGAGACCGCCCAAAGATCTGATGCTGTTCCCGTTCACAACCGGCGGAGCCACATGGCCAAGGATCTGAAACGCTCACTCACCATTGCAGGCCACCGGACGTCGCTGTCCCTCGAGCCCGAGTTCTGGGAGGCGTTGCAGAAAGCCGCGGTGGCGCGAAACGTTTCGGCTGCAACGCTCGTCGCCACCATCGATCATGAGCGCGGCGCGCGGAACCTCTCGAGCGCTGTGCGCGTGTGGCTGCTGAGGGACGCCGGCCGCTCGGGGGACTGAGGGGCCGCCTACTGTGAGGGCGGGCTGCCGGGCGGGGCCGAGATGATGACCGGTGCGCCACGCGGGTTGGCGAGGATGACGGGAGCGATGGGCTTCGACGTCGCGCGGAGCTGTTTGGGCTTGGGGCGTGACTGAGCGGGCTTGGGCGGTGGCACAGGAGGCTGCGGAGCCGACACCTGTTCCACGGGTTGCGCCTTCACCTCCTGGACTTCGGCGGCGGGCTTTGGCTGATCTGCCTCCGTCAGCCGCGCTTGCCGGCGCCAGGTGCGGAGCTCGCGCAGGCGCTGGCGGATCTCTGCCTTGTTCATTTCCGCATTGGCAGCGCGCTCGGCCTCGATCCGGCGGCGCAGCCGGTCTGCCTCGATCACTGCCATCTCGGCATGGACCTTCAGTTCGCGCTTGCGCAGGAGGATTTCGTCACGCTGGGCGTAATAGGCCTGAAGCCGGGCTTCATCCTCGATGCGCTGCTGCTCCTCGAGCTTGGCGAGCCTTGCCTGCTCCTGCTGCAGCCGTTCGAGCTCGGTGATGCCTTCCTGCATGATGGTGACACCCAGCGACGTGGCGAGCTCCGAATTATTCTCGGAACGGGCGAGCGCCATGGGTGGGCCTGCATAGGCCACACTCATCGGCGGCAGCTTCTCCCGGGCCTTGAGCGCCAGGCCCACGTCCATGTCGATCCCGCTTTGTGCCAGGTCGACAACAGTCCTCACCGTGATATCCGCATCGCCATCGGCATGGGTGAGGGGCGAGAAGACCATTTCGCCGCCATTGAGCGCGACGGTGCCCGACACATCGCCGAAATCGACCCCCTGCCCGCCGCGCATCGCATCAAAAGCCTGGGTGACGCCGGCGGAATCCCTGGCGCTCGCGAGAGCGGAGGTGAAGGCTGCCGGTGTGACGCCCGTCAGATGGAAATCTTCGAGCGCATATTTTCCTTCGCCGCGCGCGGCGGAAAGCGCTGCGGCGGGGCTGCGGCCTTCGCTGTCGAAGCGGAGGTCAATTTCGCCTTCACCCGATGCGACTTGTGCGCCACCCACGAGCGCCAGCTGATGCGCAAGATCAACGGGCAGCCGGAGGCTTCCGGAAATCTTGCGGCTCTCGTCCGAACCGGTGGAGCCGAGATCGATCCGCACGTCGCGGCCATCCTCATCCTTGCCGGCAACGGCGAGGCGGATCTCGCCATCCTTCACCTCGATGCCGATCTCCGCGCTCTTCGCCAGGAAGTGCGGGTGAACCTGAAGGCCCGACGGCGTGATCCACAGCTGGCCGGTGAGGCCGAAGGGAAGCGACCGGGCAAAGCCTGCATCGAGCCCCGGCTCAGGCCCCGACCAGTCGATCAGGGCGGCGGCCATCACATCGCGCAGCACCACCGTGCCCGTCTTCAAGCGGCCGTCCAGCACCAAGCCGGGCGTCAGGCTGGCCTCGCCGCTGAGGGGCTGGCCGGCGAAGCGGCCGGCGATGGTGGAGAGCGTCCATTTGCCGTCGGCCCAGACGAGCGGTGAATCGAGCACCACCACGCCGCCGCCGCCCGATGCCACCGGAACCCCGGCGGCACCAATGAGGGGTGCCGTGTCGGTTGCCCGGAGCGACAGCTGGCCGTTCAGGCCAAAGCCTTCCGCAAAGGGATCAGCCGCGCCTTGATAATCGAGCCTTGCATCCAGCACCTGCAGCGTGGCGCTGGCGGTGAAGCCGCCCTTCACATCGCCCTCGGCATCAATCGAAATGCTCCCGGGAATCGCGTCCTGCTCCATCATCGTCAGCCCCAGAAGCGAGACGATGCGTGATGAAGTGGGAGCTGAAATCTTGGCCGAGCCCGACATCTTCATGTCGGGCTCCACTGCACCGCGGAGAGACAGCGTGAGATCACCCGCCGTGCCGCCTGCATTGAGCTTGATGCTGGAGCCGCCTGCGCCGGGCTTGACCGCAAGATCGGCGCGCAGCGCCGTCTGGCCGAGGCCGCGCGCCCAGGGCGGAAGCCCGTCGCTGGCGGCGAGCCCGAGGAGCCTGATCAGCTCATCCGGATTATCGGCCTTCACCTCGAGGCTGACGGAGCCATCTGCCCCCTTGCCATTGTCGAGCACGAGGCCCGAGGCAGTGAGGCTGGCACCGCCCACGGCTCCAATGTCGAGCGCGCGCAAGTCGAGACCGTTGGCGCCCGACTGCAGATCGACCGCCACATTCTGAGCGGTGACGGCATTGAGCTTGAGCTCACCGAATTTCACCTTGAGGCGCAGGTCCGGCACTTCGCCCTGCGGCAGCGCGAAGGCGATGATGCCGCCCACACCCTCGCGCGCTGCATCCGAGAAGGCAGGGATTCCCTGCGGCGCGTAGGAATCGAGATCGAAATGCGCCGTTTCAAGCGCGAGATCAACCGCCCCGCCACCGGCCGAAGTGACGGAGAGCGCGCCTGTGCCGCGTTCGCCGTCCAATTCGAATTCAGTGCCCGTGAGCCGGAGCCGGGAGGGCGTGAGGCTCAGGCCCGACTGCATCTTGAGGCGTCCACGGCTGCCGGTCCACAAGGGACCCAGCGTGGCGCGCCCGCTGCGCCACATCCACATGGCAAGTTCGCGCAGGTCGCTGGTTTCGAGTGCCAGATCGCCTGCCAGCTCACCACCGCCCGGTGCTGGAAAATAATTGCCGGTGAACAGCACCTGCGAGCGGCCGGGAAGCCCGGATGAAAGCCGGTTGATGCGCAGCCGCTCACGATCCGCCTCGATGGCGAGGACGGCATTGTCGAAGGTCTGGCCATCGGATTTGAGCGCCGTCACCTTGGCGCTGCCGGTGAGGCTCATGTCAGAGGGCAGCAGCGACAGGAGACTGTCAATCAGCGCGAGGCTCCCCGCCTGGCGCAGCAGGTCCCGCGATTTGGCACCTGCCAGCTCATCGAGGTCCAGCATGGAGGCGGACAGATCGAACTCCGCATCGATCTGCTTTCCGAGGCGGATCGTGGCGGAGCCGGTGGCGAGCGCCCCACCCTCATTCTTCTGTTCACGCGAGACCTGGATATCGCTGAGGGCGACACTCTCAAAATTGCCCTTGGCCTTGGCGGAGAAGATCAGCGGGCGGATGCGGCCTTCGGCATCGCCCTTGCCTTCGTCATTCTGCGCAGGCTCCACCAGCACGCCGCCCTCGGCGGTGCCCTGGTTGTAGGTGCCGTCGAAACTATAGACGTAGCCGGACTTGTCCGCCGCCCCCACCTTCACGCCGAACAGGAAGGGCTGACCTTCGGCATAGGTTGCGGTGTTGACGGCGATGTCGAGCGGACGGTCATTGTAGAGCGCGCGCGACCGGATGCGCCAGGGCCCGGTCACGCCGGGCGAGGCCAGATCGGCGGTCACGTCATCGAGCGTCACCGTTTCGCCGCGCCGCCTGTCCCTAAAATTGAGCGTGCCTCCGGTCAGGGTGATCTTGTCCAGCTTGACGCGGGAGAGAACGTCGCTGCGCGTCAGATCCGCCGAGGGCTGGAACGCCCAATTTCCACCGCCCGCCGCCAGGCGTTCGAAATTGATGGTGGGTTCTTCCACCTCGATGCTCTCGACATCGATGCCGCCCTGCAAAAGCCCGCCCAGTGACATACGGACGATGATGCGGGAGGCCGCGGCGAATTCTTTCTCCGCCAGTTCCGGCGGGTTGGCGATGGTCACGTTCTCCGCCGTCAGCCGCGGCCAGGGGAAGAGCCGGGCAGAAATGGCGCCCTCGATCCGCACCTCGCGGCCCGTCAGCTTCTTGCCATAGGCTTCGAGATCGGCGCGGTAGCCGTTCCAGTCCACGATGAAGGGCGCAAGCAGCAGGGCTGCGACGGCCACCACCAGGAGGACGCCGAAATAGAGGACGGGGGATTTCCAGACTTTCATCGCCCCCGGCTGATGCAGCTTCTTTGCGACCATCAGATGGCAGCGTTCTTTCCGGGGTTCATGATGTTCTTGGGGTCCAGCGCGCGCTTGATGTCCCGCATGAAGGAGAGCGCCGGGCCATGTTCCTTCTCGAGATAGCCGCGCTTGCCCGCCCCGATGCCATGCTCGCCCGTGCAGGTGCCGCCCATCTCGATGGCGCGGTCGATCATCCGCCCATACACCTGCTTCACCCGGGCATATTCCGCCACATCCGAACGGTCGCAATACAGCACCACGTGGAAATTGCCGTCGCCCACATGGCCGACGATGGGGCCATAGAGATTGTTGGCCGCGAGATCCGCCTGGGTTTCGGTGACGCAATCCGCCAGCCGCGAGATCGGCACGCAGACGTCTGTCGCAAAGGACTCCTTCCCCGGCATCAGGGATTTGGTGGCCCAGAAGGCATCATGCCGGGCCTGCCAGAGTTTCTGGCGGTCCTCTTCCTTGGTGGCGATCGCATAAGGCCCGCCGCCCAACTCTTCTGCGATGGCCGCAAAATTATCCGCCTGTTCATGGGCGGAGGCCTCCGTGCCGTGGAATTCGAGGAACAGGGTGGGCGTTACCTTGAGATCGAGCTTCGAATAGGAATTGAACGCCTTGACGTGCTCGGCATCTACAAGCTCGATGCGGGCCACGGGAATTCCCATCTGAATGGCCGTGATGGTGGCCTTGCAGCAGGCCTCAACCGAGGGGAAGGGGCAAACGGCGGAGACGATCGCTTCCGGAATGCCATAGAGCTTGAGCGCCACTTCGGTGATGACGCCAAGCGTGCCCTCGGAACCCACGAGAAGGCGGGTGAGATCATAGCCCGCCGAGGATTTCCGGGCGCGGCTGCCGGTGCGGATTACCTCGCCATTGGCCATGACGGCAGTGACGTTCAGGACATTCTCGCGCATCGTGCCATAGCGCACAGCATTGGTGCCCGAAGCCCTTGTCGCCGTCATGCCGCCCAGACTTGCATCCGCCCCGGGGTCGACGGGGAAGAACAGCCCCTGGTCCCGCAAATACGCGTTCAGCTGCTTGCGCGTGACGCCCGCCTCCACCCGGCAATCGAGATCTGCGGCGTTCACCTCCAGCACCTTGTTCATGCCCGAGAGATCGATCGAGATGCCGCCGAAGGGGGCGGAAAAGTGCCCCTCGAGCGAGGTGCCGGTGCCATAGGCGATAACCGGTGTGCCGAACTTGGCGCAGGCCTGCACGATGCGCTGCACCTCCGCCGTGCTCTGTGCAAAAGCCACGGCATCAGGGGGAGCACCTGGGTTCCAGGTCTGGTCCTTGCCGTGCTGCTCGCGCACGGCGGGTGCGGTGGACAGACGGTCGCCGAGCCACGCTTGCAGCTCGGCAATCGTCTGTATTGTGCTGTTCTTGGTCGCCGGAGTATCCATGGACCAAAGAATAACCAGAAACCGGAGTTTTTGCGATGGGTTATCCTGCCCCTTTCGTGGGCGGCCTGCTGAAGGTCGAAGATCAGTGGATCGACTACAACGGCCACTTCAACATGGCCTATTACAACGTGCTGTTCGACCGGGCGGGCGATGAGGCCTTTGCCGCCGTGGGGCTGGGCGCGGATTATGTGAAGGAGCGGAACGCCTCCTTCTTCACGCTCGAATGCCACAACACCTATGTGCGGGAACTCCATGCGGGTGATTCGGTGAGGGTCGACACACAGTTTCTGGATTGTGACGCCAAGCGCGTGCATTACGTGCAGCAGATGTTCCACGCCCAAGAAGGCTGGCTCTCCTGCGTGACTGAGATCATCGTCATGCATATTGACATGAACCTCAAGAAATCAGCGCCTTTTCCGGCAGATGTGATGGAAAAGATCGAAGCCATGCGTGAAGCCCACCGGCCGCTTCCCGTGCCGCCGCAGGTGGGGCACCGGATCGGCATTCCCAAAAAGGCCTGACCTCTCCAAAACGTCATACTCGCGCAACATTGCCGGCGCATTAGACCTCCATACCGTGCAGAACTTGAAACGGAGGAGGCGAAAAACATGAACAACGGTCTGAACCTGTTCGCGGAAGCGCTTGTATTCGTTCACGGAACAGCCGCCGAATCGGAAGCGGCCCGGCATGCGCTGCTGTGTGAGAAAATGGGTGACCTTGAAACCGCGGCGACGTGGCGTCACTTGCAGGGGGCGGTGCGCCAGGTGAAGAAGAATCCCTTCTGCCCTGAGCGCCGCGCTGCCTGAGGTTTCGCATTTCGTTCTCCTGCTTGCTATATAGGTCCGGTGGATTCGGACTTTTGAGATGAGCAGCAAGAATTTCGACCTCGATGATTTCGGCGATGAAGAGCCCGCCCCAGCCATAAAGCCGGGCGGCCTTGCCTCGCGCGCCATGGCGCAAGGGGAGGCACCCTATTTGAAGGGCCTCAACCCGGAACAGCGCGCGGCCGTCGAAATCACCGATGGGCCGCTTCTCGTGCTCGCAGGTGCGGGCACCGGCAAGACGCGGGTGCTAACGACCAGGCTTGCCCATATTCTGGCGACCGGCAAGGCATGGCCGGGGCAGCTTTTGGCTGTGACCTTCACCAACAAGGCGGCGCGCGAAATGCGGGACCGGATCGGCGCGCTCATCGGCGGTGCCGTCGAAGGCATGACGTGGCTCGGCACCTTCCACTCGATCGGCGTCAAGATCCTCCGCAACCACGCTGAGCTTGCCGGGCTGCGCTCAGGCTTTTCGATTCTCGACACGGATGACCAGATCCGCCTTCTGAAGCAATTGCTGGAAGCGCATGACATTGACGAGAAGCGCTGGCCCGCGCGCCAGCTCGCCTCCCTGATCGACGGCTGGAAAAACCGGGGCCTCACGCCGGACCGCATCCCCAACGGAGAAGCCGGAAGCTTCGCCAATGGCCTGGGCGGGCAGCTTTACCGCGAATACCAGCAGCGGCTGAAGGTGGTGAACGCGGCCGATTTCGGCGACCTGCTGCTGGAAGTCTTACGCATCTTCCAGGAACACCCGGATGTGCTGAAGGACTATCAGCGGCGCTTCAAATACATGCTGGTGGACGAATATCAGGACACCAACGTGGCGCAATACCTGTGGCTCCGGCTTCTCGCCCAGGGCCACAAGAACATCTGCTGCGTGGGCGATGACGACCAGTCGATCTATGGCTGGCGGGGAGCCGAGGTTGACAACATCCTGCGCTTCGAGAAGGATTTTCCCGGCGCGAAGGTGATCAGGCTCGAGCGCAATTACCGCTCGACGCCGCAGATATTGGGCGCAGCCTCCGGCCTCATCGCAAAGAACGAGAGCAGGCTGGGCAAGACCCTTCACACCGACCGCGACGATGGCGAGACGGTGATCGTCCGCGCCCATTGGGATGGCGATGAGGAAGCGCGCGTCATCGGCGAGGACATCGAGAACCTGCAGCGGAAGGGCGAGCGGCTCAACGACATGGCGATTCTGGTGCGCGCCTCCTTCCAGATGCGCGCCTTTGAAGACCGTTTCATCACGCTGGGCGTGCCTTACCGCGTGATCGGCGGCCCGCGCTTTTATGAGCGCGCGGAAGTGCGCGATGCGCTGGCCTATCTGAAAATCATTGCCGCACCTGACAATGACCTGGCCTTCGAGCGCATCATCAACACGCCGAAGCGGGGCATTGGCGACACATCCGTCAAACGCATGCATGCCATTGCGCGGTCACAGGGGATTTCGCTCTACCGCGCCGCGGATGCGATGTCCCTGACGGACGAGCTGCCCGCGAAGACACGCGGCGCCCTGCGCAAGCTGATCGACAGTTTCGGGCGCTGGCGGCAGATGGCGGAAGGTCTTCCGCACACGGAGCTCGCCGAAATCGTGCTCGATGAATCGGGCTACACAGAGATGTGGCAGAACGACAAGAGCCCCGAGGCGCAAGGCCGCCTCGACAACCTCAAGGAACTCGTGCGCTCCATGGGCGATTTCGAGAATCTGGGCGGCTTTCTTGAACACATTGCGCTCGTGATGGACGTCGAGCAATCGGCCGAGGAAGACAAGGTCAACATCATGACCATGCATGGCGCCAAGGGCCTGGAATTCGGCACGGTGTTCCTGCCCGGCTGGGAAGAAGGCCTGTTCCCCAGCCAGCGCTCGCTTGACGAAAAAGGCCGCGCGGGGCTGGAGGAAGAGCGCCGCCTCGCCTATGTGGGCATTACCCGCGCCAAGCGCCGGGCGTGGATTTCCTTCGCGCAGAACCGCCGGGTCCATAATCTCTGGCAGAACGCCCTGCCCTCGCGCTTCATCGATGAATTGCCGGAGGGCCATGTGGAAGTGGCGCCGATGGCGACGAGCTATGGCGGCTTTGGCCTCGGCGGCTATGGCAAGAGCCGCTTCGACGACCAGACCCAGCCCTTCGGCAACACTTATTCAACGCCGGGCTGGCAACGCGCGCAGGCCCGGTGGAGCGAAGGCAAGGCCACACGCTCCACGCCCCATTTCATCGAAGGCGAAATGGCAGCCCGCGGCGGCGACCCTGTCAAATACGCCAAGGACGAACGGGTTTTTCACGAGAAGTTCGGCTATGGCGTGGTGCGCGCGGTAGAAGGCAACAAGCTGACCATCGATTTCGACAAGGCGGGCGAAAAGCGGGTGATCGACAGCTTCGTAACCAGGGGCTGAAAAGCCCACGCGCGGCTATTCGTCCTGCTCAGGCCGCGGCCTTCTTCCCGCTCACACTCGCCCCCGCGCCCGGTGACAGCACCAGGAATTCCCAGCAGGCGCTGATAGAGCAGGCGGCGACGACCAGGAAGGCGATGGTGAAGTCCTGGGGCGTCAGTGCCATTTCACCGCGATACCATTGCGCGGCTTCCAGAACGAAAGCGGCCAGCACCACGCCCATGGAAAGCGAGAGCTGCTGCACCACCGTATAGAGGCTGGTGGCATAGCTCGCCTGGGCGTGATCGACATCCGAATAGGACATGGCGTTGAGCGCCGTGAATTGCAGCGAGCGCAGGAAGCCGCCCACGAACAGCAGCGTTATGGCGATCAGATAGGGCGTGGAGGCCGAGAGAAAACCCATGACCGATATGGAGGCGCTGGCGAGAAGGCCGTTCACCAGCAGCAGGCGGCGGAAACCGAAGCGTCGGATCAGGCGCGCCGCGCCGAGTTTCATCGAAATCGCACCTGCTGCCGCCACGAAGGTGATGAGGCCGGATTGCAAGGCGCTCATGCCATAGGCCAGCTGGAACATCAGCGGCAGAAGGAAGGGCACCGCGCCCACACCGATGCGGAACAGGCTGCCGCCGACGACGCCGGCGCGAAACGTCTCGATCCTGAGGAGGGTCAGATCGAGAATGGGATTGGGCGTTCTGAGCGCGTGGCGGATGTAAAACCCCACCAGCACTGCGCCAAAGAGCACGAGAAACGTCGGGCTCCAGCCCGGCAGCAGGTCGCGCCCCATCACGGTGAGGCCGAAGATGAAGGATGAGAGACCTAGGCCGGACAATAGGAAGCCCGTGGTGTCGAGCGGCGGCACACGATCAACCCTGGTGCTGGGCATCAGGGCGCTGGCCAGCACGATGGCAAGGATGCCAAAGGGCAGGTTCATCCAGAAGATCCAGCGCCAGCCGATCGTGTCCGTGATCAAGCCGCCAACGGGTGGGCCGACGAGCGGCCCGATCAAGGCTGGAATGGTGAGCCAGGCGAGCGCATCCACCAGCTCTGACTTCGGCACCGTGCGCAGCAGGATGATGCGCCCGACGGGCACCATCATGGCGCCACCGATCCCCTGTAAGCCCCGCGCCGCAACGAGGCCTCCCAGCGATGTGGCCATGCCACAGGCGAGCGAGCCGATGGTGAACACCGCAATCGCCACCCGGAACACGTTCCGGGCGCCGAACCGGTCCGCCATCCAGCCGCTGATCGGAATGAACACCGTGAGGCTCAGGAGATAGGTGGTGAAGGCCAGCTTCATCACGATCGGATCCGTGCCCAAATCCCGCGCGATGGCGGGGAGTGCTGTCGCGATCACCGTCGAATCCATGTTCTCCATGAAGAGGGCGGACGCGATGATGAGGGGGATCAATCGGGAGGTTGTCATTTGCAAAGCCCTCAATATCACGAGGGCCTCTCCGGTTTCATGCGGATTGTGCAGAGGTGAGCCGGAAAAAGGCTGTGTTCCACCCTGCCCCGCCGCCCCTTTCCGGCCCGATTTTTAGGGTCTATAAGCCGGTTCATCCTTCAACCTGGCCGGAACACGCGCCAGCGGGCAATTTGCGCGCGCCGCCCACGCCTGGCGCGCCTGGAGTTTTTTCGTGATCGATCGTTTTTTCACCTGGCTCGAAACGCTGGTTGAGCCGTTTCCGCCCGAGCAGCCCGAGATGCCCCCCAAGGGCTTCCTGGCTTTCTGCTGGCATTACACCAAGCCCTTCTGGCCCATTTTGCTGGCTGCCACGCTGCTCTCCGCGGTGATTGCTTTTCTCGAGGTCTATCTCTTCGCCTTCCTCGGCCATCTGGTGGACCTGCTGACGGGCGCCAACCGCGCGACCTTCTGGCAGGACAACGGTTCGACGCTGTTGTTCATGGGCGCTGTCGCCCTGATCCTGCTTCCGTTTCTCAACTTCTTTTCCGAGGCTCTCTCCCACCAGGGCTTGCGCGGCAATTACGCCATGCGCATCCGCTGGGTGGCGCACCGCTATGTGCTGCGCCAGTCCATGGATTTCTTCACCAATGATTTCGCGGGCCGCGTTGCCACCAAGGTGATGCAGACAGCACTTGGCGTGCGCGACGCGGTGATGAAGTTCACCGAGGTGCTGGTCTATGTGGCGGTCTATTTCATCGGCGCGCTGATTCTTGTGGCAACCGCCGACCGCTGGCTGATGATCCCGCTCCTGATCTGGCTTGCGGGCTATGCGGCGGCCTGCTGGTACTTCGTGCCGAAGCTCGGCAAGCTCTCGATGGACCAGGCCGACATGCGCTCCCTCGTCACCGGCCGCGTGGTGGACAGCTATACCAACATCCCGACCGTCAAGCTCTTCGCCCACGCCGACCGCGAGGACAGCTATGCGCGCGAGGGCATGGGCTGGATGCTCGACACGGTCAACCGCTCCATGCGCATGTCAACGCTGATGACGACGGCGCTGCAGCTTCTCTCCGGCATCCTGATCTTCACCATGTCCGCCATGGCGATCTGGCTCTGGCACCAGGGCCAGATCTCGACCGGCGCCATCGCCTTCGCCGTGGGCCTTACTCTGAGGCTCAAGGCCATGTCGCAATGGATCATCTGGGAAGTGGCCGGATTGTTCGAGAATATCGGCGTCATCCAGGACGGGATTGAGACCATCGCACGCGACCGGTCCATCAAGGATGCCGAAGACGCAAAACCGCTGGTGGTGATGGAAGGGGCGATCCGCTTCGACCATGTGACCTTCAACTATGGCAAGCCCATCAGCGCGAAGGACCGGCCGGTCCTCGAAGACCTCTGCCTCACCATCAAGCCGGGCGAGAAGGTGGGCCTCGTCGGGCGCTCGGGCGCTGGCAAGTCGACGCTGACCAATCTGCTGCTGCGATTCTACGATCTCGAGAAAGGCCGCATCCTGATCGACGGTCAGGACATCTCGCATGTCACGCAGGATTCGCTGCGCGCCGCGATTGGCGTTGTCACGCAGGACACCTCCCTGCTCCATCGCTCGGTGACGGATAATATCCGTTACGGCAGGCCCGATGCGACCATGGCGGACATCGAGGCTGCGGCACGCAAGGCCCATGCGGATGAATTCATCGCCTCATTGATGGATCCGCAGGGCCGGCGCGGATACGAGGCGCATGTTGGTGAACGCGGCGTCAAGCTTTCCGGCGGGCAGCGCCAGAGGATCGCCATCACCCGCGTGCTGCTGAAAAACGCGCCGATCCTGGTTTTGGACGAAGCGACGAGTGCCCTTGATTCGGAAGTCGAACAGGCGATCCAGGAAAATCTCTATTCCCTGATGGAGGGAAAGACGGTGATCGCCGTGGCCCACCGGCTTTCAACGATTGCTGCGATGGATCGCCTCGTCATCATGGACAAGGGTGTCGTGGTGGAAGATGGAACGCACCGCCAGCTTCTCGAAAAGGGCGGGCTTTATGCCTCGCTCTGGCAGCGCCAGTCCGGCGGATTTCTGCTGGAAGACGAGAACCTCGAAGCGGCCGAATAAACCGTCCCTTTACCTTATTGCCGCCATATCCGCATGGGGATTGGGCGCAAGATGCAACGGGATAAACATGCTTCGCAAATTCGCTGCCGTGGCGGCATCCGCCACCTTCCTCGCCGCCTGTTCGACTGACCCCTATACCGGTGAACAGAAGATCTCCAACACCGCCATTGGCGCCGGAACCGGCGCGCTTCTCGGCACCGCAGCAGGCCTGGTGATCGGCAAGACGACAAGCGCCTCCACGCGCAAATCCATGCTTGTGGGCGCAGGCCTGGGCGCGCTCGCCGGCGGCGGCGTTGGCCTCTACATGGACAATCAGGAATCGAAATTGCGTGAGCGGCTGCGCGGCACGGGCGTTTCGGTCACGCGCGTGGGCGATGACATCATCCTCAACATGCCCTCGAACATCACCTTCGATACTGACCAGTCCGCCATCAAGCCGCGCTTCTATGACACGCTGAATTCGGTGGCGATCGTGCTGAACGAGTTCAACCGCACCCTTGTGGACGTGACAGGCCACACCGATTCGACCGGAACCCCCGCCCATAACCAGCGCCTCTCCGAAGCGCGCGCGGGTTCGGTTGCCGATTATCTGATCGCCCAGGGCAACAACCCCAACCGCTTCCAGGCGATCGGCATGGGCCAGGACGACCCGATTGCCACGAACGCCACCCCGGAAGGCCGCGCCCAGAACCGCCGGGTTGAAATCAAGATCGTGCCATTGACGTGAATAAGCGGCGCGTGAAAGGGCATCTTCTTTCGCGCGCCAAAATCTTCTAAACGCCCTTCATGACCGAAGCCCGCTTTACACTCACCATTCCTGCCCTTACCCACGATGCCGCGAATGAGCTTGCCTCCGCCATGGAAGAGAGTTTCGTGGTCGATCCGCTTGCCATCACCATCAATGAGACAGATGAGGCTCGCGGGCTGTGGGAGGTTTCCCTCTATTTCGCGAGCGAGGAGGACGCGGAAGACGCACGCGGCATCAGCGCTTTGTCCAAGGGCGTGATCGCGCCCATGCCACAGCAGGATTGGGTGCGGCAATCCCTCGAGGGCCTCGCCCCCGTGAGCGCGGGCCGGTTCTTCCTCCATGGCTCGCATGACCGGCACCGGCGGCGGCCGGGGGGCATCGCGCTGGAAATTGACGCTGGGACTGCCTTTGGCACCGGCCACCACGGCACGACGGAAGGGTGCCTGATGGCGCTTGACCGGATACTGAAGCGCCGGAGCCCCCGCACCATTCTGGATGTGGGCTGCGGCACGGGCGTTCTCGCCATAGCCGCTGCCAAGGCCACGGGCCGCCCTGCCCTCGCCAGCGACATAGACCGCGAGGCCGTGCGGGTGACGCTCGGCAATGCGGCATTGAATGGCGTGAAGCCGCTGGTCTCGAGCTTTGTGGCCGCAGGCCTCAGCCACCCGCGGATTGCCGCGGCCGCGCCTTACGACCTGATCTTCGCCAATATTCTCGCAAGGCCACTGGTTGCGCTCTCAACTGGCCTGTCCCGGGCGTTGGCGCCAGGGGGAGAACTCATTCTTTCCGGCCTGACGCTGGAGCAGATTCGCTGGATCGAAGCCACTTACGAAAGCCGTGGCCTGGCGCTGGAAGCCCGGATCTGCAGGGGAAACTGGGCGAGCCTGGTGTTCACCAGGCCCAAAAAGCGAAAGCGCCCGGGAGGGAGGACACCCGGGCGCTTCAGCTTCGCCAGCCCACGCGGAGCCGGCTGGGAGTTGGACGTCTAGTTTCGGCTTAGTTGCCCCAGACCATCTTGGTGATTTCGGAACGCTTCATGCCGATGTCGGCCAGAAGCCGGTCATCAAGCTGGGCGAGCTGGCGCTCGGCGCGGCTGCGCGCGAGGTAGCTCTTTACGCGGCCGACAAGGCCCGTGCCCATGCTGAAACCTTCGTTGCGGACGGCTTCGCGGCCGTAAGTGATCGTCGACATATTCATTCTCCTGCTCATCTCTCAAAACCCTGCCCGATCAGCGGGCATTTGCGATTTTTCGAGGGTGTTATTTGTGCACTGCACTGTTGCTCTGCCATATAGTGCGCAGTTGCAATACGATCCAGACACAGCTTTGCGTCTCAATCATGCATCAAACGCATAGCTCTAAATCCGCAACAAACCCCACGAAGACCTCTGATACGCAGCTTGTCTAATGCCGGATTACGACGCTTTTATTGCGAGAAGTGCCTTATTTCGGCCGAAGAAATTAATCGGCGTTAACCAGTCTGAATCGCACTCTCAAGCGTCGCTTTTGAGCAATTTGCATGACCTGAGTGCATGGATAGCTTCTGCTCAAATTGTGCACTGCAGCAAAACCAAGACAAAGAAAATGCCCGGCCTTTCGACCGGGCATGAAGGGGAGTCCGCAGGCAGTGGATCAGGCGGCGGTGAGGTTCCCTGCGGAGCTGCGGCCAGTGCGCTTGTCCGTCACCACCTCGAAGGACAGCTTCTGCCCTTCCTGCAGCGTGCGGAAGCCTGCACGCTCCACGGCGGAGATATGCACGAAAATGTCCGTGCTGCCATTGTCGGGCTGGATGAAACCATAGCCCTTCTGCTCGTTGAACCACTTCACGGTGCCCGTATTCATGGGGGTCGTCCTTACGTTGGAATGTCTGCTTCGGCGGCGGCGTGGTGACTGATGTCACGCCAGGACCAGTCTCTCGAGAAGTGGAGGAGTCTTGCGTGCGCGTCCCGGCGGGTAGCGAAGCCGCCAATCGTCCGGCCCAGTTTTCGATGAGGAATATATGTCGGAGTTGGCCTAGAGTTGCAAGGTGAATTACAGTTGCAGGCTCGAGCGGCCCCGCCGGTTAACTGGAATAAATTCTGAAAACCGCTTTACGGAGAAAGCCATGCATTCCCTCAGCCGCAGCCTGATTGCAGCACTGCTCCTGTCCGCAACTTTCATCATGCCTGCGGGTGCCGAAACCACCCGCCTCACCTTCCTGCTGACCAATGACATCTACCGCATCGATAATGATGGCCCGCGCGGAGGCTTTGCGCGCCTCAATGCCGTGGTGAAGGCCGAACGTGCAAAAGGCGGCAATGTGATCTACGCCCATGCAGGCGACCTGATCTCTCCGTCGCTGCTCTCCGGCCTCGATCAGGGCGAGCACACCATCGCCCTCACCAACCTGGCGCCGCCCGACATCTTCACGCCGGGCAACCATGAATATGACTTTGGCGAAGCCGTGTTCCTGAAGCGCATGGCCGAAGCCAAGTTTCCGGTCTTTGCCGCCAACCTCCGCACAGCCGGAGGCCTGCCCGTGGATGGCATCAAGGACACCGAACTCCGTACCATTGGTGGCCTGAAAATCGGCTTCGTCGGTCTCACCGCGGATGACGCGCAGGAGAAGTCCAGCCCCGGCCCCGGCCTCGTCTTTGCTGACACATTCGAAACGGCGCTGGCCCGCGCCAAGGATCTGAAGGCCGAAGGGGCAGACCTCATCGTGGCCGTGGCGCATGCCGACCGCGAGGTGGACATGAAGCTCTATCAGAGTGGCGACTTCGACATCATCCTCTCGGGTGACGATCATGACCTCGCCCTTCTTTTTGACGGCAACACGGTGCTGGCGGAATCCATGACCGAGGCGAATTACGTGACCGCAATCGACGTGACGGTCGACGTCGAGGAGAAGGACGGCAAGCGGAGCATTGCCTGGTGGCCGGACTTCCGCGTGATTGACACGGCAACCGTCACCCCCGATCCGGAAACGCAGGCGCAAATAGACGCCTATAATGCCGAACTCGATAAGGATCTGAACGTCGCCATTGGCACCACCACGGAGCCGCTCGACAGCCGCAAGGGCACGGTCAGAATGCGTGAGGCCGCCATCGGCAATCTGATCACCGATGCAATCCGCGCCACAACGGGTGCTGATGCCGCGATCCTCAATGGCGGTGGCATCCGCGGCAACACGCAGTATGCGGCAGGTGCCGAGATTACCCGCCGTGACATCCTCACCGAACTCCCCTTCGGAAACCGCACGGTGAAGCTTGAGGTGACTGGTGCCACCATCAAATCCGCACTCGAGAATGGCGTGAGTGACGCCGCCAACGCCGCCGGCCGCTTCCCGCAAGTCTCAGGCCTCATCTTCACCGCGGACCTCACCCAGCCGCCAGGCCAGCGCGTGAGCGCGGTGACAGTCGGCGGCCGGCCCCTCGACCTCACCGCCACTTACACCCTCGCCACCAACGACTATATGGCAAAGGGCGGCGACGGCTACACCGCCCTCGTCACGGCCAAACCCCTCCTCGGCGCCCGCGACGGCAAGCTGATGGCCAATGACGTGATGGTCTACATCACCAAGCAGAAAACGGTGGCACCCAAGGTCGAGGGGCGGATCATCCTCAGGATGTGAGGGGATCGGGCGCAGTCAACTTGCTCTGCCGGTGGCTGACTTCGATGATCATCAGCGTTTGGGACAATTCATCAAGCCGTAGCGACAGTGCCTCGCAGTTGGCGGGATCCAGATTCGCGTCCCACTCGTCCAGCAGCAACACGTGATGCGTCTCGCGCGGCAGGGCAAGCGTCCTGCGAAGCTCACGCAGTTTGCGCTGCCCTGTCGAAAGCCGCGCCGAAATGACCGGAAAGAGAAAGGCTTGAGCGGGCAGATAGATCGCCTGCTCGCCGAACACGCTCTTGAGCAAGAGCATAACCGATGTCTTGCCCGAACCGTTGGGGCCCGTGATGGCAAAGCGGCCAGCGCCGCGGCAGAGCGCAGCCAGGTCTTCCACACTGGTAAACGGCTGTTCCTGCCACTGCCCGTTTTCTTTCCGTTTCAGATGAAGCTTGCGCAGGTCGATCCGGCCCGCAAGATCCACTTCCCTTTCGATGAGAGCGTTGTTCAGCCAGGCAACCCTGCCCTTGAGCGCCAAGTAATCGGTGAGATTGGAAACAAGGCCCGAGATATCGAGGAGTGTCTCGGTGAGGCGCGGCAGAACAACGGCGAGCGCAATCATGCCGCTGGCGCTCATTGATTGTAACGCAATGAGAATGACAATTGAGGCGGGGGCCCATATGCAGATGGCCTGAAGCAGATCAAATGACCGGAAGGCATTGGCGGCGGTCAATGCAAGCCTGCCATTGACCCGCCAGCGCCTGGCAAAAATCTTCCTGTAGTCGGTCATGACCGCGGCATCGCCCAGGCTGTTCGCCAGCCATCCGTCTGGCAGGGCACTGATGAACTTATTGTAGGACTTCTCCAGCGCGGCGGCCACGCGCACCTGCCAGGGTCCCAGCTTCCAGATGATCAACCCGCAGAGAGCCGCACTCACGAGATAGGCAAACACGAAATCTCTGAGCACGAAGACAGAAATGAAAGTTACCGAGAGCAGAGATGAGAACAGAAGCGATGCGCTTCCATTTGCAAAGAAAAAACAATCTTCCAGAAGCTGCTGGCCACTGGCCGAAACGATCGTGGCGAAGGATTTTTCTGCTTCCCGGCTGCTGGCTAGTGGAATTCTGCGGAATGTCCGGCGATAGACTGCCTCATAGAAGGCGCGCCGCGCTCCGACCAGCCACAACACGCGCAGCAGAGCGGCCACATAGGTGATCGGGTTTGGCAAAAAGTAGAGCACAAGAAAAGTCACGATGGCGCGTGCCGCCTCTTCTGGCGCCGGATTGTTCGCCATTACTTGCGACAGATAGACCGGTGCTGCGCTGTAGCAGAGCTGGAACAGAAATACGCACAGGAGCGACAAAGCCGCGGCCCCTCTGATTCTCGCTAGGCCGAGCACCGTGAACATGCTGAATCCTCACGCTCAATTCGGAAGATTTGTAGCTTATGGTTGAAATTTCCGCTAGGGAAGTGATCCCGCTCTTGTCGCCCCGCCGGACGCAGGCTAATTCACTCAGATGTCTCAATCCCTCTCCCATCGCAGCCGTGTCGCCCTTCTCCGGGCCGAGCTGAAGCGCCGTAAACTCACTGGATTTTTCGTTCCGCGGGCCGATGAATTTCAGGGCGAATATGTCCCGGCCTATGCCGAGCGGTTGCGCTGGCTGACGAATTTCCGCGGCAGCGCGGGGATTGCGATCGTGACGTTGAAGAAGGCGGCGATCTTTGTGGATGGGCGCTATGTGATCCAGGTGCGCCAGCAGGTGGATGAGAAGATTTTCGCACCCTTTCATCTGATGGAGCAGCCGCCCGCCGCCTGGATCGGCAAGAACCTCAAAGCGGGTGACCGGCTTGGTTTCGACCCATGGCTCGTCACCGCCGACCAGGCCCAGCGTCTGCGTGCGGCCTGCGAGGGGGTGGGGGCGGAATTCGTGGCACTGGAGTCGAACCCGATCGATGCCGTCTGGGCGGACCAGCCACGGCGGCCCTCAGCCGCTCTTGCAACGCAGCCCACGCAATTTGCGGGGCGGACGGCGGCGGAGAAGCTGAAGGACATCCGGGCGGCACTTGGCAGCAATGATGCGGTTGTGCTCACGCAGCCGGATTCGGTTTCCTGGCTCTTTAACCTGCGCGGCTTCGATGTTCCGCACACGCCGGTGGTCGCGGCCTATGTCATCCTTCCGCGCAAGGGCAAGGCGCAGATCTTCATCGCGAAGGAGAAGATCACCGAAGAGGTGGCGGCACATCTGAAGCCCATCGCCGATATTCGTCCGTCCAAGGAGATTGAAGCTGCGCTCAAGGCACTGGGCAAGGCGAAATCAAAGGTTCTGATCGATGCGTCTGCAACGCCGGAGCGCATCCGCGAGGTGCTGCACCGCGCCAAGGCGCAAGTGGCCCTTGGTGCCGATCCTGTGTCCCTTCCCAAGGCACGCAAGAACAAGGCCGAGCAGCAGGGCGCGCGCAATGCCCAGGCGCGTGACGGTGTGGCGGTCACGCGCTTCCTGTGCTGGCTGGAGCACACCGACCCCTCAAGCGCCCTGACCGAGCTCTCTGTCGCGGCCAAGCTTCAGGAGTTCCGGGAAGAGACGGGCGAGTTGAAGGACCTCTCCTTCGAGACAATCTCCGCCGCGGGTCCTCATGCGGCAATTCCGCATTACCATGTGGAGGAGGAGTCGAACGCCAGCCTCGGCCAGGATGAAATCTACCTGGTCGATTCCGGCGCGCAATATATTGACGGGACGACGGACATCACGCGCACGGTGATCATCGGCACCCCCACGCCTGAGATGAAAGACCGCTTCACGCGCGTTCTGAAAGGCATGATAGGACTTTCGCGCATCCGCTTTCCGAAAGGCACCTGCGGCTCCCAGCTCGATGTTCTGGCTAGGCAGCATCTGTGGGCAGCGGGGCTCGACTTCGACCACGGCACGGGCCACGGGGTTGGCGCCTATCTTTCTGTGCATGAAGGCCCTGCCCGCATCAACAAGTCGGACCGCACGGCGCTCGAGCCAGGCATGATCCTCTCGAACGAGCCTGGTTACTATAAGGAGGGCGAATACGGCATCCGCATCGAAAATCTGGTGATGGTGCAGGAGGCAAAGCCGCTGGACGGCGGAGACCGTCCGATGCTCGGCTTCGAAACGCTGACGCTTGCCCCCATCGACCGGCGCCTGATTGCCTCGATGCTTCTTTCAGACGATGAACGTGCCTGGCTCAACACCTATCACGCCCGGGTGCTGAAGGAGGTGGGAGACCATCTCGAAGGTGAAGAGCTGGCCTGGCTCAAGCGGGCCTGCGCGCCGGTGTGAAGGATGACCTACTGGGCTGGACGTTCAGGCGGCCGCCTGCGCTGCGGATCTGCCAGGAACACCGGCAGCCAGGGCCTTGAGTAACGGCTCCCAAACATCGCCTCTGGCGATCTCGTCTTCACACCATTGCGTGGCCGCGATCGTCTCCAGCCACGGGCCGCGTTCGAACAGCGTCGGATCGAGCGCGCATTCGAGCGCATGGTCGGTCACCTCCCACGCGAAGCTTGCAGGCGAGATAGAGATGGCCGGAATGCCGGCAATCAGCGCATCAACCGCTGCGCCGGACGAATAAGTGACGACGGACCAGGCGCCCGCCAGGCTGGCGGTGAGCGGCCGGGAAATATCATCGATCTCCACACCGATCGCGGAGAGCTTCCCGGGCAGCCCGTTCGCCGCGAAATCCGCCGCCAGCGGATGGGGCCGCACGATGATGGGCCGATCCGTCAGGCTGCGAAGCTGCCTGCAGCTGTTCAGTACCCACTGGTTGATGTCTGTGCCACGAAGAGAGGCATCCCCCGGCACCTGGCCGATGACGAGGATGTGCTGACCTGTCTTCCGGTATGGGCTGACGTCAGGCAGGCCAAGCTTCCGGGAGAGTGACTGCCAGCGTCCAGCGCAGAAGGGACCCAGAGCCAGCCCGCCGTCATCCGGGAAGCCGCCGAAGCCGATTCTGTAATGCGCAAATCTGTCCGTGTTGGCCTTGGCCTGCGGGAACAGCATTTTGGTCCACGGCGCGGCATCGGGAAAGATCTTGCTGATGAGCTTGGGCCTCTCCCGCAAGGGTTGGACCCGGCGCCCTATCACTGGCGCCTCCACCACGACGAGCCCCCCTCGGTGCTGTTCGAAAACGCCATGGCGGAGCTTCTGGCGTGTGGCAGAGGCCTTGCTTTCCCCCCGTTTCTGCTTCGGCAATCCCCAGACGACGGCGACCTCGCATTCACTGTAATCGAAGCCCTCGACAATCTCGCAGTCATGTCCCTTTCTTTGCGCGGATTTTCCCAACAGCTGAAGGATGCGGCGGCGATTGAAGCTGGTTGACGCAAAAACCTTGATCTTGCCCACGGACATTCCCCGACGCTCCCCTGTAGTAACAGCGAAAACAGCTGCTGAAACACGGATAGCGTGCAGCGGAAATGACGTGCAAGCTGAAAGGGTCGCGTCAACGGATGATATCGATTACCCGGGCTGGAATGCCCAGCGGAGCAGAACGACGCTGACGATGCCGATCAGAATGGTGACGGCGAGCGGCAGACGGAAAAAGCCGGCCAGGGCGGTGATGGCGGCGGCAATGGTTTCGGCGAGGCCCGTGGTCAGGATCACGGGCGCGATCACCGCCATCAGAACGGCAGGCGGTAGCGCATCGAGCGCGGCCTTGAGGGGGCCGGACACATTGAGCCCCCGGAGCAGATAGAAGCCCGACAGGCGTGTGGCGTAGGTCGCAAGCCCCATGCCGATGATGGCCAGTATGGCGGCGCTGCTGCTCATGCGGCCTCCTCCGGGGACCATGTGGCGGCGGCGTAGGCGGCACCCGCAAGGCCGCCCGCCACGATATACCAGGGGCCGTCCGCCAGAAGATGCACGCCCGCCGCGACTGCACCGCTCGCCGCCAGCACACCCGCCGTGCTGCGGCCCTTCCAGAAGCCCATGAGAATGGCGATGAACAGGGCCGAAAAGGCAAAGTCGAGGCCGATCGCCGAAGGGTCACCCAGTGTGCGGCCAAGAAAAGCGCCAAGCCCCGTGCTGATGAGCCAGGAGAACAGAAGCGGCAGGGTGAGACCCAGATAAAACGGCAGGGTGATCGGTGTGGTGAGCGCCCGCCGCTCCGCCAGCGCCCAGCTTTCGTCAACCAGCAGATAGGCGACCAGCGGATGCAGCACGCGCGGAATACCTTCGATATGGCGGGAGAGCGATGCCGACATCAGCACATGGCGCACGTTCACGATCAGCGCCGTGAAGGTGAGGAGCAGCACCGGCACGGGATCGCGCCACATCTCCAGCGCCACGAACTGCGCCGAGCCGGCGAAGACCACTGCACTCATCAGTATGGCTTCGAACGGGCTTAAGCCCTTGGCCGTGGCGAGCGTGCCCCAGAGAAGGCCGATCGGAAGGACGGCCACCAGCACCGGTGCAATCTCGGCCACCCCGGCAAGAAAATCACGGCGCCAGGAGCTCACCCCTCCCCCACCCGCGCAAACCAGGCGTCTTCATCAATGACTTCGACGCCATGCTTTTGAGCCTCCTTGAGCTTAGATCCGGCGCCGGGGCCAGCGACCAGAAGATCAGTCTTCTTGGAGACGGAGCCGGACACCTTGGCACCCAACCGTTCCGCCATGGCCTTCGCCTCCTCGCGCGTCATCCGCTCCAAAGCACCGGTGAACACCACCGTCTTGCCGGCCACGGGCGAGCTTGTGCTGCGCGCTTCGAGCGAGGTGACGGTCACGTGCTTCAGAAGCTCGTTCACCACGTCCCGATTGTGCTGCTCGCCGAAGAACTGGACCACGGCCTCGGCCACCACCTCGCCGATGCCGTCAATGCCGTTCAACTCGTCCCAGGCCTCGCCTTCCATGCCGGCGGCGGCGATCATCTGTTCGCGGAAATGATCGGCCGTCGCATAGGCGCGGGCGAGCGCGCGGGCCGTCGTCTCCCCCACATGGCGGATGCCCAATGCAAAGATGAAGCGGTCCAGGGCGATCGTCCGCCGCGCATCAATGGCCTCGAACAGCTTGGCCACGCTTTGGGACCCCCAGCCTTCGCGGTCCTTCAGGCGCTTCAGCGACTTGGCGTCCCGCGCCTCCAGCGTGAAAATGTCATGCGGCCACTGGATCAGCTCATCGGCGTAGAATTCTGCGATGATCTTGTCCCCCAGCCCTTCAATGTCGAAGGCATTGCGCGAGGCGAAGTGCTTCAGGCGCTCGACCCTCTGCGCCGCACAGATGAGGCCGCCGGTGCAGCGGCGCACCGCATCGAGCTTTCCGCCCGCGCGTTCCTCACGCACCGCATGGGAATGGCAGACTGGGCATTCATGCGGAAATTCATATGGCTTTGCGCCGCGCGGCTTCTCAGGAACAAAGCCCAGAACCTGCGGGATCACGTCGCCCGCGCGCTGTACGGTCACCGTATCGCCTTCGCGGATATCTTTCCGGGCGATCTCATCCTCATTGTGAAGCGTTGCATTGGTCACGACCACGCCGCCGACGGTGACGGGCTTCAACCGCGCCACAGGCGTGAGAGCACCGGTGCGCCCAACCTGAATGTCGATCTTCTCCAGAACCGTCGTCGCCTTCTCGGCGGAGAATTTATGGGCAAGCCCCCAGCGCGGACTTCTTGAGACAAAGCCCAGCCGCTGCTGCCAGTCCAGCCGGTTCACCTTGTAGACGACGCCATCAATGTCATAGCCAAGTTCCGCACGCTGGCTCTCAATCAGCCGGTACTGCGCCAAAAGCTCTTCGACCGTGTGGCAAAGCTTCATCAGCGGATTGGTGGGAAGGCCCCAGCTGGCGAAAGCCTCGATCACGCCCATCTGCGTCTTGGCGGGAAGCTCCGGCGCCTCGCCCCAGGCATAGGCGAAGAACCGCAAGGGACGCGCGGCGGTAATCGAGGAGTCGAGCTGGCGCAAGGAGCCTGCGGCGGCATTGCGCGGGTTCGCAAAGATCTTCTCCCCCGCTTCGGCCTGCCGCGCATTCAGCGCCGCGAAATCCTTGTGGGACATGTAGATTTCACCACGGATCTCGATCAGCTCCGGCGCCTTGCCGTGGAGGCGCTTCGGCACATCGGCGATGGTCATCACATTGGCGGTGACATTCTCGCCTTCAAAGCCATCACCCCGGGTTGCGGCCTGCACCAGCTTCCTGTTCTCGTAGCGCAGCGAAATCGACAGGCCATCGATCTTGGGCTCGGCGGTGATGTCCACCGCCTCCCCATCATCGAGGTTCAGAAAGCGCCGGATGCGCCCTACGAAATCGCGCGCGTCCTCTTCTGCGAAACCGTTGGAGAGGGAAAGCATGGGCACCGCATGGCGCACCTTGGCGAATTTCTCCGCCGCAACAGCACCAACCCGGCGTGAGGGCGAATCCTCACGGATCAGCTCCGGAAAGCGCGCCTCGATCGCCTCGTTGCGCAGGCGGAGCGCATCATAATCCGAATCCGAAATGCTGGGCTCGTCATGCTCGTAATAGGCGCGGTCATGAATGGCGATCTCGCTTGCAAGCGCTGCGAGTTCGGCTGAGGCCTCGAGAAGTGTCAGGTCCTCGACGGGGGTGAGAGGCTTCTTCGCCATGGTTCAGCCCTTGGCCCCCAGCAACTCGTCGGCTTGGGCGCGCGCGGCCTCCGTCACCTGCGCGCCGGACAGCATGCGGGCCACTTCCTCCCGCCGGCTTTGCGGAGACAGGGGCTGCACCCTGGTCACCATGCGTTTCGATTTGGAGGCAACCTCCTCCATCTTCGAAATCAGCATGTGCTGAGAGGCCCTGGCGGCCACCTGCGGGCTGTGGGTGACGGCAAGCACCTGAAGATTGTCCGCAAGCCGCGAAAGCCTCGCGCCAATCGCATCGGCAACAGCACCGCCCACGCCGGTATCGATCTCGTCGAAGACCAGCGTCGGGGCGGAGCCCTTGGAGGCAAGGATCACCTTGAGCGCCAGCATGAACCGCGCAAGCTCACCCCCGGAGGCAACTTTCATCAAGGGCGCCAGTGGCGTTCCGGGGTTGGCCGCCACCATGAATTCGATGCGGTCGATGCCGGTTGGTCCGGGCTTTCCGGCATCGGTATCGAGTGCGGTTTCGAAGCGCGCCCGCTCGAGCTTGAGCGGCGGCAATTCCGCCAGCACCGCCTTGTCCAGTGCTTTCGCCGTCTTGCGGCGCTTGTTGGAGAGCTTCTCCGCCGCGGCATCATAGGCCTCGCGTGCCACCTTGAAGGCTTGCTCCAGCGCCTTCAGGCGGCCGCCGCCATCGGTCAGGGCCTTGAGCTCATTCTCGAAGCGCTCTCGCACATCGGCCAGCGTGTCGACGGTGCATTTGAATTTGCGCGCCGCCGCACGAAGCGCAAACAGCCGCTCTTCGGATTTCTCCAGCTCTTTGGGATCGAAGACGAAGGCCCGCTGAGCCTCGCCAATGGCGCGCTCGGCTTCCGATACCTCCGCCAGCACGCGGTCCAATGCAGCGCAGACATGATCCAGCCTTCCGCCCGCTGTCTCGCGGCGGCGCTCAAGCTTGCGCAGTGCGGCGTTGAGGCGGGCAACCGAGGTGCCGTCTCCCGCCAGAGCCTCTTCGGCATCACCCAGCGCATCGGCATATTGTTCGGAAGACATCATCATCTGCCGGGCCTCTGCAAGCTTTGCCTCCTCACCTGCAATCGGGTTGAGGGCCCGCAGTTCCTCAGCCGCGTGTTCGAGGTAATCGCGCTCCGCCTCCGCCCGTTCCATCAGGCTGCGATGCGCGGAGAGCGCTTCTTCGGCGGCAGACGCCCGCGTCCACAGGCCGGAGACATCATTCACATCCGCTTCATGGCCACCGAACGCATCAAGCAAGCGGCGGTGTGCGGAGACATCGACAAGCGCGCGGTCAGCATGCTGACCATGGATTTCGGCCAGCGCCAGTGCGATCTGGCGCAGCAGGTTCAGGCTCACCGGCTGGTCATTGATGGCAGCACGGCTCGGGCCATCGGCGTTCTGAATGCGGCGGATGACGAGCTCGCCTTCAGCATCGATCCCCTGTTCCTTGAGGATGGCGAAGGCCGGGTGTGCGCGGGGCAGCGTGAAGGCCGCCGTCACCACGCCACGCTCGGCGCCTGAGCGCACCAGAGAGCTGTCCCCGCGCGCGCCCAGGGCAAGGCCCAGCGCATCGAGCAGGATGGATTTGCCGGCGCCGGTTTCACCGGTCAGCACGGTCAGTCCCTTGTCGAGCGCGATATCGAGCTTCTCGATCAGGACGATGTCGCGAATGGAGAGCGCTGTCAGCATGGTGGCAGACTATAGCGGAGTCGGGCTCTCAGGCGAGAGCCGGAAATCACATCGGGTTGATGCTGTCAAAGGCCTTGGAGATCCAGGATTCGCTATTGGCCTCTGGCGCCTTGCCGTCGCTGGAGACCAGCTGATAGGCGTCCTTGTACCACTGCGAGTCGGGATAGTTGGTGCCCAGCACCGCCGCCGCCGTCTGTGCCTCCGAAAGGACGCCCAGCGCCATGTAGCCTTCCGTGAGCCTGTACAAGGCTTCCGGCGTCTGGCTGGTGTTGCGGAAGTCGGTGACCACACGCTTGAAGCGGTTGATGCCGGCGAGATAGGCGTTCTGGCGGTAGTAATAGCGGCCAACCTCCATCTCCTTGCCAGCGAGATGGTCGCGCGCCACGGTCACCTTCTGTGCCGCATCCTGGGCATAGGCGGTGCCGGGGAAGCGCTGCGAGACTTCCTCAAGAGCGGCCAGCGCCTTCAGCGTGGCGGACTGGTCATGCTTGGTGTTGGCGATCTGGTCATAGGTGCAGATGGCCACCAGGTAATAGGCATAGCCTACGTCCTTATGGCCGGGGTGCAGCGTGATGAAACGGTTTGCAGCAATGATCGCATCATCCCATTTGCCCAGCCTGTAGGAGGCATAGGACTGCATCAGGATGGCCTGGGTGGCGTAGCTGGAATAGGGATATTTGCGTTCGACCTCACCGAACTGCTTGATCGCGGTCTTGGGCGAATTGTCGTTCAGGGAGGCCAGCGCTTCATTATAGAGCTTGGCGACCTCCACATTCTCCTGGGCCGCTGTCATGTTGGGCGCCACACCGCCCGTGAGAGCGGCGGAGGAATTGGCAGCCGCACTGCTGCTGTTGCTGTCATCGCCCCAGATGCCATCCATGAGGCTCGATGCACAGCCCGACAGCAGTACGGTGACGAGCACCGCAGCAACACCTTGCGCAAACCTTGTCGTCACCAGCACCTGAAACCCCACCAGCCGCGGCCCGCGCGACTCAACTGCATGCGCGGACCTGCAAAATCTATTAACCGCCCGCGCGCCCGACGCCAACCCCGCGGAACGCCTCTTAAATGCGCCAAACCCGGCGGAAGTGTGACCGCCGGGCTTGGTAATTCAGTATCTATTTCAATCAGTTGGCTTGGCGGCGCAGGAAGGCCGGGATCTCCAGCTGATCGTCATCCAGCTGCTGCTGCTCATGATGCTGCGGCTGCGGAGCGGGAGCGGGCACGCGCGGCTGCATGGCCGGGCGCTGCGGCGCAGGCTGCACCGCGATAGAAGGTTCCCGCGCGCCATGCTGCGGGGCGGGCGGATCATCCTTGCGGCCGAGGCCGACGCTCGCCAGGCGCTGGAACAGGCCGGGCTTCTTCTTATTGGCCAGATCGGCAATCGTTTCGATGCGGTTGTGCTGCGCCTCGATCTGCTTTTTCACCTGCGGCGGAAAATCTTCGATGGCGGGCATCCGCACACGCTGGGCCGTTTGCGGCACGCGCTCCGGCAGCACCGGCGCAGGCGCCGGCTCATCGGCTGCATCATCCTCGGCGTAGCTGTGGGACGGTGCCGCGGGCTGAACCGGCGGCGGCGCAAAGCGCGACGTCATGGGTGCGGGCTGCACGGCAGGAGGCGCGATCGGCTTCTTCACCGGCACCGGCTGCTTGCCGGTATAGCCGAAAACCGATGGCTTTTCGGCAGGCTCTTCAACGGGTTCGGCAGCAGGCTTGTTGCCCTTGAGTGCTTCGGCGGCAAGCCCCGTGGCGACGACCGACACGCGCATGATGCCCTCGAGCGATTCGTCGAAGGTGGCGCCCAGAATGATGTTGGCCTCCGGGTCCACTTCCTCGCGGATGCGGGTGGCGGCTTCGTCGACTTCGTAAAGCGTCAGGTCCGGGCCGCCGGTGATGGAGATGAGAAGGCCCCGGGCGCCGCGCATCGAGACGTCATCGAGCAGCGGGTTGGAGATTGCGGCTTCAGCGGCCTCGATGGCACGCTTCTCGCCAGAGGCTTCGCCCGTGCCCATCATGGCGCGGCCCATCTCGCTCATGATGGCGCGAACGTCTGCGAAGTCGAGATTGATCAGGCCTTCCTTGGTCATCAGCTCGGTGATGGAGGCAACGCCGGAGTAGAGCACCTGGTCTGCCATGGCGAAAGCCGCGGCGAAGGTGGTCTTCTCATTGGCCACGCGGAAGAGGTTCTGGTTCGGAATGACAATCAGCGTATCGACATGCTTCGCGAGCTGCTCGATGCCGCGTTCGGCCGTCTGCTGGCGGCGGATGCCCTCGAAATGGAAGGGCTTCGTCACGACGCCGACGGTCAGGATCCCCTGCTCCTTCGCCGCCCGGGCAATCACGGGTGCGGCACCAGTTCCGGTGCCGCCGCCCATGCCGGCGGTGATGAAGGCCATGTGGGAGCCTGCGAGATGGTCGAGGATTTCAGGTAACGCCTCCTCGGCGGCGGCGGCACCGATCTGTGGCTGAGATCCGGCACCCAGCCCCTGCGTCAGGGCTGTACCCATTTGAATGCGGCGCTGCGCGGCGTTCTGGATGAGGGCTTGTGCGTCCGTGTTGGCGACGACGAATTCGACACCTTCCAGCCGGCTTTCGATCATGTTGTTGACGGCGTTACCGCCCGCACCTCCAACGCCAAACACGGTGATGCGCGGCTTGAGATCCGAGAAATTGGGGACGGTAAGGTTTATTGTCATGGTGCTTGGCGCCCGGAATTGATTTGCCCCTTCCTTATTTCTTACCAAATTCATAACAAATGGTTAACGGGCGCTAACCATTGGGGCTTTTGGGTGCCGGATGTGCACAGTATTGGGCCGATGGCGTAACGGCTGGTTTAGCTTGCCCGGACTCTGCGCGCCGTGCGGTGTGTTTCCGCCACGCGGCTTGCCAGAACCTTGTCCACCCGCCTGCCGTCAAGGTCCACCACTTCGAAGCGCCAATTGCCGAGTTTTACAGCCTGTCCGAGTGACGGCAGGTGCTTGAAGGCGTCGATCACCAGTCCTGCCACGGTCTCATAGCGGCGCTTCGGCGGCAGTTGGAAGCCGATCATTTCCGCCATCTCGTCAACTGCCATGTCTCCAGGCAGAAGCCATGACCCATCGTCACGCTGGATGGCGCCCTCACCACCCTCGCCTAAGGGCTCGAAACTGCCCGCGATGGCCTTGAGGAGGTCGGCCGCGGTGACCATCCCCAGGGTGCGGCCATATTCATCCTGCACGAAAGCGAGATGAACGGCGGCCCCCCGGAACAGCTCCATGGCCTCGAGCGCCGGCATGGATTCAGGGATCACTGGCGCTGTCTGCACGAGTTTTCCGATCTCAAGCTTGCGGCGCTCCAGCAGCGCATCCGCCACATCCTTGATGAGGACAATGCCGATCACCGTCTCGGGGTCGCCGCTGTGCACCGGTATGCGCGAATGCGTGGTGGCGACGATCTTCTTGCGAAGCTCTGCCGGCTGGTCGTCGACGCCGATCATGTCGATGTCGGTCATCGGCGTCATCAGCGCGCGCACCGGCCTGTCTCCCAGCCGCATCACGCCTGCGATCATGTCCCGCTCACCGCTTTCGATGACGCCCGCACTCTCCGCCTCGGCGATCATGGACTTGATCTCCTCATCGGTGACACTCGCCTCGCTGGATTCCCGGATGCCCAGCAGCCGGATGATCAGGCGTCCCGAGCCATCAAGCAGCCAGACGAAGGGACCAGCGATGCGCGACAGCAGATCCATCGGATAGGCAACGCGGCAGGCTATCACCTCCGGGTTCTTGAGCGCCAATTGCTTGGGCACAAGTTCACCAATGATAACAGATATATACGTGATTGCGGTCACAACCAGGGTGAAGCCCAGGGGCCCGGCATATTCGGGGCTTACCCCCATCTCACGCAGCCAGCTGGACAACCTGTCACCCAATGCCGCTCCGGAGAAAGCACCCGCCAGCACGCCGACAAGGCTGATGCCCACCTGCACGGTGGATAGAAAGCGCCCAGGATTTTCCGCCAAGGACAGCGCCGCCCGCGCACCGGCAACACCCCTGTCCCGCATCGACTTCAGACGCGGCAGGCGGGAGGAAACGATGGCCAACTCAGACATGGCGAGAACGCCATTGAGCACGACCAGTGCGAGAACCAGCAGAATTTCAAGAGCCAACATGGAGGCCGCGCATATAGCGCGCGCCGTCTCCCGTTGCAAATGAGGGGGGCGGTAGGTGTCAGAAACTATCGGCGATCCACCGTCCCACACGGCTGACGTAACCGCCGCGCGCGCGTTCCACCTGCTCGGCCTTGGATTTGGGCAGGTCATAATGGACGTCAGGCTTCAGCGCATAGTTGAGAAGCCCGGCGCAGACGGCGAATCCGGGCGAATGGGCGCTCTCGGGCATGCCCTGCACATGGGCGGGTGAGCCCATGCGCACCTGCCGGTCGAGCCATTCGGCGGCCACATCGCGCACGCCATTGAGCTGGCTTGCACCACCGGTGATGACCAGCCGGCGGCCGGCGAGCTGTGCCGTTCCCGAATTCCCAAGCTTGTCGCGCAGGAGTTCGAAGGTTTCTTCGAGCCTCGGGCGGATGATGCCGGTGAGCATGGATTTCGGCACCTGCTGCACCGTGTCGACGCCCCGCTCACCCAGGAGCGGCACGGAAATCATCTCGCGTTCGTCAATGGTGCTGGCAATGGCCGAGCCCCACAGCGTCTTCATGCGCTCGGCATGGGCGATGGTGGTCGAAAGGCCCCGGGCAATGTCATTGGTGATATGCTGCCCGCCCAGCGGGACCATATCGGCCATCACCAGATGGTTCTCGTGGAACACGGCGAAGCTCGTGGTGGCGCCACCCATATCGACCACGGTAACGCCCAATGTCTTCTCGTCATCGGCCAGCACGGCACGCGCAGCGGCATAGGAGGCCACCACGAAGCCTGCCACTGAGAGATGCGCACGCTCCACCGCCATGGCGAGATTTTTCAGATGGGCTCCCTCGACAGTGACGACACCCAGATCGAGAGACAGCGTCTCGCCGAACAGCCCCACCGCGTCCTGGATGCCGCGCGCATCATCCAGATGATATTGCAGCGGCGACAGATGAAGAATGGCGCGGCGGCCGGGGTCCAAGAGTTCGAGTGAGTGATCGAGCACGCGGTCCATGTCGCGCTGGGCCACCTGGCCTCCTTGCGTGGCAACAGAGCCGGTGTAGAGGCGGGACTGCGGGCGGCCGCCCGAAACATTCACATAAATTTCGGTGATGGTCCGCTGCGCCATGCGCTCCGCGGCATCAACCGCAAGTCTGATGGCGCGCTCCGCCTCGTCGACATTGATAATGGCACCGGCGCGAACGCCGCGCGACAGTTGGTGGCCAACACCCAGCACCTTGAGGCTCTGCTTGTCTTCAGCCTCGGATGTGCGGTGCTTGGCAGGAACGGCTTCCGCAATGAGACAGCTGATCTTGGTCGATCCAATATCAAGCGCTGCCACCAGCCCGCCCTTCGGCACCACCGGCTGCTTCGTTGCGCCCTTGCTCTGGAACTGCACCACTGTCATTACGCCAACCCCCCGGAACCCTGATGCCGGCGGCAGGCGCTCAATTTGTGCCGGCCACCGGATTCTTGCTTTTCGCCTTGGTTTCCGCAGCCGCGATCTCGGCCACTTCCACCGTCACCCTGTCAGGCAGCCGCAGGTCAAGTGACCTGATCCCGCGGGACAGAAGCTGCTGCTTTCTGTTCAGCTCATCCGCCATGGCAATCGCCTGCTGCCACTCCTTTTCCGGCAATTGCACCGTGATGCCATTGTCCAGATAGAGGTTCCAGCGCCGGCTGCCCACACGTGCCGCTGCCTTCACCTGCAACATTACGTCTGGATAGGCTGAAAGTTGGTTAATGAGATCCGCCGCCGCAACATTCGCACCCTCACCCGTGACGAGCGGCAGCCGTACCATCTGGGAGGCTTCGAGCCCGCTCATCGCGGCCCCCGCCTTGTCGATCACGTAATAGGCCGTGCCGCGCTGCCAGATGGCGAAGGGCTCACGCTCCCTCACTTCGATGGCGAGTTGATTGGGAAACAGCCGCTGGACCTTGGCATTTTCGATCCAGTCCAGATTCTCGAGGATGTTCTTGGCCTGCACCGCATCGAACCCGATAAGGGAACCGCCCGGCTCCACGCTGATCGCCGCCAAAAGCGTCTCCGGTTCATGGTGCTCAAGCCCGGTGATGGAGATTTCCTCCGCCGCCATGCCGACAACGCCCGCGGCCTTTCCCGGCAGCAGCAGCCAGGGGCTTCCCTCATAATCAAGGTAGCCGCCCTGCACGAGGCCAGCGGCCACAACTGCACCCAGGGTCAGAACGGCGCAGGCGCGTGTCGCGAAACGGAAGCGAAGCGTATGGCCGCGGTCCAGCCAGCTGGGCGTGGGCTTCCGCTCATAGACGGGAAAATTGCCGCTCATCTGTCCACCGACGCGTCATTGACCATCCAGGTGACGAGTGCCTCATAGCTCAGCCCCGCATGGGCCGCGAGATCGGGCACCAGCGAGGTGCCGGTCATGCCGGGCTGGGTGTTGACCTCGAGCAGAACCAGGTCTCCCGTCTCGTCGTCATAGCGGAAGTCGGCGCGGGACACGCCACGGCAGCCCAGAGCCTGATGCGCCTTGACCGAATAGTCCTGGCACTTGGCATAGACATGGGCCGGAATGTCAGCCGGCAGAATATGCTGAGAGCCGCCCGGCGCATATTTGGCGGTATAATCATACCAGCTGGAACTCTTGGACACGATGTCGATCACGCCCAAAGCCTTCTCGCCGATCACCGCGCAAGTAAGCTCACGGCCCGGCACAAAGCGCTCCACCATGGCATAGGCGCCGAAAATCGCGCGTTCCTCCAGCACCGCACGGGCAGGCGAATTGGACCCTGCATGCACGATGTGGACGCCCACGCTGGAGCCTTCCGCCACCGGCTTCACCACATAGGGGGGCTTCATCGGATGGCCCGCCGCCACCTCTTCGAGGAGCACCATCATGCTCTCCGCCACGGGCACGCCCGCCGCGCGGAAAATCGCCTTGGACTTTTCCTTGTGCATGGCAAGCGAGGAGGCCAGCACGCCCGAATGCGTATAGGGAATCTGCAATGTTTCGAGGATCGCCGCGCAGCAGCCGTCCTCGCCCCACTTGCCATGGAGTGCGTTGAAGGCCACGTCCGGCTGCAGTTTCTGCAGCTCTGCCCAGATGGTCTCGCGCTTCACGTCCATCCGCACCACATTGAAGCCCGCGCGTTCCAATGCGTCAGCGCAGCCCTTGCCGGAGCTGAGGCTCACCTCGCGCTCCGCGGACCAGCCGCCCAGCAGCACGGCAACCGTGGTTTCAGCGGGATTGCGGCTCATTGGGCTTCGCCCTTTTGCAAGCCGATGCGCTTGATTTCCCAGTCGAGCTCGATGCCGGACGTCTCCTTGACCCGGTCGCGAACAGTCTCTCCCAGCTCTTCGATTTGGGAGGCTGTGGCGCCGCCTTCATTGATCAGGAAGTTGCAGTGGAGTTCGGACACCTTGGCAGGGCCAACCGCAAATCCCCGCATCCCGGCCTTGTCGATCAACTGCCAGGATTTATGGCCTTGCGGGTTCTTGAAGGTCGATCCGCCGGTTCGGCTCTTAATCGGCTGGGTTGCTTCCCGGCTTTCAGTGATCTTGTCCATTGCAGCCTGGATCTCCACAGTGTCACCGGGCTTGCCCTGAAACAGCGCTTCCGTGAACACGAGGTCCTCAGGCGCACCGCTGTGGCGGTAAGTGTATTTCATGTCCTGGTTGGACAGCACGTGGATGTTCCCTGACCGGTCGACAGCGCGCGCCTCGATCAGAATGTCCTTCGTCTCTCCGCCATAGGCTCCGGCATTCATGCGCAACGCGCCGCCGATGCTGCCCGGTATACCTCTCAGAAAGGTTAACGCATCGATACTTCGGTCAGATGCGAAGCGGGCGACCCTCACGTCAAGCGCGGCCGTCCCTGCCCGGATGCGGTGTTCGGGCTCTTCCGTTATCGCGGCGAAACCCTTGCCAAGGCGGATGACCACGCCAGGGACTCCGCCATCGCGCACCAGAAGGTTGGAGCCCACGCCGATCACATAAACCGGAATGTCCAAATCTGTTGCCGCGAGGAACGCCGCCAGATCGGCCTCATCTGCCGGCGTGAACAGAACTTCCGCAGCGCCCCCCGCCCGAAACCACGTCAGCTCCGCCAGCGCGGCATTGGCCTCAAGCCGGCCGCGCACCTGCGGCAGGCGCTTCAGCAGCGCGTCACCGTCAAGCCTGCTCATGGCTTTTCCGCGTCAAACGCTTCGAGCTGGCCCGGCAATGCATAGGCCCATTGCGTGATGGTGCCCGCACCCAAGCACATCACGATGTCACCCGGTTTCGCCATGCTGCGCACCAGGGGCGCGAGCTGTTCCGGCTTGTCGATCGTCAGCACTGAGCGATGCCCACGCGACTTCAACCCTTCAGCAAGGGATGCATGTGAGGCCCCATCGATCGGCGCTTCGCCTGCGGCATAGACTGGCGCCACGATCACCGTATCGGCATCATTGAAGCAGGTGCAGAACTCATTGAACAAGGAGTGAAGGCGCGTGTAGCGGTGCGGCTGCATGACGGCGAACACCCTGCCCTTCGCCACGCCGCGTGCCGCCTTCAGCACGGCAGAGATTTCCACCGGGTGATGGCCGTAATCATCATAGACCGTAATGTCATTGTAAGCGCCAGTGCGGGTGAAGCGGCGTTTGACGCCGGTGAAGCTCTTGAAGCCTTTGCGGATATCTTCGTCTGAAAGCCCCAGCTCCTTGGCAACAGCGAGCGCTGCCGTTGAATTCAGCGCATTGTGGTCTCCCGGAATGGCGAGGCTCAAGTCCTCGATGTCATGCGTCTCGCCGGTGCGGCGGCTGGTCAACCGCACGGAAAAGCGCGTCTCGCCATCCTCATAGCGCACATCCGTCAGGCGCACATCCGCCTGCGGGCTCCGGCCATAGGTGATGACGCGGCGGTCCCGCACCTTGCCAATCAGCTCCTGCACCACGGGATGGTCGATGCACATCACGGCAAAGCCGTAGAACGGAATATTTTCCACAAAGGCCAGGAAGGCTTCCTTCGCCTTGTCGAAGGTGCCGTAATGATCGAGATGCTCAGGGTCGATGTTGGTGACGATCACGATATCGGCGGGGAGCTTGACGAAGGTACCGTCGGATTCATCCGATTCGACCACCATCCAGTCGCCCTTGCCGAGCCTCGCATTGGTGCCATAGGCATTGATGATGCCGCCGTTGATGACGGTCGGGTCAAGATTTCCTGCATCGAGAAGGGCGGCAACCAGTGAGGTGGTCGTCGTCTTGCCATGGGTGCCACCCACGGCGACGCAGGATTTGAAGCGCATCAGCTCCGCCAGCATTTCAGCGCGCCGTACGATGGGGAGATAACGGTTCCGCGCTTCGACCAGTTCGGGATTGTCGTCCTTCACCGCGGATGACACCACCACGACCTGCGCCTCGCCCAGGTTTTCCGCCTTGTGGCCGATGTGCACGTCGATCCCGGATTTCCGGAGCCGCGCCACATTGTAGTTATCCGTCAGATCCGAGCCCTGCACCTTGTAGTGGAGCGTCGCCATGACTTCGGCGATGCCGCTCATGCCGATGCCGCCGATGCCGATGAAGTGGATGGGGCCGACGTTGCCCGGAAGTTTCATCTTCTCTTCTTCCCTGCGAGTTGTTCGGCGAGGTCCGCCAGCCGCTCCGCCGCATCGGGTTTCCCGTGGCTGAGGGCAGCAGCCGCCGCCTGTTGAAGTTGGCCCTGTTGAGAGCGGAGACTTGTCAGAAATTGGGCAAGGCTCTCGGGCGTGAGCGAGGCCTGTGGCATGACCCAACCCGCACCCGCCGCAGCGAAGCTTTCGGCATTGCGCAGCTGGTCATTGTCGATGGCATGGGGCAGTGGCACCATGACGGCCGGGCGGCCGATGACGCCCAGTTCAGCAATGGTCGAGGCACCGGAGCGGCAGATGACCAGATGTGCATCCGCAATGCGCTTGGGCATATCCATGAAGAAGGCGTTCAATTCGCAATCGAGGTCCATGGCCCTGTAAGCCTTGCTCACCTCTTCCATGTTCTCAGCCCTGACCTGCTGGGTCAGGCGGAGCCCAACGCGCTGTTCCGGCCTCATCGCGGCAAAGACCTTCGGCATGAACTCGCCAAAAAACTGCGCACCTTGGCTGCCGCCGAACACGAGAAGATTGAAGTGGTCAAACGCCGGATAAGCTGCGGCCTTCTCCTTCAGTGCAATATCGCGCACCGGATTTCCGGTGATGGTGAGCTTGGCCCCTGCGCCAGCTGGAAGCCCCTGGAGATTGGGGAAGGATGAAGCCACGGCATCCGCCCATTTGGCCAGCACGCGGTTCGCACGGCCCATCACCGCGTTCTGATCATGCACGCAGGAGGGAATGCCAAGCCTGGCCGCGGCGAGGATCGGCGGGAAGGAGGGATAGCCGCCGAAGCCCACCACCGCGAGCGGCTGAACCCGCTTCAGGACGGCACGCGCCGCGCGATAGCCCTCATAAAGCCGCAGCACCCGGCCCGGCACCAGCCACGGCTTCGAGAGCGAAAGCGTGGCCGATGGCACGATGTGGGTTTCAACGGCAGGGAAGGATTTCCCATAGTCCCGCACGCGTTCATCCGTCATCAGATGAATGCTATAGCCGCGCCTGGTCAGCACCTCCGCCAGCGCCTGCGCCGGGAAGAGATGCCCGCCGGTGCCGCCGGCGGCCAGAACGAATGTGCCTTTCGCGGTCATCATACCTCAGGCATAGGCCGCATTGAGCGGCCTGGCACCCGCCTTGGCGCCGAAGCGGCGGCGGCCCAGCGCCAGCACCAGCCCCATGCCGAAAGCCATACCAAGGAGCGAGGATCCACCGTAGGAGATGAAGGGCAGCGTCATGCCCTTGGCGGGCAAAAGGGCCGTGTTCACCCCCATATTGATGATGGCCTGGAAGCCGAAGATCAGGCCCAGCCCGCTCAAGGCAAGAGCCGCGAAGGGATCCGGCTCCTGCCGGGCGCGCATCAGAATCTTGATGACCACGAAGGCGAAGAGCGCCATCAGAATGAGGCAGGCAACGAGGCCGAACTCCTCACCCACCACGGCGAAGGTGAAATCCGTGTGTGCATCGGGCAGCACCAGCTTCGCCTGGCCGCCACCGGGGCCTGTGCCCATGAAGCCGCCGTTCTTGAAGGCCTGGAGTGCCGTATCGACCTGGAAGGTGTCTCCCTTGTCGGGGCTCATGAAGCGGTCGATGCGCGAGTGCACATGCGGCACCAGCTCATAGGCGGCGAGCACGCCCGTTACCCCCAAGGCGCCAAGCCCCAGAACCGTGAACCACGAGATCCCATAGATCAGCAGCATGGAGCCGAAGGTGAGAACGACAAGGGCCGTCTGCCCGAAGTCCGGCTGCAGGATGAGAAGGCCGATGAACATGAAGCCCATGAGCAGCGCCACGACCTGGCCCGGCATCTCCGGCCGCCTGGTATGTTCCGCCAGAAACCACGCCGCTACGATGACGAAGGCAGGCTTGGCAAATTCCGAAGGCTGAAGATTGATCGGCCCGACATTGATCCAGCGATGTGCGCCCTTGATCTCGGGGCCGAAGAACAATGCCGCCACCATCAGCCCCATCGCCATGAAGAACACGAAGAGCCCGGCGCGGCGCGCCAGCCGTGGCGGAAAGAAGGATAGCGTCACCAGCGTTGGCACCGCCAGCACGAGAAAGAACAGCTGGCCCTTGATGAAGTGGAAAGTGTCGGCACCGATGCGTTCTGCCACGGGCGGGCTCGCCGCCATGGACACGAGAACGCCCGCGGCCATCAGCAACAGCACCGAGAACATCAGCACGCGGTCCACCGTGAACCACCATTGGGCGAGAAGGCCGCGGTCGCTACGTCCGAGCAGCATGGGCATCTCCTGGAATTGTCATGTGAGCGCCGGGCAAGGAAGAGACGGCCTTGACGAAGGCATCGCCCCTCACCTCGAAATTGGGATATTGGTCAAAACTCGCGCAGGCGGGTGAGAGCAAAACCACGGCGCCAGGCCTCGCATCCGCCAGCGCATCGCGCAACGCAGCACTCACGGCCTTTTCCAGCGTGCCGCAATCTTCAACCGGAAGCGCATCACCAATGGTCTCGCCAAATTCTGCCGCCGCCTGGCCAATCAGATAGGCCCGCGCCACGCGGGCAAACAACGGCCTCAGCGGTGCAATACCGCCTGTCTTCGCAATGCCGCCGGCAATCCAGTAGATGTTCTCGAAGGAAGACAGCGCCTTCTCCGCCGCATCGGCATTGGTGGCCTTGGAGTCATTGATGAAGGCAATGCCCTCAACCAGCCCCACTTGCTGCATGCGGTGCGCCAGGCCGGGGAAGCTTTTCATCGCCGCGGCGATCACCTCGGAGGAAACGCCCAATGCATGCGCTGCGCCATAGGCCATGCAGGCGTTCTGCCAATTGTGCCGCCCCTTCAGGGCCGGCATCTCACGAAGGCCGATCTCCGCCTCGAGCTTGCCGTTGCGCCTGTCACGCAGAATTCCGTCTTCCGCGCTGAGACCATCATTCAGGTCACGCAGCACTGAAACGCGCCGCAGGTCAGCGCCCGTCCGGGCCACCCGATCCGCAATCGCTGCGCACCATTCATCATCGACGCCGCACAAGGCGGTCGCGCCCTTTGACTGCCGCGCGAACATGCGCGCCTTCACCGCGGCGTAATTCTCCATCGTGCCGTGACGGTCCAAATGGTCCGGCGTGATGTTGGTGAGAATGCCCACCTCAGGCGCAAGACCCGGCATCAGATCGATCTGGAACGAAGAGAGTTCGAGGACATAGACGCGGCCCTTGACTGGCTGGCGCAAAAGGAAAACCGCCTTCCCGATATTGCCGCCCACCTCAACATCGAGCCCGGCTTTCTCCAGCACATGTCCGATCAGCGCCGTCGTCGTCGACTTGCCATTGGTGCCGGTGATGGCAACGATCCGCGCGCCCGCAGCAGAAGCTTCCCGCGCGAAGATCTCGGTATCGCCGATCACCTCGATCCCGGCATGACGCGCCTTCAAAACCGTCCAGTGCGGCTCCGGGTGGGTGAGCGGCACGCCCGGGCTGAGGACGAGTGCATCAAGCCCCTTGAAATCAAGCTGGTGGAGATTGCTGATGGGCAGCCCCGCAGCCCGCGCCGTCTCGACCGCGGGCACGGAATCATCCCACGCAAAGACTTCAGCACCGCCCAGCCTCAGCGCCTCGATTGTAGCCAAGCCGGACCGCGCGAGGCCGAAGACGGCAACCTTCTTGTTTCTGAATGTCTGGGCGGCGAACAAGGCCTACCTCAGCTTCAGCGTCGAGAGGCCGATCAACGCCAGGACGATGGCAATGATCCAGAAGCGGATGACGATCGTCGGCTCCTTCCAGCCCTTCTGCTCGAAGTGGTGGTGCAAGGGCGCCATGGCGAAGACGCGCTTTCCCGTCATCTTGAAGGAGGCAACCTGGATGATGACCGATGCCGTTTCCAGCACGAACAGCCCGCCGATGATGGCAAGCACGATCTCGTGCTTTGCCGCAACCGCAATGGCGCCCAGAGCACCACCGAGCGAAAGCGAGCCCGTGTCCCCCATGAAGATCATGGCTGGCGGCGCATTGAACCAGAGGAAACCGAGCCCTGCGCCCACAATGGCCCCGCAGATGATGGCGAGTTCGCCCGAGCCCCTGACGAAATGGAGTTCGAGGTAATTGGAGAAATTATAGTTGCCGACGAGATAGACAATGATCCCCAAGCTCCCCGCGGCGATCATCACCGGAACGATGGCGAGGCCATCGAGACCGTCCGTCATGTTGACGGCGTTGCCCGCACCGACGACCACGAACATGCCAACGAAGATATAGAAGATGCCGAAGGGGATGAGCAGGTCCTTGAAGAACGGCACGGCAAGCGATGTGGCCAGCGGCTTGTCGCCGATCCACATAAACATGGCGACCGCAATCCCGGCGATTGCAAACTCCGTCAGCAGCCGCACCTTGCCGGAGAAGCCCTTGGTGGAGGCCTTGGTCACCTTCAGGAAATCGTCGTAAAAGCCGATGGCGCCAAAACCTAGCGTCACGAACAGCACCGCCCAGACATAGAGGTTGCGGAGATCAGCCCACAGCAGCGTGCCAACGAAAATGCCGGAAAGGATCATCAGCCCGCCCATGGTGGGCGTTCCCTGCTTTTCGACAATATGGCGCTGCGGCCCGTCGGAGCGGATGGGCTGGCCCCGGCCCTGCTTCACTTTCAGCAGCGAGATGATGCGCGGCCCGAACAGGAACACGAAGACCAGCGCAGTGAGAACAGCCGCCCCCGTGCGCGTCGTCTGATAGCGGAACACGTTGAGCGGCGACAGCTCGTCTGACAGGCTGGTGAGCAGAAGGAAAAGCATCAGGACTCCTTGGCAAGCGGCGGATGGGCCGCCCTGATCGCCTCCACCAGCGGCCCCATGCGGCTGCCGAGCGAACCTTTGATCATCACCACGTCACCGGCCCTGAGGCCTTTGAGAAGCGCATCGCGCAGCTCCTCAGAGGTCTGGGCATGGGCCCCGCGCCGATGGGGCGCCACGCGTGCCCAAAGATTCGCCATGAGAGGACCTGCGGCATATAGGACATCCACCTTGGCCGCGTCCATGGGCTCCAGAAGTCCCGCATGAAGCGCCGGGCTGGTGTCGCCCAATTCCAGCATGTCACCCAGCACCGCGATCCGGCGCCCGCCGCGCGGAGGTTGTGAAGCCCCCAGTAATCCAAGCGCGGCGGCAACGGATGCCGGGTTGGCATTGTAGCTTTCATCAATCAGCAGGATTTCACCGCCATCAGCCGAAAGCCGCTCGCGCACGCCGCGGCCTTTGGCGGGCGCTGCAACCGCAAGGGCCAATGCCGCCCGCGCGAGATCGGCACCCATCAGCTTCGCTGCCGCCAGCACCGCCAGGCTGTTCACCGCCATGTGCTCGCCCGGAAGGCCGAGCTTGTAGATCACGGTTTCGCCCATCACCTCGGCCGTCACGCAGCAGCAATCGGCATGCAGCACAACCTTGGTGATCCGCACATCGGCATCGCTGTGCTTGCCGAAGGAGACAATGTCACGGAGGCCGCAGGCCCGGGCCGACGCCGCCAGCCGCTCGAAATATGGCGTGTCGCGGCTGATGACGGCATGGCCGCCAGGAAGGACGCCGGAGAAGATCTCCGCCTTCGCATCCGCAATCTCGTCGAGCGACTTGAAATTGCCGAGGTGGCTCGCCGCAATGGTGGTGATGACTGCCACATGGGGCTTCACCGTGGCAACCAGCGGCGTGATTTCACCCGCGTGATTCATGCCGATCTCGAAGATGCCAAAGGCTGCGTCGCGTGGCATCCGGGCAAGAGTCAGCGGCACGCCCCAGTGATTGTTGAAGGATGCAGCAGACGCATGGGTTTCACCTGAGGCGGAGAGTGCGGTCCGCAGCATTTCCTTGGTCGAGGTCTTGCCCACGCTGCCGGTAATGGCCACGATCTGTGCAGCGGAACGCGCGCGCGCCGCAAGTCCCATCTTCTCGAGCCCGCGTAACGGATCTTCCGCCACTTCGAGAACGGGGCCCGCTGCCAGCATTTCCGGCGTTACGCGCGAGACGAGGCCCAGCCCTGCCCCGGCTTTCAGCGCGGGCGCCACGAAGTCATGCCCGTCATGCCGCTCGCCCCGGATGGCAACGAAGATATCGCCCGGCTTCACGGCACGGGAATCGATGGTGACGGCGGTGAGCGGCCGCGCAACCGCGCCATGCAGCTTACCGCCTGTCACGTTCAGCAACTCATCAATGGTCCACAGCGGCTCAGCCATGATAGTCGCGTCCTTCAAGCGCAGCCTTCACGGCTTCATGGTCGCTGAAAGGCAGAACCTGCTTGCCGATCTTCTGCCCCTCCTCATGGCCCTTGCCGGCGACCACCAGCACATCGCCGGGCCCCAGCGCATCAATGGCGGTGCGGATGGCATCGGCGCGGCTGCCGATTTCAACGGCCCCCGGCGCTGCCGCCATGATCGCAGCGCGGATCGCGGCAGGCTCCTCCGTGCGCGGATTATCATCCGTCACATAGACCCGGTCGGCGAGGCGCGTGGCGATCTCGCCCATGATCGGGCGCTTCGCCCGGTCCCTGTCACCACCGCAGCCAAACACCACGGAGAGCTTTCCGCGCGTATAGGGCCTGAGCGAAGCCAGCGTCTTCTCCAGCGCATCAGGCTTATGCGAATAATCCACGAAAACGGGCGCCCCCGCCCCGGTGCGGCCCACCAGTTCCAGCCGCCCCTTGGCACCTTTAAGCGACTGAAGTGAATGCATAACGAGCGAGGGCTCACCCCCCGTGCCCATCACCAGCCCTGCGGCGATCAAGGCGTTCGACACCTGAAAATCGCCCACCAGCGGCAGGTCAATCGCGAAGGTCTCGCCCTTGACCGACACGCGGACATGCTGGCCGGATGTATCTCGCTTGACGCCCAGCACGCGGATCGTCTCGCCCTGCTCGCCAACGCTCCACACGGTGAGGCCATGGGCACGCGCCAGACGCGCCGCCTCCACGCCGCGCTCCGTGTCGACATTGATGACGGCAGCACTTCCGGGCTGGAGCAGATCCTCGAACAGCCGCATCTTGGCATGAAAATAAGCCTCGACCGTGGGGTGATAATCCAGGTGATCATGCGAGAGATTGGTGAAGCCCGCGGCCGCGATCCGCAATCCGTCGAGCCGGTATTGATCGAGCCCGTGGCTCGACGCCTCGAGCGCCAGATGATCGACATGATCGGAGGCAAGAGCCGCCGCGATTTCCTGCAGCTTCATGGCGTCCGGCGTCGTGTGGTCGAGTTCGGCATGGCCCGCAGGCGAGACGACGCCCACCGTGCCGAGGCTTGCGGCGCGAAAGCCCATGGCCGTCCAGATTTCGCGCACGAAGGTGGCAACCGAAGTCTTGCCGCTCGTGCCCGTCACCGCCACGATCGTGTCAGGCTGCGCGCCGCAGAAACGCGCGGCCATGTGCGCGAATAGCTTCCGCGGATTGCTGGACGCAATTAGCGCCGCGCCACCAACCGAAACACCTTCGGCGGCGACAATGGCGATCGCACCCGCGGCAATCGCCTGCGGAATGAATTTCGCGCCATCAACCGTAGCACCGGGAAGAGCGGCGAACACGAAGCCCGGCTTTACCGCCCGGCTGTCCGCCGTCAGGCCCTGAACCCGCACGTTTTCGGCCCCGCTGGGAAGCGGGGCCTCACCGGCGATCAGCTTGGAAAGGGTCATCGGCACGGCGCGTTCAGTCCTTCTTCTTTTTCTCTTTTTCCTCGAGCTTTGCGAGCTTCTGGAGATCTTCTGGCGAAAACTCGGGCTCGACACCAAGCATGGGTGCAATGCGTTCGATCACCTTGGCGGCGGTTGGCACCGCGTTCCAGCCGGCGGTCGCGAAGCCATAGGTTTCGGGCAGCGCCTTCGGGTCATCGAGCATCACGAGAACGAGATATTTGGGATTGTCCATCGGGAAGGCGCCGATGAAGGAGGCGAGCCGCTGGTCTTTCGCGTAGCGCCCATTTACCACCTTTTCCGCAGTCCCCGTCTTGCCGCCTACACGATAGCCGATCACGTCGGCCTTGCTGGCAGAACCTTCGGTCGCGTTGAGACGGAAGAGATAGCGCAGTGTCTCGCTTGTCGATTGCTTGATCACCGTCTGCGCCGTGGCCAGCGCCTCTTCCTCGCTGCGCCGGAGGAAGGTGGGTGTCATCAGATGTCCGCCGTTGAGAAGTCCTGCAACCACTGCGGCACCCTGCAGGGGCTGCACGGCAAAACCGTGGCCGAAAGCAGCCGTGGCCGTGGCAAGCTTGCTCCAGTGCCGCGGCAGCAGCGGCCGCGCGGCCTCCGGCAATTCCGTCTGCAGCTTCTCGAACAGGCCGACCCGGCGGAGGAACGCCTGGTGCCGCTCGATGCCGACTTCCAGCGCCATCTTGGCCGTGCCGATATTGGACGATTCGGTGAACACCTCCGACAGCGTCAGCGGATGGTTCTGCGGGTGAAAGTCGTGAATGCGGGCATTGCCGATCACCAACGGAAAGCGTGTGTCGAACCGGCTGTCGAGCGTCACTGTGCCATAGTCCAGCGCCATGGCGAAGGTCACCGCCTTGATAACGGAGCCCAGCTCATAGACGCCGCTCGTCATGCGGTTCTGCTGGTCCTTGCCGAAGTTCTTCTTCTCCTGGTTCGGGTTGAAGTCCGGCAACGAGACGAGGCCCAGCACTTCACCCGTGTTGATGTTCATCACAATGCCGCCGCCGGCAATCGCCTTGAACTTCTCGATGGACCTGGTGATCTCGTCGATCAGCGCCGCCTGCACACGGATGTCGATCGACAATTGCGCGGGCTCGGTTCTGTGCTCGGTGGGCTCCGCCAGCGAGGCGGTGTAGATGGCGCCCTGGTCATCGAGATATTTCTCGATGCCGGCAATGCCCTTCGTGTCGAGGTCGACATAGCCCACCACATGCCCGCTCAGGCGCCCTTGCGGGTAAACACGGCGGCGCTCATTGATATAACTTACACCCGGAATGCCAAGATTATAGACGGCATCGCGCTCTTCGGGTGGCACCTGCCGCTTGATCCAGGCGAAGCGCTTGGCCGTCGTCAGCTTGCGGCGCAGGTCCTTCGCGTCGAGGTCCGGCATGGTGGCGGTCAGCAGTTCCACCGCCTCATCGATGTCGATGATCTTGGAGGGATCGGCGAAAATCGATGCAACCGCCACGTCCGTTGCCAGCAGCACGCCGTTCCTGTCGATGATGTCCGGCCGCGGCAGGCGGGCCTCGACCACCGGCCGCGGCGGTCCGTCATCCTGCTTCGGGAAAATTGTAAGATGGGTGAGCTGTGCCGCAATCGCCAGAAAGGCGAAGGTGAAGAAGATGCCGATCAGCCGGATACGGTTCTGCCCGCCCAGCTGCCGCGGGGCTTCGTCTTCCGGCAGCATTTCCAAAGGCGCATTGGTCATGGCTGCTTCATTTCGTCGATGATGGCGCCAATGGGATCAGACCCTTGCGCTTCAAGCTTGATGATGGGTTCCGCCGGAACCTTGCTGCCGATCTCATCAAGCTTCACGATCTGCTGGGCTTTGAGCGTGGTGAGGCCCAGATGCGCCTCCGCCAGCGCGCGCAGCCGGTCGGGCCTGGTGAGGCTAGACCATTCGGCATTGAGAAGGCGCATGTTCTCCGTCTCGTCCTCGATTCCATTCTGGTATTTTGCAATCTCGCGTTCGATGCCGCGGGTGGTGTGCTCCAGCGAATAGAGAATGAAGCCCGAGGCCAGCACCGTTGCGACGAGAATGAAGTTCAGAAGCTTGTGCATCAGTGGCGCGTCCCTTGCGGCACGCTGAGGCCGATCTCGTCCGCAATGGGCGGCATGGGCGGTGCTGCGGTGCGGATGCCGGCACGCAGCTTGGCGGAGCGCGCCCGCGGGTTGCGGTGGGCCTCTTCATCCGTGGCGCCGAGATGGCCCTTGAAGGGAAGCGCGAAGGATGGCTCCGGCCCCTGCACCTGATCTGGCAGGTGGCGCGATCCCGATGGCAGCTTGCCCGCGCGAGAGGCGAAAAAGCGCTTCACGATCCGGTCTTCGAGGGAATGGAAGGTGACGACGGCGAGGCGCCCGCCCGGAACCAGCATCCGCTCCGCCGCATGCAGCGCCTCGACCAGCTCATCGAGTTCGCCATTCACATGAATGCGCAGCGCCTGAAAGGTGCGGGTGGCGGGATGGATGCGGTCCGGCCGCGGGCGGCCCGTGGCCCGCTCGATTGCCTTCACCAGGCCGAAGGTGCTGGTGATCGGCGCTTCCGTGCGCGCCGCGACGATGGCGCGCGCAATGGCCCTGGCCTTTGGCTCCTCGCCGAAGACATAGATGATGTTGGAGAGCGTCTCTTGCGGCAGCATGTTGACGGCATCAGCTGCCGATGGCCCGGACTGCGCCATGCGCATGTCCAGAGGTCCGTCCCGCATGAAGGAGAATCCGCGCGCCGCCTCATCGATCTGCATGGAGGAGACGCCGATGTCGAGCACCACGCCATCAATGGGCACACCGCCAACGATCTGTTCCATATCCGCAAAGCACCCTTCGCACAGGGTGAGCCTGCCGGCTGAGGATGAGACCAGCGCCTGGCCTCCGCTAATCGCCGAAGGATCGCGGTCGATGGCGATCACCCGCGCGTTGGCGGCGCTGAGAATAGCGCGGGTATAGCCGCCGGCGCCGAAGGTGCCATCCACGTAAACGCCGCCATCGGCCGGGGCGAGTGCATCAAGCACTTCGTCCAGCATGACGGGCACGTGGGGGGCTGTTTCGTTCAACGGGGCGGCGGCCATCGCGAGCCTGGAATAGGGTGAAGAAGGCGTTAATCGTCACCCTGACATTGCCCGCCGCCTGCTTAATAAATGGTTTCCTTTTCTCCTTGCGGGAGAGAATGCCAGCCGGCCTGTAAGCCGGGTTCTGTCCCTGCGGAGGTTGCCCGCCGCATTGGATGACCATTCATCTGGAACGTCCGTTGCCGGACGCTTCACGCAACCTACCCGGGTGACTGGGCCAGAAACGGCCTGACAACCTTTTGGGCCGCCGCGTCACCCCTATTCGGTCTTGCTCCCGGTGGGGTTTGCCATGCCGCCCTCATTGCTGAGGGCGCGGTGCGCTCTTGCCGCACCATTTCACCCTTGCGTCAGGCTCCGAAGAGCCCGGGTCCGCGGTATCATTTCTGTGGCACTTTCCCTAGGGTCGCCCCCGCCGGGCGTTACCCGGCACCGTGTTTCCATGGAGCCCGGACTTTCCTCCACCGCGCCCTTTCGAGACATGCGGCAGCGGTCATCCAGCCAGCTGGCAGCTGGGAGGTAGGCCATTGGCGGTGGATTGGCAATGGCGTTCCGTGCCCCTACGCCCCGAACACCACCCGCCCGTCGCAAATCGTCATGCGCGGTGTGATGCCCTTGTAGGCCGCAGGGTCGGTCTTCTCCAGATCGACCGGCAGCACGCAGATGTCTGCCAGCAGTCCCTCCTTGAGAACCCCCGTCTTCCCCTCCATGAAACCAACATAGGCGCCGTCTTCGGTGTAGGAGCGCAGCGCCTGATCCAGGCTCTGGCGGTTGTCCGGCACAGTGCCGTTCCATTTCCCCCGCGTCATGGCGGATTGGAGCGACCATAAGGGGTCAATGTCGGAGACCGGCCAGTCAGTACCGAACACCAGCCGGGCGCCGGCGTCGCGCAATGCCTTCCAGGCGAAGGCCAGCGGCCAGCGGGCTTCGCCAATGCGGGAGAGGTAGGGCTCAAGCGGCAGGCCATGATTTCCCGGCGGATGCGGCGGCTGCACAGAGGCGATGACGCCCAGCTCCGCAAAACGTGGGATGTCGTCTGGGTGGATCACCTCCACATGCTCCACCCGGTGGCGCGAGTCGCGCCGTCCATTGGCGCGCAGTGCCGCCTCATAGCCATCGAGCACGATCCGCACCGCGCCATCGCCGATGGCATGAACCGCAATCTGCAGGCCCCGCCGGTCCGCCTCGATAGCGATCTCCGCAAAGCGCTCCGGCTCGAACAGCGGCTCGCCCTTCCAGCCCGCCCGGTCAGCATAGTCATCGACCATCACCGCTGTGCCGGAATCCGTGACGCCATCCATGAACAGCTTCACGAAACCGGATGACAGCATGTCGGACTGATAGCGCGCCGCCATCTTCGAGGCCTTCTCGAGCATTGGCAGATCCATGAAATTCTTGAAGTGGAACGGCACTTTCACACGCGCCGAGAGTTCGCCGCGCCGATGAAGTTCTTCAAGCAATTCAAGCGTATAGATGTTACCGTCCATGTTCTGGATGAAGGTAATGCCATGGCGCGCGGCATGCGCGAGCCCGGTCTTCATGGTCTCCAGATCCGCTTCGAACTCCGCCTTTGATGGGTAGGGATCGGGCTCGCCGCCGGTCACCAGCCCCAGCCTTTCGCGCTTCCCCTTGCTGGTGAGTGCGCTCACCGGGTCTATGGCCTGCCCCTCACGAAGTTCGCCCAGCGCCAGGCCGTCTGGTCCCATCACGATCTCATTGCCGGGCCCCAGCTTTCGGCCTTTGAGAATCCCTGCCCTCTCCAGCGCAATCGTATTGGCCCAGGCGGTGTGATGATCCGGCGAATAGAGCAGGATCGGCCTGTCCTTCACGATCCGGTCCAGGTGGTGCCGGGTGAGCGGCTCGTTCTCGCCGATGATGACGTAATCCGCCTGCCCGCCAATGACCAGGTCATCCCCCGGATTGGCACGAAGATAGTCTTCCGTCCGTGCCTTCAATTCATCAAAGCCGCGCGCGCCGAACAGGTTCAGATGCGAAAGCTCGGCCGCCCCCGCGAACAGGTGCATATGCCCCTCGACGAAGCCGGGGATGACGGAGCCACCGCCTGCATCCACCACCCGGGTCCCGGGGCCTGCTTCAAGCATCACTTCGGCATGGCTTCCCAAGCGGCTGATTCGATTCCCGGAAATCGCAATCGCCTCGGCCCGCGGGCGGGCTTCGTCCATGGTGTGGACGGCGGCATTGGTGATGATGAGTGTGGCTGTCATGAAAGGAGTCCATTGAAGGTTAAGGTCGGCAGCAGAAGGCGGATATTCTCGCGGGAGCCGGCGTTCCGCGCCAGATTGGCACTTCCCCGATCCCGGAAGAGCCGATAGACAGTCGCCTCATTTCCGGAAATCCGCCCATATGAAACGTCCCGTCCTTCTTTTGATTGCGCTCGGCCTGATGGCCGGCAAGGCCCTCGCACAGGAGCGGGAATGGTCGCTCGATGCAAGTGACGAAGAGGCATATCTGATCTTCGGCGTGGCCGACACGGAGGATGTGGGCGTCAGCCTGTGGTGCCCGTTGAAGAAAGGTGTGGTGAGCCTCTTCGTGCCGCAGCCCACGGAAGACCTCCAGAAGCTGAAGCGCAAAACGCTTCCCGTTACGATCAAGGCGGGGCCGGAAACGGCAACATTCGCGGGCAAGGTGGACATCAACCGGGATAATGCCATCTCAAGCGTCGAAATCCAGGTGCCGGTCTCTCACCCGCTGTTGAAAGCCATGCAGAGCTCAGACCGCTTCGACGTGAAGGTGGACCAGGCGGACGTCGTGTTCCCGCTTTATGATGCCGATGTGGCAGGACTGCTGGATCTCTGTCGCGAGAAGTGATCAGCGCCCAAGCGCGCCCACCAGCCGCTCTGCTGTCAGAAGTGTTGAACGGTCCGGAACGCCACTGACCATCCCCGGCCGGAAATGGCGCTGAAAGGCGTCCGTCACCTTGGCCGTCTGCACATCCAGTTCGCCCGTGGGCGCAATGTCATAGCCATAGGCGTTGAGCAGCAGCTGGAAGTCACGAAGCGTTGCGGCCTCCAGCGCCTGCTCATCCGGTGGTGACGGCGGGACCCAGTGTCCAACACCTGCGGCATGAAGCAAGGCCCAGTCGAAGCGCTCGCCAGGGTCGATCTTGCGGCCCGGCGCCACGTCCGAATGGGCGAGAACATTGGCAGCCGGAATCGAATGCCGCGTGAGAATGTCTTGGGCGAGCGCCACCACCGCCCGCATCTGCGCGGGCGGAAAATCGCGATAGCCCAGCAAGTGACCAGGGTTCTGTATCTCGATGCCGATCGAGCGGGAATTGGTGTCGCTCTCAGCTTGCCAGCGCGAGACTCCTGCATGCCAGGCCCGCATCTCCTCGCCCACCATCTGGGTGATGGTGCCGTCCTCGTCGACCAGATAGTGGCAGGACACGCCCGACTGCGCACTGCAGAGAAGTTCGCAGGCTGCAGCGGCACTCACCATGCCGGTATAGTGAAGGAGCAGCATATCCACGGCGCGGCCATTGCGGCGGGGCTCCACATTTGCAGCCTCCACCACCCGGTCCGCCAGCGGCGAGAGGATCACGCCGCTGTTTCCTTCATGATGCGGTCATAGGCTTCGTTCACCTTTTGAAGGCGCGCGGTCGCAATTTCGATCATCTCCGGCGGCACACCGGCGGCGATGTGGCGGTCCGGGTGGTATTCGCGCACGAGTTCGCGGTAACGCTTTCGCACCTCCTCACTGCTCGCCGTGCGGGTGAGGCCGAGGATCGCCCAGGGGTCATCCGGCTGCTCCACATGGCGCGCCCGGATCCGCGCGAAATCAGCTTCGCTGAAGCCGAAAATCTCCGCCACGCGAGCGAGAAAACCCTGCTCATCGGGGTGGTAGGCATGGTCCGCCTTGGCGATGTGGAACAAGCCATCCAGCACATCCTCCAGCACCTCGTGGCGCGCATCGAAGAGCTTGGCCACTTGCCGCGCATAGGTCTCGAAGCCCGCCACATCCTGCTTTGCGAGGTTGAAGACGCGGGCAACACCCGCCAGCTCTTCATCGGGCACGTGAAACACGCGCTTGAAGGCCGAGATCTCGTTTTGGGTCACCACGCCATCGGCCTTGGCCATCTTGGCGCCAAGTGCGATCATGCCGATGGTGAAGGCCATCGTCTTTTCGGGCGGCGTGGGTTCCCGCGATGCGAGCTGCTGCAGAAACGCCCCGACCGAGTCGCCGATCGCGGCGATGGCATCAGTGATGCGGGTCCAGATGGACATGGAAGGCCGGGCGGATCTCAGCCGTTCTTGAAGTAATAGCTGAGGCTGAACACCGGAACGTCAATGTCCTTGTGCTGGGCAAGCAGCTTTTCCACGTGCCAGGCGCGGCCGGCCGTCCAGACCGTCACCCACAGCACGGGCAGAACGCCGATTGCCATCAGCACATACATGAACATGTCCGGCAGGCCGATCAGCTTGGACATGGCCCAAACGGTGGCAACCATCGCAGAGCCGGTGAAGCACAGCATCAGCATCGTGGCGCCGGATGCCGCCATCAGGCTGCCGGTCCGGCTGAAGGCCTGCGTGCCGCCCTTTGGCGTGCCGCTCTCGGGCTTGAGGATTTCCTGTTCCATAACGGTCCATATGCGCCGGCCGGCCCAGAATTGCAATATTGGAGGCGTGGAGGCACTGCATTCGCCACTTCCCCCTCTCGCCCACGCATGTGGGGGTGAGGGGGGAACAAACCCACGGGGGGTGGGAAAGCTCGTCCCGCCCTAGCGGCAGTAACTCGACCCGCTTGCCCGGTTCTGCAAATCCAGATGCAGGTGATTTCGGTGGTGCGCGTCGGAATCGGGCCCCAGCACTGTGTGGAACGGTCCGCAGGCTTCGTCATGCACGGTGTGGAGGAAGCGCTGCTCGTCTTTGTGCCCGCGCCAGCCCTCGAGCACGCTCACCTTGCGCCCGCTTTCCAGAGTGAACGCCGCAATGTCGATCGCATTGCCATAACCGTGCTCGCTCATCTTGGCCCCGGACTTGTTGTTGCGCGGGCGGCAGGAATAGGAGGCTGCGACGTCGACGCTGATGACGCTCTCGCCGAAGCTCCGCTGTGCGGTTGGCTGCACCACGTCTTCGAGCCAGTCCTTGAGCGGTTCCGCCATCCCGCAATTCATCGTTGCGTTCTTGCTGAAGCTCACGGAGCCCAGGGACTGCACCTTCCAGGCATTGGGCACTTCGCAGCCATTGCCTTCATCGATGTTGCGGATCTTCTCCGCAAGGCCGATACGTGATGGCTTGATCTGGCATGAATTCTCCGGCGCACGCAGTCCTTGCGTGTCGAACCGTGCTGTCTTGTGCACATTGGATGAGGATGAGCAGCCAGCGAGAACCGCGGCTGCACCGGCAACCGCAATCAGCTTGCGAAAGACAGAATGTGAAAACACTGGGTTACGCCACTCACCGGAAACACGAGGTGGAGTTAAGCCCGTCAGGGTTAACGATCCCTCAATTGACCAATATCAAGGCCCACCGGCCATCATGGCGCGATGGTCTTCACAGTTGCGGAGGAATGAAGATGAAGCACAGATATCTGATGATGAGCATGTTGGTTGCAGCGATGATGGTCGCGGGCACACAGCAGGCAGCAGCAGCCTCCACTTCGGGTGCGGGCCTCGTCAGCGAAGGCATCAGCCTTGAACTTGGCCGCCGGGACTTCGTCAATTATTGCGCAGCCTGCCATGGCGTAGACGCGAAGGGCGATGGCACGCTCGGTGAATTCCTCACGCTCTCGGTGCCGGATTTGACCAGGCTTTCGAAGCTCAACGCGGGAAAGTTCCCCACCGAACGCGTGACGGATGTAATTGACGGCCGTGTCGACGTGAAAGTCCACGGCATGCGCGACATGCCGGTCTGGGGAGACTGGTTCAACCGCGAAGCCGCAAGCACGGAAGCTGGAAAACAAGCCCGCGACCTCGTGGTGCAGGATCGCATCTCATCGCTGATTACCTATCTCGAGAGCATTCAGGCGAAGTGAGCCGCAGCGTGCGAAAGGTTCGCTTCCTCAGCGGTTCAGCGCCGTCACCAATTGCGCCACGTCACCATTGCGTTTGGACAGGAATGACGTGAAGATGCCGCGCTGCAGGTAGATCAAGGAGAAGCCAAGAATCTTGGCATCTGCAACCTTGTAGCCGCCGCCGCGCTTTGAAAGCCGCCACACAACCGTGTAGGACTGCCCGTTCAGGAGATAGACCTTGGTGTCGACATTGATGTTGTCACCATCCTTGTCGGCATCGCCGATGTCATATTTCGAAATCACGTATTCGCGAGACTGATCGGCGAAATAGCGCGCCATGAATGTGGCGGTGCCCGCGTAATAGGCCGCCTTCTGCGAGGCCTGAAGCTTGGAGCGGTATTGGCCCAGCGAATAATCCGCAATCGCTGGAACATCGGCATGGCGCAGGATCGCGCGTTTGAAGCTTGCAACCGTGCCCTGGCGATGGGCATTCAGCATGTCCTTCGCCACCTTGCGCATATAGGCAATGGCGGCGTCATCCCCGGCGGCCGCGGCAGCGGGCGCGGCGAACAGCGCGGCAAGCCCGGCGAGGGCCACACGCCGCGTCACTCCTGCGGGCTTAGGCTGTCGGCTGTTGGACATGATTCGCTTTCTCGTGACCCTGCTCACACGTCACGCCATAATCACAGCCTCAGGTCGCGTCAACAACGGCCGGGCGGAGCACTACCAGGTTTCCGCCTCGCGCAACTCTGCAAACAGCGGCCCGAAATCACCCTTGGAAGACTTGAGCACCTTGGAGAAGCGGTCCTTCATTGCAATGGTCAGCCACACGCCCTTGATGTTGACGTCGCTCACGCGGAAGCCGCCGCCTGAAGGCGTCAGGCGCCAGCGCACCTGTTCGCGCCCGCCGCCACCGGTGATCTCACTCTGGATGACGGTGAACTTGCCCTGCTGCGTGGTCGATTTGATGTCGAGCTTGTTGCCGCGGAAATCGTCGACGTAATAGACGAACAGTGCGGCGGCGTAGTTGCTCACCAGCGTGTAGAATTCGCTGCGCTTGTCCGGCGGCAGTTTCTTCACATAGGGCCCCAGCGCATAATCCGCGATGCCCTTGAGATTAATGTAACGGTTCAGCAAAGACGCGAATTGCCCGCGCAGCGCCGTGCCCTTGCGGCCCGTGTTGGCAAGCTTCATCACGTCATCGGCAATATTGATGACATAGTCTTCCGCGGCCGCATTGGCCGCCGCCGGTGTAACCATTGCAAAAAGGGCCGCAACGGCAACCCCGCACAATTCCCGCCGGGAAAGCGGGCGTTTCCCCTGATTGTTCATAGAACCTCCACGTTCAGCTGGTTTCCAGCATCCTGATCGCACCAATAGGCCGCGAAATCTTGACGATTGCAAGACTTCGGCATGTTTCCGCCCGCAGAGATGGAATCGACTGCAAACTATCCCGGCTCAGTTCTCATCTTGCGATCTACATAAAGATATGTTTATGTAGTTATAGAGGTGCATGGGCATGGAAGAACTGCTGTCCGGGCTGCGCGCCGCGGCGGAATCAACCCGCGTGCGCATCTTGTTCATACTCGCCCATGGCGAGGCCAATGTCAGCGAGCTGACCCAAATCCTGGGCCAGAGCCAGCCGCGCGTGAGTCGCCACCTGAAGCTCATGGCGGAAGCGGGCCTCATCATCCGCCACAAGGAAGGAAATTGGGTTCTGTTCCGCCTCCGGGAGGAGGATATGGGCGGTGCCCTGGCCCGGGCCATCGTCGACCTTCTTCCCGGAGCTGATCCCGTTCTGGCGGGTGATCTCGCCCGGCTTGAAGATATCCGCAACCGCCGGGCCGAAGCCGCATCCCGCTATTTCGCCGAAAACGCCACCCGCTGGGAGCAACTTCGCTCGCTCCATGTGCGGGAGGAGGATGTGGAGCAGGCCATGGTCCGCCTTGCGGGTCAGGCGCCGATCAGACTCCATGTGGACCTGGGCACCGGCACCGGCGCCGTTCTGCGGCGCTTCGCCAGCTTTGCCCAGCAATCGATCGGCATCGATTCCAGCCGGGACATGCTGGCAATCGCACGCGTGAACCTTGAGGCCGCAGGCGTTCGCAATGCGCAAGTCCGCCATGGCGAGATCTATGCCCTGCCCTTCCCCGATGGCTTTGCGGATTTCGTCACCATCCATCAGGTGCTGCACTTCCTGGAGGATCCGGCCCGCGCGCTGGCCGAGGCCGCTCGCATCCTGGAGCCCGGCGGCCGCCTGATGATCGTCGATTTTGCGCCCCATGATCTGGATGAGCTTCGCACCGACCACGCCCACCGCCGCCTCGGCATAGCCGCCGAAAGCATGGCCCAATGGCTCACCCGCGCCGGGCTCACCCTCACCCAGCATGATGTGCTGCCGCCGCCCTGGCGTCCGCAGGGCACGGGCCTCACCGTGTCTCTGTGGCTTGCAACTGCGCCAGGCTCCACCCTCTCCCATGCGCCGATGAAGGATCACGCCACATGATCGCGTTTGCTGACGATGTCTCGGGGATCAGCGTCTCCTTCGAGTTCTTCCCGCCCAAAGCAGACGGCGATGAAAGCTTCTGGCGCACCATCCGCAAGCTGGAGACGGTTCAACCCAGCTTCGTCTCCGTCACCTATGGCGCGGGCGGCACCACCAGGGACCGCACCTTGAACACCGTGCGCCGCATTGCGTCGGAAACCAGCCTTAAGCCTGCCGCCCATCTGACCTGCGTCGGCGCCAGCAAGGCGGAGGTGAATGCGGTCGTAAAGGATTTCGCCGAGGCCGGCGTCCGCCACATCGTGGCCCTGCGCGGCGATCCGCCGGGGGGCGTCGGCACCCGCTTCGTGCCCCACCCCGAAGGCTATCGCAACGCCGCGGATCTGGTGCGCGGCATCCGCGAACTGGGCGATTTCGAAATCTCCGTGTCAGCCTATCCGGAGCGGCACCCGGAATCCGTCTCGATCGAGGAGGATCTGGCCTTCATGGCAGACAAGGCCGAGCACGGGGCCACCCGCGCCGTCTCGCAATTCTTCTTCCACAATGCCTTTTTCCTGAGGCTCAGGGACCGCATTGCCGCGCGCGGCATCGACATTGAACTGGTGCCGGGCATTCTGCCGATCACCTCCTTCGCCCGCGTCAGCGAATTTGCTGGCCGCTGTGGCGCCCACGTGCCGCCGGCACTTGCCACCCGGTTCGAGGGCCTCGATGATGACCCCGAAACTCGCAACCTCGTCGCCGCCATGGTCGCCGCCGAACAGGTGGATGCGCTGCGGCGGGAAGGTGTGAAGCACTTCCACTTCTACACCCTGAACCGCGCCGACTTGGTCTACGCAATATGCCGCGTGCTGGGGCTGGGGGCGGCGGCGAAGGCCGCGTGACCGTCGCCGTTCCTAGAACGTCATCTCGTTTCGCGCCCACACTTTCCGCACGGCGTCATGCTGCACAACGGCGTCATACATCCGTTTCAAATTCGGGTGGCGGGCAAACAGGCCGGGCACATCGGGCACCCAGCTGCAGAGCATTGCGGCGTAGATATCAGCTGCACTCATGACGGGTCCGAGAATGAACGGTCCTTCGCCCAGGGCCGCCGCATAGATGGCGAATTCGGCCGTCATCATCTCTTCGGCTTTCGCCTGGATGCCCGGGGCCTCGGCTGTGGCGGTGGTATAGCGCTGCGGATAGAACAGGCGCAGATCGCTCATGTAGATGGTCGTTCCCATATAGACCATCCAGCGCAGGAAACGCGCGCGGTCCGGCGCATCGGCGGCAGGTGAAAGGCCCGCCTCCGGATACCGGTCGGCGAGGTAGATCATCATCGCCACGCTTTCCGTCATCACACTGTCATCGGGCAGGATGAGCGTTGGCACTTCGGCCTTGGGATTAATGGCATGGAAGAAATCTTCGAAGGACCCGTCCGGCTTCCGGTCCAGAACAATGACCCGGTAGTCTGCCCCGCAAGCGGCGAGCAGCGCTTCGACGGCCATCGAGCCGGCCTGATTTCGTGCATAAAGAGTGTACATGGCGAATCCTCCCTTGCCGGCCATATACCACAGGGTGAGGTGCAGCGTGTTCTTCCTCCATTGCATGCACCCCGGCGAAATGCGAAGGATGATGAGTTTCATCACCACCGGCCGCCCATGGCGAAGTCCATCGCATCCCTCACCCCGAAGAAAGTTCGGTTCAGCTATTCAACCGCCGATCAGCCCGTGCTGCAGCGCGCTGTCATTCAGGCGATTGAGAAGATCGGCGGCCAGAGGAAGCTCAAGAAACTTTACGTGCAGCATCAGAAGAATCTGAAGAACGGTGAAAACTTCTTCGATTCGGCCATCCGCCTGCTGCGCATGAAGCTGGACTATGACGAGGAGGCGCTGGCGCGCACCCCCAAGACCGGTCCCGTCCTGTTCATCGCCAACCACCCCTATGGCGTGCTGGACGGTATCACCCTCACCTGGCTTGCAACCAAGGTGCGCCCGGATACCAAGGTGCTGGCCAATGATGTTCTGTGCCAGGCGCCGGAGGCCGCGGCAAATCTCCTGCCCGTGGCCTTTGCCCCCACCCGCGAGGCGCGGGAAACCAACGTGAACTCCCGCCTTGCAGCGCAAGCCTGGCTGAAACAGGGCCATGCGATCGGCATCTTTCCAGGGGGCGGCGTGTCGACGTCGGAAAAGCCCCTGCGCGGGCCTGCGGTCGATCTGCCATGGGCGCCGTTTACGGCGAAGCTCCTGCGGGCATCGCAGGCCACGGTCGTGCCTGTGTTTTTCGTGGGCCAGAATTCACGGCTGTTTCAGCTCGCCAGCCATCTGAGCCTCACGCTGCGCCTCTCGCTCGTCTTCCGTGAAACGGCAAGGCGAATCGGATCGCGCCTCAAGATCCGCGTGGGGGAACCAATTCCATTTTCGGAAATTGCCCATATCGAAGACCGTGCCGAACTTGTGATGGAACTTCGGAAGCGGGCCTTCGCACTTGCGAGACCAGAGGACATAAAAGGATCGAATCTCGACCTTCATTTGCGTGAAGCCAGGATCAAGGGCGGAAAACCCAAGAACGAGGATTGACGGGCTGCGGAACTTAGCAGACCCTTAATCGTCTTGTGTTGCTGTTTGTTGCTCAGCCGGAGATCTATGGTGAAACCGTTTCGAAATTTTCTTGCCGCAACGTTAGCAATCGTTTTGTCACTGCTGGTGCATACCACGGCACAGGCGGACAGCTGCCCCGCGGCTGACTTTGTGAAAAGCGCCGGTCAGGCTTATGACCGCGCCGCCTCGTCTGGTTCGCCCGCCGCCTTCGCCAGCGCTGCGGACCGCTACACGGATCTCCGCTCGCTCAGCCTCTTCGCCCTGGGAAAATACCGTAAGGACCTCCCCAAGTCGCGCGAGGCTGAATATCTGCGCCTCACGCGCCAGTTCATCGGCACGCTGCTGAAAAAACATGGCAGCGGTTTCCGTGGCGGTGCTCTTCAGATCCTCGAATGCACCGGATCGGGAAATGACCTTGTGGTGAAGGCGCGCGCCGCGAGCGGCAGCAAGGTCACCTTCCGCCTGTCGCGCGCCGGCGGCGGCTATACGGTGCGGGACGTCAATATGCAGGGCGTGTGGCTTGGCCAGCAGATGCGCAACAAATTCACCAGCACCATCGCCCGCAGCGGATCAATCGACGGCCTCTTCGCCTATTTGCGCGGTTGACGTGGTTCCCTTCTCCTGTTGCGGAACGCAATGGGAGAAGGTGCCCGAAGGGCGGATGAGGGCCCTTCTTTCCAAGCTACGTAAAGAGTGTCTGTTTAGCGCAGCCCAACCATGAACAGCCGCGGAAAGCGCAGCAGCACCGTCCCGTCAGCCTGCTCCGGATAGGCCTCGCGCAGCAGCAGGCGGTATTGCCCGAGAAAATCCTCGCGCTCTGCCGGGTCGAGCGGCGCCAGAAAGGGCCGGAGCCCGGTGGTCGAAAGCCAGGCGATGATTCCGTCCACGCCCATGAGGGGGTGATTGTAGATCGTGTGCCAGATGTCGAGATGCCGGAACAGCGGCTTCAGCCGCCGGTAGTAATCCGGAACGCCGGGCAAGGCGTCACGTGCCGCCTGCGCCGCGCCAAGCTTTGCGGACCATGGGCCCTGCCCCGCCGCAACCCGCATCAGCGCGTGGCTCTGTTCCATCAGATTGTCCGGCATCTGCACCGCGAGAACCCCACCAGCGGAGAGGGACCCACTAAGCCGCGCCAGCACATCGAGATGGTCCGGCACCCACTGGAACGCAGCGTTGGAGAACATGAGATCCGGCGCATCGACGGGCGTCCACTCGGCCAGATCGCCCGCCACGAAATCCGCCCCCGCGCAGGCCTTGCGCGCCGCCTCCAGCATGGCGGGCGAATTGTCCACCCCCGTCACATGCGCCAGCGGATAACGCTCGACCAGCAGTGCCGTCGAATTCCCGGGCCCGCAGCCCAAATCATAAAGCCGGCGCGGCTCCATCAGCGGCACCTGCGCCAGCAAATCCCGCGCAGGTCTGGTGCGCTCATCGGCGAAGGTCAGATATTTCTCGGGCTGCCAGTCACTCATGGCTGCCGCCTGCGGCCGCTCCTCAATATTCCAGCACCACCACTTTGGTGCCGAGCTGCACGCGGTTATAGAGGTCGATGATGTCCACGTTGAGCAGGCTCACACAGCCCGCCGTCTTCTTGCGGCCGATCAGCGAAGGGTCATGGGATCCGTGGATGCGGTAGATGGTGTCGACATCGCCCTGATAGAGATAGAGCGCGCGTGCGCCCATAGGATTTTCCGGGCCGCCCGGCATGCCACCTGGCACATATTTGGCGAGCTTGGGGAATTCCGCGAGGTGCTCCGGCGTGGGCGTCCATGTCGGCCACTTCTCCATGCGGCCGATACTGGCCTGGCCTGACCATGTGCGGCCCTGCTTGCCCACTGAGGCACCATAGCGGATCGCCTTGCCATTGCCGAGGATCAGGTAAAGAAACCGCTTCTTCGGATCCACCACGATGGTTCCGGGCGCTTCCGCGCTCTCAAAATCCACTTCTTTGCGGCGGTATTTAAACTCGATCTTGTTCTCTTCGTCCTTGACCGGAAACGGCTCCTGGGAAAGGTCGACCGCCGCCACCTGGGCAAAAGCGGGCGTAGCGGCGGCAGCGGCAAGCGAGGCGAGGAACAGGCGGCGGGAAATGGTCATGGGTCTGGTCGCGAAGTGTGAACGGGAAACCGTCCTCTAGCACGCGCCGCGCCCGCCGTCACCTGAGCGCCCCTACCTTGCGAACTGCTTGTAACGGATGCGCTTCGGCATCACGCTGTCCTCGCCCAGGCGGCGCTTCTTGTCTTCCTCATAGTCCTGGAAATTGCCCTCGAACCATTCCACATGGCTGTCGCCCTCGAAGGCCAGAATATGGGTGGCAAGGCGGTCGAGGAACATGCGGTCATGGCTGATGACCACGGCGCAGCCGGCGAAATCCTCCAACGCCTCCTCAAGAGCGGCGAGGGTTTCGGTGTCGAGGTCGTTCGTCGGCTCGTCGAGGAGCAGCACATTGGCCCCCGTCTTCAGCATTTTGGCCAGATGGACGCGGTTCCGCTGCCCGCCCGAAAGGTTCCCCACCTTCTGCTGCTGGTCCCCGCCCTTGAAGTTGAAGGCGCCCGTGTAGGCCCGCGAATTCATCTCGCGCTTGCCGAGGTAGATGATGTCATTGCCGCCGGAGATCTCCTGCCAGACCGTCTTGTCCGGGTCGAGCGAATCGCGGGACTGATCGACATAGCCCATATGCACGCTCTCACCGATGGTGATGGTGCCGGTATCGGGCTGCTCTTGGCCGGTGATCATGCGGAACAGCGTGGTCTTGCCCGCGCCGTTGGGCCCGATGATGCCCACAATACCGCCGGGCGGCAGCTTGAAGGACAAGCTATCGATCAGCAGCCGGTCGCCATAGGCCTTGGACACGCCTTCGAGGTTGATCACCGTATTGCCCAGCCGCTCGCCCGGCGGAATGATGATCTGCGCTGTCGTGGACTTGAGGCGGTCCTCGTTCACCTTCAACAGCTCGTCATAGGCCTTGATGCGCGCCTTGGACTTGGCCTGCCTGGCCTTGGGGGAAGCGGAAATCCACTCCTGCTCGCGCGCCAGTGACTTCTCACGCGCCGCATCCTCACGCGATTCCTGCGCAAAGCGCTTGGATTTCTGGCCGAGATAGGCGGAGTAATTGCCTTCGTAAGGAATGCCGCGGCCACGGTCGAGCTCCAGGATCCAGCTCGTCACATTGTCGAGGAAGTAACGGTCATGGGTGACGATCAGGATTGCACCCGGATAATCCCGCAAATGATGCTCAAGCCAGTTCACCGACTCGGCGTCCAGATGGTTGGTGGGTTCGTCCAGCAGCAGCAGGTCGGGCTTCCTGAGCAAAAGCTGCGTCAGCGCCACGCGGCGCTTTTCACCGCCGGAGAGATTGTCGATCTGCGCATCTCCCGGCGGGCAGCGCAGCGCGTCCATCGCCTGCTCCACCTGCGATTCGAGGTCCCACAGATTCTGCGCGTCGATCACGTCCTGCAGCTTGCCGGCCTTCTCGGCGTTCTCGTCATTGTAGTCGGCCATAAGCTCATTATACTGGTCGAGGATCGCCTTCTTGTGCGCCACCCCTTCCATCACATTGCCCATCACGTCGAGCGCCGGGTCAAGCTCCGGCTCCTGCTGAAGGTAGCCAACCGTCGCGCCATCGGCCAGCCACGCCTCGCCGTTCCACTCCGTATCGAGCCCCGCCATGATACGGAGAAGCGTGGACTTGCCGGAGCCGTTGGGCCCCAGCACGCCGATCTTGGCATCCGGATAGAAGGAGAGATGAATGTTCTCGAGAACCTTCTTGCCACCGGCATAGGCCTTGGTGAGACCACTCATGTGATAGATGAACTGACGGGCCATCGCGTGACGTCTCTTTCAAACTGTAAGGGATTTGCGGCGCTTCTAGCCGAGGGCGGCGGTAAGGGCAACTGGCGGGTCAGTTGCGGAACTTCCCTTCTCCCGTGGCGGCGCGACGGGAGAAGGGAAAGCGGGATGCCTCAGTGCAGCGTCGCCTTGGAGGCAGCCTCGGCGGCCTGCTTCTTCTTGCGGGCCCGCCGCGCCAGCATGTTGAGCACTTCCACCAGGGTGGAGAAGCCCATGGCGGCGTACACATAGCCACGCGGCACGTGGAAGTGGAACGCTTCCGCAATCAGCGTCATGCCGATCATCAGGAGGAAGCCCAGCGCCAGCATGACGATCGTCGGGTTGGCCGCAATGAAGCGCCCCAGCGGATCGGCTGCAAACAGCATGACGGCCATGGCCACGATGACGGCGATATACATGATGGCCAGATGGTCCGTCATGCCCACCGCCGTGATGATCGAATCGACCGAGAACACCAGGTCCAGCAGCAGGATCTGGAAGATCGCGCCCCCCACCGTCAGGGTGGCGGCCCCCACGATATTCTCCTTGCCGTCCTCGGTGTCGACGGAATGATGGATTTCCTTCGTGGCCTTCCACATCAGGAATAAGCCGCCCGCCAGCAGGATCAGGTCCCGCCAGGAGAATGACTTGTCCAGCACCGTAAACAGCGGTTGGGTGAGCTGCGCGATATAGGCCACCGTCGCCAGCAGAACGAGCCGCATCAGCAGCGCGCCGCCAATGCCCAGCCGCCGCGCGCGGGAGCGGTCCGCCTCGGGCAGCTTGTTGGACAGGATCGAGATGAAGATGAGATTGTCGATGCCGAGGACGATCTCCATGGCAATCAGCGTGCCCAGCGCGATCCATCCTTCGACCGACGTGACGAAGGTAAAGTGTTCAGCCCAGAATTCCGCCACGCGATCCGTTCCCCGCAAAAACCCCTGACCCGGCTATATGGCCCAGCAGCGCTAACTCTTCAACCCTGAGGCGGGTTTCATGGCGATTGCGGCGGCGGAAGCCTGCCCGCCATGATGACGGTCAGCACGGCCTTGAGCAGCAGCACGGCGATGACCGGCAAAGCCAGCGTCCAGATGTCCTGAACCTGGTAGGAGACCGAACTCCAGAAAATGCCCGCCGCGATGGCCGCCAGCACATCGACACCCGCCAGCACATAGAAGACCCAGCTTTGCGCGCGGTACTTCCCCAGAAGGGCCAGCAGCACCAGAAGGTTCAGCACTGCCACGGCACCGGGGATCAGCGCCAGCGGAGCCGCCCCGCTGTCGCCCGAGAACTGGATACTCACCAGGAAGATGGCGCAGCCGCCGGCAAACAGCACCACCAGCCCGCAGAAGATGCCGAGGATGACTTTCATACTTCCCCCCTGCTCCGCGCCATGCGGGCCCGCGCCGCATCGTCGCGATAGAACATGTTGTAGGTTTCAAACGGAATGATCTGGCCGTTGGGCGTCACGAAATGAATGCAGCTCCGCTTCACCCGGCCCACGCAGAAATTATGCCGGTCCATGAATTCCACGATGGCGATACGGAAGATATTCTCATATCCGAACCCCTCCGGAACCGGCACCTCCGGCAGGCAGCACAGCAGCGCGTTGAGCTTCTCCGGGTTGTTGCATTCGGCGGTGGACAGCGAAAAGAAGCTCAGCACCTGCGCATGGAGATCCGGATATTTCTCGAAGGTGATGGCGTTGGGCAGCGCCTCCACCAGCATGTCACGCGGGAAGAATGACGTGATGGGCGCAATCGTCCGGCCCTTCCGCAGCGCATAGCCAATGGCGATCGATTCCGGGTTGCACGGCAGCGGAATGATGTCGCCCGCGCCAAACGCCGTTCCGGCCTGGATGATGCGCTGCCGGATGTCGGAGAGCACCATCCGGTCCCGCGCCGGGTCGAAGCCTTCATTGCGCCCCGCATCCTGCACCGGCTGGAAGGTGATGCCCCGCACGCAATTCCATTGCAGGGCAAAGTCGATGATCTCTCCCAGCTCATCCTCATTCTGCCCGGCCTTCACGACCACGACCAGCGTGGTCGAGATGTTCTCGCGTTCCAGTGCCTCCAGCGCCTCCCGCCGGATGCGCGTCAGATCCGCGCCGCGAAGATTTTTCAGCACCGAAGCCCTGAGCGAGTCGAACTGCAGATAGACCTCGAAACCCGGCTTGAACGCAGCGAGGCTCTTCACGAACTCCGGCTCCTGCGCAATGCGGATGCCGTTGGTGTTCAGCATGATGTGCCGGATCGGCCGCCGCTTCGCCGCCGAGATGATCTCGAGAATCTGCGGGTGCAGCGTGGGCTCCCCACCCGAAATCTGCAGGAGGTCGGGCTCGCCTTCGGAGGCGACCAGCGCATCCATCATCCGCTCGATCTCAGCCAAAGGCCGGTGCATGGTCTTGGCCGTGGAGGAATTGGCAAAGCACGTGGGGCAGGTCAGGTTGCAGGCTTCATTCACCTCGATCAGCGCCAGGCATGAGTGCTGCTCATGGTCAGGGCACAGGCCGCAGTCATAGGGGCAGCCCAGCTCCGTGCGGGTTTGGGGGGAAAGCGGCCGGTCACCCGGTTTCAGATAATCATGGCAAAGCTTGAAGTAGCTGATATCGGTTGAAACCAGCGCCTTCTCCACCCCATGCGTCTTGCAGCGCTTGAGGTAGAAGACCTTGCCTTCTTCGAAAATAATCTTGGCCGGCACCAGCGCCATGCAGTCGCTGCACATGGAGGTGGTCTGGCCATAGAAGACATAGGGCGCGATCTTGCGGAGCGGCGCGTTCATGCCGGGTCCCGGCGCGGCAGGAACAGGTCCGCCGTCCAGTCCTGTCCGAGAACGGCAATCGCCGCTGAGGCGACCCCCAGCACCGCGAAGAAGCCAACCGGCGGAATGCTGATCCCCACGAAACCGATGACGCCGGCAGACCATAATCCCGCCAGCGCCATGAGCACCCGCAGCGCCACATGGGATTCGTCACGCTTTCCCGCCTGCGCCTGTTCCACCCTGTCCGCAAACATGATCGTCAGCAGGCCTGTCACAAAGGGCGGCAGCGCGAAGAGCAGGATCACCAGCCATTTGATGAAGGTGAAGAAGCCGCCATCCTCGATCACCATCCAGCCGAAGATCAGCGCCCACAGCGCGTAGATCGCAGCCCCCACGGCGATTGCACCGCCAATCTGCAGCCACGCCAGAACGCGGCACCAGAAATCCGCCCGGTTCATGACGCCCTCCCCTTCGCCATCATCGCAATCGAATAAATCACGAGTCCCGCACAAAGCAAATGGAACAGATTGAACGGACCCACAACCGTTCCATAGGGCTTCAGAAACTCCCAGAGGAAGCGCTGCCCGGCATAAACCAGCACCAACAGGTAAAACCCGTTCCGCATGAAATACGCGCTCCTCCGCCCGATAAGGATGAGCGCCACCACCAGAAACACCGCCATGGTGAAGCTCTCATAGAGCTGCACCGGGTGGCGCAGAATGCCGTCACCGAAATCATGCCCCAGCGGAAAACTGGTCGGAGTGCCATAGGTTTCGTCCGCAAGCCCGGAGAGGTAACACCCCCACCGCCCCACCACCACGCTGGTCGCAAAGGCCGGAACGAAGATCAGCCCGGTTGACCCCGTGATGCCGCGCCACCGCTTGAAGATTTCAACGGCGAGGATTGCCCCCGCCAGCGCCCCCAGAATGCTCCGGCCCATTCCGGGCTCGCCGGACAGCCAGAGGTTCAGCGTGCCCGCGCCGAAGCCGCCAGCCGCCGCCCCGGCCAGCAGGGCCAGCGCATAAAGCGGCCCGGCAGAGTCGATCTTCTGTCCGGCGTCCCTCAGCCGCCAGCGGTAGACGAACAGCGTCATCCCCAGCGAAGCGCAGGCGGCAAGGGCATCGAAAATCACATGGATCGGCACGGCCCCAAGCTTAGGGCCAGCGCCCAGCGCCTTCAATGGTTGCGGACTGGCCTTGGCTCCCGCACAATCGATCTTATCAACTGATTCATTGGCACCTCATGCGCATCCTCCCACCTCCGATCACCCTGGCGGCAGCGCTTCTGGCAGCGCTTGCGGGGCCGGCCGCGGCAGAAGGCCCCAAGCCCTATCTCCGCGCCACGCTGGGCCTCGCCTGGACGGGTGATACGAGCTTCAAGGATGCCGATTGCAAAGCACAGGATCCCTTCGCCCTGTTCGGCTGCGGCACGGGCGAGAACGGAAAGTCCATCGGCGCGCGCGGAGATTTCGGCACAACCACCATGCTCGGCGCAGGTGCCGGTCTCGAACTCACCTCATGGTTCCGGGTGGAGGCGGCCCTCGACCTGCGTCCCAACCTCGCCTTCGACGGCAATGCCAATTTCGTCAAGGCGGGGCGCGATCAGCCGGTCAGCAGCACCGTCAACCAGGCCGATCTCATGGCCTTTGCTTATGTCGAACCCTTGGCCGCCATGGGGGTCGAAACGCGGCTTAGGCCCTATCTCGGCCTGGGCGCCGGCGTCTCGCGCAATGAAACATCGAAGATGACCTATGAATTCCCGGCCCTGGCGCAGCCGCGCTATTCGGTCATGCCCGGCGGCACGCATTATGATTTCGCCTGGGCCGCCGAAGCGGGCCTGGGCTATGCCGTGAGTGACAGGATCACGCTGGAACTGGCCTATCGCTACAGCGACTTGGGCCAGGTCGAAACCGATGACGGCACGCTGTTCGTCCAGCGCGCCACCAGCACCCTGCTGATCCCGATTGCCGCAACCGAGGCCAGTCTCACCAGCCAGTCCGTCACCGTTTCCGCCCGCTTCGGCTTCTAGAGAAGGCTGACCCGCTTCTCACGCCGCCCGCAGCACCGGCCTTGCGTTCCAGATGAACAGCAGCATGCCGGCCAGAAAACCGATGGAGGCAAGCGCCGTCACCGGTTCAATCTGCTCCGTCCCCTGCAGAAGCACGAAGAGCGAGGCCACCAGCACCACGCCGCTGATCGCCTGAACATAGAAATGGATCCGGGCCATTGGCCTCGAGCCGATTTCCGGAAACAGATGGTAGAAGAAGGCGAACACCGACGACATCAGAAAGCCCGCCACCATGATATGCGCATGCGTGGGCATTTGCGTGTGGTCATGCATCGCCGCCATGGCGATGCCGAGCACCATGCCCGCCACCGCATAACAAACCGCCAGAATGAAAAATGGCCGTGCCGCACCTTTCATGATGCAAATCCTCCCCCAGTTCAGCCGCCCCGGGGGAAATCTCTAAGCCCGAATCAAATCCGCCGAAACGCACCGCGCGTTGCGGCCATCGGCGATTTCGCTCAGCGCTGCCCGGTTTCCGGCCGCCCGATGGCTTCGGCCCGTATCTTGGCCTCGAGCAGGCCATTGTCATCTACCGCGTCGGGCAGGCGGCTCTTGCTCATGCTCACATGCACCTGCGGCTCTTCAGCCCCCAGCTGGCGCACCGCCTCGGCCGCCGCACTGCGGGCCAGAGCCTCCGCCGCCGCCAGCGCTTCGGGGCCGGAGGTGAACACCGCCGTGCCCTGAGGCCCGTGCAGGCGGAACAGCCCGCTGCCATCGCCTTCCACCGTCACCGTCACCACCTGCGCGATGACGCCGGTCGCCGCACCCACCGCATTCGCCACATCGAAGAAGGGCGGGAAGACCATCTCGCAGCCGAGCCTTTTTCCCACCTCTTGATAATAAACCCGCACCGGCCCGCCCACGGCAACGACGGGCACGGAAGGTGACAGTGAGACCCGCGCCAGCCCCAGATTTCCCCGGCCAGAGCACACCGCATCCACCAGCTCGTGTTCGCCGAAGCTCTTGCCGAAGGCCGTGTCGAGGATCACCTTCGCCGTTCGCCGCACGGTCTCGGACCAGACTTCACGGCAGAAGCCTTGAACGCGCGCCGCATCGCCCAGCTTCATGTCGCGGAAGCGCACCATCAGCTTCGCGGCAAGCTCTGCTGCGGGCCCCGGCCAATTGTCCTGCAGGCCCAGCACATGCGCTGCATCGGACGGCGTGAACCCACCCGTCTGCACCAGGCCCTTGCGCTTCAGTGAAGCCAGCGCCCGCTGCGCGGCGGACGAGACCGCCACCTTGCGGATGGGCTTTGGCCGCTCGTCCACCAACGCCAAAAGCTCCGCCTCGCGCGGGTTCACTTCCGCGTTCAGGGCCGCCGTCGCGCCGAAGGGCTTCAGCACGAACTTGCCGTGTAGTGAGCCGCCCTCGGTATCCGCCAGATCCGCCTCCAGCATGGCCACCACTTCCGGGTAGCGTGAGGCGAGAAGCGAAATCGGCGCCACCCGCTGCGGTCCCACGGTGATCTTGCCATTGAGGTCGATCGCAATCTCGCTGTCGCCGCCAAGCCCCACGGTCTTGACGTCGATGGCCTTCACCATGGTGCGCCAGCCGCCTACTTCCGCGCCCTGCTCCGCCACCTGCGGCCGGCCGTTCTGGAGGATGCCCAGATCCGTCGTCGTGCCTCCCATGTCGGACATGATGAAATCCTTGGCCCCGCACAGCCAGGAGGCACCCACAAGGCTCGCCGCAGGGCCTGACAACACCGTTTCGATGGGCCTCAGCGCCACGCGGTCCGCCAGCGCCAGCGTGCCGTCACCCTTCACGATCATCAGCGGGCAGTCGATGCGAAGCTCCGCCATGGAACGCCTCACCGCGCTGATCAGCATGGAGACGCGCGAGATCAGCCGCGCGTTCAGCACCGCCGTCAGCGCCCTCCGGGGCGCATCGAGCGCGGAGGTCAGCTCGGTTGAAAGCGTTGCAGGCTTCCCCGTGGCCTCAGCCACGATCTCGCGTGCCCGCTGCTCATGCTTGGGGTTCCGCACGGCGAAGGCAGATGCAATTGCAAAGGCATCAACCGGCATCGCCAGAACGGCAGCCCCCAGCGCCGCCACATCCAGGGGCTTCGCCTCATCGCCATTGTGGTCATGCCCGCCTGCAATCATGGCAATGGGCATGCCGGGAAACGCTTTGGCAATCCCCGTCCGCTCCGCCATCGCCTGATCGAAGCCGATCAGGATCACGCCCACGGCGGAGCCATGCCCCTCCACCACCGCATTGGTGGCAAGCGTGGTGGACACGGACACCAACGAAATGTCCTCCGGCCTCAGCCCCTGCGGCAGCTTCGCCACGGCAGCCGTGATCGCCCCCGTCACGCCGATGGAGAGATCGCCCTTGGTCGTGATGGATTTGGCCGAGGCCACCACCCTGTGCCCCTGCGCCTCGATCACCGCCGCGTCCGTATAGGTGCCGCCGGTGTCGACGCCGATCAGATAGGTTCGTGCTGTCATGCTCTCAAATCATCCGGCGCGGTGGCAGGTCGCTGCTTCAGCAACGGCAATCGCCGTCATGTTGACGACACCGCGCGAGGTAACGGAGCCCGTCAGGATATGCGCCGGCAGTGCCGCGCCCAGCAGGATTGGCCCCACGGGGAGCGCGTCACCGAACACCTTCATCACCTGATAGGCGACATTGGCGGATGTCAGCCCTGGCATCACCAGCAGATTGGCCTCGCCCTTCAGTGTCGAGGACGGCAGCTTCCGCTGCCGTACGGATTCGATCAGGGCCGTATCGGCCTGCATTTCGCCGTCGATCTCAAGCTCCGGCGCTCTCGCATGCACCATGGCCAGTGCCGCGCGCATCCGCAGCGTCACCGGCGTGTCGAAATCGCCGAAGTCGGAATGGGCCACCAGCGCCACTTTGGGCTTGATGCCGAAGCGCTGCACATGGGCGGCGCACATCAGCACCGTGTCAGCCATGGCCTCCGCCGAAGGCTCCGCCTGCACATGCGTGTCGGTCAGGAACACCACCCCGCGTGAAGTGATCATCAGGCTCATCGCCGCGAATTCGCGCGCGCCCGGTGCCAGCCCCACAATATCGCGGATGTGGCGGAGCTTGGCGCGGTAGCGGCCCTCAAGCCCGCAGATCATCGCATCCGCCTCCCCCCGCTTCAGGGCAAGTGCCGCGATCACCGTGGTGGACGTTCGCACCAATGTGCGCGCCGCATCGGGCGTGATGCCGCGGCGGCCCGCCGTTTCCACATAGGTCTGCACATAGTCGCGGTAGCGCGGATCGTCTTCCGGGTTCACCACCTCGAAGTCATGCCCCAGCCTGATTGATAGTCCATAGCGCTTGAGCCTGGTCTCGATCACCGCCGGCCTGCCGATGAGGATTGGCTTCGCAATCCCCTCCTCCAGCACAACTTCGGCCGCGCGCAGCACGCGCTCGTCCTCGCCATCGGCATAGATCACGCGCTTGGGCGATCGTTTGGCCGCGATGAAGATCTGCCGCATCACGAAGCCCGAGCGGAACACGAAGCGCTCGAGCCGTTCGGCATAGGCCACCATGTCCTCGATGGGCCTGGTCGCCACACCGCTCTCCATCGCCGCGCGGGCCACGGCAGGCGCCACCCGCAGGATCAGCCGAGGGTCGAAGGGCGCAGGGATCAGCGAATCCTTGCCGAACAATCGCGCCTCGCCGCCATAGGCGCGGGCCACCACGTCCGACGGCGTCTCGCGGGCAAGGCCTGCAATCGCGTTGACGGCTGCCTGCTTCATCGCCTCGTTGATGGTGGAGGCCCCCACATCCAGCGCACCGCGGAAGATATAGGGAAAACACAATACGTTGTTCACCTGGTTGGGGTAGTCAGAGCGCCCGGTGCAGATCATGGCGTCAGGCCTCACCGCCACGGCAAGCTCCGGCATGATCTCGGGCGTGGGGTTGGCCAGCGCCATGATCAGGGGGTTCGGCGCCATCTGCTTCAAAAGTTCTGGCTTCAGCACGCCGCCTGCTGAAAGGCCGAGGAAGATGTCAGCCCCTGCGATGATCTCGCTTAGGCTCCGCGCGTCCGTTTCCTGCGCAAAGGCCGCTTTCCAGCGGTCCATCAGCACCTCGCGACCCTTGTAGACCACGCCCTCGACATCGGCGACCCAGATGTGGCTCCGCTCGGCACCCAGGCTCACCAGCTGGTTCAGGCAGGCCAATGCGGCAGCTCCTGCCCCGCAGGCCACGATCTTGATCTTGGAGATATCCTTGCCCGCCAGCATCAGCGCGTTGGTCACAGCCGCCCCCACGATCACCGCCGTGCCGTGCTGGTCGTCATGGAACACGGGGATATTCATGCGCTCGCGCAGGCGCTGCTCGATCTCGAAGCACTCGGGCGCCTTGATATCCTCAAGGTTGATGCCGCCGAAGGTGGGCTCGAGTGCCGCAACCGTGCTCACCATGCCCTCGACACTGGTTTCCGCCAGTTCGATGTCGAACACATCGATATCTGCGAATTTCTTGAAGAGCACCGCCTTGCCCTCCATCACCGGCTTTGCCGCCAGCGGCCCGATATTGCCAAGCCCCAGCACCGCCGTGCCATTGGTGACGACGCCCACCAGATTGGCCCTGCTGGTGTATTTGGAGACGAGCGACGGGTCGGCATGGATCGCTTCAGACACCGCAGCCACGCCGGGTGAATAGGCCAGCGCCATGTCGCGCTGGTTGCCGAGCGGCTTGGTGGCGCGGATTTCGAGTTTCCCGGGCTTGGGCTCAGAATGGTAGACCAGCGCACCCGACTTCAGGTCGCTCGACATGGGCGATGACATTTTTGAATTCCCCTCTTCGTTCCTTAACCCCGTTCACCTTCGGCGGGCTTGAACGAGAACTGTTGCCCCTTTGTGGCGCTTTTCGCCGCTGATTTGCAAGTCTTCGCCCGATGGGGCTAAACTCCCCCCATGCTCACGCCCCTCAAGACGGAAGTGGAAAAAGTTGGCGACCTCTCCCATGAGGCCCGCCGCTTCCGCACCATTCTGTGGAGCTTCGAGAAAAACATCGAGCTCCTGTTCAAAGGCACGGGCCTTGCGGCGGAGGTTGACCACGCGGCCCTGGCCGAAGCCTTCTCGCGCTGGCGCCAGGCCTTCGACCAGACCAAGCACCTGGCGGACATTGACCGGAAGGACTTCACCATCTTTGCCGCCGGCATGATGCTGAAGGAGCTCCTGGCCGCCCGCCCCATCACCGCGATCGTGCCTGATCAACTGGGCCTTCCCGCGCTTCCCGCTACCATTGACCACCGCCTGAAGCGCTGGCCGGAAGGCTATGCCTATACGAGCTTCTGCCTCTCCGTCGCCGCCGCCGTGCTGAGTGAGATGGGTGCGGCCGAGCCCACGGAATCGGGCGTGGCGGATGATCCGCGCTTCTGGGACTCTTTCCGGGAGAACGTGGCGGAGAACCCCGCCAACGCCATCGCCTTCTTCGACATGGTGGTGGGTCTTGCCCCCAACTGGTCCGCCCCGGACGTTCCCTGGATGCGCCGGACCTTCCTGGACCGGAAACAATCGCTGGAAGGTAAGAGGCCCAAAGAGGTCAAGTGAGGGTTGCGCTTGCCAAGCCTCTCCCCTTGGGTGAAGAATGACATCGTAGGTTTGGGAGGACCTTGAGACCATGGGGACAACCCGGATCCTGATCGTCGATGACCACCCGCTGTTCCGCGAGGCGCTGAAGCAGGCGGTATCTGGCGGCATTCCCCAATCCTCCGTCACCCTGGCCGGATCGCTCGATCAAGCCACAGCCATTCTGGACAAGGATGATGATTTTGACCTCATCCTCCTCGATCTCCGCATGCCAGGCGTGCAAGGCCTTTCGGGTCTGATCTATCTCCGCGCCCAATATCCCAATGTGCCCGTCGCCATCATCACCGCGGCGGATGATCATGGCCTCGTCCAGAAGGCCCTGAACCTCAATGCCTCCGGCTTCATTCCGAAAACCAGCGGCATCGAAACCATCGTCGCCGCCGTCAGCGCCGTGCTCAAAGGCGATATCTGGGTGCCCGAGGGCTATGCCCAGTCGTCTTCCGCCGACAAGGAAGGCGAAGACATCGCCCGCCGCATCGCCACCCTCACCGCCCAGCAGATCCGCGTGCTGATGATGTTGAAGGAAGGCCTCCTCAACAAGCAGATCGCCTATGAGCTGAACGTCTCGGAAGCCACCATCAAGGCCCATGTTTCCGCCATCCTCCAAAAACTGAACGTCTCCAGCCGCACCCAGGCCGTCATCGCCGCCAACCGAATCGACGGCATCGCCGCCGCAGAACACTAGCAGCCGCACCCTCACCCCCTTCTCCGTCACCCCGGTGGAGAGGAAGCTTCAAACCCAATTGTCAGGAATACCCTTTCTTACCCCAAGCAGCGCGCGCTGTCAAGGATTTAATTCCTCGAAGGAGATTCAATCGGCGTTTCCTGCTGGTTTCCCAACTCCTGCCACGAACCAAGCCGCACCGGCAGGCTGACGCCCCATTCGTTCCGTCACCCCAGCGAAGGCTGGGGTCCCGCTTTGTGTCCGCATGGCCGCAAGCAAAGCGGGAAGCCAGCCTGCGCTGGCATCACGGTGTGAGCGCGGACTCGACGCCTCCCGCCACACCTCAAACCTCCGCCCGCGCCGTCACGTGAGACATTGCCGCCCTGAGCGCCGCGGGTTTCACGGGCTTCCGCAGCAGGTGCACGTCATGCGCCACAGCGAGATCCGCCACGGCGGGGGTCCTGTCAGCGGTAATCAGCACGGCGGGGATGGGCCGTCGGGCCCTGGTCCTCAGGGCGCGGATCACTGAAATCCCGTCCTCATTGTTCAGGTGATAATCCGCCAGGATCATATCGATCTTGCCATCTGCCGCGGCAAAGGCCGCCAGCGCCTCGTCAAGCCCTGTCGCCAGGGACACGCAGTTGCCCCAGCCCGAAAGCAGCAGATCCATCCCCTCGAGGATCGGCCGCTCATTGTCGATCACCAGCACGTTGACGGCACCCGCCAGTGCCGGCGGCTGAACCTTTCGCGCCCTCGTGGCAACCGGCACCCGGAAGCCCTCGGCTATCGGCACCTCGACGGAGAAGACCGAGCCCCGGCCCGGCGCCGAGCGCACATGGACAGGCACCTCCAAAACCTTCGCCATGCGCTCGACAATCGAAAGGCCAAGCCCCAGGCCTGAAGTCCCGTCGCCATCCGTGTGGAGCCGCTGGAACTCCTGGAAAATAACCTCGAGCTTCGACTCAGGGATGCCCGGACCCGTGTCATGCACCTCGATCGAGAGAAGCCCTCCGCGCCGCCGGCACCCCATCAGCACCCGGCCTTCCTTCGTGTACTTGATGGCGTTGGACACGAAGTTTTGCAGTACGCGCCGCAGCAGCTTGCGGTCGGACTCCAGTGCCAGGCCACAGGGCACCACGGTGAACTTCAACCCCTTCTTCCGCGCGGCCGGACCGAATTCGAGCGCCAGCGGCTGCAGGATGTCGTCGATGCGGAAGGGCACGATCTCGGCCTTCATCACGCCCGCATCGAGCCGGGAGATATCGAGCAGTGCCGAGAGAATCTCCTCAACCGCCTCCAGCGAGGAGTCCACATTGCGGACGAGTTCCCCATCCTTCGAGCGCTTCAGCCGTTCGACGAGGCTGGAGGTGAAAAGCCGTGCGGCATTGAGCGGCTGCAGAATGTCATGGCTCGCCGCCGCAATGAAGCGCGTCTTGGACAGGTTCGCCGCATCGGCCTCCGCTTTGGCGGCAGCCAGCTCCGCATTAAGCCGTGTCAGTTCGGCCGTGCGTTCACTCACGCGGCGTTCGAGCGATTCATTCACGCGCTGCAATTCTTCAGCGGCCATCACGCTCTCGGTGGCGTCGATCACGGTCACGACCACGCCCCCGTCCGGCATGGTGCTCGCCCGGAACTCGAACACATGGCCCGTATCAGCCCGCCGTTCGCGGAACACTTCATGGGTGAGTGCGATCTTGCGCACCCGGTCATCCACCGCCTGCTTGCCGCTCGCCGTCCGCGCCAGGAAGGCGCCGAGCACTTCGGTGATGGGCGTTCCCACCCGGTTCAGGTCACTACCCAGCCCCAGGAATTCCTGCAGCGTGGAATTCCAGCAGATCAGCGTCATGCCGGGCTCGAACACGGCAAGCCCCTGGTCCACATTGTCGATGGCCGATTGCAGGAGATCGCGATTGTGCTGGATCGCCGCTGACGCATCGTCCAGCAGCTTCATGGCACCCCGGGCATGGGTCGAGTGCCGCTCCAGCATCAGCGCAATGACGAGGCGCGCGGAGGCCACACCCACGGCACTGGCGAGAAGATGCTCGGCAAAGCGAATGAGCCGCACATCGGCCTCGCCGCCGCGGGTGGCCACCTGGCCCTGCTGCGCGCGGAAGCCCTCGAACGCGGCATGTGCCCGCTCGGCGCCGATGTAGCGGGCAACCGTGTCCTCCAGCCGCTCGGCCGTCACCGCCGTGCGCCACAGCTTGAAGCCCGAGCCCGATCCCGGCTGCAGGTCCCGTGTGACGAAGGAGGTGGCCTGCACCCGCTCGATGGGCGTTGGCTGCCGCATCAGCGAGCCCGCCACATAGGCCGCCACATTGGCGAGAAGGCTCCAGATCACGCCATGGGTCAGCGTGTTGAACTCCATGGCAAACAGCATATGCGCCTTCAGAAGGCCAATGCCCCAGGGCCCCTGCTCCAGGAATCCGCGCCCGATCCAGCCCGCATCCGCAAAGGACGGCAGCAGCAGCGTATAGACCCAGACGAGAAAGCCCGCCGTGATGCCCCACATGGCGCCCCGCGCCGTGGCCCGCTTCCAGACGAGGCCGCCGAAAAAGGCCGGCGCGAATTGGGCAACCGCCGCAAAGGAGAGAAGCCCCACCTGCGCGAGGGCGGCGGAAGACCCGATCATCCGGTAATAAGCATAGGCAAGTGCCAGCACCACGATGATGGCGAGGCGCCTAATCAGGATCAGCGTTTCGCCCATATCCTGGTGCACCGTGGCGCGCTCCACCTGGCGGCGGAGCAGCAGCGGCACCACGAGGTTGTTGCACACCATCACGGAGAGCGCGATGCACTCGACGATCACCATGGCGGTTGAGGCGGAAAGCCCGCCGATGAAGGCGATCAGCGCGAACACTGGGCTTCCCGCCGCCACGGGCAGCGCCAGAACGAACGTATCGCCGTTTGACCCCGGCGGGAGCAGCAGCAGCCCGGCCACGGCAATAGGAACGACGAAGATGTTGATCGCCACCAGATAGAGCGGGAAAATCCAGGCCGCACGGCGGATTTCCTCCCGGCTGGTGTTTTCGACCGCCATCACATGGAACTGCCGTGGCAGCATGACGATGGCGAAGGCGGCAAGCAGCGTCATGGTCAGCCACTGGCCGCCGTCAAGCCCGCCGGAGAACAGCGCGGTCACCTGAGAGTCAGCCCTCGCACGGGCCAGGAAGGGGCCAATGCCCCCCATCATGCCGAACACCACGAACACGCCAACCGCCAGGAAGGCGATCAGCTTCACCATGGATTCGACCGCAATCGCCAGGATCATCCCGTCCTGATGCTCGGTCGTGTCAATGTGGCGGGTGCCGAACAGGATGGCGAAAATCCCCATGGTGAGAACCACGAACAGGGACAGCCCGTCGAGCCCGGAGGCCGCCGGCAGCACCCCGCTTGACCACTGCGGCGCCTGGATGAGTGCTGCCAGCGCCTCCGCCACCGCCTTGAGCTGGATCGAGATATAGGGAACGATGCCGATCACCGCGATCACGGTGACGAGTGCGCCCAGCGCCTCGCTCTTTCCATAGCGTGCGGACAGGAAGTCGGCTATGGAGGCGATGTTGTGCCGCTTTGTCAGCGTAGCGATTGACTGCAGCAGCCGCCAGCCGAGCGCGAACACCAGAATCGGCCCTAAGTAAATTGGCAAAAAGTCGAGCCCGGTGCGCGACGCGATTCCCACCGAGCCGAAATATGTCCAGGACGTGCAGTAGACGCCAAGCGACAGCGCATAGATCAAGGGCCGTCCGGCCCGGACGTTCCAGGTCAAGGAGCGGCGGTCGCCATAGCTCGCCACGGCAAACAATGCGCCGAGGTAAATGAGCCCTGCGGCCAATATGCTCAGTTGCCCGATCATCCCGCCATGATCGGGGTTAAGTGCCGATGAATCAAGCCTGCCGCTGATCCATCCGGCCTCGCCGGAGGTCACATGGTGCGGCGTGATTGATCCATGTCAATGCCCGGGCGGGCCGGGCCACGCATTCGTGCATCAGGATTATTGTCAGAAAAGGGGGTCTCCGATGGGGGCTGATACGGTCGTACACAGAGGAACGCCTTCGGGTGGCGGTGCGATGGTGATGATGGCCTTTTGGGGCCTGCTCGCCATCCTCGCCGTCTCGGCGGGCGCGATGGGGCTCGATGCGCCCTTCAGGATCCACATGTTCATCATGGCGGCTGCCGCCATACTGGCCGTGATCTTCAAGGCGCGGAGCTACGGAAAGCCCGCGGCGGATGAGACGGGCTACATGGACGATGTGGTGCGCTACGGCGCAATCGCCACGGTGTTCTGGGGCGTCGTCGGCTTCCTCGTGGGGCTGGTGATCGCCCTCCAGCTCGCCTATCCGGCCTGGAACCCCGATCTCGAGTGGTTCAACTTCGGCCGTCTGCGCCCGCTCCACACCTCCGCTGTGGTCTTCGCTTTCGGCGGAAACGCGCTTCTCTGCACCTCCTTCTATGTGGTGCAGCGGACGAATCGCACGCGGCTGGCGCTCGGCAACCTCGCCTGGTTCGTGTTCTGGGGCTATCAGCTCTTCATCGTGCTGGCCGCTACGGGCTATCTCTTGGGGGTCACCGAGGGCCGCGAATATGCCGAACCCGAATGGTATGTGGACCTTTGGCTCACGGTTGTCTGGGTCGCTTACTTCCTGGTGTTCTTCGGCACCCTGCTGAAGCGCAAGGAACCCCACATCTATGTGGCCAACTGGTTCTATTTGGCCTTCATCGTGACGATCGCCATGCTGCATATCGTCAACAACCTCTCGATCCCGGTGTCGCTGCTGGGCTCCAAGAGCTACTCGGTGTTCTCAGGCGTGCAGGATGCCCTGACCCAGTGGTGGTATGGCCATAACGCTGTGGGCTTCTTCCTGACCGCGGGCTTCCTTGGCATGATGTATTACTTCATCCCGAAGCGCGCCAACCGGCCGGTCTACTCCTACCGGCTCTCGATCGTGCATTTCTGGTCGCTGATCTTCCTCTATATCTGGGCAGGCCCGCACCATCTGCACTACACCGCGCTGCCCGACTGGGCGCAGACGCTCGGCATGGTGTTCTCGATCATGCTGTGGATGCCCTCCTGGGGCGGCATGATCAACGGCCTGATGACGCTCTCTGGCGCCTGGGACAAGCTCCGCACGGACCCCGTGCTGCGCATGATGGTGATCTCCGTCGCTTTCTACGGCATGTCGACCTTCGAAGGCCCGATGATGTCGATCAAGGCGGTGAACTCGCTGTCGCATTACACCGACTGGACCATCGGCCACGTTCACTCCGGCGCGCTGGGCTGGGTGGGCATGATCTCCATGGCCTGCATGTATCATCTGATCCCGCGCCTCTGGGGCAGACGAGAAGTCTATTCGCTGCGCCTCGTCAGCTGGCACGTGTGGCTCGCTACCCTCGGCATCGTGGTCTACGCGTCCGCGATGTGGGTCTCCGGTATCATGCAGGGCCTGATGTGGCGTGAGTACGATGCCAATGGCTTCCTCGCCTATTCCTTCGTGGAAACGGTGGATGCCATGCATCCCTACTACGTCATCCGCGCCTTCGGCGGCAGCCTGTTCCTGCTGGGCGGCCTGCTGATGGTCTACAACATCTATCGCACCATCAAAGGCTCTCAGCCCGTGATCCAGCCTGTCGGCATGATCTCGGCTGCGGCGTAAGAAAAAGAGGACATTGGTGCCATGAAGCACGAAACACTCGAAAAGAATGCCACGCTGCTGCTGATCTTCAGCTTCCTCGTGGTCACGATCGGCGGCCTCGTCCAGATCGTTCCGCTCTTCTACCTGCAGAACACCATCGAGAAGGTGGAGGGCATGCGCCCGTATTCACCGCTCGAGCTCGCAGGCCGGAACGTCTACATCCGCGAAGGCTGCTATGTGTGCCACAGCCAGATGATCCGCCCCTTCAGGGACGAGGTCGAACGCTATGGCCACTACTCGCTGGCCGCCGAATCGCAATTCGACCACCCCTTCCAGTGGGGCTCGAAGCGCACCGGGCCGGACCTGGCCCGCGTCGGCGGCAAGTATTCGGATGAATGGCACCGCCAGCATCTCTCGAACCCCCGGAACGTCGTGCCGGAATCGATCATGCCCGGCTACGCCTTCCTGGCGGAGAAGCCCATCGACCCGAAAGGCTTCGGCGCCAATCTGGCCGCGCTGAACATCGCCGCGAACAACGGCAAGGGCAGCATGTACAGCGAGGACGAGATTGCCAATGCCGAGGCGGACCTCGTGGCCCAGGCCACGGGCGAAAACACCGACGGCCTGTTGCAGCGCTACCCGAAGGCGGTTGCCCGCAACTTCGACGGTGAGGGCAATGTGACGGAGATGGACGCACTGATCGCCTATCTCCAGATGCTCGGCACCCTCGTCGACTTCTCCACCTTCAAGGCAGACATGTCGAGGTAATGGCCATGGAACACTACACCTTCATGCGTGAACTGGCGGACAGCTGGGGCCTCCTCGTGATGTTCGTCTTCTTCTCCGGCGCGATCCTCTTCGCCTTCCGGCCCGGTTCAAAGGCCGTCTACGAGGATGTCGCGAAGATCCCCCTCCAGAACGGCTCCGAGGACTGAGAAATGGCGACGAAAATTGAAAAGGACGAAGTCTCCGGAACGCCGACGACCGGCCATGAGTGGGACGGCATCAAGGAGCTTAACACCCCGCTCCCCAAATGGTGGCTCTACACCTTCTACGGCACGGTCATCTTCGCCATCGGCTACACCATCGCCTACCCGGCGTGGCCGATGCTGCATGGCGCGACCCCCGGCCTCCTCGGCTGGTCTTCGCGCGGGCAGCTGACGGAGCAGATGGATGTGGCCGCGGCCGCTCAGAAGGATACGGTCGACAAGATCGCATCGATGAGCGTTGATGATATCTTGAAGGATCCGAAGCTCCTGGCCTTCGCGCAAGCGGGCGGTGCGGCGGCCTTCAAGATCAACTGCGTGCAGTGCCACGGCTCGGGCGCTGCGGGAGGCCATGGCTACCCCAACCTCAATGATGATGATTGGCTGTGGGGCGGAACGCCTGACGCACTCTACACCACGCTGAAGCACGGCGTGCGCTATACGGACGATCCCGACACGCGGGATTCGCAGATGCCCAATTTCGGCATCGACGGCATCCTGACGCCCGATCAGATCGACCAGGTCGCGAATTACGTGGCAACCTTGTCTGGCGAGACGGCGGATCAAGGCAAGGCGGACGCCGGCAAGACGGTCTTCGCGGAAAACTGCGCCGCCTGCCACGGCGAGGACGGCAAGGGCAACCGCGAGTTTGGCGCGCCCAACCTGACGGACAAGATCTGGCTCTATGGCGGCACGCTGGCGGACATCAAGGCGCAGATCACCAAGCCGAGCATGGGCGTCATGCCGGCCTGGACCAAGCGTCTGGACGATGCGGAAATCAAGGAGCTGGCGGTTTACGTGCATTCCCTGGGCGGCGGCGAAGCGGCAGTGCCTGCCACCCAGTAACGACAAGCGCCGGAGGCCGCCTGCTGTGACAGCTTGGCACGCGGCCTCCAGCCACAATGTGGACGGCGAACACCGGAGCTAAATGAGCGGAGCTCCGGGTTCCGAGGGGAATGATGGTTCAGATTATCAATACGGTCGAAACGTCAGCAGACGTCGCTACCGAAAACGTGGCTGCGGTCAACAAGGCCGAAAACCGCACGCTCTACGCCTCGCGTGAGGCTATCCATCCGAAGGCGGCGCATGGCACCTTCCGCCGTCTGAAGTGGACGATGCTGATCGTGCTGCTCGGCATCTACTACCTGGCGCCCTGGCTGCGCTGGACGAGGCCGGGTGACGCGCCCGATCAGGCGATCCTGATCGACATGGCGAACCGGCGCTTCTATTTCTTCTTCATCGAGATCTGGCCGCAGGAATTCTATTATGTCGCGGGCCTGCTCATCATGGCGGGTGTCGGGCTGTTCCTGGTCACCTCCCTCTTCGGCCGCGCCTGGTGCGGCTATGCCTGCCCGCAGACGGTGTGGACGGATCTTTTCATCTGGGTCGAAACCAAGATCCAGGGAGACCGCAACGCCCGCATCAAGCTCGATGCCGCGCCGTGGAGTTTCAACAAGCTTTGGAAGCGCGGCGCCACCATGGCCATCTGGCTGCTGATCGCCATCGCCACGGGCGGTTTCTGGGTGTTCTACTTTGCTGATGCGCCCACGCTGCTGCGCGAGCTCTTCACCGGCCAGGCCTCATCGGTGGCCTATTTCACCATCGCGATCCTGACGGCCACCACCTTCACCTTCGCGGGCTTCATGCGCGAGCAAGTGTGCACCTACATGTGCCCGTGGCCCCGCATCCAGGGCGCGATGCTGGATGAGGAATCCCTCATCGTCACTTACAATGCCTGGCGCGGAGAGCCCCGCATGGCCGGCCGCAAGCGGGCCGAGGCGCATGGCCTCAAGGTGGGAGACTGCATCGACTGCAACGCCTGCGTCGCCGTCTGCCCGATGGGAATCGACATCCGGGACGGCAACCAGCTCGAATGCATCAACTGTGCGCTGTGCATTGATGCCTGCGATGCGGTGATGGACAAGGTGGGAAAGCCGCGCGGCCTCATCAGCTATTCGACCTCGGAACTCTATGCGGCCAATGTCGCCGGCAAAAACGAGCATTGGAACTGGCGCCACCTGCTGCGCCCGCGCACCGCGATCTATTTCACCGTCTGGGTGGGGGTGGGGCTTGCGATGCTCTTCACCCTCCTCCACCGCAGCCAGCTGGAAGTAAATGTGGTGGCGGACCGGAACCCGCTCTACGTTACGCTTTCCGATGGTGCAATCCGCAACGGCTACACAGTCAAGATTCTGAACAAGCGCCAGGAGCCCCGCAGCTTCCGCCTGTCAGTCGCCGATCTTCCCGGCGCCACCATGGAAATGGTGGGCGACTCCGCCGCCAAGGGCACGAGCTTCGACATCGGCGTCGAGCCGGACAAGCTCAAGGCCGTGAAGATCTATGTATCGACAGCCGACCACGAAACACTCGAACATGAAAGAAGCAGCTTCCTGTTCAAGATCGAAGAGCTGAATCCCAAGGGTGACATCCCCGCGGAAACCGCCACCTATGACGCACTCTTCCACGCGCCTGACGGCAAGGAGTAAGATATGTCCATGGCAGCAACCCAGAAGCAACTCAAAGGCAGCCACGTGCTGGCGATGTTCATCGCCTTCTTTGGCGTTATCTTCGCCGTCAACTTCCTCATGGCCTTCCTCGCCAATTCCACCTGGTCAGGCCTTGTGGTCGAGAACGGCTTCGTCGCCAGCCAGTCCTTCGACAAGGACCTTGCAAGGGCCAAGGCCCAGGAGGCACTGGGCTGGGATGTTGGCTTCTCCTTCAATCAATCCGGCATCCGCCTCAGCTTCGCAGACGCCAAGGGCGCGGCCATCGGCAGCCTTGCCATCACCGGCATGCTCGAGCGCACGGTGACGGACAAGCAAGACCAGCAGCTCACCTTCACCCACCAGGGCGGCGGCATCTACTCAGCCCCAGCCCGCCTAGGGAAAGGACTGTGGGAGGTCGAGGTGGATGGCAAGGGAAACGGCGTCTCGGACTATCACAAGATCTTCCGCTTCTTCGTGAAGGACGTTCAGGAGTAACCCCCAGGTGACCCTTCCCTGCTGCACCATCGATGGCGAATTCTTCCAGCCCTTCAAGCTGGAGGGGGAAGATGCTGAACGCTGGATCTCCTCCGCTGGCCCCGGCCTGAAGCGGATCGAGTTCCTGGTGCCGCAGGCAGGAAGGCCCGAAGCCATCGGCCAGATCGAGGCGGATCTCTCAGCCCTGGAAGGCGTCTCCTCCGCGCGCGTCAACCTCACCGGCCGGAGGGTGACGGTCATCTATCAGGATGGCGCCATAACGCCCCAGGCACTGATCGACCGTCTGGGCTTTCTGGGCTACATGGCCCGCCCTTTCGACCCGCGCGAGACGGGCCTCACCAAGGATGACCGGGAAGGCGGCAGGCTTCTCCGCGCACTGGCCGTTGCAGGCTTCGCCGCCAGCAATGTGATGCTGCTCTCCGTCTCCGTCTGGTCGGGAGCTGATGGTGCCACACGGGATATGTTCCACTGGCTCTCCGCCATGATCGCCCTGCCCGCCGTCGCCTATGCCGGCCGCCCCTTCTTCTATTCGGCGGTCAATGCGCTGCGGCTCGGCCGCGTCAACATGGATGTGCCGATTTCGCTGGGCGTGCTCCTCGCCTGTTTCATGAGCCTGTTCGAAACCATCAATGGCGCGGAGCATGCCTATTTCGATGCGTCCGTCACGCTGCTCTTCTTCCTGCTGGCCGGCCGCTATCTTGACCACCTGATGCGGGCCCGCGCCCGCTCCGCCATTGCGCAGCTTGTTTCCCTCTCGGCCGATGGCGCCAGCGTCATCGAGGCAGACGGCACCAGGCGCTATCTTCCCGCGCGGGACCTGAAGGCGGGGATGACGGTCGCCGTCGCCGCCGGAGACAGGCTCCCGGCGGATGGCATCATCCGGGACGGAACCTCCGATATGGACCGTTCGCTTCTCACGGGCGAGACCGCGCCTGAAACCGTAAGGCCGGGGTCCACGGTGCATGCGGGCGAATTGAATGTCACCGCCCCCATCACGGTTGAGATCACCGCCGCCGGCAATGACACGTTCCTGAGCGAACTTGTGCGGCTCATGTCCGCAGCCGAACAAGGCCAGTCGCGCTATATCCGGATCGCTGACCGGCTCGCCCGCTTCTATTCGCCCGCCGTTCACACGCTGGCCGCAACGACGCTCATCTCCTGGCTCGTCCTCGGCAACGGCTGGCACAATTCCATCATGGCGGCGGTGGCCGTCCTCATCATCACATGCCCCTGCGCGCTGGGGCTTGCCGTTCCCGCCGTTCAGGTCGTGGCCAGCGGAAGGCTGTTTCGCTCCGGCGTCATGATCAAGGATGGCGCGGCGCTGGAAAAGCTCGGCGGCGTGGACACCGTGATCTTCGACAAGACCGGCACACTCACCAAGGGAGAGCCCGCTCTGGTCTCACCCTTGATGGTCTCGACCGAGACGCTGGCCTTGGCGGCAGGCCTCGCCCAGGCCAGCAAGCATCCGCTTTCCCAGGCGCTGGTCCGGGAAGTGGCGCGGCGCGGGCTGGTGCCCATCACCGTCGCGGACATTGCCGAACATCCGGGCCTTGGCCTTTCAGGCTCGCTCGGCGGTGAATATCTCAAGCTCGGCAGCCGTGCCTGGTGCGGCGTGGAGGAGACGGGGGAAGACAATGGCCTTCTCGAATTCGCCTTCCGCCGCGGCGCCAGGCCGCCGGTGCTGTTTCACTTCGAAGACAAGCTCCGCCCCGCCGCAGCGGAAACTGTGCGGCAGCTGAAGGAGATGGGCCTCGCCGTCCACCTGCTCTCGGGCGACCGGGAAGCCGCAGTCACGCGCGTGGCGGAGGCGGTAGGGATCGATACGGCCGTCTCCCGCGCCAGCCCCCAGGCCAAGCTGGCCTATGTGGACGCCCTCGCCAAGGCCGGAGCCAAGGTGCTGATGGTGGGGGACGGCATCAATGATGCCCCGGCGCTGGCCGCCGGATACACCTCCATGGCCCCCTCAACCGCCTCGGACATCGGCCGCACGGCTGCCGAAACCGTATGGATGGGGGAGGAGGTCTCGGCGGTCGCCAGGGCCATTGCGGTGAGCCGCCGCACCCAGCGGATCGCCAAGGAGAATTTCGCGCTGGCCGTTGGCTACAACGTCCTGGCGGTGCCGCTCGCCATGGCTGGCTTCGTATCGCCGCTGGTCGCCGCAGTTGCCATGTCCACATCCTCGATCATCGTCATCGCCAACGCTCTGCGCGTGGGCCTCGGAAAGACGGCCAATTCCGGCTCTTCAGCCTACGCCGCCTCCGGGGAGGCCAGCCGCCAGCCGATGAGGGATGCCGCATGAATGTTCTGCTCTATCTGATCCCCATTGCGCTCTTCATGGGCGGCATCGGCCTTGCCGCCTTCATCTGGTCGCTGAAATCCGGCCAGTACGACGATCTGGAAGGGGCGGCCTGGCGCATCCTGCAGGATGACGACAAACCGAAACAGTGATCTGCATCACCGTCAATCCGCCTCAAAGCTGCTGAAACATCCGCTGACCGTTGACAAGCGGCAGGCCGTGGCGGGACACTTCCCCGTGTCGCGGGCAGATGAGATTTTGGAGGGCAGTTTATGACGGCGCATCGTGTTTCCTTTTTGGCCCGGCAATCCTTTGCGCCGGCGCTCCTCGCCCTTCTCACTGTGCTCCTCGCCCTCTTCACCCCCGCAGCGGAGGCCGCCACGCGGCCCTTCCCCGTGGACCAATTCAGCTATTACATGAGCGACTATGATGCGGATCTTGCCCGCATTGCCAAGGACCTGAAACGGACTGTCCCCGAAATCCAGGGCGACCTTGCCGCCGCCGACCAAGCCGGCAACGCCCGCCTCGCCGCCGTGTCTCTTGAACAGCTCCTCACCTCCCAGCCCACCAATGGCGCGCTGTGGCTGCAGCTGGCGCAGAAGCTCAGCATTGCCAGCCCGATCAATGATTCGGATTCCTACGCCCTGCCCTCGAAGATGATCGGCGCCGGCCTCAAGGCCTACACCCTGCTGACGTCCCCGCAGGATGAGGCGGCGGCTCTCAACGTGGTGGCGCAGGGTCTGGCCAAGCGCGAGATGTGGCGGCCCGCGCTGACCGCCTACAAGGAAAGCCTGAAGCTCGTCGACGATGCGCAGATCCGCGAAGCCTATGAGGCGATGCGCGTGGACCATGGCTTCCGCGTTGCCGACTACAAGGTCGATACGGATACCGTCCCGCCCCGCGCCTGCTTCGAGATGTCGGAGCCGGTGTCCCGCACCCAGACGGATTTCACCTCCTATTTCACCCAGAACCCCGGCCCCGTCGCCGCCGTCACGGCGGAAGGAACGAGGCTCTGCGTCGAAGGCCTGAAATATGGAGAGCGCTACAGCATCACCGCGCGCCAGGGCCTGCCCGCCGCCGTGGATGATTCGCTTGCTAAGGACGTAACCTTCGAATTCTACGTGCGGGACCGCACGCCATCGGTCCGCTTCGCCGGCAATGCCTATGTGCTGCCGCGCACCGGCCAGACCGGCATTCCGCTGATTTCGGTCAACAGCAAGGAAGCCGATCTCGAACTCTACCGCATCGGAGACCGCAATCTGATCGGCAGCGTTCTGGGCACTGATTTCCGTGGCCAGATCAGCGGCTACACCGCAGGCGACATCGCGCGCGAAAAGGGCCAGCTCGTGTGGGAAGGAACGCTCGAAACCCCCTCGCCCCAGAACCAGGACGTGACGACAGCCATTCCCGTGGATGAGGCAATGGGAAAGCTCGAGCCCGGCCTTTATGTGATGACGGCCTCTTCCGCCGCCCTCGAAGTCGAGGATTACACCAATGTCGCCACCCAGTGGTTCGTGGTCTCTGACCTCGGGCTCGCCACGCTGAACGGCAAGGATGGCCTTCATGTGAGCCTCCGCTCCATCGCCACGGCGGAGCCCATCTCCGCGGCGAAGCTCCGCCTTATCGCCCGCAACAATGAAGTGCTGGGCGAGGCGAGGCCTGATCAATCCGGCAACGCCACCTTCGATGCGGGCCTCCTCAAGGGAGATGGCGGCACGGCCCCCGCACTCGTCGTGGCGCAGTCGGACCAGGGCGACTACAGCTTCATCGATTTGCAGCAGCCCGCTTTCGACCTGACGGACCGGGGCGTCACCGGCCGTGCCGCACCAGGCACTGTCGATGCCTTCGTCTATGCCGAACGCGGCGTCTATCGCCGCGGCGAAACGGTGCATGCAACCGTGCTGCTGAGGGACGACAAGGCCAATGCCATGCCCGGCGTGCCGCTGACGCTCGTCGTCGAGCGCCCGGATGGCGTTGCCTTCCTCACCACCACGCTCACTGACCAGGGTGCGGGCGGCTATGCCCAGGATTTCACCATTGCTTCTGGCGCACAAGGCGGCACCTGGCGCATCAAGGCCATGACAGACCCCGCGGGCGACCCTGTCGGCGAAACATCCTTCCTGGTTGAAGACTATATCCCGGACCGGATCGAGTTCGACCTCGTGTCGAAGACGCCGCGCGTGAACGAGAGCTTGCTCCTCACAGTTGACGGCCGCTACCTGTTCGGCGCACCAGGCGCGGGGCTCGATCTTGAGGCCAGTGTCACCATCACCCCCGACCAGACGCCCTTTGCCGACTGGAAGGACTACAGCTTCGGGCTGATGGATGAGCAGACGGACCCCATCCAGGTGACCGCCAGCGACCTGCCGCAGACGGACATCAACGGCCACGCGGATATCGAGATTGCCCTTCCCGAACTGCCCGTCACCACGAAGCCCCTGAAGGCCGATGTGGCCGTGCGCATGCGCGAGCCCGGCGGCCGCGCCGTGGAGCGCACGGCAAGCCTGCCCATAGCGCCCCACCAGCCGCTGATCGGCCTCAAGGCCAATTTCGAAGATGGCTCAGCCCCCGAAGGCCAGGCCGCCAGCTTCTCGGTGATTGCGGTTGATCCCGATGGCAAGCTCAAGGCCCTCCCCGGCGCCACATGGACGCTGAAGCGTCTGGTGCGTGACTGGCAGTGGTTCAACACCGATGGCTCCTGGCAGTGGGAGGCGGTGACCCGCACCTCGAAAATCGCCAATGGCACGCTCGACATTCAGGGTGCCAAACCTACGGATTTCGCGCAGAACCTCTCCTGGGGCGAATACCGTCTTGAGATCGATGCGCCGGGCGCGTCCCCCGCCTCGATGGATTTCTCCTCAGGCTATTACAGCTTCAACGCCTCCAAGGCCGATACGCCGGATACGCTGAAGGTCGCGCTCGACAAGACTGACGCCAAAACGGGCGATACGGTGAACATCCGCCTCGAGGCGCGCTACGTCGGCAAGGCCACGCTGCAGATCGTGGGCGAGACGCTGCTGGCCACGCAGGAGGTGGACGTGCCCGAAGGCGGCATCACCGTTCCCATCACCGTGGGCGAAGGCTGGGGCACGGGCGCCTATGTGCTGGCGAGCCTCTACAAGCCCATGGACGTCAAGGCAAAGCGCATGCCGTCCCGCGCCATGGGCCTCTCCTGGTTCAGCATCGACCGCGCCAAGCGCACGCTGGATGTGGCGCTTGACGTGTCCGGCATGACGAAGCCGCGCGAGAAATTCACCGTGCCGGTGAAGATCGGAAACCTCGCGGCGGGCGAACAGGCCTTCATCACGGTTGCGGCGGTCGACGTCGGCATTCTGAACCTCACGCGCTATGATCCTCCGGCGCCTGAGAATTTCTATTATGACCAGAAGCAGCTCACCGCATCGCTCCGCGATATCTATGGCTTCCTGATCGATGGCATGCAGGGTGAGCGCGGCCGGCTGCGCTCCGGCGGCGATGGTGGCGCGGCCTTCAACGCGCCTCCCCCGGCGCAGAAGCCGCTGGCACTCTATTCCGGCATCGTCAAAGTCGGGGAAGACGGCACGGCTTCGGTTGACTTCGAGCTCCCCGCCTTCAACGGCACCATCCGCGTAATGGCGGTGGCATGGACTACCACCAAGGTTGGCCATGCATCGAAAGACGTGATCGCGCGCGACCCCGTGGTCGTGTCCGGCACGCTGCCGCGCTTCCTCTCGGTGGGCGACAGTTCGGTCATGCGCTTCGACATCGTCAACGCGGAAGGGCCAGCGGGTGACTATACGCTGGGCGTCTCGATTGATGGCCCCATTGCCGCCGAGCAGCGCATCCAGAAGCTCACGCTGGGTGCTGCCGGTGCGCGCGCCACGGTTCTGGTGCCGGTCAAAGCCACGGGCTTCGGCACGGCCAGCATCATCGCCACGCTGAAAGGCCCCGGCGACGTGCTGCTCGACCAGGACTATGCGCTGGGCGTGCTGCCCTCGAACCCGCTGGTAACCCGGCGCACCATTCTTCAGCTGCAGGCCAAGGGCGGCGCACTGACGTTGACCAAGGATCTGCTTGCGGAAATGGTGCCGGGCACGGGCACGGTTGCCCTCTCCGTCAGCCCGCTGCCCCAGCTCGATGCCGCAGGCCTCATCAAGGATCTGGACCGGTATCCCTATGGCTGTTCGGAACAGACGGTGAGCCGGGCCTTGCCGCTGCTCTACCTGAGCGATCTGGGCGTCGACCCCAAGCAGCTTGACGCGGAGCTGAACGATCGCATGCAGCAAGCGGTCACCCGCCTCGTCAACCGCCAGACCGGCGCCGGCTCCTTCGGCCTGTGGTCCGCCTATGGCGACGACTCCTCCTTGTGGCTCACCTCTTACGTGACGGACTTCCTGCTCCGTGCCCGTGAGAAGGGCTATGCGGTGCCGGAAGACGTGCTTGTCGGTGGCCTTGATTACATTCGCAACATGGTCGGCAATGCGCCGGACATCGAGCAGGGCCAGGGCCAGGACATGGCCTACGCCCTCTATGTGCTGGCCCGCGCCGGGCGGGCACCGGTTGGTGATCTGAAATATCTCGCTGATACCAAGATCAACGACTTCGGCTCGCCCCTGGCCCGCGCCCAGCTGGCCGCCGCCCTCTCGCTTCTGGGCGACAAGGAACGTGCCGATCTGGCATTTGCCTCCGCAACGGAAGCCCTGGCGGACGACGTCCAGTCCGCGACCCGTGGCCAATGGCGCGGCGACTACGGCAGCGTGCTGCGCGATGCCTCCGCCATTCTGGCGCTCGCCACGGAAGCCAAGGCCAAGCCCGACGTCATTAAGACGGCGATGGGGGCAATCGAGGTGGAGCGCGCCCGCTCGTCCTATGCCTCCACTCAGGATATGGCGTGGATGGTGCTGGCCGCCCGCGCCGTCATCAACCAGGCGAAGACGATCCGCGTCGATGTAGATGGAACACCGCATGACGGCGTGCTCAACCAGGTTTATGACGCAGCAAGCCTGGCCAAGGACGTGCGCCTCTCGAACCTCGGCGCTGATCCGCTGAAGGCCGTCGTCGCCGTCTCGGGCTCACCGCTCGTGCCGGAGCCTGCCGCCAATAATGGCCTCGTCATCGAGCGCAAATACTTCACGCCCGACGGCCAGCCGGCGGATATCGCAACGGTAAAGCAGAACACCCGCCTCGTGGTGGTGCTCTCGGTGATGAAGCCCCTGGGCGACTCGGAGAACGGTAACTTCCTCCTGGTCGACCCGCTGCCCGCAGGCTTCGAGATCGAGAACCCCACGCTCGTCTCTTCCGGCGGCACGGCGGATCTTGCGTGGCTCACCGATGCGACGAGTGCGTCCTATACCGAGTTCCGTGACGACCGTTTCGTGGCGAGCTTCAACAACTCCACCGCCAAGCTGGCCTACATGGTCCGCGCCGTGGCGCCGGGAAGCTATGCGCATCCCAACGCCTCCGTCGAGGACATGTACCGCCCGCAGCTCAACGCCCGCACAGCGGCCGGAACGGTTGTGGTCACAGCGCCCTGACATGAGCACGCCCCGCAGCAGATGGCCCCTCCGCCTCTATGCGGGGCTGCTCTTCATCATTCTCGCCGTTAACGCAGGCGGCTTCATCGCCAGTGAAGTGCTGCGGCGGTTGGGGCCTGTGCCGCTGGGTGAGCACATCGCCTATTCCACCTTGGTGACGGACCGGAACGGCCTGCTGCTCCGCCCCTTCATCACCAGGGACGGCTACTGGCGTTTGCCCATCACGTCGAAGGACGTGGATCCGCGCTTCCTCGCCATGCTGATCGCCTATGAAGACAAGCGCTTTTACGATCATGGCGGCGTGGACCCCAAGGCGCTGCTGCGTGCCGGCTGGCAGGCGCTGAGCCATGGCCACATCGTTTCGGGCGGCTCCACCCTCACCATGCAAGTGGCGCGCCTGCTGGAGCCGCGGCCCGAGCGCAGTTTCTCCGACAAGCTCGCGGAGATGATCCGCGCCGTTCAGATCGAACGGCGGCTGACCAAGATGCAGATCCTCGATCTCTATCTGGCGCTCGCCCCCTATGGCGGCAATGTGGAGGGAACGCGCGCGGCCTCGCTTGCCTATTTCGGCAAGGAGCCGAAGCGCCTCTCAACCGCTGAAAGCGCGCTGCTCGTGGCACTGCCGCAAGCGCCCGAATCGCGCAGGCCCGACCGCTTCCCCAAGGCCGCCGCCGCGGCGCGGAACCGCGTTATCGCCCTCCTCACCATCAGCGGCCTTCTGAACCAGGACCAGGCAGACTCGGCCTCGATCGAGAGTGCGCCCAAGGGCCGCCTCGCCTTCCCCATGCTCGCGGCGCATGTGGCAGAGCGGCTGGCAAAGAACGCGCCCCCAGGTGCGGTGGAGCAGACGACGCTTTCACGCGAATTCCAAGCCTCTCTCGAAACCCTCGCGCGGGACCGGGCACTTGCCATCGGCTCGGGCGTTGCGGCAGCCATCATCGCTGTCGACAATGCCACGGGCGAAGTGCGCGCCCACGTGGCCGGCACCGGCTATTTCGATATGGTCCGCGCCGGCCAGATGGACCTCGCCATGGCGCTCCGCTCGCCCGGCTCAACCTTGAAGCCCTTCATCTACGGCCTCGCCTTCGAAGACGGCCTCGTTCACCCCGAAACGCTGATCGAGGACCGCGCCGTGCGCTATGGCGCCTATGCGCCGGAGAATTTCGATGACAGCTTTCACGGCACCGTCACCGTGCGCACCGCCTTGCAGCAATCGCTCAACGTGCCGGCTTTGCAGATCCTCAATGCCGTGGGGCCTGACCGCCTCATGGCGCGCCTGACCAATGCCGGTGTGAAGCTGGTGCTGCCGAACAATGCAGGCCCCGGCCTTGCCGTGGGCCTCGGTGGTGCCGGTGTCCGCCTCGTCGATCTCGCCGCGCTCTATGTGGCGCTCGCGCGCGGCGGGGAGCCCGTGAGCTTGAGCTGGCAGACGGAGGAACGCCGCAGCGCGAAGCCGCTCCGCCGCCTGTTCGACCCTCAAGCCGCCTGGATGATCGGTGACGTGCTGCAAGGCGCACCCACGCCGCAAAATTCACTCGGCGGGCAGATCGCCTTCAAGACCGGCACATCCTACGGCTACCGGGATGCCTGGGCCGTGGGCTATGACGGGGCCACCACCATCGCCGTCTGGGTCGGAAGGCCCGATGGCGCGGCGGTGCCCGGCGTCATCGGCCGCATCGCCGCGGCACCCATTCTGTTTGAGGCTTTCCAGCGGCTGGGCACCAAGCGGAAGCCGTTGCCGCTGGCCCCGCCCGGCACCGTCATCGCGCGCACCAATGAGCTTCCGGCCGCCCTCCAGCGCTTCCGGCCAAATGCGCTTCCCGAAATCGCAAGCGCCTCCCGGGGCGATGCGCCGCCAGCCATCGCCTTTCCGCCCGATGGCGCGCGGGTCACACTCGATGCCGCCGATCTCCCGGCCTTGAGCCTCAAGGTCTATGGCGGCACACCGCCCTTCACATGGCTCGCCAATGGCATTCCCATCGCGCAGGGTGAATTCCGGCGCGATACGTTCTGGGAAGACCCCTCCCAGGGCTTTGCCCGCTTGTCAGTCATCGACGCCCGGGGCAAAACGGCCAGCGCGCGGGTGCGCGTCGAATAGGACGGGGAGCAGCATGACGGATCTGAACTGGACGGCGCGGCCATGGCACCGCGACTGGCTGAAGAGACAGGCCACTGCGCTGTTCGATCTCTTCCAGAACAACGCCGTCAACCCCAAGGGCGGCTTCTTCGATCTCGATGCGGCGGGAAAGCCCTTCGGCAACACCCGGCAGATCCACGCGACCGCCCGCATGGTCCATTGCTTCGCCATCGCCGCAAAGCTCGGGCGGCCGGGTGCGGCAACGATCGTCGATCACGGCATGGATTATCTGTGGAACGGCCACCGTGACCGCGCGCATGGCGGCTATTGCTGGTCGCTTGATGACACTGGCTTCAAGGATGACAGCAAGCAGGCCTATGGCCACGCCTTCGTGCTTCTCGCCGCAGCCGATGCCAGAATGCTCGGGCACCCTCTGGCGGACGGGATGCTGGCGGATATTACCCAAATCCTCGAGTCCCGTTTTTGGGAGGAGGCGCATGGCGCGGTCTCGGAGGAATATGCGCGGGACTGGTCTCCCATCACTACCTATCGCGGGCAGAATTCCAACATGCATTTGACGGAAGCCCTGATGGCCGCTTTCGAAGCGACGGGAGAGGCGCGTTACTTGGACATGGCCAAGCGCATCGCCAGCCTCATCATCGCGCGCCATGCGGCGTCACTCGATTATGTGGTTGCCGAGCATTTTGATGCAGGCTGGAACATCGATACATCCTACAAGGGTTCGGACATGTTCCGCCCGGCCGGCACAACGCCTGGCCACTGGCTGGAATGGGCCAGGCTTTTGGCCCAGCTCTGGGTGCTGGATGGCCGCAAGGAGGCCTGGCACATCGAGGCGGCGGAGAAGCTGTTCCGCAGCGCCGTCACCCGTGGCTGGGACTATGAGAAAGGTGGCTTCTTCTACACGCTCGACTTCGAGCACCGCCCTGCCCTGACCCACAAGATCTGGTGGCCCTTGACCGAGGCGATCGGGGCTGCCGCCTTCCTGAACGCGCTGACGCCCGCTCCCTTCTACGAATCCTGGTATCGCAAACTTTGGGATTTCGCGGCCACGCATTTCATCGACCCCGCCAATGGCGGCTGGTTCGGCGAGCTCGATGACGATCTGTTGCCCATGGACAAGTTCTTCACCGGCAAGCCTGACATCTACCACGCGCTTCAGGCCTGCCTGATCCCACTCTTTCCACCGGCGGGAAGCTTGATGCGAGCGGTCGAGGCCTGAGCCAAACCGCTCAGGTCACGCCAGCGCCTCCCCTAGAAGCCGCGTCAGCCGCTCGCCCATGGTCACGCCCCCTGCCGCGGCAAGCCCCTTGGAGGACATCTTCTTCGCCGTCTTCGCCAGAATGTCCCGCACCTTTGCGTCATCATGCTTGGCGATGAAGGGGTCCGCCTCATACTGCAGAAACACGAGGCAGATCACGTCTTCCAGGGTTTGTGCATCGGCATCCTGTTTCAGCCGCTCCTTCTTGAGCAGTGACGCGGTGCGGGCGATCTCATCCTCGCCATAGCCGCAGGCAGCCATGATCTCGCCTGCGCGCTGGGCGTGGAGCTTTTGCAGCTCCTTTCGCCAGGTGAGATAGGGAATGCGGCCTTCCGGGTAGCTGCTGCGTGGAATTTTCCAGCGCTCGATGTGCTGGGCCCGCGCCGCGATCTTCAGCGTTTCGGGCGCATTGGGGTCGAACGCGTCCAATGTCTCCGTCATCCGCTGGCCATAAAGCGCCGCCTCGCCCTGCGGGTCTTCAGCGTTGGCAGCATCGATCAGGGCATAGGCGCGGGTTAGCCGGTTACTCATCTGGGAGAGTCTGGCCCAGGTTTTCTTCCCGGGCAACCCTGCCGCATTTGCGGAGTGTCAATTTCATGTTACACATGCTGCGGATGACACTTTGCCGGATGGTTTCATGAGCGCCCGCTACCCCTTTTCCGCGATCGCCGGACAAGATGAACTGAAACTGGCGCTATTGCTGACCGCCGTTGACCCGCTGATCGGGGGCCTCCTCGCTTTCGGAGACCGGGGGACGGGGAAGTCCACGGCAGTGCGGGCGCTGGCCGCCCTTCTGCCGGAAATCCGCGCCACATCCTGCGCCTATCATTGCGACCCTGACGTGCCCTCAGCCCAATGCGCCGAATGCCGGGCCGCCAAATCCCACAAGCTCCGAAAGATCGCCATTCCCGTGGTGGACCTGCCGCTCGGCTCTACCGAGGACAGGGTGCTCGGGGCGCTTAACCTCGAGCGGGCGCTCTCCCATGGCGAGAAGTGCTTCGAGCCCGGCCTCCTCGCCCAGGCGAACCGCGGCTACCTCTATGTGGATGAGGTCAACCTGCTCGAAGACCATATCGTCGATCTCCTTCTCGATGTCGCCGCCTCGGGCGAAAACGTGGTGGAGCGCGATGGCCTCAGTGTTCGTCACCCGGCGCGGATCGTGCTCGTTGGCAGCGGCAATCCGGAAGAGGGCGAATTGCGCCCGCAGCTCCTGGATCGCTTCGGCCTTTCGGTGGAAGTCCGCACACCAACGGACGTCGCCACCTGGGTTGAGATCGTGAAGCGGCGCGATGCCTTCGAGCGAGACCCTGAGGGCTTCACCGCGAAGTGGGAAAAGCCGGAAGACCAGACCCGTCGCCGCATCGTCAAGGCGCGGAAGGCACTGAATGATGTGGACGTGCCGGACGCCGTTCTGGAACGGGCCGCAGCCCTGTGCATCAACTTGAAAACAGATGGCCTGCGCGGCCAACTCACCCTCATGCGCGCCGCCCGCGCGCTGGCGGCGTTCGAGAGCGCGCAGCAGGTAACCGAAGCGCATTTGAAGCGCATGGCCGCGCCGGCACTCCGCCACCGCCTCCGCCGCAACCCGCTGGATGAGACGGGCTCATCGACGCGCATCACCCGCGCCGTGGCTGAGGTTCTCGGCGCGTGAAGGCCGAAGACGCCAGCCGCATGCTTCGCACGGCCGATGCGGCGGTGGCCTGCGCGTTGCTGGCGCTCGACCCTGCGGGCCTCAAGGGCGCTGTACTCAAAGGCCCGGGCGGGCCCACTCGAGATGGATGGCTTGCAAGCTTCGCCACGCTTTTCCCCGCGAAGACATTCCGCCTCCCGCCCCATACGGGTGCAGACCGGCTGACCGGTGCGCTCGATGTTGCCGCCACGCTCAAATCCGGCACGCCGCGCTATGACAAAGGCCTTCTGCTGGAGGCAGGGGGCGGAACACTCCTCCTCACCTCCGCCGAGCGGCTCAGCCCCGACAAGGCCGCCCTCATCGCGGCAGCCATGGATCACGGCCCCCGCTTCTGCCTTCTCGCCTGCGACGAGGGGATCGATGATGAGCGGATGCCGCCGATCCTTGCGGAGCGCGTGGCCTTCATCCTTGATCTCGCCAATTGCGATGCGCCCAGTCTTGAGGACTTTGACCTTGCTTCCGCTCACGCAGCGCTGCCACGGGTCACCGTTTCCGATCACATCACAGCGGGCCTCTGCCAGACGGCGCTGGCCCTCGGCCTCCCCTCGCTCCGCCCTGCCCTGATGGCGCGCGCAGCCGCTCGTGCCGCGGCCGCACTCGATGGACGGGACGACGTCACCGAAGACGACGCGCGCCTTGCAGCCCGCCTCATCCTCGCGCCCCGTGCCGTCACCTTTCCGGCGGAACCAGACGCGGCACCGGAAGAGGATCAGCAAGAGCCCGCCCCCTCGGACGATGAGGAAGACAAGGGCGCTCCCACCCCGCAGCAGCTTGCGGACCAGTTGCTGGAAGCGGTGAAAGCCTCACTGCCGCCGGGCCTTCTCGCAGCACTTGAGAAGAATCTCCGTTCGGGCGCCAAGGCCGGCGCAGGTGCCGTTTCACAGAAGGCCGGTCTCAAACGCGGCCGCCCGGCAGGCACACGCGCCGGTGAACCGAAGAATGGCGCGAGACTGTCCCTGATTGACACGCTGCGTGCAGCCGCCCCTTGGCAGCCCTTGCGCCGCAACACCCAGCCTGGGCGCAAAGGCGTTCTGGTGGAGCGGGGTGACTTCCGCATCCGCCGCTATAAGGAGAAGCGCGAGACGACGGCGATCTTCGCGGTTGATGCCTCGGGCTCCGCCGCCCTCCACCGCATGGCGGAGGCCAAAGGCGCTGTCGAGCTGATCCTGGCGGATTGCTATGTGCGGCGGGACAAGACGGCCCTCATCGCCTTTCGCGGCAAGGAGGCGCAACTCCTCCTGCCGCCCACGCGTTCGCTGCAGCGGGCGAAAAAATGCCTGGCGGACCTTCCGGGCGGCGGCGGGACGCCCCTGGCGGCGGGAATTGCACAAGCGATGCTCGTGTCCGACCAGGTGCGGCGCGCGGGTGGCACACCGCTTCTCGTCTTCCTCACGGACGGGAAGGCCAATATCGCGCGGGACGGAACGGCTGACCGTGCCGCCGCAATGCGTGACGCGGAAGAGGCGGGCAAGGTGCTCAAGGCGGCAAATGTCCGTACACTGATGATCGACCTGTCAGACAGCCGCGGAGGCCCGGCCCGGAAGCTTGCCGAAGCCATGGGCGCGGACTATCTGCCGCTGCCCCATGCAGATGCCGCACGAATTGCGCAGAGCGTCAGCCACGCCATGAAGCCCGGAAGCTGACATGGCCTATTATCTCGACTGGAAGACGGACGGCGCCGATTGGCCGAACCGCGAGGCGAGCCGCTTCGTGGAAGCCGCCGGCATGCTCTGGCATGTGCAGGTCATGGGACAGGGCCCAGCCCTCCTCCTCATCCACGGCACCGGCGCCTCCACCCATTCCTGGCGTGATGTGATGCCGAAGCTCGCCGCCAATTTCACCGTGATCGCACCTGATCTTCCGGGCCACGCCTTCACCCAGCCGCCCGGCAAGGGCGCACTCTCGCTCCCCGGCATGGCGGCCGCCGTCGCAATGTTGCTCAAAGCCCTGAATCTGGCACCCGTCCGCGCTGCAGGCCATTCGGCCGGTGCAGCGATTCTCGTCCGCATGGCGGTTGAGCGCCTGTTCACGCCCGTTGATCTTATCAGCTTCAACGGCGCCTTCTTTCCGGTGAGCGGTGTTGCAGGCCAGTTCTTTTCGCCCCTCGCCAAGGCTTTTGCGGGGGCAAGCCTGATCCAGAAGATGTTCTCCCGCATGGCAGACCGCAAAGCCGTCGAGCGCCTGCTGCGCGACACGGGCTCCAACATCGATGCCGAAGGCATTACCCTTTATCAGCGCCTGTTTTCCAATGAAGGCCATCTGGCCGGAACCTTGGGGATGATGGCCGCATGGGACCTCCATTGGGTGCCGCAGGATCTGCGCAACCTGCCTCTGCCGATCACACTGGTTGCCGCCAGCAATGACCGGACAATCTCCCCGGCCAATGCCGCCCAGGCCGCAAAACTCGTACCCCAGGCAAGCCTTGTGGAGATGAAGGGCCTGGGCCACCTCGCCCATGAGGAAGACCCCACGGGTGCTGCGGCCATTATCGCGGAACCGGGTTTTCCCTTCTTCCGTCCGTAGGATGGGAGAAGGGGAGACACTCCCCACCATCTCCCCTCTTGCCAAAACAATTCTGACAGGCTCTACTGTCAACTTATGTTTACAGACACCGAACATCGCCCGGCAACTGGCGACACATCGGACCGCCGCCCGCATGCGGTGATTGTTGGCAGCGGCCTCGGCGGGCTTGCGGCGGCGATCAGGCTGGGTGCGCGCGGCTATCGCGTGACTGTTTTTGAGGCACTCGAACAGCCGGGCGGCCGGGCTTCCGTGTTCAAGCAGGATGGTTTCACCTTCGATGCCGGCCCCACCATCATCACCGCGCCCTTCATCCTCGATGAATTGTGGGCCCTCGCCGGCGCGCGCTTCGCCGATGACGTGACGCTGAAGCCGCTCAATCCCTTCTATGACATCCGCTTCGATGACGGCTCGGTGATGAGCTGCTGCGCGGACCCTGACCGCATGCGCGATGAAGTGCGCCGCATCGCACCGGAGGACGTTGCAGGCTATGAACGCTTCATGGCCGAGAGCGAAGCGATCTACCGGATCGGCTTCGAACAGCTGGGCCACGTTCCATTCGGATCGCCGCTGGACATGGTGAAGATCGCGCCCGATCTCTTGAGGCTGGGCGCCTGGCGCAGCGTGCACGCCCATGTGGCGGCGCGGGTCAAAAACCCGAAGATCCGCATGGCACTCAGCTTTCACCCGCTGTTCATCGGCGGCAACCCGTTCAAGGTGACGGCGATCTACAGCATGATCGCCTATCTCGAACGCCAATATGGCGTCCACTGCGCCATGGGCGGCACGGGCGCAGTGGTGAATGCCATGGCTGGGCTGATCAGGCGCCAGGGCGGGCGCATCGAGCTCAACAGCGGGGTCGATGAAATCATCTGCAGCGGCAATCGCGCGTCGGGCGTGAGGCTCTCTAGCGGACGTGTGGTGCCTGCGAAGATCGTCATCTCCAACGCCGAGACCGCCCACACCTACACAAGGCTGCTGCGCAATGCGCCGCGAAAGCGCTGGAGCGACGCGAAGCTCAAGCGCGCCCGCTACTCGATGAGCCTGTTCGTCTGGTATTTCGGTGTTAACCGCCAATATCCGGATGTCCGCCACCATACGATCATGATGGGGCCACGCTACCGCGAGCTCCTGCATGACATTTTCGAGAAGAAGCAACTCGCGGAGGATTTCAGCCTCTATCTCCACCGCCCAACCGCAAGCGACCCTTCGCTTGCACCGGCTGGCGCTGACAGTTTCTACGTTCTCTCGCCCGTACCCCACCAGGACTCAGGGATTGACTGGACCACACGCGCAGGCCCCTACCGCGATGCCATTGCCGCGCATCTGGATGCGACCGTTCTTCCCGGATTTCGCAAACACATCGTGACGGAGAAGATCATCACCCCCATGGATTTCGAATCCCGCCTCAACTCATTCAAGGGCGCTGCCTTCGGGCTTGAGCCGGTGCTGCTGCAAAGCGCCTGGTTCCGGCCCAACAACAAGGCGGAGGACATCGAAAATCTCTTTCTCGTCGGCGCCGGCACGCACCCCGGTGCGGGTATTCCCGGCGTCATCTCCTCAGCCCGCATTCTCGATACGGTGGTCCCCGATGCATCCGCCTTTGCCTGATCAACCGCTCGTCTCGCCCGCGGATCTCGCGGAGTGCCGCCAGATGATCCGCAATGGATCGAAGACTTTTTACACCGCGTCACTTCTACTTCCGCAGCGCGTTTGCGATGCGGCGCGCGCGCTCTATGCCTTCTGCCGGGTGGCGGATGACCTGGTCGATGGTTCGGATGACAGCCGCGCCGCCGTTGACCGCCTCCTGATTCGCCTCGAGCGCATGTATCGTGGCCACCCTGACGACCACCCAGCAGACCGCGCCTTCGCCGATGTGGCGCTTCGTTATGCGATCCCGCGCGAGATTCCAGAAGCCTTGATCGAAGGCTTTGCCTGGGACGCGGCCGGCCGGCGCTACCAGACACTAGACGATGTCCATGCCTATGCCGTGCGCGTTGCCGGAACGGTGGGCGCCATGATGTCACTCATCATGGAGGTGCGTGCTCCTGCTGCGATCGCCCGTGCCTGCGATCTGGGCGTTGCGATGCAACTCACCAACATCGCGCGCGACGTGGGCGAAGACGCACGGAACGGACGGCTTTACCTGCCACTGGCCTGGCTGCTGGAGGCAGGTATCGATCCCGATTCATTCCTCAGTGACCCCCGCCACTCTCCCCAAATTGCAGCCGTCACCCAGCGCATCCTGGCGGAGGCGGACCGCCTTTATGCCCGGAGCATGTCCGGCATTGCGATGCTTCCCGCCGCCTGCCGGCCCTCGATCCATGCTGCGCGCCTGCTCTATGCCGAGATCGGCCGTGATGTTGAACGAAACGGCTGTGACAGCATCTCCCGGCGCGCCGTCGTTCCCACTTCGCGAAAGCTCACGCTTCTCTTGCAGGGTGTTGCCGCTTCCCTTGCAGCGGCGGCAGCATCAGAAGCACCTGCTGTGGCTTCGGCCCAATTCCTGCTTGATTCGGTGGCAAAGGCCGGTGAACCGCAGCGTCCGCCACGCACGCTCGATGAGCGGGCCCAGTGGCTCATGGACCTGTTCACGCGGCTGGAGAAGCAGCGCCCATGAACGGCAGCGCACTTGGACTGATTGAAATGGTGCTCGTCCTCGGCCTGGTGCTGGGCTTCGGCTTCTGGGAACTGTGGAAGCTGAAACGCGACCGCAGGAAGTAACCGGGAGCTAATGCTCCGGCCTCAGGGAATCGCGGTGATCAAATCCTGCCGGTCGCCGCCACGCTCATGCTGGGCCAGAATAGAGAGGCCCTGGGCGCGGGCGAGCACGCCGCGCAATTCCTCAATGTCGGCCGCAGACGCAGGCCTCGACGCCGGGATCGCATAGAGATCGAAGCCATGGGTTTTGACCTCGCGCGTTAGGCTTATGAGATAGATCGGCTTGTAGCTGCTGGCCTCAGCCATGGCGAGGCCGGTCTTGTAGATGCGAAGCACCTCGCGCCCATCTTTCTCGCCAGGCGGCACGCGGGTGAGAGTGAGGCGGGCCTTGAGCCCCTCATGAAGCGCCGGCTTCGGAGCCAGTTCCGGCAGAGTGGCATTGGGGTTGAGATAGGGCAGGCTTTCGCGCCAGGTCCACACCGGGGTGGCCGTCCAGCCATCGGCGGCGAGGAGCTTCGCCAGCGGGTCCAGCTCGCCCGCGAATTGCGCGATGAAGCTTTCCTCCGGCTTTCCCGCGAGGTCGATGCGGCGGGCGGGCAATGTTGCCCAGTCGCGCTCCACCCATTGCGACATCGGCACCAGGATCTGGCGCTCCGGCATGGCATACATCTCATTGGCTTGGCGGAGCCCGGTTGCCACATGGAGCGCGCCCGCCCCCAGGAACACAACGAGTGCTGTGGCGAAGAGGCCAAGCGGCTTGATCCGGCGCGGCGGTATCGCCTCAACTGCAACACCGAAGGCTGCCATCATCACCGAGCCGAAGAGCAGCCCCGCCAGCACGTCCGAAAGCCAGTGCGCGCCCAGATAAATGCGCGAATAGGCGATCACCACCACGAGAATGCCGCAGGTGGCATACACCACCGCCCTGCCCCAGCGGCCCATGGAATGGCTCACCAGCACGGCGAGGATGCCGAAGATCACCGCCGCCATGGTCGCATGGCCCGAGGGAAAGCTGTAGAAGCTTGCACCCGTGTAACCGAGTTCGGTGGGCCTTACGCGCTGGACGCCCAGCTTCATGCCAAGCTCGAACACTTTCGCAGCGGCAATGGCGAAGCCCGCCGCCCAGGCCGCGCGATAGGCCTTGTGCCAGATGAGCCAGCCGACAATGGCAATGGCGAGTGCCAGCATCACCACCGTATCCCCCATCATGGTGATGACCGTCATGATCTCATCGGCGGGCGCATTGCGCGACTCGCGCATCAGGCTCGCAATCGACAGGTCCATGTTGGAGACGGCGCTGCTAGACGCCATGCGGATGCCGAGGTTCGCCAGCGCCACGAGCCCGGTGAACATGATGGCCGCAAACAGGACGATTCCCACGGAGCGCGGATTGTCAGGCGAGACGGCACGCGAAAATCGATGCCAGGAGCGGCCGCGCCGCGCCGCCGCCCAGCCGGAAACGCGCGCCAGCAAATGATTGAGGAAAGGTGAGACACCCGCCGCCGCCAGCCGGATCACATAACCCGCGAAGGCCAGAATGAGGAGCAGCACCAGCAGCACGACCAGAAGCCGGCCGCTCAACTCGCCCGCGAAGGCCAGGCCCTGCCCGATCAGAACGCCGGGCACCACATGGGCGAAGGACCAGAATATCCCCGACGTTACATTGACGAAGATGAAGAACAGCTGGTTCATGCCGAACATGCCGACGATGCCCGGTACGACCGACTTCACCCCCGGCACGAAACGCCCGATGGCGATCGACTTGCCGCCATGCACCCGCACGAAATCTTCGCCCTTGGCGACGAGCTGAGGATAATGATTGAGCGGCCACAGCGTCTTCAGCCGCTGCCCGAACATGCGCCCCGCCCAATAGGAAAACTGGTCGCCCACGATGCAGCCGAGGCAGGTGGCAATGATAACGGGCCAGAAATGCAGATGCCCCGTGCCCACCAGCACACCCGCGCCCACCAGCACCGCGGTCGAGGGCACAAAGAGCCCGATGATGAGCAAGGCCTCGCCAAGTGCGATCAGGAAGATGATGACGAGCGCCCACTCCGGATTGGCTGTGAAATAGTCCAGATAGGGCTGAATGTAATCAATCACGGCGTGGCGGTTCCTTGGGCGCTTCAGAACATAGCAGTGTCAGGGGTGCGGTTCTGCCAGTTCCTCTGCGGCGCGACAATCATGATGGGGCAAGGGGATCTGCTCATAGGGGTTGTTCGCCTTTGTGCTCTCCCCCTCTTTACATCTCGCAGGCACTGCCGGAATGGCAGCCGCCTGCGGCACCGAATGCTCGAAGGCGATTGCCGGGTCAATGTCCGCCATCCAGTCGTCGTGGCCCTCCCAATTCATGGCCTGGGCCGGGCTGGCACATCCAATGAGAACCAGGAACAGGAGACGGCGCATGCCCCTACCTTACGGAAATGCCTGAGGCAAATACAAGTCTCACAACTGCGTATGGGCATTGGATCAGGCGGAAGGCTGGTCCATAGTGCGCCCGCGATGAGTGAAAGTGCCTTGCCCGCAATAACGATAAGTGAAACCCGCAAGTGGCTGGGCTTCGCCGCCCTGTGCGCCGGCATGTTCATGGCGGTGCTCGACATCCAGATCGTCATCACCTCGCTCGGCGTCATCGAAAAGGCGCTGAAGATCGGGGCGGACCGGATGAGCTGGGTCCAAACCTCCTATCTCATTGCCGAAATCGTGACGATCCCGCTCACCGGCCTGCTCATGCGGGTGTTCTCGATGCGGAATCTGCTGGTGGCCGCCATCATCATGTTTACCGCCGCCTCCATCGGCTGCGCGATGAGCAATGGTTTTGCCATGCTGGTGGCCTTCCGGGTGCTCCAGGGCATGGCGGCGGGTGTGCTGATGCCCATCGTCTTTGCGGCCGTCTTCCTGCTGTTCCGGCCCGGAACCGAGCAAGGGGTGGCGACCGTGCTGGCGGGCGTCGTCGCCGTCATTGCTCCTTCGACGGGCCCCATTGTGGGCGGCCTCATCACCGAGAACCTCTCCTGGCAGTGGCTGTTTCTCATCAACACCATACCTGGCACCATCACCGTCATTCTGGGCCTTTGGTGCCTCCCACGCGAGAAGATGGAGTTCGGGCTGCTCCGCGATCTCGACGTTACGTCAGTCGTCTTCATCGCCATTTCACTCGCCTGCCTTGAGATCGGCCTCAAACAGGCCCCTGACATCGGCTGGTTCTCGCCCCTGACGCTCTCCCTCTTCGCGGGGTTCGCATTGCTGTTGGCCGTCACCATCCGAAGGCCCAGGCCCGCGGTTGATTTCAGCCTCTTCAAGGACCGGTACCTGGCCTATGGCTGCGCCCTGAGCTTCGTGCTCGGCATCGGGCTTTATGGCTCCGTCTATCTGCTGCCCGTGTTCCTTTCTCTGGTGCGCTACATGGGGCCGGTTGAAATCGGTCTGGTGGTCCTGGTCACAGGGCTCGCGCAGCTTGTGTCCGCCCCCGTCTCGGTGCTGCTGGACCGGGTCATGCCGGCCAGGCTCCTCAGCATGATCGGCTTTGCGGGCTTTGCCCTCGGGCTGTTCATGAGCGGATTCGAAACCAGGCTTTCGGGCTATGACCAGTTATTCTGGGCACAGGTTGTGC